>NZ_SDLT01000004.1 GCF_004522235.1 Amycolatopsis nivea
CTCGTAAGCCCCTGTCCACCGTTCGGGGTGAACCTCAATGCTCCCCCCGTCCCAGCAGCCCTGGGCCGCCTTGCTCACGCGGCTGGAGTTGTTCGCGCTGATCCCGGCGCGGGATGCACTTAGCGGACCTGTCGCTCGAACCAGGTGCGGATCTGCGCAAGCGCAGGCCCGATGTCGTTGCTGGCAAAGCACCTCTCGTAGTCAGCACGGTACCGCTTTTGAGCTTTGTCGCGTCCCTCTTCCTCTGGCGGCAGCTGCTCCTTCGGAAGCCAGCGGACCCCACTGAACCAGCCGAGCAGCCCCCTGCTCCAGTCGGTGGGAAAACTCATCACTCCGTACGCGACCGTAATTGCCGTTAACTGGTGAATCCCATGGTTCGTCACCTATCGCGCCGCGTTGAGTAACACTTAAACCTCCGCTCGGGAGTCTCTATACCCTGGAAGCTCTCCTCGTCCATCTTTTCCCTGGCACCAGTCATTGAGGAACCGGGCCCACGTAAGCGCGGCGAGCATGTGCAGCGCGATGTCTTCGCGTGTCTGAACATCGTGCACATGCTCGTCCGGTAGCGCTCGAGAAATGCGGCCCAGTGGTCATGCCAATTACAGGAGACGTAGACCCCGCCGAGCAGGCGATCGGTCAAAGTCTGATGGCAAGGTCCCACTCCATTCTCACGCGCCGGCTCGCAGGAGGCGAATCGCATGCGGCCTCATTTCCCTCGCCGACGTTATGTCGCGGCGTTGCCCCACAACGTACAGGTCGACGTGGGAGCTGCCGCCGAACCCGACGAACTCGCCGTACAGAGTGAAGGTCACCGGTTCTCCTCTGCGCGGGCGAGGTCGTCGAGCAGCTGCTACCGCGCTGGGCGAGGACGCTCGCGCCGTGCGAATCCTGGCATACCCCAACATCGGGCATATCGCGAGCACATCGCCGCGGGACACGGCTACGACACGAAGCATCGCGGATTGCTCGCGGAACTGCAGCGAGAACAACACAAACGTCGAAATCGACCTGGCGGTTACTGGATCGCGGAAACCACGGACCATGCTCCACTTAGGACTTGTGAACTGGACACAACTCGCCCGCCAACCTGCGCCAGTGCTTCAACGGACGCTCGCAGAGTGCGCTAGATGGGAACATGAAGTCGACCCCGACGGCCGATTGCTCCCGCGCGCGAAGGTCAGCGACGACAAAGCGCTGGCTTGCGTCGTCCTGTAAGACGCTATTCCATGCTCGGTGCGGCACGTCGCCGGAGCTTAGGCATACGGCTGCCGATCGCGTCGGTTGCAGTTCGGTCTGCCGCACCGCGCCAAGCCGCGTAGTGCCGGCAGCGTTGTCGTGCCCTCGCCGCGTCCCAGCCTGCCAGCGACCGTTCGAAGGTCGGTGCCAGAGGTGAGAAGTTCCGTCGCCGAGTAGTGCTGCAACTCTTTGAGCTGTGTCTCGATGGATAGCTTTGCGGCGAGCCGCGCGTACTTGCGTGTGGGCGAGCTCGGATCCCGCGGCTTGCTGAGATCAGGCTTGTCCGAGAAGAGTCACGTTTTGCCCGTCAGCGCGAGGTCCAGCCCGGCCAACTGCTCAATCGCGGCCTCGCGATGCTGCCGAAGCAGGGTCACGGTGTCCGAGTCGAGGGAAAGACGACGGCCCTGGCGCGTCTTCGTATCCTTCAGAATCATGCCGTCCGGCCCGCGAACGTAGTTCTCGTCAAGGATTACCACGGTGGCGTCCAGGTCGATGTCCTCCCATCGCTGCGCACGACTTCGCCTCGTCGTACGCCGGTGACAGCTGACAGCCAGACGTACGTCCCCACTCCGGACTGCTTTCGTGCGCGGCCTCGATAATCCGGGCTATGTCCGCACTGGACGGTGGTCGCGGCTGCTGCTTGCGCTTCGCCGGCAACTTCACCGCCGGCGCCGGGTTGGAGGGGATGTGGTTCCAGCGGAGAGCTGCGCTCAGCGCTCCGCTGATGATCGCGTGCACCGACCGGGCCGAAGAGGCGGCATAGGGCTTGCACTTGTGCGGCTGGCATTCGGTTACCACGCACCCGGCGGATTCCCAGTTGTGGGCCGTCGCCCAATCTGACTGCGGCCGACCCCGGGACCGACGGTGCCGCACTGTGCGGCATTGGTGCGGACCATCGGCCCGATGCTCGATGAACGGCTTCCCGTCGCACCGCTTCCGGCAACGCCGGAGATCGGCGTAAACGCCTCCAGCGGCGCGAACGCGTCGCGTAGCAACAGTACGAGCGGCACGTCGCCGAGCACTGGGCGAATGTGGTCGCGGATCATCCACTCGTAGTTCATCCGCGTTGTGGCGTCGATCTCAGCCTGCGGGAGCCACTGATCGAGGAGCGCGCCGAAGGTTGCCCTCGTCGCGACCTTGAGGGAATCCGATTCGCCCTGCACCCGCGTACGGCCCTTCTCGGCTTCCTTTCAGGCCGCTCGCTCGGACCGTTCGTTGCCTGGCCGCTCGATGGTCACCGAGTCGGTCAGCACGATCCATTCGCCCGTTGCGGGGTCCTTCCCGAGGGAAATCCGAACCTGGAACGTGTCACGGTGCCGGCGGATGCTTCCGCGTTTCCGTGCCCCTTCGCCTACCCTCGTGGTCATGAAGATCACGGTAGCAACGTTGGTGGACCAGACTGCGGACCAAGATCAACTTAATGGGTCCACTCTCCAGCGCGCGTATGGGCAGAAAAAGGAAACCCCCCCTCGTACGAGGGGGGGTTTCCTACTGTCTCGACCAGACAGTGCGCCCGAAGGGATTCGAACCCCTGACCTTCTGATCCGTAGTCAGATGCTCTATCCAGCTGAGCTACGGGCGCGTGTTCAGTTGTTAACCTAGCACCTGCCGAAACAGGCACCAGCGGAGGCTCCGGGATTTGAACCCGGGAGGGGGGGTTACCCCCAACCGCATTAGCAGTGCGGCGCCATAGACCAGACTAGGCGAAGCCTCCTGGGTCCTAACGACCACTGCTCAGATAGGTTACACACCCCTCCAGCCCCTCCGGAAGGCACCCCCCTCAACGCTGCAGCACCCGCCGCAACCAGGGAGAACGGCCGCCGAGGCCCTCGGCTTCGAAGGTGGCGATGCCGACGCGCGGGAGGGATCCGACGCCGGGGTAGACGAGATACCGCGGGACCCACCGGGGCTGGAACTTGGCGTTGAACCGGTAGAGGCTTTCGATCTGGATCCAGCGCGAGAAGAAGTGCAGGACTTTCGCCGAAAGGCGCGCGACCGGGCCCGCGCCGATGCGCTGGCCCTGTTCCATCAGGGCGCGGAAGGCGGCGAAGTTCAGCGACACGTGGTCGATGTCGTGCTCGCGGGAGTACAGCAGCAGCTCCGAGATCATCAGCTCGTTCACGCCGTTGTCGACGGTGCGGTCCCGGCGCATCACGTCCAGCGACAGGCCCCGCTCGCCCCACGGCACGAACTGCAGCACGCCTCGGACGCGTCCGCCCTGTTCCGCGGTGACGATCACCGAACCTGGGTCGCCCATGCGGCCCAGCGCCATCGAGAACCCGCGTTCGGTTTCGGTGCCGCGCCAGGTGGCGGCAAGGTGCACCAGCTCGGGCAGCTCGCCGGGACGCAGGTCTTCGGCCCGGCGCACCAGGACCTTGTAGCCGGCCCGCTTCGTCCGCGACGCCGCCTGCCGTACGCCGCGCATCACGCGGCCTTCCAGCGTGAACGTCTGGGTGTCGACGACCGCCTCGTCGCCGATTTCCAGTACCTCCAGGCCGAACCGGGCCCACACCGTCGCGCCCAGTTCGGACGCGCCCATCGCGGCGGGCACCCAGGCGTTGCGCTGGCAGATGTCCAGGTACTCCTCGATCGCGCCGGGCCAGGCCTCGTGGTCGCCGAGCGGGTCGGCCGAGGTCAGCGCGACGCCGGCGATCACGCGGAAGGTGACGGCCGCCTTGCCGGTCTTGGAGAAGACCGCGAACTTGTCGCGGCGCAGCGCGAAGTAGCCGAGCGAATCCCGCTCCCCGTGCTGCTTCAGCAACTCGTGCAGCCGCGCGAGTTCGTCGTCGGACAGCTCCGGCGCGGGTTCGGCCGAGCGCAGCAGGAAGTACGCCGACACCAGCACGCCGGTGATGCTGAAGATCAGCCCGATCGACGCGGACAGGTCCTCGAACCACATCTCGTGGAACACCGCGGGCCCGCTGACGCCGGTGAGCGCGAGCGCGGACTGGGACAGCCGGTCGGCGAAGCTCAGCGGGTCGAGCATCCGGGCTGGCGCGACCGACAGCAGCGCGAAGTTGAGCACGAACCCGGCCAGCACCAGTTGCAGCAGCACCCGCAGCGCGCGCCAGCGGCCGACGGTCGGGTCCGGGCGGGCGACGAAGTACCGCCGCGTGCCGAGAAGCCCAGCGAGCAGCACCATCGACACCACGCCGGCGCCGAAAACGTGCCGCAGCCCGAGGTGGGACAGCGCCAGCAGCGCGGCGAAGCCGACCGCCAGCTGCCAAGCGCGGCGTTTGCGGCGCCGGAGCCCGGCCGCGAGCATGATCAGCAACACACCGGTGACCAGTGCCACAGCGGCCGCCGCGGTGGTCGCTTCGCTCGGCAGTTCCAGCCATTTGGCGACGTGCCCGCGCACGTCGCGGCCCACCGGGACGACCGTGGACACGATCGCCAGCAGCCCGGCCAGCCTGGTCACCCACGTGATCGCGACGACCGACGTGACGCCTGCCGCCTGCCAAGTGTGCTGCGCGCGTGTCCCCGTCACCACGCGTGCAACACGCACGGCCCTGCCATGCTTCCCCCCGTTGGCGCGTTCACTCCGCGGCGAGCTCCACAAAGGGGGCCAGCGCGGCCGGGTTGGCCAGCGCGTCCGTGCTCACCGCCCTCTCCGGCGCGACTCCGGAGAGAATCCGCTTCACTGGTACTTCGCACTTCTTACCGTTCAACGTACGGGGAATCTCGGAAACGACCAGGAACCGATCGGGTACGTGTCGTGGCGACAGCGCACCGCGAATCTCTTTCCGCAGGTCAGGCTCTACCTCTTCGAGCTTCGCGCCCGGCGCGAGTACGAGAAAACACAGCAGCTGCCCGTCTTCGTTGCCCGCCGCCGACGTGTCGATGACGAGCGAGTCGGCGACCGTGGCGAACCCTTCCGCGACCCGGTAGAACTCGGCGGTGCCCATCCGGACGCCGCCGCGGTTGAGCGTCGAATCGCTGCGGCCGTAGACCACCGCCGAACCGCGGCGCGTGATCTTGACCCAATCGCCATGCCTCCAGATACCCGGGTACGTGTCGAAGTACGCCTCGCGCAGCCGGGAACCGTCCGGGTCGTTCCAGAACGAGACCGGCATGGACGGCATCGGTTCGGTGATCACCAGCTCCCCGACCTCCTCGACCACCGGCTCGCCGTGGTCGTCGAACGCCGCCGCGGCCACGCCCAGCGCGCGGCAGGACAGTTCGCCGAGCCACACCGGAACGTCCGGCGCGGCCGCGACGATCGCCGCGCACAGGTCAGTGCCGCCGGAGACCGAGCAGATCTGCACGTCCCGGCCGATCGCGTCGGCGATCCAGCGGAAACCCTCGGAGGACAACGGCGAACCGGTCGAGCCGACCACGCGCAGCGCGCTGAGGTCGTAGCGTTCGGCCGGGGCGAGACCCGCTTTGAGGCAGCTCTGGATGAACGGCGCGGACGTGCCGAAGTAGGTGACGCGGTGCTGTTCGGCCAGATGCCACAGCGCGTTCAGGTCCGGATGGCCGGGACTGCCGTCGTACAGCACGATCGTGGCACCGACGAGAAGCCCGGAGGCGATGAAGTTCCACATCATCCAGCCGGTGGTGGTGAACCAGAAGAACCGGTCCCCCGGCTCGAGCCCGCTCTGCAGGCCCAGCGCCTTGAAGTGTTCGACGACGATGCCGCCGTGGCCCTGCACGATCCCCTTCGGGAGCCCGGTCGTGCCCGAGGAATACAGGATCCACAACGGATGCGCGAAGTCCACCGGCTCGTACGCCAGCTCGCCGCCCGCGTGTTCGGCGAGCATCGCGTTCCAGTCGATGACGCCGTCCAGCGTCCCGTCGCCCAGGTATTTCACCAAAACGGTGGCTTCGATCGACGGAATCTGGTCGCGCAGCTGCTGAACGGTGTCCCGGATGTCGAATTTCCGTCCGTTGTAAGCATATCCGTTGACCGCGATGAGCACCTTCGGCTCGATCTGGGTGAACCGGTCGGCGATCGCGCGGATCCCGAAGTCCGGGGAACACGACGACCAGATCGCGCCGAGACTGGCGGTGGCGAGGAAAGCGATGAGCGTCTGCGGGCAGTTCGGCGCGAGCGCGACGACGCGATCTCCTTTGCCGACCCCGAAAGCACGCAACGCGGCGCGCGCGGCGGCAACGTGCGCGCGGAGGTCGCCGTAGGTGAATTGCTCGGCGAGCCCGTCCTCGCGGTGGAAAATCACCGCGAGTTCGTCGTCGGCCTTCGTGGCCCCGCCGGTGCCCGGGCTCAGCGAGTGCTCGGCGTAGTTGAGCGTGCCGCCGTCGAACCATTTCGCGTCCGGCATCGCGCCGGACAGGATTTCCCGTGGCTGTTCGTGCCAGCGCACGCCGAAGAACTCCGCCACCGCGGTCCAGAACTCCGGAACGTGCTCGACCGAGTAGTGCCACAGGTCGGCGTAATCGGCCAGGTCGACGCCGCGCTGCTCGCGCAGCCATCGGCGGAAGGCCTCGATCTTCGAGTCAGCGACCCGGTTCGGGTCGGGTCGCCAAAGCACCTCGGGAACAGCGGCGTTCTCGGTCACTCGCCGATGCTAACCCCGGCATGCGCGCAAAGTCCTTTTTCGACCGTGCCCACCCCGGACAGCAGCGCGCGGACGACGTCAAGGACGAACTCGCGGGTCAGGTCCTGGTGCCCGAACAGCGCGCGGAACACGACGGGGGCGGCGAACAGGTCCAGCAGCAGGTCGACGTCCTGGCCGGACTGGAGGTCCCCGCGCTCCTCGGCCTTGCGCAGGGAAACGACGCAGGCCTCCCGGCGCGGGGCCCAGAACGAGGTCAGGAAGTCCTCCCGCAGCTCCGGGTCGTCCGCCAGGTCAACGGCCAGCGCCGGGAGGACGCGGCCGAAGACCGGGTCCTCCAGGCCGATCCGGAGTGCGTCGAGGTGGCCGACGAGATCGCAGCAGGTGCACCCGGTGTCGATCTCCGCGATCCCGGTGCGCGCCTCCGCCAGTGCGGCGACCACCACGTGTTTCTGGCTTTTCCACCGGCGCCGGATGGCGGGTTTGGTGGTGCCCGCGCGCTGGGCGATGGCCTCCATGGTCAGCGCCGAATAGCCGGATTCCCGGACCAGTTCGCACACCGCGACCAGCACGGCGTGGTCGATCCGCTCGTCGCGTTGGCGCGCCATGAATTCTCCCGCTATCCGTTGAGCAGCACGACCTTACCGAACGATTTCCCCTGCTCCACGTGCTGGAGGGCAGCCGCGGCGCCGGCGAGCGGGAACGTTTGGTCGCGCACGGCGGCGAGCTGACCGTCTTCCACGAGCTCGAGGACGCGGTCCCACGACTTCCGGCGTTCTTCCGGCGGCACCGAGGTCAGGCTGAACGCGAACAACGTCGGCGACTTGTGGAAATCGCGCATCAGCGGCTCGAACGCTTCCGGTTCCGGGACACCCGCCGTTCCTCCACAAAGGACATAGCGACCGTTGGGGCGCAACAGTTCCAGATGCTCCCGGACCTGCGGTCCAGCCGCGGTGTCGATGATGACGTCGTAAGTCTCCTCGGGACGCTCGCGGGTGCGGTCGACGATTTTCGCGGCACCGAGAGTCCGGAGCCGTTCGCCGTACTCCGCCGAGGACGTCACTGCGGTGACCTCGGCACCGCGAGCGTGGGCGATCTGGGTCGCGAGCACGCCGATCCCGCCGCTCGCGCCGCGGACGAGCACCCGTTCGCCAGGTGCCACCCCAGCCCGATGCACCGCGCTCTCGGCGACCATCGCGTTCACGCCGAGAGCGACCGCGTCGGCCGGATCGAGGTTTTCGGGCACGGGGTACAGCTGGTCCGCGTCGGCGACGACCTGCTCGGCGTAGCCGCCGGAAAGGACCAGCGCCAGCACTCTCCGCCCGTCCCGCATCCGGCCGACGACCTCGACGCCCGGCACTGAGGTGGTGCCATTCCGCAGATTCATGATGTCGAAGTAGCCGACGCCGATGGCCTCGACCTCGACGGCGGCTTGCCCTGGGCCAGGAGCCGGGTCAGGGGTATCGGCCAGGACGAGTCGCTGCTGGGGTTCGACAAGCACCGCTTTCACAGGTGGTTCCTCTCGCGTTAACGTTTCGATCCGGATCGGAACGTTATGCGAGTGCGCAGCGACCCGTCAAGGGTGCTGCCGAAGATCAGCGGAGGTGCGCGTTGAACCAGTCGAGGGTGCGCTGCCAAGCCTCTTCCGCCGCGCTGGGATCGGCGTCGAAGCGGTGGTTGGCACCCGGATAGTGCACGACGTTCGTCGCGACTTTGGCCGACGCCGCGGCCTCGCGCAGCTGCTCCACCTCGGCCTCGCCCGCCTCGTCCCCGGCATCGCCGTACATGCCGAGCCACGGGCTGGTCACGCGTCCGGCGATTTCCAGCAGCTTCGGCAGTTCCGCCACCGCCTGGCCGCCGACGCTCACCGCCGCGCCGAACTTGCGGTGCGAGGCGACTACCAGCGCCGCCGTGCCGCCGAGGTCGAAGCCGACGACGCCGCGCAGGTCGGCCTCGACGCCGCGGTCGGTGAGCCATTCGAGCGTGCGGTCGGTGGCGTCGAGCAGGTCGCGCTGGGTGAGCTTTTCGCCGGATTCGATGTGCGGGGTGACGGTGAGCCAGCCTTCGCCGGCAAGGCTTTTGACCAGCAGCAGGACGCCGTCGGTGACCCCGTCGCCCTCGTGCAGGACCACCAGGCCGCCGCGAAGAGCGCCGTCGGGTTCGGCGAAGGTGAGGCGGAGGGTGCTGCCGTCGGTACGCTGGTGATCCACGGTGGTCGTCGACGTCATCGCCTCATGCAATCACCTCTGGGTGAACATTGGGAACCTTTCCGGATCCGCCGGGGCGAGATACGGTGACCCCGTCGTCCCGTGAAAACCGAGGAGTTCCGACGATGCCGTCCCTCGCCCCCCGCCCTGACCTCGATTCGTTGCCGAAGTACGTCCCTGGCCGGACGATCGAAGGGGCCGTCAAGCTCGCGAGCAATGAGGTGCCCGGCGGTCCGCTGCCGAGCGTCCAGGCGGCGATCACGGCTGCGGTCACCGGAGTGAACCGCTACCCGGACAACGGTTCCCAGGCTTTGCGCGAGCGGCTTTCGCGGCGGCTGGACGTGCCTGCCGAACGCCTCGCGATCGGCTGCGGTTCGGTTTCGCTGTGCCAGCAGATGATCCAGGCGCTGTGCGGTCCCGGCGACGAGGTGCTGTTCGGCTGGCGGTCGTTCGAGGCCTACCCGATCGTGGTGCAGGTGGCGCTCGCGACGGGCGTGAAGGTTCCGCTGACGCCGGAGCACGGGCTGGACCTCGACGCGATGCTGGCGCGGATCACCGACCGCACGAAGCTGGTGTTCGTCTGCAACCCCAACAACCCGACCGGCACCGTGCTGCACCGGGACGAGATCGAGCGGTTCCTCGAAGCGGTGCCGCCGCACGTGCTCGTGGTGCTGGACGAGGCGTACAAGGAATTCGTCACCGACCCCGAGGTGCCGGACGGCGTCGAGTTCACGCGGACGCACAGCAATGTGGCGGTGCTGCGCACGTTCTCGAAAGCGTACGGACTCGCCGGGCTGCGGGTCGGTTACGCGGTGGCTCCGGAGCCGATCGCGCAGGCGCTGCAGCAGGTGTACGTGGCGTTCTCGGTGAACAGCATCGCGCAGGTGGCCGCGATCGCGTCGCTCGACGCGGAGGACGAACTGCTCGCCCGGTGCCAGGAAATCATCTCCGAGCGCACCCGCGTGCGGGACGCGTTGCTGGAGATGGGCTACGAGATCCCGCCGACCCAGGCGAACTTCGTGTGGTTCCCGCTCGGCGATGCCACCGCGGCCTTCGCCGAACACATGCTGGACCGGAAGCTGGTCGTGCGCCCGTTCCCCGGCGAGGGCGCGCGCGTGACGATCGGAACGCCGGAGGAGAACGACCTGTTCCTGGCCGCGGCCAAGGAATTCCGCGCTATTTGAGCACCAGCTGCACGACCGCGGCGAGCCCGATCACGACGATCACGCCGCGCAACACGGTGGGCGGCAGCTTGCGGCCGATCCTGGCCCCGAGCTGCCCGCCGATCGTGGACCCGAGCGCGAGCAGCCCGATCACCGGCCAGCTCACCGGGGCGACGAACGCGTAAATCGTGCCGGCGACGATGTTCACGACCGCGGACAGCACGTTCTTGACGCCGTTGAGCCGCTGCAGCGGTTCGGACAGCAGCATGCCCATGACGGCCATCATCATCACGCCCTGCGCGGCGGTGAAGTAACCGCCGTAGATGCCGATGACGAACAGCAGCCCGAACAGCAACGGCCCGGCGTGATGCTCGCGCCCGTTGGCCTCGCGGCGCTTCTGCACCCACTTCGACACCTTCGGCTGAACGATCACGAGCACGACGGCGAGCCCGACGAGCACCGGAACGATCTTCTCGAAGGCGTCCTTGGGCAGCGTCAGCAGGAGAACGGTGCCGCCGATGGCCCCGAAGAACGAGGCGACCGCGAACCGCACCACCTGCGGCCAGTAGCCGACCAGCTCATGCCGGTAGCCATAGGCCCCGCTGATCGTCCCCGGCGCGAGCCCGACCGCGTTCGACGTCGTAGCCGTCACCGGCGGATACCCCAGCGCGACGAGCACCGGAAAGGTCACGAGCGTCCCGGAACCGACGACGGTGTTGATCGTCCCGGCCCACATCCCGGCAATGAAGATGACGACGGCATGCCACCAGGTCATAAAGCACTCACCCGCTGACCCTAAGCAGCACCCCCGACACCCGGCGACGCGATGTGTCCGGTCAGACACTTGACGGGACCGTCTCGGGGCGCGGGGAGGCTCGGTGATGGGCCTGGGTTCAGCTCACCGGTTGCCTGCCGTGCGCACACCCGACGGCATCACCCGTGAGCCACCGCGCCCGCGCCATGCACGCGCGCCAGCTGCACGCCATGCACACGCAACGACTGCCCGCCGCGAACGCACGCCCAACGGCATCACCCACGAGCCAACACGGCCGCGTGCATGCGCACCCGCCCGTCATGCCCGCACAGTCGACCGCGTCGTCCGCGAGCCGACGCCTCGCCGCGCACACGCGCCAACTGCACGCCATGCACACGCATCGGCTGCCCGCCGCGCCCGCACACCCGCAACCCGCCGCGCACACGCACCCGTGGCCTGCCGCGCATGCTCACCGGTTGGCCGCCGCGCACGCAGACCCGACGGCACCGCCCGCAAGCCGACACCTCCGTCGCGCCCACACACCCGACGGCATCACCAGCGAGCCGACACACGTCCGCCAGCGCACGTCCCACTTCGCCTACCGAGCCCGCGCTTCACCCGCGCCACTCGTCCGAACCAGCTTCCCCCTCCGCACCCCTCCTTCCATCCCCATTCCCGCCTAAACCGCCAACCAGCACTTCACCGCTCAAAAACGCAAAACTCATTCCCCTCCGGATCCGCCATCACCCACCACTCCCGGTCCTCGCCCCGCTCCGCCACCATCCGTGCTCCGGCGGCACGCAGCTCAGCCGGATCTCCCCACACGTCCAGGTGCATCCGGTTCTTCACCGTCTTGCGCTCCGGCACCGGGTTCAGCCAGAGCAACGGACCCTCCCCGGCCGGGTCGACGATGGCGACCGGCCAGTCCGGCGGGCTCTCTCCGGGCGGACTTCGGCGGACGTAGCCGAGCGTCGAACACCACCAGTCTGCTTGTGCCTGGTGGTCGAGTGCGTCCAGTGCCAGATCCTTGAACTTCGCGGTCATGGTCCCTCCCTTTCCCGCCAAAGATCGTGACACCCGCCACCGACAATTTCGCGCGGCTCGGGTCGCCAGCTGCCAGGATGGGCGGCGTGGCTCACGAATCCGAGCAGGTCTGGAGCGCCACGGTCGACCATCTGCGCACGATGATCGACTCGGGCGAGCTCCCGCCGGGCTCGCGCCTGCCCGCGGAACGCGCGCTGTGCGAGCAGCTCGGCATCAGCCGCGGGTCGTTGCGGCAGGCGTTGCGGGTCCTGGATTCGATCGGTTACGTCCAGATCCGCGCCGGGTCAGGCACCTACGTCCGCGAGCAAGGCACTGCGGAAAGCCCGCTGAGCAGCTGGTTTTCCGAGCACGAACAGCTGGTGGAGAAGCTGTTCGACCTCCGCGCGACCGTCGAGCCGACCCTCGCCGAGCGGCTCGCGACGCAGCACACGCCGCGCGTCGTGCAGCGGCTCGCGGACAACGTCGCGGAGATGGAGGAGGCCGCGGCGGCCGGGGACATGCTGCGCGTCATCGCGACGGACGCCGAGTTCCATCGGGTGATCGCGGGCAACGCGGGCAATGACGACGTCGCGGACCTGCTCCGTTCGGTGCTCGCCCTGGTCGGTGAGGAACGCCGGGCTGCCCTGCGGCTTCCTGGGCAGATCCGCAAGGCCGTCGCCGAGCACCGCGCGATCCTCGACGCCATCAGCCGGTCGGACGCGGCCGCGGCGCGCGAGATCACGCTCAAACACCTGCTGGACGCGAAAACCTACGCCCACGACTACGCGTCTTCCTGAATCAGCACCCGCGCAACACGGCGCGATCAGCGCTACAGTCTTCACAAGTTTATAAAAAGATTGATATCAAGGGGGTCCGGCCGTGGAGAAAGTGCACTTCACCGAGGAGAAGGCGACCAACCTGGGCACGCTGTACGGCCGCGCCCTCGACGCTCGCCGCAAAGACCCGATTCTCGGTGACACCGCGGCGGACGAAGCGGTCAAGAAGATCGACTACGACTTCAGCAAGCTCGGCGTCAACGAAAACTCCTCGGTCTCTGTCGCGATCCGGGCGCGCGCGATCGACGCGATGGCCGCCGAGTGGCTCGCCGAGCACCCGGACGCGATCGTCGTGCACCTCGGCTGCGGGATGGACACCCGCGTGTACCGGCTCGACCCGCCGCCCTCTGTCGCGTGGTTCGACGTGGACTATCCCGAGGTCGTGGACGTCCGCGGCCGGATCTACCCGGAACGCCCGGGGTACGCCATGATCGGCTCGTCGGTCACCGATTTCGGCTGGCTCGACCAGGTTCCCGGCGACCGCGAGGCGCTGATCGTGGCCGAGGGGCTCACCATGTACCTCACCGCGGAGTCCGGGACCGAACTGGTCCGCAGGCTCGTCGGCAGGTTCCCGTCCGGCCGGATCGTGGCCGATTTCTTCAGCTCGCTCGGCGTCAAGGCGCAGATGATCAACCCGGTGGTCCGCCGCTCGGGCGCGACTTTGCATTGGGGCATCGACGATCCGCACGAACTCGAACGCTACGGCCTGCGCCTGGTGTCCTGTTTGGACGCGACCGAGTGGGCGAGCGACGAAGTCCTCGCGAAGATCCCGGCCGGGTCCCGGCTGGCCTTGCGCGCGTCGGCGCTGTTCCCGGTGATCCGGAAAATGGGCCGGATCGCCGAATGGGATTTCTGAACCCCTGACCGGAACCGCGGCAACGGCGGTTACCGGGTTTCCAGCACCCGTGCCACGAACCGGCTGATCTTCTCGTTCATCCGCTCGACGGCTTCCTCCTGTGTGAGCGTCTCCTTCGGCTGCGGCACCGCGGGCTTGAGCTCGCCGCGCAGATACGCGCTGCACGCCAGGTCGGCGCACAAATACGTGCCGACCGTATTGCCGTCGCGGCCGGCTTTCCCGGCGAGCCGCGCGCTGAACAGCGTGATGTCGGCGAGCGGATGTGTCGTGGTGCAGAACGCGCAGATGTTGCTGCGCACCCGTGATTTCGCCGGCGGCGCGGCGCGCAGCGACAGGCCGATCAGCTCGTCGCCGTGCGGCACGACGAGGTACGCCCGGCCGGGAGCCTTCACGTCGCGCCAGCCGAGGAAGTCGCGCTTCTCCCACGGGACGTCCGCGGGCAGCGTGACGGACTTGGCTTCCCCGCGAGAACAGTTGACGAACGAGGCGCGGATCTCCGCGGGGTCGAGCGGTTGCATACGGCCACGCTAACCATCGCTCCGCCGCGGCGGCGACCGCTTTTTTCGCTCCCGGCCCCGCCACCCCATACGATCTGCGGGTGCGCACGATGATCGCGGGGAGGTTCCGGCTGGTTCTGCGCACCAGTCTGGGCTTCGCCGCGCTCGGTGTCGGGTCGAGTGTCGCCGGCGCCGGAGTCGTCGCGTTGCTGCTGCTTCTGCAGGGATTGCCGGAGGACGTCGACGACCGCGGCTGGGTGCTCGGCGTCACCGCGGCCGGGGTGGTCGCGCTCGCCCTGATCGTCGGCACGCTCTGGACCGCCTACCTGCAGCGCCGCACCGTGGTGTGGTTCACGATCGGCCGCCCGCCGACCGCGGACGAGGCGAAACGCGCGCTGCGGCTGCCGTTCGACATGGCTGTGGTGAGCGGCACGCTCTGGCTGATCGGGGCGCTCGCGCTGGGCATTCTGGCCGGCGTTCTCGGTTCGCTCGGCGACGCGGCGGGCATCGCGCTCACCATCGGGCTCGGCGGGCTGACCACGGTCGGACTCACCTACCTTGCTGCGGAATGGGTAGCGCGTCCGGTGATGACGATGGCGCTCGACGTGCTGCCGCCGCGCGGTTCGCTGCCGGTCACGGTGCTTACCCGGCTGGTCGTCACCTGGGTGCTGGCGAGCGGCGTGCCGCTGATCGGCGTGCTCCTCGTGACCACGCCGCCGGATCTCGGCCGCAACGGAAACCCGACGGCGAGCCTGATCGTGCTGTCCGTGACCGGCCTGACGACCGGCGCGATCGGCACCGCGCTCCTGTCCCGCGCCGTCGCCGCGCCGCTGCACCGGCTGCGGATCGCGCTGGACGGCATCGCGCGCGGACGCAAGGACGTGCACGTCGACGTGGACGACTCCAGCGAGATCGGGATGCTGCAGACGTCGGTCAACGACCTCGCCGCCGGCCTGCGCGAACAGGACCGGATGCGCGATCTCTTCGGCCGCCACGTCGGCACCGACGTCGCCCGGCACGCGCTCGAATACGGCGCTTCGCTCTCCGGCGACGTCCGCGAGGTCACCGCGTTGTTCGTGGACGTCGTGGACTCGACAGCGCTCGCGTCGCGCACTCCGCCGCAGGAACTGGTCGAGAAGCTGAACCGGTTTTTCGCGAGCGTGGTGTCCGCGGTGGACGCTCGGGGCGGGCTGGTCAACAAGTTCCAGGGCGACGCCGCGCTGTGCGTTTTCGGCGCGCCGACCCGGCTGTCCGACGGCCCGACGATGGCGCTCGCCGCGGCCCGCGCGATCCGCGACGCGGTGCTGGCGGAAGGCGAACTCGACCTGGGGATCGGCGTCGCGACCGGACAGGTGTTCGCCGGGCAGCTCGGTGCGTCGAGCCGCCTGGAGTACACCGTGATCGGCGACGCGGTGAACGAGGCCGCGCGGCTCACCGAACACGCGAAAGCGGTTCCGTCGCGGGTGCTCGCCAGCGAAACGACAGTGAAAGCCGCGCTGGGCGGCGAACGGGAACACTGGCGGCTGCACGGCGAACTCCACCTCCGCGGCCGCCACCGCGAGACCCGGACCTGGACGACCTAGAGTTCCCGGCCTTCGTTCATCGCCTCCGTGATCCGGGCCAGAAAGTCCCGCACCACAGCGCTTTCCGCCGCGTTGAGCGTGCGCGACACCGCGTCCAGCTTCTCGATCGGCGGCCGCCACACCGCCGCCGCGATCTCCCGGGCGGCATCGGTGACCGTGACCGCCACCCGCCGCCGGTCGGTGTCGCTGCGGACGCGCGCCAGGTAACCGGCCTCTTCCATCCGGTCCACGAGCGTGGTCGCCGACGGTCCGCTGATCCCGAGGCGGCGGCCCAGTTCCACCGGCCCCATCGGCCCGTGGTGGTTGAGGATCGCGATCGCGGTGAGGTCGTTCGCGTTCATCTCGACGCTCTTCGCCATCCGCGCCATCAGGTCACGGCTGGCCTCGATGACGTCCCGCACCGCGAAGGTCGTCTCGTTCATGTTCGCGAGCGCTGCCTGGTTCTCGTCCACGCGACCCTCCTTGTCAGTAGAGAAACTAATAGATAGGTTATCTATGTACCTCAGCAACGGCAAGGAGGAGCACCATGACCCGTCGCAGTCTTCTCGTCTCCGGAGCCAGCATCGCCGGTCCCGCGCTCGCTTCCCGGCTCGCGCGCTCCGGCTGGGACGTCACCATCGTCGAACGGTTCGATCATCTGCGCGAGGAGGGCCAGAACGTCGACATCCGCGGCGTCGGCCGCCAGGTGTTGCGCAAGATGGGGCTCGAAGAGGCGGTCCGCGCCGCGCACACCGGCGAGGTCGGCACGCAGTTCGTGGACGGACACGGCCGCGTGGTCGCCGAGTTCCGCGCCGGCGAGGGCGATTCCGGAGGCGGGACTGCCGAGATCGAAATCCTGCGCGGCCAGCTGTCGAGACTGCTGTACGAGCAGTCAGCCGGCGAGACGACGTATCGATTCGGCGACCAGATCCAGGCGTTGCACGACGACGGCACCGGCGTGGACGTCGATTTCCAGAGCGGCCAAACTCAGCGCTTCGACGCCGTCGTCATTGCCGAAGGCCTGCGCTCCCGCACCCGCGCGATGCTGATGCCGGACGCGCGTCCGCACGAACTCGGCCTCTACACCGCACACCTCGCGATCCCGCGCATCGCCACCGACAACGCTTGGTGGCGCACGATGTTCTGCGGCCGCGGCCGGATGTTGTTCCTGCGTCCGGACAACGTCGGCACGATGCGCGCCGGACTGTTCTTCCTGTCCGACGTGCGCGGACTGGACCGGCTCACCCCCGAAGACACCGTGTCCGTGCTGCGCAAGACGTACGCCGACGTCGGCTGGGAAGGGCCGCGCGTACTGGCCGAAATGGACAACGGCTCGCTTTACCTGGAGGGCGTCGGCCAGACGAAACTGCCGACGTGGCACCAAGGCCGGGTCGTCTTGCTCGGCGACGCCGCGTACTGCGCTTCACCGATCAGCGGCATGGGCACGACGCTCGCCCTGACCGGCGCGTACATCCTGGCCGGAGAGCTCATGGCGCACGAAGACCCGCAGGCGGCGTTCGGTCAGTACGAACACCGGATGCGGCCGCTGGTCGCCGAGGCGCAGAGGCTTTTCCCCGGTGCGCCGCAGGTGACGATGCCGAGGTCGCGGGCGCATCGGACCGCGCTTCACGCCGCGCTGCGGATGGCGAGCACGCCGTTGGCGCAGCGGCTGGGCAAGGTCGCGGGACGGTTCGAGAAGCCGCGTTCGGAAGCGATCGCGCTGCCGGAGTACGCGTAGCTCAGGGCAGTTCGGGCCAGGTCAGCACCGTGGAACCCCAGGTCAGCCCGGCTCCGAACGCGGTGAGCAGCACCCGGTGGCCCGGCGTCAGCGTCCCGTCGGCGACCGCGTCCGCGAGCGCCAGCGGGATCGACGCCGCGCTGGTGTTGCCGACCCGCTCGATGTTCGACACCACCGCGTCCGCGGGCATGCCGAGCTGTTTCGCGGTCGCCTGGAGGATGCGGATGTTCGCCTGGTGCCCGACGAACCGGTCGACGTCGCCGACCATCCAGCCGGCCTCTTCCAGCACCGCGCGCGAGGATTCCGCCATCCGCGCGCACGCCTGCCGGAACACGGCCGTGCCCTGCATGACCATGAACCGGTCCTTCGGGTTCTCCGGCACCCGCTGCGCCGCACCGCCCGCCTCGACCCACAGCAGCTTGGCCAGTTCGCCCTCGCTGTGCAGATCGAACGGGCCGAGCGCGCCGCGTTCGCCGGGCTCGCCCGCGCGCAGCAGCACCGCGCCGCCGCCGTCGCCGAAGATCGGCACCGTGGTGCGGTCGTCCGGGTCGACCAGCGAGGTGAAGACGTCCGCGCCGATCACCAGCACCCGCTCGGCCATCCCGCCCGCGATGAAGCCGGCGGCGGTGGCGAGCGCGTAGATGAAGCCGCTGCACACCGCGTTGACGTCGAGGGCCAGCACCGTGCCGAGGCCGAGCCGGGCCGCCACCTGCGGAGCGGTGGCGGGGCACAGCTGGTCGGCGGTGGAGGTGGCCAGCACGACGGCGTCCGCGTGCCCGTCCGGGCCGAGCGCCGCCCGCCCCGCCTCCTCGGCGAGATCCACTGTGGACTGGCCGGGGGCGACGCGGCGGCGCTCGCGGATCCCGGTGCGGGTGCGGATCCACTCGTCGCTGGTGTCCAGGCGGGCCGAGATCTCGTCGTTCGTCACCACGTGCTCGGGCAGCGCGCCGCCGATCCCGGCGACGACTGCGGCACGGTGGCGCGACCGGACAGCGCTCATGGCGGAACCTCCCAGACCGGCTTGTTGGCGGACGTCGCCGGTTGCCTCCCTTGTATGGCCTACCCCTGGGTAGACCGGTCAGTTGTGTTCCACGTCACTAAGAGACCTCTTCCACATTCGCTCGATAGGAGGTATTGCGACCAGCGTCTCGGCGGCGTGATAAACCCGAGGCTTTTTGTCGGTCCGCCCGGTTAGCCTGAAGTGTGCGCACTCCCGACCTGGACCAGCTTGACCTCGCCATCCTCTCCTGCCTGCAGACCGACGCCCGCACGATCGCCGAGGTCATCGGGTCCAAAGTCGGCCTGTCCGCCGCGGCCGTGCAGCGGCGGATCAAGCGGCTGCGCGAAGCCGGAGTGATCGAGAAGGAGGTCGCGGTGCTGTCCCCGGCCGCGCTCGGACTGGACATGACGTTCGTCGTCATGGTCGAGATGGAACGCGAGAGCCTGGCGGTGCTCGACGGCTTCCGCGCCCAGGTCCTCGCCGACGACTGCGTGCAGCAGTGCTACTACGTCACCGGCACCGCGGACTTCGTCCTCGTGGTCACCTGCCCGGACATGGCGGCGTTCGAGAATTTCGCGCGGCGGATGTTCTTCGACAACCCCAACGTCCGGCATTTCACCACGAGCGTGGCCATGGACCGGGTCAAAGTGGGCCTCACGCTGCCGCTTTCCTGACCTGCGCGGAAACGCAAGGGTTCTGTGTCCGGCGTTACGCGTTCGCGGCCTGATGCAACCGATCGCGTGAACGTCGGCGGAACGACGTCATGTGCTCCCGAGTCGATCATCTCCCTGCCGACCAGTTCGCGAGGCGCGAACGACCGGAGGACTCCAGGAGCAGCCGTGCACACCACCGACGCCGTACACCAGACCCAGTTCGTACTGCTGAACGAGAGCACTACGCCGGTGCTGTCCCGCCTCTCCTTCCACGTGGCGGAGCCCTACGCGGTCACCGTGGCGTTCCGGACCGAGCGGGGCCGGTGGATCGAGTGGACGTTCGCCCGCGACCTGCTCGTGACCGGGCTGGACGAGCCGACCGGGATCGGCGACGTGCGGATCCGGCCCGACCTGTCCGAGGACGAGGCCTTGCTGACGCTGGAAATCGAGTCGCCCGACGGCTACGCGTCGTTCGAGCTGGAGCGCGCCGACCTCGAGGCGTTCCTCGAATCCTCCTACGAGCTGGTGCCGCTCGGAGCCGAGAGCGAGCACTTCGACATCGACGGGCTGATCGAGGAGATCAGCAACGTCTGACCGAAGACCTGCCGATCCCGCGGCAATGCGGACAAGGGCGGTTCGAGTGCGCTGGAGGCACTCGAGCCGCCCTTGTCGCGTTTGGACTCAGCCGCGGACGAGCGTCGTGCCGGTCGCCGACAGCGCGACGTTCACCGGGTAGTAGTAGCTGTTGACGGTGTCGCCGCCGGAAACCATGCCCTGTGCCTGGTTTCCGCTGATGAACGAACCGCCGGAGTCGCCGTGGTCGGACCGGGCGTTGGTGAGCACCATGCCGGTCACGGTGCCTTCCTGGTAGCGCACGGTCTGGTTCTTGGCGCGGATCGTGCCGCAGGTCCAGCCGGTGGTGGAACCGGACTTGCACACCGAAGCGCCGACGGCGGCCTCAGTGGAACCGGCGACGCGGGTGCCGTTGTTGATCTGGCCGACCGGGGTCCAGTTGCTGTTGACCCGCGCGGCCGCGTAGTCCGCGCCGGGGAAGCGGTAGGTGGTGAACTGGCCCATCGCGACCCGGTTGTAGCCGGACAGCGCGCCGCCGCCGGTGAGTGCGGCGCAGTGGCCCGCGGTCAGGAAGCCGCCGTTCACCGAGAATCCGACGGAGCAGCGGGACGAGCTGCCGATGTAATACGCATCCCCGCCGAGGACGTTGTAGTGCGCCTTGGGCACTGCCGAGGTCTCCGTCACGGTCACCGCTGAACTGTCCACACCGGACTGACGGACGAACTGCTCCGCCGCGCCGCGCTGTCCCTTGAGGACAGTCAGGCTGATCCGGTTGCTCGCGGTGTCGATGCCCCAGCCGGTCACCGACTTCGGTGCCGCCTTCTCGTGGGCGTTGAGCGTCTGCACGGTCGAGTCGAGCTGCCGGGCGCTGAACCGGACCACCTGTGCCTCGGCGCCGGCCGCGCGCACCTGGTCGACCAGCGCCGCGTCGGTCACCGAGACCACGGCTTTGCCGGTCGACGCGTTGAAGCTCGTGCCGCTGAAGCGTTCGCCGAGAGACTTCTCCAGTGCCGCGCCGACCTTGTTCGCGGCCTCCTCGTTCGCGAGCCGGGCAAGTGCCTGGCCGTGGGTGAGGCCGAGGTCGCGCTGCATCGCCGGGACCATGTCGGGGTTGAGCGGAGCGGCGCTGGCGGCCGGGACGCCGGCGAAGATCGCCGTCACCGCCGCGGCAGCGGTTGCGGCGCCGAGGAATCTGATGGCTTTCATGCTTCTCCCTCGCGTTCGGTTCCCCCCGGCCTCGAAGGGTGCGGCGGTGGTCCAATCCACTGCAATAAGGGGGCGCGAGAATAGGTAGCGGAGCAATCCTTAAGTAGGGACTTGTGCGACTACCGAGCGTTCGCCGCGGCAGCGGGCGTCCGTGGGTTGTTCCGCTGAACCGGCGAACTCCACGAGGTTTCGCACTCTTTGTGACCGCGCGCCGGGTTTTCTTCTGCCATTTGGTTACCGTGCGGAGGCAGACGTGTGAGGAGCGTGCGCATACTCCCGTCGAGAGTCGGTTTACCCCGCCCCGCGCACTGCTTAAGCTCCGGGCGAAACGGACAAGATGCTCGCTGGGGAGGTCGTGATGTGGCCGGCCGTTCCGACGGTGGTGTCCGTGCGTCCGCGTCCGGCGGCTTTCGCCGGACGGGACCGCGAACTCGCCGCCGTCGCCGAAGTTCTCGGACACCGACCCGCCGCGGTGCTGGTGGAGGGCGCGCCGGGAATGGGCAAAACCCGGCTGCTCGCCGAACTCGCCGCGCGCCCGGAGTTTTCCCGCGTCCGCGTGCTGCGCGGCGCGTGCCCGCGACTGGCCGAGCCGTTTCCCTACGGTCCAGTGCTGGAAGCGTTGCGCTCCGCCGGGGATCGGCTCGGACCGCTGAGCCCGGTTGCCGGTGCGCTGCAACCACTTCTGCCAGAACTCGCCGACGTCCTGCCACCCGCGCCGGAACCGCTGCCGGACGCCAGCGCCGGGCGGCATCGCGTGTTCCGCGCGTTCCGGGAACTGCTGATCGCCTGCGGTCCGACCGTCTTGCTCATCGACGATCTGCATCGCGCCGACCCGGGAACCGGCGACCTGCTGCGCTTCCTTGCCGTCGACTGGCCGCCGGAACTAGGCGTGGTCGCCACTTGCCGCGCTGGGAACTCTCGCGTTCGCACCGCGCCAGAAGTACACAGCGCGCAGGTGACGCTCGGTCCGTTGGATGCCGCGGCGGTCACCGCGATGGCTTGCGACCTCCTGGGGTTGCCCCGGATCAGCGCCGAGTTCGCCGCGAAGCTGCACGAGTACACGGCCGGGATTCCTTTTGTCGCTGAAGAAACTCTCCGCGCGTTGCGGGGCGTTGAACTGACTGAGTCGGCGTTGGATCGGCTGGAAGTTCCTGCCGCGCTTCAGGAATCGGTGTCCAGGCAGCTGTCCGCGCTGCCTAGGGCCGCAGTCCAGCGCACCAAAGCCGCCGCCGTGCTCAACATGCCCGCAGAGTTGTCGGTGCTGAACGAACTGGCCGGGTTGGCCGAGAACGAGAGCGCGTTGTCGGACGGGCTGTTGGACGAGGTCGACGACAATCGCTACGGCTTCAGACATCCGTTCGCGCGCAAAGCCGTGTACGATGGTCTCAGCGCGTCCGAGCGGAAATTGTTGCACACCAAGGCAATGCACCTTCCTGGTCAACCGTTGTCGCTGCACGCCGCCCATGCGCAGGCCGCCGGACGCGTCGAGGAATGGCAGTACTACGCGGAACAAGCGGCTGACGAAGCGATCGCGCACGGCGATACCGCACGCGCCATCGATCTGCTGCAGGCGATCGTCGCGAAGGCCGACGAGGACGCGGTCGGCCGGTTGGCGAAGAAACTCAGCGATGTGTCGCTGCGTGTCTTCCGCCCCGATGTCCATCTGACACTGGAAAAGGTGCTCGAAGACCGGCCGCTGCCGCCAGCCGTGCACGGGACGATCCGGCTCGCGCTGGGCATGCTGCTGGTCCGCGTCGCTGGACGGCTGGAGCAGGGGCGCGCGGCGGTGGAACGCGCCGTCGCCGAGCTGGCGGACCGGCCGGAACTGGCCGCGCGCGGGATCAACCTGCTCGCGCTGCCGTTCGACGGGCTCACCCCGCTGTCCTGGCACGAGCAGTGGATGCGCCGCGCCCGGGAAGTCCACTCCGGACTGACCGACCCCGAGCTGCGGCTCGCGCTCACCGGCGACCGGATCGCGACCGCCGCGCACATCGGCGACGGTTCGGCGTGGGCGGAGTTTCAGGCGATGCCGGACACCGCGCCGAGCGTTGCCGAGCGCGTCCAGCTGGCCCGGCTGTGGTGCAATCTCGCCGACGCGCAATCGTGGTCGGGCCACCTCGACCGGACCGAAAAGCTGGTCGCCGAAGGCCTGCGCCGGGCTTCCGAAGCCGGTGCGCTGTACCCGAAAGGCCTGATCGAAGGCACCGAAGTACGGCTTGCCTGGTTCCGCGGCAATTGGGACGGCCTAGCCGAGGCGACCGAAGACGTCCGTACCCGGCACCCGGCGCTGGGCGCGATCGTCATGGAGACGTCGCTGGTGCTGGGCGGGCTGGCCGCGGTGCGCGGCGAGTTCGCGGCAGCGCGAAGACACTTGGCCGACGCCTCGGCACACCGTCCGGGCGAAGGCCCTATCCCCGTTGTGTTGTGCGCGGCTTCGGTGTTGATCGGCGTGCACCTGTCGACCGACGACGTCGCCGCGGCCTGCGAAGCCGCCGATGTAGCTGTCGACGCCGCACGTCGCAAAGGCGTGTGGGTCTGGGCAGCGTCGCTCGTCCCAGCCGCCGCGGAGGCGTACACGCGCGCAGACCGTTGGCATGACGCCGACGCTTTCGTCGAAGAGTTCGCGCGCGGCATCGAAGACCGCGACGCACCCCTCGCCACTGCCGCCCTGCACGCTGGCCGCGCCGTCCTGACAAACGCCCGCGCGAAACACCTAGCGGCCGCGACGCTCTTCGACACCGCAGCCGACGCGTACGCAGAGCTGCCGATGCCGTACCTCGCCACCGGCATGCGTGAACGCGCGGCGCGCTGTCGTCTCGAAGCAGGACAGAGCGGTGCGACAGCTGCGCTCAGTCAGGCCGCAGCTGCGTACGTACAGCTAGGTGCCACGCGCGACGCTGGCCGCTGTCATCACGTGCTTCGCGAACACGGTGCTTGGGCACCGTCACAGCGCGGCCGTCGCGGTTACGGTCGTGAGCTGTCGCCGCGAGAGCGCGAAGTCGCCGAGATGCTCGCGGAAGGCCGGACAAACCGTCAGATCGCCGACGGACTGTTCCTGTCTCCGCGCACGGTGGAGCAGCACGTCGCGAAGGTGCTTCGCAAGCTAGGCGCGCGAAGCCGCACGGACGTCGCGAGGAAACTGCCGTCACCGGAAACCGCGCGGTAACGAGCACACCGTCCTACCGTGTGCACGTGGCTGATAAACCAGTGCCTGCCTGGCGGCGGGCGACCAAAGGCGAAACCCGGTGGCCCGCGGCGGCCGTCGTCATCGGAACCCTCGCCCTGCAGCTCGCCTTGCCCGACGAGATGGTGCTGCACCCATGGTGGCTGCTGCCCTCGCTGACCGCGGTGCTGATCATCGCGCTGCTGTTGCTGAACCCCGGTCGGCTCACCGAGTTCAACATCGTCGAGCGCATGGTCGCACTGACCGCGCTCGCCGTCGTCAGCGTGCTCAACGGCGCGTCCGCGGTGCAGCTGGTGATCGGGATCGCACAGGGCGCGCAACGCGGGCACGCGGTGCAGGTGCTGATCAGCGGCGTGGTCATCTACTGGACCAACATCGTCGTCTTCTCGCTCTGGTACTGGGAGTTCGACCGCGGCGGCCCGGCCCGGCGCGCGGCGGGCCGGGCGGACTTCCCCGACCTGCAGTTTCCGCAGATGAGCGACCCGTCGATGGCGAAGGCCGAATGGGAACCGCGGTACCTGGACTACCTCTACACGTCGTTCACCAACGCCACCGCGTTCAGCCCGACCGACGTCATGCCGCTGCGGATCTGGGCGAAAATGACCATGATGGTCCAGGCCGGGATCTCGCTGCTGCTCGCGTTGATGGTGTTCGCCTGGGCGGTCAACGGCCTCCAAGGCTGAAACCCGCTGGCCTCGCCCGCGTCCGAGAGGTATATCTCCGGCCATGGAGCTTCCCGAACCGCCGTACTACGCGGTGATCTTCACGTCCCGGCGCACCGACGGCGACCGCGGCTACGCCGAGCGCGCCGCCGCTATGGCCGAACTCGCCGCGAAACAGCCCGGCTACCTCGGTATCAACTCCGTCCGCGACGAGTCCGGGCTCGGCATCACCGTGTCGTACTGGCAGGACGAGGAATCCATCGCCGGATGGCGCACCAACCTGGAGCACACCGAAACCCGCAACCAGGGCCGCGCCGAGTGGTATCGCGAGTTCGACGTCCAGGTCTCCCGGGTCGAACGCGCCTACCGCTTCGAACGTCCGTGAAGGAGCCCCTGAGGGAATCGGATTCCCTCAGGGGCCTTGCTTTTTACTGACGGGTCATGGTGAAGCTCTGGCCGTCCGAGCCGATCGCGCCGGGGGTCCAGGTCGCGCTGCCGCCGTCGTCCGCGTTGAGGCCCTGCGGGCTGGTGTCGGCGAGGTTCTTGCCGTCGAACTTGACGCCGTCGAACTTCACGCCGCCGTTGATCGCCGGGTACGAATCGGACGGCGATTCGATGATCGCCTCCGCCGACGAGTGCTTCGCGTTCAACGACTGCGTGGTCGTCTTCGTCCAGCCCTGGGTGTCGTTCTTCAGGTCGAGTTTGTAGCTGTTGTTGCTGCGCGTGACCGTCGCGGTGATGTGGTCGCCCGCCTTCACCGGCGCCTCGCTCGCCGAGTAGTAAACCGGTGCGGCCGGGTACATTTCGTACCACGCCTGGTATTGCGGGCTGCCGCTGGAGCAGTCGGTCGCGACGCCGGTCTGCTCCACAGAGGACGATCCGTCGCCGTCGATGCCGACCCACGGCGCGAACAGGTCGTTGCTGGAATTGCAGGTCGCCGCCGGTTCGGTCCAGCCCGCGGTCGCGGTCGTGAAACTGCCGAAACTGACGTAGCCGCCCCAGTTTCCGCCGGAGTAGTGGTTTCCGTGGAAGTGCTTGCCGAACGTCACGGGCCCGGCTCCCGCGCCTGCCACGAGGGTCGCGGCCGCGAACGCGCCGACCGCCAGCAATCCGAGGGGACGACGGAAAGATCGTGAACTCATGGGCATCCAATCTGGTCACGGGAGTGCCTGCGCGTACCAGTGTTGAATTTCGCTCGCCCGGGTTGGTAGCTACTTTCGAAGGGTATTCACATCTCGGGAAATCTTCACCAAATGTCCCGATTCTCCTTTGTATACACGGAAGTCCGTGCCCGCCCGCCTGGGGAGGCAGCGGGCCGGCACGGACTCCTTCCGAAGTGGACTATCGCGCCGTACGGGCGTGCGCGGCGTCCACGAACTGGGTGGTGTACGTCTTGGACAAATCGATCTTGTCCTTTTTGGGCTTCACGTTGCTGGAAGACGCACCCAGCACCTTCAGCACGTTCTGCGCGCCGGACGGGTCCATCCGGCCGTCCTTGGTGAACATCGGCAGACTGTCCTTGAGCGACTTGATGTACAACGCCTTGTCTCCGCCCGCGAACGACGGCGGCATCAGATCCGCCACCTGTTCCGCGGTGTGCGTGGAAAGCCACTTCAGCGAATTCACATACGCGTTGGCGAGTTTCTGCACGACGTCCGGATAGCGTTTCACGATTTCGCAGCTCATGTACAGCGAACTCGCCGGATAAAGCCCGCCCAGCGCCGCGCGCGTGCCTTCCGGCGTGCGCATGTCGTAGAGCACCTTGGCCTGTCCGGTGTTGGTCAGCTGCGCGATGGTCGGGTCGGTGGTCATGCCCGCGTCGATCGAACCTTGTTGCATGGCAGAGATAAACGTCTGCCCTGCCCCGACCTTCACCGGCGTGTAGTCCTTGCTGCCGACGCCGCCGCGGCTGGCGAGCGCCTTGGTGAGGAAGTCGGTCGACGACCCCAGCGACGTCACGCCGAGATTCTTTCCGCGGAAGTCCGCGCCGGACTTGATGTGCCCGGCTTTCGGGGTCGCGACCATTTCCGCTTCCCCCGGCACATTCGCGAACTGCACCACGCTGGTGATGCATTGGTCCTTGGCCTGCAGGTCGATCGTGTGGTCGTAGAACCCGACCACGCCCTGCACTTCCCCGGCCAGCAGCGAGGTTTCCGCGTTGGCCCCGGACGGCTGGTCGAACAGTTCGACGTCAAGGCCCTGCTTCTGGTACTCGCCAAGCTGCTTCGCGAGCTGCCCCGGCAGATAGATCACTTTGGACAGTCCGCCGACCATGATCTTGATGTGCGGCCGTCCGCCGTTGCCGAGGTCGATCTCCCGGGAATCCCGGCAGGCGCTCACCCCGGCCACGGTCACCAGCGCGACCGCCGCGACCGCGAGTGTCCTTTTCAGCCGCATGTCAGATCCCCTGGCTCGCCTGGGCCGAAACCTGCGGACGCCAGCGCAGCAGTTTGCGCTCGGCCGAACTGATCAGCCATTCCGCGAACAACGCGACGACCATGATCACGATCATCCCGGCGTAAACCCCGGCGGTGTCGAACGTGCCCTGCGCGTTGGCGATCAGGAAGCCCATGCCCGCCTTGGCACCGGTGTACTCACCGACGACCGCACCGATCAGCGCGAAACCGAACGCGACGTGCAGCGACGAAAGAATCCACGACGTCGCACTGGGCAGCACGATCGACTGCAGCACCTGCCAGCGCGTCGCACCGAGAATGCGGGCGTTGTCGATCAGATTCCGGTCCACCTCGCGGGCACCGGTGAAGGCGTTGAAGAACACCGCGAAGAACACGAGCACGAACACCGTCGCGACCTTCGAGGACAGTCCGAGTCCGAACCAGATCACGAACAGCGCGGCGAGCACGATACGCGGCATCGCGTTGGCTGCCTTGATGAACGGGGCCAGCACCTCGGCGAGATACGCGCTGCGGCCGAGAATGACGCCGCAGATCACGCCCGCGACCGCGCCGAGCACGAACCCGATCACGGCTTCCTCGACGGTCACCAGGATCTGGTACCAAATGGTCCCGAAATCGGTCCCGGTCGTGAACCATTCGGTGAGCCGTTCCCAGATCTTCGACGGCATCGAATAGAAGAACGGGTCGATCCAGAACCGGCCCGCGATCTCCCACAGTCCAAGCCACGCAACGAGAATCGCCAGCCGCAGCAGCCAGACGTTGCGTCGGCGCGCGGCGGTGCGCGTCTTCTGCCGCGCAATAATGCTCGCCTCGTCCTCGATCCGCGGGTTCGGGTTGGACGGGCCGACAGTCAGATCAAGCGACACCGGTCGCTCCCTTCTGGCGGGCCTTGTCGACCTCGCCGCGCAGCGATTCCCAGATGTCGGAGTAGAGCTTGCGGAATTCCTCGGTCAGCCGCAGGTCTTCCACCTTGCGCGGCCGCTCGAGCGGAATCTCGAAGACGTCCTTGACCGTCGCCGGGCTGGTGGTCAGCACGACCACCTTGTCCGCCAACGCGATCGCCTCGTCGAGGTCGTGCGTCACGAAGATCACCGCGGCTCCGGTACCGGACCACAGCCGGAGCAACTCGTCCTGCATCAACGCGCGAGTCTGGACGTCGAGCGCGGAGAACGGCTCGTCCATCAGCAGGATTTTCGGCTCGGTGACCAGCGTCTGCGCCAACGCGACGCGCTTGCGCATCCCGCCGGAAAGCTGGTGCGGGTAATACTTCTCGAACCCGGCCAGCCCGACGCGGCCGATCCAGTCGGCGGCTTTCTTCCGAGCGTCCTCTTTGGACGCACCGCGGAACCGCGGCCCGGACGCGACGTTGTCCAGCACCGAACGCCACGGCATCACCGCGTCGGTCTGGAACATGTAGCCGACGCCGTCCGGAATGGACTTCACGTCGGAGCCGTGCACGACGACCCGGCCCGCCGACGGCGGCTGCAACCCGGAGACCAGGGACAACGTGGTGGATTTACCGCACCCGGTCGGCCCGACCACGGCGACGAACTCCCCCGGTTCGACGGTCATGGTCAGCTCGCGGACAGCGGTGTGGACAGAACCTGATCCGCTCGGGAACCTTTTGGTGGCGCCGATCAGTTCGATGAGTGGGGCCATCGAGGTGACTCCTTCGTCACGGTGGGGACTCGCTCGAGGCAGGTTAAGTTCGGGTTTCGCGGCGGAGAAGCTTGTCGACGTTCTGCGTGCGCTCTGCGCGTTCTCCACGTTTTGCTCGTTTAGCGCACAGCGCTGAGCTGGGGGTATGTTCCCTGGCATGCCGAAGTGGGCGCTCTTTCCGCGGATGCGGTTCACCCGTCAGGTGCTGCTGTTGCAGATCGGCGTGGTGGTCCTCGTCGTGGGCCTCGGCGTCGCGCTGGTCAGCTCGCTCCTGCGATCGACGCTGTCGAGACAATACGGCGAACGCGCGCTGGCGATCGCGAAGTCGGTGGCCGCCGACCCCGTGGTGGTCGCGGGGGCGGCCGCACGGCAGCGCGGCGGGCCGCTCGAGGAACGCGTGCAAGCGGTCACCAAGGCGACCGACGTGTTGTTCGTGGTCATCACCGATGACCACGCGATCCGGCTCGCGCATCCGACCCCGCGCGAGATCGGCCAGCGGGTGAGCACGTCGGCGGAGGAAGCGCTCGCGGGCAAGGACGTCGTCAGCGCCGTCCAACTGGGCACGCTGGGAGTGTCGGTGCGCAGCAAGACCCCGATCAAGCAGGGCTCCCGGGTCGTCGGGGAGGTAAGCGTCGGTTTCGACATCACCGAATTGACCGGTGCGTTCAACGACCTTCTTTCCCTGACCCTGGTCTTCGGTGGAGGAGCACTGCTGCTCGGCGCGGGTGCGTCCGCCCTGCTCAACCGCCGTCTGCGCCGCGTCACCCACGGCCTCGAACCCCACGAACTGACCGAACTGCTCTACGAACACGAAGCCGTCCTGCACGGCATCGGCGAAGGCGTGCTGGCCGTCGACGCGGAACACCGGGTGACCGTCCGCAACGATGAAGCCGAACGCCTCCTCGGCACCCCGCTCCCGGTCGGTGCACCGCTGGAGGACCTGGACCTGTCCCCGCGAGTGCACAAAGCCGTTGCCGAAGGACGGCCCGTGGACAACCTCCTGGCGGTAGCCGGAAACCGGGTCCTGGTGATCAATTCCCGTGCCGTGCAACGGGATGAACGCGCGCTGGGCACCGTCCTGACCTTCCGCGACCGCACCGACCTCGACACCCTCACCCGAGAACTCGACGGCATCCGCTCGCTGTCCGACGGCCTCCGCGCGCAACGGCACGAGTTCGCGAACCGCCTGCACACTCTGTCCGGGCTGCTGCAGCTAGGCCACCACACCGAAGCCGAGGAGTACCTGCAAACCCTCACCGAGACCACCGCCTCGCGCGCGGAACCGCTCGACGACCGGGTGACCGATCCGTACCTGCAAGCCCTGCTGGTCGCGAAAACCGAGCAGGCACAGGAAAAAGGCATGGAACTTCGGCTGGCCGACGACGCCTGGGTCCCCGCCTCGGTGACCGACCCGATCGCCGCGGGAACCGTGATCGGCAACCTGGTCGACAACGCCCTGCACGCCGCCCGCATGGGCCCGCGCCGCCCCGCGTGGGTCGAGGTCGGCCTGCTCGCCGATGGCTCCACTTTGCACGTGTCCGTTGTGGACAGCGGGCCGGGCATCGACGATGCGTTAAGGGACAAGCTTTTCGACGAGGGAGTGTCCACAAAGCTCAGTCCCGGACACGGCCTCGGACTGGCCTTGGCCCGCCAAGCCGCCCGAGCCCGCGACGGCGACGTATGGCTCGCCGACCCCGGCGGCGCGACGACCGGCGCGTTGTTCGTCGCCAAACTTCCCGGCCTGCTGGACCGACCCGAGGAGACCGACGCATGATCCGCACCCTGATCGTGGACGACGATTTCCGCGTCGCCGGCGTGCACGCGGGATTCGTGTCGGAGGTACCGGGATTCACCGTCGCCGGGGTCGCGCACACCGCCGCCGAAGCCCGCGCCCGCGTGCGCGAACTCGCCCCGGACCTGGTGCTGCTGGACGTCTACCTGCCGGACGAGCCCGGCCTTTCCGTCCTGCCCGACCTGAAAACGGACACCATCGTGCTGTCCGCGGCCACCGACGCCGCGTCCATCTCCGCCGCGATCCGCGCAGGGGCGCTGAACTACCTGATCAAACCGTTCACGACCCGGCAATTGTCGGAACGGCTCACCTCGTACGCCCGCTACCGCGGCCTGGTCACGACCGAACGCCCACTGTCCCAAGACGACGTCGACCGCGCCTTCCGAGCCCTCCACGACCAGGACCGCGCGGCGACGCCAAAGGGCCAGTCAAGCGCGACGGCCCGCCTGGTGTCAGAGCGACTGCGCGGTTCGCCGACCCCGCTCTCGGCCGCCGAAGTAGCCCGCGAACTCGGCATGGCCCGTGCCACCGCGCAGCGCTATTTGACGGCGCTGGCAGAGTCGGGAGCAGTGGAAATGCGCCTTCGCTACGGCGCGACCGGACGCCCAGAACACGAATACGACTGGATCGGCTGACCCCCGACGCCCCGCGGCTGCCCTCGCAACCAACGCACGCCTGCCGACCGTCGAGGGGCCGCGGCTGACCCCGGCGGGTCCGCAAGTCAGCTGCGAATCAGCTGACCGGACAACCGCAGCCAGCCCGCTTGCCGACCTCGGCCCACCCGACAACCACAGCCAACCCGCTGCTGGTCTCGACTCACCCGGCAACCGCAGCCAGCCCGCTCGCCAACCTCACCCCGCCCAGCAACCACAACCAACCCGCTCGCCGACCTCAGCCACCCGACAACCGCAGCCAGCCCGCTTCCTGATCTCGGCTCACCTGGCAACCGCAGTCAACCCGCTTGCTGATCTCTGCCCGCCCAGCAACCGCAGCCAGCCCGCCTGCCGATCTCTGCCCACCCGGCAACCGCAGTCAACCAGCTCGCCGATCTCTGCCCACCCAGCAACCGCAGTCAACCAGCTCGCCGACCTCGGCCCGCCCAGCAACCGCAGTCAACAGCCCCATGCTCTTGCAGCAGCCGTCAACCCCAGCCAGCGTCCACTAGCTGATTCTCAGCGACCGCCAGCCATCCGCTGCGCCGCGTCGAGCCACGGTTTCCAGTCGAGGAACTGGTCGATGCCCGTCCGGGCCGGGGTCTTGCTCGGCGCGGGCGTCCCGAGGTCCGCGCGCGGATCGGCCTGCTCCGAAGAATCCGGAGCCGACGTCGCGCGCGGCGTGGTCGAGCGGACCGGGTTGTGCCGCCGCACCGGGGTGTCGTGTGAGGGCACCGGGACGTACACCGTGACCGGCGGCGCGGTCTGCGTCACCGGGGGCGTGATCGTCGACGGCACGGGAATCTGCTGTTCCGCGATCGGAACGCGCTGTTCAGCCTGCACGACGGCGTCATCCGCGGGCTGCCCGGGCAGCGCGCCGGTGAAGAACCCTCCGGCGAGCCAGCCAAGTCCGACCAGGATCACAGCCAACCCGGCGCCGACCCACACCCGGGCCCGGCGCCGCGACGCGACTGCGCGCGGGCGTTCCTCGGCGGGGGCACACCCGGCGATCACCGGGATCTGCTGGGTCGATTCGCAGCTCGTCTCCGGCGCGGCCTCGTCCGGCAGCCGGGGCCCGCGCGGCAGGCTCGCGGCGATGATGCCGGTGCGGTCGACCAGTTCCCCGGCGGCGCGGTCGGCGGGCGCGGCCAATCGGCGCTCGGCAAGGCGCAGCATCGAGGGCTACCTCCGGGGTGCGGACACACGACTGGACTGGCAGCATTCTGCGACATTCCCGAGGGTTTCGGTGAAAATGCAACTCCATCGGGTGATCAAGAATGCGGACAGTCGCGACGAGTTATCCGTTCCGCTCGATGCGTTTGAGTCCCTGGCGCGCCAAAACCGCGAGCGGACGCTGGTATGCCGAACCGAGGACGCGCGGGATCGCGTCGATCACATACGCGTCCGGTCCGATGAGGATCCGCGCGGACCGCCTGCGCACGCCGCGCAGGATGGTCTCGGCCGCTTTCTTCGGTGTGGTAAGGGCGATTTTGTCGAATCCGGCCGCCGCTTTGGCTTGGTCGCCAGCCGCTCCGCCGCGCGCGTTGCGGGCGATGTTGGTCTTGATCCCGCCCGGGTGCACGCAGCTGACGCCGACCGGATGCCGCGCCGCGAGCATTTCTTCGCGCAGCGACTCGGTGAATCCGCGAACGGCGAACTTCGCCGCGTTGTAGGCACTCTGCGTAGGCACTCCGACGAATCCGAACACGCTGGAGATATTGACGACGTACCCGTCGCCGGAGTCGATGAGGTGCGGCAGGAATGCCTTCGTGCCGTTGACGACGCCGCCGAGGTTGACGCCGAGCAGCCAGTCGAAATCCTCGAACGTCATGTCCTCGACCGTCGCGCCGAGCGCCACGCCCGCGTTGTTGACGACGAGGTTGACCCGACCGTGCTCCCGCGCGACGTCCTCGGCATGGGCGAGAACCGCGGCCCGGTCAGCCACGTCGAGGGAATGCCCGCGCACCTCGGCCCCGCGTTCACGGGCTTCGCGCACGGTGCCGTCGAGCCCTTCGGCGTCGACATCGGACAGTTCGAGAAGCGCGCCGTGCAACGCGAGTTCGAGCGCCAGCGCCCGCCCGATGCCCGAGCCCGCTCCGGTGATCACTGCGACTTTGTTCGAGAAGTCCTTCATCGTCTCCCCACCCTGGTCTCACCGCGTTCTCTGATACTAGTGACGAGGACCAGTACTGGAGGTGGCATGCGGCGCACGGTGATCGGGCTGTTCGCACTAATGAGTGCGAGCGGGACCATCGTGGCTTGTGCTGAGCACGCAGCGGAACCAGCGGTCGCCCCGTCGACCCCGGCGAAGCCGATCCAAGCGTCCATCGGCGCACTGTTCGTCGACGGCTCGCATTACTGCACCGCGAGCGTGGTGCACAGCCCCCGAGGCGACGAACTGCTCACCGCCGCACACTGCCTCCACGACGGCGAAGGCGGCGGTTACCTGGCCAATGTCACCTTCGCCCCGGGTTTCCACGACGGCGTCGCGCCCTACGGCTACTGGCAGGTCGGGAACGAACTGGTCGCACAGAGCTGGATCGACTCGTCCGATCCCAACCTCGATGTCGGTTTCGCAACCGCCCGCCAAGACGGTTCCCCCGAACCCTTGGAAGCGGTGACCGGAGCCAACCAACTAGGCACGAACGGCCCCTTCGCGCGCCCCGTGACGGTCGCCGGCTACCCGGACGGCGTCGACGAGGTCGCCACCTGCGAAACACACACCCAGCAGCAAGACGAACACCAGATCAGAGTCGACTGCCCAGGCTTCGCCACCGGCACGAGCGGCAGCCCCTTGGTAGCCGACCCGTCCCCCGACACGAAAACGGGCACCGTAGTAGGCGTAATCGGCGGCTACGAAGCAGGCGGCTACACCGACGACATCTCGTACTCGAGCTACTTCGACGACCAGATCGCCGATCTGTACAACCGAGCGACGACGATGCCGTGACATGATGCGTCCCATGAGCACGCGCGACGTCCCGATCACCGGAGAGCCGATCCGGCTGGGCCAATTCCTGAAACTGGCCGACCTCGCGGACAACGGCTCGCACGCAAAAGACCTGATCGACGCAGAAGAAGTAACGGTCAACGGCGAAGTAGAAACCCGCCGAGGCCGCCAACTAGCAGACGGCGACGTAGTAACAGTAGGCACCGAAAACGCAAGAGTCTCGCTGGAACACTAAGCAAACCGCAGCCAGCACACCAAACGAGCGAGGCACCCAGCCCCTCCCCCGCACCCCGATACGAAGCTCTCCTGCGGTCTGGGGGTGCTTGTCAAGGCATCTTTCCCGCCTTGACAAGCACCCCCAGACCGTCAGCACAATCAAGCTTCGGGGTGCCCCACGCAACCACGCGCGCAATGTCGCCGCCAGGCGACGAGCCGCAGACTCACCCCACCGTAGACAACGGCGCCCTCCCCAACTTCAACGCCAACGAATCCAGCTGCCTCCGCACCGCCCCAGGCAACGGCACCCCCAACGCCCGGCACTGCTCCAAATACTGAGCCTCCCGCCACCCCGGATACCGCACCGGCGCACCCCCTTCCCACCCGAGCATGCTCCCGAACACCGCACTGGCCGCCCGATAAAACCCGTCCGCACTACGCAACGTCGTAGGCGCGATCGCCAACACCAGCAACCCGGTGTCATGCTCATGATCAGCAACCCCGGACAACACCCCGGCCAGCACATCCACCATCAGAGCGAACCCAGCGAACTGCGGATTCCGAGCAGCATCAGCAAGATCGATATCGAACACAAACTCCGGATAAGCCCCCGCAGGAGCCGCCATCCCCAACGGATGCACCGGCTGATCCGCATACCCCCCGGCCGCCATCACAATCCCGATCATCCCGTGCGGCAGCGCACGAGCAGCATGATGCCCAACGCGCCCAAACGGCCCGACCCCACGCACCGACAGCAGCCCGACCCCGAACCGCCCGGCCCGCTGCACCGCGCGATCCATCGCGTCACCCACCGCCCAAAGCCCGGACGCCCGCCGGTAATCAATGAGCGCCGCGGCCCCACGATCGGCGATCAGCAACGGCTGAGCACCAGGACTGACCAAGCCGTTCTCGATCGCGGGCAGATGCACCCGCGTCAACTCCCCGACGCCCGTTTCCGGCGCGCCGGTGAGATCGCCATGGCACAACGCTTCCGCGGCCGGACGCGCACGCTCTTCGGGAAAGCCTTGTGCCATCAGGACAACGGAAACGAGCGTGACCAGTTCGTCGGCGGGAACGCGGTGCCAGGCCTGCTCGGGAATCGGGGTGTCGGCGGGAACTTCCGGGACGGGGCGGCTGAGCCGGGGAGCACGCGGTCTGAGGGGCACTTCATCAAGGTTGCCGGGCGATCTCGGACCCCGTCAACGAGGTTGGCCCTAGAGTGTGATGCGGTCAGCCGCAGAGACGTACCCTGAAGCGCATGTGCCGAAACATCACGACGCTCCGCGGCCTGCAGCCCGCCGCCACCACGGACGAGATCGAAGCCGCGGCACGCCAGTACGTGCGCAAAGTGACCGGGGTGCAGTCCCTTTCGGACGCGACACGCGAACCGTTCGAGGCGGCGGTCGCCGAAATCGCCCAGATCACCGCGCGGCTGCTGGAGGAACTCCCGCAACGCCGCCAGCCGCCCGCGACCGTGCCGCCGCTGCGCCGCCCGGAGGTCCAGGCGCGGATCGCCCAGCGCGAGGCCAAGAAAGCCTGACGCCGCAATCACTCCGCCTCTTGCCCGGGAAACCTCGGCTTGATCTCCTGGTTGAGGTAGCGCCCCGGGCTCTCGGCGGCCATCAGCTCGCGATGCACCCGCGCGGGCACGAGGTGGTAGCGGTAGACGCTGCCGTTGCGGAACCCGATTTCCAGCACCGACTTCGCGGCGTCGTAGCCGACGTCGCGAATGACGGAAGACTCCACGGGAACCCGGCGCACAGCACGGTCAGGGTACCCGCGCGGACCCGGGACCGGCAGCCGAAGAAAACGGCCCCGTCTCCCGCGGGATGCGCGGAATCCGGGGCCGGACACTCGAGGCGTCAAGCGGAAGCGGAGGGATTTGAACCCCCGGTAGGTTTCCCTACGGACGCTTTCAAGGCGTCTGCATTCGGCCGCTCTGCCACGCTTCCTTCTAGGTCAGGGTATCGCGCCGTCCTTCGACGTCGTCCAGGTGTTCGAGGACCCGGGTGAACGCCGTGGCCATCGCCGTCTGCTCGTCGGGCGTCAGCAGGTCGACGAGGTGCTCGCGGGCGCCGCGCACGTGCGTCGGCGCGGCTTTGTCCAGTACGCGCTGGCCGGCGTCGGTCAGCTCCGTCAGCACCCCGCGTTTGTCTTCCGGGTCCGGGCGGCGGGTGACCAGCCCGGCGACCTCCAGTTTGCCGATCTGGTGCGACAGCCTGCTCTTCGTCGAGCCCAGCTGCGCCGCCAGTTCGGTCATCCGGGTGCACCGGTCCGGGGCCAGATTCAGGCACACCAGGACCTCGTAGTCGGCGAGCGAGATGCCGTGGCTTTCGGACAGTTCGCGGTGCAGCCGCTGGCGCAGCCGCAGCGACGCGACGATGTAGGCCCGCCAGGCGCGCTGTTCTGCCGGGTCGAGCCAGCGCACGTCCTGGTCATCGCTCATATCGGGCAGCCTAGAAGGCCGGTTTCGCCCCGCCGTTTCGGCCCGCCGTGAAATTTCCGGCCGAACTTCCCCCAATGGAGGGTTACGAAAAGGTTGAGACTCGGCGCGAAGAAGCGCATCCTCGGGAGACAGCGGAGGGATGACGAGGATCCCGGAGCGCGCCGAAGGGCACGCCGGCCCCGATGTCCCCCCGGGAAAGGCCAGGTGGTGGCATGGCAGGTAGTTCCCGCGGTTGACCGCCCGCTGTGTCCCCGCGATCGGCACGGCCCCGTTCCGGTTCGGTCGCGATTGCGAACAGCACGAGCACCCCGTGCGCTCCGGCATCGGCCACGCGCACCGGCGTCGTTATGCCGCTGCTTCTCTTCGCGGCCTCGGCACCGCGAAGGCAGCGCCGGACGCCAGCCCGGCCGGTGGCCAACCGCTGTCAACGAAACCTCGGTAGTACCTGGGTGCGGCCCCCAGCGCAGGGGCCGCACCCAGCCTTGTTTCCAGGTTTGCGGCTACCCTTTCCGCGTGCGATTCGACGACAACGCGGATCTGGACGCCTCTGAGATCCAGGACATGCGCGGCAGCGGCGGGGGCGGCGGCATCGGCGGCCGCGTGGCCATCGGCGGCGGCGGGCTCGGCCTCGTCGGCCTGGTCATCTACTTCCTGTTTTCCCAGTTCGGCGGCATTCCCAGCACCGGGACCTCGCCCGCGGCGGGCGGGATCGGGCTCAGCGACGTCCAGTCCGGGCAGCAATTGGACGCCGGCACGCTCGCGAAGAAGTGCAAGACCGGAGCCGACGCGAACCGCGACCACGACTGCGCGATCGTCGCGATCGTCAACTCCATCCAGGACTACTGGACGCAGGAGTTCTCCCGTTCCGGCCAGACCTACCGCAAGGCGACGACCCGCTTCTTCACCGGCGGCGTGCGCACCGGCTGCGGCGGCGCGACGTCGGACACCGGCCCGTTCTACTGCCCTGCCGACTCGTACGTGTACATCGACCTGTCGTTCTTCAACGAGCTGAAGACCCGCTTCGGCGCGCAAGGCGGGCTGTTCACCGAGGCGTACGTGCTGGCCCACGAATACGGCCACCACGTGCAGAACCTCACCGGCACGTCCAAACGCGGCACCGGCACCGGGCCGACGTCCGGCTCGGTCCGGCTGGAACTGCAGGCCGACTGCTACGCGGGCGTCTGGGCCAACCACGCCAGCACGACCCCGACCAGCTCCGGGAAACCGCTGGTCCAGGACGTCACCCAGGACGACATCTCGCGCGCGCTCGACACCGCGTCCCGGATCGGCGACGACTACATCCAGAAGAACCTCGGCAACGGCCACGTCGACAAGTCGAGCTTCTCGCACGGAACCTCGGCGCAGCGCGAGAAGTGGTTCACCACCGGCTACCGCACCGGCCAGCCCGCGAGCTGCAACACCTTCAGCACCAACGACCTCGGCTGACCCGGGATACAGTCGGGCGCATGCACGCGATCACGATCCGCGAACCCGGTGCCCCTGACGTGCTCGAATGGACCGAGGTCCCCGATCCGGAACCCGGGCCCGGCGAGGTGCTGCTGGACGTCACGGCCAGTGCGGTCAACCGCGCCGACCTGCTGCAGCGGCAAGGCAACTACCCGCCGCCGCCCGGGGCGAGCGACATCCTCGGCCTGGAATGCTCCGGCACGATCGCCGAACTCGGCGAGGGCGTCGAGGGCTGGCAGGTCGGCGACGAGGTGTGCGCGCTGCTCGCCGGCGGCGGGTACGCCGAACGCGTCGCGGTCCCGGCCGGGCAGCTGCTGCCGGTGCCCGCCGAGATCGAGACGGTCGCCGCGGCCGGGATGCCCGAGGTGGCCTGCACGGTGTGGGCGAACGTCGTGATGCACGCCGGTCTCGGCGAGGGCCAGGTCCTGCTGGTGCACGGCGGCGCGGGCGGCATCGGCACGCACGCGATCCAGGTGGGCAAGGCGCTCGGCGCGACCGTCGCGGTCACCGCGGGTTCGCCCGAACGGCTCGAACGCTGCCGCCAGCTCGGCGCGGACCTCACGATCAACTACAAGGAAGAGGACTTCGTCGAGGTGCTGCGCGCCGAGACGAAGGGCGCCGACGTCATCCTCGACAACATGGGCGCGAAGTACCTTGGCCGCAACGTCGACGCGCTCGCCGTCGACGGCCGCCTGGTCATCATCGGCATGCAGGGCGGGGTCAAGGGCGAGCTGAACATCGGCAAGCTGCTGGGCAAACGCGCGAGCGTGTTCGCGGCCGGGCTGCGTGCCCGCCCGCTGGACCAGAAAGCGGCGATCGTCGCGGATGTCCGGAATCGCTTGTGGCCCTTGGTGGAACAGGGTTCGGTGCAGCCGATCGTCGGCGACGTGGTGCCGATGGCCGAGGCCGCGTCCGCGCACCGGATGCTCGAGGAGGGCAGCATCTTCGGGAAGGTCCTGCTGGCCGCGAAGTCGTGACGCGGCGCCTCAGCGCAGTTCTTCGAGCACCCGCACCAGCTGGTTGATCTCGAACACGTTGGAGTAGTGCGCGAGCCCGATCCGCACCGCTCCGCCGACCTCGCCGACGCCCAGCGACGCGAACACGCCGCTGGTGCCGTCGTCGGCGAACGCGCAGAGTCCTTGCGACGCCAGGTATTCGGCGACCTGGGATGCTTTGGCGCCGGCCACGGCGAACGCGAGCGCGGGGATCCGGCGCATCGCGTCGCCGATCACCATCACGTGCCGCAGCGAGCGCAGTTCCGTGGACAGCTGCGCGAGCAGGCCCGCGTGGTACGACTTGGCCGAGCCGAGCGACGTCACGAGCCGTTCGCGGCGGGAACCGGTCGCGGCGTCGTCGAGGCCGGCGAGGTAGTCGATGGACGCGACGACCCCGGCCAGCAGCGGGTACGCGTGCGGGCCGAGTTCGAGCCGCGCGGGACCGGTCGCGGCCGGGTCGAGCGACACCGACGAGATGCGCTCCAGCAGCTCCGGATCGCGGAACACGAGCGCGCCGACCGCCGGTCCGCCCCAGGACGGAGCGGAGACGACCATGACGTCGGCACCGAGTTCTTGCAGGTCAAGCGGCACGAACGGGGCGGCGTAGGTCGCGTCGACCACGACGAGCGCCCCGACGCGCTTGGCGAATTCGATCACCGTCGGCACGTCCGGCCGGGTCCCGACGGACCCGGACGCCAGCGTCACCGACACCGCTTTCGTCCGCGCGGACACGAGGTTCTCGTACTGCCACGCGGGCAGTTCGCACGTCTCGATGTCGATCTCGCTCCAGCGCACGACCGCGCCGACGCGTTTCGCGGCACGCCGCCACGGCGCGATGTTGGCCTCTTCGTCGAGCCGCGAGACGACGATCTCGTCGCCGATCGTCCAGCGTTCGGCGAGCGCGTCGACGAGACGGCGCAACAGGACCGGCGCGCTCGGCCCGAGCACGACGGCGGCCGGGTCCGCCCCGACCAGATCGGCCACGGCCCGGCGGGCCGCGGTGACGATGCTTTCCGCCCGCTGGGAGGCAGGAAACGCTCCGCCCGGGCCGGACACCGGAGCCCGCATAGCTGTCGAAACGGCCGAAGCGACCTGTTCGGGCACGAGCATTCCGGCGGCGCCGTCGAAGTGAATCCAGCCGTCGCCAAGCGCGGGGAAGAGCCCACGGATACGAGCGACGTCGAACGCCATGGGGACACCGTACGGACGTGCGGTTTCGCGGTTGCCGCGGGGTTGGGCAGAACTGCCCGAACGGCCGCTAGGCTCGGGTCAGGACCGCCAACCGACGGGGATGGAGCATATGAGCGAGCCGAACTTCGGGGGAACGGGCGCAGCCGGGGACGCGGACGCGCCGCGCGTGGTCGTCGTCGGACCGGACGGCGTCCCGGTCGGCACCGCGCAGGCGGCACCCGAGGGCGAGGAAAACGAGTCCGTCGGCGACCTGGTCGAGGAACCGGCCAAGGTGATGCGCATCGGGACCATGATCAAGCAGCTGCTGGAGGAGGTCCGCGCCGCACCGCTGGACGACGCCAGCCGCAACCGGGTCCGCGAGATCCACCAGACGTCGGTGCGCGAACTGGAGGAGGCCCTCGCGCCCGAGCTGCGCGAGGAACTGGAGCGCCTGGTGCGCCCGTTCACCGACAACGAAACCCCCTCGGACGCCGAACTGCGGATCGCGCAGGCCCAGCTGGTCGGCTGGCTGGAGGGGCTGTTCCACGGCATCCAGACCGCGCTGTTCGCCCAGCAGATGGCCGCGCGGGTGCAACTGGAGCAGATGCGCCGCGGCCTGCCCGCGGGGTCGTCCGGTTCCGGCGGCCACCCGGGCGAGGGGCACGGGCACGGCATCACCGGAACCGGGCAGTACCTCTAGCTCTCCGGGCTTTCCGGGCTCTCCGGGCTCTCCGGGCTTTCCGCGGCGAAGAACGCTCGAAGATCCCCGATCAGCAGGTCGGGTTCTTCGAGCGCCGGGAAGTGCCCGCCGCGCGGAAGTTCCGTCCACCGCACGATCCGGTCGGTGCGCTCCGCCAGGTGCCGCAGCGGAAGCCCGATGTCGTCCGGGAACACCGCGACGGCGGTCGGCACGGTCGATTTCGGCAGCGGTGCGCCCCACTGGACGTCTTGGTAGGCGTAGATCCGCGAGGACGACGCGGCGGTGCGGGTGAACCAGTAGAGCGAGACGTTGGCGAGCAGGTCGTCGCGGTCGATCAGGTCGTGGTCGGTGTTCGAGAAAGCCCGGAACTTCTCGGCGATCCAGGCCAGCTGCCCGGCCGGGGAGTCAGTGAGGCCGTAGGCAAGCGTTTGCGGCTTGGTGGACTGGATCATCGCGTAGCCGACGCCGGTTTGCTGGAAGGCCCGCGCTTTCTCCAGTGACCGCTGCCCTTTCGCCAGCTCTGCCCCGCTGAGCCCTTCCAGATCGGCCTCGCTGCGCGCTACCGCGGACGGCAGCATCGTCACGTGCGCCCCGATGATCCGCTCCGGGAATTGGACGGCGAGCTCGCGGGAGATCAACGCACCCCAGTCGCCGCCGTGAGTGCCGAAGCTTTGGTACCCGAGGCGGGACATCAACTCCGCCCACGCACGCGCTGTCCGCGCCGGTCCCCAGCCGCGGTCAGGCGTCGGCCCGGAGAAGGCGAACCCGGGCACGGAGGGAACGACGACGTGGAACGCCACGGCCGGGTCGCCGCCGTACGCGCGGGGGTCGGCGAGCGGGCCGATGAGGTCGAGGAATTCGACGATCGAACCGGGCCAGCCGTGCGTGAGGATGAGCGGGATGGCGTTCGGTTCGGGGGATTTGAGGTGCAGGAAGTGGATGTTGGCGCCGTCGACGGTGGTGGTGAACTGGGGGAAGCCGTTGAGGCGTTCTTCCTGGGCGCGCCAGTCGAAGCCCAGGCGCCAGTAGTCGGCGAGGTCTTGGACTTCGGGCACCGGAATGCCCAGCTCCCACGCCGGGTCGTCGAAGGGATCCGGCCAGCGCGCGTCGGCGAGACGACGGTGGAGGTCGTCCAGGTCGGACTGCGGGATGTGGATCCGGAACGGGGTCTCGGTCATGGCGACGACGTTAGGGAGGATTGCGGACTGTTCCGGTCCTCGATCAGAATCCGGCCAAGACGTCCAGCACGCGGTCCACTCCCCGACCGTCTACAGCGGACCGGCTAGCCTCCGAAAGCCGCGATCGCAGCGAAGCGTCCGACAGCAGCTTCCGCAGCGTCTCCGTCACCTCCGGCAGCCGCGAGCCCAGTGTGTCCGCCGAGCCCAGGCCGCACGCCAAGCCACGTTCCAGCGCCGCTCGGTATCCGGCCGCTTGATTCTCCACCAGCCGCACCGCCGCCGTCGGCACCCCAAGGCAACACAGCTCCAAGAACGTCACCCCGGACGCGCTGATCGCGACATCCGTCCCGGCGAGCAGGTCCAGCAGTCCGGCATGCGGTGCGGCGACCCGGATCGCCTGCCCCTCCACCGTGGGCGGCAACATCGGCGTGCCGCGGACCAGAGCGTCCGCCGCGAACGGAAGTCCCGTGTCGGCAAGCGCCTGAAGCAACAGCGAAACCGTCGAAGCCCACTCCGCACCGCCGCCCAGCACCACCGTCACCCGCAACGGCGAGGAGGTGCTCCGGCGAGAACGCGCGCGCAGTACGACGTCTCGAAGCGGCGTGTACTCCGCGCCCCGCAGCACCAAGCCCGAACCGTCCTCGGGACGTGGGCCCGGCGCAAAGCCCGAATCCACCACCACATCCGCCGGGCGACGACCGAATATGTCGTCCTCAATGGACACCAACCGAGCGCCCGAGGCGTTGACCTCGGCACGGACGTCACCGATTCCGTAATGGTCCACTAGCACCGCGTCGAAGCCGGAAGCCAAGCCAGCCAAGGAGGAAACCGGCAAACGCGGCACCGCCAGCTCGTCGAATCGCGCGGCCAGCCACTCCGCGTTAGTCGTGGAGCCAGCGAAGTGCACGTCCCAGCCCCGCGCGACCGCGCGCTCGGCGTAGGCGACCACCCGGGAAATGTGCCCGGCCCCGATGGTCGGCGAAGCGTCCGCCCGGAGCAGCAGCTTCACTGGCCGACCTTCTTCTGCTCGACGTGCGCGTTCAACGCGACCAAATCCGGCCGCGACCGCAGCAGCGACACCACCGACCGCCACGAACCCGGCACGTCGCCGAGCTCAGCCACGAGCGCCGAGATCAGCTCCCAGTCCTCCGCGGTGTCCAAAGTGACGCGCAAGTCGTCGGCGGCCGGGCTGACCACGACGCCAGTGCACGAGTATCGGTCGGGCTGGCGGTAGATCGCCGACGTCACGTGCTCGCGGTCCGCCCCGGAAGCGGTCGCCACCTGTTCGGCCAGCACCTCCGCGCGCACCAGCTCCGCGTCGAAGCCGCGCGGCAGGGTACGGACGAGCGTGGTGGAGACGTAGTCCAGCGACGGTTCGGCCCGCCACACCGCGACCAGCCGGCCGATCAGGGCTGGATCAAGCAGCGGGCAGTCCGCCGTGAGGCGGATCACTGCCTCCGCCGGGTGTTCCGACAGCGCGAGCCCGAACCTGGCCACGACGTCGTCCAGAGGCCCCCGGACGACGTGCGCGCCGCAGCGTTCCGCTTCGGCGGCGACAGCGTCGTCGGACGCATCGTCCGAGGTCGCGACCACTACCTTGGCAACGCCGGGGGCGGCGGAAGCAGCCCGGACGACCCAGCCCAGCACGCTCCGCCCGGCGAGCGGTCGCAGCACCTTCCCAGGCAGCCGGGTGGACGACGACCGGGCCTGTATCACGGCGTTGACGCCAGGGCCTGCACGCATGGGTGACATGATGGCCTGCGGCGCCCCGCGCCGATCCACGAACCCCGATCGCGGAGGTCATCGATGTCCGAGCTGGATGGCTCCAGCATCCTGCTCACCGGTGGGACCGGCTCCTTCGGCAAGGCGTTCATCGCCTACGCGCTGGCCGAGCTGAACCCCAGCCGGCTCGTGGTGCTTTCCCGCGACGAGCTGAAGCAGTACGAAGCCCGGCAGTTGTTCAACGACGACCCGCGGCTGCGCTGGTTCATCGGTGACGTGCGCGACCGCCGACGCCTCGAGCGGGCCATGCACGGCGTCGATTACGTCGTGCACGCCGCGGCGCTCAAGCAGGTCGACACCGGTGAGTACAACCCGTTCGAGTTCGTCCAGACGAACGTCACGGGCTCGCAGAACGTGATCGAAGCGGCGATCGACACCGGTGTGAAGAAGGTCGTCGCGTTGTCGACCGACAAGGCGTCCAGCCCGATCAACCTCTACGGCGCGACGAAGCTGTGCGCGGACCGGATGTTCATCAGCGGCAACCACTACGCGGCCGCGCACCCGACGCGGTTCTCCGTAGTGCGCTACGGCAACGTGATGGGTTCGCGAGGCAGCGTCATCCCGTTCTTCCGCAAGCTCGCCGAACAAGGCGAGTCGCTGCCAATCACGCACAAGGAGATGACCCGCTTCTGGATCACGCTCCCGCAGGCCGTGCAATTCGTGGTCGACTCGTTCGACCAGATGTCCGGCGGCGAGCTCTACGTGCCGCGGATCCCGAGCATGCGGCTGGTCGACCTCGCACAGGCCATCGCGCCGGGTTCCCCGATGCACGAGGTCGGCGTGCGCCCGGGCGAGAAGCTGCACGAGGAAATGATCGCGCCGGACGACGCGCGGCGGACTCTCCGGCTGCCTGACCGCTACGTCGTGCAGCCGCACCTCGCCGGCTGGGGTTACGAATCGCCGACCGCCGGGGAGCAGGTGCCGGAAGGTTTCGCGTACCGCTCGGACACCAACGACCTCTGGCTCGAGGCCGACGAACTCCGCGAACTGGTCGAGCAATATGCCTGAGTCCAATGCCGCTTCCGCGGGAAAAAGCACGTCAGCGGAGTTCCTGCCATACGGCCGCCAGTCCATCAGCGAAGCAGACATCGAAGCCGTCGTCTCGGTCCTGCGCGGTGATTGGCTTACCACCGGTCCCGCGGTCGCGAAGTTCGAGGCAGACCTCGCGGAACACACCGGCGGCACCCCCGCCGTAGCCGTCACTTCCGGTACCGCGGCCTTGCACGTCGCATACGCCGCGGCTGGAATCGGCGAGGGCGACGAGGTCGTGGCGTCGCCGATGACTTTCGTCGCCACCGCGGCGACCGCGGCGTTGCACGGCGCGAAGGTGGTGTTCGCCGATGTCGAGCCAGACACCGGCAATCTGTCCGTCGACGCCGCCTCAGCCGCGATTACCAGCCGTACCAAGGTGGTCGCCGCCGTCGACTACGCCGGGCACCCGGTCGAGGCGGACACGTTGGCGAAGATCGCGCACGACGCTGGCGCTCTGCTGCTGGAGGACGCCGCGCACTCGGTCGGCGGTTCCTGGCAGGGGCGGCCAGTGGGTTCTCTTGCCGACCTGACCACGTTTTCCTTCTTTCCCACCAAAAACCTGACCACCGCTGAAGGTGGCGCGGTCGTCACCGGGTCTGAGGAGTTGTTGCGGCGCGCGCAAGCGTTCCGCAACCATGGTCTGGTTCGGGACAAGTCGCGTCAGCGCTATCCGGATGAAGGTGCTTGGCACCAGGAAGTGCACGAGTTCGGCCTGAATTACCGGCTGCCGGACGTCCTGTGTGCGCTGGGGAGCAGCCAGCTCAAGCGGCTGACGGAGTTCAAGCTGCGGCGTGCTGAGATTCATTCTCGTTATAACGCGGCCTTTGCGGATGTCGCGGGCGTTCTGACGCCGCCGCGTCGCGAGGGCGCGGACCCGGTATGGCATCTGTACCCGCTGCGAGTGCTGGACGGCCGTCGGCGCGCGCTGTTCGACCACTTGCGAGGACTGGGGATCGGGGTGCAGGTGAACTACATCCCGGCCTACTGGCATCCGGTGTTCGAGGATCTCGGCTATCGGCGCGGGTTGTGCCCGAATGCCGAGGCGTATTACGAGCAGGAGCTATCGCTGCCGCTGTTCCCGTCGTTGAGTGATGCCGACGTGGACCGGGTGATCGACGGAGTGCGCGAGTTCTTCGGGCTCTGCTGACCCGTGCTGTGTCACGACGTCTCACAGCGGGTTCTTCGAGATCTGAGGTAAATCCGAAGACGCTAGTGAGGTTCGACGTAGCCACCAATGTCTTTAACGACCCCGTTCGGACCGATCAGCAATCGCCAGACATGAAAAGTCCCGGTGAGCGGAAATCGGATCCGGGCACCAGTAGTAACGACCGTCTTACCGTCGTCTCCAGGCAACCATCGGAGATTCCCCACAATGCCGTGGGCGTCTTGCACGACCCAGCGACCGCCGAGCCGCCGCACCTGAAGCTGGTCCCCGATCTTGACCTCAGAGATCCGGGACGCCGGGGGCGGATTCTTAGCAAGGCCCCACACCGGCGGCGTACCAGCACTGTACAGATCTTCGGCCAACGGCCCCGCGATGCCGATCAAGCGATCGCCGTTCTTCCGCCGAGAAATTTCCGGGTATTCCTGACTTCTCACATGCGTGAGATCGCAGGTTGGCCCGCAGACGCAACAGGATCTGAGCGGAGGTGATCAGTCAGCCTTCGCCGTTTGGCCGTCTCGAATCACCTTGGCATGCCACAACAACACCCCTGGCACTACAGCCAGTTCCAACACCGTCGCAGCCCGAAACACTGGATGCGGCGCCCCAGCCCGCCGAGCCGAAAGAAGCCTTGGTAACCCGCCCGCGGCAGCAGTCCCCAGCACAGCCCGGGTAGTCGCCTCCCGCTTCTCCGGTCGGAGGATCGACCACCACAACGCGAACCCGGCCGCGGTCCAGAACGTGTTCACGAACCGGTACTCGCTGTCGACGCTGGACGTCGTCGCGGCCCCGCCCGGCGCGCGAGACGGCCCGCCGAGGATGCCAGTCAGACCCGAAGCGACCGGTATGGCCCCGAGCACGCCGAGCGTAGCCAGCAACGCCTTGCGGGACTTCTCGCCTGCCATGCCACCGAGCCTAGATCAAATCCCACGTCAACGCGGTCCCCTTGGCAGCGTCGACTCGGAACGTCCGCCCCAGCACGTTCACGATCTCCGCCGGGGCAAGACCTCCAGCCGGGCGGATCGAGCGGACATTCTGCGCCGTAACCGGATCCCCGGCCCGGACGTCCTCCACCACGTACAGCGAACGCCGGAGCCGCAGCCCCTCCTTCTCGCTCTCGCGCGGACCCAGCACCGGCTCTCCAAGCGCTTCCCAGGCACGATGGGTTTCCGTGACCAACGCGGCCAATTCCGCTGGTTCCAACGAAAACTCCGAGTCAACGCCGCCGTCGCTGCGCGCGAGCGTGACGTGCTTCTCGATCGCCACCGCGCCCAGTGCCACCGCGGCGACCGGCGCGCCAAGACCCGGCGTGTGGTCCGACAGCCCGACCAGCGTTCCGGTGAGCCCGGCCAGCAACGGCAATCCCCGCAGGTTGCTTTCCGTCGGTGACGCCGGGTAACTCGCCGTGCACCCGAGCACGATCAGCTGGTCGTTGCCGACCGAGCGGGCAGTGCGCACGGCCGCGTCGATCTCGGCGACGTTCGCCATTCCGGTCGAGATCACCAGTGGTTTGCCGGTGCGGGCGCACAGCTCGATCAGCGGCAGGTCGACGATCTCCGACGAGGCGATTTTGTACGCAGGCGCGTCCAGCGATTCCAGCAGCTCGACCGCGGTCGGGTCGAACGGGCTCGAGAACACTTCCAGACCGCGTTCGCGAGCGCGAGCGAAGATCGGTTCGTGCCATTCCCAAGGGGTGTGCGCCTTTTCGTACAGTTTGTACAGATTTTCCCCGCCCCACAGAGAATGTCCGTCACCGATCCGGAACGCCGGGCAGTCGACGTCGACGGTGATCGTGTCCGGACGGTAGGTCTGCAGCTTCACCGCGTGCGCGCCGGCGTCGGCGATCGCGTCCACGATGGCCAGCGCGCGGTCCAGGTCGCCATTGTGGTTGCCGGACATCTCCGCGATCACGAACGGCGGCCGCGCCGGGCCGAGCAGGTGCTTGCCGATGCGGACTTCGGACATGGGTGGCGTCCTTCCGGTGGGGTTCAGTGCAGAGTCTTGCGCAGCCGGCGATAGCCGTCGGCAGGGGGCGCGACCTCCAGGTAACCAGCCCGCTCGAACAACGCCGCCGACGCCGCGTTCTCCACGTGCACCGCGGCCAGCACGGCCGCCGCGTCCGTTCGGGCGGCCAAGGTCCGCTCTCCCGCGTCGAGCACCGGCCGCGCCAGTCCGCGGCCGCGGCTTTCCGGCGCGAGCGTGATGCTTACCTCCCACTCGCGGCCGCCCTCGTCGTCGAACCGCACCGTGCCCACCGGTTTCCCGGACTCCTCCAGCACGAGCAGGATCCGGTCAGACGCCGTGAGCACCCCGCGCAGCCAACGCAGGTGACGGTCCAGATCGATCACGTCGCCGGACCGCGACGCCCTCCGGGTCACCGGGTCGTTACGCCAGGCCAATAGCAGCTCAGCATCGGCCTCGGTCGCGTCGCGTGCGATGAGCGACCTCACTGCGCAGGCGTGAGCTTCGCGTTCTCGAGCCGGCTCAGCCGCTCCTCGTACCGGGCCATCCCGGACAGCCGGACGCGGATCTGGGCGTGCTGCCGCTGGATCTCCTCGACCAGCGAACGCGCTTCGAGAGCCTCGGCGTCGTCCGCGCGCGGAGTCATCGCGATCTTCTCCCGGAGCGTCTCCAGCTGCTCCTCCTGCGCGGCGACGTGCGGGATCATCCGGTCCAGCTCGCCGCGGATCCAGCGCAGGTCGCCGAGCGCCGCCTCCAGCTTCTCGTCGGTTTCGGCGAGACGACGGCGGTGGTCGACCGTGCAGTGTTCAAGCTCGTCGATCCGGGTCTCGAAGTCCTGGAACACGCCGCGCGTGCGCTCTTCGAAGCGGTGGTCGACGATCCGGGCGATCCGGGAGCCGAAGAGGTTTCTGAACTTGATGAAGGGCATGGCGGGAGTTCCTTCGACGAGTGCGAGCGAGCTTCAGCGGAGCAAAGTGGTGGTGCCGGTGCGGGTCCACGACTCCAGCAGCCTGCCCTCGGCGGCGATCTGGTGCTCCGGCCCCACGATGCACGAGTCGCCCGCCGCGTGTTCCCACGAGGTCTGCTCCGGGTTGTCGATGAACGAAAACCCGGTCAGGACCAGCTGCGCCTCGGGGAACGAGGTACGGGCGATCCAGGCCGCGAGCGTACCCGTTGTCGACCAGGTGGGTTCGGTGCGCGTGGGCAGGCCGAGCGCGTCCGACAGGGGCAGCACGACCTCGCGGTTCGACACCGGGACGAACCCCAGGTCCGAGGGCCACCAGCCGGGCAGCGCCTCCGGTTCCCAATGCAGGCGTCCCGGCTCGACCAGCAGATACAGCCGGGAGCGGTAGTCGCGGAACACGTGCCGGGTGGCGCGCACCGCCCGGTTGAAGACGACCGTGTGCACCTTGCGACCGGTGATGTCCGGTCCATCCGGTTCGTCGGTGACGAACCCGTTCACCCGAATGACCAGGTCACAGTCGTCGACCGCCTTGGCGCGGGCCGGGTCCGGCTGCAGCGGCTGGTTGCCGACCACGGCGATCGAACGCGGGTCCGGCCGGTCCGCGTACGCCGAGAGGAGGTCGACCATGAGGCTCGCCGCACCGAGAGCAGCAGTCATAAGGGGAGAAACTACCAGGACGCTGGGAACGTCCCGGTCCGTATCGCCGTATCCGCGCAGTGCTCTCCGCCCGGACGGACCGGGGCGAGCCGAGGCCGCCCTGCCCCATCGGTACCCTCGTCCACGTGCATGCCACCAGCACGGTTCACGCAGCCGAACCCGATGTCTCGACTCCGGTTCCACCGTCGTCGGACAGCAAGACGTTCGGGCGTGCGATCGACGACATCAAGACCGGTTTGGCCTCCCGCGAGCTGTGGACCCATCTCGGCTGGCAGGACATCAAGCAGCGGTACCGGCGGTCCATCATCGGGCCGTTCTGGATCACCATCAGCCAGGGTGTCATCGCGCTCGGTCTCGGCCTGCTGTACTCGCAGCTGTTCCGGACGCCGATCGAGGTGTTCCTGCCCTACCTCTCCACCGGCTTCATCATCTGGGGCTTCATCCAGGGCTGCCTCACCGAAGGCATGGAGACGTTCATCGCGAACGAGGGCCTGATCAAACAGGTCCCCGCGCCGCTCAGCGTGTACGTGCTGCGCACGATCTGGCGGCAGACGCTGCTGCTGGCGCACAACATGATCGTCTACGTCGTGCTGCTGATCATTTTCTTCTCGGCGCTCGATTCCCCGTATTCGCTGGGGTCGAAGGACGGCGTCTGCACTCCGGACAAGTACTGCCACCCGGGCCTGAGCTGGAACATTTTCCTCGCCATTCCCGGGTTCGTGCTGCTCGCCCTCACCGCGGGCTGGGCGGCGCTGCTGCTCGGCATCATCTCGACCCGGTTCCGCGACATTCCGCAGCTGATCAACTCGCTGATCCAGCTGATGTTCTACGGCACCCCGATCGTCTGGCCGGTCGACCAGCTGCTGTCCGGCGGCGCGCGGGACGGCGCGTCGTGGGCGTTGCCGATCATCAAGCTGAACCCGCTTTACCACTACATGCAGGTGGTGCGGTCGCCGCTCATCGGGCAGGCGGTGAGCTGGACCAGCTGGGTCGTGGTCGGCGGCATCACTGTCGTCGGATGGGCGCTCGCGCTCGTCGCTATGCGCAATTACCGGTCTCGCGTCTCGTATTGGGTGTGACAGATGGTCAGCATTGACGTCCACAACGCGTACGTGGACTTCCCGATTTTCGACGCGAAGACGCGTTCGATGAAAAAGCGCGTGCTCGGCAAGGTCGGCGGCAAGATCGGCACCGAGCAGAAGGTGCCGATCATCGAGGCGCTGCACGACGTGTCGGTCAGCCTCCGCGAGGGCGACCGGGTCGGTCTCGTCGGGCACAACGGCGCGGGCAAGTCCACGCTGCTGCGGCTGCTCGCCGGGATCTACGAGCCGACCCGCGGATCCTCGCGGATCGTCGGCAAGATCGCGCCGGTGTTCGACCTCGGCATCGGCATGGACCCGGAGATCTCCGGCGAGGAGAACATCATCATCCGCGGCCTGTTCCTCGGCATGAGCGCCAAGGAAATGGAGAAGCGGGTCGACGACATCGCGGAGTTCACCGAACTCGGCGACTACCTGCAGATGCCGCTGCGGACGTACTCCACCGGCATGCGGGTGCGGCTCGCGCTCGGCGTGGTGACCTCGATCGACCCGGAGATCCTGATCCTGGACGAGGGCATCGGCGCGGTCGACGCGGCGTTCCTCAACAAGGCCCGCGACCGGCTCAAGGACCTGGTCAAGCGGTCCGGCATCCTGGTGTTCGCGAGCCACTCCGACGAGTTCCTCTTCGAGCTGTGCGATTCGGCGATCTGGATGGACGAGGGACATCTGAAGAAGCAGGGTTCGCTGCGCGAGGTGCTCACCGAGTACAAGGGCCGCGACCCGTTCGAGAACATGAGCCAGGAAGGTCTCGAGCGCCTCGGCATCGAGCCCGCGACCACGACGAACGGCGGGGAATGATGGCCGGCGAGACGCGAGAGCTGCCCGAGGGCGCCGTCGTCGGCGTGGTGGTCACGCGGCACCGGCGCGAGCTGCTCGCGGACTCGCTGAAGATCATCGCCGCCCAGACCCGGCCGGTCGACCACCTCGTGGTGGTCGACAACGGCCCGGACAAGTCCGCGCGGGACGTCGTGGAGGCCTTCCCGCTGCCGTACACGTACCTCCCGTCGCACCGGAACCTCGGCGGCGCGGGCGGTTTCGCGCTCGGCATGCTGCACGCACTGTCGCTCGGCGCGGACTGGGTGTGGCTCGCCGACGACGACGGCCGCCCGGCGGACGAGCACGTGCTCGAAATCCTGCTGGAGGAAGCCGAAAAGCGCGGCCTCGCCGAGATTTCCCCGGTGGTGGCCAACATCGACGCCCCGGCGAAACTCGCGTTCCCGCTGCGCCGCGGCCTCACCTGGAAGCGCTCGTCGGCCGAACTGGGCACGGATTTCCTGCCGGGCATCGCGTCGTTGATGAACGGCGCGTTGTTCCGTGCGTCCACTTTGGACGTCACCGGGGTACCCGACCTGCGCCTGTTCTTCCGCGGCGACGAGGTGGAACTGCACCGCCGCCTGGTGCGGTCCGGCCTGCCGTTCGGCACGTCGCTGCGCACGACCTACCTGCACCCCGACGGCTCGGACGAATTCAAGCCGATGCTGGGCGGGAAATTCCACGCACAGGACCCGGAGAACGAGGTCAAGCGGTATTACACCTACCGCAACCGCGGGTATTTGCTGTCGCAGCCGGGAATGCGGAAAATCGGGGCGCTGGAAGTGCTGCGCTTCGGGTTGTACTTCGTGGGCGTGAAGCGGGACCCGAAGGCGTTCGTGCAGTGGCTGAAGCTGGTGCGGCAGGGACGCGCGGAGAAGTTCTACCGGTACTGACCAGTTTCGTCCACTTGACAACACCTGGACAAAAATCCAGGTTTGTTGTGCCCGGACGCGGTCGCGGATTATTTTTCGCGAATGACAGGACCGGCCGATCCTCCCATTCGGGTGTTTCTCAGCTACGCGCATGCTGACGACGTTGTGCTCGATTTTATCGAGCCGTTCACGAAGTCCCTCAAGCATCTAGCCTTCGCCGATCAAGGAAGAACCCTGGAGATATTTGTCGATCGCGAGACGATCGGCTGGGGCGAGGACTGGAGGGACGGAATCCGGCAGGGCATCGAGAGTGCCGCGATCTTCATGCCGATCGTCACCCGGCAGTATTTCGAGCGGCCTTCCTGCCGCGAGGAACTGCTGGCTTTCTACAACGAGGCGGTTCGTCTTCGCGCCACCGGCCTGATCCTCCCGGTCGTCCTGCTCGGCCATTCTTACCTCTCCACCGAGAGCACCGACGTAGCGTCCCGGATCATCGCCGACCGGCAGTACAAAGACCTGAAAGAAACCTGGACTGACGGCTCCCGGTCGGCAACCTGGCGCAGAACGATGCTCGCTCTGGCCGCGCAACTAGTCGAGGCTGTCACTATCGTCGAGCAGTCACCCTCCGCCACGCCGTCTCTTCTCTCCTCCGAGGCCGGAGCAGCGGAGGTCAGCGACGCCCTCAAACTCTTCGCCAAAGAAAACGAGCAGACAATTTTGGGCATGAAGAACGCTCTCGCCACGCTCCCCACCGTTTTGACCACTTCCGCTCAGTTACTCACTGAAAGGTCTCCCTCCGAGATCAGGCGGGTGCTTATGGAGACGGCTTCCGAACTGCTGCCGTTCGGCAATAACTTCCGGAATCAGGCACGAATACTGGAGACGACAACGCTCAAAACGGACCAGGTCTTGCGATCCCGCAGCGTTGAGCTCAAGGACAACGACCTGCATGACCAGCTCGAAAATGAGCGCAAATACCTCAAGTCGATATCTTTGGTCACCAAGCCACTGAGTGGCGCAGAAGAAGCCTCGAACGCTTTTCTAGCGCAGATGAGACCACTGGAAGAGATGAGCGCATCGTTGCGGAACTCGATGCGTGGTTTCCGGGAGGGGGTCAAGTCGCTGACCAGCGCCCTCCGGATGATGCAGAACTGGGCCGCCATCGCGGACTAGCCCGGTGAGTCCGTTGTGGACGATGCGCTAACCCCACCGTCCACAACGGACTCCCCAGCTATTCCCCGATCACCGGCGGCGCGGACCGATGTCCGCTGCCGAATACCTCGTCGTCCTCGATTTCCATGACGAACGCGGGCTGGTCGTTGCCGTCGTCGTACGGGCGGGCTCCGAAGCCCATGCCTGGGCGGGCCGGGGCGCCGCCCATTCCTCCGGCGGCTACGTCCGCCGCGCCCGCTCCGTCGCCGGGGCCGAACGAACCGGCACCGCCGCCGCGGCCGACCTTGGTTTCGTGCTCTTCGTCGGCGCCGAAACCTCCGCCGCCACCGCCCATCATGCCGCCCATCGGCATCGCGCCCATGCCCATTCCGGCCGCTCCGGCATTGCCGCCGCCGGGGGACGCCTGGGCCGCGGGCGGTGCGTAACCGGCCGCGGTGGTCGCGCTGTCCGGCATCGGCTGGTGAACCGCGCCGGTGAACTGGCTCGGGCCGCTCACGGTCGGCGCGCTCGTGTGCCCAGCCACTGCGGCACCGCCGCCGGCAGCGGCAGCGGCACCCGAGGAGGCCGAGCCAGCGTCAGCCACAGCCGGAGCCGGAGCGGGCGCAGGGGCAGGAGCAGGAGCGGCGTCGTGGTGCTCCGGACCAGTCGGCATCGCCACCGCGGCACCGCCGCCAGCGGCGACCCCGAACTTCGGCGGATGCGCGAAAGTCGGCTGCTTCGAACCCGACGAGTACAGCGACGAGTCGTACTTCGACATCGTCTCCGCGGCCTGCTCGTGCGCGGAACGGCTGTCCTGCTGCTTCTTCAGCGTCGCGTCGATCTCATTGCTCATTTCGAGCGGGCTCGCGTGCGACCATTTGTCGAATTCCTCGGACCAGTCGAACGGGACCGCGTCCGGCATCGAGTGCTTCGCCGCCTGCGCGGCGGACGCCTGTTCCTCCACGATCTGCGCGGCCAGCTTCGCGTTCTGGCCATTCGCCTCGGCCCATTCCGCAAGGCTCACGAAATACGCCTGCGCACCGGCCGCCGCCTCGCCGCTCCACGCGTGCGCGGCCTTCTTCACGGCCTCGCCCAGCTGCGTCGCGAACTCCTCGAACGCCTTCTGCACCTCGGTGTACGCGTGCGACACCGAGGAAACCTGCTCCACGTCGAGATTCGACTCGACGTACGACTTCAGCTGCTGGTGCGGGTGCCCGAGGTAGTCGGCGTCCGACGGCGCGAGCCCCGGCTGCGGCGTGCTCATTCGGTGCCCTTCACGGTGCGGTGGGAGTCGATGGCCTGGTTCTCGTTCTCGGTGTAGACCCCGCCGGCGCGCGCGAGCGCCTCGTCGGCTTCCTTCAGGATCCGGCCGAACTGGTCCAGGACGTCCAGCGCCGACCCGGGCGCGTCGGCTCCGCTCTTGCGGTCGTGTTCGGCCACGGTGTGCCCGTACGGGTGGCTGCCGAGCTTCGGCGCGGTCGTCAGCGCCTGGGTCTGCGGCTTGAGCCGTTCCAGGCGCGTGACCATGTCGGTGAGCGCTTTGCGCAGGTCACCGAGTGCGTCGCCGTCGATGCTGAACCCGCCGGCTTTCGCGGTGCCGGCCAGCTTGTGCGTTTCGGCCGCGGCTTCGGCGATGCCCTTGGCGTTCAGCCCGCCTGCCGCCAGCGGATCAGTGCTCATGCGCCGGAGTTTACCGACGCGAGCCGCTCCGGTCAGGCGTTTGCCGAATAGCCTTCAAGCTGGGTGAACAGTTGTTGGGCCAGACGGGCATTGTCGGCGGGCGCGTAGGTGAGCCAGCGGTTGCCGTCGCTGGAATCGCGCGTGCTGAGCAGGTAGCGGCCGAGTTCGGTGTCGAACCACACGAGCGACGGCAGCGCCTTTTCGTGGCCGTTGCCGTCGCCCACGTACGGCGTGAACTCGCCGACCGCCAGCCGCGGCTTCTCGAAGATCCGCTGGACGGACCGCAGTTGCGGATTGTGCGTGCGCGGGCCGCTGACCCCCGCGAACGGGTCGTACGCGTCTCCCCGGACCGGCTGCTTCGCCGGCCGCGCGACGGTCACCGACTGCCCCGGCGCGGCGGGCGTGAGCGGCAGCAGGTCGACGATCGCCGGGACGATGCCGGTCGGGCGGACCTCCTCGAAGGTGAACATCCCGTCCCGCTGGCAGACCAGCACCGCGAACGTGCCGTTGGACGCCACGCGCGCGAACAGCTGATCGTCGCCGAGCTTGGCCGCCGCGGACACCGCGAGGCCGGGCCGGGCGAACGTGGCGAGCGCGATCTGGACGTCGTCGTCGACGGTCCCGCGCCGCAGCAGGCCGCGGCTGTCGAGGTCGCGGAAGACGGCGTCGCGCACCGCGGCGCGTTCCTCGCCGGTGATGCCGATGTGCGGCACCTCGAACGGCAGCGGCGCGCGGCCGAGCCCGAGTTCGGCCAGCAGGAGATCCACCGCTGCCGGTGACAGCGTCAACGTGTACGGCACGACCCACCCCTAAATCCGGTCTCTCCCCGGCGAAACCGTAGTCCACTCCGCACCGTCGCGGCCATCGGCTCCGCAGCCGGAGCGAGATCCGCTTCCGCTGTGAGCGGATCCGCTGTACGCGAACCGCTCTTGCCGCCGATGATCACCCGCTGCTGCCATGGATTCATGGCAGATCCCAAACCAGCACTCGTCCTGCACCTCTCGGCCGGCGGAGAACCGTTGATCTTCCCGCTCACCGCCGACAGTTCTTCGACCGTTCAGGAAAAGCTCCCGGACCTCCTGAAACACGGCGGCGTCCACTCATGGGAAACCCGGGACAGCAACACTGTTTCGGTGAATTTCGTCCACGTGGCCGCCGCCTATGTCGACGATCTGAGCCGAAAGGGCAAATTCGGCCTGTCCGTTTAGCGACGGGCGAGGGCGAGCAGTCCGGCGCGGATCTCCGGTCTGCTCGCGGCCACGAGCAGGAACGTCGCCTCGCGCACCAACCGGCCGGCGTGCGCTCCGGCCAGCACCGCGCGGCTGCCCGTCGCCGCGGCGAGCGCGCCTGCCGACCGGTACGCCAGTTCGGCACCGGCCGCGCGGGCCGCCGGGAGCGTGGCCGGATCGGCGAGACCAGCGTTGAGCCGACGCCGGATTTCGTCCTGTTCGGACCGCAGCGCCGTCGCCGTTTCCTCCTCGCCCGCCGCCTCGATCAAGCAGGCGCAGCGTTCGGCGAGACCAAGCGGCGCACATCCGTTGAGCCGCGCGGCAAACGTATTGCCAGCCACGAATTTGTCGTAGCTGACCTGGGCGAAAACCGATTCGTCGGGAATGAAGTGGTTGTCGAGTTTCAGCCGCACGGTCGCGGTTCCCTGCGCGGCCATGAGCGTCAACGGCTCGGCGACCAGGCTGTGCCCGACGATCGGCGACACCAGCGCGTTGACCACCGTGTCGCCGTCGCGCCCCGACAACTGCAGCAGGTCGATCGCGTCCCAGCCGCTCACGAACGGCGCTTCGCCGTCGAACCGGTAGCCGCCGTCGACGCGCTGGACCCGCACTTTCGGCGGCGTCGGAATCACGCCCGCGTACGCGACGCCCGCGCGCAGCCGTCCGCTGATCAGGTCCGGCAGATAGCGTTCGCGCAGGTCAGCCCGGTCCGTCGCGGCCAGCCCGGCGACGAGCCCGTGGTGCTGCAGCCAGGTGAACGCGGTGCTCAGGCACCCGCCGGCCAGCGCTTCGAGCACCCCGACCAGCTGCTCGAGATCGACCCCGGAATCCGGCGCGGCGAGACCGTAGAACCCCTCCTCGGCGAGCGCGTCGAAATGCGACCGCGGCACCACGCCTAGCCGGTCCACCTCAGCTGCCGCCGGAAACAACAGATCGTCGGCAAGAGCCCGCGCGCGGGAAACCAGGTCGGCCATGAAACCAAGCTACCCAAAAAGACAAAAAGGGCGTCCCGTCGAACGCGAGACGCCCTTTTCGGACCAGCTCAGGCAATCACAGCTCGTACAGCCGCTTCCAGTTCTCCCGCGAGGTGAGTTCCGGCATCGCGCGCTTGTACTGCTCCTGCACGCCGGCGCCTTCCTTGCGCAGCCGGTTGATCACCTTCGCGCCGCGCTTCGCGAGGTCGAACATCTTGACCTTGTCGTAGCTGCGCACGCGCACGCCTTCCTGCGACGCGTCGGTGACCACGGCGGTGTCGAACAGCGCGATGTGCCACCAGTGCGCCTCGTCGATCGGCACCGCGCCGAGCCCGAAGCGGCTGCGGCCGAGCACCTTGTCGAGGATGCGCTTGATCAGCACGAGCCGCTGCATGCTCGGCCGCGGCGCGCTGTTGATGATGCCGATGTCGTTGGACGCGATGCCCGGCACGTCAGTGGCCTTGTGCCGCTTGGTCTCCGGGTACGCGTCGCGGATCCGGCGGATCTCCTTCATCGCCTCGACGCCGCCGTCGCGCAGGATTTCCGGGCCCTCCAGGAAGTCCTCGACCGCCTTGATCAGCGTCGCGGACAGGCCGTACTGCATCCCGAGCAGGTAGCGCACCAGCTGCGCCATCAGCACGCGGGAGAGCAGGTTCAGGTTGAACGGCGAGTGCAGCGCGGCGGTGATGATCGAGTTGCGCAGGTTGAAGTACCGGTGCCACTCGTCCCAGTCCTTCCAGTGGAAGTCCGCGTGCCACACGCCGGCGCCCGGCAGGGTCACCGTGGGGAAGCCGTATTCGCGGGCCCGGTAGGAGTACTCCGCGTCGTCCCACTGGAAGAAGAACGGCAGCGGGTAGCCGATGGCCTTGACGACCTCGTACGGGATCAGGCACGACCACCAGCCGTTGTACCCGGCGTCGAGGCGGCGTTCCTGGCGGTTCGGGGCCCCGGTCTCCTCGTCGACGCCGAGCAGGTCCGCGGTGGACAGCGAGTGCTGCACCGGCTGCCCCGGCTCCAGCGTGTTCAGCCGGGCGTACTCGGCTCCGACGTGCAGCTGGTTCGGGTGCAGCAGGTTGAGCATCTGGCCGCCGACGATGATCGGGTTGGCCGAGCGGTTCGAGAAAGCCGTGACGCGCACGACGAGGTCCGGCTCGAGCAGCACGTCGTCGTCCATGAACAGCACGTTCGCGTGCTCGGTGGCAGTGTGCCCGGCCACCTCGTACAGGCCGCGGGTGAAGCCGCCGGCTCCGCCGAGGTTCGGCTGCTTGATGTAGTGCAGCTTCTCGCCGAGGTCCTTCGCGACCTGCTCGAAGCCTTCGCGCGATTCGACCAGGTCGGTGCCCTGGTCGGCGACGTAGATGGCGTCGAGGGTGTCGAGCGAGGACACGTCCGCGGCGAGCGCCTGGAGGTTCTTCAGGCAGTCGTCGGCGCGGTTCATGGTGCAGATGGTGACCGCGGTGGGGCGGATCGACTCCGGCGCGTCGACGGTCCAGCGGACCTGCTCGACCCGCAGTGTCTGGCCGCCCTCGGTCTCGAGGTCGAGCCACAGCGCGCCGCCGTCGTAGAACTTGTCCAGCTTGCCGGTGAGCTCGACCTTGGCGCCCTTCACGCCGGCCACCTGCTTGGCGTCGACCACGCGCGGGTCGCCGAGCATGTCGGACGCGCCGAGCGACAGCAGCCCGTCGCCGGTGACGACGGCTTCCAGCTTCACCTCGGTCGCGGTGGTCCAGCGCTGCCAGTAGCTGGCCGGGAAGCGGCCGAAGTAGGTGTTTCCGGTGACCTTCGCGGACGGCTCGAGCACGACGCTGCCGCGCTCGCGCTGGGCGTTGCCCTGCACGACCTCGGCGTACATGTCCTTGCTGACGATCGGAGCCGGCCCGGCGTACAGCCCGCGCTGGGCCGTGAGCCTGCCTTCGGGGGCGTGTTCGGCGAACCGCGTCTGGCCTGCGGGGGCCGCCTCCGCGACCGGGGCTGCTTTACCGGGCATCGAACTCAGTTCTCCTTTACCGGCCGTACACGGAACACGACCCACTTGAGCATCACGAAATTGATCACGGTGGCCGTCCCCTGGGACACGACCCAGGCGAGGGTGGCCTTCCACGCCATCTCCGGCAGGACGTTCAGCATGAGCCGATTCACGCCGATCGTCACGAAGAAGGTCACCGCGTACAGCAGAACGAACCCGCCGATCTGGGCGTTCCCGTCGCGCTTGCCCTCGGCGAAGGTGAACCGCCGGTTCAGGAAGAACGCGGTCGTCGTGCCCACGACGAAGCTGATCGCGCGAGCGACGTCCGCCCACGGGGCCCCGTCCATGCCGACCGCTCGCAGCAGCGAGTACGTGCCCAGGTCGAGCAGGGCGCAGAAGCCGCCGATCACGCCGAACCGGATCAGCTGGCCCAGCAGACCGGGGCCCGCGGGCACCGGCTGCGCTTGGTCACTCTGCGGTTCTGTAGCCACCACTTGGAATACCTTCTCGGCCTATTGCGTCAGTGTCCGTATTACCCACTTCGACGCTCGGACGCTTGTGCCTTGATGCGCAAAGTGTAGAAGCGAGCACTTCAGGGTCACGTTCCGGGCGGTGTTCGGCGTGGCTACCCTGGTCCGCGTGACCCAAGCACCCGAGACACAGCGCCGCACGCTCACCGGCTGGGGCCGCACCGCTGGCACCGTCGCCGACGTGCTGAGCACCCGCGACGTCGACGCGATCGCCCGCGCCGTCGCCTCCGCAGGCCCGCGCGGGGTCATCGCTCGCGGGCTCGGCCGCTCCTACGGCGACCCGGCGCAGAACGCGGGCGGCCTGGTCGTCGACATGACCGTGCTCGACCGCATCCACTCGATCGACCCGGACTCCGGCCTCGTCGACCTCGACGCGGGCGTCAGCCTCGACAAGCTGATGCGCGAGGCGCTGCCGTACGGCCTGTGGGTTCCGGTCCTGCCGGGCACCCGCCAGGTGACCATCGGCGGCGCGATCGCCAACGACATCCACGGCAAGAACCACCACTCGGCGGGCAGCTTCGGCAACCACGTCGTGTCGATGGACCTGCTCACCGCCGACGGATCTGTGCGCACGCTCACCCCGGAAGGCCCGGATTCGGAGCTGTTCTGGGCGACCGTGGCGGGAATCGGGCTCACCGGGATCATCGTCCGCGCCACGGTGCGGATGAAGAAGACGGAAACGGCGTACTTCTACGTGGACGCCGACCGCACCTCGAACCTCGACGAGACCCTCGGGCTCTTCACCGATGGTTCAGACCTCAATTACGACTACTCGATGTCGGTGCCGGACTTGATCTCGTCCGACAGCCGCCTCGGCCGCGCGACCTTCTCCCGCGGCTCGCTCGCCACGCTCGACCAGCTGCCGCCGAAGCTGCGCAACGACCCGCTGCGCTTCGACGCGCCGCAGCTGCTGACGCTGCCCGACGTGTTCCCCAGCGGTCTGGTCAACAAGCTGACCTCGACCATGATGGGCAACCTGTGGCAGCAGACCGTGCCCAAGAAGGGCGCGCGCGGCAAGATCCAGAACCTCACGCAGTTCTATCACCCCCTCGACATGCTGAGCGAGTGGAACCGCGGCTACGGCAGCAAGGGTTTCCTGCAGTACCAGTTCTCCGTGCCGTTCGGCGCGGAAGACCAGCTCAAGGGCATCTGCCGGGCCATCTCGCGGTCCGGGCACTACTCGTTCCTGAACGTGTTCAAGCGCATGGGCGACTCGAACCCGGCTCCGATGTCCTGGCCCGCGCCGGGCTGGATGCTGAGCGTCGACTTCCCGATCAAGAACGGGCTCAGCCGGTTCTGCGAGGAAATGGACGAGATGGTCCTGGACGCGAACGGCCGCCTGTACACCGCGAAGGACTCGCGCACCTCGCCTGAGACGTTCGCGAAGATGTACCCGCGGCTGGAGGAGTGGCGCAAGGTGCGCGCTTCCGTTGACCCCGAAGGCGTTTTCGCCTCTGACATGAGCCGGAGGCTCGCACTGTGATCGACGCGGTCGGTAACCCCCAGTCCCTGCTGCTGCTCGGCGGCACGTCCGACATCGCGCTGGCGATCGCGGAGAAGTACCTCGCGGAGAAGCCGCTGCGGGTCGTGCTGGCCGGCCGTCCTTCGCCGCGGCTGGAGGAAGCCGCGCAGCGCTTGAAGGATCGCGGCGCCGAGGTGTCCACTGTGGCCTTTGACGCCAAGGACCTCGCGTCCCACCCGAAGGTGCTGGACGAGGCGTTCGCCGGCGGCGACATCGACGTCACGGTGGTCGCGTTCGGCCTGCTCGGCGGGGCCGAGGAGCTGTGGCAGGACCACGGCAAGGCGGTCGAGCTGGCGACGGTCAACTACACCGCCGCGGTGTCGGTCGGCGTGGCGCTGTCGGAGAAGCTCAAGACGCAGGGCCACGGCAAGGTCATCGCGCTGTCGTCGGTGGCGGGCGAGCGGGTCCGCCGGTCGAACTTCGTGTACGGCTCGAGCAAGGCCGGTTTCGACGGCTTCTACCTCGGTCTCGGCGAGGCGCTCGCGCCGCACGGCGTGCAGGTGACCGTCGTCCGGTCGGGCCAGGTCAAGACCAAGATGACCGCCGGGATGAAGGACGCTCCGCTGACCCGGACCGCCGAGCAGGTCGCCGACGTCGCGGTCGAGGCCGCGCGCAAGGGCAAGGACCTCGTGTGGTCGCCGTCGGAGTTCCGGCTGGTGATGTCGATCCTGCGGCACGTGCCGCGGCCGATCTTCCGCAAGCTGCCGGTCTGACGTTCTCCCGGCCCGGCCTCCACCGAACGGTGGATGCCGGGCTGACCGGCTCGACGATGTCCTGAGGCGCCCGCCGCGCCGAAACTCGGGACATGGGGAACGAATTCCGCTCGTCGCTGGCCGCGCTGCTGATCGACCTCGGCGCGCCAGTCGGCGGCTATTACCTGCTCCGGGCCTTCGCCGTCCCGCCCGTGTGGGCGCTGCTGCTGAGCGGTCTGCCGCCCGCGCTGCGCGTGCTGTACACGCTGGTCACCCGGCGTCGCGTGGACGGGATCGGCCTGCTCGTCCTGACGTTCCTGGCCGCCGGCCTGGCCACCACCCTGATGACCGGCGACGCCCGGCTGATGCTGGTGCGCGGAGCCTGGTTCAGCACGCTGGCGGGCGTCTGGCTGCTCGCGAGCCTGGTCCTCGGCCAGTACCCGACGACTTACCAGGCGGCCCGCGCACTGCTGCCGGGCCGAGGCTCCCGGCTCGACGCGGCGTGGGAGGCCCGCCCGTCGTTCCGCCGGATGTGGCGGACGCTGACCGTGGTGTGGGGCGTCGGCAGCTTGGTCCACAGTGGACTGAGCATCGGGATGGCGTACACCCTGGCGGTCGACGAGGTCCCCGCGCTCGACGCCGGGCTGTCGGTCGCGTTTTTCGTTGGACTGCAGGTGATCACGCAGATTCTGCTGCTCCGGGAAGGCACGTTCCGCCAGGTGATGCGTCCGTCCACAGTGGACTCTGCCCAGGGTTAATCCGGGTCTGGCGGCGGACGCAACCCGTCGACGAGCTTCGCCGGGTTCACCCCGAGCCCGTCGGCGAACTTGAGCAGGTTGTGCAGGTTGATGTTGCGCAGGCCGCGCTCGACCTGGCTGACGAACGTCCAGTGCACTCCAGCCGCCTCGGCCAGCTGCTCCTGATTGAGGCCAGCCTTGTGCCGGAACTCGCGCACGCGCTCGCCGATAATGCGCGCGGCAGCGGAGATCGGAGGCTTGGCCATGGTCGACTAATCACACACGTCTAGCGCCAGCAAAACCAGAGCACAAATGACTAGAGCAGTTATGTCTATAGCGTTTATGTCTAGTAGTCGAGCACCTTTCAGAATCGCGTCCACCGCGGGTGATTGATCGGCTACCGTGCTACCTGTAACCAATTGCCGACACCAGCGTCGAGGGGGCACAGGTGTGGGAGGACACGGCGTTCATCGTCGCGAGCGGGCAGGCCAAGACGACCGCGCCGGACGGCTTCGTCCTGGAACCCGATGAGGCGAAACAGCTGCTCAGCAAGCTGACTGGGATCAAACAGAAGCTGACGACGATGCGCGAGAGCGCCATCAACCTATGCGGAATGAAGCCGCCGGCGCAGGATCCGTCGACGGTCGCGGCGCATGTGGCAATGGTCGGGGACGGCGCCGCAAAAATGGGAGCCTACTCATACGGCGGGGGTCACATCGATCTTCAACTCGCCTACGTCGATGAATTCATCCAGCGCATCGCGGAGGCGCTCGGCATGACAAGATCAAGCGATCACCAGCAGACGAGCCTCATTAACCGAGTCGACCACCAGGAAACGACCGAATGAAACTCCGCACGCCAATCGTCCTGCTCAGCTCCTTGGCCCTGCTCACCGCTTGTTCGGGCACCACCGGCGGACACCCAACGCCGGTGGCGAGCAGCAGTTCGCTGCCGGGCAACGAGGTGCCGCCCTATGGCGGTGCCCCCAAGGTCGAGAACCCGCTTCCCGACTCCGTGCTCTCCGGAAGCGCGTGCGATGCGCTCAGCCCCCAGCAGATCCGTGAGGACATCGGCGAAGGCGTCACCGGCAAACCTGAGGACGGACCTCTCGGCCCCAAATGCACCTGGTCTGACCAGCAGGGCGGCTCAATGCTGACGATCTTCTACACGACCAAGCAACGAGAAGGCTTGAGCATCATCTACAAACAGGTGAAGCCGCAGATGAAGCGGTTCGAGGTGGTTCCGCCCATCCAGGGCTTCCCCGCCGTCGCCTACGACCCGAAACCAGGCCCGCGAACAGATGGGTGCCATGTAGCGGTCGGACTCTCCGACACGCTCGAATTCGAGGTCGGACTTGACCTCGGCCTTTCCAACAGCGGCAAAGCTGACGCCTGCCGCCTCGCGGTCGAGGTCACGGACCACGCGGTGACCACGCTCAAGAAGAAAGCGGGGCGGTGACATGGGCTGGGTGGAGTCCACCAAGGCGCTGCTCGACAAATACCAGGAAATGACGGTGCCGATCGAGGAGATCGTCCCGCAGATCCAAGCGGCGCAGCCCGGGGTTTGGCATGAAGGAAGCGACATCGCCAAGGGACTCGCGCGGGATCAGGAAGCGGTCAGCCAGGACGTCTCAGAGATTCTCGGCGGTCTCGAATCCGTCTGGAGCGGCGCTTCGGCGGACAAGGTCTCGCAGCGGCTGCGAACGGTGCGTTCCTCGATGACCGGTGCGCAGCAAACGTTCCACGACAACAGCGGCACGCACGCTTCCGCGGCGGCGATGCTCGACAATCTGCGCAACCAGATGGCTCCCATGTCGGCGGAACCGCTCACGAACGCGCTCAAGAGCGGGAAGAACCTGTTCGACTCCGACGTGCTGTCCGAGATGCGCAGCCACAACGAGGCTTCGGCCAGGAATCTGCAGCTCTACCAGGAATTCACCCACCAGACCCAGTCCAATTCGGGGCAGTTGAAGTACGACTACGGCAAGCTCGGCGCGTACGACGGCGGCGTCACGGTCAACCAGCAGCCGAACGTCCCTGGTCCGGGTCATCCGCCAGCAGGCCCGCCAGGCCCCGGCGGTTGGCGGCCGGGAGGTCCCGACCCACGTGAGACTGGACCAGGCGACCAACCTCCCGGAGCGAGCGGGGCGGGCAGCCAGGTCGGCCCCGGTGTCAGCGGAGGCCACAACCGCGACAGCGGGCCGTACAGCGGCAGCCCGGGCAGCTACCCGCATTCGCCGAATCCGGCCGACGCGACCAGCACCTCCGGCTACGTCGAGCCGACCGGTTCCGGTCAGTCCCGGTTCACCCCTCCGGGGATCGGCGGGTACCAGCCCGGCGGGTCCGGCCCGAGTTCCGGCGGGTCTGGTCTCGGCTACACCCCGGGCATCGGGTTCGGCTCGACCGGCGGGGAGAGCGGCGGCGCCGCGACCACGCCCCGCGGTCCGGGCGGCGGTTCCCGCGTCGGAGCCGGAGAGTTCGGCCCGCGAGGCAGTGGCGGCGCGGGGACGGGTGCGCTGCGCGGAGGTGCGGCCGGCGAGCGCGGTATGCCCGGGGCTGGGATGAGCGGTGGCCGCGGCGGCAAGAAAGAAGACGACGCCGAGCACAACCGCAAGTACGTCCTCGACACCGACGACATTTTCTCCGACGAGGAAGCCACCATCGATCCCGTCACCGGCCTCCGGTCGACGCCGCCCACTCTCGGCGCATGACCGGGCTGGATTCCACGGTGCGGCTGCCGACCGCGGTGTTGTCCCTGGTGTGGGACATGCTCGACCTCGGCGAAATGCACCCGCTGCTCAGCGGCAAACGGCTTTGGGTGAAGGACGGCGCGGACCGTCGGCTGCACGCCGAGACCATCGAGTACCTCACGCAACTCGGGCTCGCACGCGACGACGCGCCAACACCGCACCTGCGGGCGACCTTGCAGGTGATCGGCTACGCCGAGAGCGAATACTTCACGCACTCGCAATTCAGCACCGGGACCGATCGCAGCGCATTGGTCGCCCAGCGCGGGCCGGACGCGGTACGGGTGTCCGTGCAGGACGACGTGGTCGAGATCCGGCAGATCGCCCCGAACCGGCTGGCCACCGCGCTTTTCGACGCACTTCCGCAGATCCCCGGCGCGCCGGTCCGCTCGGTGTCGATCGCGTCCGACGAGGCACCGGACCCGTTCGACGAAAGCACCAGCGCCGAGTACCTCAATTCAGTCCTGGACCAGCCCCGCCAAGCGGTGCATCAGCTGTACGTCGGCCGCCGGGCCGGTGGCAGGCACCTCACCGGCGGTCCGATTTTCGCCCTGGACCTGGAAGCCGGCCGAGTCCTGACGTACCGGACCACCGACGACCGGACCGAGCTGATCCCCGGCGACCCGCGTGCGATCGTCAAGATCCTGAACGACACCTCCGCCGCCCTTTAGTCCAGCACGACCGGGCAATGCGGATTCGGCGTCTCCGCCAACGCGATCATCTTTTCCAGCCGCTCGCGAGTGCGTTCGAGACCGGAGATGTACTCGTCGAGCCGGGCCTTTTCCTCGCGCAGCCGAACGCGCGATTCCGGCGTGCTGACGCCCGCGTGCAGGCACGGCATCAGCTCGCGGATAGTCGCGCTGGACAGCCCCGCCGCGTAGAGCTGCTGGATCAGCCCGACCCACGACACCGCGTCCTCGCCGTAACGGCGCTGCCCGCCCGACGTGCGCGTCGACTCGATCAGCCCCTGCTGCTCGTAGTAGCGCAGCGAACGCACGCTGACCCCGGCGCGCTCCGCCACCTCGCCGATCCGCATCCGAGCCTCCGTGATCCGCACCACAAACGCGAGAACCTGACATTGACGTCAGGATCCAGGATAGCCGTTGTCCCCTTCCGACGGCTTTTCCCAGGAGAACCTCATGCAGATCGCAGGCTCGACCGCGCTGGTCACCGGTGCCGGACGCGGACTCGGCACCCACTTCGTCCGCGCCCTGCTGGACCGCGGCGCGGCCAAGGTCTACGCCACCGCTCGCCGTCCCGTCGACCTCGACGGCGCCGTGCCGCTGCCGCTGGACGTCACCGATCCCGATTCGATCGCGGCCGCCGCTGCCGCCGCCCCGGACGTCACCTTGCTGATCAACAACGCCGGAATCGCCTCCTTCACCGACCTGGTGACCGGCGAGCTGGACTCGATCCGACGGGAAATGGAGACCAATTTCTTCGGCCCGCTGCGGGTAATCCGAGCATTCGCGCCAGGATTGAAGAATGGCGCGATTTTGAATGTCCTGTCCGCCCTGTCCTGGGCGACCTATCCAGGCTCCGCGGGATACGCCGCGTCCAAGTCGGCGGCGTGGAGCATGACCAACTCGGTGCGGCTGGAACTGCTGGCGCAGCACACGCTGGTGAGCGGCCTGGTCATGGCCAGTACCGACACCGACATGATGGCGAGCTTCGACATCCCGAAAAACGACCCCGCCGACGTCGTCCGCGCCGCGTTGGACGGGCTGGAAGCGGGAGAAATCGAAATCATCGCGGACGCGGACAGCGCGACGGCGAAAGCCGGGCTGTCCGCGCATCCGACGGTGCTGTACCCGGCGCTGCTGGGCGACTGAGGTCGAGCGGGCAGGGATTCTGCGCGAATACGCCGTTCGCTCAGTTGCCTGTTCCGGAGCCGGTGCCGCCGCCGTTGCCGAACCCGGGGCCGTTGTTGCCGTTGTTGCCGCTGCCGCCGTTCTGGCCGTCCGGGACGCGGTGGCGCTGGCCGGAACCGCCGTCGTTGAAGCGGTGGCCGCCCTGGTGCTGGCTCATTCCGGGTCGGCCGGGATGGTGTGTCGCGGCCATGACGCCGCCGACGATCCCGCCGCCGACCACCAGTCCCAGCACGCCCACCGCGACCAGCTGCGTGGCCCGGTGGGCGACGAACCGGCGGAAACCGCTCTGCTTCGGCGGCGGCAGGGGCATGCCCCACGGACCGGGCTGAGCGAACTGACCGGGCTGATTCGGCTGCTGAGCGGCCGGACCGGCATGCTGGCCCGCTTCCGAGGAAGACGCGGCTTGGCGCGCCTGCTCAGCAGACGGCCCGGGTTGACCCCCTTGGCCCGCCTGCTCGGCAGACGATCCGGGCTGACCCAGCTGGCTGGTCTGCTCGGCAGACGGCACCGGCTGGCCCAGCTGGCTGGTCTGCTCGGCGGACGGCACCGGCTGGCTCGGTTGAGTGGCTTCCCCGGCCGATCCTGCCTGGCCACCCGCGGCAGCCGGGCCCGCATCAGCCGAAGGCCCGCCCAGGTCCCCGGTCCGGCCGAACTGCTCAGTCGGTTCCTGCCCGGCAGGCTCGCCAGGCGAGGGGTTCTTTTCGTCGTTCATCGTCGGTCCTCCGGGCTGCGCGGGCGGGAGGCGGGGTGTCCCGGCTCCCACCCCCGAGGGTGACCGTCGATGCTGTGGAGAAGCTGAATCCCAGCTGTGTACTAATCCGGCCAAAAGTAGGCCGCCCCCCGCCCGGCACGTAACCGTTGCTACGAAGTCATTAGGCCGTGGCTGTGGTCGGATTAGTACCGATCGGCACAGTAATCCGCGCGCCGTTCACAGGTAGAACGACAGGAACAAGGTCACGACCCAGGTCGCGCCGAGCACCTGCAGCACGCGGTCCTTCAAGGCGATCTCGTCCGGCGCGCCGGCGTTGCCGCCGTCCACGTCGACCGCGTAGCGGAGCACCGCGATCACGAACGGGACCATGGACACGACCGCCCACACCGAGTTGTGCTCGGCCTGGCGGATCTCGAACGCCCACAGGCAGTAGGACATGATCAGGATCGCCGCGGACGTCGCCCACACGAAGCGCAGGTAGCTCGCCGAGTACTTCTTCAGCGAGGACCGGATCTTCGCGCCGGTGCGCTCGAACAGCATGATCTCCGCGTACCGCTTGCCGGCCACCATGAACAGCGAGCCGAACGCCGTGACCAGCAGGAACCACTGCGACATCGCGATGCCGCCCGCGACGCCGCCTGCCACCGAGCGCATCAGGAAGCCCGAGCCGACGATCGCCAGGTCCACCACCGGCTGGTGCTTCAGGCCGAAGCAGTAGCCGAGCTGCACGGCTTCGTAGACCGCCAGCACGATCGCCAGCCGCCAGTCCGCCGCGAACGACACGGCGAGGCCGGCGAGGAAGAACACCACGGCCGCCGCGTAGGCCACCGGGACCGGGACGATGCCCGCCGCGATCGGGCGGTTGCGCTTCGTCGGGTGGGCCCGGTCGGCCTCGACGTCGACGGCGTCGTTGATCAGGTAGACCGACGAGGCGGTGAGCGAGAACGCCACGAACGCGATCAGCGCGTCGATGACCAGCTCGGTCCGGTTCGTCGCCTTGGAGAACGCGAAGAACGGCGCCGCGAAGACGAGGACGTTCTTCACCCACTGCTTCGGCCGCGCGGTCTTGATCACCCCGAGCACGAGGCCCACGGGGCTCGTGCCGGAGGTCGGGGTCGGGGCGGCCGGGGATTCAGGCTTCTCGACCTTCTCGGTCTTCTCGACCTTCTCGGTCGCCTCGGCCGCGTCGGTCTTCTCGGCGGCCGCCTCCGACACTTGCGCGGATTCGGCCGTACCGGACGCGTTTTCGGTTCGCTCGTCGGTCGTTTCGCTCATCGCTTCTTGGTCAGCTTCCGTCGGATCAGACCGCCGACGACGCCTCCCAGGGCGGCTCCGGCCAGAACGTCTGTCGGATAGTGAACGCCGAGCAGCAGCCTCGAGGCGAGCATCGGCGGTACCAGGGCGGGGACCAGGTTACGCCCGGTCAATCCGGAGTAGAGCACCGCCGCCGCTGTCGTCGACGTCGCGTGCGACGACGGGAAGCTCAGCTTGCTCGGCGTGCCGACCAGAACCTCCACGCTGGGATGGTCCGGACGGCGCCGCCGCACGACGCGTTTCACGGCGATCGACGCGGCGTGCGCGCCCACCACTCCGGCCGACGCGACCAGCCAGTCTTTGCGCCGGTCGCGGTCCACCGCCGCTCCGAGCAAGCCCAGCGCGAACCATCCCGCGCTGTGCTCCCCGAACAGCGACATTCCCCGCGCGACCTGCACGGTGCCCGGCTTCTTCAGCACCTTCTGGGTGCTGGAGAGCACGGCCACCTCACCGCGCGGGGTGTCCTTCTCAAGCATCGATCGACCCGTCCAACGGCGCACCGTCGGTCAGATGCGGGGCGATCTTGTTGTCGAACATCGACAGCGCCGACCCGATGGCCATGTGCATGTCGAGGTACTTGTACGTGCCGAGCCGCCCGCCGAACAGCACGTTCTTCTCGCGCGCCTCGGTCTTCGCCAGCTCGCGGTAGCTTTCCAGCTTCTCGCGGTTCTCGGCGGTGTTGATCGGGTAGTACGGCTCGTCGTCTTCCTTCGCGAACCGGGAGTACTCGCGGAAGATGACCGTCTTGTCCTTCGGGTAGTCCCGCTCCGGGTGGAAGTGGCGGAACTCGATGATGCGGGTGTAGGGGACCTCTTCGTCGTTGTAGTTGACGACGGAGGTGCCCTGGAAGTCGCCCGTCTGGGCGACCTCGGACTCGAAGTCGACGGTGCGCCAGGTGAACCGGCCCGCCGAATAGTCGAAGTAGCGGTCCAGCGGCCCGGTGTAGACGGTCGGGGTGCCCGCCGGGATGTGCTCGCGGACGTCGAAGTAGTCGACGTTCAGCCGGATCTCGATGTTCTCGTGCTCGGCCATCTTCTCGAGCCACGCGGTGTAGCCGTTGACCGGCAGACCCTCGTAGGTGTCGTTGAAGTACCGGTTGTCGAAGGTGTAGCGGACCGGCAGCCGGTTGATGATGTTCGTGCCGAGGTTCTTCGGGTCGTTCTCCCACTGCTTCGCGGTGTACCCGCGGATGAACGCCTCGTAGAGGGGACGGCCGATCAGGGAGATCGCCTTCTCCTCGAGGTTCTGCGCGTCCTCGGTGCGGAACTCGGCGGCCTGCTTCGCGATGAGCTCGCGCGCCTCGTCCGGCGTGTGCGACTTGCCGAAGAACTGGTTGATCAGGCCGAGGTTCATCGGGAACGAGTAGACCTGGTCCTTCACCCGCGCGAAGACCCGGTGCTGATAGCCGGTGAACTCGGTGAAGCGGTTGACGTACTCCCACACCCGCTTGTTGGACGTGTGGAAGAGGTGCGCGCCGTAGCGGTGCACCTCGATGCCCGTTTCGGGCTCGACCTCGGAGTAGGCGTTGCCCCCGAGGTGGTGGCGGCGCTCGAGGACCAGGACCTTCTTGCCCAGCTCGGCCGCGGCCCGTTCGGCGATGGTCAGGCCGAAGAAACCGGACCCGACGACGACGAGGTCGTAACCGCGAAAGTCGTCTTCAGTAATCTTGGCGGAGTTCGTGTGCTCGCTCACGGGCGCTCAGGGTACGCAGTCGCGCGACCGCGTCCCGAACCGACCTCGGCATCCCGCCAGGTTTTACCGGCACTACACACGTGAGAAGCATGCCTGCACCAGACACCTTCTGGACCTATCTAGGCGCGGTCGCCAGCTACGTGGCCGTGCTGGCAGTCCCGGGCGGCCTCATCGGCCGGGCCGCGGGAGTGCGCGGGTGGGCCCTCGCCGGGCTCGCGCCGCTGCTCAGCTATGCCGTCACCGGCCTGGCTGGGCCCTGGTTGTCGACTGTCGGTCTCCCGTACAACGTCTTCACCGCCGCGGCCTGCACGCTGCTGCTGGCGGGGGTCGCGTGGGGAATCCGGCGGCTCTGCCTCGTCCGCGGCTGGATCACCCCGGGCGCGGAGGAGCCTCCGGTCGTCTGGAGCACGCGCGCGCAGTGGTCGGTCGCCGCGTGCGTCGCGGTGGCGACGGCGCTGTCGATCGCCGTGGTGCTGTCCGCGCGCGGCGGGACGACGGCGGTCTTCCAGCGCTGGGACACCGTCTTCCACGCGAACGGCATCCGCTACATCGCCGACACCGGCGACGGCTCGCTCATCGGCATGGGCAAGATCAACTGGTACCCGGACGGATCGTTCTATCCGAACGGCTATCACCTGGTCGGCGCGCTGGTTTACCAGATCTCCGGGACGAGCATCCCGGTCACGCTGAACGCCATCACCATGCCGGTCGCGGGCATCTTCGCGCTGTCGATGGTCGCCCTGGTCCGCCAGATGGGCGGCCGTGCGGTCTTCGCGGGCTGCACGGCCCTGATCGCCGCTGCCGCGACGACGGGCGCGTACGAGTCGGTGTCGAGCGGCCTGCTGCCGTACGCGCTGGGGATAGTCCTCACGCCGCTCACGGTGGTCGCGCTGCAACGCTTCCTCGTACACCCGGGCGTCGACACCGGCCTGGTCTTCGCGCTGTCCGCGGACGGTCTGCTCACCGCGCACTCGAGCGCGCTGTTCGGCGGTGTCCTGTTCGCGGCGCCGCTGGTGCTGCAGCGTTGGTACCGCTCGCTTCGCGGGCTTCGGGTGGACGGTGTGCCTGAAGGGCGCAACGGGCTGCGCGTGATCGGCGGCGACATCGTGCGCACAGTGCCGGTCATGGCGGCCGCAGTCGTCTTCGCCGCGCCGCAGATCCTGGGCGCGATCAAGTTCACCTCCGGCTCGTACCCGTACCAGCCGTGGAATTCGGACCTGCCGGTCCTGTCGGCGCTGAACATGCTCGGCACGTTCCAGCAGGTGCTGCACACGCCGCAGCTCTGGCTCACCGTGCTGCTCGTGGTCGGCGTGCTGGCCTTCCGCACCCTCGACCGGATGCGCTGGCTGGTCCTGTCCGCGATCGGGCTCTCCGGGCTGTTCGTGCTGGTCACGTCCTACGGCGCCTCGCCGCTGGTCATCTCGCTGTCGCGGCCGTGGTGGAACGACCGGTTCCGGCTGATGGCGCTGGCCGCGATCCCGCTGTGCCTGCTCGCCGGGCACGGCATGGCGGAGCTGCAGCGCTGGACGGCGCAGCGGATCCGCTCGATCAGCTGGGCGAAGGCGCGGCCGCGGGTGGTCTCCCGGCTCGGGATCGCGGCGGCGGCGGTCGTCGTGGCCGTGACCGCGGTGCTGACCGGCGGGTTCTACCGCACCGCGAACGCCACCGCGGTGTCGTTCCTGTACTACAACGGGCCGGAGGGCGAGGTCACGCCGCCGGTCAGCCCGGACGAGATCGCGGCCATGGAGTTCCTCGGCCGGATGCACATCCCGCCGGACGAGAAGGTGCTGAACGACCGGCTCGACGGCACCGCGTGGATGTACGCGCTGACCGGCGTGCACCCGGTGGCGGGCCACTACGACGGCGGCGGCCCGGTCTCGCCGGACGCGACCTACCTGGCGCTGCACTTCCGCGATTACGACCTCGACGTGCGCGTGCGCGAGGCGGTCCAGCGGCTGAAGGTGCGCCACGTGCTGGTGGGCAGCGGTCCGATCGCCAAGGGCGCGCCGATCTCCCCTGGCCTGCGCGACCTCATGGGCAGCGATTTCCTGCAGCTCGTCTACCGCAATCCGGGCGCGCAGATCTACACGATCATCAGGTGACTCTCGTGACCGCGGCCTCCCCCGGCCGCGGTCACGAGGGGCTACTCGGCCTTGAGGCCCGGCAGCACTTCTTCGACGACCTTTTCCAGCACCGATTCGTGCCCCTCGTACGGCCCGCTCGAGCGCGGCCAGTGCGCGATGACGTCGGTGAAGCCCAGCTCACGGGCCCGTTCGGTGGCCTCGCGGAACGCCGCGACGCTGCTGAGCGAGAACACCGGCGCCGCGTCGAGGCTCAGGTACCGCTGGATGCCCGCCAGTTCCCGGCCGGCCGCTTCGGCCCGCTGTTCGAACGTGGCGACCAGCTCGGCGATGCCGGTCCACCATTCGTCGAGGGTGTCCCCGCCGCGGCCGGTGGTGACCCAGCCCGCCCCGAACCGCGCGGCCAGCGTCATGGTGCGCGGGCCGTTGGCCGCGACCAGGAACGGCAGCCGGGGGCGCTGCACCGTGCCCGGCAGGTTCCGGGCGCCGCGCGCGGAGTAGTACTCGCCGGAGAAGTCGAAGTTGTCGGTCATCAGCAGCCCGTCGAGCGCCTCGACGAACTCGGTGAAGCGGTCGACCCGCTGCCGCGCGGTCAGCTCCGGAGCGGCCAGCACCTGCGCGTCGTAGCGCGAACTGTCCACGCCCGCTCCGACGCCCAGCACGAACCGGCCGTCGGACACGTCGTCGAGGGTGATCAGCTCGCGCGCGAACGGCACGGGGTGCCGCGCGACCGGAGAGGCGACGAAGGTGCCCAGCCGGATCGTGGAGGTGACCATGGCGGCCGCGGTGAGGGTGGGCACAGCGGAGAACCACGGCCCGTCGACCAGCGACCGCCAGCCGAGATGGTCGTAGGTCCACGCGTGGTCGAAGCCGTACTCCTCGGCCGCCCGCCACTTCGGCTCGGCCGCCCACCAGCGGTCTTCAGGAAGAATTACGATGCCTGCTCGCACGAGGCCGACCGTAACGTCCGGCACTGACATTCGCTCGAACGGGCGGCGACCGGGAGAATGGGAGACGTGGAGAAACCCCGGTTGATCGCGTCCGACGTCGACGGCACCCTGCTCGGCCCCAGCGAACAAGTGACGCCGCGCACGGTGTCGGTCGTGCAGCGGGTGCTGGCCGACGACGTGCCGTTCGTGCTGTGCACCGGCCGCCCGCCGCGCTGGATCGCGCCGATCGCCGGACCGCTCGGGCTGACCGGCTACGCGGTGTGCGCCAACGGAGCCGTGCTGCTCGACATCGGCACCGACTCGGTGGTCGCGGTGCACGGCGAACTCGAGCCGAAACTGCTGCACGACCTGGCCTCGGCACTCGACAAGGCCCTGCCCGGCTGCCGGCTGGCGGCGGAACGGATCAGCACCGGATCGGTGGACCACGAACTCCGCAATTTCGTGATCGAGCCGGAGTACCACAACCCGTGGGGCGACGAGGAGAGCCGCATCGCGCCGCGCGCCGAGGTGCTGGGGAAAACGGCGATCAAGCTGCTGGTCAGCCGCCGCGGGATGACGTCGGAGGAGATGGCCGAAGCAACGAGCGCGGTGCTCGACGGGGCGGTGGACGTCACGTATTCATCCTCCGGCGGGCTGATCGAACTGTCCGCCCACGGCGTGACGAAGGCGACTGGGCTCGCGGACATCGCCGAGCGCTTCGACGTGCCCCAGTCGTCGGTGATCGCCTTCGGGGACATGCCCAACGACGTCGAGATGCTGCAGTGGGCGGGCCATGGCGTCGCGATGGCCAACGGCCACCCGACCGTGCTGGCGGTGGCGGACGAGGTAACCGGACCGGCCGCGGAGGACGGGGTGGCGGAGGTTCTGGAGCGCTGGTTCTAGGCGCTCAATGGGGTTGTTTCAGTAGCGCGGTTCGCGGCAGCGGTGGTTGCCAGGACGCTGCGGGCCCCGGCCGACTAGGCGCGCCGGCGGCTCCTCCCCCGAGGCCCGTGAAGGGCTCCTTCAGGGAATCTGATTCCCTCAAGGAGCCCTTCACAGACGTCAACTGGAGCGGAGAAGCAACGCCGCCCGGTCGACGCCGCGCATCGCCGTCACGACGCCGCACGCCGCACTACTGAGAAACCCCAATGTGGCATTGGGGCGCTCAAGAGCGGCGGTCGAGCGCAGCCGCCTCCTCGGGCGTCGGCGCGCTGCCGCCGAGGTGGGCGGGCAGCCACCAGCGCTCGGCGTCGCTCTCCGGGGCCTCCGGGTACTCCGCCTGTGCCTTCTCCAACAGCTCCGACATCCGGGCGCGCAGGTCCGTCGTCAGCGCCTCGCACGAGTCCTCCGGGCCGGGGCGCATCGGCTCGCCGATCACCACCGAAATCGGCACGTGCCTGCGGGTGAGGTCGCGCGGACGGCCCTTCGTCCACAGCCGCTGCGTGCCCCACAGGGCCATCGGGATCACCGGGACGCCCGCCTCGGCGGCCATCCGGACCGCGCCGGTCTTGATGTCCTTCACGGTGAACGACTGGCTGATCGTGGCCTCCGGAAACACACCGACGACCTCGCCCGCGCGCAGCCGCGCCACGGCTTCGTCGTAGGACGCCTGCCCGGCGGCGCGGTCCACCGGGATGTGGTGCATGCCGCGCATCAGCGGGCCGGCGACCGGGTTGCTGAAGATCTCCTGCTTGGCCATGAACCGCACGAGCCGCTTCGCCGGGCGGGCGCCGAGGCCGCAGTAGATGAAGTCCAGGTAGCTGACGTGCGTGCAGGCGAGCACCGCGCCGCCGCGGGCGGGCACGTGTTCGGCGCCGGTCACCCGGAGGCGGTTGTCGAGCAGCCGGAACATCAGCCGCGCGGCGACCAGGACGGGCGGGTACACGAATTCAGCCATGCGCCCAAGGCTACGGGACCGTAGGTTTCCCGCCGGTAGGTCGCGCGGGTCGGCTCCGCCACACTTCAGGGGCAGGACACGTAGTGGAAGTCCGGCGCTCGGTCGAGTTCGCCGACGAGCCGGCTGGCGTCGTCGGCGCGCGGGTAGACCGCGATCCAGAACGGCGTCCCGGTGCGCCGGAAGGTCGCGACGCGGTACCAGGCGGGCAGGTCGTCGGCACAATCCTGGCGATCGGCGTATCCCGACCGGCCGGGCACGGCGAGCGTCGACCGTTCCGCGTCCATCCCGACCACCAGCACGTGCGAACCGGCGCGGCTCGCGAGCAGCCCCGGCGACCCGGCGCTCACAGTTGATCCGGGCGGCAGGTAGCGGGCGAGCCAGTCCCCGACCTCGGCCAGTTGCGCGCCCTGCGTGCTCCAGGCCCGCACGCGCTCCAGCACTTCCGGACTGAACACGGAGACCGCCACCGCGACCCCGGTGAGCGCCGCGGTGACCGCCGGAACCGCCCGGGAAATCGCCCGCGGCCTCGGTACCGGAGCGAGGACGCCGCACCCGGCCACCGCGGCGACCGCCAGCAAGGGCGGCACCGGCACGAGCAGCCGCCACGACAGTCCCGGATCATCCTCGAAAAGCACCACGATCCCGGTGTGGCCGACGGCGAGCGCCAGCACCAACCACAACGCCGACCGGGCTTCCACCGCGCGTCCCCGCGATGCCACCAACCCCGCCACCACCGCGGCCGGGACGAGAAAACCCAAGTGCGCCAAGGCGAAGCCGCCCAGATACGGCCAATCCGGTGCGGGCGGCAGGCTCACGTCCGACGCGAACCGGTCGTAGTACGTAACGCGCCAAGCCGTCCACGGAGCCAAGAACACCAGCGCGCCCAGCACAAAACCGACCGGCGCCCACCAGGTGTGCCGCCCGCGCACGGCAGCGAAAACGAGCCACCCCGCGCCGACAACGGCGAGCGCAATCCCTTCCGGCCGCGTCATCACCGCGCTGGCGACGAGCACGCCGGCGACCAACGGCCGGCCCGCCACCAACGCGTACGCGACACAGAGCATGAGCAACGCGAACATCGGCAGCTCAGTGCCCGAAAGCCCGTACACCGCAAGCCCGTTCGCCCCCGCGGTCAGCAACGCCGCCGCGACCCCGATCGCGCGCCGCGGCTCGGCCCCCTCCGGCAACCCGAGCGCGGCGATGCGGTTGGCGAGGAAATAGGCCACCAACACGCATCCCAGCGCAGCGACGCCACTCAATACGACAGCTGCCGACGGCACTTCCGCACCGAATGCCCCGCGCGGCAAGGCGATCGTTACGAGCCAGAGGAAATTCGAGTACGTCTCGCTGCGGTCGCCCGGGTTGAAGACCGGGCCGTTGCCGTCGGCGATGTTCTGCGCGTACCGGAAGCTGACGTACGCGTCCTCGGTCGCGGTGGCGAACAACAGCTGATGCAGCAGCGAAAACCCGAGAACGAGCAGAAGAACCCCGACCCGCCACCGCCGGTCCTGCCCCATCCGCCGCCAGGCGGCGACGACCAGCGCGGCCAGCGCCAGCCATCCCCCCACGACCGCGTAAACCACGCGCCCCCAGCCTCCCGCGCCCCTCACCCGTCCAGCCGACCCCCGGGCGGACCGTTCCTCACCGGCTCCAGTCAAGCGCGCGGCCGCGCTTCCCGGACATCAGCCGTTCGGGTGTATATGGGGTGCGGCTAGCCTAAGGCCCGATTCCCATCCGCCACGGGGAGCAGGCGGACGCCGATAACTCGAGGAAGACTGTGCCGAGCGACCCCACAACGTTGTCCGTGGTAGCCAGCATCGCCTGCTGCCTGCTCGTGCTCGGGATTCCCGGGCTGATCACCGGCGCCGCCGCCGGATTGCGCGGCTGGCTGCTGGCCGGCCTGACCCCGCTGCTGAGCTACGCCGTCGGCGGCCTCGCGGGCCCGTGGACAGCGGCGATGGGGCTGCCCTTCAACGCCTGGACCTATGCGCTGGCCACCGTCATCTTCGCGGCTGTCGCGTTTGGACTCCGGTGGCTCACGGTGCGCCGGTGGCGGCCCGAGCGAGAGGTGCGGGCTTGGGAACCGCGGGCGAACTGGGCGGTCGCTGCCTGCGTCGTCCTCGCCACCGTCATCGGGTTCTACACGGCCGCGCACGGCATGGGCCACCTCGGCGCGATCGCGCAAGGCGGCGACGCGCCGTACGCGGCCAACGGCGTGCGCTACATCGCCGAAACCGGCGACGGCAGCCTTTTCGGCATGGGCACGGTGAACTGGTACGGGGACGGGAAACCGCCTTTCTACCCGAACGCCTACCACCTGCTCGCCTCCGTGCAGTACACGCTCAGCGGCGGTTCGATCCCGCTCACCCTGGACGTGAACACGGCCTTGCTCCCGGGCTTGCTGGCGCTTTCGCTCGCGGTGCTGGTGCGGGCGTTCCGCGGCCGCGCGGTGCTGGCCGGAGCCGTCGCGCTCGCCTCGGTCGCGCCGGTGATGGGCCTGTACGAGTCGATGGACCGCGGGCCGCTGTACCCGTTCCTGCTGGGCATGGCGCTCACCCCGTTGGCCGCCGTGGTGCTGCGCCGGTACCTCGACCGGGTCGCACCGGACACCGGTTTCGTGCTGATGATCGCTGCGGTCGGACTGCTGTGCATCCACTCGTCCACGTTGTTCGGCGCGATCCTGTTCGCCGGTCCGCTGCTGGTGCAGCGCTGGATCGAGCGGTGGCGCGCGATCGGCAAGGACCTGCTGGCATTGCTGCCGATCGCGGTGCTGGCGATGCTCGTGGCGTGGCTGCAACTGTTCGGCGCGCTGGGGCTGGCGAACAGCTCGACGGTGCAATATCTCGGCTGGCCCAGCGAATGGCGCGCGACGACCGCACTCGGCGCGTTGCTCGGGTTCCAGCATTTCGAACCACAGCCGCAGATTGTGCTGTCGGTGGCGCTGCTGGCCGGTTTCATTTTCTTCCGCAGGCTTGGCTCGCTGCGCTGGATCGGCTTGACCGCGCTGGTCACCGGCCTGTTCTACATGGCGGTCTCGTCCTCGGACGCACCGCTGGTCATGGCACTGGCCCGGCCGTGGTGGGACGACCCGTACCGGTTCATCACGATGGCGATCGTGCCGCTGTCGTTCATCGCGGGCCACGGAATCGCGGGACTGCACGAGTGGCTGAAGGAACGGCTGCCCGCGCGGGTGCCGCCGGCAGCGCTCGCCGGGGTGGTCCTGGTCGCCTTCGCGGGAGCCTCGAAAGGCCTGTACACCGAGACCAACAGCGAGGTGGTCGCGCGCGGGTATCACCGCCCAGATCCGCACACCCTGGAAATCACGCCCGGCGAGGAACGCGCGATGGCGGAACTGGGCAAGCTCGCGAAGCCGGGTCAATGGGCGATGAACGACCGCTGGGACGGCACGCCGTGGACCTACGCGCTCAGCGGCGTCCGCACCGTCGCCGCCCACGACGACGGCACGAGCCCGCCGTCGGATGCCGTGCTGCTGGCCGCGAAATTCCGCGACTACGACACGGACCCGGCCGTCCGCGCCGCCGTACAGCGCCTGAACATCCACTGGGTGATCCTGGGCCGCCCGGCGGCTCCGCCGAAGCGCGCGTACGCGGATCCGGGGGTGAACGGGTTGGCGGGGCTGCCGTTCCTGAAAGAGGTGTACCGCAACGAGGACGCGGTGATTTACCAGCTGAATCGCTGAGGGCTGGTCATTCCAGGATCAAGTACGGCCTCTTCAGCACCCGGAAAATATACTGATCGGGCCCGACTTTCTCGACCAGAGTGCGAAAGTTCGCCGCACTGAGCACCGAGTACAACGTCTCCTCGAGGATGTCCTTCGCGGCATCGTCCGAATCGGCGACCGCAGTTTTCCACTTGACGGTGACGCCGTACGGCGGGCCCGCGTGGACCTCGACCACCGCCCCCGGGCTCGCCTCGGTCCACGCGTGCACGACAGCCGGGATCCCCATCCGCACCAGCTCGTCGCGGGCGAGATTCGCCAGTTCAGTCCACGACTCGACCGCGTCCGCCGAAGCCTGGACAGCCTCGCCGCCCTCGGTGGACCACGTTTCCATCAACCGAAGCGGATCAGACACTCTTGGCCCCCCTCAACCGGGCCGGCGCGGCCAAAACCCGGAACTCGTAGTACCTGTGCGCGGAATTGTCGATGAACACTCGGAAACCAGCCTTGTCGAGCAAGCGGTGCACCGCGCGCTCTATCATCCCGGTCACTTCGAACACCCGGACCACCAGCGGGTCGTCCATTTTCTGCGCGATCAGCTTCTCCCGAAAACTCTCCGTATCGATGATGGGCGCATGCCAGCTGAACAGCACTCCGTACGGATACCGGTCGGCAATATGAATGCACACCCCAGGAGGAGTGTCCAGAGAAACGGGGTCGCGGGAAGTGCTGATCGACGCGGGCAGCCCTAGCCGTTGCAGTTCAGCACGAGCCAGGTTCGCCAATTCGACCCAGGTCGCGACCGCCTCGTCCGGAGCGCGATCCTCGACCGCCTGCTGCTGGTCAAGCAGGGATTTCTTGGAGAATTGGAACGGGTCTGTCACAGCGGTTCCTCAGCATTGTCAACCCGTCCGGACGGAGGGTCTTATTCTCGACAAAATACCGGAACTGGCCTCGCTGTGACACTCATCACAGCACGTAATGCCCACCCGTCACCGGCGATAGCAAAGCGGACGATCTGCAGCGATCAATCGAATGGATTGACATACATATGAAAGAACTGGGGATAGGCAGCAATTACGTCATTCGGTCTATGGACCGCGAAAGCCGTCACTGGTATTCGGCCTGCCGCGCCCGGTCCTAGCCGCCGATTACGCCAGCACTCCATCGGACCGAGAAGGAAGAACGCCTGTGCCTCGAAGAACCCGCAGCATCCTGGCTCTCTCCGCCACCCTGGTCACCGGCGGCGTACTGACCGCCGTCCCGGCGCACGCGATTTCCGGGGGAACTGTCGTGCCCTCCGGAACGTCGGGCTACCTCGCGCGCATCGCGACCCCGACGAAGGCATGCTCGGCCGCGCTGATCGACCCGTCCTGGGTCATCACCTCGGCAACCTGCCTGACCGCGAGCGCAACCGGTGCGCCTACTGAAAACGCAACGGTCAGCGTCGGCGCAGTCGACGTCAGTACCGGAGCAGGAACGAACGCCAAGGTCGTCAAAGTAATCGGCCGGACCGATCGCGATGTCGCGCTGGCGAAGCTCGACAAGCCCGCTACCGGGATCGCGCCGGTCGCGTTGGCCACGACTGCCCCGGTGAGCGGGGAATCACTCCAACTGGCTGGCTTTGGCCGTACCGCGACCGAATGGGTGCCCGCTCGGCCGTCCATTGCCACGTTCTCGGTCTCGTCGGTGAACGCCACCGAGGCGTCAGTGACTTCGGCGAACGGGTCGGACACCTGCCTCGGCGACGCTGGCGGCCCCGCCCTGCGCACGGTGGGCGACAAGGTAGAGGTCGTGGCCGTCAACAGCCGCTCCTGGCAGCACGGCTGCCTCGCGGTGACCGAAACCCGCGAAGGCGGCACCGAAGCCCGGGTCGACGACCTCGCCGACTGGGTCCGGCAGAACACCGTTCCCGCCCCGGTGACCTGTCCGAACGGCGCGACCGTGTGGGACGCCCGTTCCGACGGCTCGATGTGGCGCTACGTGCACCGCGATCCGGCGAACGGCGCCATTTCCTGGGACGTGCCGACCAAGGCGATCGGAACCGGATGGACCGGACGGCAGATCGCCGGCAAGGGCGGGGTCCTCTGGGACGTCCACCGCAACCTCGGCGCGGGCGACAGTGTCCCGAGCGGCGTGCTCCGGCGCTGGACGTGGAGCGCGGCCAACGGCTGGGGCGGCGGCAACGGGGTCGGCGGCGGCTGGGAAAAGTTCCTCACCCCGGAGTACCAGAACCGCGTCACCGTCGACCAGGCCGGCCGCATCCTCGCCGTCGACCAGCTGGGCCAGCTGAAGGCGTACGTCTGGAACGACGCCACCAACACGTGGGTCGACGGAAACGGCCAGCTGATCGACACCGGCTGGGGAAAGTTCGACTCCATCACCGCGGCGGGCGACGGAGTCCTCTACGCCCGGACCCCGGCAGGCAACCTGTACCGCTTCGTCTACGACTTCGGCTCCGGAAAGTGGACCCAGCGCGACAAGTCCGCCGGCGTGGGCTGGAACATGTTCACCGAGATCTTCTCGCCCGGAGCCGACATCCTGTACGGCCGCGGCGCGAGCCTGTCGGGCAACCCGACGCTGCTCTGGTACCGCTACTCGCCCAACACCGACACCTGGTCCGCGAACGGCGCGGGCACTCCCGTCGGATACGGATGGAACACCGACATCCACGTGACCGCGGCACCGGACTCGTGCCGGTTCGCCTAGCGAATCTGCTCCGCTGACCAAGAAAGGCCCGCCCGAACCCGGGCGGGCCTTTCTCGTACGCAAAAACTCAGGCAGCGTCGACCGGGACGGCCCGCCGAGCGGCCATCTTCGCGGCGAGCGCGGCGAAACCGGCCGTGAGCAGGTCCGCCACCGTGAACATCACCCGCGAGGCGACCGCGAACGCCGTCGCCTGGCCGACCGTCAGGCCGCTCGCCGTGAGGACCGCGACCTGGGCGACCTCGCGGACGCCTACGCCGCTGGGCAGGATGAACGCGAAAGTGCCGACCGTCATCGCGACGGCCATCGCGCCCACGCACAAGACCAGGCCGTTGACACCAGGAGCGCCGACGGAGTTCGCCAGCAGCCACAGGTGCACCCCCTGCAGCACCCACGCGCCCATCGACGCGCCGAAGGTCTTGAGCACCACGCCCCAGCCGAGCGGCTCGGACAGCGGCGGACGGCGCAGGATCTTCAGGACGAGCGAGGTGCCCCAGGTCAGGATCCGCGGGTGCAGCAGCGCGAGACCGACCGGGATCAGCACGAACAGCCACATCGCCCGCGGGCTGTTGCTGAAGACCGCGGGCGCGGCCAGCAGCGACACGACCAGCGCGGAAACGACGCCGACACCGAGCTGGATCAGCGAGCCGGTGAAGATCCGGGCCCGCGCCAGCCCCGCCTTGCGGCCGAGCTCCATCTGCAGCAGGTACGCCCACACCGAACCCGGCACGTACTTGCCGAGCGAGCCGACCAGGCAGATCTGCGCGCCGCGGGCGTAGCCGATCGGCTTGCCGAGGTGGTCGACCAGGATCTGCCAGCCCCAGGTGGACACCATGATCGACAGGATCAGCGCCACCAAGCTCAGCGCCGAGGACTGCCAAGCGACATCCGACAGCGTGTGCCAGAACTCGTCCCAGTTGGACGCCAGGCTCTTCGCCGCGAAGCCGATCACCAAGAGGATGGCGACCCAGCGCACGACGTCGAGCACCCGCGCCTTGGTGGACTTGCGGGCTTTTCCGGTGGTCGGGGCGTCCTCAGTGGACGGAGTGTCCTCAGTGGACGGGGTGTCGTCCCCCGGGCTCTGCGTACGAACGGTCGTCACTGCCTCTCAGCTCCTCAGGCCTGTACCGTGACCAGCCGGCTGAACTCGGACAGCAGATCGTAGCCGTCCCAGACCCCGGCGAACGTGAGGGCCGAGCCGAAGGGCACGACCCGGTCCACCCCGCGTCCGGCGAGCGCCGTCACGAATCCGGTCAGTTCCTCGCGGGTGAACCCGAACTGGCTCACTGTCTGGTCCTTGCGCTGCACGATCGGCACCAGCTCGTCCAGCGACGCCACCGAGGCGTTCGCGAACGTGCCCGCGCCCAGCCATTCGCGCGGCATCACCGTGGCGTCGGCCAGCTCGAGCGTCGCCAGTGCGTTGCCGTCGAAGCGGATCGACGACACCAGGCCGTCGACCGCCGCGCCGTACGCCGACACTCGCTTCTGCACGGCCATCGCCGGCTCGGTGACGTGCTGTTTCGCTGCCAGCACCTCGGCGAGCAGCCCGCGGAACTCCTGTCCGGCGGCCTGCGCGCCCGACGCGTCGCCGACCCAGAACACCGCGCGCGGCGACGAGCAGGCGGCCTGGTCGAACCAGTACGAGTCGTTGTAGAAGCCCTCGGCAGCCGCCTTGCGCTGCTCCGGCGCTGCTTCCTGCCAGCCGCGCACCGACGCGATCGCGAACGACGAGCGGTCCGGGAAGGTGAGGTCCCGCGCGTGCGGGGCCAGCGGGTATTTCCGCAGCGCGGCCACGGAAGCGTCGCCGCCCCAGATCACCCGCAGGTCCGCGGCCAGCGACAACGCGCCGCTGACCTCGTCGCTGCGGTCGTAGGTGACCATGCGCTGGGTGGCGCGGATGGTGGCCGCGGTTTCCGGCGAGACGTCTTCCATCGCCGCGTTCAGCGCTTCCAGCACGGCTTCCGCCGCACCGGCCGAACGCGAGGACACGCGCACGACGTTACTGTTGCCCGCCAGCGCCGACAACGCCCACGAGTACACGAAAATGGTGTCCACGTTGGCGGGCGGCACGTGGAAAACGAGCCCGCGCGGGAACCGCAGCGAATCGCCGTTGGTTTCCAAAGTGGACAGTGACTTCGCGAGTTCTCCCTTGCGCAGGAAGAAACCCAGCGAAGCCAGCTCCGGGAAGCGCCGCGCCAGCGCGGGCGCGAGCAGCTTGCGCGCGAACTTGGTGACGAATTCGACCACCCGCGGGTCGCCGACCGTCAGCCTGCCGCCGGGCGGTTCCTCGCGCAGTTCGTCCAGCAGGGCGCCGACCGAAACCGAGTCGCCCAGCGGAAAACGCTGGTCCAAAGCACTCATGCGGCCGCTCCCTGGAACGTGTCCGAGCACCCGCGGGCCTCGGCCTTCGGCAGCCTGCCCAGCACGGAGAAGTGCTTGCCCGGCCAGTCGCCGTCGTCGATTCCGTTGTACACGCCCAGGTCCTCGGTGAGCAGCACGTGCCCCGGGTACGAGCGCGGCAGCGTGCTCACCACCTCGATGACGCCCGGTTTGCCGACCGGCTGCTCTTCCCAGGTCTCCGGGTCGCGGATCACGACGTCGGCGAAATCGGGGCAGTACAAGGAGTTCCCGGACGGACCCTCGAGGAACACGGTGCCGATCTGCTCGATCATCCCGTAGTAGTTGTGGATCCGGGTGAGTCCGGTGTCCTCTTTGAACCGCCTGCGGAACTCGCTGTTGTCGACCGCGCGGTCGATCAGCTTCTTCCAGCCGCCGGAGTGGATGAGGATGCCGTTCGACAGGTCGAGCTTGTGCTCGCGGGCGACCTCGTAGAGGTACTGCCACACCATGAAGGTGAAGCCGAAGATCAGGAAGGGCTTGTCGCCGTACTCGGCGAGGAACTTCCGCACGGCCTCGACGTCCGGCTTGTCGTTCTCGTCCAGCACGTAGGTGTGCTTGCGGCCGAAGTTCGCCATGCCGAGCACGCCCGCGCCGCGCGCGGAGAACGAACGGCGGTTCTTGATGATGCCGATGGTGTCGACCATCAGCATCGGCAGCCGCTCGCCGCCCAGCACCTCCTGCAAGGTGGCGCCGAGCTGCTTCGTCTGCGCGCCCGCCGCTTCCTTGTCCAGGTAGATCCGCGACGCGCCGGCCCCGGTGGTGCCCGAGGACGTGAGGGTCTTGAAGACCTCGGAGTCCGGAATGGACTTCAGGTCGTGCGTTTTGAACATCCGCACCGGCAGCCACGGCAGGTCCGCGATCGTGGCGAACGACGCGTCCGGCGCGAAACCGAGCGAGGAGAGGATGCGCTCGTACCCGGCGGAGTTCGCCCGGTGGTGCGCGGTCAGCTCCGCGAGCTCAGGGAGCAGCGCCGCCTCTCGCTCCGCCTGCGAGCGCGTGAACACACTCATACCCGTCCTTCCAGCGACCGGTAGTCGATCTTCCCGCTGGCCAGCAGCGGCACTGTGTCGATCGGACGCACGTCGAACCCGCTGGCGTGCAGGTGCAGCCGCTCCGCCAGCGCCCGCGCCGCGTCCTTGCAGATCGCCTTCGCGCCGTCGCCCTCGGGCAGTTCGGCGAACAGCACGACCTTGTCGCCCGCGGGCACCGCGGCCACGACGTCGATGCCCACCGCGGCCGTGCGCACGGCCTGCTCCAGGTCGTCCAGGCTGACCCGGTTGCCGAACACCTTGCCGATCCGCTTGAGCCTGCCGGTGATGTACAGATACCCCTCGTCGTCGAGGTACCCGAGATCCCCGGTGGCCAGCATTCCGCCGTATTCGTCGCCCGCGCTCAGCCCTGCTTCGTCCTCCGCGTAACCCATCATCACGTTAGGTCCACGGTAAAGGACCTCACCGACAATTTTGGGATGCGTGGTTTCCTCGCCGTCGTCGCGGCGGATGGAGAACGAACCGCCCGGCAGCGCCGGACCGGCCGAGCCGATCTTGTCCGCGAGCCGCTCGGCGGGCACCGTGGTCATCCGCGGGGACGCCTCGGTCTGGCCGTACATGACGTACATCCGGCCGCCGACCGCGAGCATCTTGTCGTTGAACTCGGCGACCAGGTCGTCCCGCAGCTTGCCCCCCGCCTGGGTGAGGGTCCGCAGGGTCGGGTACTTCGCCGGGTCGAATTTCAGCCGGCGCAGCATTTCGTAGTGATAGGGCACGCCGGACAGCGAAGTCACGCCGTGTTCTTTCACCGAATCCCAGAATCCGCGGCCGAGTACGCCTGAAGATTCGATAACCACAGTCGCACCGCGCAAAAGGTGCGAATTCAGCACCGAAAGACCGTAGCTGTAGTGCAGCGGCAGACAGGTCGGAGCGACCTCCTCCGCGTCGATCGCCAGCACCTGCGCGATGGCGTCGGCGTTGGCCAGCAGACCCTGCCGGGAGAGCCGGACAAGCTTCGGATTGCCGGTGGAACCGCTGGTCGGGAGCAGAACGGCGAGGTCAGGGTGCGGGACCGCGCCCTCGGCCGACTCGCGCACCCAGTGCCCGTTCTCGGCCCGGTAACCGTCGGGCGCGTCCGCTTCGGGGGCGGCCAGCACGGCAGCCGGCCGGAACCGGGTGATCAGGCCTTCGAGCACCTCCGCGTCGAGCGCGGGGTCGATCAGCGCGATCGCCCGTCCCGCCTCGAACGCGCCGAGGTACCGCAGCACGCTGTCCAGGTCCAGCGACATCCGCGCGAACAGCACGCCGGGCGGGAGCTCCGCCAGCGCGGCCGCGGACCGTTCGACCTCCGCCGTCAGCTCGTCGCCCGCCAGCGTGCGGCCGCCGGCCACGTCGACCAGCCGGGACCCTTCGCCAACCAGATTCACCGAACCTCCTCGTCGTGCCCGTGAGCGTGCATGCCGGCGAGAACCGGCATATCCGGACTCACAACACCAAGCCGCCGTCGATGCCCAGGATCTGGCCCGTCACGAAGGCCGCCTCGTCGCTCGCCAGGAAGCGGATCGCCTTCGCGACCTCCTCGGGCTTGCCGAGCCTGCCCAGCGCCGTGTCCTCGATGCGCTCGGCGATGACCTTCTCGCCGAGGTGGGACGTCATGTCGGTCTCGATCACCCCGGGCGCGACCGCGTTGACCCGGATGTTGTGCCTGCCCAGCTCCTTCGCCGCGGACCGGGCGATGTTGCCGACCGCGGCCTTGGAAGCGGCGTACGCGGTCTGCCCCGCGCTGCCGTTCTCGCCGACGATCGAGGCCAGCAGGACGATCGCACCGGACTTGCGCCTGCTCATCACGCGCGAAGCGGCCTGCACGGTGTTGATCGTGCCGCCGACGTTCGTCTTGAACATGCGGTCGACCAGGTCTTCGCTGATCATGCCGAGCAGCGCGTCCTCGAGAACGCCGGCGTTGGCGACGACGATGTCGAGCGCCCCGTGTTCCTTCGCGACGCCGCGCACCAGCGACGAGACCGCTTTTGCGTCGGTGACGTCCAGCGCGAGACCGGCCGTGGCGCCCGCCTCGGCGGCGACTGCCTTCGCCCGGTCTTCGTCCCGCCCGGTCAGCACGACGGTGGCGCCCGCTTCGACGAGCGCGCGCACGGTGGCCAGCCCGATTCCGCGCGTCCCGCCCGTGACGAGCGCGACGCGTCCGGTCAGATCAGTCATTCTTGGACACGAGGTCGGTGACCATGTCGACCGCGACCTTGAAGCTCGACATGTCGATCACCTGGTCGGTGTCGAACTCGATGTCGAACTCGTCCTCGATCGCGGCGACCAGCGCCATGTGCCCGACCGAGTCCCACGCCTCGATGTCGCGGTACTTGAGGTTCTCGACGTCCACGTCCCCGTCGAGGTCCAGCGCCTCGACGAAGACCTCGCGCAGCTTGGGGGCGACTTCCGACATCTTCACAGCTCCTAGTGTTCTTCGCGCGGGCGTGCGTCCCACGCCCTCACCAAGGTAGAGAGGTCTTCGGGGAGCCCGTCGTCCGGGAGGTCGCCTTTGCCCTTGACCCACGGGCCGAGCGCCTCGACGGCGGCCTCGTCGAGGCCACGACGCGACAAGCCCACTGTATTGACGCCCGTGACCCGGGCCGGGTTGCCGACCGTGATGGTGAACGCACCCACCTCGCGGCGGACCGCCGAACCCATCCCGACCATCGCGCCCGGGCCGATGCTGCCGCCCTGGTGCACGACCGTGCCCATGCCGAGGTTCGCGAACGGCCAGACATGGGTATGCCCGCCGAGCATGACGTTGCAGGCGAGCGTGACCTGGTCGTCGACCAGCACGTCGTGCCCGATGTGGCTGCCGCGCAGCACGTAGCAGTCGTCGCCGAGCGTCGTGGCGCGCCAGGTGCCCTGCTGGATGCTGGTGTACTCGCGGATCCGGTTGCGGCTGCCGACGACGACACCGTGCCCGTCCTGAGCCGGGTCGCCGGTCGGCGCGCCTTCCCAGGCGGCCGGGTGCGGACCGCCCCGGTCCTCGCCCGGCGTGCCGATGGTCACGTGCGGTCCGATCCAGTTCCCGTCGCCGATGCGAGCCGGGCCGACGATGACCGCGTACGGGCCGATGACGTTGCCTTCGCCCAGCTCCACGCCCTCGCCGACGACTGCCGTGGGGTGAATCCGGTTGGGTGCCGCAGGTGACACAGTCGGTGATCCGTTTCGTCGCTTCCGGCCTGGACGGCCTGGGGTCAAGGGCTGCCTGCGGCGCCCGGTAACGTGTGGCCCGCGTGCATGCAGGGTGGCCGGGCGCAGAACCGGCGGCTTTCCGGCCTCGCGGCCGGAGCGCCTAGCACTGTACCGGACGCACAGAAATCCCCAGCCGAGAGAGACTGCCGATGATCCCCATTACCGTGGTCGACGTCCGAGACGCGGAGGACCTGGTCGTCGAGGTGCTGCGATCCGGCGCCATCGCTCAGGGGCCGATGGTCAAGCGCTTCGAGGATGCGTTCGCGCAAGTCGCGGGCACGAAGCACGCCATCGCCGTGAACAACGGGACGACCGCGCTCGTCGCGTCGCTGCAGGCGCTGGACCTTCAGCCCGGGGACGAGGTGGTGACCTCGCCGTTCACCTTCGTCGCGACGCTGAACGCGATCCTGGAGGCGGGCGCGACCGTCCGGTTCGCCGACATCCGGCGCGACGACTTCGCGATCGACCCGGACGCGGTCGCCGCCGCGGTCGGCCCGCGCACCAAGGTGCTGATGCCGGTCCACCTGTACGGCCAGACCGCGGACATGGGCAAGCTCGCGCCGCTCGCCGCCGAGCACGGGCTGCGGATCATCGAGGACTCCGCGCAGGCCGTCGGCGCGTCGTTCGAGGGCAAGCAGGCCGGGTCGTACGGCATCGGCTGCTTCTCGCTGTACGCGACGAAGAACGTGACCACCGCCGAGGGCGGCGTGATCACCACGGACGACGACGCGCTGGCCGACAAGCTGCGCGTGATGCGCAACCAGGGCATGAAGGCCCGCTACCAGTACGAGATGGCCGGGCACAACTACCGGATGACCGACCTGCACGCCGCGGTCGGCATCCCGCAACTGGAGAAGCTCGACCAGCTCACCGCTGCCCGCCAGGCCAACGCGAAGCGGCTGTCCGAGGGCCTCGCCGGCACGCCGGGCCTCGAGGTGCCGCAGGTGCTGCCGGGCCGCGAGCACGTGTGGCACCAGTACACCGTGCTGGTCGGCCCGCACGCGATGCTCTCGCGCGAGGAATTCGCTTCCGCGCTGACCGAAAAGGGCATCGGCAACGGGATCTACTACCCGAAGATCGTCTTCGACTACGACTGTTACCGCGGGCACCCGCTGATCCCGGACGCGCGCGTCGAGGACTTCCCGGTGGCGTCCGCCGTTGCCGCGCAAGCGCTTTCGCTGCCGGTGCACCCGCACCTGACCGAATCCCAGCTGGACCGGATCATCGAGGCCGTTCGCGAGGTACTGGGCGCATGACACACCGCATCGCACTCGTCGGCACCGGCAACATGGGCTCGCTGCACGCGCGTGTCCTGTCGCAGAACGACCGGGTGGACCTGGCCCGCGTGATCGACCCGCGCGAGGAAGCGGGCCGCGCGGTCGCCGAACGCTACGAAACCCAGTGGACGCCGGAAATCGGCTCGCTGTCCGATGTGGACGCGGTGGTGCTCGCCTCGGCCACCGAGGTGCATTACGAGCTGGCGCAGGAGATTCTCGGCCAGGGCAAGCCGATGCTGGTCGAGAAGCCGGTGTGCAACAGCCTCGAGTTCTCGCAGGAAATCGTTGCCCTGTCGGCGAAGAAGGACGTCCCGCTGATGTGCGGGCTCCTCGAGCGCTACAACCCGGCCGTGATGACCGCGCGGGCGCTGGTGAACGAACCAGTGCACCTGATGGCGCGCCGGCACGGCCCGTACGCGCCGCGGATCAAGACCGGCGTCGCGTGGGACCTGCTGGTGCACGACGTCGACCTGGCGATCCAGTTCTTCGGCGGGTCGACCCCGAGCCGGGTCACCTCCAGCGCCGGGTACTTCCACCCGCAGTCGGTCACCGGGGCCGAGGACACCATCGAAACGGTGCTGTCGTTCCCCGCCGGACTGGCCACGGTGTCGGCCTCGCGGCTGGCGCAGCGCAAGGTCCGCTCGCTGACGGTGTCCGAATTGGACCGGATGATCGAGATCGACCTGCTGCGCCGCGACGTGACGATCTACCGGCACGTCTCGCACGATTCGGTCACCCCGGACGGTCTCGGCTATCGGCAGCAGACCGTCATCGAGATCCCGGAGCTGGTCACCGCGCGCGAGCCGCTGGCGACCCAGCTGGACCGGTTCGTCGACCTGCTGGAGGGCAAGGTCGACGCGGACGTCGAGCGGGCGCTGATCCTGCCGTCGCACGAGGTCGTGGCGCAGGTTCTGACTGAAGCCGCCTGATTATTTGGTGAGGCGTTTGCCGTCCGCGGAGTAGGCGACCAGCGGGGTCGCGCTCTCCGCGGACGGTACGTCGTCCTGGTCGAACCAGAACACGACCACGTCCGGATCCTCGCTCCAGCGCGCCGTGTGCGCCGGGACCGTGCGACCGTCCACTGTGGTCTCGATGCGCGCGGCCGGTCCGCTGAAGTAGCCGTATACCGGCACCCAGGTGTCGGACACGGTGGTGCCGCCCGAGGTGGCGTGGAAGCCGAAAGAGCGGTCCGCGCCTTCGGATTCGTTGGCGAGGTAGAGCGGGCGCAGGTTGCCGTCCGGTTCGGACAGACTGGCCATCACTCCGAATTGGACAGCCGGCAGGTTGTCCGGGTCGTCGATTTCCGTTGCGTAGAAGACAAGTTCCGCGCCGTCGGAGTAGGTGCCGGTGGAGATCAGGTCACCGAGCGGCCGCGGCTCAGCCGACGTCGAAGCCGGTGCTGGCGCGGCGGTGCTCGTTGTCATTACCGACGGCGGAGGCGCTGCCGCCGCGTGCACCTGCTCCGGCGCACCGCCCGGCGAGCGCAACCAAGCCGCACCGAACACGACGGCGACCACGGCCACTGCCGCTCCCGAGGACGTCAGAAAACGCCGCCGACGCCGGATCCGCCCGCCGTCTTTGAAGATTCGCTCCAGATCGGGCTCCGCGAAGGGTTCCGCGGGCGCTTCCTGAAGCGCGGCGCGCAACCGGTCGAGTTCGTCCGTCACGCGCTCACCTCCCCGACCAGCGCGTCACCGTCCACGCGCAATTTCGCCAGCGCGCGGGAATTGGTGCTCTTGACCGTGCCGACGGACACACCCAATTCCTCGGCGACTTGGTGTTCCGGCAAATCGAAGAAATGCCGGAGCACGACCACGGCGCGTTCCCGGGCGGTGAGCCGGGCCAATGCGTCGGAAAGCCATTCCCGATCCGTGACGGCATGCGAAATGTCCGGCACCTTCGACGGTTCCGGCATCTCCTCGGTGGCGTATTCGCGGATCGGGCGACGCCACATGTCGATGACGTGATTGGCGAGCACGCGCCGGGCGTAGGCGTAGGGGTTCTTGCGCCGCACCTTGGGCCAGGCGGCGTAGGTACGGGTGAAGGCGGTCTGCGCGGCGTCCTCAGCCTGGTGGCGGTCGCCGGTGAGCAGGTAGGCGGCGTGGGTGAGGCGGGCAGAACAGGACCGCACGAAGTCGGCGAACTCGTCGTCCCCGCGCACGATCCCCCCTCTGTTTCCCGGTGGCCTTGGTGTCCAGGTTACGGGGGCGGGGGACGTGCGTCGACGTAATGGCTGGTCAGTCTTGCCTCAACGGCGACGCATGGTGTTCGGGTCAGCGCTGCGCGCGAGGGTCGACAAGTGCGCTCAGGTCGAGCTTCACCGGCGCGCCCGCGACCTCGAGTTCGACGGTGCCGGAATACTCGCCGAAATTCTCGTAATCGCCGTCGATGAGCCGGTAAGCAATCATGCTCACCGGCGCGTCCACATCCACGATCCAGTAGTGCTCGATCCCCGCATCGGCGTACTCGAAAAGCTTCGCACCCAGGTCGACGTCCTTGGTGGCAGGCGAAAGCACCTCGACCACCAGGGAAACGTCGCTCGCCCCGACTCGCGGGACGTTGGCTTCGATCAGGTCCGACGGGGCGACCAGCACATCCGGCACCCGCACGGTGGGTGGGAGCTCGGCCAGCACCGTCTCGAATTCGCCTACCGCCACCAGTTCCGGCGGCAGCTGCATCGTCAGCAGATACGGCAATCTGCTGATGATCAGCTGGTGGAGCGACATCGGACGCGGCGACGCTGACAGGACCCCTTCGACGACCTCGACTCGGACCTCCGGGTGCGCCGGAAGGTCCGCCCAGTCGTCAAGAGTCAGGAGCCGGTGAGGCCATTCAAGGACACTCATGGATCTCCTTCACCGACAGTGACTGAGAGCAGTGTCCCATGTTACCCGGAGCATCCGCCAGTGCGTGACGCACCGTGTCCGAATCACTTCCCCGTGAAGTCGCCTGACGGAGAGCCCCACCCGGACGAGTCGTCCGACAGCGCTCGGCGGCGGGCGTTTTCCTCGCGTACCCGCTTCACCTCGGCCTCGATGTACTCCTCGTCGTAGCGCTGGAACACGCGCGCCGGGTTGCCCGCCACCAAGGAGCGTGCCGGGACGTCCTTCGCGACCACCGAGTTCGGCTGCACCGTCGCGAAGTCGCCGATCGTGACGCCCGGCATGATCACCACGAGGCCGCCGATGAAGCAGCCCTTGCCGATTTTCACCGGCTTGCGTTCGATCAGGTCGCTGCCGGAATGGTTTTCCAGCGCCATGTTCGCGAGCCAGCTCGAATGCGTGAACACCAGCGTGTTCAGCCCGATGCTGGTGTGCTCTCCGATTTCCAGCCCGCCGCTGGCGTCGAGGGTCGCGCCCTCGCCGACCCAGCAGTGCTCGCCCATCGTGAGGTTGTCCGGGCTGACGATCTTGACTCGCTCGCGCACGCGGCACGACTCCGGCAGGCCGTAGAACGCGGCCCGCTCGGCGTCGTTCATGTACTGCGCGACGAGGTCGTTCAGGATCATCGGGCGCAGCCGGTTGCTGCGCTCGTCGTCGAAGAACATCAGTTGTCCGCCACCAGTTTCGTGAGCACCCGCAGGTGTTCCTCGGCCACTACGTCCAGTCCGAAGTTGTCCCGGACCATCGAGGCTTCCCGCTCGGCGATCCGCGCGCGTTCCTTCGGATCGTCCAAAAGGGACAGCACGGTGGACTTGACCGCCTCGGAATCGTTCGGCCGCACCAGCAGGATGTTCTCGCCGTTGTGCAGTTCGATGCCCGGGTAGTTGTCCTCGGTGACCGACGCGATGGTCGCCGTGCCGGACAGCATTGCCTCCAGGGACGCGGTGCCGCAGCCGCCGTTCAGGTCGTGCGTCACGATGTCCGCCGCCGCGAAGTACGCGGGTACGTCCGCCTTCGGCACCGCGCCGGTGACGATCAGTGCGTCGGCTACGCCCAGTTCCTTGGCTCGCTGCTGGAACGCGTCGTGGTACACCCGGCCGACGATCACCACGCGCAGGCCGGGGTGCCGCTCCAGAATGGCGGGCAGCGCCTCGATCAGCGGCAGGCGGTTGCGCAGCGGGATCACGTGTCCGAGCGACACGATCAGCGGCGCGTCCCCGATCTCCAGTTCCGCGCGCACGTCCTTGGTCACCGGCTTGGCGAAGTGCCCGGTGTCCACCGCGATCGGGAAGTACTCGGAGTTGTCGTCGCTCGTGCCGTAGCGCTCGACGCAGTAGTCCACGCCGAGCTTGTCGAGGATGACGAAGCGCGGGCGCAGGTACTTCAGCACCGGGTTCACCAGCATCGCGTCGAGCGCCCGGAACACGCGGCCGTACATCTTGTTCTCGCTGATCAGCAGCGTGTGGATGGTCAGGAGAACGGGCAGCTTGTGCCGGCGCGCGTAGATGCCGACCATCCAGGACAGGTCGAAGAACTGTCCGTGCAGGTGCACCGCGTCCGGCTTGAACTCGTTCAGCAGCTTCCACAGCCGCCGCCAGTTGCCCGGCCGCATCGACGCGAACGTCATGTCGAAGTCGATCGACAGGCCGAGCTGCGGCATTTTCACCGCGGGGAGGCGCACGACGCGGTAGCCGTCGCGCTCCTCTTCCGCCGGCGCGTCACCGTAGGCAGCGGTGATCGCCAGCACTTCGTGTCCGGCAGCCGCGTACTCGGCGGCCAAGGAGGCCGACATGTGCGCGCTCCCGCCCACGCGCGGCGGGAAGAAGTTGTTCACCACCACGATCCGCATGGGCTTTCCCTCGGCCGGGCCCGCAGTGCTCATTACGCATTCCCCTCGGAAGACGCGCCGACGGCGAGGCTCACTCGGAGTCCCGCACCAACGCGCGCATGCCCTCTTCGACGGTGATCTGCGGCTCCCAGCCGAGCACCTCGCGGGCCCGGGTGATGTCCGCGGCGCGGCGGGACACGAGGACGTCGCGCTTGTTGAACACCGGCTCGACGTCGACGCCGACCGCCTCGATCAGGATCTTCGCCAGGGTGGCGATCGAGGTGTCGATGCCGGTGCCGATGTTGATCGGCAGGTTCGACTGCTCCGACTCCAGCGCGGCGACGACGCCCTTGGCGAGGTCGGTCACGTGCACGAAGTCCATCGACTGGTCGCCCGCGCCGTCGATGATCGGCGGCTGGCCGGCGCGCAGGCGCTGGATGAAGTGGTTGATGACCGAGGTGTAGTACGCCTCGATCTTCTGGCCGGGGCCGTACACGTTGAAGAACCGCAGCGCGTTCCAGGACAGGCCCTTGGTGCGCTCGTAGAAGCCGAGCAGGTCCTCGCCCGCGCGCTTCGAGATGCAGTACGGGGTGAGCGGGTTCAGCTTGTCGTCCTCGTGCATCGGCAGCTTCTCCGGCTCGCCGTACACCGAGGCGCTGGAAGCGAACACCAGGCGCTCGACGCCCTCGTCGGCCGCGGCCGCGAAGACGTTGTTGTTGCCGACCATGTTGATGTCGATCGACTCGCCCGGGTCCGCGATCGACTTGTTGATCGACACGGTGGCGAAGTGGATCGCGTGCGTGCAGCCGCGCATGGCCTCGCGGACGCCGACGCCGTAGCGCACGTCCTTCTCGACCAGTTCGACCTTGCCGGTGGCGACGAACTCGTTGACGCGGTCGCGGTCGCCGCGGGTCATGTTGTCGAAGATCCGGACCGTGTAGTCCTTCTCCAGCAGGATCGGGATCACGTGCGAGGCGATGAAACCGCCGGCGCCGGTGAAGAAAACTTTCTTGTCGGACATGGGTTCTCCTCAGGGAGGTCGGCGGGTCAGGAAAGAGCGGACACGGCTTCGCGCACGGTGGTGACCACGCGCTCGACTTCGCTGTCGGTGAGTTCCGCGTGCATCGGGATCGCCAGCTGGCGGCGGAAAGCGTCGGCGGAGACGGGCAGCGGCTGCTGCTCGCCGTACACCGGCTGCAGGTGGGAGGCGTAGGTGCCGAAGTTGCACTGCACGCCCTGTTCGCGGATCCGCAGGGCCAGCGCGTCGCGGCTGATCTCCGGGGCCACCGTCATCAGGTAGGCCTGCCACGGGTGTTCGCGGTCGGGAGCCTCGACCGGCACGGTCAGCGCGTCGACGTCCTCGAACGCCTCGTGGTAGCGCTTGGCCACCGAACGGCGGGCGGCGAGCAGGTCGGGCAGCCGGTCGAGCTGGACGCCCATGATCGCGGCCTGGATGTCCGACAGCCGGAAGTTCCAGCCCAGCTCGTGGAAGGACGGGATCGGCAGCGTGTCCGAGCCTTCGCGGCTGATCGCGGGCTCGATGCCGTAGGTGTGGATCTTGCGCGCGTGCGCGATCAGGTCCTCGCGGTCCGAGACCAGCGCGCCGCCCTCGCCCGCGGTGATGCCCTTGCGGCCGTGGAAGGAGAACGCGGCGAGGTCGGCGAGGCTGCCGGCCGGGCGGTTGCGGTAGGTCGCGCCCGCGGAGCAGGCGGCGTCCTCGAACAGCCACAGGCCGTGCTTGTCGGCGATGGCGCGGTACTCGTCGAAGTCGCCGGGCTGGCCCGCGACGTCGACGGCGAGGATGCCGACCGTGCGCGGCGTGATGAGCGCTTCGATCGCGGCCGGGTCGGCGCTGAAGATGTCCGGGCGGATGTCGGCGAAGACCGGCTTCGCGCCGGCCTGCAGCACGGCGTGGCCGGTCGCCGGGAAGGTGTAGTCGCCGACGATCACCTCGTCGCCGGGCTGGACGCCGAGCACCTTCAGGCCCAGGAACAGGGCGGAGCCGCAGTTGCTGGTGGTCAGAGCGTGCGCGGTGCCGGTCAGCTGCGCGAACCGCTCCTCGAAGCGACGGCACGCCGGGCCCGCGCCGGCCAGCCAGCCGGAACGGAACACTTCGGCGACGGCTGCGAGCTCTTCGTCGCCGACGGTCGGCTTCCCGAGCAGGACGGGTTCGCCCACTGTAGATCTCCTGTGCATCGGGGTGTCCCGCATTGCGCGGGGTCGCGCCAAAGTGTATAGAAGTCGCGTTTGCCTCCTGTTTCGGGGACAGAACCCACGGGTAAGCACCCGTTCCGGGCATAGGCTCACGGGATGCGGATCGGGGTGCTGGGGGCCGTCGTCGCTTGGGACGGCGCGGGCGGGACGGTCGCCGTGGGCGGCCCGCGAGGCCGGGCGCTGCTCGCGTTGCTCGCGGCGGACGCCGGGCGGTTCGTGTCCGCCGAGCGGCTCATCGACGGGCTCTACGGCGAGGAACCGCCGGACGGCGCGGCCAACGCGCTCCAATCGCAGGTTTCGCGGCTGCGCGGCGCGCTGAAACTGCCGATCGAACTCACCTCGGCGGGGTACTGCCTCCGGATCGAACCGGACGAAGTGGACGCGCACCGGTTCGAGCGGCTGGCCGGCGAGGGCCGTCGCGAACTGGCCGAGGGCGACCCGACGCGGGCCAGCGACCTGCTCGGCGAGGCGCTCGCGCTGTGGCGCGGACCGGCGTTCGCCGACGTCCCCGCCGCGGAGGTCCAGGCCACCCGGCTAACTGAACTGCGCGCCGAGGCGGCTGCCGACCGGGTCGACGCGGAGATCTCGCTCGGCCGCGCCGCCGACGTCCTCGACGAACTGCGCACCGCCATCGCCGAGAACCCGCTGCGCGAGCGGTCGCGGGCTCAGCTGGTGCGGGCACTGCACGCCGCCGGACGGACCGCCGAAGCACTGGCTGCGTTCGAGGACGCCCGTCGCACGCTCGCCGACGAACTGGGCGCGGACCCTGGTCCAGACCTCACCGAGGCGCACCTGGCGGCCTTGCGCGGCGAGTCGGCGAACGCCGCGACGCCGTTGCCCGCGCAGCTCACCAGCTTCGTCGGCCGGGACGGCGAACTGCGGCAGGTCGCCGATCTCCTGCGCCAGGCCCGGCTCGTCACGCTGCTCGGTCCCGGCGGGACCGGGAAGACCCGGCTGGCCGTCGAAGCCGCGGCGGACGCGGGACCGTGCGTCTTCGTGGAACTGGCCCCGCACGTCGCCGACGACGTTCCGCAAGCCGTCCTCACCGCGCTCGGCCTGCGCGAGGGCGCCCGCGGTCGCCAGGACCCGGTCGACCGCCTCGTCTCGGCCTTGCGCGACCAGGCGACGTTGCTGGTGCTGGACAACTGCGAACACGTCATCGCCGCGGCCGCGAGGTTGGTCGCGCAGCTGCTGCCCGCGTGCCCCGGGCTGCGGGTGCTGGCGACGAGCCGGGAACCGCTCGGGATCACCGGCGAACAGCTCGCCCCGATCCCCCGCCTCGCCGTCCCACCGCCCGACGCACCCCACGTGGAGACCTATCCCGCGGTCCGGCTGTTCCTCGACCGCGCCCGGGCGAGCGACCCCGCGTTCCGGCTGACCGACGAAACCGCGGCCGACGTCGTGCGGATCTGCACCGCGCTCGACGGCCTCCCGCTCGCGCTGGAACTGGCCGCCGCCCGCGTGCGCACGCTGCCGGTCGCCGACATCGCCGCCCGGCTCGACGACCGCTTCCAGCTGCTGGCCCGCGGCAGCCGCACCGCCGACGAACGGCACCGGTCGCTCCGGGGTGTCGTGGAATGGAGCTGGGATCTCCTCGATGACGACGAACGCCGCCTCGCCCGTCGGCTGACCGTTTTCACCGGCGGCGCGACGCTCGCGTACACCGAGCAGGTGTGCGACGTCCCCGTCGACCTGCTCCCCGAACTCGCCGACAAGTCGCTCGTCGAACCGTCGAGCGGGCGCTACCGGATGCTGGAGACGATCCGCGCCTTCTGCGCGGAAAAGCTCGACGCCGCAGGCGAGACCGAACGCTTCCGGCACGCCCACGCGCAGGTTTTCCTGCGGCTCGTCGAGGAAGCCGACCCGAAGCTGCGTACCGCGGACCAGCTGGACCGGCTGCGGAAAATCGACGCTGAGTACGACAACATCGTGGCCGCGCTCCGGTGGTCGGCCGCGGCAGATCCGTCGACCGCGTTGCGGATCGCCGCCGCGCTGTCGATGTATTGGTGGCTGCGCGGACGACGTTACGAAGGCGCGGCGCTGTCGATGGAAATCGTGCGCCACTGCCAAGCGGAGCCGCCGGAAGGACACCGCGAGCAATTCCTCATGTGCCTGCTGACCGCGATGGCCGGCGCCCCGGAAGCCGCCGAGACGGCGAACTATCGGTCCTATGTGGAGCGGTACTTAGCAGAAAGCTCCTGGACCCCGGAGCATCCGATGATGCTCATGCTGTCCGGCGTCGTGCTCGGGCCGCCCGACGACGAGGACGCGCGGCTCCGGCTGTCCGGGCTCGAAAAGCATCCCGACCCGTGGCTCACCGCGCTCGTGCCGATGGGCGACGGTCTGCGCGCGATGCTCGCCGGGGAACTCGACGAAGCCGAACGCGGTCTGCGAGAAGGCGAAGCGTGCTACCGGGCGCTCGGCGAACGCTGGGGGCTGTCGATGGCGCTCGACCACCTGTCGCAACTGCTGGTTTTGCGCGGCCGCCACGAGGAAGCGCTCGCCGCGATGACCGAGTCCCTGTCGCTCATGCAGACGCTCGGCGCGACCGACGACTACGCGGACCTGCTGTGCCGTCGCGGCGACAGCCGAGCGTTGCGCGGCGACCTCGCCGGCGCGAAGGCCGACTACGAGCGAACCGTCGAACTCGCTCATCGCACCGGAATGCCCGAGACGCGAGGCAGCGGTCACGTCGGCCTGTCCGGCATCGCCCGCCGCTCCGGAGATCTGGCCGCTGCGCGGGCGCTGGCCGAGCAGGCGCTCGCCGAATGCGCGGCGGACTCGTTCTCGGCCGCCATCGTGCGGGCGGCCGCGTCGATCGCGCTCGGCTGGATCGACGTGGCCGAGCACCGCCCGGAGGATGCCCGCCGACGGATGCAGCTCGGCGTCGAAACCGCGCACCGCTGGCATGACCACGGGTCATTGGCCACCGCGTTCGAGGGCGTCGCCGGGGTCTTCGCCGAGGAGGGCCGGTTCGCCGACGCCGCCGCTTTGCTCGGCGCGGCGGCCGCGGTGCGCGGGGCCGCCGTGCCCGGCCAGCACGATGTCGCGCAGGTCACCGCGGCCGCGGAGAAGGCGCTCGGACCGGATGGGTTCACCGCCGCGTACACCGCCGGTAAGCAGCTAGAACCGCATCAACGCCTCGCGTTGGCCGGATTGTCCCCGGTTCAGTGAACGGGTACCACGCCGTCGGGGGGTACGCAGCGCCGCACCGGAGCGCGTAGCCTTCCCTGCCGTGCGGAACGTAGTTGTGATCGGTGGGGGAATCGTCGGGCTGTCGGTCGCGTGGGAGCTGTCCCAGCGCGGCCAGGACGTGACGGTGCTCGAAAAGGAAGCTCGCTGGGCGGCGCACCAGACCGGGCACAACTCCAACGTCGTGCACGCCGGGCTCTATTACAAGCCCGGTTCGTTCAAGGCGCGGATGTCGGTCGGCGGCAACCGGTCCATTGTGGATTTCGCCAGGCAGTACGGGGTGCCGGTGCAGGTGTGCGGCAAGCTCGTCGTGGCGACCCGCGAGGAGGAGATCCCCGCGCTGGACACGCTCGCCGAACGGGCCGAGGCCAACGGCGTGCCCGCCAAGCGGATCACGCCCGCGGAGGCCCGCGAGTACGAGCCGGAGGTGTCCTGCGTCGCCGCGCTGCGCGTCGAGTCGACCGGCATCATCGACTTCCCCGCGGTGTGCGCGGCGCTCGTGCGGCTGCTCGACGAGGCGGACGCGGACCTGCGGCTGAACACCCCCGCGCTGGGCATCCGCCCGGCTCGCGGCGGCGGGGTCGAGGTGGCCACCGGCTCCGAGGTGCTGCACGCCGACGCGCTGGTCAACTGCGCCGGTCTGCACGCGGACCGCGTCGCCGAGATGGCCGGCATCACGCCGAGCGCGCGCATCGTGCCGTTCCGCGGCGAGTACTACGAACTGAAGCCGGAGCGCCGCCACCTCGTGCGCGGCCTGATCTACCCGGTGCCGGACCCGACGCTGCCGTTCCTCGGCGTGCACCTGACCCGCATGCTGGACGGCAGCGTCCACGCGGGCCCGAACGCCGTGCTCGCGCTGCGCCGCGAGGGCTACCGCTGGGCGGACGTGTCGGTGAAGGATCTCGCCGACGTCGCCCGCTTCCCCGGCGCCTGGAAGCTCGCCCGCAAGTACGCGTACCCGACCGGCCTCGAAGAGGTGCTGCGGTCGTTCTCGAAGAAGCGCTTCGCCGCCAGCCTCGCGCAGCTCGTGCCCGCGGTGACCGAGGACGACATCGTCCGCCACGGTTCCGGCGTCCGGGCACAGGCGCTGCGCCCGGACGGTTCGCTGGTGGACGACTTCCTCATCGAGTCCACAAAGGACCAGGTGCACGTGCTCAACGCGCCGAGCCCGGCGGCGACGAGCGCGCTGGAGATCGCCAAGTACATCGCCGACCGGGTGACCGACTGAACCGTCCGATGTAGACGGTTCAGGAAGGCAGATTTCCCGACACCATCGGGATTCCGGCCTTGATCGCGTCGCACGCCTTGGTCTTGTCGGCCAGCTGCCCGCTGACGATCTGGATCGAGGCGGTGTCCGAAACCGGGAGCCCGGCCGCGCAGATCACGCCGCCGGAATCGTTGAAGTTCGGGAACAGCGACCACTTCCGGCCGTTCACGTCGATCTGCTCGGTCGGCGCGACCTCCATGCCGGGCCAGCGTTTCAGCGGAACGTCCGGCCCGACCCAGACCTCGAACGGCTTCTGCCCGCCGTCGCCGTCGGTGTCCTTCCACAGGCAGTAGGTCACGTTCGGCGAGATGACCTTGGAGCTGTCGAGTTCGCCGTTCGGCACCATTTTCAGCTGCTGCGCCTGCTCGGGCTTCAACAGCTGGCACGGGTTGACCGACGCGAGCGGCCCGGTCGGCGCGGTGCCCTCCGGCGGCGTGCTCGGCGCGATCGACGGCGCGGGCTGCCCGCCCGGCAGATGCGCGGCGACCTGCGGGATGACCTTCTTCGCGCGTTCGCACGCCTGCGCGTCGTCCGGATAGGACACGCTCACGAAGGCGAACGACTTCGGGCCGAGCGTCGTGTACAGGTCGCAGCTGCCGTTGATGAACCCGGCGTAGCGCGTCCACGGGAAGCCGCCGAGCTGTACCGGGTCGGCCTTTTTGAGGGCACCCTGGAGGTAGTCGTCGAGGCTCAGGTCCACCGACCAGCCGACGGACATGACCACCGTGTGGTCGGTGTCCGTCCCGGTCCACAAGCACATCGCGGGCGCGCGCTGTTCCTTGCGCGCCTTCACCGACCGGCCCGGCGGCTTGTAGCCGAGCCCGGCGAGCTGCTTCGCGTCGAGAAGCTGGCACGGCTCGACGACCGGCGTGACCGGCCCCTGCCCCGGCACCGGCGAAGCCACGCCGCTCACCTGCTGCGTGCACCCGGCGAGCAGCATCGCGACCGCCGCCAGGGCGACCGCCGCTTGTTTGCACCTCATCAGCTGCCTCCTCCGCTCCGCACCCTACTGAGCAGCGGCGTTCCGCACCTGCGGAACGCGAAGGAAGGACCGGAGATCACGGTTTCGGCACCGCGCGCCGCAGGACGAGCGCGGAAACCCCGGCGGCCGCCACGACCACCGCGGCGGCGGCGATCGCGATGGCCATCGTGGTTCCGTTCACCTGCGGCCGGAACGGATGCGAGTTCGGCACCAGCAGGATGACGCCGGAGCCGATCGCCGCGAGCAGCAGACCGAACAGCCAGATCCGCAGGGCGCCTTGCCGGAGCGTCGCGAGGAACTGCGCGTCCGCGGACCGGAACATCGGCCGCCGATCCCGCCCCCGGGCCAGCATGACCCCGTTGACGACGAGGCAGAACGCCGCGCCGCCGATCGCGATCAGCCCGAACCGGAACGACGCGTGCGTCCCCTTTTCCGCGGCGAAGAGCAGCCAGCCCGCGACCGCGAGCACGGCGAACGCCAGCGCATAGTCCACTGTGGCCAGCGCACCGGCCTTGCGCAGAGCGGGGATCAGGGCTCTGTCGGATTCCATCTGAGGTTGTCTCGCCTTCGCGAAGTTCAGCGCTTGACCGGCTCCAGCACCTCAAGCCCGCCGAGGAACGGACGCAGCGCCACCGGCACCCGGACCGAACCGTCGGGCTGCTGGTGGTTCTCCACGATCGCGACGATCCAGCGCGTGGTCGCCAGCGTGCCGTTCAGGGTGGCGGCCGTCTGCGGTTTGCCGTTGTCGTCGCGGTAGCGGACGGACAGCCGGCGGGCCTGGAACGTGGTGCAGTTGGACGTCGAGGTCAGCTCGCGGTAGGTCTCCTGCGTCGGGACCCACGCCTCGCAGTCGTACTTGCGGTAGGCGGACGTGCCGAGGTCGCCGGTCGCGGTGTCGATGACCCGGTACGGGACCTCGATCGCGGCGAGCATGTCCTCTTCCCAGCCCAGCAGCCGCTCGTGTTCGGCCTCCGCGTCCTCCGGCTTGGCGAACACGAACATCTCGACCTTGTCGAACTGGTGCACCCGGATGATGCCGCGGGTGTCCTTGCCGTACGACCCTGCCTCGCGGCGGTAGCACGACGACCAGCCCGCGTAGCGGCGCGGACCGGCGGCGAGGTCGAGGATCTCGTCCGAGTGGTAGCCCGCGAGCGGGACCTCCGACGTGCCCACGAGGTACAGGTCGTCGTCGCGCAGCCGGTACACCTCCGACGAGTGCGCGCCGAGGAAGCCGGTGCCCGCCATGATTTCCGGGCGGACCAGCGACGGCGTGATCATCGGCGTGAAGCCGTTCGCCGTCGCGCGTGCCACGGCCATGTTCAGCAGCGCGAGCTGCAGCTGAGCGCCGACGCCGGACAGGAAGTAGAACCGCGAGCCCGACACCTTCGCGCCGCGCTCCATGTCGAGCGCGCCGAGGCCTTCCATCAGGTCGAGGTGGTCGCGCGGGGCGAAGTCGAACGACGGCACCTCGCCGACGGTCTTCAGCACCGCGAAGTCGTCCTCGCCGCCGATCGGCGCGTCCGGGTGCACCAGGTTCGGCAGGATCCGGAACAGCTTGTCGAACTCCTCCGACGCCTCGTTCTGCTCGACCTCGGCGGCCTTGACCTGCGCCGACAGGTCCTTGGCGCGGGCGAGCAGGGCGGGCTTGTCCTCGGCGGAGGCCTTCGGCACCTGCTTGGACACGGACTTCTGCTCGGCCCGCAGCTTGTCGGCGGTCGCGATCGCAGAGCGGCGGCGCTGATCGAGGTCGAGCAGCTTGTCGACCACTCCCTCGTCCTCGCCACGGGCACGCTGCGACGCGCGCACGGCTTCCGGGTCTTCGCGCAGAGTCCTGGGGTCAATCACGGACAGAAGGGTAGTCGCAGGCCAGCCGTGGCTTCGACGCGGTTTCCCGTACACACTGTGCGCCGCCCCGAAGACAACCCGACAGTCTGATCGTTGTCGCCCGTTTCCCGCGCTCCCCATACTCGCTAGAACCCGGAGCGGAGGGAACTCACATGACCGACGACCTGCTCGCGCGCCACCGCGCGGTGCTCCCGTCCTGGATGTCCCTGCTGTACGACGAGCCGATCGAAATCGTGCACGCGCAGGATCGCCGTCTGACCGATTCCACCGGCCGCACCTACCTCGACTTCTTCGCCGGCGTGCTCACCAACGCCATGGGCTACGACGTCCCCGCGATCAGCGACGCGGTCCGCAAGCAGCTGGACACCGGCGTCCTGCACACCTCGACGCTGTACCTGATCCGCTCGCAGGTCGAACTCGCCGAACGGATCGCGCGGCGCTCCGGCATCCCGGACGCCAAGGTGTTCTTCACCAACTCCGGCAGCGAGGCCAACGACACCGCGCTGATGCTCGCCACCCAGTACCGCCGCAGCAACCAGGTGCTGGCGATGCGGAACTCGTATCACGGCCGGTCGTTCGGCACGGTCGCGATCACCGGCAACCGCGGCTGGTCGGCGTCGTCGCTGAGCCCGATCAAGGTCAACTACGTCCACGGCGGCTACCGCTACCGCAGCCCCTTCCGCGACCTGCCCGACACCGCCTACATCGACGCCTGCGTCGCCGACCTGGTCGAACTCCTGGAAACCGCCACCGCGGGCGACGTGGCCTGTCTGATCGCCGAGCCGATCCAGGGCGTGGGCGGCTTCAGCTCCCCGCCGGACGGCCTGTTCAAGGCGATGAAGGAAGTCCTGGACGAGCACGGCATCCTCTTCATTTCCGACGAGGTCCAGACCGGCTGGGGCCGCACCGGCGACCATTACTGGGGCATCGAGGCCCACGACGTGGTGCCGGACATGATGACCTTCGCCAAGGGGCTCGGGAACGGCCTGGCGGTGGGCGGCGTGGTCGCCCGGGGCGACGTCATGGACTGCTTCCAGGCAGAGTCGTTCTCCACTTTCGGCGGCAACCCGGTGTCCATGCAGGGCGCGCTGGCCGTCCTCGACTACATCGACGAGCACGACCTGCAAGCCAACTGCAAAGCCCGCGGCGACCAGTTGATGCGCGGCCTGCGCGCGGCGAACAGCCCCTACGTCGGCGAGGTGCGCGGCAAGGGGCTGATGATCGGCGTCGAACTGATCGAACCGGGCACCACGACGCCGAATACCGCTGCCGCCAAGCAAATGCTGGAAGAAACGAAAAAGCGCGGGCTGCTCATCGGAAAGGGCGGGCTGCACAAAAACGTCCTGCGGATCGGGCCGCCGATGACGCTGACCGAAGCCGAGGCGGCCGAAGGACTGCAGATCCTGCTCGATTCGCTGGCCGCCCTGTCCTGACCGCTCGCTCCGCCCGGTTTTGTCGTACCCCGGTGCGAAGATCCGTGCTCGTGAACACCGAACAGTTCTGGGCCCTGATCGACGAGGCACGCGGCCAGGCCTCCGCACCGGAAGACAGCTACGACGTAGCCGAACAAGCCTGTACCTTGCTCGCCGCGCGTCCGCGGGAGGAGATCGTGGCCGCCCAGCAGATCGTCTGGGACCTGCTGGCCGACTCCTACCGCGGCCCGCTGTGGGCAGCCGCCTACCTCGCCAACGGCGGCTGCTCCGACGACGGCTTCGAGTACTTCCGCGGCTGGCTGGTCCTGCAGGGCCGGGAGGTCTTCGAGCGGATCGTGGCCGCCCCGGACGAACTGGCCGAGTTGCCCGCGGTGCGCGCGGCCGCCGCGGACGGCGAAGAACTGGAGTGCGAAGCCACCCTGGGCATCGCCTCGAGCGCGCACATCGACGCGACCGGAGAGGAGCTTCCGGCTGACTCGTTCACCATCCGGTACCCGCCGCTGGATCCCGAGTGGGAGTTCGACTACGAGGACGCCGAAGAGATGCGACGCAGGCTGCCCCGGCTCGCCGCGGCGTACCTGAACTGATCCCTGCTGTGCAGGTGCTGTCCAGTCAGCGTCGCACGAACCGCGCCACGTGCTCCGCGAGCGTCTCCCCCGCGTCCTCCTGCAGAAAGTGCCCAGCCCCGGCCACCGTCGGGTGGTCCAGACCAGCTGCCCCGCGCATCGAACGCTGCAGAATCGGCCCCATCGCGCCGGTGATCGGGTCGCCGTCCGAGAACGCGCACAAGAACGGCACGTCCAAATCCGTCAACGTCGCCCACGCCGCCCGATTGGCGTCCGACGCCGGATCGTCCGGTCGCGTCGGCACCAGCCCCGGCATCGCCCGCGGCCCGGCCTTGTACATCTCGTTCGGGAACGGCGCGTCGTAAGCCGCCCGGATGTCCTCCGACAGCGGCGTCTTGCACCCGGACTGCACACACCGCCCGACGTCCAGAATCTGCGCGCCCTCCACGGCTTCCCGGAACTTGTGCCACACCGGCGGCATGTCCACGTCCCCGGTCGGCAGCCCGGTGTTGGCCGCGACCACCCCGGCGAACCGCCCCGGATGCTCAGCCACCAGCCGCAGCCCGATCAACCCGCCCCAGTCCTGCCCGACGACCGTGACCCCTTCGAGCCCGAGCACGTCGAACGCGAACCGCCGCATCCATTCGACGTGCCGCGCGTACGTGTGGTCGACGATCTCCGCAGGCTTGTCCGACCGGCCGAACCCGACCAGGTCCGGGGCGATCGCCCGCAGCCCGGCATCGGCCAGCACCGGAAGCATCTTCCGGTAGAGGAACGACCAGCTCGGCTCGCCGTGGAGCAGCAGAACGGGCGGCCCGTCCGCGGGCCCGGCCTCGACGTAGCCGACTCTGATCAGCCCGCCGTCCGGGTCGGACAGGTCGGTGTACTGAGGTTCGAAGGCGAAATCGGGCAGGTCCGCGAACCGGTCTTCCGGCGTCCTGAGGAGTCGCACGGTTCCCACGTTAGTGGGAACGGGACCGCGCGGCAGTGCGCGAACGCTACGAAATCGCTACCGCGACGACCAGCCCGAGCCCGAGGTGCGCCGCCGCGACGACGATGCTCGCCGGCGCGAACTTCTCGCTCTGGATGGTGGACCCGACGTCGATCCGGGTCGCCCACTCCAGCAGCCGCACCGCCAGCACCTGCACGATGACCCCGATCAGGCCGTAGACCAGCGACGTGATCAGCCCGGCGGTCAGGTCGCTCGCGGAGCTGTAGATCGCCACGACCACGATGAACGCCATCGACAGCAGCCCGGACGCGGTCACGATCACCGCGTTCGGCAGCCCGCGGGTGACCAGCTTCGACAGCTTGCCCGGCGTGGTGAAGTCGATCGCGTAGAAGCCGGCGAACATCAGCAGCAGGCCGACGATGCCGTACAGCAGGATCGCGCCGATCCCGCGCACGAGATCGGAACCGAAGGTCGCGGGCAGCGCGAGGGTCGTGGTCACGGGGTCTCCCTGGATGGCCAATTCAGCCAGTTGAATCGGACATCCAGGGTTGTATCACGACTCCGGGATCCGGTGCGGCACAAACGCCGCGCCGTCGTCGGTGACGAGTCCGCTGGTCTCGCGAATGCCGAGGCCTGCCGACTGGTCGCCGACGATCCACGCGCCGAGCGCGGGCCGGTACCCGTCGAACTCGGGCAGCGGGTCGAACGCCTGGTAGACGTAGCCTTCCGCGCCGTAGACGCCGTCGGTCTGCGTCTCGTACCCGGTGGCCACGATCTGCACGTTCGCGCCCTCGCGGCCGAGCTTCGGCTTGCGCACGTACTCGGTGAGCAGGCCGGGATCGTCAGCGAACGCGGGCAGCAGGTTCGGGTGCCCGGGATAGTTCTCCCACAGCACGGCGAGCAGCGTCTTGTTCGACAGCAGCATCTTCCACAGCGGTTCGACCCACAGCGTGCGCGGCATGGTCTCCACCGCGAACTTGCCGAACTCCTCGTCGACGACCCATTCCCACGGGTACAGCTTCACCACCGTGGACATCTGTCCCTCGGCGAGGTCGACGAACCGCTTGAGCACCGGGTCCCAGCCGATCTCCTCGATCGCGAGCCCGACCGTGTCGAGCCCGGCCTCGGCCGCGGTCTCCTGCAGGTACGCCGTGGTCACGTGGTCCTCGCCGCTCGGGTCGGCGGAGGACCAGGTGAAGTGCAGTTCGTTCGACGGCAGCTTCCCGCCGATCTCCTCCCAGCGCTCGACCAGCTTCTCGTGGATGGAGTTCCACTGGTCGTCTTCCGGGAAGACGTCGGTCTTCCAGTGCCACTGCAGCAGCGACGCCTCCAGCAGCGTGGTCGGCGTGTCCGCGTTGTACTCCAGCAGCTTGGCCGGCGACTTGCCGTCGTAGCGCAGGTCGAAGCGCCCGTAGACGTGCGGGTCCTGGCGCTTCCACGACTCCGCGATGTGCGGCCACACCCACTCCGGGATGCCGAAGCGCTGGTACTGCTCGGTGGTCACGACGTTGTCGACGGCCTCCAGGCACATCGAGTGCAACAGTTCGACGTCCGCCTCGAGCGAGAGCACCTCGTCCATGTCGAAGACGTAGTGCACCGATTCGTCCCAGTACGGGCGCGGTTTGCCGGTGCCGTCGCGCGCCGGGGTGCCGTAGACCAGGCCCTGCTCTTCGACGATCCGCTGCCAGTCGCGGCGCGGTTCCCGCCGGTCCCGATACACCTATGAGCCTCCGCTCTTCCCGGTCCCGCCGAAGCTGCTGCCGCTCTTGCCGCTGATGCCGAACCCGCCGCGCTGGACGCTGGTGCCCGACTTGGTCGAAACGTTGGTGTTGCCCGACGGCGCGGTGTAGCTGCCGCCGGACACGTGCTGCCCGATGTTCCCGGTGCCGCCGTAGTTGTAGCGGTACTGGGTGTACCCGCCGCCGGTGCCGATCGGGATGAACCAGAACCCGCCGCTGTAGTGCCCGCCGTGGGTCTGGGCGTAGTTCGCGTCGCAGTACTTGTCGTCCTGGATTACTCCGTCGGACGAGACACAGGACGCGGTGACCTCGGCGGGCTTCGCGATCGTGTAGAACGTCGCGACCAGCCCGACGAGACCGACAGTGACCCCGCTGCCGATCAGGATCTTGCGTTTGGTGGCCGCCTTCGCGTCCGCCGCCTCCCGGGCCGCGACGGCTGCCTGCCGTTCGCGTTCCTGGTCGGCGATGGCCTGCTTGCGGGCCCGTTGTTCGGCCACCGAGGGCTGCCGGGGCTGCGTGTTCGCGTCCTGGAACCGCATCGAGCCCGGCTTCTTCGGCTCCTCGGGCGGCTGCACGCCGCTGTTGTCGTCTTGCGTCATGTGCGCTCCGTAATCCCCCAGCACTGCAAACCCCGCGTTCCACCCTAATCGACCCGGCACACGCGCGGTTCATGCGGCGCGGGCATCATGGGTATCGATGTCTCAACGCTCGGAGCGGTTCCCTTCGCGTATGCAGACCCTGACCACCCGCGTGGTGATGGCCGGGGTGTTCCTCGGCGCGGTCATCGCGCTGGCCTTGAGCGTCGCCTTCTCCTGGACCGACACGCTCGCCGGCGGCGCGGGCGGCGGCGAGGGCAAGCTCAGCGAGGCCGCCCAGCAGGCGTTCCACTCGCCGCCGGGCACCTGCCTGGCCTGGAACGCCAAGGACGCCTCCGACGCGCACCAGGTGCCGTGCACGCAGCCGCACCTGTTCGAGGTCACCACCGTGGTCGACATCGGCGCGAAGTACCCGCAGCAGGCTCCGTTCCCGAGCCTCGACCAGTGGCAGGACATCGCCCAGCAGCAGTGCAACGCCGACGTGCGGCCGTACCTCGGCCATCCGCTCGACCCGTACGGCAAGCTCACCACCAACCTGCTGCGGCCCACGTCGGCGCAGTGGGCCCAGGGCGACCGCCAGCTGCGCTGCGGCCTGCAGTTCGCCGGTCCGGGCGGGACGCTGCAGCTGACCACCGGCGCGGCGAAGACCCAGGACCAGTCGATGGTGTGGGCCCCGGGCACCTGCCTCGCGCTGGCGGGCAAGGGCGTCGGCGACCCGGTCGACTGCAGCAAGCCGCACTCGTACGAGATCATCGCGACGCTCGACCTCGCCTCGCACTTCAAGGACGGCTACCCCAAGCTGGACGACCAGAAGTCCTGGCTGGACACCGAGTGCAACAAGGCCGCGAAGGAATACACCGGCAGCGCCGACCTCTCCTCGAAGAAGCTCATCCTGGGCTGGGACTCGCGCGAGCAGGAGAGCTGGGACGCCGGGTCCACGAAGGTCAACTGCAAGGTCGCGGCCACGCTGCAGGACGGCAGCGGATTCCAGGCCGTCACCGGCAGCGTGAAGAGCGGGGCGGCGAACTCGTCCGGCCAGCAGCAGAGCCCGCCGCCCAGTTCCAGCTCCGGCGCCGGCGGAGGCAACTGAGCCGTGCCCGTCGAGATGAGCCAGGCGCGGTTCGAGGAACTCGTCTCCGACGCGCTCGACCAGGTGCCCCCGGAATTCGCCTCGGCGATGGACAACGTCGTGGTGCTGGTCGAGGACTTCAACGAGGAAGCACCGGACATCCTCGGGCTCTACCACGGGATCGCGCTCACCGAGCGCACCAGCCACTACAGCGGGGCGCTGCCGGACCGGATCTCGATCTACCGGGAGCCGATCCTCGACATCTGCGACACCGAGGACGACGTCGTCGAGGAAGTGCTGATCACCGTGATGCACGAACTCGGCCACCACTTCGGCATCGACGACGAGCGGCTGCACGAGCTCGGCTGGGGCTGATTCCGGCGGAACCCCGTCCGCCCGTTGCTCTTCCCTGCTCGACACCGCGGCGCGACCACGGAAAACACCGAAGGTCACCAAAGCGTCACAGAACGCCGCCGATCTCCCTAGACTGACCTCACCAGGGCGTTTCCTTTCCTCGTGAGGTGGTTCGTGTCGCATCGTCAGACGGACAGCCGGCTTCGCTGGCTGCTCGCCTCGAGCGGCACCTCGAACCTCGCCGACGGCATCGCCAAGGTCGCTTTCCCGCTGCTGGCCACCACCCTGACCCGCGATCCGGTGGAGATCGCCGCGCTGTCGGCGGTGCAGTTCCTGCCGTGGCTGCTGTTCGCCATCCCGGCGGGCACCCTCGTCGACCGGATCGATCGCAAGAAGGCGATGGTCGCGGCGAACGCGATGCGCGCGCTCGTGGTCGCGGCGGTCACCGCACTGCTGGCCTTCGGCACGGTGGAGATCTGGACGATCTACGTCGCGTCGCTGCTCGTCGGCATCGCCGAGACGGTCGCGGAGAGCGCGGCGAACGTGCTGCCGCCCGCGCTGGTCGAGGCGGACCGGCTGGAGAGCGCCAACAGCAAGCTGCAGGCGTGCGAGATCGTCGGGCAGACGTTCCTCGGCGGCCCGGTCGGCAGCGCCACCTTCGCGCTGTTCGCGGTCTTCCCGTTCCTGCTCTCGTCGGTCGGCTTCGCGGTCGGCGCCGCGGTGCTGCTGGGCATGGCGGGCAGCTACCGGCCGCGGCAGGAAACGAAGTCGCACATCCGGGCGGATTTCGCGGACGGCTTCCGCTGGCTGCGGCGGCATTCACTGCTGCTGCGGCTGCTCGCGATCGCCGGTCTGCTCAGCCTGATCAGCGAGCTGGCCCAGGCGCAGCTGGTGCTGTACGCGCTGGAAGACCTGCATTTGTCCGACGCCACGTTCGGCGCTTTCGCGTTCGTCGGCGGAGCTGGCGGACTGCTGGGAGCCGGGTTGACGCCACGGCTGGTCCGGCGCATCGGACGGTGGACGGTCCTGGTCGGCGGGGTGTTGTTCTGCGCGCTCGGCTTCGGCGGCATGGGCCTGGTGCGACAGCCGGTGGTGTCCGCGGTGCTGTTCGGCGTGTTCGCGGCAGCGGTGGTGGCGGTGAACGTCGTGCTCGCGACCGCACGCCACACGCTGGTCCCGGGCGAACTGCTCGGGCGCGTCCTCGGGGTCTGGCGCACCGTCGTGTGGGGCGCGATCCCGCTCGGCGCGCTGCTCGGCGGATTGCTCACGAAACTGCTCGGTTCGGCGGGCGACACCTTCGCCGCGTCCGGCCTTCTGCTGCTGTTCGTGACCGGCTATGCACTGTTCGCGCTGCGCGGGCACCCGCTCGATGACAAAACGGCCTCGACCGGCGACGGAGTCCGTTCGCAGCAGTGATCCGGCGCGGGTTTGGTGCTGAAATAACACCTCACCCCGGCCGCCGGAGGTATGCGATGACTGCACTCGACACCCCGCCGCTGCCGGACGACGACCGCGACACCGAACTCGAATCGCCGCCGCCCGCCGCCCGTCGGCCGCTAGTCATCGCCGCGGTCGCCGGATTCGTGCTGGGCGGATGCGTGCTCGGGCTGCTGTGGGGGCTGTCCGGCCAGCGTGCCGGAGCGAATGTCGACGCCGCGGCCGCCTGCGCCGCGTTCGCCCGCGTCGGGCACATCCCGGACACCACCGGCGGCGTCGACGCGGCGCAATTCACCCGGATGTCCGACGACTCGGTGCACCGCGTCACCGGCGCGGCGGAGCTGGCCAAAGCGGCGGCGACCTTCGACGGCAACTACCAGCCGCTGGCCAAAGCCCTCGACGCGGTGAACAAGATGGTGCTCAGCAGCCGCTTCGACAACCGCGACGGGCAGGCCGCCGTCGTCCAGGCGGAACAACTCTGCGCGCGGGGCTGACCCCACTCGCAGAGCGACCGGTCAGGCCTTGTGCACGGTCTTCACGCCGAGCTGCTTGCCCGGGATGTTCGTGCCCGCGCAGCCGAGGCCGTCGAGCGGCACGAACTTCGACGCGGTCTCCTGCGGCAGGTACACGCGCAGGCCCTTGACCGGCGTCGGCTTGCAGACGCCCGGGTCGAAGTTGCGCACCTGCGCGAACTGCAGGTCGGCCGCGGCGGTCTGGCCGGGAGCCAGCTTCACCGGCGCGCCCTTGGTGCCGTCGCGCTCGGCGGCCTGGCCGATCTGGGTGCCGTTCTCGCCGCCGACGTAGGACACGCCCGGGAAGCCCTGGATGGTGCACGGCGTGCTGCTGGTGTTCTTGATCAGCAGCGGCCGGTACTCCGAGCCGGCGCCGGCGTCGCCGCCGCCCAGCGACAGGGACACGTCGCCGGCCTTGCACAGGCCGTTGTCAGCGGGTGGTTTCTCGGCCGGCGCCGTGCCGCCGCTGGGGGCGGACGACGACGCGGAAGACGGAGCGGACGACGCGGCGGACGAAGCCGACGACATCGGGCTGCTCGACGGGGTGTCCGAACTCGCCGGACCGCTCGCGGCGGGTGCGCCCTGGCCGCACGCGGAAAGCAGCAGCGCCCCCGACGCGCCCACTGCGGACAGGAAGACCAGGGAAATCCACGGTTTCTTCGTGTTTGCCATCTCACTCGCCTCGCTGTGCTGGTGAACGCCTAACTGAGGTGAAACCTTCATCCGGAGGACGTGCCAGGTCCGGACGGGGTTGCTCCGCATCCGGTGAGTTCCCCACCGGGCCCGGCTTCACTCAGCGTTTCCCCGCACGAGTGACCGACCGCTCACGAAAGGCGGGTATCGACCCAGCGGAGGCACTCCCATCCGTGGTCGCGGGCCTCCAGCTCGACGAACTTCGTGTTCGGGATCAGGGCCTCGTTCGCCAGCTCCGCGGGCACGTTCGAGGCCAGCCATTCCCCGGCGAGCCGGATCGCGCCGCCGTGGCTGACCAGCACGACCACCCCGTCCGGCGACGTTTCCTCGTGCTTGGCCCGCAGCTCGTTCGCCGCGCCGAGCATCCGGTCGCGCACCTGCGTACCGGTCTCGCCGCCGGGGATCGGGACCTCGAGGTCGCCTTGCGTCCAGGCCTTCACCACGCGCAGGTAGACGCCGATCGAGTCCAGGTCGGTGTTGCCCTCGAGGTCTCCGGCGTCGACCTCCTTGACGCCCTCGATCACCTGCACGTCGAACCCGAACGCCTCGGCCAGCGGGGCCGCGGTCTGTTGCGCACGCACCGCTTCCGACGCGTAGACCGCCACGATCGGCTCGTCTTTCAGCTGTTCGGCGAGCGCCGCGGCCTGCTCGCGGCCGAGTTCGGTGAGCGGCGGACCAGGCAACGCAGTGTCCAGCGCCCGGCGAACATTGCCCTCGGTCTGCCCATGCCGGACCAGCAGCAACCTCATGCGCCTTCTCCCTTCAAAACCGCATCGACCCACGCCTGCGCGTCGAGGAAATCCTGGTTCCCCGCGCCCTCTTCGATGGTGGCCGCGACCTCGTCGGCCCGCGGGTGCGAACCGAGGAAGCGCAGGTGGCAGCGGCGGCGCAGGGCGGTCATCGCGTCGATGATCCGGGGTTCGGCGACGTGGCCCTCGAAGTCGATGAAGAACCGGTACTCGCCGAAGTTGTTGCGCGTCGGCCGGGCGTCGATCCGGGTCAGGTTGATCCCGCGGCCGGCCAGTTCGACCAGCAGATCGGACAACGTCCCGGTGCGGTTGACCGCCGCCGCGACGATCGACGTGCGGTCGGCTCCGGTAGGCGCGGGCAGTTCGCCCGGGCGGCGCACCATCAGGAACCGGGTCTGCGCGTCGCGGACGTCGGCGACGCCGGTCGCCAGCTCCTCCAGCGGGTAGTGCTCGATCGCGACCGGCGCGGACACCGCCGCGTCGAAATCGCCCTCGACCACGCCGACCGCCGCCGCCGCGGTGGACGACGAGGCGACCGGGGTGGCGTCCGGCAGATTCGTTTCCAGCCATGCGCGCACCTGCGCGAGCGCGTGCGGATGGCTCGCGACGGTGCGGATTTCGCCGCTGCCCGGCCGTTTGAGCACGCTGAAGTGAATCGGCAGGATCGTCTCGGCCGTGGCGACGAGCGGGTCCCCGTCGCTGAGCCCGTCGAGCGTCGCGGGGACCACGCCCTCGACGGAATTCTCGATCGGCACGCACGCGGCGTCCGCGGCTCCGTCGCGGACGGCCTGCAGCGCCAGCCGGACGGTCTCGTAGGGGGTCAGGTCCTCGCCCGGCGCGAGCGCGCGGGCGGCCTGCTCGGTGAACGTGCCCTGAGGGCCGAAATACGCGATCCGCAACACGACGGTCAGGCTAGCGACCGCGGGCGTGGCGCTTTTCACTCGGACAGCCGGTGGCTAAACCGGTTACGCCGGGTGGCGTTTTTTGCCATGCTGGAACGGTGACCGCCGACTCAGGCACACACGCCGGGCACGGGGAAGCCGGTTTGCCGGGTTCTCCCCGAACGCCGGAATTGGTGCTGTGCGCCGTCGATGAACCGCTGGCCGCGGCGTGGACCTCCGCCGTGGCGGACTTCGGCGGCTCCGTCCGCGTGCACCGCGGTTCGGTGCTCGACATCTCCGCACAGGCGGTGGTCAGCCCGGCCAATTCCTACGGCTGGATGCGCGGCGGGATCGACGCCGTCTACTCGCGGGCGTTCCCCGGCATCGAGCAAAGCGTGCGCAGCGCGGTACTGGCTTCTTACGGCGGTGAGCTGCCGATCGGCGAGTCGGTGATCGTCCCGACCGGCGAATCCGAACCGGCGTGGCTGATCAGCGCGCCGACCATGCGCGAACCCGGCGAACGGCTGCCCGCCGACACCGTCCACCCGTATCTCGCGGCACGCGCGGTGTTCCTGCAATGGCAGCGCGGACAGCTGGATTCCGGCCCGGTCTCCTCGGCCGTGCGGACGATCGCGATGCCCGGTCTCGGCACCGGCGTCGGCGGCGTGGCCCCGGCCGCGTGCGCCCGGCAGGTCGCCGCCGCGTGGCAGGAAGTTTTCGGGGCAAACGGTCACCTTCGGTGATCGAATTCCCGCCCCGGTCAGGGGTGCGTGCATCACATCACAGCGCGTTCACGCGCGGTAAGCCCTACCGTTGATACGGCGTTACGGAAGTAGCGCAGACGGAGCCAGCGCAGGCGACGGCCGAGGAGTGTGCGATGCCCACACGGGTCCGTGAACTCAGCCCTTATGTAGAGCTGCATCGGGAACAGTGGCGGGAGCTGCGCAGCTCCACTCCGCTGCCGCTGACCGCGGACGAGCTGGTCCGGCTCCGCGGGCTCGGGGAACAAATCGATCTCGCCGAGGTCGCCGACGTGTACCTGCCGCTTTCGCGGCTGATCAACCTCCAGGTGAAGGCCCGGCAACAGCTGTACGAGGCCACCACGACGTTCCTCGGCGAGGACTGTCGGGGCACCAAGGCTCCGTTCGTGATCGGCATCGCGGGCAGCGTCGCGGTCGGCAAATCGACCACCGCCCGGATCCTGCGCACCCTGCTCGCCCGCTGGCCCGACCACCCGCGCGTCGACCTCGTGACGACCGACGGGTTCCTCTACTCCCGTTCCGAGCTGACCCGGCGCGGGATCATGCACCGCAAGGGTTTCCCGGAAAGCTACGACCGGCGCGCGCTGCTGCGGTTCGTCACCGAGGTGAAGTCCGGGGCCGAGCGGGTGTCCGCGCCGGTGTACTCGCACTTGGCCTACGACATCCTCCCGGACCAGGAACAGGTCGTGGAGCGGCCGGACATCCTCATCATCGAGGGGCTGAACGTCCTGCAGCCCGGCCCGAGCCTGACGGTCTCGGATCTGTTCGACTTCTCGATTTACGTCGACGCGCACATCGACGACATCGAGCACTGGTACGTCGAGCGGTTCCTGAAGCTGCGGCACACCGCGTTCGCCGATCCCGCCTCGCACTTCCACCACTTCGCCGGCCTGCCCGACGACGAGGCCCGTGAAGAAGCCCGGCACCTGTGGCGCACCATCAACGAGCCGAACCTGATGGAGAACATCAAGCCGACGCGTCCACGTGCGACTCTCGTGCTCCGCAAGGACGCTGACCACGCCATCAACCGTGTTCGACTGCGGAAGCTCTGAGGGTCACCCACACGCGTCTCTCCGGCCCCGTGCTGCACAGCGGCCGGAGTAATTGACCGATCGGCCAGCGTCTTCGTAACCACTTGGCCGATACCAGCGCACCCGTCCGCAAGCGACCCTGAGAGCAGCAGGACGAGAGCAGTTGACCTGCGGAGGAGGCCACGATGTTGACTATCGTCCTGACCTGGGTCGGCGCGGTATTGGGATTGACGCTGCTGGTCGCGATGGCCGCCGGGGCGTTCGTCGTCGACTTCGACGACGCGCTGCGCGAACGGCGCGTGAAGGCACGCGGCACGGCGGAGCCGACCAGCTGAGGCCTGAGCTTCGGGTCCAGGCAAGATGTGCGGCATGAGTCCGGTGAGCCGCGCGCGCAAGAAGAGTTCCCTACCCACCGCCCCCAGCGTCAACGGTCTGTTCAAGGACGTGCTGCGGGACTTTTCCGCGGTCGCGGCCGAGCCCGGTCCGTTCGACATCGAACTGCTGGGTTCCGAGGTCGTCGGGCAGTGGCGGGACGTCGTCGTGGAGGACGAGCCGGAATCGCAGCTGGGACTTGAGCTGATCGCCTTCGCCCAGCGCAAGATCACGCCCGGCGCGGCGGCGCTGCTGGCCGCGCTGAAGGTGCTGGCGGAGTCCGAAGAGGAGCGTTCGGCGGCGGCCGAGGCGCTCGGCGTCGTGCTCGGCCGGGGCATCCCGGAGCCGGAGTGGGCCGCCGAGGTCGGACAGGTCAGCGTCGGCGAATGCTGGCGCACCGGGGACGTCTACGGCGACGAATCGTCGCTGCTGTGCGTCTTTTCCCGCGGCGACCACTCGCTCGGCTTGCTCGCGCTGCTCGACTTCACCGAGGGCGGCCGGGTGCGCGACCTGGTGGTCATCGAGGAGCCGCACGAGGTGCTCGCCGAAATGCGCTCGCAGGTCGAGGAAGACGGCGAACTGGTCGTACTGGAGAAAATCGAGCCCGCCGACGCGCACCGGCTGCTGGTGTCCGGGATCGCGGCCACCGACGCGCTGGACGAGCCTGACGTCGGCGAGGACTACACGCGGTTCCACGCCATCGCACTGACCTGGGCGCGTTCGCTGCCGGAGCCGTCCGAGGTTCCGCCGGTCGCCGAATGGACGGCCGCGCAGCGCGAGGAAGCGGTCACCCAGTTCCTCTCCGACACGAACCTGCCGGACGCCGACGCCGCCCGCGAAATCGCCAATCTGCTGGTCGACCACGGCTGCCGCACCGAACCGGCGAACCCGCTGCGCGTCGGTCCGGAGAAGCTGGCGAGGTTCCTCGAATCCTTGCTGGACGGCGAATACGAGCTGGAAGACGAGGACGCCGTCGCACCGGTCGTGCTGTCCTGGGCGGGCTGGGCCGCAGCGCGCGCGGGACTGTCCGAAGTCGCCACGGCCGCGTTGCTGGAAGAAGTCACCGAGTATCTCGGCGAGTACCTCTCGGACGACGAGGACGAGGACTTCAGCGACTACCTCGACGGCACCGAATCCGCCGACGAGGCACTGGAAGTGGTGGCCCGCCGCCGGTTCGCGGTGCCCGAACTGTCCACAGTGATCGGTGACGAGGAACTGACCGACCTCGACCCCGGCGACCCGGAACAGCGCAGGCTGCTGGTGATCGGCGCGCACCCGGAGTACCACGAATCGCTGGCCGCGGAAGAATTCGACGGCGCGGACGGCCTCCGCCTCGCGCTTGAGACGTCCATTGTGGACCAGCTGTGGGACGACGAGCCCGCCGAGGTGTGGACCGCCGCGCAGAACCTGCTGCAGCAGGACCTTTCCCGCGCCGACGTCCTCGACCGCCTGGTGACTGTCCTCGAAGGACAGTTGACCGAAACCGAGGAAGAAGACCAGCTGGACTACGACCTCGACGCCTACCGCACCGCCTTGGCCGAAATCTAGCCCTTCGGCAGCGCGATCCGGGCCGACCGGATCTCCGCGAGCAACCGGGTCTTGCGGCGGTGGACGTTCACCAGCTCGGCGACGTAGCCGGTGAACTCCTCCGCCGTGCCCGCTTGCTTGTGGAGGGTGCGCAGTTTTTTGAGGCACTGCGCCGCTTCCCGGTACGCGCCGGCTTCTTTCTGCGCGATCAGCTGCTCGATCCGTTCGCGGTATTCCGGAATGGACTCTTCTTCTTTTTGCGGGGCCTCTTTCTGCTGCGGCCCCTCTTTCTGCCGCGGTGTTTCCTTCCGCTGCGGAGTCAACACCCGCGCCGCGTAAGCGATCGCCTCGCTGTGCCGCCCAGCCGCCCGCAACACGCGGACGATCTTGAGACTGACGTCCACCCGCGGCGGTTTGGCCGCGAGAATGGCGACCAGCCCGTCCACGTCCCCGCTCGCCTCGGCGATTTCCTCCTGCAGCCGCTCGGCGATCTCGCGCTTTTCCGCCTGTTTCCCGCGCAGCACTTCGTCCACAATGGACTTCATCCGGGCGAGCCCGGCGTCCCCGAGCGCCGCCGCGAAATCCGCCACCGCGACCGCCCACCCGCTGAACGCCGCCTCGAGCACCCAGTCCGCGAGCTGCTCCGGATCCGGCGGCCGAGCCGCACAAGCCCGCGCGTACAGGGCGACCGCCTGGTCAAGCCGCACCTCGAGGTCCGCCGCGAGCGCACCGTGCTGCTCGAGCATGCCCACGATGTCGTCCACCGCCCGCCGCGCGAGCGGCGCGAGATCAGCGCGGCTGCCGGAGTCGAGCAGCCGCCGCACAGTATCGAGAACCGCACCGATTTTGGCGGTGTACTCGACCGGGTCGGGGACGCTCACGCGAACAGTCTGCCGTATGGCCCGTAACCGGCGTGTGGGCCAACGGCGTACTCTTTTCGGCCCAACCCGGACACCCCAGGTGAGCACCGCGCGTGATAATCAGGTCCGGTGACCCTAGAAGACCTCACCCAGCGCCTCCGCGACTTCGCCGCCGCCCGGGACTGGGAACCGTTCCACACCCCGAAAAACCTGACGATGGCCCTGTCCGGCGAAGTAGGCGAGCTGATCGCCCTGTTCCAGTGGCTGACCCCGGAGGAAGCCGCGAACTGGCGCGCGGACCCGGCCCAGGAGTTCAACGTCCAGGACGAAATCGCCGACGTAATGCTGTACCTGGTCCGGCTGGCGGACGTACTGGGGATCGACCTGCTGGAAGCGGCGAACGCGAAGGTGGACCGGAACGAGAAGAGGTTCCCTCCGCTAGCCCGCTGACCCGGCCGCGACCCGCTTCGTCTCGTCGAGATACCAGCCGCCGACCAGCGCACCGACCGCGAGCACGGCCAGCACGATCCCCAGGCCCATCCCCGCGCCGTCGAACATCGCGACCACCGTGATGACCATCAGGATCAGCCCGATCCCCATCAGCACCTGCCCGATCGTCCCGGCCCGGCTGGAGGGCGCTTTCTCATGCCTCGGCTGCGGGGCCGGAACGAAGCCCCACAGCACCGCGGCCTCGTCCAGCCGCAAGACGTGCGCGCCGAGTTCGAGCGCCCGGGAAAGCCGCGGTTCGGACTCGCGCACCCCCGAGTCGTACGCCAGGTGCGTGACCGAGCCCGTCAGGTTCTTCGCGAGCTGGAACCCTTCCGACAGCACCCTCGCGCGCAACTGGTCCGCGTCCGCCGTCGTCCCGAGCACCAGCACCCTCGTCGGCTTGCCGCCGGTAGCGGTGGTCCTGAGGTCCACCACGACTTCCAGCGCCCCGAGCGCGTCCGCGACCTGCCGCAGTTCGCGGTACTCGACGGAAGTCACCACCCCGTCGGCTTCCGCGACCCGCCGCAGTTCGGCGACGAAGCCGGTGTGGATCCGCTGCACCTCCGCCTCGGCCATCCCGGCTTCGGCCGCGAGATCGGCGAGCGCCCAGACCTCCTCGTCGGTCAGGAATTGATCGCCGACCGCCTCGGCGAGCAGGTCGAGGTAAGCCTGCGCGACCGGTCCGCCGGCCGCCGCGGGAACCCGGTCCACCGCCTCGGCCATCCAGCCCTTCTCCGCACCGGCCGCAGACCGGCGTATGGCTGCCGCTTGGGACGCGTACCGCGGCAGCTCCGGAAAACGCACCGGTTGCGCGAACCGCAACCCGTGCGTACCGAGGAGCGCGATCATCGCCTGCGCGCACGCCCGGGCGGCCGGTTCGGCGAGATAACCGGGGAAGTCCTCGATGCCGAAGGCGCGGGCGATGGTGGCGAGCCGGTAGTTAGGCAGTGGCAAGACCACCTGCGCGGTGTCCTTGAGCGAGATCCCCGGCAGCCGCGGCAGGCGGACGCCCAACTGGCTGATCTCGGCAAGAAGTCCTTCCACCGAGGACAGGTCGTGGGCCACGACGACCGCGCCCCGGCACAGGTCGAACACCTGGCTGAGGATGTCGCCCAAGGCCGGCGCGTCAGCCAGTTCCGCCGCGGTGATGCGGTGCGGGTCGCGCCGGCTCGCGTCCGCGGCGACGACCGTCGCGAACTCCCCGAGGAACGTCCCGTCCCTGCGGAACCGGATCGCGGCGACCTCCAGGACGCGGCCGGTGTGCAGTCCGGTCGTCTTCACGTCGAGCGCGGTGAATTCCGTGCCGCCCGCGGGTACCTGCCCGGTTGAAGACAGGGACAGTCGTTCGATCAACTCGGCCATCGTGGATGCGCTTTCTCCTGGACAGTTCCCCTAACCATCGTGAAAAGTCGGCGAATCGTCACACGCGGGAGATCAGGCACTGTCTTTGTGACGGATCCGTGACTTCCTCTTAGCCCTTGCTGCCGGTCGCGTAACACTTGCTGCCGTTTGCGCGAACACCATTCGGCACCCGCCTCAGGAAGAGGAATTCCGAATGCACTCCACGCCCGCGCCGCCGTCGCGTCCCAAGCTGAAACTCCCGACCTGGCTGACGGTCGTCCTCAGCGTCTTCGCGGTTCTTTTCATTCTGGGCGCGGTTTTCGGAAAGCAGGCACCGACGCCGGAGCCGGTCGCCGCACCGGTCGCCCCGCCGCCGACCACGTCGGCCACCCCCGTACCGGTCACCTACACCGTGGACAAAATCACCGACGCCGCCAACATCGAACTGGCCGGTTCCGACGGCAGCCATCGCACCGTGCGCATCCTCGGTCTCGAAGTGGCGACCGGAAACAATTGCTATGCAAGTGAAACGGCGGTTTGGGCCAGCAACAAGCTCGCCAGCGCGGCGGTGAAGATCACCACGGACACCACTGACGGTGTCGCGTTGGCCTTGAGCGACGGCACCGACTACGCGACCGCGGCGCTTTCCGCCGGATACGCCCGGCTGTCCGGCAATGTCGTCTCCGATTCGCTGCGCACCGCGGCGAACGCGGCTCAGCAAGCTGCGACTGGATTGTGGGCGGAACCTTGCAAAGGCGTGATCACCGCGCCGACGCCGGTGCCGACTCCGACGCCGCAGAAGGAAACGCCCGCTCCCCCGCCTGCGCCGCGCACGTCTGAACAAGCCGCCCCGCCGCCGGTCGAGGACACGCCGGAACCTGAGCATGTGTATTACAAGAACTGCGCGGCCGCGAAAGCCGCTGGCGCCGCGCCGCTTCACGTCGGCGAACCGGGCTACCGTTCCGGACTGGACCGCGACGGCGACGGGGTGGCCTGCGAGCGGTAACTCCTGGTGTCGTGCGGCACCACCGGCAGACGAACCGCCTCACGGCCCGTAACCTGGAGATATGCCGATCCAGGTGCTGCTCGTAGACGACCATGAACTCGTCCGGCGGGGCCTGCGCGACCTGCTCAGCGACGAGGCCGACCTGGAAGTGGTCGCGGAGGCCGGGAGCGTCGAAGAGGCGCTCGCGGTGGCCATGCACGTCGAGCCGGACGTCGCGGTCGTCGATGTCCGCCTTGGGGACGGCGACGGCATCACGCTCTGCCGCGAACTGCGGTCCAAGCCGAATCCGCCGGCCTGCCTCATGCTCACCGCGTTCGACGACGAGGAAGCCATGGTCGGCGCGATCATGGCGGGTGCTTCGGGCTATCTGCTCAAGCAGGTGCGCGGCCAGGACGTGGTGAACGCGGTCCGCGAGGTCGCCGCCGGACGGTCGCTGCTCGACCCTGTCAGCACCGCTCGCGTGCTCGACAAGCTGCGCCATCCGCCGACCGACGAGCTGGCCGCCCTCACCGATCGCGAGCGCGACGTCCTGGAGCTGATCGGACAGGGGCTGTCGAACCGCGAGATCGCTGAACGGCTTTTCCTCGCCGAGAAAACGGTGAAGAACTACGTGACGTCCGTGCTGGCGAAGCTCGGCATGCAGCGCCGCACCCAGGCCGCGGCGTGGATTGCCCGGCGCGGCAAGTGAATCAGCTGCCCGCGACGGCGCGACCGTAGCGTTCGGACAGCAGCCGCAGCCGCGGGATCAGCTCCGGCGGCGATTCGACCGTGAAGTCCATCATCAGCATTCCAATGTAGACAGCCACGGTGTCCAAACTGTCCGCGCCGGTGACGAGTACGCATTGGTGCTCGTCAAGGGGTTCGACGACGCCGACCGTCGGATTGATCCGCGCCAGCACCTCGTCCGCCGGGGCGTCGATGCGCAGCCGCGCGTGCACGATCCACCCGCTTGCCGCGATCGTGCGCATCGCGAAGGCGGTGTAATCCCCGCCGGGCAAGGGATTCGGCTCGAACCGGCGGCGGGTCGGCATCCGCGGCTGCATCAGGTCTACGCGGTAGGTCGCCCAGCTGCCGTCCTGCGGGTCGCGCGCGACCAGGTACCACCGTCGTTGCCAGCTGAGCAACCGGTACGGCTCGACCAGCCGCAGTTCGTCCGCGTAGTCGAACCGAAGCCATTCGACGTGCCGGATCGCCCGTGCGACCTCCTGCAGCACGGTGCCGTCGACCTCCGGATCGGGCGCGTCGGTGCCGGTGTTCTCCGGACCGCGGTCGATTGTCGAGCGCAGGGCGTCGACCGTCGGACGCAGCCTCGACGGCAGGACCTGTTCGAGCTTCGCGAGCGCCCGCGTGCCGGCTTCCTCGATCCCGGAGATACCCGCCGCCGCCCGCAGCCCGACCGTGACCGCCACCGCCTCCTCGTCGTCCAGCAGGAGCGGCGGCAGCTTCCCGCCCGAGCCCAGCCGGTAGCCGCCGACGTTCCCGCGCGTCGCCTCGACGGGATAGCCCAGGTCACGCAGCCGTTCGACGTCGTGCCGGATCGTGCGGGCCGAGACGCCCAGGCGCTCCGACAGTTCCCGGCCGCTCCGCCCAGCGGCCGTCTGCAGGAGAGCGAGAAGCGCCAGCAACCGCGCCGTCGGATCGGCCATCGAAACTCCTTATTCTATTAGGAACTGATCCTACCTAATAGCCTCCTAGTGTTCTTCTCATGACGAACGCAACCGCCTCCCTCGCCCTCCGCCCGTTCACCGTCGAGGTCACCGACGCCGAACTCGCGGACCTGCACGACCGCCTCGCCCGCACCCGCCTGCCGCAGCCGTCGCCGACCGACGACTGGGACGCCGGCACCCCGAACGCCTACCTGCGGACGGCGCTCGAGGCGTGGCGGAGCTTCGACTGGCGCGCCGCCGAAGCGCGGATCAACTCCTTCCCGCACTTCACCACCGAGATCGACGGCCAGACGTTCCACTTCATCCACGTCCGCTCCGTCCATCCCGGCGCGACGCCGCTGCTGCTCGCGCACACCTATCCCGGCTCGTCGGTCGACTACCTCGACCTGATCGACCGCCTCGTCGACCCGGTCGCGCATGGCGGCCGCGAAGAGGACGCCTTCGACGTCGTCATCCCCGACGCGCCCGGCTACGGCTTCTCCCAGCCCGTCGCCGAAGCGGGCTGGACGGTCGCCCGCGTCGCCGTCGCGTACGACCGCTTGATGCGCGGCCTCGGGTACGAGAGCTACGGAATCCACGGCTCGGACAACGGCGCGATGGTCGCCAGGGAGCTCGGTGTGCTGAACCCGGACGGTTTCCTCGGCCTGCACGTCCTGCAGCTGTTCTCGTTCCCGTCCGGCGACCCGGCGGAATTCGAACGCCTCGAACCGGCCGATCACGCCGGCCTGGCGCACATGCAATGGTTTCAATCAGTCGGTGGCTACAACACGATGAACGCGTCGCGCCCCCAGACGGTTTCCGTTGGCCTCAGTGACTCCCCGATCGGATTACTCGCCTACAGCGAGCTGTTCAACTCCTTCGGCAACGGGACTTCGCTGGTGCCGCTGGAAACGATCCTGCTGGAGGCGAGCGTGAACTGGTTCGCCAACGCCGCTTCCGGGATGAGCCGCAGCTACCTGGAGAACGCCCGCGCACAGTCCGAGCCGCGGGTGAGCGACGCGCGCACCGGGGTGGCGGTGTTCAAGGACGACTTCCAGACCATCAAGACCTTCGCCGAACGCGACAACACCAACATCGTGCACTGGAGCCGCTTCGAGGAAGGCGGCCACTTCGCGGCGATGGAACGCCCCGCCCTCCTCGCCGGCGACATTCGCGCTTTCTTCGCTAACCGCGACTGACCCCTGCTGATTCCGCGCCCAAACCCCGCCCGCGTTGCTGCGGACGGGGTTCTCGGCGTCCAAGACAGAGCTGTGGGTAGCCGACTTCCAGGGAGTGGTTCACCCAATTGAGTGCCGAATGGATGTTCGATTCTTCGCTACCATGGGGAACGGCTCGGTGGCAGAGCGAATTCGAGGAAGGAGTGTGTTCGATGACTCGTGAAGGCTGAATCTCTTGGTGCGCGGTGTGTTCACAGCGGTGGGTTCACAACGGCGCGAGGTCGATGCGGCGTGTTTGCCGCGACGATTCAGGACAAACGCGATTCAGACACGCACACACAGCGCGTTTCCTGCGATCCGAGGCGGCGGATTCTAGGTGGCTGGCTTGAAACAGTGCTAGGTCGAGGTGGCGTTTCGGTACTGCGCTAGGTCGCCGCGACGCGGGGTCGACGACACAGTGCAGAGCTACGCCGTGCTGTGCGGCTGCCCCTGACGAGTCCGATGTCAGCTCGACGCGATGTGGTTACCGCGACGTGCGCGCGCGGCGCGGTAACTGCCGCTTCGGAGTCCGCTCAGGACTCGACGCTGGACGGGTTATTGCCTTATTGCCTTGGCAGCCAAGGCAATCCGGTCACGGCGGTCGGTGCAACGCGAACTGTCACCGATGCGGTGGAGTTGCCGTGCGGTGGAGTCGCAGCGTGGTGGGTACGCGGTGGCTACGCGGCGGGCGTCCCGTCACAGCTGCAAGGAGCGCGGTCGCGCGTGCGGTGTCGACGTTGCGGCATGGCTGCTTCAGCGTCGATCGCCGCGCTGCGGTTGTTCGTCGCTGCGCCACAGTAGTCGTCGCCGCACTGCGGTTCTCGTCCCCGCGCTGCCGTTGTTCGTGACCGCACAGCGGTTGTTCGGCGCTGCGCCGAGCAGTCGTGGCCGCCGCTGCTGTTGTCATCGCTCCGCCGCGGTTGCCGTCGCCGCGCTGCGGCTGCCGTCGCCGCGCGGCTGTCGTCGCCCTGCGGCTGTCGTAGCTGCGCCGCGATTTGGCGGTCGCCGCACTGCGATTCTCGCCGCCAGCCGCAGTTCTCCATCGCCACACTGCGGCTGTCGTCCCCCCGCTGGGCTTACTGACCCCTGCGCAACAACCCAACCACCGAACCACTCACTCAAGCGGCAGGTCAAACGCGACCAGCGTCCCCAAACTCGGCGAAGAATTGAGAAAAAACCGGCCACCAGCAGCATCAGCACGCTCGGCGAGATGCCGCAGCCCCCGGGTCGCGACCCCTTGCGGCACCCCGGATCCGTTGTCCCGCACGCGAAGCTTCACACCCTCCGCGTCGCGGGTCAACGTCACGCGGGTTTCGCTCGCACCGGAGTGTCGGACCACATTGGACAGTGCCTCGCGCAGTGCGGCACGGATGTGGTCGGCCCGCTCGGCGGGGATGTCGGCGAACTCGCCGGACAGCTCCAGGGTCGGCGGATACCCGAGCAGCTCGCCGGCGATGCGCACTTCACCGCGCGCGGATTCGGCGAGGTCGGTCGGGGTGCCGGGGTCGTGCCGTGGCTCCGGCGAGCGCAGGGCGCGCACGGTGCCGCGGATTTCCTCGATGGTCTGGTCCAGCTGGTCGATCGCGTCGGACAGCCGGGCCCCGTCGGCCTGCGCGAAGCGTTTGCGCATGTTGCGGCGGACCCGGTCCAGTTGCATGCCGGTGCCGTAGAGCCGTTGCACGATCACGTCGTGCAGCTCGCGGGCAATGCGTTCGCGCTCTTGGTAGAGGGTGACGCGATGCCGCGCGTTCGCGCCCTCCGCCAGCGCGAGCACCACCCCGGCCTGCGCCGCGAACGCCGCGAGCATCTCGACCGTGCCCGCGGAAAACGGCTCGCGACCTTGTCGTCGGTACACCGTGAGCGCGCCAAGCACCCGCCCGCCGGAACCGAACGGCGCGGCCGCGAACGGTCCGTACCCGCGCAGTTCGTCCGGCACATACGGGGCCGTGCGCGGGTCGACGATGAAGTCCTCCGCCGCGATCGGCTCGCTGCCGCGCGCGACCTGGCCCGCCGCGGAATCCGTCCCGAGGGTCAGCCCGCGCAGTTCCCCGACCGGCCCGCCGTCACCGTCGCCCGTCGACACCTCGGCGAGAAGGCCGTCGACCCCATACGCCGCCTCGACCACGACGCGCCCGTCATCGGCGCTGACCATCGCCAGCCCGAGGTCCGCGTCCGCCAGCTCGACGGCTCTGGCCACGACTGTTTCCAGCACCCCCTCCGGGTCGTCCCCGGACAGCGCGGTGCTGGTGATCTCCGTAGCCGCGGATAGGGCGCGCGCGGCGAGTGTCGGGTCCATAAGCAACTCCGACCTTAGCGCGGAGCCCTGCCCCAGACCCGAAATCGTGACCGTCACCAACAACCCTCCGTCACGCCGCCACCCGCGGCAACGCCCGCCGCACGACGCGCCCGTCCCGGACCTCGAAAACGATGTCCGCTTGCAGCTCTTCATCCGCATTGTGCGTTACGTGCACGACCGTCCGTCCAGCAAGCTCTGTACGCAACGTCGCCCGCAACGCCCGCGCCGTGGGCTCGTCGAGATGCGACGTCGGCTCGTCAAGCAACACCAACTCCGCCGACGAAGCCGCCAGCAACGCCCGCGCCAACGCGACCCGCTGCGCCTGCCCACCAGACAACCCGCCCCCGGCGCTGTCGAGCACCGTCGCCAAATCCAGCTCCGGCAACTGCGCCTGATCCAGCACCCGCCGCAAATCGGACGTCTCCGCCAACGGATCAGCGAGCCGCAAATTCTCCGCCACAGTGGTCGAGACGAGCATCGGCTCCTGCGGTGCCCAAGCCACCTTCGCCGGCACCACGACCTCGCCGCGACGAGGCTCGAGGAACCCCAGCAAGGCCGCCACCAACGTCGACTTCCCAGCCCCGCTCGGCCCGACGACCGCCACATAAGCCCCGGTCGGCACGCTCAACTCGACGTCCTTCAGCACCGCCTCGCCGCCAGGCCACCCCAGCTCGGCACCCCGCAACCGAACCGCAGCTGCACGCTCCAAGTCCGGCTCGTCGACGGACTGAGCGACAAGGGAACCCGCCGGTTCAGCACGACGGGCTTCTTCGTCAACGTCCCCGGCGGGACCAGCCGCACCCCGCGAACGCCCCGCTCCCGCGCGACCTGCTACTTCGTGGATGTCCCCAGCGGAACCAACCGCAGCATGCGCTCGGGCGTCGGCGTCGCACGCACCCCCGGCAAAACCAGCCACACCCCGCGACCTCCCCGCTCCCGCGCGACCTGCTACTTCGTGGATGCCGCCAGTGGAACCAACCGCAGCGCGCGCTCGGCCATCCGCTTCGCACACACCCCCGGCAAAACCAGCCGCACTCTGAGAACGCCCGACCTCCGACTCGCCGACCACCGCGCCGAGCCGAATCCGAGCCGCTCGCAGGGTGTCCCAATGCACCGCCGCCTGCGGCAACAGCGCCAACACCTCGGCCAGCGCCAAGGGCACCAACGCCAGCAGCGGAGCCATCACCCCCGCCAGCTCCCCACGGCCGACCGCGCCCGCCGCCAGCATCGTGCTGACCACTGCGGCCGCCCCGGTCGCCAGCGTGATCAGTGCATCCGCCGCGCCTGCGCCGAAGGCCTGCCGTCGGGTGTCGGCGGCCAGTCGGGTGTCCGTCGAGGCCAAGTCGCGGCGACGCGAAGCCGCCCCGCCGTAAGCGAGCAGTTCCGCCGCCGACGAGAACAGCACCAGCACCCGCGCAGCGACGTCCCGGCGTCCAGCAGCCAGGGCCGAAGTCGCCCGTCGCTCCAACCGCAACGCGACCGCCGGTGCCGCCAAGCCGACCAGCACAGTCAAGGCCAGTACCAAACCGGCCGACGGCAGCACCAACGTCTGCACCGCGACAGCCCCGGCCGCGACCAGCCCGACCACGATCGGCGGCGACACGACTCGCGGCAGCAGATCGCGCACCGTGTCGACGTCCGTCACCAACCGCCGCTGGCTCTCCCCGGCTTCGAGACTGCGCGCAGGACCCAAGCGCACCAACGCATTCCATAGCCGAACACGCAACCGTCCGGCGATCCGGAAGGCGGCGTCGTGCGTCACGAGCCGTTCGACATACCGGAGTCCGGCCCGGCCGAGTCCGAACGCGCGCACCCCGACGACCGCGACCGTCAAGGTCAGAATCGGCGGCTGCAACGAAGCTTTGGCGATCAACCAGCCAGAGGTCGCGGTGAGGGCGATCCCGGCCAAGAGTGCCAAGGCACCTAACAGGGCTCCCGAGAACAGCCGTCGGTCGAGCAGCATCCGCCAAGGAAGCGGTCGGGCATCAGAACTGTCCGAAGTGGACTCACTGACCGCCGCGGGAGCCGAGTCCTGAACAGCGACTGCGGCTGAACGTTCGTGCGCAGCGATGACCGCCGCCGCACCGTTTTCGACGGCTCGCTCGACGGCGTCCATGACCCGGCGCGCGTTGACGTCGTCCAGGTGTGCGGTCGGCTCGTCCAGCAGGAGCAACCACGCGCCTGACTGAACTCGCAACAATGCCCGAGCCACGGCGACGCGCTGGCGTTGTCCTTGGGAAAGCCGGTCGACCGGACGGTCGGCGAGGCCGTGCAGGCCGAGTTCGCCGAGCATCGCGTCGACGTCCGGTCCAGCGACCGCGAGTTCTTCCCGCACGGTGCCGCCGCTGAAAACCGGCGACTGCGGGACCCAGGCGATCCCCGCGCGCCACCGTTCGAGGTCGGCCTGAGCCAGCGGTACGTCTCCGGCCAGCACCGACCCGTCGTAGGACGGCACGAAGCCCAGCAAGGTCGCTAGCGTGGTCGATTTACCGCCACCGCTCGGCGCGCGCAGCCACACGATCTGGCCGCGCCGGACGGAGAAACTCTCGCCGTCGGGAGCGAATCCACCGCGTCGAGCGACTTTTAGGTCGGACACAACCAACGATCCACAGGGCGCGGTCCGCGTTCCTTCGGCCGGGACCGGCTCCGCGAGCACCGCGGTCACCCGGCGGACCGCTTCCACGCCGTCCTCGCTCGCGTGGAATGCCGCGCCGACCGCGCGAATCGGCTGGTAGCACTCGGGAGCGAGGATCAGCACGCCGAGTCCGATCGCCAGCGGGAGCGATCCCGACACCAACCGAACGCCGATGACGACCGCCACCAAGGCGACCGAGAGCGTCGCCGCGAGTTCGAGCACGAATGCCGAGGAGAACGCGACACGCAACGTCTTGAGCGTGGCGCGACGATGCCGGTCCGACAGTTTCCGGACGGTTTCGGCCTGGGCATCGGCACGCCGGAACGCGGTGAGCACTGGCAGCGCCCGCACCAGTTCGAGCAGCAGGCCGGACATCCGGTGCACCGCGTCCGTCGCGCCGGAAACGCGGTCGGCGGTGAATTTTCCGACCAGGACGGCGAACATCGGCAGCAACGGGACCGTCGCGGCGATGATCACCGCCGACGGCCAATCTGTCCACAGGATCGCCGCGCCTGCCGCGATGGGGACGACCGCGGCGGTGACGAGCGCGGGCAGGTACTCGCGGAAGTAGGAATCGAGTGCGTCGAGGCCGCGGGTCACGAGGGTCGTGAGTTCGCCGTGGCCGCGGCGGGCGAGCCATTCCGGGCCGAGGCGCAACGCGTGGTCGACGACGCGGGCGCGCAGGTCGCGTTGCGCGCTCGCGGCGGCGCGGGCGGAGACCACCCGCACCGCCCAGCTGGTGCCCGCGCGGCCCACGACGAGCGCGAACAGGACAGCCAACTGGACGGTGCGGCCCCCTTCCCCCAGCCCCCGGGAGACCACGTCCGCGAGGATGTCCGCCAGCAGAAAAGCTTGTCCGACAAGGAAAACCGCGTTCCCGAACGACAGCACCGCGACCAGGATCAGCGCTCGGCGCGCGGCCGGCCCCAGGGCCGATAGCGCGCCGAGCGGACCCTTGCCCGGCCGCACAGGGTCCATGGGGGACCCGGTGGCGGAAAGGGGTGCGCGGCCGGGAAGCTCGGTCATGGTGCGTGCACCGCCGGGATGTGCTGGACGCCGATGCGCTTGCGGAACACCCAGTAGGTCCAGCCTTGATAAATCAGCACAGCTGGCGCCCCGAACGCGCCGACCCAGGTCATCACCGTCAGCGTGTAGTGGCTGACCGCGCTGTTCATGATGGTCAACGAGTGCGCCGGGTCGAGCGTGGACGGCAGGACGTTCGGGTAGAGCGCGCCGAAGAAGGTCACCGCGGCGGCCGTGATGACGACCGCGAGCGCCGCGAACGCCTGCCCGTCGCGGTCGACGTAGAGCCGCAGCCACGCGACCGCGGCGGCGAGGACGACGATCACCAGCGAGAAGAGCGTCCACAGTTTGCCCTCGCGGACCTGGACGACCACGAGGAACGCGACCAACGGCAGCAGCCCGACCGGGAGGATGCGCAGCGCGATGATGCGTGCCCGTTCCCGCAGGTCACCGGTCGTTTTCAGGGCAAGGAACGCCGCGCCGTGCACGAGCGAGAACCCGACGATCGCCACCGCGCCCAGCAGCGTGTCCCACCGGACCGACTCGAACGGCGACCCGACGCGGTTGCCTTGCGCGTCGAGCGGCAGGCCGAGCACGGTGGTCGCGAGCAGCAGCCCGACGCCCAGCGGAGGGATCCAGGAACCGATGATGATCACGCGGTCCCAGACGCGCCGCCAGCGTTCGGAGTCGACCTTGCCGCGGTACTCGAACGCGACGCCGCGCCCGATGAGCGCGATGAGGACGAGCAGCAACGGAAGGTAGGCACCGGAGAAAAGCGACGCGTACCAGCCGGGAAACGCCGCGAAGGTCGCCCCGGCCGCGACGATCAGCCAGACCTCGTTGCCGTCCCAGACCGGCCCGATCGTGTTGACGAGGACGCGCCGCTCGGTGTTCGTCTTCCCGAGCACCGGCAGCAGCATCCCGACGCCGAAGTCGAATCCTTCGAGGAAGAGATACCCCAGCCAGAACAACGCGACGATCGCGAACCACAGCGTTTCGAGCGTCATGCCCACTCACCTCGTCCGGCGTGCGCCGGCGTCATCCGGTCGGCCACCGGGTTGTCCCCACGATGGCCCTGAGTTATCCACAACCCGCCGAGTTGTCCACAGATTCGCTGTGGGTAACCCGCGAGAGCCACGACCCGATTACGCTGGGTACGGGGCGTCCCCCCGGTGAGGGCGGGGGCTGCGTTCTCGGCGGGAGGCTGGTCTCGCCAGCCGGTCCAGGCCAGTGGAGCGGGCCGCGCCCAGACCCGGCCCTCCGGGTCTTCTGGCGGCACCCCGGCCCGCTCCACCGGGTCAGTAGGCGAACGAAAGCGCCTGGTCATCGGAATCATCCGAACCTTCGTCAGAAGAGGAAGCAGCGGCAGGCGGCATCACCGCGTCCACCCCGCCCCGTACGTACTTGCGCATCAGGTACAGCTCCACCACGCCCAGCACCGCGTACAGCAGCGTCAACGCGATCAGCGACGTCAGGACCTCGCCCACCGTCAGCCTCGACACCGCCTGTGCCGTGAACATCCACATGCCCTCGACGCCGGTCGGGTTGGGCGCGACCACGAACGGCTGCCGCCCCATCTCCGTGAAGATCCAGCCCGCGCTGTTGCCGATGAACGGCGTCGCGATGCCGCCGAGCACCAGCAGCGGGAACCAGCGTCCGCCGGGGATTCGGCCGCGTCGGGTGAGCCACAGGGCCAGCAGGCCGATGCCCGCGGAGATCGCGCCGAAGCCGATCATGATCCGGAAGCCCCAGTACGTCACCGGCAGGCTGGGCACATAGTCGATCGGTTTGCCCGCGAGCGAACCGAGCGCCGGGTCGTCCGGGTAGTTCGTGCCGTATTTCGCCTGGTATTCCGAAACCAGGTTCTCCACGCCCTTGACCTCGGTGGAGAAGTCGTTGTGCGCCAGGAAGGACAGCAGCGCGGGCACGTTGAACGTCTTGACGTCCTCGCAGTTCGCGTTAGCGACGTCGCCGATCGCGATGATCGAGAAGCTCGCCGGCTTTTCCGTGTGGCACAACGCTTCCGCCGACGCCATCTTCATCGGCTGCTGCTCGAACATCAGCTTGCCCTGCATGTCGCCGGTGATCGCCAGTACCGCGAACGCCACCACGCCGACCCAGCCGCCGAGGCGCAGCGACGAGCGCCAGACCTCGCGGTGTTCGTCCGACGTCGAACGGCGCCGCCACAGGTGCCAGCCGGCCACGCCGACCAGGAACGCCGCCGCTACCGAGAACGCGCCGGCGAGCGTGTGCGGGATCGCGGCGAGCGCCGTGTTGTTCGTGAGCACCGCGCCGATCGAGTTCATCGTCGGCTTGCCGTTCACGAACTCGACGCCCACCGGGTGCTGCATCCACGAGTTCGCGGCGAGAATGAAGTACGCCGAGGCCATCGTGGCCAGCGAGAACGCCCACGCACAGGCCAGGTGCACGCGACGAGGAAGCCGGTCCCAGCCGAAGATCCACAGGCCAAGGAAGACCGACTCGACGAAGAACGCGAGGAGGCCTTCCATCGCGAGCGGCGCACCGAACACGTCGCCGACGAACCGGGAGTAGGCGCTCCAGCTCATCCCGAACTGGAACTCCTGCACGATCCCGGTCACCACGCCCATGGCGAAGTTGACGAGCAGCAGCTTGCCCCAGAACTTCGTCATCTTGAGGTGCCGCAGCTTGCCGGTGCGCACCCACGCCGTCTGCATGGCCGCGACCAGCACCGAAAGTCCGATGGTCAGCGGGACCATCAGGAAGTGGTAGACGGTGGTGATGCCGAACTGCCACCGCGCGAGCTCAAGGACATCCACGTGTCCGATCCTCCGCGCGCACAGTCGCGCCAGCCAGTTCAACACGTCCTGAACCAGCCGGGACCAACGTCCCGCCGACCTGCTGGAATCCGGGTCCGGACCCAGGCCGAGCTACCCCCGATCAGGTGGTGCTCAGCGGGTCTCCTCCACGAGCCACGACAGGTACCGCGGGCTGCCGCCGACGATCGGCGTGACGATGACCTCGGGCAGGTCGTACGGATGCCGCACGTTCAGGAACTCCTCCAGCGCACCGGACCGGTCCGCGGCCGTCTTGCACTCGACCCGCCATTCGGCCGCCGTCTGCACCTCGTCCTCCCACCGGAAAACGCTGGTGATCGGCCCCACGATCTGGGCGCACGCGGCGAGCCGGGCCTCGATGGCGCTCGCGGCGATGGTGCGCGCGGCGGCCTCGGAGTCGACGGTGGTGGTGACGACGACGTGGTCAGCAGACATGACCCGCACCGTACCGCAGCCGGAAAACAGAATTCGGCGCACCGAAAAAAATATTCCGGCCCACCAGCGGCGAGCATTCTGCCGACCTTATCAGGCAATTCGCGAAACCCATCAGCTTGCGGTTTTCTGAACCTCCCCTTTATCGTTGCAGTGAAAGGGGTGAGCACGAACCCATGTCTCCCGCATTGATCGCTCTGTTCAGCGCGTTCGGCCTGGTACTGGCCGTCGAGCTGCCGGACAAGACGCTCGTCGCGACCCTCGTGCTCACTACTCGTTTCCGCGCCTGGCCGGTATTCGCCGGAGTATGCGTGGCGTTCGCCGTGCAATGCGTGATCGCGGTCGCTTTCGGAAGCCTGCTCACCCTCTTGCCGGAAACTCTTGTTTCGGTGCTGGTCGCCGCGATGTTCGGCGTCGGCGCGTTCCTGCTCATGCGCGAGGGCTTCAGCGAAGGCAGCGAAGCGGGCGAGGACGCGTCGCGGTCCGGACCCGGGCCGGTGTCGTTCCTGCGTTCCGCGCTGACGTCCTTCGGCGTGCTCTTCGCCGCGGAGTGGGGCGACGCCTCGCAGCTGGCGACCGCGGGCCTCGTCGCCCGTCTCGGCAACCCGTTCGCGGTCGGGGTCGGCGCGTTCGTCGCGCTGGTGTCGGTCGCCGGGCTGGCGGTGTTCATCGGCGCGAAGATCCGCGACCGGATCCGGCCGAAGCTGATCCAGCGGGTCGCCGGGTTCGTGTTCGCCGGTTTCGCCGCGTTCGCGCTGGCCCAGCTGCTCTGGTAACGGCCGTTTCACAGGAACGCCGGGTAACCTCTTCGGAACCCCCGAACGAGGACCAGGTGAACCCCCGGTGACGCCATGGCCTCCGCCATGACCGCCGAGGAGCGCCCGTGCCGACCACCTCCCGCGCCGCCGTGTCGCCGGTGTCGCCGGTGCACGGCAGGCTCGCGCTGGCGGGCATCGGGGCGGCGGTGCTCATCGCCACAGACCTGCACCTGCGGCTCTCCGCGCAAATCAGCCCGATCTGGCAGACGCTGTCGGAGTACGTCTACGGCAGGCTCGGCGACCATTCGGCCGCGCGGCTGTTCGCCGTCATGTGCCTCGCGCTCGCGCTGGGTTCGCTGGCGTTGCTGGCCGGGCTCGTCAAAGCCCGCCGCTCGCCCGCGGTCGTCATCCTGCTCGGCGTGTGGTGCGCCGGCCTCACGATCTGCGCGACAGTCCCCGTCGACCCCAACGGCGAAGCCCGTTCCTTCGACGGCCAGTTGCACAACGCCGCCGCCCTCACGGCCTTCCTCGCGCTCCCCACGGCCGCCTGGCTGCTGACCCGCCGCGGCGGCCGATCGTGCCCGTGGGAGCCGCGCCGCACGACGATCCGCCGGCTGGCCGTCGCGAGTTTCGCCAGCGTGGCGGTGGTGTTGGGCGGTTTCGTGTTCACCCTGCTCACCGGGCCCGCGCAGCAGGAAGTGACGCTCGGGTTGTTCGAGCGGCTGCTGTTCACGGTCGACCTGGCGCTGCTGCTGACCATGGTCCGCCCGCTGGTCGCCGCGTCCCGCCGCTAGGTCCGCAGCACCTCGGCAAGCTTCAAAGCCGCCTCCACCGCCAACGGCCCCACCTCGTCCGAAGCCAACGGCTCCAACGAGATCACCCCGACGCTCGCCCGCAGACCGGGAACCCCCCGCACCGGCGCGGCGACGCCAGAAGCACCGGCCTCGATCTCGCCGGTCGAAACGGCCCACTTGTCAGTGCCGCCGGGCCGCAACGCCATCGCCCGTCCCGCCGCACCCGCGGCGAGCGCGTGCCTGCTGCCGACCCGGTACGCCACGTGGTAGCTCGTCCACGACGGCTCCACCACCGCGACCGCCTGCGCGTGATCGCCCTGCGCCACCGTCAGATGCGCGGTAGCGCCGACCTTCTCGGCCAGCTCGCGCAACACCGGCCGCGCGGCCTCGCGCAGCTGTGGCAGCACCTGACCGGCCAGCCGCAGCACTCCGACGCCGAGCCGCACCTTCGTGCCGTCCCGCCAGATCAGGCCGCGTTCGGCCAACGGCACCAGCAGCCGGTACACCGCCGCGCGGCTCGCGCCGATGGTCACCGCGAGTTCGGAGATGGTCGCCGCCTGCTCGCCCGAATCGGCCACCGCCTGCAGCAGCGCCAGACCGCGGTCGAGGGTCAGCGACCCCTCCGTGCTCACAACAGCTCGAGTTCACCCAGGTCGGCCACCGGCTCGGCGAAGGACGCCGCCGCGTACGACCCGAACAGCTGCCGGACCGCCTTCGCGGCCGGCTCCGGCAGAGCGCGCGCTTCGTCCGCGAGCGCCTTGCCGTCGGTCGATTCCAGCGCCGCGCGGACGTCGCCGCCGGAGAGGCAGCGCGCCGACGCGACGAGCAGGTTCAGGAAGCCGTGATGCGTGAAGCCGGTTTCCGGGTCGACGTGCCGGACCGCGCGGTGCAGGCTGTTCGTCGCCTTGAACGACGCTCCCGGCGAGCCGCTGACCACGGACAGGAAGTCGGCGACCTCGTCCACGCTGGGGAAGTTCTCCCCCGCCTTGCCACCGCAGCGGATCTTCGGCCAGCTGCCGTGCTCGATCACGTTGCGGACGCCGTCCAGCCAGCCGACGCCGCGGCGCGGTTCGACCACCCGGATGACGTCCTCGGGCACGAACTCCGAGACCCGTTCGAGCCACACCTCGTCGACGTCGGACGGGGCGGGCATCTCCACCATCCGCAGCGACAGCAGCTCGCTGCGCGATTCGACGATCGAGATCGCCTTCGGAACGCCGCCCAGCCCGGTGTCGATGATCAGCGACAGCGGCAGCGGCTCCTTGGGCTTGATCTTGATCAGCTCGGTGATCAGCTCCGGCAGCCGCGAGGCCTGGCACAGGAAAACCCCGAGCACCCCGGCGTGTTCCCCGCCGCGCGATTCGAAGTGCGCACGCAGCGCCTCCGGCATCGCGACGTCCGCGGGCGGGAAGAGCGCCGAGTCGTCGACGAGCCGCGCGAACAGGGGAGGAATTCCACGGGGGCCGGGGGGCGTGAGTTCCACAGCGCTTGACACGACTGACACGCTAGTAGCGTACGGCATGGGGACAAAATCGTTCGCTCTGCGGACGCATTTCCAGGTCTTCCCAACACCGGATCAACCGGCCGAATAAGCCGATTCCGCGCGGCCTCTCCCTTAGGCCAATCCGCTGACCAGCATTTTCCCGTCCCGTGGGTGATCTTCGCGCGCGCTCTTCCCTTCGCGCGGCAATTCAGGTTAGGCTCACCTAAGTAGGAGGTGAGCCGTGACCGAGGCACCCGTATCCGTGCGCCGCCCGCCCGCGCCGAATCCCGCCGAACGCGCCAAGACGATCGCGACCCGCGGCGGCCCGGCGACGATCATGCCGACCGTCGAGAGCGCCGGCTGCGAGGCCGAACGCGTCGAGCCCGTCCTGCATCACGTGCACCACAGCGGAAGCGTCAGCATTCTTCTGCCGGACGAGCACCCGATGGTGCGCGCGTCCCGGCAGGCTCAGCGCGGCGAGCTCGCCGTCATGGTCGAGCTCGCCGACCACGCCCCAGTGGCGCTGCGGGAACCGGTCCGCGGCCTGCTGTGGATCACCGGATGGCTCCGGCCGCTGACGGAGGTGTCGGCCCGCGCCCGCGCGGTGTCGATCGCCGAACAGCGGCCGGACCACCGGCTCCTCGACGTCGGCCACGGCCTCACGCTGCTCCGGCTGACCCCGGCGTCGCTGGTCCTCGCCGACGCCGAGGGCACGCATTCGCTCCGGCCGCACATGTTCAGCGCGGCCCCGCCGGACCCGTTCCACGATTACGAGGCCGAATGGCTGCGGCACCTGGAAAGCGACCATCCGGACGTGGTGGAACAGCTGGGCCGGCACCTGCCCGCGGACCTGCGCGGCGGCCGGATCCGCCCGCTCGGCCTCGACCGGTACGGCCTGCGCCTGCGCGTCGAATCACCGGCGGGCGACCACGACGTCCGGCTGGCGTTCTCCCGCACCGTCGACAGCCCGCCGCAGCTGGCCGCGGAACTGCGGCGCTTGCTCGGCTGCCCGTTCCTGCGCCACCAGCACGGCGAGGACTGACCGTCAGTCGTCGGCCAGCTCCGGGGGAAAGCCGCCGGTCGCGATCGGCCCCCACCGGTCGATCGTGATCCGGATCAGGCTCTTGCCCTGCTTGCGCATCGCCTCGCGGTACTCGTCCCAGTCCGGGTGCTCGCCGGAGATGCTGCGGAAGTAATCGACCAGCGGCTCGACCGAATCCGGCAGATCGAGCACCTCGGCGGTCCCGTCGACCTGCACCCACGGACCGTTCCACTCGTCCGACAGCACGCACACCGACACCTTCGGCTCGCGCCGCAGGTTGACCGCTTTCGCGCGCTTCGGGTAGGTCGAGATGACGATGCGGCCCTCGTCGTCGACGCCGCAGGTGTTCGGGGACAGCTGGGGCCGCCCGTCGGCGCGGGTGGTCACCAGGATCGCGCGGTGACGCGGTTTCAGGAACGCGACCAGTTCGGCGCGCTCGACCTTCGTGTTGGTGGCGATAGTCCTCGGCATACCCCGACGGTAGCGTGCGTTCATGCGCACCACAGAGCGTTCCGGACGGCCGTCGGGCCTGCGATCCTGGCTCAACCCGGCACTTCCGGCGTTCCCGGCTCAGCTCACCGATCCGCGCGAGCGGCGGGCGGTCAAGATCGAGCTGGTCCTCGTTTTCGGCATCACCCTCGGGCTGTCCGGCGCGCGCAGCCTGCTGTCCCTTGTGGACTCGTTGCTGCGGCCGACCCCGTTGGCGCAGCAGCAAGTGCAGCTCAACGTCCCGCGCGCGGCGGCGAGCCTGCTGGACCTGCTCCAGCAGCTGCTGAGCGCCGCGCAGCTGATCGGCTGGGGCGGGCTCGGGCTGTACCTGCTGTGGCGGGCCGGGATGAAACTGCGCGAAATCGGGCTGAGCAGGCGCATCCGTTCCGACGCGCTCATCACCGTCGGGATCGCCGCGCTGATCGGCATTCCCGGGCTCGTGCTGTACTTCGTCTCCTATCACCTCGGGTTCAGCCTCGCGGTGCAACCGTCCACTTTGGGCGATACCTGGTGGCGGCCGATCGCGCTGACGCTTTCCGCGTTCGGCAACGCTTTCGCCGAGGAAGTGCTCGTGATCGGCTATCTGCTCACGCGGCTGCGGCAGCTCGGCGTGCGCGAGAACGCGTCGCTGTTCGGCGCCGCGGTGCTGCGCGGTTCCTACCACCTGTACCAAGGGTTCGGCGGGTTCGTCGGCAACCTCGTGATGGGGCTCGTGTTCGGCCGCGTGTGGCAGCGGACCAACCGGCTGTGGCCGCTCATCGCCGCGCATACTTTGTTCGATGTGGTGTCCTTCGTCGGCTATTCGTTGCTGAAAGGCCGTCTTTCCTGGCTCCCGTGATGCCCGCTCATTAGGCTCGCACTTCGTGAGCGAGACGAGCGAAAGCACCGCACCTCCCAGGGTGGACAGCGAAGTCGGGCCGCTTCGGGCAGTACTGCTGCACCGGCCGGGAAACGAGCTGAAACGGCTCACGCCCCGCAACAACGACAAGCTGCTTTTCGACTCCATCCCGTGGGTGAGCCGGGCCCAGCAGGAGCACGACGCGTTCGCCGACGTCCTGCGCGGACGTGGCGTCGAAGTGCTCCTGCTGGCCGACGTTCTCCGCACCGCGCTGGAAGATCCGCGTGCGCACGCCGCCGGGGTCCACGCCGCGGTGGACGACCGGCGGCTCGGCAGCGACCTCGCGGACTCGCTGAGGTCGCATCTCACGAGCGTCGGCGCGCCCACCCTCGCCGAGGTCCTGATGGCGGGCATGACGTTCGAGGAGTTGCCGTCCGCCGAGGGCGCGTCCCTGGTGCGGATGATGCACCATCCGCGCGACTTCGCCGTCGATCCGCTGCCCAATCTGCTGTTCACCCGCGATTCGTCCGCGTGGATCGGCGACCGCGTCGCGATCTCGTCGCTGACCATGCCCGCGCGGCGGCGGGAAACGGCGCTGCTCGACCTCATTTACGCCTACCATCCGCGATTCCGCCACGCCGCCCGCGCTTACGGCGCGCATTCCGCGCCGATCGAAGGCGGCGACGTGATGCTGCTGGCCCCCGGCGTCGTCGCGATCGGCGTCGGCGAACGGACGACTCCGGCCGGCGCCGAATCGCTCGCGCGTTCGGTATTCGCCGACGGACTCGCGCATACCGTCCTCGCGGTACCGATCGAACAATCGCGCGCGACAATGCATCTCGACACCGTATGCACGATGGTCGATGTCGATGCCGTCGTGATGTATCCGCTCGCCCGCGATTCCCTGACCGCGTTCACCATCAAGCCGACCGGCGACGGCGGAGTGAAAGTGGCGGGCCCGACGCCGTTTCTCGAAGCCGCCGCGGAAGCGATGGAGATCGACCGGCTGCGGGTGATCGACACCGGCCTCGACCCGGTCACCGCGGAGCGCGAGCAGTGGGACGACGGCAACAACACGCTGGCACTGGCCCCGGGTGTGGTCGTGGGATACGAACGCAACGCGGAGACCAACGAACGACTCACCGCGGCGGGCATCGAGGTGCTGCCGATCACCGGGTCCGAACTGGGGTCCGGCCGCGGCGGCCCGCGCTGCATGTCGTGCCCGGTGCGCCGCGATCCCCCGGCAAAGAAAAGTTAGCCTCTCCTTAATAAGGGCGCACATATTAAGGGAAGGCTAACCAAAATAAGCATTTCCTTCTTGAGGAATGGTAACCCTAATAGGGTGGAGATCACCAGCCAAAAGTGGAAAATAATCGGACATTGACGTACGGTGATGGACATGGCCGCTACGAAGAAAGAACCGCGCTCGAAGTTTTACGAACTGCTGCAGGCGCAGATCCACAACGAGTTCAACGCCTCCCAGCAGTACATCGCGCTCGCGGTCTGGTTCGACAACGAGGACCTGCCGCAGCTCGCGAAGCACTTCTACAAGCAGTCCGTCGAGGAGCGCAATCACGCGATGGCGCTCGTCCAGTACATGCTCGACCGCGACCACCACGTCGAGGTCCCGGGCACCGGCGAGGTGCGCAACGAGTTCTCCGCTCCGCTCGAGCTGCTCGAGCTCGCGCTGGAGCAGGAGAAGGAGGTCGCTGCCGACATCTCCGCGCTCGCGAAGGCCGCGCGAGCCGAGGAGGACTACATCAGCGAGCAGTTCACCCAGTGGTTCCTCAAGGAGCAGGTCGAGGAGATCTCCCAGATGTCGACGCTCGTCACGGTCGCGCGCCGCGCGGGTGACAACGTCTACGAGATCGAGAAGTTCCTGCACCGCGAGGCCGTCGGCGACGCCGGCGCGGACGCCGGGATGCCCCCGGTCGCGGGTGGCGCGCTGTAAGCGCTCGACACGTGCCGGAAGCCCGGTTGTCCCCAGTGTGGACAACCGGGCTTCCCCATGTGGATAACTTCAGCGCCGCACGTAGTGCGCGATGAGCACGCCGGTGGTGGTCGCGACGCTGCCGTCGAGCGAAAACTCGGTCAGCGGAGCCGGTCCTTCGAACAGCCGCGCGCCGCGGCCGAGGGTCAGCGGATGGATCAGCAAGGTGTAGCGGTCGACCAGCCCGGCGGCGTGCAGCGCGCGCACGAGCGAAACGCTGCCGATGATCGAAAGATCCTTGCCCGGCAAGGCTTTCAGCTCCGCCACGGTCTCTACCGCGGAGCCCCGCAGCAGCACCGAATTCTGCCAGGCGTCCGCGTTGTCGAGGGTGGTCGAGACGACGTACTTCGTCGCCGCGTTCATGTGCGCGGTGAACGGATTCCCGTCCGTCCGCGGCCCCCAAGCCGTGGCGAAGTCCTCCCAGGTGCGCCGGCCGAACAGCATGTCCCCAGGCCGGCTCATGCCCTTGCCCATCTCGCGGGCCATGACGTCGTCGCTGTAGCCATTGCCCCAGCCGCCTAGGTCGAACCCACCGCGCGTGTCCTCGTCGCTGCGGCCGAGGCCTTGGACGACGCCGTCGAGGGTGATGCTCAGGGTGACGCTGATCGAACGCATCGGGGATGTCCTTCCGCTTCCGCGGGCCGCCAATCGGCCCGTCACCCGCTACACGAGCGGCGCGGAGCCAGATCGACATCGGCTCACGGAATTTTTCAGCCGGCGCAGTCCTGCGTCTTCGCCCGGACCTCGATGGCCTGGACCGCCCCGTCCGAATCCAGCGTGAAGTGGTACGCGCCCTGGTCACCGGTCGGCGACACGAGTGCGCTCCCCGACTCCGACGTACCCGGATAGGTCGCGGTGACCTGGTCCTTCGGCGACCCTTCGCCCACGCCTTCCGGGGTGTGCGCGGCACCGTCGGGCTTCACCGCGACCACGCCGTTCTCCGCCGACACGACAGCCGTCGAGGGAGGCACCCCGCCACCGCTGACGTCGTAGTAAGTGCAGCCGGCCGACTCTTTCACCGTCGTGAGCTTCATGCCCTGGTCGGTGAGCTGCTGCTCGGTCATGCCGAGCTTCACCGCGCCAAGGCCGTCCGCGGTCACCAGCGCTCCGGACACGGCTTTCGGCGGCGTCGTCTTCGGCGGCGCCGGCTTCGTGTGGTGCGGACGCGCGGGCGGCACCGGCGGGTCGGCCACGGTGGGCTCCATCGGCACGGGCGGCGCTTGCACCTGCGTTGATTCGGCGCTCGACGGGGGCTCGGGTACCGAAGAAGGCAGCGTGGGCTGCGCCGAAGCGACCTGCTGGGCGGCGACGCCGGTCGCGGCGGGCTGGGTGCGCAACTGAATCGCCACCAGCCCGGCCGACCCCACCGCGAGCACGCACACCGCCCCGGCCGCGGATGTCAGGACCCGCTGCCTGCGCCGCCGCCTGCGCGCGCCGGCCACGATGGCCGACGCGGCGTCCTCGGCTGGTTCGACGGCTAGCCGGTCGTCGGCGAGGAGGGCGCGGAGCCGCTGTTCCAGATCGTCGGGCTGACTCACCCGGCGTCGCCTCCTTCCTGGTTCCTCAGTTTCGCCCGCAGGGACGCGATCGCCTTGCTCGCTTGGCTTTTCACCGTCCCCTGGCTGATGTCCAGCGCCTTGGCGATCTCCGCTTCGGACAGTCCTTCGTAGTACCGCAGCACCATCACCGTGCGCTGCCGCGGCGGGAGGTCGCGCAGCGCCTGCCACAGCGGCTCGTGCTCGAACGGGTCCTTCGGCGCGCACGGGCTGGTGTCCGGCAGATCCGCGACGAGGTTCTCCCGCCGCGTCCGGCGCCAGCGGCTGACGTGCGCGTTCGCTATCGAACGCCGCACGTACGCGAGCGGGTCGCCGGTCTTCTGCTGCACGTACGACCAGCGTGCACCGATCTTTTCGAGCACGGTCTGCACGAGGTCCGCGGCGTCGTGCGGGTTTCCGGTGAGGACGTGGCCGTAGCGGAGCAGCCCGGGCAGGGCCTCGCGCACGAAGTCGCCGAAGTCCGTGATGGCGTTGACCGTCTCCGCCTGCTGACCGGCCCAGGGCGGATCCCCGCTGGTCAGAGGCAATGCGGCTGCCGTCACCGTATCGCCCCCTCCCCGGATGACCGCGTCGAGCGACGGTTCCTCGTCATCCCCACCACGCATGAGCGCCCCCGAGGGTTGTCCCGTCTCCGTCGCTACTTTCCGTAGCTGTGGACAACTGAGGTCAGCGCACGGAAAGCGACTCGGGCAGCTTCAAGACACCGTCCGCGTCAGTGGGGAAATCGTGTACCGCGACCACAGCGTTTCGCGGGATCGGCCCGTAAATGTGCGGGAACTGGATTCCGCGCGGGTCCGGCGGGTCGCCGTCCTCCCAGCGGACGGGCGCGTCGACCAGCTTGGGGTCGATTTCCAGCAGGACCAGACCGGATTGGCCGCGGAAGACGGCGTTGGCGGGAAGGGCGACGGTGCCCGGGTCCGAGCAGTGGATGAATCCGGCGTCGTCGAGCGAGGACGCGCGGTATTCGCCGTCGGCGGGCACCGCGGCCCACTCGGCGCGGGTGCAGATGTGGAGGATCACGCGGCGATCATCCACCTGTGGACAACTCGGGTCGAGTTGTCCACAGGTGGACAAGTCAGCGGATGGTGAGCTGGCGTCCGATCAGCCCGTCGCGGGCACGCCGCTCGGCGGCGTTGAGCGGCTCGGCGTCGAGCGACTTGAGCGCCTCGTCCAGCCGGGCGCCGAGCTGGTCCTTGGGCTCGGCCCACTCCCGCGCGTGCGCCTCGGGGTCGAGGTCCCACACCGGGACGAGCAGGCCGTGCGCACGGAACGACCCGGCGTACCGGGTGCCCTCGCCGAGCCCGAGCGTGCCGGCCGCGGACAGCCGCGCAAGCGCTTGCAGCAGCAGGTTCTCCGGTTCCGGGCGGACCCAGCGCAGGTGCGCCTTCTCGCCGGCGAGCACCCAGTACGCGCCGGAGCCGAGCCGGTCGGTGGGCATGATCGCGGCGTTCGCGCGTTCGAGGGAGACCGCGACGTCGCCGGTCGCGTCCGCGTCCTCGGGCAGCCACCACGCGAAGTCGGTGTGGAGGGCGACCTCCAGCTCCGCGCTCGGCACGAGCAGGTCCTGGAGCCGGTTGTGCTCGTCCGGGTCGGTGGGCGACGTCGTGTCCGGCACCGACAGCACGTCGCCCGGTTCGGCGTCGAGCAGCCAGCGCAGCGCACGGCCGAGGTCGCGGCTGATGTCGGAGGACCGGGTCTGCACCTGAAGGCCGAGGAACCGCTCGCCGTCCGAGCGGACGAACGCCGCGGCGGCCATGGGCAGCACCGTGCCGAGCGTGACGTCGCCGCCGTCGGCGAGCGTCAGCTTCGCCGTGGCCGACGGGACGAACTCGCGCAACGCGATCAGCTCCGGCTCCGCGGCCAGACCCTCGAACGGCTGCCCGACGAAGACGTCGCGCACCTTCGGCTTGCGGTCCGGCTTGGGACCCTTCTTACGCGCGCCCTTACCCATTTCAGCCTCCTCGGAACTCGATGTCAGACGCTATCGAAGGGACCGGCCGTCCAGGCTCGCGGGTTAGAGTCAGCTCGTGTTCGACCCTCGCGATCCCGCCTTCCTCGCCGACCCGTACCCCGCGTTCGCCGCGCTGCGCGCCGAAGGCGAGGTGCACCAGCACGACGGCCTCGGCATCGCAATCACGGTTTCGCACGCCGCGTCCGCCGCCGTGCTCCGGCACCGCGGGCTCGGCCGCATCTGGACCGACGCGCAGCCGCTCGAACGGTTCGCGTCGTTCAACCTGCTGCACCGCAACTCGTTGCTGGAGAACGAACCGCCGGCGCACACCCGCCTGCGCCGCGTCATCGCGGGCGAATTCGGCCGGGGCCACGTGCAGCGGCTGCGTCCGATGGTCGCGGAACTCGCGGAGTCCATGGTGGACACCCTGGCCGCGAAAATCGCCGCCGACGGCAGCGCGGACCTGCTCGAACACCTCGCGCAACCACTGCCGGTCGCGGTCATCGCCGAACTGCTCGGCGTCCCGACGTCGGACGGCGCGCAGCTGGTGACGTGGAGCAACGCCATCGTGAAGATGTACGAATACGGCCTCTCCGAGGACGGCCGCGACGCCGCCGAGCAGGCCGCGGCCGATTTCGTGGCGTACCTGCGCGAGGTCGTCGCCGGCTCCCCTCGCGGCATCGTCCGGGACCTGACCGCGAGCGAACTGACCCCCGACGAGGTCGTCGCCACCGCGGTGTTGTTGTTGATGGCCGGGCACGAGGCGACGGTGAACGTGATCGGCAACGGGGTGACCGCACTGCTCACCCACTACCCGGAATGGGAGCGGCTTAGGTCCGACCCAACGTTGCTGGACTCGGCTGTGGAAGAACTGATCCGCTTCGATTCTCCGTTGCAGTTGTTCGAGCGCACGGCGACCGAGGACGTGGAAATCGCTGGTCACCGGGTCGCGAAGGGCTCGAAGATCGGCGCGCTGCTGGGTGCTGCGGCACGCGATCCGAAGGTGTTCGACGCCCCGGACACCCTCGATGTGGGCCGGTCGCCGAACGCGCACCTCGGTTTCGGGATGGGGATCCATTACTGCGTCGGGGCACCGCTGGCCCGGGTGGAGATCGCGGCCGCGTTGACGGCGTTGACGAAGCGGCTTCCGGAGTTGCGGCTCGCCGCGGAGCCGGAGCGGAGGCCGGAGTTCGTGATCCGCGGATTGCGGACTTTGCCGGTGACCGCCTGAGGCAGGGCTCGTGAGCGGCATCTAACCGGCAACGTCGCTCACGACAACACCTCAGCGCAAGCCCGCGAACAAGTCGTCCTCCAACCCGGCGGCTGGCGCGACGGAACCGTTCGTGCGGGCAAGGTGGTAATCCTCCCAGGGCCAAGTCTTTCGCTCGATCTCGCGCGAGTGAGCGAAAAACGGATGCCCCGGATCCATCTGCGTGGCGTGCGCGCGCAACGCCGCGTCCCGGGTCGCGAAGTGTTCTTCGCAGCGGACGCGGGCGGTCACGGTGAGCACGTCCGTCGGCGGCAGTTCGTCCAGAACCGGGCCCATCAACGACTCCTCACCAGCCGCGATCGTCGCCTCGTGCATGGCTGCGAACCAGGATCGGCTGAGGGTGGCCAGGTAGTAGAGCTTGCGCGGACTGCCGTCGTCGGATTCGTCGAACGCCGTGGTGGTGACCTCATGCGTGCGGATGTGGTCGGGGTGTGGATAACCGCCAGTCTCGTCATAGGTGACCACCACCTGTGGACGGAATTCCCGCATCAGCTCCAACAACGGCTTTGTCGCCTCCGCCAAGGGAATCTCCGCGAAGCTGCCAGCCGGGGAAGGCGTGGCCAAACCCGAGTCGACGTGGCCGAGGAATGTCTGGCGGATGCCAAGAATCCTTGCCGCGTCAGCCATTTCCCGCCGACGGATGGCAGGCAGATCCCGCCGGACGTCCTCTCGGTCCAAAGTTGGGTTGAGCACATCGCCGCGTTCGCCGCCGGTGCAGGTGGCTACCAGGACGTCGACGCCCTCGGCTGCGTAGCGGGCCAGAGTCGCGGCGCCTTTGCTTGATTCGTCGTCGGGGTGGGCGTGCACGGCCAAGAGGCGGAGCGTCATGCGCGGTTTCCTTTCGGGAAGAAGAGAGCGGGGACAAAGCTCAGCAGGGAAAGGCCAAGTGCCCAGGTGAACGTGGTGCCGAACGCGGCGGCACCGGGTGGTTGCGCGTGCAGAACCGCCACCAGAAGCGCCGTGCCCAGCGAGCCGCCGATGCGGTTGACGACGTTGATCGCGCTCGCCGCACGCGGGATTTGGCTGCGTTCCAGCGAGGTGTAGAGCATCGTCATCCCGGGCGTCGTGGTCGCGCCTAGGCCGAACCCACGGATCAGCAGCGAAATTGTCAACAGGGTCGGGCTGGGGGAATCGCCGAGCTGAGTGAAAGCGACCGTGCCCACGAGCGACAACCCGATGCCGGTGAGCATGACGGTTCGCGAGCCGAAGCGGTTCAGCAACTTTCCGCCCGCGATAAGGACGACGGCTGATCCCAATGCCTGTGGCGCGAGCAGGAGTCCAGCGGCGAAGGCGGACGTGTGCTGGATTTGTTGGTAGTAAAGCGGAAGCAGCAACATTGAGCTGTACAGCGACGCGCCCAGCAAGAAGGTGCTCGCGCTCGCGACAGTGAAAGCCTTGTGCGCGAACAACTTCAGATCAAGCAGCGGCGATTGCGCGCGCCGAGCGTGCCAGGCGTACGCGATCAGCAGCACGGCACCGGCGATGGCGAATGTGTTGGAACCTTCGCCTAGGCCGTAGCCGAGCGCGCCGAGTCCCGGCGGGAGCAGCAGGAGGCCGCGGACGTCGAGCGGATCGCGCGTGCCAGCGGGTTCCTCGCGCGGCAGCACCCGGACGGCGAGCAGCAAGGTGGCGACGCCGAACGGCACGAGCCCGAAGAACAGCCAGCGCCAGCCGAGGTCCTGGACGAGCGCACCGCCGAGCATCGGGCCGAGCACCGGCGCGACGGTCGCGGGCAGCGTGACGACGCCGATCATCCGGCCCAGTCGCGGACCGGCCGCCTGCGCGAAAATCGCCTGGCCGACCGGTTGCATGAGACCGCCGCCTAGACCATGCAGCACGCGGAACGCGATCAGCGCCGGAGCCGACCAGGCGAACCCGCACAGCACCGTCCCCAGCGTGAACAGCCCGACGGCCGCGATCCACACCTGACGGCCGCCGAACCGGTCGGAAAGCCAGCCGGACAGCGGAATGGTCAGCGAGGCGGCCAGCAGGTACGCGCTGGCCACCCACTGCACGGTCGGCAGCGAACTGTCCAGATCACGCGCCATCACGCCGATCCCGACCGACACGATCGTCGCGTCGAGGATCGACAGCACCGCGCCCAGGATCAGCACCCCGCCGAGCCGGCGAAGCCCGGCATCGGAGACCGGAGCCGCCGGAAGCTGCGTGGTCATTGCCTCACCCCCTTCATTAGGTCGGACCTGAGATTAGGTCGAACCTAGTTAATGGGTCAAGCACAATTTTAGGTCGGACCTAGTACACTGGGCGGGATGAGCCTCAGGGAGCAGAAGAAGCTGGAGACGCGGCAGACGATCTCGGCGGTGGCGACGCGGCTGTTCATCCAGCGCGGGTTCGACCAGGTGACGATCGCCGAGGTCGCGGAGGCGGCGCGAGTCGCCAAGATGACCGTCACGAATCACTTCAGCCGGAAGGAAGACCTGGTCTTCGACATCCGGAACGACTTCGTGGACTGGCCGGCGAACCTGGTCCGGGCCGACCCGGACACGCCGGCGCTGATCGCCGTACGGGACGGGTGCTTCGCGGAGCTGGACAAGGCGAGCGCGTTGCTCGGGTTCGCGGACGTGTCCTTCGTCCGGATGGTGCGCCAGAGCGAACGCCTCACGTCCGCGCTCCGGGACATGCACGTCGACCGGGAATTCGAGCTCTCCGCCGCGCTGCTCGACCGGCATCCGGACCGGGAGATGCTGTCGCGGACGGCCGGGGCGCACCTCACGTCAGTGCTGCGGCTTCTTCTCGACGACGTCTGGCGGCTGACCTGGCAGGACGTCAAGCCGGACGATCTGGTGGAGCAGATCCGGGATTCCGCGGCGGTCGCGTTCGGCCAGCTGGAACCGGCGCTCGGCGACCTTTAACGCGCAGCGCCGACCGGACGCGCGGTCCGCAGCTCCGGCTCCGGCGCGCCTTCGATCTTGAGCACGCGGAAGTCGCGCAGACGTTCCGGGGCGATCGGCATCAGCAGATCCGAGAACCGCCGGATCACCAGCGCGGTACCGATCGCGAGCACGGCCGCGGCGAGGTCGGTGAACGCGACCAGCAGGACGCTGTCCGCCATCGCCTGCACGCCCGGCCGGATCCGCCAGATGATCGTGACGATCAACAGGACCCAGTTCGCCACCCACGCACCCCACCAGCCGAGCACGAGCCGCGACGGCTTCGGCCGCTTGTCGCGGGACCGGCGGAGCACGGCGTGCTCCAGCTCGCTGACCACGGATAGCGCGAGCGGCAGGTTCACGATCGGCACCAGCACGCCCACGAGCACCTGCCAGACCGGCCGCGGCGGCGCTTCATCGGCCTCGTCGGCAGCCGCCTGCCGGGCGACCAGCAGCCACCAGACCGAGAGCCCGGCGGGGAGCAGCGAAAAGATCGTGGTGAGCAGGCCGGCGAGCATGACGAACGCGTCGGAGAACCCGACGACGCTGCTGTTCAGCGCGGAATCGCGGCTCTCCACGAGGAGCGCGTACCGCCAGATCTCCGCCCCGGCCGCGATCACGGCGAGAACGGCGAAAGTCCAGAGGATCGTGGTGAGGCTCCGCGCGAGCACCGGGATCCGGTCGATCGGCCGGATTTCGCCGGACGCGGTGCCGGGCACGTTCGTCGGCCGGCGCCAGGTCAGGTTCGGGAACCCCCAGCGCGGCGGCACCGGATAGGACGGCGGACCGGAGTAGGGCGTCGCGGGCACGGCACGCCGACGACGAACGACACTCGGCGGCGGGGACGCGACCCAACGCAACTTGGCCGCCCGCTTCGGCGGACTCGCCTGCGGTTGCTGCGGCGCGGGCCGGTGGATCGGACCTTGCGGAGCAGCGGTGAACGGGCGCGCGAACGCGGGGTGCGGCGGGTAGACCTGCGCCGGGTACTGCTGCTGGTACGGCTGGGCGAACTGCTGGCCAGGATGCACCGCCCCGGCTTGCTGCGGTGCCCAATGGCCGGGTTGCGGCGGCGGGCCCGACTGCCCATGCGGCGCGGGACCACCCTGGTGGCCGGATTGCGGTGGCGGGCCTGGCTGCCCGGGCGATACGGCAGCGCCCGGCTGTCCGGGCTGCGGCGCTGTGCCGGGCTGCCCAAGCTGCGCGGCACCACCCTGCTCGCCGAGCTGCGATGCCTGGCCTGGCTGCCCGGGCTGCGGTGCCAGGCCCGGTTGCCCATGCGATGCGGCACCGGGCTGCGGTGCCAGGCCCGGTTGCCCATGCGATGCGGCACCAGGCTGCGGTGCCAGACCCGGCTCTCCAGGCTGCGCGGCACCGGGTTGCGGCACCATGCCGGGCTGCCCGGGCTGCGCGGCACCACCTTGCTGACCGGGATACGGCTGCGCACCCTGTTGCCCGCCGCTGGGCTGGCCAGAATGCGATTGCGCGCCGAACTGCGGCACCGAGCCAGCCCAACCGGGGACAGGTCCGCCAGCCGGAGCGCCCGGCCCGACGTGCCCAACCCCAGCCCCGGTGCCGGTGCCGGTGCCAGTGCCAGTGCCGGGAGAACCGTGCCCAACCCCGCCGTGACCTGCGTCAACCGGCGGGGCACCGTCCCCCTCGTCCCGGCCGAAGCCAGGCACGAACGACGCCGGATCCGAGGATTCCGGCGGCTCGGGAACAGACTGGGCAGGCATCCGTCAGAGAACCTCGGGTTCAGCGTCGGGGTTTTCGCTCACCATGCGGCGGCCTTCGCGCGCCCAGGCTCCCATTCCGCCCGCGACGTTGACCGCGTCCCAGCCGCTCGCGTTCAGCCAGGCCGCGGCGCGCGCCGAGCGGCCGCCGGAGCGGCAGATGACGTAGACCGGGTTGTCCTCGGGGAATTCGGCGAGTTCGCCGACTCGCGCGGGCAGTTCGCCGAGCGGGATGTGCACCGCGGCGGGGGCGTGCCCGGCGGCCCACTCGTCGTCCTCGCGGACGTCGAGCAGTGCGACGTCCGCGGGCAGGTCGCGGACTTCAGCGGTCGGAATTTCAGCAGGGCTCACCACAGGTTCCATGCTCCCATGTCAGGACGTTGTACGCGTGTGAGGAACGCTAACCGCTAAGCCTTGCGGTGGCGTCCCCGGCCGGCCCGCAGTTTCTCGTCGGCCTGGCCGAACCGGGCGACCGCGCGGTCGCGCATCAGGCCGAGCGGGTCGGGGGCGTGCAGGCGCAGCATGATGTCGTTCACCAGTTCCGGGCGGCCGGACCTGGTCAGCCTGCTCACCACGTAGGTCGCCAGGAACGCCGAGGGCACCGAGATCAGCGCGGGCTGAATGGTGAACCACGGCATCTTGTCCCCGGTGTACTCGCACACGATGTTGTACGCCAGCGCGCCGAGCACCATCCCGCCGCCGACGACCATTCCCGCCAGCGCGCCCGGCCAGCTGAGCTTGCGCCACCAGATGCCGAGCAGCAGCAGCGGACTGAATGTGGACGCGGCGAGCGCGAACGTCATCCCGATCGAGAGCGAGATGTCCTCGGTGCGGAAGATCAGCGTGAGCGCCATCGGGCAGATCGCGACCAGCAACGCCGCGACCCGGAAGTCCTTGACCCGTCCCGGCAGCAGATCCGTCGACACCACGCCGGCCACGCTCACCAGCAGGCCCGAGCAGCTCGAGAGGAATGCCGCGAATGCGCCCGCAGCCGTCACCGCGGCGAGGATCTGCCCTGGCCAGCCCGGCAGCACCGCGGTCGGCAGCAACAGCACGGCCGCGTCGGTGTTGCCGGTGAGCAGCAGTTGCGGCACATACATCCGGGAGAGCGCGCCCAACATCGTCGGGAACAGGTAGAACAGCCCGAGCAGCAGGAGGACGTGCACGGTGGTGCGGCGCGCGGCCTTGCCGTCGGGGTTGGTGTAGAAGCGGACCAGCACGTGCGGCAGGCCCATGGTGCCGAGGAACAGCGCGAAGATCAGCGAGTACGTCTGCAGCAGGTCGGTGATGCCGTTCGACGCCGGATGCAGCCACGCGTCGTTCGACGTGGGCGCGTCGCTCACGACCGGCACCGGCGTTCCCGCGGCGAATTCCAGCGTCGTCCCCGCGGACACCTTGTGCGGCACGAGCGGCGACCAGCGCGCCATGCCGCCCGCGGGACCGTCGTCGATGTGGCCGTGTGCGTAGAAGAACGTCTCGGTGGTGACCTTCACGGTGACATCGGTCTGCACCGTCACCTTGGTGTCCGACGGGAACACCGGCGGCGCGGGCGCACCGAGCGCACGCACGCCGCCCGGGCCGCCGCCGGCAAAGAAAACCATGCACAGCACGAAAGTCGGCACGGCGATCGCGAACAGCTTCAGCCAGTACTGGAACGCCTGGACCACGGTGATCGCGCGCATCCCGCCGGAGATCACGTTGACCGCGACCAGGACGATGACGAGCAGCGCGCCCGCCCACGCCGGCACCGGAACGATCTGCGCGAGCGTCAAACCGGCGGCCTGCAACTGCGGGACCATGTACAGAATCCCGATGAACACCGCGCCCGCGGTCGCGAAGCGGCGCAGGCCTCGCGAACCGAGCCGGGCCTCCACGAAGTCCGGCAGCGTGTACGCACCGGATCGGCGCAGTGGCGCGGCGACGAACAGCATCAATGCGAGATACCCGGCGGTGAAACCGATCGGGTACCAGGTCGCGTCGGCGCCCTGTTTGAGCACCATGCCCGCGACACCGAGGAACGACGCCGCGGACAGGTATTCGCCGGAGATCGCCGCCGCGTTGCGGCTGGAGCGCACGGTTCGGCGGGCGACGAGGAAGTCGTGCGTGCTGGTGGCCCCGCGCGACGAACGGAAGCCAAGGTAGTAAGTCGCGAAGGCGACCAGCGCGAGGCCGGTCAACGTCCACGGGGTCAGCTGCACGGCGTGAATCCTCGCACGACCGCACGCTTCCGGGACGCGCCGCCACCAGCGAACGCATCCCCCGCGCGGGTCAGTTCTCGATCATGTCGACGAAGTCGCGTTCGTGCCGCTCGGCGAGCCGGTTGTACCAGAGGCCGACGGCGAAAAGGAACGGGAACGGAAGCAGGCCGAGCACGAGCCACGGGATCGGGATGCCGATCACGGTGAACCGCGCGACCGCGGGGAGGAAATAGAACAGCGCGGGCAGCATCCCGAGCACGACCAGCACGAGCACCGCCAGCCACACCGACGTGCGCAACTGGACCTTCACCAGGTCGCGGACCAGCAGTTTTCCCCAGCTGGTCTGTTCTTCCAGCTCGACCCGCCCGCGCATCCGCGCCGACGACTGCCGCGAATCGGCGAGCACCACGCGTTCCCGTTTCGGCCGCACGTGCGCGGGTTCGCTGGAGCGCGGGACCGGTTCGGGAGCGGGCGGCACCGGTTCGACCACCGCGCGGTCCTCCGGCCGCACGCCCAGCGTCGGGTCCGGTTTGCGGACTCCGTTCTCGAGCCGGTGGTAGGGGTCTTCGGGCGAGGACATCGACGGCTAGCCGCCCCGGCCGGAACCGACGATGCGGTCCTTCAGCGCCCGGGTGTGCCTGCGGCTGACCGGCAGCACTTTCTCCTCGTTGCCGATCACGACCTGGTAGCCGCCCTGGCCCATCCGCATTTCGGTGATCAGCGGCAGCGCGACCAGGAAGGACCGGTGAATCCGCACGAATCCGGCCTTCTCCCAGCGTTCTTCCAGCTGGGCGAGCGGGATCCGGACGAGGTGGCTGCCCTCGGTGGTGAACAGTCGCGCGTAGTCGCCCTGCGCTTCCACCCAGCGGACCGACGAGCGCGGGATCAGCTTCGTGGTGCCCGCCAGTTCGACCGGGATGACCTCGTCGTCGGTCTTCACCGGCTCGGCCCCGCCCTGGCCGGCGGGCGGGCCCGTGACCGTGGCCAGCTTCTCGCGCACCCGCGCGACCGACCGGTCGAGCCGGTCCTGCTGGAACGGCTTGAGGACGTAGTCGACCGCGCCGAGGTCGAACGCGTTCACTGCTTCCTCGGCGTGCCCGGTGACGAACACCAGTACCGGCGACGGGTTCATCGCCGCGATCACGCGCGACATCTCCATGCCGGACAGGCCGGGCATGTCGATGTCGGCGAACACGGCGTCGACCGTCGGCAGGCCGCTTGCCCGCCGGGCAGCCAGTTCCGGGTCGTCGTGCGAGAACAGCCGCAGCGCGTCGGAGGCGTCCGAGGCCTGGAAAACGCGGTGGATGTGCGGGTTGTTCTGGAGTCCGTGGCTGAGTTCGTCCAGCCCGGCCAGCTCGTCGTCCACGGCAAGGACGATGAGTTTCCGGGTGTCGTCGTGAGCACTCACAGTGAGACGCATCCTGCCGATTGCGAGGTGCATTGTCCAGACCCCAGCCGAGAGTACCGCTTGTGAGTGGCGTACCGGAGTCGCCGCTCACCTCCGGTCAGAGCCCGAAACGCGACCAGGCCGCCTTCGTGGTCACCGCGTCCAGCAGCGCGCTCGCCGCCGCGGGCGCCCCGATCCCGAGCCGGGCGAGCAGCGGTTTCTTCGGCTCCGCCACGGAAATCTCGGCGTCCGGGTACCGCTTGCGGACGATCTCGCGCAGCGAACCGAGCCCGTCGACGAGCCCGAGGTCGACGGCTTTTTGTCCGAGCCAGACGTCCCCGGTGAACAGATCGGTGGAATCGGTGAGCCGGTCGCCGCGCCGTTCCTTGACCCATTCGACGAACAGTTCGTGCAGCTGGCTGTGCATGTTTTTCAGCCACTCGACGTCCTCGGGCTTCTCCGGGCTGAACGGGTCGAGCCGCGATTTGTTCGCGCCCGCGGTGTGCAGCCTGCGCTCGATGCCGAAGCGTTCGAGCAGCCCGGTGAACCCGAAGCCGCCGCTGATGACGCCGATCGAGCCGACCATGGACGTCCGGTGCGCGTAGATCTCGTCGGCCGCGCAGGCCAGCCAGTACCCGCCGGAAGCGGCGATGTCCTCGGCGAAGGCGAGGACGGGCACGCCCTTTTCGTCGGCCAGCTGCCGGACCCGCTCCGCGACCAGCCCGGACTGCGTCGGCGCACCGCCCGGCGAGTTGATCTGCAACGCGACGGCCTTGAGCCGGTCGTGCGCGAACGCCCTGGTGAGCGCGGATTCGACGGCGCCGAGGTTGATCGCACCGCGAGCCAGCGGCGACGGCGACGGCGTGATCACCCCGTGCAGCTTCACGACGGCGACCACGTCCTTGCGGTCGCCCCGGTCGCCGAGCACGGGAAGGCGGGAAGTCAGCTTGTCGGTCACGCTCATCTGCCCAGGCTAACCAGTTCAGTGCGCGGGCAGCATTCCCGAACGCGAGCCGTGCACTCCGTCGGGTTCCGGTTCCGGCTCGACCGGAGCCATCGGCTGCTGCGGCACGTCAGCGGAGTAGTCCGGCATGTTCGGCCGCACGCCGAGCTTGAACTTCGGCACCCGCAACGCGACCTTCATCCCCGCCCCGGGCGCGGTCTCGACGGTGAGCGCGTAATCCTCGCCGAACACCTGCCGCATGCGCTGGTTGATGTTGCCGAGCCCGACGTGCGCACCGGTGCGATGCGCGTTGCGCAGATCGGTGAGCTGCCGCGGGTCCATGCCGATGCCGTCGTCCTCGACCGTGATCAGCGCTTCGTGCCCATCGTCCCGCGCGATCACCGTGACGCACCCGCCGCTCGGCTTGCTGGCCAGACCGTGTTTGACGGCGTTCTCGACGAGCGGCTGAATGATCAGGAACGGCACGACGACGCTGAGCACCTCGGGCGCGATCTTCATCCGCACCTCGAGCCGGCCGCCGAACCTCGCGTTTTCGATGGTCAGGTACCGGTCGATGTTGCGCAGTTCCTCGGCGAGCGTGGTGTACATGCCGGAGGTGCGGAACGAGTAGCGCGTGAAGTCCGCGAAGTCTTGGAGGAGTTCGCGCGCTTCCTCCGGATCGGTGCGGATGAGCGCGGAGATGGTGTTGAGCGCGTTGTAGACGAAGTGCGGCGAGATCTGCGCGCGCAGTGCTTTGATTTCCGCCTGCTGCAGCTGATTGCGCGATTCTTCAAGCCGCGCGAGCTCGAACTGCGTGCAGACGAACTGGCCCACCGCCTCAGCCATCTGCACCAGCTTGCCGCGCGTGCGCCCGACGACGATCAGCGTCGCCTCGGCCTCGCCCTCAACAAGAATGGGAACGATCGCGGCGGTCTTCATCTTGCAGGTGCCCCGGTGATTGCAGGGCATCTTGTTGTGATCAGCGACGGCGCGCCGGTGCTTGCGCAACGCGGTCCCGATGTCCTCGACGACGTCCAGGTAATGATCGGTGGCCTCGCCCGCCCAGGACAGCAGCGTGCCTTCACTGTCGGTGATGCCGACGGCGAGACAATCGAGCACCTCGAGCAGCTCCGCCGTCATCCGGTTGGCGGCCTCCTCGTCGAGCCCCGCCCGCAAGTTGGGCGTGGCCTTGGACATCCGGTGAACGGCCTGGAGAACGGCGTCCTGGATGACCCCCTTGGGCCGGCGCGCCCGGAAGGCGAGGACCAGCACCACGATCACCAGGATGCCGACCAGAACCCACGGGACGACCAGCGCATAGGGGAAGTCGGACACGACGTCCATGCTCTGCGCTCGACCGACCGGGTGCAAGGTCTGCTCCCCACTTTCTGTCCAGTAGCGACGCCGAGAGTGGGCAAACCCTACCGTCACTCCCGGTGAGCGTGAGGATCTTGCGCCATTCGAGTGGTGGCGGTGGCTGTGGGGCGCCGATGGGTGGAGTGGAGGGACCCTTCATGACTACGGAACGTTAGGGGTGAAGGGACCCTTCATTGCTTGCTAGTGCGGATGAGGGTTCTTAGTGGTTTCGGGATGGATTCGCGGGGCGGCCCTTCCGGTAATTTGGGCTCGGCGCTGCCCTCCTGGCAATTCGGGCCTGGGGGCCGGTTGTCCTGGCAACTGGGGGCGGCCTTCGCGGCAATTCGGGCCCCGGGGCGGCTGTCCTGGCAACCGCGGGCGGACCTCCTGGCAATTCGGACCCCCGGGCTGCTCGCCTGGCGTCCCCCGGCGATTCGAACCCCGGGGCCGCTCTCCCGGCAACCGCGGGCGGCCCTCCCGGCAATGCCGAGTGCTGGCTGCCTCGTCAGCGGCTTCTCGCACGCGGAGCGTGCGGCCAAGTGTCGTGAGGGGAACCCTCACGGAATCTGATTCCCTGAAGGGGCCCCTCACGACACCCGCGCTGCGCCCCTCGCAACCCGTGCAACTCCCTCACAACCACCTTGTTCCCTCACGACACCGCGTTCCCTCACGACACCGCGATGATCTTGGCGCGAAGCACGCAGAGAATCCCTCCGGAGGAGCCCTTCACTCGCGAGACCAGGTGCCCCACCACCCGCCTCGAAGTCTCTCCGTGGCCACGCCCCGCGATGCGGACGTCGAAGCATTCAGAGAACCAACCGCAGCCGATGCACCCAACGATCGGTGCACCCACACCACCCCCGCACCCCGATACGACGCCAAAATGCGGTCTGGGGGTGCTTGTCAAGGCATCTTTCCAGCCTTGACAAGCACCCCCAGACCGTCATCACAATCAAGCTTCGGGGTGCCCCACCGCACTCCCCAAAAGCAATGTCGCCGCCAGGCGACGAGCCGCCCACAACAGACGCAGAACTACTTCAACAACCGAGACATCCGCCGATCAGCCAACGGCTTCCCGCCAGTCTGACAAGTCGCGCAATACTGAAACGACTTATCCGCAAACGAAATCTCCCGCACAGTATCCCCGCAAACCGGGCAGGGAAGCCCAGTCCGAGCATGCACCCGCAGCCCAGACCGCTTCTCCCCCTTCAACCGCGCGGCCTTCTGCCCCACCGACCGCGACACAGCGTCCGTCTCCACCTCGCGGATCGCCTCGGCCAGGACCTCCAACGCGCCCTCGTCCAGCTTCCCCACGGTCGCATAAGGCGACAACTTCGCCCGATGCATGATCTCGTCCGAATAAGCGTTCCCGATCCCCGCGATCAACGACTGATCAGTCAACGCCCACTTCAGCCGAGTCCCCTTCCCCTGGAACAACTCCCGCAACTGCGAAGCATCAATCGCCAGCGCGTCCGGCCCCAGCCGCGCCACGCTCGCCACCTCGGACGGGTCCGCGACGATCCACACCGCCAGGCCCTTCTTCGTCCCCGCCTCGGTGAGATCGAAGCCAGGACCGGAAGCCGACTCCAGATGCACCCGCAGCGAGATCGGCCCCTTGCCCGGCTTCAACGGAGCCGGGGACAGCCCGTCCGACCAGCGCAGCCAGCCAGCGCGCGCCAGGTGCACCACCAGGTGCAAATCGCCCAGCACGACATCCAGATGCTTGCCGTGCCGAGTCGCGTCGGTGATTTCGCGGCCGTGCAGCTCGGTGTACGGCGGCACCGCGGTCTTCAGCACGCTCAGCGACGCGACGTCGAGCCGGAAAACGGTGCTTCCCACGGCGTGTTCGCGCAGGTGGTGGGCCAGTGCTTCGACCTCGGGCAACTCGGGCATGGCACCAGTCTCGCGCGCCGGCCCGGTTCCGGCCAGGTCTATTCGACCGGGTGCAGCGGACCGTCGAAGTCCGGCAGCGAATGCCTCTGGATCGTCTTCGAGATCCGCTTCACCTCGCCGGACACGGTGAACATGCCGCGGATCGTGCCGACCCAGCGCTCCGACGGCCGGTCGCCCGCGACGTCGCCCTCGGTCTCGGCGACCACCGTCCACGGGCGGCGCAGGATCCACCGCAGCGGGAAGAACAACACCACCAGCAGCAACGCCAGCAGCACCCACGCGGGCACCTTCACGACATCCGGGGTCCAGACCACCAGCGCGATCACCAGGAACCCCATGACCACGATCATCGCGATGCCAGGTCCGTAACTGCCCGCGACGTCGTGTTCGAAATCGTCAGCGGTGGCGGGAGCCCGCCACTCCATCTGGGCACGGACCACCCAATGGCGACCGTCTTCGCCGCGCACCAGCCGGTTCATCCTGTTGCCTCCCGGGCGACGTCGAACTCGCTCAACGTTACCGTGACCGTGCCGTCCAGCGCGAGGCGCTCACTGAGAGTTACTGGCGGTTTGCCGGGTTTTGGCTGTTCGGGAGCTTGCGTCCGCTGAGGAATCGGCCGAACCGGTGACATCGTTCCCGGACGTGGAGTCCGTCTTGGCCGACTTCGAAGACTCGGCAGACTTCGAAGACTTGGTCGACTCGACCGGCTTGGAAGACTTCGGGCAGTCGGACGACTCGGCCGAACTGGAAGACCGCGGAGCAGCCGACGCGTCGTGTCGCGACCCGGTCGGCGTGGTCGTGACCGACGGCGGCACGTACGAATCCGGCGAAGGCACGTACGACGAGGGCGGAGGAGCGTACGACGAAGGACTCGTGTCGTCCGTCGTCGTGCTCAGCACGCCCGGGCTCGACGAGTTCGTGGACGTGTCCAGATCCGACCGCGACTCCGTGCTCGACGACCGGCTCGTCATCGGCGATTCCGTACGGCTGCCGTCCTGGCTCGGAAGATCATCCCGCGGCGTCGAACCAGTCGAACCAGTCGACCCGGCCGAATCCGACGTCGACGAGGACTGCTCCCCGGACGCCGCCTGATGCACCGGCGGCAAATGCGGCACCTCGGCCACGCCCAAATGCTGCGAAACCCCCGGATGAACCCCCACGTGCGCGGGCCGCGCGCTGCCGTTCAGCTGCCCGGAAATGACCCGCGGACCCTGCTGCGCCGGCGGCGGAGGCGGCTGCGGCGGCTGCAACGCCAGCTCCGGCGCACCCCCGCCCAACCCGACGTCCTGCACCGGATGCGACCCGAACACCAGCGGACCGGCGGTCAAGCTCACCGCACCCGCCGCCGCGGTCGACGCCAGCGCCAGCCCCACCTTCACCTTCGAGCCGAACACCACGCTCTTCACCGTCGCGACCGCGCCAGCGGCCTTGCCGACCCCGGCCAGCGCCGGCACCGCGAGCACCAGCACCCCGGCATGCGCCCGCAACGACGAACACACATCCCGCAGCTCGTCCTGCGTCGCCCGGCACGACGGACACCCCAGCAAATGCGCCTTGATCCGTTCCGCCTCCGCGCCGGTGACGCTGCCCGCGGTGAACCCGCCCAGCTTCTCCACCACCGCGCGGCACGTCTCCGGACCCCGGTTCACCGACAAATGCGCCTGCAGATACGCCGCCCGCAACCCCTGCCGCGCCCGCCGCGCCAACGCCGCCGTCGCATTCGCCGACAAGCCGAAATGCGGAGCCACCATCGCCGGCTGCTCGCCCTCGACCTCGGTCTGCCACAGCACCGTCCGCCACCGCTCCGGCAAACTCGTGAACGCCGTCGTGATCAACGTGTGCTCAGCTGTCCGCGCGGGCGTGTCCACCCCGGCGCCCGCCCGGAACGTCAACTCGTCGTCAGTCACCGGGACATCGCGCCGAGCGCCATGCCACTCCCACGACACCCGGCGCGCGACCGTCAGCAAATAAGCCCGGATGTAATCCCGCGGACCCGCGCCGCGGCGCAACGCCTGCAGCACGCGGAAGAAAGTCTCCGCTGTGATGTCTTCAGCTTCGGAACGATCCGCCGCCAGACTCTGCGCCAATCTGCGCACGGCCGCGGCATGCAGCTCGAACAACTCCCCGAACGCGGCATCCTCGCCGTCGCGCAGCCGCTTCAAAAGTGCCTGCTCGTCGGATTCCGAGGCCGCTGGTGGCGGCGCCGTGCCCAGCTCGGTCATCCGGCAAGGCACCTCCTCCCCCGAAGGACTCACCACTGAAGTCGATTGGGGACACCATACGGAGCAGAGCGCCCGTCGTCACCCCTTGTGCGCTCGACGTGACGCGCAAGCACCACATCTCAGCAGGTCCACGCCAATAACGGGGCCCCCGAAAGTGTCACCGAGGCGACGGTATAGAGTGTCTTCAACACCGAGCACCAAGCGGTTAACGCGGATGTAGCGCAGCTGGTAGCGCATCACCTTGCCAAGGTGAGGGTCGCGGGTTCGAATCCCGTCATCCGCTCAGTCCCGAAGGCCCTGTATCCACAAAAAGCGTGGATACAGGGCCTTCGCCATTTCACCCGGGGGCCCGAGCCCCCGGACCCCCGCGGTGCCACCGGCTGCGGTTGGGTGGGTGGGCGGCTTTGTAGCTTGGGAGCAAGCGGAGAAGGTGCGTCGCGACCTTCCGGGGCCTGTCCTCTTACAGCTCGTAGGTGTCTAGGACTGTGGGGGCGATGGGGGACAGGTGTTCGTCTTTTTGTTCCGTTAGTTGGCCTCTTGCCATTCGGTACACCTGGAACTCGTTGTCGTGTTCTGGGTGTTGGTCGTCCCAGATGTGCAGGAGGCCGTAGGAGCCTGGGGCCAGTTCTCCTACTCGGGCGAAGGTTTCCAGCAGTTGCGGGGTGATGGCTCCGCCGTGTTTGTCCAGACCACCCAGATGGAGCATGGGCAGGCCCGCGCTCCAGCGGAGGTCTACCAGGTCCAGCATGGTTGTGTTGTTCAGCGAGCGGTGGACCCGTTCCACCAGGCGCTCCAGCAGAGCTGCGTCGTCGTCGCCCGTTGCGGTGGCGGCGATGGTCACCCAGCCGTGGTATTCGAACACGTGCGAGACGGTAGCAGCGGCGGTGATCAGCGGGTCAGCGCAGAGGGCTGGCCGTCCCGGCGGAGCTGGTTCGTGAGGATGCCGTCGGCGTGCTTTTCGACCGCGGGGAGCAAGTTTTCGCCGAAGACGCACAAGGTGCGCTCCCACGGGTGGCCGAGCGTGCCGTAGCTGAAATCGGCGGCGAGGAACAGGTGGTAGTCGCCGCGCGGGAAGACCGAGACCGGCCACGGTGCGTTCTGCTGCATGCGGTGCGGCCAGAACTTGAACGACTGGTGCTGCCAATGCAGGACCCACAGCCAGTCGTCCTCGGCGGTGACCTCCTGGAGCGCGGCCAGCACGGCACGGGCCACGTCGTGCTCTTCCACCGCGTACGGGCCGAGGCGGAACTCGGCCGAGGCGCGGTCGTACTCGCCGGTGGAGAGATCCCAGGCAGCCGACGGGCGCGGCTCATGGAAGCCGGGCCAATCGTGCGCGAAGGTGCTCGGCCAGAACCTGAGCTTGTCGTGCACCCAATACCAAGCGGGTTCGTCAGCCACTCGCGAGAGCGGCTCCCAGGCTGCAGCAGCGTTCACTTGTCGACCTCGAAGTCATCGGCCGGGCTCGAAACTGCCGAAAGCTTCGTGTCCGGGACCGGGATTGTCCAGTCCACCGGAGCCGAGCGCCAAGCTGTCACTCGACCGGGTGGCCCGCGGACCGGGAAAACAGCGCCCGGTCCGCAGGTTCCTTACCCGAGACCCGTGCCGGTCATGCACGGAGCAGTTATGCGGCGCGCCACAGCGTGACGAACGCCGACGCCTCGCTGAACGCCCACGGCCGCAGCCGCTCCCGGTCCCGCGCCGACAAGGTGAACTCCTTCGCCCGGCGCACGTCCACGACCAGCGCCTCCCCGCCCGGCAGCAGATCCGGCATGCCCTCGGTGAGCAGCCACAGTGCGAGCTGCGCGGCGTCCCGGGTGAGCGGCTCCTCCTTGAAGTACAGCCAGGTGGCGAACCGGCGGCCGTTCGACTTCCACAGCCCCAGCTGCGGGCTGATGCCGATCTCCAGCTCGCCGAGCGCGAACCTCGCCCGCCCGACCTCGATCAGCTTCGGATCGCGCCTGCCGAGATAACGCAGCCAGCCCTCGGCGATGGCGGCGTAATGCGGACGCGTGCGCTCGTCGGCGTTGTTGACCAGCGCGCGCATGGCCACCTCGTCCTGCCGCGCCGCCCGGCCGGCCCGCACCGCGTTCGCCGCGCGCCGGTAGTAGTTGAACGCCGCCCGGGCCGGATCCTCGTACAGCCGGCGCTGCCTGCGGACGAACGACGAACGCGACGGGCCCTTGCTGGCGCTGTACCCGACGAACGTGGGCAGCGTGACGTATGCCGACTGAGAACTGGTCATGGGCGGCCGCCTTCCGGTGGATGGTTTCCCCAGTACACGGCCAATTTTAGAACATATGTACGACAGTTTTTGCCGCTTAACGGGTGACCGGCGGCCACGGACCCGCCAGTACCGCACGCGCCTGCTGCAGAACCTGGTCCTCGCAGTAGCTGACCGGGGTGACATCGGTGGGAATCCAGGTCGCGAGCATCGCCAGCCACTGCCGCAGCTCGGCGAGCGCGACCGGATGGCCGAGCCGTCCGTCGAGCGCCTTGACGCTCTTCGCGGCCACGGCGAGCCGGACGTCGCCGCGCACCATCTCGCCGAGGTGTTCGCCGAGCAGCTGCCATTGGGCCGCGGTGGCGTCGGCCGGGAGTTCGATGCCCAGCTCCTCGACCACGTGCGAGAACGCGGCGGAAACCGCCTGGTGGTTCCGGTGGTCGAGGCCGGCCAGTTCGGCAAGGGAGGGCGCGTCGAGGCCCTCGCCGACGGCCCGCGCCCCGGCCTCGACGAGTTCGGCAGCGGTGATGTCGAGACCGGCGAGCCGATCCACGGCAAGGGCGGCGAGCGCACCGCGCGCGGAGGACATGATCCCGATCGTACGGACCCGCCGGTTTTCCTGGCGGTCTCGCGAAGCGGACGCCTGATCTGGGCTGATCTTGTGCACCTGAGCCCCACGGAGCCAGAGCGCGTGGAACACTGTCGCCCGAACCGGTGACAGGGGGTTGCGTGATGAGCTGGCAGGAAGAGCTCCGGCGCTTGGACGCGGAGTTGGCCGCCGGCCGCCTCGGACACGCCGAACACCGCCGCCAGCGCGACGAACTGCTCGCCGAGGCGTCGGGCGGCGGGGCGGCTTCGCCAGTGGCGTCGCCGTTGCGGCAGGACGCGCCGTCGGCGAGCGAGTCACCCACCTGGAGCACACCGGCCGCCCAGGCCACCGCGACGCCCGCCGGATCGGACAGCCAGGCAGCGGCGGAGCCGAGCACCTCCACCGGCAGCGCGAGCACCCCGGCCCAGGGTGCTTCCGTCGACAACAGCGCGAGCGCTACGCAGGTCGTGGCGACGATGCCGGAGCACGACCCGACGAGCACGCTCCGGCTGGGCACCCCGCCCGGAGACACCGCGGCACCCGAGCAGCCCGCCGCCAACTCAGCTGCGACGACGAGCTCAGCAACCACCACCGGCCCGGCGGCTGCGACGAGCTCAGCAGCCACGACCGACGCGGCAGCGCCCTTCTTCTCGCAGCCGCAGAGCCCGGCCAGCCCGCCGCAGAGCCCGGCAGCCCAGCCGCAGACCCCGGTCACGCAGCCGCCGAGCCAAGCCGGACCGCCTCCGCCGCACCAGCCTCAACCGCAGCTGCCCGCCCAGCCGGGAACCTGGCCGGGCGTCGCCCCCGTGCAGTGGCACACCCCCGGCCAGCAGCAACAGCCGAGCCAGCAGCAACCGGGTCAGCAGCAACAGCCGGTCGTCGGCTGGGCCAGCACCAACCCGGCGATGCCCGCGCCGGAACCGCCCGCGGTCGAATCGTTCCTGAATTCCGGGGCCGCGGTCCCGTCGGCCGAAAAGCCGCAGCCCGCCTTCTCGCACACCCCGGGCACCCCGTTCTCCACCGACCGGCCGACCACCGCGCCGAGCCCCGCCGACGACCGGCCCACCGCGGTCTTCGGCGCGATCCCGGCGAACGGCCAGCCGGAGCCGCGCCGGCTCTGGGAGGACGACGCCAAGCCTCGCCGCGGCAAGCCGACGTGGCTGTTCCTGTCGCTGGCCGTGCTCGTGGTGCTGGCGCTGGTCGTCGGCGGCATCTGGTTCCTCGGCAACAAGAACGACTCGAACGACACGGCAGCGCAGCCGCCCGCCGCGTCGTCCGCGCCGAACACCCAGCCGGCGTCGCTCGAGGACAAGCTGCCCACGCTGCCGGGCACGCCGAACCCGGAGAACTCGACCATGGCGCTGGACAAGGCGGTCCAGGCCAAGGCCGTTTCCGACGCCGACGCGAACCTCATGCGCGCGGCGGGCGCGGATCAGCTCGTCTACCACGCTTACGCAGGCACCGACGGCGGGACGACGCTCATCGCGGTCCCGGCGCCGTCCAAGGCGCAGGCCGGTCAGCTGGTCCAGGGGCTGCGGCAGAACCTGGTCACCGGCGGGTTCGACAGCAGCCCGCTCGGCCCGGCGGCCACCGATCTGCTCTACACCGGGAGCAGCCCGGCCGGACGCGTGATGGCCTTCTGGTACACCTCGGGCGGCGTGTCGGTCGGCATCGGCGTGTCGGGCCCGGTCGGCCAGGATCCGGCGGTGCTGCGCTCGCGGATGGAAGAGATCCGCGCGAAGGTCGCGGCCGCGCTGCCCGCCGGCTGAACACACCCCGGCGCACAAGGCCACCCGCCAGGTCACGCGGGGTCGGACCCGTGCACAATGTCCACGTCGTCACACACAATCGGGTAGCGACGACGCATTGACCGTCGCCATGCCGACAGATAAGGGGGGCCCTGGTGTCCTGGCAGGAGGAGCTGCGCCGGCTGGACGAGGAGCTCGCGTCAGGGCGACTGTCCGCGGACGACTATCGCATCCGGCGTGATCAGGTGCTGTCCTCGGCCGTCGGCCAGCAGGACCAGCCCGCCCCGCCGCAGAACCAGAGCGCGGACTCGACCCAGGTGATCGCGCCGGTCAGCCCGCCTGGAGGCGTCCCGCAGCAGCAGCCGCAGGCTCCGCAGCAGCCGCCCGCCGACGGCGGTGCCGAGCGCACTCAGGTCGTCCAGTCGTGGCAGACCCAGCAGCCGCCCGCGGACGCCGGTCCCGAGCGCACCCAGGTGGTGCAGCCGCAGCAGCACCAGCCGCAGGCGCACTACTCCCCGCCCGGCGGGTTCCCGCAGGGCACGCCGTCCTCGCCGCCCGGGGGCTTCCCGCAGCAGCAGCCGTGGAACGCCGCCGAGAGCGACCAGACCCCGCCGTGGGGCGGCGGCGATCTCCCGCCGCTCGGCCCGTCCGGTGGCGACTCCGAATGGGTCCGCCAGGGTCCGGAGTACTTCAGCGACAAGCCGAAGAAGAGCAACGGCAAGAAGATCGGCGCGATCGTCGGCGCCGTCATCGTGCTGGCCGGCATCGCGTTCGGCGCGTACTGGCTGTGGGGCCGCGACAGCGGAGGCGGCGGCACCGAGCAGACCACCGCGCAGCACCAGCCCGGTCCGTCCTCGGCCCCGAAGCCGCCGGACCCGCTCGGCGTCGCGACCATGCCGGGCAAGGCCGAGACGCACGACGACATCACGTCGTTCTCGCAGGTCGACACGCTGAAGTACCTCAACCCGCAGGAACTGAGCGCCTACCAGGCGGCGGGCGTGTCCAAGGTCAAGTTCGTCGTGTACCACCTCGAAGACGGCAACCTGATCACGCTGTTCCTCGCCCAGGCCAGCAGCCCGACCGCGGCGAAGACCGCGGCCGAGAAGCTGATGGAGGTCCAGGTCACGAACGGGGCCAAGCGCGACACCACCGCCCCGAACGGCGTGTACGCGACCTCGATCGACGCGAAGGAAGGCCAGTCGGCCCAGTCGCGCGGGCACTACGCGCACGGGAACGTGGTCGTCCGCGTCGAGGTGTCCGGCAAGAGCCAGACCTCCACCGACTTCACCACCGCGCTGAACCAGCAGCTCACGGTGCTGACCGCCGATGCCTGAGCCCGGGACCACCGCCTGCACGATCGTCGCCCGCAACTACGTGCCCGCGGCGCGCGTGCTGGCCCGCTCCTACCTCGAGCACCATCCGGGCGGCCGCTTCGTCATCGCGGTCATCGACGCCCCGCGCGATCAGTCGGACCGGGCCGGCGACGGACTCACCGTCGTCGGCCCGGCCGCGTTCGGCATCGACGAGGACGACTACCTGCGGATGGCGACCGCGTACTCGGTCACCGAACTCGCCACGTCGGTCAAGCCGTATCTGCTGCGCGAGCTGCTCAAAGAGTCCGAGGCGGCGATCTACCTCGACCCGGACATCGAGCTGTTCGCGCCGATCCCCGAGGTCGCCGAGCTCGCCAAAACGCACGACATCGTGCTCGCGCCGCACTTCCTGACCCCGTTGCCGCAGGACGGCATGGAGCCGGACGACGCGGTGATCATGGGCACCGGCATGTTCAACCTCGGCTTCATCGGCGTCGGCCGCGGCGCCGGGCCGTTCCTCGACTTCTGGGCGGGCAGGCTGCGCCACGACGCGATCGTCGCGCCCGAGCAGCAGCTGTTCACCGACCAGCGCTGGGTCGACCAGGTGCCGTCGCTGTTCCGGCATCACGTCGTCACCGACCCCGGATTCGACGTCGCGTACTGGAACCTCCACGAGCGGCCGATCGGCCGGGACAAGGACGGCGCACTGACCGCGGGCGGCGCGAAGCTGCGGTTCTTCCACTTCAGCGGCTACCGGCCGGAGAAGCCGTGGCTGCTGAGCTTCCACTGCGCGCGCAAGCCGCGGGTGCTGCTGTCGCACAACGACGACCTTCGCGCGATCTGCGATTCGTACGGCACGAAGCTGCGCGAAGCGGGGTACGCCGAGTCGCTCGACTCGATTCCGTACGGCTTCAAGGACTTCCAGGACGGCACGCCGGTGCCGAAGCTCGCGCGGCGCGTTTTCCGCGAGGGCTGGATCAAGGCCGAGCGCAAGAAGAAGCCCGCGCCGCCGCACGCGTACGCCGAGGACGGCGGGCTCGCGCTGCGCGAATGGCTCGCGACTCCGGAGGACCAGGGCCAGGCCGCGGCCGGGCTGAACCGGCTGACGCACGCGATCTGGGCGTCGCGGATCGACCTGCAGATGGCGTTCCCGCACCCCTACGGCGACGACGCGGACGGCTTCCGGCACTGGTGCGCCGGATCCGGCGTCTCCGAGGCCGGGCTGCCGGAGTGGGCGCTGCCGTCCGAACCGGTCTCGACCCGTCCGCCGCACGACGAGTTCGGCGTGAACCTGCTCGGCTACCTGACCGCGGAGCTCGGGCTCGGCGAGATGGGCCGGATCGTGCTCGAGGCGATCGAGACCGGCGGCGTGCCGGTGGCCACGGTGCTGGAGGAGAAGGCGGTCTCGAACCGCACCGGCATCGAGCGGCCCGCGACCGTCGGCGATCCGCGGTTCCCGGTCAGCGTGTTCGCGGTGAACGCGGACCAGACGCGCACGATCCTGACCAACCACCCCGAGGTCGGCGCCGGGCGCTACCGGATCGGGCTGTGGGCGTGGGAACTCGAAGACTTCCCGCAGTGGCAGCACGAAGCGTTCGGGATGCTCGACGAGGTCTGGACGGTCAGCGACTTCTGCCGTCGCGCGTTCGCCGCGCATTCGACGATCCCGGTCAAGACGATCCCGGTGCCGGTGCGCGATCCGGGCGAGCCGTCGCCGCCCGCGCGCGACAAGGGCGAGCCGGTGCGGTTCCTGTTCGCGTTCGACTTCAACAGCGTCGCGGAGCGCAAAAACCCTTGGGGCGCGGTAGAAGCGTTCCAGCGGGCGTTCCCGGGGCGCGAGGACGTCCGGCTCACCGTCAAGGCGATCAACGCGAAGCTGCACCCGCAGGCCGCCGAACGACTGCGCGCGGTGGTCCGCGGCGACGACCGGATCGAACTGGTCGAGCGCTACCTCAGCGTCGCCGAACTGCACGAGCTGTACGAGACCAGCACCGCGTACGTTTCGCTGCACCGCAGCGAGGGTTTCGGGCTCACCGTCGCCGAGGCGATGGCCCGTGCGATGCCGGTGATTTCGACGGATTACTCCAGCACCACGGAATTCCTCGACGAGTCCACCGGCTGGCCGATCCCGTACCGGCTGGTCCCGGTCGGCGAGGGCAACTACCCGTACCACGCCGACGCGGTCTGGGCGGAGCCCGATCTGAACGCCGCCGCGGCCGCGATGGTGCAGATCGCCGACGACCCGGACGAGGCGACCGCACGCGGCCGGCGCGCGCGGGAGGTCGTCCTGCGCGAGCGGTCGATGGCGACCGCGGCCGAGTGGATGCGGCGTGAGCTGGAGCAGGCGCACGAGACGTGGCAGGAGCGGCAGCGCGCCGCGACCCCGCCACCGGAGCACCCGCTCAGCCCGCTGCAGCAGGCGACCGAGGCGTTGCGCTGGCGTCCGGAAGCGAGCGCGCCGTCGCGGTTGCCGCTCGCGCCCGCGCTGCGCAAGGCCGTGTTGCGCGCGATCGACCACTACGACGTGCACCAGCGCCAGGTGATGGGTGCGCTGCTCGCGGCGACCGAGGACAGCAACCGGCGGTTGCTGGACCGGATCGAAGGCCTGGAACGCAACATCGACGAATCGCGCCGCGCCGCGCTGTCCACGCGCACGCTCGGCGAACGGCTCGAAGCGTTGCGCGGCACGGTCAACGAGCTGCGTCGGCAGGCTCCGGAAACGGACCTGGCGCTGCGCAATCTCGAAGCGGACGTGGCGAAGCTCGCCGAGGGCTACGACGGCGTCGGCGCGGAGGTCGAAGCCGCCGCGGGAACCGTGCACAAGATGTTCGCGCGGCGCGACGAACGGCTCGACGCCGACGAGAAGGCCATCCAGCGGGTGACCCTCGACGTCAGCGCGATGCGGGACGCGGCGCGGCTCCGGCACGCTCCGGTGCCGCGCGGGGCGGACGTCGTCCAGTGCGACGTCGGCGCGCTGCTGATGCCGGTCGACGAGGTCATGCTGCCGTGGATCCTGTTCCACCGGTCCTGGGAAGACAGCGAGGCCGAGCTGATGGCTTCGCTGGCGGACGGCGCGTTCCTCGACATCGGCGCGCACGTCGGCTACCACACGCTGCGGCTGCTGCGGGCCACTCCGGAAGTGACCAGGGTGATCGCGGTGGAGGCCGATCCGGTCAACGCCGCGTACCTGCGCCGCAACGTCGAGGTCAACCTGCCCGCGGCGGCGGGCGAGCTGGTCACCGTGGTCGAGTCGGCCGCGTGGGACGAGCCCGGCACCGTGCACCTGGCGCAGGCGACCCCCGGCAACAGCGGCGACAACCGGGTCACCGTGGACGGTTCCGGCGTCGAGGTACCGGCGGTGCGGCTGGATTCCGTGCCCGAGGTGACCGAGCAGCGGATCAGCCTGGTGAAGGTCGACCTGCAGGGCCGCGACCACCGTGCGCTGGCGGGGCTGGCCGAGGTGCTGCGCCGCGACCGGCCGCACGTGGTGTGCGAGTTCGACCCGGGCGCGATCGCGGAACTGGGCGACGACCCGGCCGTCGTGCTCGCCGGGTACCGCTCGTTCGGCTACACGCTGAAGGTGGTCACCGACGACGGCCCGTCCGACCAGGTGCTCGAAGATTCGGCGATCATCGCCGCCGCTCAAGCGGACGAGAAGGAATTCGTCACGCTGTGGCTGGCGCCCTGACCTGATCGCGCACGTGGTGCCTCACGGTGCCACGTGCGCGATGGTCAGCAGAAACGCGCCGTACCAGGCACTTCCGACGGTGATCACCGGCAGCAGCACCGCCAGCACCCGGTTCGGCAGCTTCGCCAGCATGAGCGCGACCGGCACGGTCAGCACGAACGCCGGCAGCAGGAAACGCGCGCGGGACTGGAAGAAGTTCGAGGAGCACAGCGCGATCACCACGGTGAGCGTGCCGTAGATCTGCCACGGCAACGGCAGCTTCGTCGCCCAGGTCCAGAACTGCAGCACCACCGCGGTGAGCACGACGAGCGCGGTCACGGTGATCCAGCTCGCGTTGTCCGAGGTGAGGCCTTCGCGGACCTGCGTCCAGGTGAAAACGCCGAAATCGAAGTGCATCTGCCAGGCGTTCTGCAGCCAGAACCAGCCGTCCGGGCGGCCGGTCTGGATCCAGACGTAGCCGAGGTAGCCCAGCAGGCCGAGCGGCGCGATCAGCCCGCCTGCCCACGGGCGCCAGCCGTCGCGCCGCTGGAAGACCGCGATGAGCGCGGCGATGCCGACCGCGGCGATCAACGCACCGGAACTCGCCCGCGTCAGCCCGGCCAGCACCGCGAACCCGCCCGCGACCAGCCATTCGCGGCGGGCGAGCATCACGAACGTCCAGGACACGAGCGCCATCAGCAGCGATTCCGAATACGCCAGGTGCAGTGCCGTCGAACCGGGCCCGATCGACCACAGCACCGCGACCAGCAGGCCCACCCGCGGTCCGGCCAGGTCGCGGCCCAGCACGAACAGGCCCCACGCCGCCGCGCACCCGGCCAGCAGCGAGATCGTCATCCCGGCCGCCAGCGGCGGGATCCCGACCAGGGTCAGCAGCGCCACCGTCGCCGGGTACAGCGGGAAGAACACGAGGCTGTTCTCGACCGGCAGCCCGTCGGCGCCGTGCACGACCGGCTGGTCGTAGCCGTGCTGGGAGACCGAGAGAAACCAGTTGGCGTCGAAGTTGTCGATGAACCGGCCCGGCGACACGTCGGCCTTCCAGCTCATCATCCACAGCACGCCGAACGCGACGAGCTGGAACAGCAGGTAGAGGCTGATCGCGGGGGCGGCTTGGCGGAAAGCGGCGCGCAGCGTCGGCGAAGGCTCGACGGGACCGTCGAGACTGGACTGCTGCACGCTCCCCGAACTCCTGAACTACCTAGCGTGAAACCGGACGAATTCCTGCCTGATCGTACCTGGCGACCACATAATCCGAGGCCAGAACGGGTGTTGTGACTAATCCCCTGCTTACCGCCAATTGCGGGGAGTACGTCCGGGGCGGGGGTGCGAGGCGGTAACCTGCACGAGGTTGTCGGTAGCGGAAGACGGGGGTGAGCACGCTGGCCGAGCCGAATTCCGCTGCCCTGGCCGACCCTTCGTCCGCGCCCGCGAAGAAAACCCGGATCGTCTTCATCGACATCGGCCGCGGCCTCGGCGCGCTGCTGGTCTTCTACAGCCACATCGCCCATCCGTGGGTGATCGCGAAGAACGACAAAGCCCCGTACGTCGACTTCATCGAGGCGCTCACGAGCGATCCGATGCACATGTCGAAGCAGGGCATCGGGCAGATCGCGGTGCCGTTCTTCTTCCTGGTCAGCGGTTTCGTCGTGACGCCGATCGCGCTGCGCCAGGGCACCGGCCGGTTCGCGCTCAACCGGTTCATCCGGGTCTACGCGCCGATGCTGTTCGTGGTGCTGCTGACCGCGTTCCTGCTGCTGGTGAACCTGCACCCGCCGTCAACCGGCCAAGCACAGACGCTGAACCCGCTCACCGTCTTCACCAACACCACGCTGGTCAACTACCTGATCTACCCGCAGATCGTGCTGGTGCCGGTGGCCTGGACGATGATCGTCGAGGTCATCTTCTACCTGCTGCTCATGGCGGTGCTGCCGCTGCTGCGCCGATGGGTGTGGCTCGCGATCGCGGTCGAACTGACCTTCATCTTCGTGGTGATGATGAGCCGGTCCCAGCTCGGACCGTCGTGGTCGCTGTTCGCGGTGAACGTCTCGTACCTGCCCGCGATGGTCATCGGCCAGGTCGTCTGGGCGACGACCAAGAAGCAGATCCCGCTCTGGACGGGCGCGCTGTACGGCGGCTGCGCCTGGTCGCTGTACGTGCTGGCGGACGTCATCAACGTCGGCCGCGTGGACAGCTCGTACAACCTCGCGCTGGCGTTCGCCGTCGCCTGCTTCCTGATGGGCATGTTCGCCGAGGACCGGCTGAAGCAGCGCAAGATCTGGACCATGCTGTCCGAGCGCAGCTATTCGATCTACCTGCTGCACATGCTGGTCACGTTCGTGCTGCTGCAACTGCTGCGCCCGGCGGTGCCGCTGCCGATCGCGCTGCTGATCGTGATCCCGGCGGTGTTCGGGGTGGTCGAACTGAGCTACCGGTTCGTGGAACGGCCGAGCCACTCGCTGGCGCGACGGTTGTCGCACAAGCCGAAGCCGCCTCCGCCCGCGCCGGAAATGCCTGAGCCCCCGGTGGAACCGCCGGTCGAAACTCCGGGCGAAACGACTCAGCTCGTCGAGGACGCCGAAGTGACCGCTGAGATCCCGAAGATTCCCGCCGAACCGCTGCCGCCGCGTCGTCCGGCGCCCCGGCCGCGTCCGGTGCAGAACGGGCGGATGCCGAGGAACGGAGCTCCGCCGCCGAACGACGCGCCGCGCGCGATGCCGCCGCGTGCGAACGGGGGCGCGCACCGGGCGCGTCCTGTCGAATCAGCCGTCGACTGCACCGCCGAGCCGCCGGTGCGCCGGCCGATGCCGCCGCGCCGGCGTCCGTCAGCTCCGCCGGAGCTGCGCTACCAGCCGGACCAGGAAAACCAGGGCCAGCGCGGCGACCACGACGATCTCCCACGCCACGGGAACTCCTTCCGCCACACCCCTCGCTGAGCAGTGATGCTCTTCCGGTAAGGCGTGCGACGGTGGGACGACGTTCACCGACACGGCGTAACTCACACTCCCGGCTTAGCTCATTCGTGCGAGCCGCGGCGCGGGGTGACGAGGCCCGATTCGTACGCGAGCACCACCAGCTGCGCCCGGTCGCGCGCGCCGATCTTGGTCATGATGCGGCTGACGTGCGTGCGCGCGGTCGCCGTGGAGATCACCAGGTGGGCGGCGATTTCGTCGTTCGACAGCCCGCCCGCGACCAGCGCCAGCACCTCGCGTTCGCGTTCGGTCACCTCCTGCACGGCTGAGGTGTCGATCCGCCGGTGCTCCGGCCGTCCGACGATCTCGGCGATCAACCGGCGCGTGACGGTCGGCGCGAGCAGCGCCTCCCCCGCCGCGACGACGCGCAGCGCGTGCAGGAGTTCGACCGGTTCGGTGTCCTTCAGCAGGAACCCGCTGGCCCCGGCGCGGAGTGCCTCGTAGACGTATTCGTCGACGTCGAACGTGGTCAGGACCAGCACTTTCACCCCGCCGAGGTCGGGGTGCGAGGTGATCCGGCGGGTCGCTTCGAGACCGTCGGTGCCGGGCATCCGGATGTCCATCACCACGATGTCGGGCCGGTGCTCGACCGCCTGCGCGACGGCCTGCTCGCCGTCGCTCGCCTCGCCGGCCACCTCGAAGCCGTCCTCGGTGTCCAGCAGCAGCCGGAATCCGGCGCGGACCAGGGCCTGGTCGTCGGCCAGTACGACGCGGATGGTCATTTCTCCCCCTCCACGGGCAGTTCCGCCCGCACCTGGAAACCCTGCCCGGTGACGCTCGCCTCGACGCTGCCGCCGAGCGCCGTCGCGCGTTCCCGCATGCCGCGCAGACCGTGCCCGGGCGTCGGCTGGACGGTGCCGCGGCCGTCGTCGCGCACGATCAGGACCAGCGTGCCCGGCTTCCGCTCGAAGCGGACCTCGACGCGCTGTGCCCCGTCGGCATGCCGGACGACGTTGGTGAGCGACTCCTGAAGGATCCGGTACGCCGCGCCGTCCACCGGCGCGGGCAGCTCGCCGGCTTCGCCGTGCAGTTCGACTGCCAACCCGGCGGCTCGCGCGTGGTCGAGCAGCTCGTCGACCTGCGCGAGGCTCGGCGCGGGCGCGCGGTTCTCACCGGAACGGAGCACGGCGAGCGTCGCCCGGAGGTCGTTGAGCGCGGACGCGCTGGCGGCCTTGATGTTGAGCAGTGCCTCTTTCGCCTCCTCCGGCCGCCGGTCCGCGACGTGCGCGGCGACGCCCGCTTGGACATTGATCATCGCGAGGCTGTGCGCGACGACGTCGTGCACCTCGCGGGCGATCCGGAGCCGCTCCTGCTCGGCCATCCGGTGCCGGTGCTCGTCGGCCTGCTCGCGCCGGGCGGCGACGGCGGCGAACTGGAACCGGACCGCGGTCGCGATGCCGATCACGGCGGCCATCCAGACCACGGCGAACAGTGCCCAGGCGCTGACCGCAAACGTTTGCGCGGTGATGATGTGGACCACGTACGCCCCCACCAGCACCGCCGCACCGGTGCTTCCGGCAACCACCGGACCCTTCCGCCGCGTAAGCACGAACAACGCGATGGTGGGGACGATGATCACCGGACCACCGGGCTCCGGGGACAGGTAGTACGCGTACGCCGAGGCCGCGGTGAGCACGAAGAGCGGCAGCGGGTACCGGTGGACGAGCAGCAAGGTGAGCACGGTCGCGGCCAGCCAAGCAGCACCGAGCGGGCTCAGCGGATGCGGGGCGTGCTGCCAGCGGCCGGACGCACTGGAGCCGCCGAGCACGAAGGCGAGCACCACGAAGGTCCGGAACACCCGCCCGAACCACGGGTTCTGCGCCCGCCACCAGTAGTGCATGGTGCGAAAGCTACCGGGGAAGCCGGGCGGGCGCGTCCGTCGTGAAGCGCGGGATCGGACTACGCGCGGCGCGGTATGTCGAGAACTCTCATCCGGCTCCGTTCACCAGGCAAACGGCGAAAAAAGGAGACGGTGATGGGCGAGGTAGTGGCCGGGGCGAGCATGTCGCTGGACGGGTTCGTGGCGGGGCCGGGCGAATCCGGGTTCGATCTGCTCTTCGGCTGGCTGGGCAGCGGCACCGAGGAGGTGCCGACCGCGCAGCCGGGACGCTCGCTGCGCATGTCCCCGGCGAGCGCGAAGGTCATGCGCGCACAACTGGAGTCGACCGGGGCGCTGCTCGTCGGCCGGCGGCTGTTCGACCTGACCTCGGGCTGGGGCGGGACGCATCCGTTCGGCGGGCCGGTGGTCGTGGTGACGCACGAGGCGCCTGCCGGCTGGGAGGGCTCGCCGTTCACCTTCGTCACCGAAGGCATCGAGGTCGCGGTGGCGCGGGCGAAAGAACTGGCCGACGGCCGCGACGTCGGCGTGAACGCGGGCGAGATGGCGCGGCAGTGCTTGGCGGCCGGGCTGCTCGACGCGGTGCGGATCGACCTCGTGCCGGTCCTGCTCGGCGGCGGGGTGCCGTTCTTCGGCGAATTCGGCTTCGGTCCGGTGCGGCTCGGCACGCCCGAGGTCACGCCTGGCGAGGGCGTGACCCACCTGCACTACCGCGTCTTGGGCACGAACTCCAGCAGCTTCGCGTGAGTCTCGTCGTTCGCCGGGGTGTAGACCGACATCCGGATCTCCGAGCGGCGGCCGGCGTAGAGGTAGGTGAAGTCGAAGGTGAGCAGGCCCGCGTCCGGGTGCAGGTAGCGCTTGCTCTTGGCCAGCTCGGTGTTCACGTCGTGCTGGCTCCACAGTTCCTCGAAGCACGGAGACTCCGCCCGAAGCCGTTTGACCAGCGACTTCCAGCCGGGCTCGCCCACGTGCTCGGCCATCGCCGCGCGGAAGGACGAGACCATCCGCGGCACGTTCTGCTCCCAGTCGACCATCCGCTCTTTCCACTGCGGATTGAGCAGGCACTGGACGAGCGTGTTGCGTTCCTCGTACGGGATCGCGTCGACGCCGCCCATGAGCCAGTCGTAGCCGGCGTTGTGGCCGAGCACGTCGAAGCGCGCGTTGCGGACCGCGACCGGGAACGGTTCCAGCTGGACCATCATGTCCTGCATCGACGGCGTGATCGCGGAGCAGTGCTTCTTCTCCGTCACCGGCTCCGGCGCGCCGGCGAGGGTGAACAGGTGCACGTGCTCGTGCGGATCGAGCCGGAGCGTGCGGGAGATCGCGCTGAGCACCTGCTCGGAGGCGTTGATGTCGCGGCCCTGTTCGAGCCACGTGTACCAGGTGACCCCCACCCCGGCGAGCTGCGCGACTTCCTCGCGGCGCAGCCCCGGCGTGCGCCTGCGGCCGCCGAGCGGCAGGCCGACCTGCTCGGGCGTGATGCGTCCGCGCCGGTTGCGGAGGAACTCCCCCAGCTCGGTCCGGCGCAGGCGGTCTTCGATGCCACTGGTCACGAGTACCAGGTAAGCACAGTGCCAAGCCTGTTACCAGGTAGTCCCAGTACCAGGATAAAAGCACACCTGGTACCAGGGTTTGCGGCGGCGGAACGTAGTACTCATGACGACTACCACCACTGCCCCGGCGACGGCCACCGCCGCTGTCGGGACGTCGGAGAGGACGGGCCTCTCGTCCGCCGGCTTGATCACGGTGCTGCTGGGGGCGGCACTGCCGATCATCGACTTCTTCATCGTCAACGTCGCCCTGCCCACCATCGATGCCGACCTGCACGCGTCCACCGCGACGCTCGAACTGGTCGTCGCGGGCTACGGCATCGCGTACGCGGTGCTGCTGGTGCTCGGCGGACGGCTCGGCGACACCTTCGGCCGCCGCAGGCTCTTCCTGCTCGGCCTCACGCTGTTCACGCTCACCTCGCTGGCCTGCGGCGTCGCCCCGGACGCCGCCACGCTGGTCATCGCCCGCGTCGCACAGGGCGCGGCTTCGGCACTGTTGCTGCCGCAGGTGTTGTCGATCATCCAAGCCGGGACCTCCGGCGAACGCCGCTCGCGCGCGATCGGCATGTACGGCGCGACCGGCGGCATCGCCACCGTGGTCGGCCAGCTGCTCGGCGGCGCACTGGTCGCCGCCAACGTGTGGGACCTGAGCTGGCGGCCGATCTTCCTGGTCAACGTGCCGATCGGGATCGTCGGGTTGCTGCTCGCGCGCCGCACGGTGCCGGACAGCCGGGCGAGCAACCCGCTCGGCGTCGACCGCTGGGGCACCGTGCTGCTGGCCGTTTCGCTGCTGTCGCTGCTGATCCCGATCATGGAGGGCCGCGCGCTCGGCTGGCCGTGGTGGAGCATCGCGCTGCTGGTGATCTTCCCGTTCGCGGCGTTCGGCTTCGCCCGCACGGAACGGAACCTCGAAGCCGCGGGCGGCACCCCGCTGCTGCCGCCTGCCCTGCTGCGCACCGCGAGCGTGCGGCACGGCCTGACCGTCGCGGTGCCGTTCTTCTGCACCTTCGGCTCGTTCATGTTCGTCTACGCGGTGACCCTGCAAAACGGCCTGCACCTCGGTCCGCTCGGCGCCGGGCTGGCGTTGACCCCGATGGCCGTCGCGTATTTCACGACCTCGCTGGTCAGCAGCCGCCTCGTCGCCCGCTTCGGCCGCAAGATCGTGCCGATCGGCGGGGTGATCCTCGCCGTCGGGCTGCTCGCGCTCGCCGGAACCGCGCTGCTCGACTGGCCGGACCTGTCGATCTGGCAGCTGGCCCCGGCGATGGTGCTGATCGGCGTCGGCAACGGGCTCGCGATGAGCACGCTGTTCCGGGTCGTGCTGTCCCGGGTGCCCGCCGACCTGGCGGGGGTCGGCGGCGGTGTGCTGACCACAACCCAGCAGACGTCGCTGGCGCTGGGCGTCGCGGTGCTGGGCAGCCTGTTCGCCAGCCTGAGCGTGCCGGGCGCGATGGGCTACCAGGGTGCGTTCGTGCTGGTCATCGGGATTCTGGCGGTGCTGGCGCTGCTCGTGAGCGGGCTGGCTCGCAAACTGCCCGATCCTCGCTGAGAATTCGACCGACGGAAAACTCCGCTCCCGGACGACGATGGAGATGTGACGGAACCTCGGGTGCAGCCAGACCCGGCCTTCGCGCTGCTCGGCCTCTACGAGAAGGCCCTGCCGGAGGTCTATGGCTACCTGCTCGCGAGGTGCGGCGACCGCGTGCTGGCGGAGGAACTGACGTCGGAGACGTTCCTCGGCGCGGTCGCCGCCTGCCGCAAGGAGCACGCGCCGCCGGTGAGCACGCCCTGGCTGATCGGGGTGGCCCGGCACAAGCTGGCCGACCACTGGCGGCGCGCCGAACGGGAACAGCGCGGGCTGCGGCTCGTGCACGACGCCGGATGCGACGTCGAGGATCCCTGGGACGAGCAGCTCGACGCCCTGCGTGCGCGGCAGGTGCTCGAAACGCTGACCGTCTCGCATCGGGCGGTGCTCACCTTGCGGTACGTCGACGGCCTCCCGGTGCGCGACGTCGCGGCGCATCTCGGCCGGACCATCCACGCGACGGAGGCGTTGCTGACGCGGGCCAAAACCGCGTTCCGCCGCGGCTACCAGGAGAAGGAGGGACGCGATGCCTGAACCGTTCGACGCGCTCGCACTGCCTTCGACTCCGGCCGACCCCGATCCGGCCTTCGCCGAGCAGCTGCGGGACGACCTCCGCCGACTGATCCTGAACGGAGCGGAGATGACCACCACCGAAACCACGCCGCAGCAGGCCCGAGCGGGTGCGCTGACGCCGTACCTGGTCGTGACCGACGCGCGCGCCGCGCTCGACTTCTACGTCGAGGTCTTCGGCGCACGGCGCCGAGCCGAGCCGATCGTGATGGACGACGGCCGGGTCGGGCACGCCGAACTGGACATCGGCGACAGCGTGCTGATGCTGGCCGAGGAGTTCCCCGAGCTGGGCAATGTCGTCGCGCCGGAGGGCGGCGCGCTGGTGCGCGTCGAGGTGCCCGATCCGCAGGACGCGGCGCGGCGGGCCGTGGAACTGGGCGCGGAACTGCTGCGCCCGGTCGAGGACCGCGGCTACGGGCTGAACGGGGTGATTCGCGACCCCTACGGTCAGCGCTGGCTGGTCGGAAAGGCCGCGCCACAAGCGAAAACGCCCGGGGAGCGCACGTACCGGCACGGCGAGGCCGGGTACTTCACCTTCCAGGTGCCCGACGACGGCCGGGCCAAGGCGTTTTACGGCGCGGTGCTCGGCTGGCAGTTCAACCAGGGCAGCCTGCCGACCGCCTGGCGCATCGAGGGCGACGGCCTGCCCGGCGGGCTGTGGGGCGGGCCGGAACTGCAGTCCGGCTGGAAGCTGATGTTCGCCGTCGACGACCTCGAGGCCGCGCTCGGCCGGGTGCGCGAGGGCGGCGGCCGGGCGGGCGAGGTGGAGAACCAGCCGTACGGCCGAACGGCGGATTGTGCCGACGACCAGGGGATCGAGTTCTGGCTGTGGGAACAGCCACGCACGTGACCTCGGCCAAAACCCCGGCGGCAAACCGGCCGGCGGGGCGCACACTCAAGGGATGGCCGCGCACTGGACGCCCCGCGACGAAGCCGAGCTGACCGCCGGCTGGCAGCTGTGGCTCGCGCTGGGCTCGTGCGCCTGGCCGGGACCGGACTGGGACGGCACGCCCGCCGAAGCCGTCCGCGGTCTGGAACGGTGTTTCACCACCTGCGACGAAATCCTCGCCGCGTACGACCGGCCGGATTCCGCGGTCGCCGGACTGGTGCGCTCGATGATCCTGGCCGCCAACTGGACGCTCGAACTGTGGCGCGACGACGCGGACCCGCTCGATTCCGAGCGGGCCGCGCTGTTGCACGCCGATCTGGCCGCGTTCTCCGACCACGCGGAGAGCGTCCGGACCTTGCTTGCCGCGGGCGGCGGGTGGGCCTCGCTTCCGCTGTGACCCGCCCGCCGTCCGTCTACAAAGGACTTACCAGCTCGCGGGCCGTTTCCGCTCCGGCTCGTACGGCTGCGTGATGACCTCGATCCCGTTTCCGCCCGGGTCGAGGAAATACACGCCGCGTCCGCCGTGGTTGTGGTTGATCTCGCCGGGGCCCTGCCCGCCCGGTCCGGCGTGGTAGTCGACCCCGGTTTCCTTCAACCGCAGGAAAAACGCGTCGAAGTCGTCTTCCGGAATGAGGAAACAGTAGTGCTGCAGCTTGCGATCGGCGTCCGGCACCGTCGCGAAGTCGAGCCGCACGCCGTTGCTGGTTTCGACCGGGATGAACGGGCCCCATTCCTCGCCGATCTCGAATCCGAGCAGGTGCGCGAAGAATTCGGCGGATTCCCGGTTGTTCCGGGACGGGACCATCAGGTGATTCAGTTCAAGAGAAAGTGACACGAAGCAATGCCTCCACAAGGCATCCCAGCACCTCCATGCCTCACCCAGCCGGTGACCGACACGCGATGCCGCCGAGGAGCATAGCGCAACCGAAGCGGATCTCCAATCAGAAAACCGGAACTCGCCGCCGGGCCGCGCGCGGGCGCCCGACTCCCTGCCAGGACAACCCGGCGTCGAGAATCATCCGCGGGTCGAGCAGATTGCGGGTGTCGACGACGTCGTCGCCTTCCATCGCGTCCGCGATCGCGACCCAGTCGAGATTGCGGAACTCGGCCCATTCGGTAAGCACCACAACGACATCCGCGTCCTTGGCGACCTGATACGGGTCGTCCACGACGGTCATCCCGGCGATGCCGCCGGAGACCGCCGGGTCGTACGCGGTGATCTCCGCGCCGAGCGCGCCCAGCACCGAAGACACTGCCAGGGCGGGAGAATCGCGCAGATCGTTCGTGCCCGCCTTGAACGCCAGGCCCAGCACGCCGATCCGCGCGCCGGCCAGCGTTCCGCCGCAGGCTCCTGCGATCTTCGCCACGATCCGGTCGCGCTGGGCGATGTTCTCGTCGATCGCCGAGGTCAGCATCCGGAAGTCGTAGTCGACCGATTCGGCGACCTTGACCAGCGCGCTGGTGTCCTTGGGCAGGCATGAACCGCCCCAGCCAGGGCCGGGTTTGAGGAAGGTGCGGCCGATCCGCCGGTCGTAGCCCATGCCTTCGGTGACCAGGTCGATGTCCGCGCCGAGCCGTTCGCACAGTTCGGCGATCGAGTTCACATAGGACAGTTTGAGCGCGAGAAAGCAATTCGCCGCGTACTTGACCAGTTCCGCACTCGCCGCGTCCGCGACCACGACGGGTGCGGCGAGGTCGCCGTACAACTGCCCGACCCACGCGGCGGCCGCGTGCGAATCCGACCCGACCACGATCCGGTCCGGGTTCAGGAAGTCTTGCACCGCAGTGCCTTCGCGCAGGAATTCGGGGTTGGAGACCACCGGCACGTCGGCGCGGCCGACCATCGCCTGGATCCGTTTCGCGGTGCCGACCGGCACCGTCGACTTCGTGATCAGCGCGCAGCCGGCCGGCAGCACGTCGCCGATCTCGGCGGTCACCGATTCCACCGCGCGCAAATCCGCGGACCCGCCCGCGCCCATCGGCGTCGGCACGCAGAGGAACACGCCCTCCGCGCCGCGAACGGCTTCCCGCGCGCCGACGACGAACGACAGCCGTCCGTTCGCCAGTCCGCGGGAGACCAGTTCGGCCAGTCCTGGCTCGAGGATGTCCACGCGCCCGGCCGACAGCCGGTTCACTTTCGCCACGTCCACGTCAACGCAGGTGACGCGGTGCCCGAGGCTCGCGAGACAAGCCCCCGTGGTCAATCCGACGTATCCCGTCCCTACCACCACGATCCGAGCTGAGCTCATGACGCTGAAGGTGACAGCCGGAGTTGACCTCAGTGCTAACGGAAGCGGTCGCGGCCGAATACTCCTCGCGACGACAGCGGGTGAGGCGACACACTCCGACAGGGATGCGAACGAACGTTAACCTGGGCGCGGAGGTGCACCGCGGCACCGAGAGCAGGAGGAAGGCTGAAGATGCAGATCACCGACACCGCAGCGCTCGTCACGGGTGGCGCGTCCGGACTCGGCGGCGCGACCGCCAAGGCGCTGGCCGCGAAAGGCGCGCGGGTGTTCGCCCTCGACCTCGCGCCTTCGATCGAGAAGGCCGAGCAGATCGACGGCATCACCTACGTCGAGGCCGACGTGACCGACCCGGACCAGGTGCAGGCCGCCGTCGACACCGCGGCGGGCTCGGGCGTACCGCTGCGCACGGTGGTCAACTGCGCGGGCATCGGACCGTCCGCGCGCATCCTGTCCCGCAAGGGCAGGCATGACCTCGCGCTGTACGCGAAGGTCATCCAGATCAACCTGATCGGCACGTTCAACGTGGTCACCATCGCCTCCGAGGCGATCGCGAAGACCGAACCGCTGGCCGACGACGCCCGCGGCGTCATCATCAACACCGCGTCCGTCGCCGCGTACGACGGCCAGATCGGGCAGGTGGCGTACGCGTCGTCCAAGGGCGGCGTGGTCGGGATGACCCTGCCCGCCGCGCGCGACCTCGCCTCGCACGGCATCCGCGTGCTGACGATCGCCCCCGGCATCGTCGACACCCCGATGCTCGCCACCGTCAGCGACGAATTCCGCGCCGGACTCGCCGCCGGGGTGCCGTTCCCGAAGCGGCTGGCGCGGCCGGACGAGTACGCGCAGCTCGCCCTGTCGCTGATCGACCACGACTACCTCAACGGCGAGGTCGTCCGCATGGACGGCTCGCTACGGATGGCCCCGCGCTGACCCCGCCTCGCGAGTGGCTGTGCCGCCCCCTCAGCGGCACAGCCACTCGCCCGGTCACTCCTTGCGCATCCGCACCTCGAGGCCGATCCCGTCCGGGGTCACCTCGCAGGTGCGGAACTTGCTCTCCGCGACCGTCGCGCGGAACTGCTCCGGCGTGTACGCCCGCCGCCGCAGCGCGCGCAGCGTGCGAACGGTGGTGAACGTGGCCACCGGACCGAGCTTCATCCGCGCGACCTCAGCGTCCAGCTCCGCGTCGGTCGTGCTCTTGCTCAAGTCCTGCACCAGCGCGACCCCGCCCGGCCGCAGCACCCGGTGCATCTCGTCGAGCGCGTCCACCGGGTCGGCGAAGTTCTTGAACGCCGCCTGGCAGATCAGGAAGTCGAACGAGCCGTCCACGAACGGCATCGCCGCCACGTCACCGCGACGGAAATCGACCGAGACGCCCTGCTCATGCGCGTACTCCCTGGCCAGCTGGACAAACGTCCGGCTGACATCCAGCCCCGTCATCGTGCACCGCCCGGTGCGGGCCAGCTCCACCGCGAAGAAGCCCGGCCCAGGCGCGACCTCGAGCACGTCGGAGCCTTCGGTCAGCTCCGAAGCCAGCATCTCGGCCGTTTCGCGATACTGAATTCGCTGCGGTTCGGTACCGCGTCCCCGCGCGTACGCCCGGGCGACCGGCCCCTCCATCTCCGGCAGCAGTTTCGTACGGTGGCGTTTGACCTGGGTGTTCCCCATCGTGTTTTCTCCCTGTTCGGTTGAGACCGAACCGGTTCGCCGCGGGGCCGTATCCTTGTCAGCGCAGCCTGAAGACAGGTTCCCGCACCTCGCGGTTTCCAGTTCGACGGTTCCCGGTCCCGGCGGCGGTGTGCCAGCACCTCCTCCGGGACCTCTTTATTCGCCCTCGTTCTCGACGAAGGCGGCCATGTCAGGCAGCTCCCCGGTCTCCCGGTAACGCCGCCACTCCTCGACCCCCGGGATCGCGCCGGTGGTCAGCTCCTCGTGCAGCCCGCGAACCCATTCGGCCTCCGCGCGCCACATCGCCAGTTGGTACTCCGCCTCGACGAGAACCAGCCGAGGCAGCTCAGCCCGCATCTTCGCCAACGCCTCGACACGGTCGCCGATCAGCCGGTCCAGCTCGCCGACCCGATGCCGCAACTGCTGATCGACCACGTCCGGCCCGAGCGCGAGCATCACCGACAGCCCCGTGTGAAACCGCGTGGCCTCCAAATCCGGCACCGCGAGCAACTCGGCGACCCAATCCTCCAGCTCAGCCTGGCCCGCGTCGGTAATCCGATAAACGGTCCGCTCCGGCCGAGCCCCGTCCCGCACGTTCTCGACGGCCTCGAGGAACCCGTGCTTTTCGAGGTTGCCGACGACTGTGTAGAGGGAGCCCCACTTGATCTTCAGGTCGCCCTCTTTGCCGCGTTCCCGCAGGAGAGAGGCCACCTCGTACGGATGCATCGGCCGCTCGAACACGGTGGCCAGCACGGCGAGGCCCAGCAAGTTGGAAACCTTTCGCCGCTTCACGCTTTCGACCTCCTCGTGGGCGAGTACTCGTGGACGAGTATAGGGAGAAGCGGGGTTGGCGGCAATGGCGGAAGGTCGGGCCGGTGGCGAGGTTGGGGCTGGACGCGGGGGTTGGAGGACGGAACCGGGTGTGAGCAACAGGGCAGGCAGACGAGACACCCGCAGGTTTGGCTGAGGCGCGCGGCCACGATCCGACGGGCGGTGCAGGGCGCGGGAGCGAGCCGGGGACGCAGCTCGAGCGGGCCGCGAGAACCGCCTAGCAGCACGGGAGGCGGGCAAGGGATCCGGCGAGGTGCACGAACCAGGGATCTGGGAAGTGCCCGGCAAGGCCGGATCTCGCGAGGTACGCGGCGAGACCGGAGCCTGACGAGCCGCCTGGCTAGGTCGGATCTCGCGAGTCACCCGGGCAAGACCAGACCCCGACGAACTGCCCGGCAAGGCCGGGTCTTGCGAGACATCCGCCAAATCCGCGGGCTGCGAACCGCCCGAGTCATCCAGGCAAGACCAGCGCCCAACGAAACCTTCCGGCAACGCCCGGGGACCGGCAACGCCGGGCCTAGCAAAACCTCCACGAAGCGACACCGCACCGAGCGCGAGGACAACCCACCCACACCCCCACAACCCCGATACGAAGCCAAAAACACGGGCGGCGGGTGCTTGTCAAGGCATCTTTCCCGCCTTGACAAGCACCCGCCGCCCGTAGTCACAATCAGGCTGAGGGGTGGTGGGACCCAAGCCCAGCCGAGGGGGCAGGCGGAACCCAAGCCCGGGTGGAACCCAATCCAGTGAGCCGAGGAGCGGGTGGAACCCAAACCCGAGAACTGAGACGCGCCGGAACCCAACGCCCAAGAATCACAGCCCACACCACCTGAGCAACAGACCTCAGATATCCAACATGTACGGAACCTCAACCTGAGCCCGCCCGCTCATCCACTCCCGCAGGGCCTTGGTCGCGAGCACGTCATCCTCGTTGTACCGCAACAACCGTTCCCGCTGCTCGTCATCAGGGACCGCGCCGTCCATCCCCACCGCATCCCGGTACCACCGCATCGAGGCCTCGCCACCAGCCTCCGGATCCCGCCAGGCGAACCCGGCCACCGGGGCGATCACCTTCAGCCCCTTGCCCCGAGAGCACAGGAACTGATCCGTCACGCTGCGGAACAGATCGACCCATTCATCGGAGTCCACAAAGGACTGAACGGTCCGCTTCTCCGGGATCCCGGAGTATTCCCCGAACCGTTCGACCGACCCGAACAGCCACCGGTTCTCCGCGAGCGCGTTGTAGCAATACGCCCGGAAAGTCAGCCCCGCGGCCAGCGTCCGCTCACGAACATCGGTGAACCACGCCCAAAACTCAGCGAACGACCGCGCCTCGTCCACCGTCGGCAGCGGCTCCCAGGTCGCGAATGCCCGGTACCCCTGCGGCACTCCGATGTCCACTCCGGACAGCAGCGTCCCCCACAGGTAAGCCCCGGAATCGCCGAAGCTTTCCATGTCCACGTCGACCTCGACGTCCGCGCGCGGCACCTCGATCTTCGGCGTGCGACGCACCACCGTCAGATCCGCCAGCCACGCCCGGGCCAGCATGATCGCGTCCGAGAACGTGCCGCCCGTCCAGTTCATCGGCGGCATCTCGGCGGCCGGGTCCAGCGCGGCCAGCTTGTCTACAGTGGACACTCCGACGCGGCGCAGCTCGCCCGCGTCCTCGCCGCGCACGACCAGGCTCACGTCACGTGTTTCGGTGAGGACGACCTCGCACGTGGCCCAAAACGGACACCGCCGGCACTCCAGCACCCGCGAGGGCGCGGCCAGCGCTTCGGCACCGGTGGCGGCAGCGGTCGCGACGGCGAGCCGATCCGCGAAGCGTGCGTCGTATTCGTCCAGTGCGCTGCGGCCGCCCGGCCAGGTGCCCGCGGTGAGGTCGTGCCAGACGACGACGTCCGCGTCCAGACCGATCACGCCGCCGAGCGCGCGCCCGCCGGCCGCCAAGCCGCGGGTCTCCAGCATTCGCCGCAGGTGGGCGAGTCGCAGCTGGTCTCGCGGCTGCGAGCGCACCTTGCGCAGCTCGTCCGGCGAACGGCGCGCCGGATCCAGCTCCGTCATCGCGGTGGTGGGCGCGCCCTGGCCGCGGTCGGTGATCCGGTGCCGGACCACCAGCACCGGCACATACCCGTCGTCGACGCGCACGAGCAGGTCGATGCCGCCGCGCCGGTGCCCGACCGGGTCGGCGGGCAGCAGCGCGCCCCAGATGTACTGCGTGCCGTCCGCGAACGCCTGCTCGGTGAGCCGCACCCGCTCGCCAGCGGACGCGGTGCGCGGCACCCGGGCCCAGGTCGCCTCCGGCCCCGACGCCGCGACCAGCTGTTCGAGGATTTCCTCGCGGTGCGCGGTCGCGTCGTCGATGCGCTGCTGTGCGGTCGGATCCGGTGGCGGCAGCGGCACGTCGCGCATCGCCGGGTCGTGTTCCAGGTGCACCCGGCGGCGGCAACGACTCACTGCTCCCGCGTCGAGCAACACCTCGTCTCCCATAGCGATCACAATAGATCGTGGGTACGACATTCCCCGCGCGAGCCGACATGCCCGTCAGGTCGGGGACCAGTAAGTTCATCCGGAGAAGGCGTGGGAGGTAACGGCCATGGCGCGCAAGGCCAAGCAAGACAAGGCCAAAAAGGACGAGGGTGAAGCCCGGATCACCCCAAAAAAGGCGAAGAACGCGGTCGCGGTGGCCAAGGTGCTCGGACCGGCGGTGCTGCCGGTGCTCGCGCCGTACGCGGTCCGCGCGGCAGGTGCGGCGCGGGAGGCGTACGACCGCTACCAGGCCCGCAAGCTGGGTGTCGCCGTCGACCAGCTCGGCGAGTACACCGGCCGCGGCGCGGCGCTGCACGCCCGGATCGCGGGTCTCGTGCAGGGGCTCGGCGAGCTGAAGAAGTCGGCGAAGGCGACCGAGCAGGACCAGAAGTTCGCCGCCGAAACGCAGTCGACGCTGGAGCAGCTGTCGGCCACGGTGCGCGCCGCCGAGCGCATGCCCGCGGGCCGGCGCAAGGCCGCGCACCGGGCGGTCACCGGCGAGCTCGAACGGCTGGAAGAGCAGCTGCTGCACCGCTTGGGCATCTGAACCCGGCGAAAGGGCCCCTTGAGCGAACTCAAGGGGCCCTTTCCGCTGCCGGGAAGCGCTACTTGATGAAGCCCTTCTGCAGCATCCAGTCGTGCGCGACGGTGCCCGCGTCCTTGCCGTCGACGTCGACCTTCTTGCACAGCTCGACCATCTGCTTGTTGTCGAGCGCCGCCGCCACCGTCTCCAGCGGGCCGCGGATTTCCGGGTGCTGGTTCAGGAACTCCGTGCGCAGCGTCGCCGCCGCGTTGTACTGCGGGAACGCCTTCTTGTCGTCCTCGAGCACGCGCAGGTTCAGCCCGGAGATCCGGCCGTCGGTGGTGAAGACCTCGCCGACCGGGCAGGTGCCGTTGGCCACCGCCGAATAGATGGTGCCGATCCCGAAGTTCTCGATCTTCGGGTTCTTGAACCCGTACGCCTTGACCGCCGCCGGGAACCCGTCCTGGCGGCTGGTGAACTCCGTCTCCAGGCAGAACCGGTTCTGGTCCGGGTGCGTGGTGAGGAACTTCGCCAGGTCCGACGTGGTCTTGAGGTTGTTCTTCGCCGCGTACGCCTCGGTGGTGGCGAAGGCGTACTGGTCGTTGAGCGGCGAGTAGTTCAGCCAGGTGACGCCGTACTTCTCCGCGTCGGCCTTCTTCGTGGCCTCGTACTGCGCCTTCTCCCCGCCCGGCACCGGCAGCTCGTTGCCCTGGTAGTTGATCCAGCCGGTGCCGGTGTACTCCCAGGTCACGTCGGTCTGCCCGTTGAGCAGCGCCTGCCGCGACGAGTTCGACCCCTTGATGTCGGTGAGGTCGATGACGTCCGCGCCCGCCGCGCTCAGCGCCATTTCGGCCATGTAGCCGAGGATGATGTTCTCGGTGAAGTCCTTCGACCCGACGACCACGCGCTGGCCTTCGAGCGACGGGATCGGCCGGATGGACCCGGGTTCGATCTTGAACGGGATCGAGGTGTTGACGTCGAGCCCGCACGCCGAGAGCGTCCCGGCGAGCAGGGCGGCGCCGACCAGCGCGCCCGCCTTTTTCAGGACGTTCATCAGCGCAGTCCCTTCGGTCCGAAGTACTGCTCGGCGACCGCGCCCAGCCAGTCCACCAGCAGTGCCAGCGCGACGGCCAGCACCGAACCGGTGATCAGCACCTTGGTCAGGTTGAGCTTGTAGCCGGTGTCGATCAGGAGCCCGAACCCGCCCGCGTTGACGAACATGCCGAACGTCGCGGTGCCGACCGCCAGCACGAGCGACGTGCGCAGGCCGGCCAGGATCAGCGGAACCGCGAGCGGGAATTCCACCCGCCACAGCACCTTCTGCGCGGACATCCCGATGCCGCGGCCGGCGTCGATGAGCGACGGGTCGACCTGCTGGATGCCGACCATCGTGTTGCGCAGCACCGGGAGCAGCGAATAGAACGCCAGCGGCAGCGCGGCGACCCACAGCCCGCCGACCGCGCCGGTGAAGATGAACCACAGCACCAGCACGCCCAGCGCGGGCGCGGCCTGTCCGATGTTCGCGATGGCCAGGAAGATCGGCGCGAGCCATTTCGCCCACGGCCGGGTGACGATGATGCCGAGCGGCACCGCCACCAGCACCACGATCGCGGTGACCACGACGGTCATCGCCACGTGGTCGCGCAGCGCGGTGAGCAGCGACTCCGCGTTCAGCGTTTCCTTCTCGGTCGCGGTGAGCCCGCTGGCGAACACCCAGATCAGCGTCACCGCGACGATCAGCACGACCACGGCGGGCTGGGCGAACAGGCGGACGCGTTCCGCGCGGCGGGAGCCTGACTCGGTGCTGAATCCGGTATCGACGGCAGCGGTCATGCCGTGGCCCCGTCCTCGTCGACGTGGTCGTCGGCGTGCTCGTCGCGCAGCTGCTGGATGGTCGCGATGACGGTGTCCAGCTTGATCGTGCCCGCGTACTCGCCGCGCGCGCCGGTGACCGGCACCGAACCGCCTTCGGCGAGCATCGCCTCGAGCGCGTCCTGCAGCGTCGACTGGAGGCTGACGATGTCGCGCAGCGGCTTGCCGACCGAGCCCAGCGACGTGGCGTTGGTCAGTTCGCGCACGTGCACCCAGCGGATCGGCCGTCGCCGCTGGTCAAGCACCAGCGCGAACGGCTTGCGCGATTTGCTCAGCTTCTCGCGCACGTCGGCGGGCGCTTCGTCGATCGTGGTGGTGAGCGCGTCCTGCTGGAGTTCGACATCGCGCACGCGCAGCAGGGTCAACTGCTTGAGCGAAGCGCCGGCACCCACGAAACCGGCGACGGTGTCGTCGGCCGGGTTCGCCAGGATCGACTCCGGGGTGTCGTACTGCAGGATCTTCGACTGGTTGCCGAGCACCGCGATCCGGTCGCCCAGCTTGACCGCCTCGTCGAAGTCGTGCGTGACGAAGACAATGGTCTTCTTCAGGTCGGTCTGCAGCCGCAGCAGTTCGTCCTGCAGGTTGCCGCGGGTGATCGGGTCGACCGCGCCGAACGGCTCGTCCATCAGCAGCACCGGCGGGTCGGCGGCGAGCGCGCGGGCCACGCCGACGCGCTGCTGCTGGCCGCCGGACAGCTGGCGCGGGTAACGGTCGCGGAAATCGACCGGGTCGAGCCCGACCAGGTCCATCATCTCCTCGACCCGCGCGGTCACCTTCTTCTTGTCCCAGCCGAGCAGGCCGGGCACGACGGCGATGTTCTGCGAGACGGTGAAGTGCGGGAACAGCCCGGCCTGCTGGATCGCGTAGCCGATCTGGCGGCGCAGGGTGTCGACGTCGAGCTTCAGCGCGTCCTGCCCGCCGATGGTGATCCGGCCGGACGTCGGCTCGATCAAGCGGTTGATCATCCGCATCGTGGTGGTCTTGCCGCAGCCCGACGGGCCGACGAACACCACGATCTTGCCCGCGGGCACGACCATCGAGAAGTCGTCGACGGCCGGGGCGCGGGTGCCGGAGTAGCGCTTGGTGACGTGGTCGAGTTCGATCTCGACGCCGGAGACGTTTTCTTCGGTCGCAGTGTGCTCAGCCACGGACACCCCTAGAAATGGTGAATCGCTTGATCAGGACGTAGATGCCGTCGAGCACCAGCGCGAGGATGACCACGCCGACGGTGCCGGTGAGGGCCTGGTTGAGGGAGTTCGTGCTCCCGGCGTTGGTGAGGCCGGAGAAGACCTCCGCGCCGAGGCCGGGGCCCTTGGCGTAGGCCGCGATCACCGCGATGCCCATGAGCATCTGCGTGGCGACCCGCATCCCGGTGAGGATCGCCGGCCAGGCCAGCCGCAGTTCGACCCGGGTGAGCACGGAGAGCCTGCTCATCCCGATGCCGCGGGCGGCGTCGGTGATCGCCGGGTCGACCGCGTCGAGGCCGACGATCGTGTTGCGGACGATGGGCAGCAGGCCGTACAGCACGAGCGCGATCACCGCGGTCGTCGAGCCGAGGCCCGAAAGCGGGATCAGCAGACCCAGCAGGGCGAACGACGGGACGGTGAGGATCGTGCTGGCCAGCGCCGTGGCGACGGCGGAGCCGATGGGGCTGCGATAGACGGCGATGCCGATCAGCACGCCAAGGATCGCGGCGAGGATCGTGCACTGCACGACCATGCTGGTGTGCAGCCACGCCTGGAGCAGCAGCCTTCCCCACCGGTCCGAGATGTACTCGAAGAGGTTCATCCGTATTCGTTCTCCCGCCAGCTTGCGAGCCCCGGACGTCACCCGTTCGGAGTAGCCCATCAATCGGCAGGGTGACTACCCGGAACGGATACGGTCGAAACCCCCACTTCTCGGTTGTGATTACCCACCGTTTCGCATCAGCGAGGGGTCGGCAACCGAAGCACAGCGCTCCACCGAGCGGTTTTTACCGGATCGAGACCCGCCTACCTGTGCGTTTTCCGCAGGTGCTCACCATTCGAGACGCTTCAGTCACCCACCGGAGTGCCGTTAAGCTGCCCGAATGAGCACTCCAGCCCGGCATCGCGGCGCACTCGCCGCTGTCCGCGGCGGACTGCTCGCGCTGAGTTCGGCGTCACTCGCCGTCACCGCGCACGCGGTCGCCGACGGCGGGCTGCCGGATCCCGCGCTCACTCTCCTGCTCACCGGACTGCTCGGCTGGACCGCCACCGCGCTCGCCGGGCGCGCCCGAGGACCGCTCGGCACGATCGCCGTGCTCGGCGGCGGGCAGCTCGTGATGCACCTGGTGCTGACGACGCTCGGCGGGCACGACCCGTCCGGTGCGCCCGCCGCGCCGGACGGCTGGGCGATGACCGTCGCGCACGCAGTCGCGACGCTGCTCACCGCGCTGGTGCTGGCGCGGGCGGACGCGATGCTGCTCGCGGTGCTGCACGTCCTGCGGGTCATTCTTCCGCTGCTGGTCCGGCCGTTGCCGGTTCCGGTGGCGGCTGCCGGGATCGCGCGGTCGCGTGCGGCTGGGGCGATGCCGTTGCTGACTGTCGAACTTCGCCGCGTCCGGGGCCGACGCGGACCTCCTCGGCTCTCCTGAACCCGCACCTTCTTTTCCCTTTTCCGGCGCAGGCCTCGTCCTCCGCCGGCCCTTCCCTGTTCAGGAGAACTTGTGTCCCACCATGTCTTCCGTCGTGCCGGCGTGCTCGCCGCGACCGTCGCCGCCACCGGTCTGCTCGGCGCCGGCATCGCGTCCGCGCACGTGACCGCCAACGTCTACGGCGACCAGCCGGCCAAGGGCGGCTACGGCACGATCTTCTTCCGCGTCCCGAACGAGGACGCGAAGCTCGGCACGATCAAGGTCGAGATCGACGTCAAACCGGACTACGGCATCGGCAACATCCGCACCAAGCCGATCCCCGGCTGGACCGCCGAGGTCACCAAGTCGAAGCTGCCGCAGCCGGTGACCACCGCGTCCGGCACGAAGATCACCGAGGCGGTCACGAAGGTCGTCTGGACCGCGCAGCCGGGCACCAAGATCGGCTCGACCGAATTCCAGGAGTTCGAGATCAGCGGCGGCCCGCTGCCGTCCAACGTCGACCAGCTGGAGTTCCCGGCGATCCAGACGTACGAGGGTGGCAAAGTGGTGGACTGGAACCAGCCCACCCCGCCCAGCGGCGAGGAGCCGGAGCACCCGGCCCCGACCATCAAGCTCGCCGCCGCCGAATCCTCGGAGCACGGCGGCCACACGCAGACCACAGCTGCCGGAGAGAACGCTGAGGCCGCGTCGTCGTCGGACAACACGGCGCGCTGGCTCGGCGGGGCCGGCCTCGTGGTCGGCGCGCTCGGGCTCGGCGTCGGCGCGGGCGCGGTGCTGCGTTCCCGCCGTCCCGCCGCAGGAAAGACCGAAGGAACCAAGTAATGCGTAAAGCGCTCCTCGCGCTGGCGATCTCCGGGGTGGCCCTGCTCGCCGTGGCCACCCCGGCGCTGGCGCACAACGTGCTGATCAACTCCGACCCGGCGAACGGCGCGTCGCTCGCCAAGGGCCCGGCGAAGGTCACGCTCACGTTCGACCAGTACGTGCAGAACGCCGACGTCAACCAGATCGCGGTGACCGGCCCGGACGGCAGCCAGTGGGCCGAGGGTCCGGTGACGGTGGAGAACAACGTGCTCAGCGCGCCGCTGCGGCCGCTCGGCCCGGCGGGCAAGTACACCGTCGGCTACCGGGTCCTCTCCGCCGACGGGCACCCGGTGTCCGGCGAGATCCCGTTCACCCTCACCACCGCGGGCAACGGCACCCCTGCCAAGGGCGACGCGGCCAAGGCGGCCGGTGCTCCGGCCCAGTCGGCCCCGGCGGCGTCCTCGTCGTCGAGCGGCGTGCCGATCTGGGTGTGGATCGCCGGTGCGGTGGTGCTGCTCGCGATCGGCCTCACCGTCGCGCTGCGCACCGGCCGCGACCCCGGATCGGACAAGGCGGACCAGTGACGCGAGCCGAGACCACCTCCGCGGTCCGCTGGGCCACGCTCGCCTGCGTGGTCGTCGCGGGACTGCTGGGCGCGCTGATCGGCATCGCGCTCACCGCGTCCTCGCCCATTCCGGGTGTCGTGGAACCCAGCGAGGTGGTCTCGGCGGCCATCCCGATCGTGCGCGTGCTGCTGGACCTGGCGGCGGTCGCGACGATCGGGCTGGCCCTGCTGTCCGTGCTGGTCGGGTACGACCGGCCGAAACTCACCGAACCGGTCATGCGCCGGGCCCGTCCCGCCGCCGTCGCCGCCGCGCTGGTCTGGGCGGCGACCGCGGTGGTCGCGCTGATCCTGCAGACCGCGGAGTACAAGCCGGGCAAGCGGATGCTGACCGGCGGCGACATCGGCAACTACATCGCCGAGGTCGGCGCGGGCAAGGCGCTGGTGATCGTGGCCGTGCTCGCGCTGCTGCACGCCGTGCTCGGGTTTGTCGCGCTGCGCAAGGGCGAGAAGGTGCCCGCCGAGGTGCGGGTGGGTCTCGGCATGTTCGCGCTGCTGCCGTTGCCGGTCACCGGCCACGCGTCGAACTGGGCCTATCACGACTACACGATGATCTCGATGGAGCTGCACGTCATGAGCGCGGTCGCCTGGTGCGGCGGCCTCGGCGCGATGATCGTGCTGCTGGCGGCCAACCGGACGCTGCTCGCGCACGCGCTGCCGCGGTTCTCGAAACTGGCGACGCTGTGCCTGGCGCTCTCCGCGGTGACCGGCCTGTTCAACGGCATCGTGGAAATCCTGGCCAACCCGACGATCGGCTTCTGGGCAGGCGTGTTCACCACGCCGTACGGCCAGCTGATGGTGCTGAAGGTGCTGTGCACCGGCGCGATCGCGCTGCTGGCCGCCAACTTGCGGTGGCGGCTGATGCCGCGCATCGTGCGACACCAGCGGACGGCGCTCGCCTCGTGGGCCACGCTGGAATTGACCGTCATGGGGCTCGCCTTCGGGTTCGCCGTGGTGCTCACCCGAGCCCCGGTCGCGGTGTCCTGACCGGCCGAGGTGACGGCGGGTAGCCGCAACTTGCACAATGGGACTAGCAGTACGCTATCCGGGGCGATCTGCCGGACCGAATTATCGCTGCGCAGCGATACCTCGTGAGCCATCGACGGAAAGCGGCGAACGGTCATCTGCAGTCGGCGAATGCACGTGCAGAATGCCGTTCAGCGGTATCTCGTCCACGCGGTGGCCGTCCGGCCGGCGCGAAGGTCCGCCAGCCGACGGCGGAGTTCAGCCCGCACCGGCGGATGACTGCGCAGGATCGGCAGCACGCTCGTCGTCAGCTTCAGCTCCCGCACCGCCCTGAGCACCGAAAACCCCGGCCAAACCGTCACGTCGAACCCGTAGGCGGCGGCGAACTCGGCGTACCGGGCCGGAGGGTCGCCGAACCGTTCGCGGCCGACGGCGAGCGGCGTCAGATCCCATTCCGGCGGGCCGACGCAGGAGGAATCGAAATCGCACAGCACCGGGCCGTCCGGGCCGGGCAGGACATTTCCCGGATGCGCGTCGCCGTGCACGAATCCCCTGGCCAGCGGGAAATCCAGGGTGTCGAGGCGGTCCTGTACCTCGGCGCAGCGCTCCAGGAGGAACCGCCGGTCGGCCGGGGCGAGTTCCTCCGCGTCGGCGACCCTGGCCTCGATCGAACGCAGCGGCTCCCATGCGGGAAGGCCGTCCGGCGGGGGCAGCGCGTGCACCCGCCGCAGCAGTCCGGCCAGGTCGGCCGGCGTCGGCGACGGTCCGGCGAACGGCACCAGATCCCACACGGTGACCAGATATCCGTGCACGTCAAGCGGTTGCTCGACCCCGGACAGCAGCCGGACCGCGGGCACGTCGTGCCGGGCGAAATGCTCGGCGACGCGCACGACCGTGCCGACCCGGTGGCGCAGCTTGGTGGAGCCGACGATCCGCACGACGACCGGTGCCCCGTGCAGCGCGAACACCGCGTTGTTGGTGAACCGCAGCAGCCGCGCGCCCGCCGGGTCGAAGCCGAGCCGAGCGCAGACATCCGCCAGCACCTGGCGCAGTTTCGCAGGGGTGAACCTGCCTTCGGGCAAGGCGAATCCGGTCGGCTCAGGCCGCGTAGAAGATCTTGAGCCGGTCGGCGAGGTCGCGGGCGTCGGGGTTGTTGCGCCGCCGTTCGGCTTCGGCCAGCAGCGGCCGCATCCGGTCCTTGACCCGCGCGGATTTGATGCTCTCCGCGCATTCGATGGCCTTGCCGCCGATCTTCACGCCGTGGTCGATGTCGCCCTCGAGCAGGTGGTTCGTGGCGAGCGCGCTGAGCATGAACGCCTTGCTGCGCGCCATGTCGTCGGTGTAGGTGTCGACCGCCCGGCTCAGCGCCGGGATCGCGTACTTCGTGTGCTCGGGGTTCTTCATCGCCAGCACGGTGTGCACGGTGCCGGTCATCGCGTAGACGTCGGTCTCGTTGAAGAACTTGACCCACGATTCGGCCGTGGCCAGGTCGGCGCGCGCGAATTCGTCCTTGCACCGGCCGAGCAGCTTCACCGACTGCTCCTCGTTGCCCATCATCGCGTAGGCCCACGCCTCGTTGGCGCAGAGCACGGCGACGGCCAGCTCGGAACCGGATTCCTGCGCGGCGATCTGGCCGAGCTGGAACAGTTTGAGCGCGTCGTTCGCGGCGTCCTGGTGCAGGTAGACGCGGCCCATCCGGTACAGCACGTTCGCCACCAGGTGGTGGTCGCCGCCCTGTTTGGCCAGGTCGAGCGCCTGCGCGAAATGGCCGCGCGCGGAGTCCATCAGGCCGGTGTCGAACGACGTCCATCCGGCGAGGCTGTGCAGGTCGGCGATCGCGGTGTACAGCCGGTTCTTCACCTGCTCGGCCGCGCTGGAGTCGAGCATCTGCTGGCCCCAGGACAGCTGCGCGACGACGGCGTCGCGGCAGAACCCGCCGCCGTACTGGTAATCGAGCGCGCGCAACGCTCTGGTCGCCGCCTCGACCTGGCGCACGTCGGTCGTCCCGATGCGCCCGGGGGCGGGAGTGCGCGCGGGCGCCTCCGACCACGTGCCGGATTCCGGACCGAACACCGCCGCACCCATCGTGACCTGGGCGGCGTGCGCGAGGAACCTCCGTCGCTTCACGGACTCGTCCTCCTCAGCCTGCCGGCCGTCGGACGCGCCGACGACCCGTATCGCCGTGGTCTCGTCATAGGCGAGACCCATGTATCCACGAGGGACACCCAGGCCGTCGGCGATTCTCGTGAGCACGTCGTAGGCCATGACCTGGCGACCCTTGAGGATCTCCGACACCTCGGACTGCGACTGGCCGGTCATCGCGGCGATCTGGCGCTGCGATACCCCGTGTTTGCGCAACAGCCGGTACACGGCGCTGACCTCGCGGGCGGCGAGCGCCTCCCGCATCTCGGGCTGTTCCCAGGCGTCGGCCGGAACCGGATTGCCTGACCGGGCGTCGGTGTTAGCGACTCCGGAACCACTGCCAGCACTGGCATCCATTGCCATTGCGCCCCCTCACCGTCTCCTGGGCGTCTGATCAGCACCCTAAGCACACGCGAGAACCTTGTGAAACGCGCGGACGCACGCGTTGATCGGCAGGGCCGAACTCCGCTGACCGCTTACCGTGGAACGCGGTCCGGTCACCGCTATGACGCGGTTTCGACCTTCTCTCGCACCCGGTTTCACTTCACTGTAGTTGCCAGATCTCCGTCAGCGCCCGGTCACCCGCGGCGATCACGGAGAGCGATGGACCCGACGACACAGATCTGCCGGCGCTGATGCATCCCGCAAGGTGCAGCGGCCCGGGACGAGAAAGCGTGGAGGGACAGTGGAGTTCGTGGATTCGCTCGGTGGAGGACAAGCCGGGACCGCGGTGCGGTCCGTTCGGCCCGCACCGGGAATCGCCACGGCACGTCCGGTGCCGCCTACTGTCGCTTCCGCCGTCGCCGCCTCGGTGTCCGCTGACCCGCGTACCGCGGGCGTGCGGCATTTCGAGGGCGGCCAGGTCGTGTGGCGCGTGCAGTGCGGAGATCTCATCAGCCGCGAGCGCGCTGTCACGGTGTTCGTCGAGGACGACGAGGTCGTAGTGGTTTCTCCGCCTGGGGAGACCGCCCGCCTCACGTCCGGCCAGCTCGGCCAGCTCCGGGCCGCGCTCAACGAAGCCGCCACTATGGCGGAAAGGTGACGGTGAGTTTCCCCATGGATCAGGTTCTCGGTCAGGTTCTCCGCAACGCCGTGTGGGAGCGCCTCGACATGCTGTCCGACCTGGCGGAACGCGCCGACGCCCCGTCGCTGGTCTCGGTCGCCCGCTCCGAACTTCCCCGGCTCGCCGAGGGCTGGCGCGCGATGCTGCAGGCGCACGAGCCCGACGAGCGCGGCGACTGCCCCACCTGCTCGACGCGCTGGCACCGCTGCAAGGCCCCGTGCTCGGTGTGGCAGGTAGCGCACGAGCACCTGGTCGCGGGCGGGCTGGCCCCGCAGGCGCTGTCGGCTGCCGGACACCGCCCGGCGCGCCGCCGCGCCGCGGTCCCGGCGGTTCCCGGGCAGAACCGGCGAGCCGAATCGCCGGCGGAGACGACCGGCAGGCACGCGCTGGTGAAGCCGCGTCCGGTCAGCGCCTGACCTCTCGGGTGGGGTGCTTCCGGGCGGATCGCCCCACCTGGGTTCGACTGGCGAGCGCGCGATCGTCCGGCTTCCCCGACCGGTCAGGTCGCCCGGCATCCTCGCCCGGCCGAGGGTGGGTCCGTCCGTCCCCCCGAGCGAGACGGACCGCCCTCGGCCACCCCCAGCCTTAACGCGATTAATCGAAAAATGTCCGGCAGAACACCTAGCGGACGCAGTAATCGGACGCTAGGTTGAAGATCATCGCACCGGCCGCCCCGCGCCGGTCGCGACCCAGAACTCCGCGGGCCGGTGCCGTTGCACTCCCCTCCCCCGACCGGCACCGGCCCGCGGTTCCACTTCCCAGACCCGCCGTCGGTTCCTCGGAGCCCGCTGCGGGTTTGTCGTATTCGCGGCGGCGCATGGGCACCGGCGCGGTAATTCCGCGCAACACCACGGCAAACGTTCTCCGGCCGTCGGTAATCTGCTGCGGGGGGCGTGTCCGTTCGCATTCGGCCGCGCGCGAGATCGTGGTGAGCAGGGAGAAAGGCCGGGCATGTCGAATCCTTTGGTTGCCGAAAAGAAGGACTCGACCTCGGCGATCTCCGGCATCTCGATCCTCGAGGCCGGAAAGGGCCTGAAGGACGGCATCGAGTCCGGCGACTGGGCGGCGACCGTGATGGGCGCGGTCGGGGTCGGCATGGAAGCGCTCGCCGCGGTGATGGACCCGTTCGGCGCGATCCTCGCCGCGGGCGTCGGCTGGCTGATCGAGCACGTCGGTCCGCTCAAGGAAGCACTGGACAAGCTGGCCGGGGACCCGGACCAGGTCCACGCGTACTCCGAGACCTGGAAGAACGTCTCCAAAGAGGTCAGTTCCGTCGCGCAGGATCTGGCCGCACAGGTCAAAAAGGACATCGAGTCCTGGGAGGGCGGCAGCGCCGACGCCTACCGCAAACAGGCCGAGGAGGTCGCCAAGACGCTCGAAGGCGCCGCGCAGGCGTGCGAGGGCGCGGGCAGCGGGGTGAAGACCGCGGGCGACGTCGTCGGCGCGGTGCGGATGCTGGTGCGCGACATCATCGCCCAGGTCGTGGCGCACCTGATCTCGTGGGCGCTGCAGGTGCTGTTCACCCTCGGCATCGGGATGGCCTGGGTGGTGCCGCAGGTGGTCAACCTGGTGGCCAAGACCGCCAAGCAGATCGCCGAACTGGTCAAGAACCTCACCAAGGCGCTCAAGGAACTCGGCAAGCTGCTCACCAAGGCGCGCGGTCTGTTCGACGATGTCGCCAAGTCGATGAAGAGCATCAAGTCCGGCGGCAAGGACGCCACGCACCCGCCGAAGGACATCAAGACCTCCGGTGCGAAGGACACGCCGAACGAGAAACCGCCGCCCGGCAAGGACGAATCCACCCACACTTCCGGCGCGCACGACGGTCCGGGCGAACACAAGGGCGGCGCGAACCACGAGCCGCCGCCGCGCGAACCGGGGAAAGACAAGGGCGGATCCGGTGGCGGAGCGGGCACGAACGACCGCGGCGGGAACGAGCGTTCCGATCCGGCGAAGGACAAAGACAAGACCGAAGCGTCCAACGCGAAAAACGAGGGCGACGGCGATCCGCCCTGCCTGACCGACCCGGTCGTCATCTCCAGCGGCGAGGTGCTCGTCGAGGACTTCGACCTCGAACTGGCGCACCTGCTGGTGCGGCGGACGCATCGCTCGTCCTACCGCTCCGGGCGCTGGTTCGGCTCGACGTGGACGTCCACTGTGGACCAGCGGCTGGAGTACGGCGAGGAATACCTCCGGTACTACGGGCCGGAAGGCGTCATCCTCTACTACCCGATGCCCGCCGGGGACGAACCGGTGCTGCCGCTCGAGGGCGCGCGCTGGCCGCTGACCAAACACGCTGACGGCAGTTGCACCATCGAGCAGGTGCGGCCGGACCGGACGATGCGGTTTTCCGGCGAGGGCAAGACATTGCCGCTGCGTTCGATCGAGGACGCCGACGGCTCGCGAACCGAACTGTCCTATTCGGACACCGGCGCGCCCGTGCTGCTCACGCATTCGAGCGGGATCCAGGTCGGCTTCCGCACCAACGGGCACCGGATCACCGAACTGCGGATGATCGGCGCCGGCCCGGCTCCGGACGTCGTCGTGCGGGGATACCGCTACAACTACCAGGGCCATCTCTCCGAGGTCGTCAACTCCTCGGGAACCGCGAAGCGCTACACCTACGACCCCGACGGCCGGGTCACGAGCTGGGAAGACCGCAACGGCGTCAGCTATCGCTACGTCTACGACGCCGAAGGCCGCTGCGTGCGCACCGAAGGCGCGCAAGGCTTCTACAACGGCGCGTTCGAGTACAACACCGCCGCCCGCATCACCCGGTTCACTGACTCGCTCGGCCACGTTTCGGAGTACGAGTACAACCTCGAAGGCCGTCCGGTCCGGGAGACCGATCCGCTGGGCAACATGACGCTGTCGGAATGGGACCGCTACGGCAATCTGCTCCGCCGGGTCGATCCGCTCGGCCGGGTCACCGAGTACACCTACGCCGACGACGGCACGCCGCTCACCATCGCCCGTCCCGACGGCAGCCTCGCCGAACTGGAGCACGACGGCGCCGAACTGGCCGCGATCACGGTGTACGGCAACGGAAGGAGCTGGCAGCGCCGGTACGACCAGCCCGGGTCCGCGCTCGAGTTGCCTGAGTTCTTCGCGACCGAGCCCGAGGCAGCCGACCCGGCCGCGGAACTGGACCAATTCGGCAGGCCGCGTTCGGCGCCCGAGGTCGGCGGCGGGCGGACGCAGCTGGGCTGGACGGTCGACGGCAAACCCGCGTCGCGGATCGGGGTGCGCCGCGAGCGCGCGCTGTGGCGGTATGACCGCGAGGGCAACGAGATCGAGCACGTCGACGAGCTCGGCCGGGTGACCCGGCGCGAGTACGGCCCGTTCGACGTGGTCACCGCGGTCGTGGACCCCTCCGGCGCGCGCACCAGCTACACCTACGACACCGAACTCCGGCTGACCTCGGTCACCGATCCGCTGAACCGCACCTGGACCTACACCTACGACCCGCTCGGCAGGCTGGTCGCGCAGACCGATTTCGACGGCCGGACCCGCACCTACGCCTACGACGCGGCCGGGCAGCCGATCCGGGTGACCGAGCCGGACGGTTCGGTCACCGAGAACGAGTACGACCTGCTCGGCAACCGGGTCGAGGTCCGCGGCCCGCACCGCACCGTGCGCTACGCCTACGACCCGGTCGGCAACGTCGTGCGGGTCGAGTCCGCGGATTCGGTGGTGGAGTTCGACCGCGACCTGTACGGCCGGGTCGTGCGCGAGGCGATCGACGGCGTCGAGGTGCGTTTCGCCTACGACGAGCAGGGCCAGACGATCCGCCGCCGCACGCCGTCCGGCGCGGAGAGCGTGTGGACCCTCGACGAGGAAGACCGGCCGGTTTCGCTGACCACGGCGGGACACACCGTGCGCTACCGGCTGGACGACGAGGGCCGTGTGCTCGCCCGCGACACCGACGGGATCAGCATCCTGCAGCAGGCGTTCGGCCCGCGCGGGCTGGTCACCGCGCAGCAGGTTTCCCGTGGAACAACGCCGGTGCAGCGGCGCGGTCTCGAGTACTACGCGGACGGCAGCCTCGCCGCGGTGCAGGACAGTCTCGCCGGGAAGACCGCCTTCACCCGGGATCCCGCCGGCCGCGTGGTCACGGTGTCCTCCCCGACGGGCCGGGAGGAATTGCGCTACAACCCGGCCGGAGAACTGACCGCCTGGTCAGGCAGCCCCGGCCTGTCCGCCGACTACGACTCCCTCGGCCGCCGGATCCGGCACCGCGAGGTGCATCCGGGCGGCGTGCGGGTGTGGGAATACGCCTGGACCGGCGATCTGCTCACCGGCCTGCGCACGCCGGACGGCGCGCAGTGGCGCTACCGGTACGACCCGCTCGGCCGCCGGATCGCCAAGGAACGGCTGCTCGCCGATGGTTCCGTCGCCGAATCGACCCGGTTCGTGTGGGACGGCTTCGTGCTCATCGAGCAGGTGCACACCGATCCGGCCGGAGTGCGCCGGACGACCACCTGGGAACGCAGGCCGGGCAGCGACGAACCGGTCACCCAGCTCGAACGCGGCCCCGGCGGCGACCGGTTCGCGTCCGTCGTCACCGACGCCATCGGCACGCCGACCGAACTGATCGACGAGCACGGCGGCCTCGCCTGGACCGCGCACCGTTCGCTGTGGGGCCGGGTCCAGCCCGGCGGCATCCCGCTGCAGTTCCCCGGCCAGTACGCCGACGCGGAATCCGGCCTGCACTACAACGTTTTCCGCTACTACGACCCGGCCGCCGCGCGCTACCTCAGCCAGGACCCGCTCGGGCTGGAGGGCGGGCCGAACCCGGCCGCCTACGTCTCCGACCCGTTCGCCGCCTACGACCCGCTCGGCCTCGAAGGCTGCGGAAAGGGCAAAGGCAAGGCGACGGACCCGCCGCCCGCGGATTCCACGGCCAAGCACAACGCCGGCAACGGCGGCGGCAGCAGCAAATCCGCCGCCGCCGACGGCGGCAAGGGCAAAGGCAAGCGCAAGCGCGACGCCGACGACGACGGCTCCAGCGGCTCCGGCGGCAAGTCGAACGCGAAGAAAAAGAAGGACCCGGACGTCTGGGACCGGATGGCGTGGAACTCGGACGCCAAGAACGCGCGCAAGAACCAGACCGGCGACAAGAACGACCCGTTCCACAAGGCCGGCAGCGACGTGGCGCAGCGGCACATCATCTCGTTCCAGAAAATGCGGGACGGGCTGAAGAATTGGGTGCACGAGCAGCCGGTCGACAAGCAGAGCGCGCTGACGAAGAAATACGGCGAGGACGAACTGCCGAAGCTGCACAACCAGCCGAAGAACCTGCCGCTCGGCCCGCAGCACACCAACGCCGGGATCGGCGGCGTCTCCACCAGGATCGGCAACATCGAGGACGGGATCGCGGGCAAGCTCAAGGTCGGCAAGGATGACGAGATCAAGAGCGAGAACCCGAAGTGGCCGAGCGATTCGCTGGACAAGAGCGGCGGCTACAAGCACAAGGACCACCCGGATCTCGACAAGAACTGGCGTCCGATCGGGCAGCAGGCGGACCGCATCACCGATCCGAAGGAAATGAACCGGGCCACCCGCGACATCGGCGACAGCGCGGACTTCGACTGGCCCGGCGGCACGAAGGAAGAATTCGAGAAGTGGCACAAGTCCTTCCTCGACTTCACCGACCTCAAGGAAAACCCCAAGAACTACACCGAAAAAGACGTGGACGACATGATCAAGCGGTTCCACGATCTGCCCTCGCCGTCCGGGCGGCATCCGACGATCGACGAGTACAACAAGGCCCCGGACGGCAACCCGCACCGGTTTGACGACAAGGGCAACCCGGTGGACATCAACAAGGACTCGCATCCGGACTGGAAGCGCCCGGACAAGCCGCTCGACGGAAACCAGATGCGCACCGAATGGGGCAACCGGAACGAGCAGGGCATCGGACCGACCAAGAAGGACTGGGACGACCTCGAAAACGGGAAGTACGACCCGGAGGGGTGGAACGACCCGGACAAGAAGAAGTACCTGGACGAGGTCGGCGAGCCCAGCAAACAGGACGTCAAGGACGCCGCCGCGGAGGCGAAAGCCAAGTCCGACAAGCTGGCGGAGGACGCGCGGAAGAACCGCGGCTGGTGATCTCCGGAGCCCGGCACGAGAACCGGGCCGGGCTCCGCGGACGTCAGGCGGTTTCCTCCGCGTCGCGGGCGGCGAACACCTCGCGCGCGGCGAAGGTGGCGTTCAGCGCTCGCGGGAATCCCGCGTAGACCGCCGAGTGCATGAGCGCCTCGGTGATTTCCTCGCGGCTGAGCCCGACGTTCAGCGCCGCGCCGATGTGCACCTTCAGCTGCGGTTCGCAGCCGCCGAGCGCGGTCAGCACGCCGAGGGTGACGAGCTGGCGGCTGCGCGGGTCGAGGCCGGGCCGGTCGTACATGTCGCCGAACGCGAACGCGGCCACGTGGTGCCCGAGCGCGGGGTTGATGTCGGCGAGGGAATCGATGACGGCTTCGCCCTGGTGACCGTCTATGCGGGACAGCACCTCGATGCCGTGCTTGCGGCGGGCGAGGTTTTCCGGGCTGTCGATGTCGTACTGGGTCACGGCAGGGGGCCTTCCTGGTAAGTGGCGATCTTGTATTCGGTGGCGGCGAGGGAGAGCTGCAGCTGAGCGATCTGCGCGCGCAAGGTGTCGCGGTGCTCCAGGAGCATTTCGCGCCGTTCGGGCACGGTGTCCGCGCCGGACTCGATCAGCTCGACGTAGCGGCGCAGGTCGCTGATCGACATGCCGGACACGCGCATCCGCGTCAGGAACACCAGCCGGCGCACCGACGCGGCGTCGTAAACGCGGTGCCCGGCGCTGTCCCGGGCGACCTGGACGAGCCCGATCCGCTCGTAGTACCGCAGCGTGTGCGGGTTCAGCCCGAGGTGCTCCGCCGTGGTCGCGATGTCCCACTCGTTCGCGTCGTCGTCCCGGGCCAGTTCCCGCAGCGCTTCGACCGACACCGTGCCCGGCGGGTCGATCGCCAGCCGCAGCGCTTCGGTCAGCGCGTCTTCCTTCTCCATGCCGAAGACGCTAAGCCTGTGAGCGCGCTCAAACGCAAGCGCTAACCCACCGACCGCACGCGAGTCACCAAAACCCCGGCCAGCAAGGTCGCCGCCGCGGACGCCGCGAAGAGTCCCGGATACCCGCCCAGCCACTGCAGGATCAACGTCGTGAGCAGCGGCGCGACCACCTGCGGCAGCGAGTTCGCGATGTTGACCACGCCGAGGTCCTTCGCCCGGTTCTGCGCCGCGGGCAGCACCTGCGTGAGCATCGCCAGCGCCACCGCCATGTACGTGCCGAAGCCGACTCCCAGCAGCGGTGACGCCACGAGCGCCACCGGCCAGCTCTGCCAGATCACCAGCAGCAGGGCGGCCAACGCCATGATCGCCGCCGAGCCGAGGACGTACGGCTTGCGTTTGCCGGACTTGTCCGAGAAGTGCCCGGCCAGCACCGCGCCGATCACCAAAGCCACGCCGTACAGGCCCATCATGATCAGCAGGCCGCTGTCCGGATCCGGGTAATGCACCGCGTCCTTGAGGAAGAACAGCAGGTAGAGCGTGCCGAACGCGTTGCCGAGGTTGATCATGAAGTGGCAGGCCCACGCCCACGCGAAGTCCGGATGCCGCCGCGGCGAGACCCACAGGTCGGCGAGGATTTCGCGAATCCGCCCGCTCGGCCGGAACTCCACCGGCAGCCGCGCGTCCGGCGTGCGCAGCACGAACGCCGCCGCGCCGGCGAGCACAATCGCGGCGCAGGCCGCGTAGCCGAGCGGCAGTCCGGCGAGGTCGAGCATCACCACGACCACCACCGCGCCGAGCACGGTGCCGAGCATCTGCGCGATGCCGACCAGCCCGCCGACCTGCGCGCGCTGCCCGACCGGGACCCGGTCGGCGATGCCGGACATCAGCGTCGCGAGCATGCCGTTGAGCCCGGCCTGCACGAGACACCAGCCGATCGTCATCACGACGACGTTCGGGGCCTCGGCCAGCACCAGCAGCCCGGCCGCGCCGAGCGCGCCGCCCGCGATCGTCCACGGATGCCGCCTGCCGAACCGCGAGCAGGTGCGGTCCGAGAGCAGGCCGATCGCCGGGTTCGCGACGAGCGCGACGGCCGCGCCGATGCCGGTCACGATGCCGAAGACGGCTTCCTTGTGCGCGGCGTCGAGCAGTTCGGCCTGCTGCGGCAGCAGAACCTGGATCGGCGCGTAAACGCCCAGCCACAGCGCGATGTTCGCGAGGAACAGCAGCGTCATCCACCCGGCGCGGACGCGTTTGACCGGCTCGGCGAAGACCTCCGGGACAGCGGCGGCGGTGTCACTCATGGCGGACCAGCTTCCGGTACCAGGCGAAGGAATCCTTGGGCGTGCGGCGTTGTGTCTCGTAGTCCACGTGCACGAGCCCGAAGCGGGGCGCGTAGCCCTTGGACCATTCGAAGTTGTCCAGCAGCGACCAGACGAAGTATCCGCGCACGTCGACGCCGGCATCCATCGCTTCGCGCAGGGCTTGCAGGTGGCTGTCGAGGAATTCGATGCGCTCGGGGTCGGGGACGCTGCCGTCGGCGGCGGGTTCGTCGGCGAAACTGCAGCCGTTCTCGGTGATCTGGACCGGCGGCAGGTGCTCGCGGTAGCGCTCGTGGAAGGACACCAGCAGTTCGCGCAGCGCCTGCGGGACGATCGGCGAATCGTTGGTGGTCATCGGATAACCCTCGATCGGGCGCAGTTCGAACGGCAGCGGGTTGCCCTCGCCGGGGGCGGTCACGCCTTGGGGTTCGTAGTAGTTGACGCCGTAGAAGTCGAGCGGCTGCGCGATCGTGGCGAGGTCGTCGGCGAAGTTGTCCGGCAGGTGCGGGTGGACCTGTTCGGGGTAGCTGCCGAGCAGCATCGGGTCGGCGAAGGTGCGGTTGATCAGCGCGTCGAGCCAGTCCGCGGCTTCGCGGTCGGCGGGGGTGTCGTGCTCGGGCCAGATCGGCGAGTGGTTGTTCGCGGAGCCGATGCCGGTCGCGCCGGCCGCGCGCAGCGCCTGCACGGCCAGTCCGTGCGCGAGGTTTTGGTGATGCGCGGTGGGGAGCGCGTCGAGCAGCAGGAACTCGCCGGGGGCGTACTCGCCGATGCCGTAGCCGTAGATCGACATGACCATCGGCTCGTTGAGCGGGATCCAGAGTTTCGCCCGATCGGCGAAATGCTCCCCCACGATCGTGGCGTATTCGGCGAACCGGAAGGCGGTGTCGCGGGAGCGCCAGCCGCCCTTGTCCTCGATCGCCTGCGGCGTGTCCCAGTGGTACAGCGTGATCGCCGGGGCGATTCCGGCGGCGCAGACCTCGTCGATCAGCTTGTCGTAGAAGGCAAGTCCCTCCGCGTTGGGCTTGCCGTAGCCGTCGGGCTGGATGCGCGGCCAGGCGATCGACATCCGGTAGGCGCCGACGCCGAGTTCCGCCATCAGGGCGATGTCCTCGGAGTAGCGGTGGTAGTGGTCGGCCGCTACCTTGGCGTCCTCGCCCCGGGCGATCTTGCCTTCGGCGGCGGTGAACGTGTCCCAGATGGACGGTCCGCGACCGCCCTCGGCCGTCGCCCCCTCGATCTGGAACGCCGAGGTCGAGACACCCCACAGGAAGTCGGGCGGGAAGGTCGGATGGTCCACGCTGAGCACCCCTTGCCTTCGGACACCCTCGCGGGTGAACGTGAAAAGTTCTCATATGTTAGGTCGTCACTCGTCTCGGGGGAAGCCCCGCGGGGCGCTAAAGTCCCAGATCAGATGAGTGAATCGCGAGAGACTCCGAGGAACGACGTGGCCGAGACCCAGGCTGAACCCACACCGCTGCGGCGAAAGCCGGTTCAGCAACGCAGCGCCCGGCGAGTGGAACAGATGCTGGACGCGAGCGCCGTGCTCATCGACGAGCTGGGCTACGACGCGCTCACCACCACGCTGATCGCCAAACGCGCGGGCGTCGCGGTCGGGTCGCTGTACCAGTTCTTCCCGGACAAACGCGCGGTCGTGCAGGCGCTGACGCAACGGAACCTGGAACGGTTCGTGGCCGCGGTGAACGAGCGGCTGCAGCAGCTGAGCCCGGAGCACTGGTGGAACATCGTCGACTCGGTGCTCGACATCTACCTGCAGATGCACCGCGAGGTGCCGGGATTCTCGAAGGTCCACTTCGGAGACGTCATCGACGTCCGGCTGCTGGCTGACGACCGCGACAACAACTCGGTCATCGCGGATTCGCTGGTCGAAATCCTGCGCGGACACGTCGACCGCCCCGCCGACGAACTCCGGTTCGCCATCGCGATCGCCAACGAAACGGCGGACGCGCTGCTGAAACTCGCCTTCCGCCGCGACCCGAACGGGGACGAGCGGATCGTCGCCGAGGCCAAGCACGTGGTGAAGGGTTACCTGGCAAGCAAATTCGGCGACTGAACGCTTAACCGAAGTTCTGGCCCTCGCCGCGGTAAGTCGGGACGGTTCGCTCCACCTGGCTGCCGCGGACGAGGTGATACGCCAGGAACCGTTCGGCCAGTTCCCCGGCTTTCGCGTGGCGCAGCCAGACCCGGTCGCCGAGGCGCAGCGTGCGCGCGGCCTCGCCGGTCACCGGGGTCTGCACCTCGCCGGCGCCCTCGAAACCCAGCAGGCGCAAGCCTTCCGGCAGGTACGGCGACGGTTCGCGCGACGGGCCGGTCGGTCCCGAGGCGATGTATCCGCCGGAGTACAGCGTCGCGACGTTCTTCGCCGGGCGGCGCACCACCGGCAGCGCGAACAACGCGGCCGGGCGCGGCTGGAAGTGCGAATAGCCGTCGAACAGCGTCGGGGCGAGGAAGCCGGAACCGGCGGCGATCTCGGTGACCACGTCCTCCGCGCCGGTGGTCTCGATGCTTCCGGTGCCGCCGCCGTTGACGAACTCCAGGTCAGCGACCTCGCGCACGGCCCGCACCGCCGCCCCTCGGCGACGGGCGAGTTCAGCCGCGGAACGACGTTGCATCCAGCCGATCACCCGGTTTTGCAGGCCTTTTCCGGCGGCGTCGCCGAGTCCGGCGATCTGGCCTTCGTACGCCATCATCCCGACCAGACGGAAACCCGGCCGCGCGACGATCTTCCGCGCCACCGCGACGGCTTGCGCCGGTTTGAACACCGGCGAACGCCGAGTGCCGACGTGCACGCCGGGCAGCGGACGCCAGGACGCGTCGAGTTCGAGGCACACTCGGATGTCCGGGTGGCCGTGGCCGAGCGCGGCGTCGACGAGGTCGAGGTGTTCGGTCGAATCGACCATGATCGTGATCGCCGCGCGGGCGCGTTCGCTCGCGGCCAGCCGGCGGAGCGCTTCGTGGTCGGCAGTCGGGTACGCGACCACGATGTCGTCGGAAGTGCCCAGCCCAGCGTGCCAAACGGCCTCGGCGAGCGAGTAGCACATCAGGCCTTCGAAGCCGTCTCGCGCGAGCGCTCGTTCCAGCAGCGCACGACAGCGCACGGACTTGCTGACCACCCGGATCGGCTTGCCCGCGGCCCGGCGCAGCAGGTCGTCGGCGTTGGCGTCGAAGGCGTCCAGGTCGACGATCGCGAGCGGCGGATCCAGGTCCTTCGTCGCGAGGTCGTACCCGTGCGCTGAGGTGGTCACGCCACTTACGGTACGACAACAACGCTTGAAACGCGAATAGTATTCACTTACGGTTCCGGCATCTATCGTGGGAACCTTCCAGCGAAGAACAGGTGCCGCAATGACGTGGAGCAACTGGGCCGGAACGGCCAAGGCCACCCCGCAGCGGGTGCACCGGCCGCGCAGCACGGCGGAGATCGCCGAGGTCGTGGCCGGGGTCGCCGACGCCGGGCGCCGCGTGCGGGCGTGGGGCAGCGGGCATTCGTTCACCGCGATCGCCGCCGCTGATTCCGACGCGCTCGACCTGACCGCGTGGACGGGCATCGAACGCGCTGACCTGGAAACGCAGCAGGTCACGGTCCGTTCCGGCACTACTTTGCGCACCCTGAACGCCGCTCTCGACGCGCTCGGGCTGGCCATGACGAATCTCGGCGACATCGACGCGCAGACCATCGCGGGCGCGATTTCCACCGGCACGCACGGCACCGGTGCGCGGTTCGGCGGGATCTCGACGCAGATCGTCGCGCTGGAGCTCGTGCTCGCGGACGGGTCGGTGGTCCGCTGCTCGGCTGACGAGCGTCCGGAGTTGTTCCACGCCGCCCGTGTCGGTCTTGGCGCACTGGGCGTGATCAGCACGGTGACGCTGCAGTGCGAACCGTCCTTTGTGCTCTCCGCGCAGGAACGCCCGGAGCCGCTGGAGCAGGTCCTCGACGGCTTCGACGACAACGCGGCGAGCAACGACCACTTCGAGTTCTACTGGTTTCCCTACGGCAGCAAGGCGTTGGTGAAGCGCAACAACCGCCTGCCGCTGGACGCCGAGCGGAAACCGTTGTCCCGCTTGAAGCAGTTCGTGGACTACGAGCTCACCGAGAACATCGCGTTCGGCGGGCTGTGTCGGCTCGGCCGCGCGGTGCCGAAGCTGGTGCGGCCGCTCGGCGCGTTCGCCTCCCAGGTGTCCTCGCCGCGGGAGTACAGCGACCTGTCGCATCGCGTGTTCGTGACCCATCGCGGGGTGCGGTTCGTGGAGTCGGAGTACGCGGTGCCGCGCGAATCCGTGCTCGACGTGCTGGCCGAGCTGCGCGGGGTGGTGCCGCGGCTGAAAGATCCGGTGGCGTTCCCGGTCGAGGTGCGGGTGGCCGCGGCGGACGACATCTGGCTGTCCACCGCGAACGGCCGCGATTCCGCCTACATCGCGATCCACCAGTTCCTCGGCATGCCCTACCGCGAGTACTTCACTGCGTTCGAAAACGTCGTGGGCCAGGTCGGCGGACGACCGCACTGGGGCAAAATGCACGACCTCGACGCGTCCGTGCTGCGCACCCGCTACCCGCACTTCGACGATTTCCTGCGGATCCGCAAGGAGTGCGACCCGGCCGGGACGTTCACCAACACCTATCTCGACCGGGTACTCGGCAGCGTCTGATCAGCCCGGGGATCAGTTCGGCTCGAACAGCGAACTGACCGACTCTCCATTGTGGATTCGCCGCATCGCCTCGGCCAGCGCCGGGGCGATGGACAGGATCCGCAATTTCTCCGTGCGTTCCTCGGCGGGCACCGGCACGGTGTTCGTGCAGACGATCTCCAGGACGTCCTCCTGGCCGCCGATCCGCTTGAGCGCGCCGTCGGCGAACAGCCCGTGCGTGCAGGCCACCCGGATCGACCGCGCGCCCATCTCGCGCAGCCGGTCCAGCAGTTCCAGCACCGTGCTGCCGCGGGCGATCTCGTCGTCCAGCACGATGATGTCGCGTCCGGCGATCTCGCCGATCACCGACGTGATCTCGACGCGGTCGTCGGCGAACCGCTGTTTCGCGCCCGCCGCGACCTTGGCGCCGAGCAGCCGGGCGAAATGCGCGGCTTCCTTGGCGTTGCCCAAATCCGGCGACACGACCGTGGTTTCGGAGAGGTCGTACTGCCGGAAGTACTGGGCCAGCTCGTGCAGCGCGTGCAGATGGTCGACCGGCACGCTGAAGAACCCGTGCACCTGCGGCGAGTGCAGCGTCATGGTGAGCACGCGGTTCGCACCCGCGGTGACCATCAGATCGGCGACCAGCCTGCCGCCGATGGAGATCCGCGGCGCGTCCTTCTTGTCCGAGCGCGCGTACGAATAGTGCGGCATCACCACGGTGGTGCGCGCGGCCGAGGCGCCGCGGGCCGCGTCGAGCATCAGCAGCAGCTCGACCAGGTTCTCCTGCACCGGTTTGACCAGCGGCTGGATCAGGAAGACGTCCCGCTCGCGGCAGTTGGCCTGGAGCTGGACCTGAAGACAGTCGTTGGCGAACCGGTCGATCTCCACCGGAAGCAGCGGAACGCCCAGGTTGACGCAGATTTCCGCGGCGAGTTCGGGGTGGGCGCTGCCGCTGAAAACCGCGATGTCGCGCATCAGATCCGGGACAACGCGTCGGCGATGGAAGCGTCGCCGGAGACCAGCTCCAGCGTGCGCCGGGCCGTCGCCGGAGTGTCGAGCAGCGCCAGCAGCACCGCGGCGACGTCCTCGCGCGGGATCTCCCCACCCCCGACCTTCTCCGCGATCTTCACCTGGCCGGTGCCGGAATCGTTGGTCAGGCGGCCGGGGCGCAGGATCGTCCAGTCGAGGTCGCGGGCCTTGAGGTCCTCCTCCGCGGCGCGCTTGGCCCGCAGGTAGGCGGCGAAAACCGGTTCGAAGCCGGGGTCGTCCGCCTTGTCCGCGTTGATCGAGCCGACCTGGATGAACCGGCGGACGCCCGCCCGCTGCGCGGCGTCGGCGAACAGCACTGCCGCGCCGCGGTCGACGGTGTCCTTGCGGCCTTCGCCGCTGCCCGGGCCTGCCCCGGCGGAGAACACCGCGGCGTCCGCGCCCTCGAGCACCTTGGCCACAGCGTCCACATCGGACTTTTCGAGGTCGAGCACGACAGTCTCGGCGCCGACGGCGGTGAGGTCGGCTTCGTGCTCGGGGTTGCGCACGATGCCGACCGGCGCGTCGTGCCGCTGCGCGAGCAGCTTTTCCAGGTGCAGGGCGATCTGGCCGTGTCCGCCAGCAATGACGACTCGCATGAGCCTGACTCTATCGCCGCGCGCGGCCCGAGGCCGGTGCTTCAGTCCGCCTCGGCGGGGACCGGGGCGTCGGAGTCCTCGCGCAGCAGCAGGTCGTAGGCCATCTCGTTGACCCAGCGCGAAACCGGGTCCTCCTGCAGCAGCACCCGGTCGTGGTGGGTGTCGAGGTCGAGGTCGGCGGTGGCGTACGGGTCGGCGGTGACGACCGCGAGCCCGTACGCGCGGGCGCGCGGCAGGCAGTTCGTCACGTAGTCATCGGTCAGCACGGCAGGCGATGGGAGCACCATCGCGGCCTCGCCGTAGCGCGAAAAGGGCACCGCGGAGGCCATCGCGGTCCGCCAGTGCCGGGCGACCGCGAGGACGCCGATGATCTCGGCGGCCGGCGCGGGTGCGGTCGCGGCCAGCTCTGGCCAGGTCCAGGTGTCGACGAGGGCGCGATCGGCGACGGGACCGACACCCATCGCGATCCGCTCCGCGTGCACGTCGGTCTTGAGCTTCGCGACGATGCTGACCTTGCGGCCGAGCAGGGTCGTCGCGGGCAGCACCACGCCGTTCCAGCCCAGAAGGGCCGCGGCCTTGCGCGCCAGCTCGTCGACGCTCGCGGGGAGCTCGATCGGCGGCAGCACCCGGCTCGCCGTCGTCCGGCTGCGCTTCGCACCGCCGGCGACCGTCGAGCGCTCGGTGTTCTGTGGGGTAGCCGCCACGAGTCCGCCTCCTTCAAGCACCTGTTCCCGTGTACCGGCGAAAACCGGTACATGAACTGAGTACCAGGGCAAAGACGCGAGGTCTCCGGGTTGCCCCGCCGCGTGCGATCGGCGGCGCTCAGCGGTCGGTGACCGGTCGGTGGGCGGTCGTTCGACTTCAGCCCGACCGTGCGGCCAACCGAGTGAGACGGGGGTGAGTGGTGGGCACGGAGCGCTTCCGCCGGGTGTCGCGCCACCCCTCGCGGGGCAGGGCAAGCGGCGCAGTTCCTTACTCCGATCGGCCTAATCAACGCGGTTCCACAGTGGACTTCCGCTGGTCACGGGCGTCACCCGGTTGGCGGGTGAGCTTCGCCGCAGCGGGGGTTCGCGTCTCCGGTTTAGGGTTACCCGTCGGTCAAGTACCCGCCGGGAGGACCAGGATGCGCTCGCCGAAGGACTTCTTCGCCCCGCTCGCCGTCGGAGCGCCGCAACCGCCGCGGCAGATCCCGGTGCGCCCGTCGCGCATGATCCACTTTTTCGATCCGGGCAACGAAAAGATGGCCGCGAAGGTCCCCGACCTCGCGAAGAAGACCGACGTGCTGCTCGGCAACCTCGAGGACGCGGTCCGCGCGGACCGCAAGGAAGCCGCCCGCGCCGGGCTGGTGTCGATCGCGAAGGCGACGGACTTCGGCCGCACGCAGCTGTGGACGCGGGTGAACAGCCTCGACTCGCCGTGGGTGCTCGACGACCTGATCACGCTGGTCACCGAGATCGGCGACAAGCTCGACGTGATCATGATCCCGAAGGTCGAAGGCGCGCAGGACATTCATTACGTCGACCGGTTGCTGGCGCAGTTGGAGGCGCGGGCCGGGCTGACCGAACCGCTGCTGGTGCACGCGATCCTGGAAACGGCGAGCGGCGTGGCGAACGTCGAGGAGATCGCCGGCGCCTCGCCGCGCATGCAGGGCATCTCGCTGGGCCCGGCCGACCTGGCCGCGAGCCGCCGGATGAAGACGACCCGCGTCGGCGGCGGCCACCCGGGTTATCTGGTGCGCACCGACCCGGTCGGCGAGGACCTGAACGAGGGCCGCTCGACGTATCAGCAGGACCTGTGGCACTACACGGTCGCGCGGATGGTCGACGCGTGCGCGATGAACGGAATCCTTCCGTACTACGGGCCGTTCGGGGACATCCGCGACGTGGTGGCCTGCGAGGACCAGTTCCGCAACGCGTTCCTGCTCGGCTGCGTCGGCGCGTGGAGCCTGCACCCGGTGCAGATCGACATCGCGAAGAAGGTTTTCTCGCCGTCCCCCGCCGACGTGGCCTGGGCCCGGCGCGTGATCGCCGAGATGGGCGACGGCACCGGCGCGGTGATGATCGACGGGAAAATGCAGGACGACGCCTCGGTCAAGCAGTGCCGGGTGGTCGTGGAACTGGCTGACGAACTGGCCGCCACCGACCCCGAACTGGCCGCCGCGTACGACGCCGCGACGAAGGAGATCCAGTCATGACCGAACTCCGGCCGCGGCGGTCCGTGCTGTACATGCCCGGCGCGAACGAACGCGCGCTGGAGAAGGCCAAGTCTCTGCCTGCGGATGCGTTGATCCTGGACTTGGAAGACGCCGTCGCCCCCGATGCGAAGGAAGCCGCGCGGGAGCGGGTCTGCGCCGCTGTTGGCACTTACGGCTCGCGGGAAGTGACGATCCGGGTCAACGGCCTGGACACCGAATGGCACGACGCCGACCTGCGCGCCGCCGCTGCCGCCGGCCCCGCCGCGGTGGTGGTGCCGAAGGTGAACTCGGCGGCTGAGGTGCACAACATCGAGCGCGCGCTGGAGCTTGGCGGAGCGCCGGAGCACACGAAGATCTGGGCGATGGTGGAGACTCCGGTCGCGATGCTGCACGCGGAGGAGATCGCGGGAGCGTCGGAAAGGTTGACCGTGCTGGTGATGGGCACGAACGACCTGGCGAAGGAACTGCACGCGGAGTTCGTACCGGGCCGGGGCCCGTTGCTGGGCGGGCTTTCGCTGTGCCTGCTCGCCGCGCGGGCGACCGGGAAGGTGATCCTCGACGGGGTCTACAACGACGTCAAGGACGCTGAGGGCTTCGAGGCGGAGTGCTTGCAGGGGCGGCAGTACGGGTTCGACGGGAAGACGTTGATCCATCCTTCGCAGGTGGAGCCGTGCAACCGGGTCTTCGCGCCGTCGGAGGAAGAGATCGACCGGTCCAAGCGGATCATCGCGGCGTTCGAGGAGGCTTCGGCTGCGGGACGCGGCGTGGTGACGGTGGATGGGCGGATGATCGAGAACCTGCATGTGGAGAACGCGCGGCGAGTGCTGGCGTTGGCGGAGGCGATCGGGGCGAAGTGACGCGGGCCGGGTGCCGGGGCCCGGCCGTACAGTGTGCGCATGGCTCGGCACTCGCTCAGCGCGATCACCATCGAGGGGTTCACCTCGATCCGTTCGGCACGTGTGCCTCTCGGCAGCATGAATGTGCTGGTCGGCGCGAACGGCGCGGGCAAGAGCAACTTCATCCAGGCGCTGGGTCTGCTGAGCAGCGTTGTCGACGGCGACCTCGGGTTGTACGTCGGTCTCCACGGCGGGGCCGCCGAAATGGGCTACAAGGGAAGCGCCCTGTCCAGCATTGGACTGGCCCTCGATCTGTCACCAGCGAAATACCGCATCCGGCTCGTGCCCGCGGCCAACGACGAACTGATCTTCGATCTCGAGGAGATCAGCAGCGCGACTCCTGAATCGCAGTACCGACGAGAGCTCGGTCAAGGGCACCGCGAATCGCGCCTAGAACAAGCGATAGACGAGCACGACGAGGCCGCTGAACTCATTCACACCGTGCTCAAGGGCTGCCGGGTCTATCACTTCGACGACACGAGCCGGGACGCGCCAGTCAAACGTCAAGCCCCGACAGCGGACAACCTCGCGCTGCGAGACGACGCCGCCAACCTCGCGCCCGTTCTCCTGAGGCTGCGACGGAGCGACCGGCCGGAGGACAAAGCGGCTTACCGCCGGATCACCAGCACAGTCCGGCTGGTCGCGCCCTTCTTCAAGGACTTCGTCCTCGACGACGAATACGGAACCGACCGCGTCCGGCTCCGCTGGATCCACAAAGACCTCGACGGGGTCTTCTCCGCCGAACAGATGTCCGACGGCACTTTGCGGTTCGTCTGCCTGGCCACCTTGCTGATGCAGCCGCAGCTGCCCGGCCTGGTCGTCCTGGACGAGCCGGAACTTGGCCTGCACCCTTACGCGATCGTCGTGCTGGCGGACATGCTTCGGCGAGCGGCGGCGCACAGCCAGGTGCTGATCGCCACTCAATCGGTCACGCTCATGAACCAGTTCACTGTCGACGACCTCATCGTGGTCGAACAACACGACGGCAGTTCTTCCTTCGGGAAGCCGAATCCCGACGCGCTGCGGACCTGGCTCGAGGATTACTCGCTTGGTGAACTGTGGGAGAAGAACCTCATCGGAGGACAGCCCGGTTCGAGGGGCAGCGTCCTGAATGACTGACCCCAAACGCCTTCACCTGTTGGTCGAAGGGCAGTCGGAACTGACAGTCGCGCAGGAACTCCTGGTCGACCATTTGCGGGAGGCCGGCTGGGCAACCGTAACCGTGTCGGTCGTGCGAACACAGACCTCGTCGGTTACCCACCGCGGCGGCGTTTCTTCCTGGGCGAAGATCCGCCGGGAGATCCAGCACCTGCTTGGGCAGAAGTCCCTCACCACGCTGACCACGATCTTCGATTTCTACGGATTTCCCTCCGACGCACCTGGAGTCTCCGATCGTCCGGCTGGTTCGGCGGAACTCCAGGTGGAACACGTTGAGCACGAGATCGCGGCGGCCATCCCCGACCGCCGCTTTCTCCCGAATCTGGTCTTGCACGAACTCGAATCGTGGGTTTTCGCGGCTGCTGATCAGCTCAGCGAGCTGAGAGGCGAGCCGGAATTGGCCGAGCGTCTCCGCGCGGACTGCGACGCCGCCGGAGGCCCGGAACTGATCAATGGAGGAGCGAAGACAGCACCTTCCAAACGCCTCCTCCAGTACTGTGCGGGCTACCAGAAGGTGATCGAAGGACCGCTGGCGATCGCCGATCTTGGCGTAGTCGGTTTGAAAGGCAAGTGCCCGCGTTTCAAGGCGTGGTTAACCAAACTCGAGGAGCAGGCGAAACGCTAGCCGGGTCAACTGACCGGCCAAGGACGCTGTTCCCCGCGCAGCTTCTCGAACTCCGCCGCGACCCGCAGGACCTCCAGGTCCGCGAACCGGCGTCCCGCGATCTGCAGCCCGATCGGCAAGCCCTCCGTCGTATAGCCGCAGTTCACTGACACCGCGGGCTGGCCGGACATGTTGTACGGCACGGTGAAAGCGATGTGCTCGAACGGCCGCGTCGGGTCGTTTGTCGGGGATGGCCAGTCGGCGGGCGGGGGCAGGACGGGGCAGGTCGGCGACAGCACGACGTCGTACGGTTCCGTCGCTCGCAGGGCTGCCACGCTGATCGCGTCGATGGCGGCGAAACCTCGGTAAGTGTCCACACCGGACGCATTCGCTCCCCCGGCTGCCCACTCCGCGATGTACGGCAGGACTTGCGCACGCTGTTCCTCCGACAGCGCGGCCAGGTCCGACCAGGCGCGGACTCGCCAGAAGGTGTCCAGGCCGTTCAGGTGTTCGCGGGTCAGGAACGGGGCGACCGGTTCCACGATCGCACCGGCGGAGGCGAACACATCGGCGGCTGCGGTGACCGCGTCGGCGACAGCTGGAGTCACCGGGAGGCCGACGCCGGGGTCGAGGTGCAGGCCGACGCGGAGACCGTTTAGCGAACCCGTCAGGGAAAGCCAGTCGATGGGCTCGGGCGGCAGGCTGAGGTGGTCTCGCGAGTCGGGTTGGGCCAGGACGCTCATCAGCAGGGCGGTGTCGGCGACGGTCCTGGTCAGGGGCCCGGCGACGCGGCCTAGGAAGGGCGGGTCCACCGGGACGCGGCCGAAGCTGGGTTTCAGGCCGACCAAGCCGCACCAACCGGCGGGGAGGCGGATTGAGCCGCCGATGTCGGTGCCTACGTGCAAGGGGCCATAGCCCGCGGCGGCTGCGGAGGCGGCGCCGGCGCTGGAGCCGCCGGGGGTGCGCGTGACGTCCCACGGGTTGCGCGAAGCGGCGTGGAAGCTCGAGAGACCTGAGGTGAGCATGCCGTAGTCGGGCATGGTCGTCTTTGCCAGCAGTACTGCGCCTGACTCGCGTACGCGGGCTGCGGCGGGGGCGTCTGCAGCGGCGGGCTTCAAGGCCGTGGCAGCAGTGCCTAGGGGCGTGGGGACGCCGACGGAGGCGATGTTTTCCTTCAGCGTCAGGGGGACGCCGTCGATGGGACCGGAAGGCTCACCGGCGTGCCAACGGGCTTCGGACGCCTTCGCTGCTTCGCGCGCTGAAGCGGCGTCGTACGCGTACAGGGCACGCAGTTCGGGTTCGCGGGCATCGATGCGCGTGAGGACGGCTTCGGTGACTTCGACGGGCGAGAACGTCTGCGCGCGGTACCCGGCTACCAGCTCGTTAGCGGTCAGGTCAGCCAATTCGGTCATCGCGGAACCTCCGATTCACGAAGCGGGTGGGTCAAAGCGGCCGTCGACTGCGGTCCAGCCGCCGTCGACGGCCAGGACGGAGCCGGTGACGAAGGTCGAAGCGTCCGAAGCGAGGTACACGACGGCGCCGGCCAGTTCGTCCGCGCGCGCCCAGCGGCCGAGGGCGCCTTTCTGGGCGTAGGCGTCGTACCAGTCGGGGCGCGCTTTGATCTGTGCGGTCAAGGGCGTCTCGACAACGCCAGGGGCGATGGCGTTGACGCGTACGCCGGACGGTCCGAACTCAGCGGCCGCTGTGCGGAACAGCTGCACTAAGCCGCCCTTCGTGGCTGCGTACGGGCCTTGGCCGGGTTCGACAGTGGTGCCGCGGATTGAGGAGAAGCCGATGATGCTTCCCCGGCCCTGCTCGACCATCGGGGCACCGAACGCGCGCAGCACCTCGAAGGCGACGCCCAGGTTCAGCTCCACCACGCGGTCGAATTCGTCGCGGGTGTAGTCCAGAAGGCGTTTCCGGACGTTGGTGGCTGCGGTCAGCACGACAGCGTCCAGTGGACCCAGTTCAGCAGCAGCGGCTTCGACGGCACCGGGGGCGAGCAGGTCGATCTCGTACGCTTCGCCGACGCCGGTCTCCCGCGCGGCGGCGACGTCCCGGTCCGCGCAGATCACCGACGCGCCGTGCGCGGCCAAGGCTCGGGCGGCTTCGCGGCCGATACCGCTGCCCGCGCCGAGCACGACGGCCCGGCGGCCGTCCATGCGGAACAGTTCGGCGTAGTTCACGGGCGCAGCACCGCCATCCTGGTCACGGTCAGCTCTTCGACGGCGAAGCGCGGCCCCTCGCGGCCGATCCCGGAGTCCTTGACCCCGCCGTACGGCATCGTGTCGGACCGGAAACCCGGCACCTCGTTCACCACTACCCCGCCGACCTCCAGCTCGTCCAGCGCGCGGAACGCGGTCTTCAACGAGCGGCTGTACACGCTCGCGTGCAAGCCGTACCGCGACGCGTTGACCACGGCGAAGGCTTCGTCCACATCGGACACTGTGCGCAGGCAGACGACTGGTCCGAAGATCTCCTCGTCCCAGCATTCGACGCCGTCCGGGACATCCGCGAGCACCGTCGGCTCCAGCACGCCGTCGCGCACCGAACCGCCCGCCAGCAGCCGGGCACCCGCCGCGGTCGCTTTGTCGACCCACTCGGCGACCCGGGCGGTCGAGCGTTCGTCGATCAGCGCGGACACTCTCGTGTCCGGGGAGCGCGGGTCACCAACGGTCACTTCGCCCAGCCGCGCAAGCACTCTGGAGGTGAATTCTTCAGCTATGGAAGACACCACCAGCACGCGCTGTACGGAAATACAGGCCTGCCCGGACGCGTAGAACCCGCCGCGCAGCACGGCGTCCGCGGCCGCGTCGAGGTCGGCGTCCTCGGCGACCACCAGTGCGGCGTTCGAGCCCAGCTCCAGCAGGGTCTTCGTCGGCGCGGCGTCGCGGGCGATCTGGTGGCCGACGGCGGCCGAGCCGGTGAAGGACACCGCGCCGATCCGTCGGTCCGTGACCAGCGCCGATCCGACCGAAGCGTCTCCGGTGACCAGCTGGACCATCGCGGGAAGATCGGTTAGCGAGCGGACCAGGTGCACCAGCCACAGCGTCGCCAGCGGGGTTTGCGGCGCCGGTTTCACGACCACCGGACAAGCCGCCGCAATCGCCGGGGCGATCTTGTGCGACGCGAGCAGCAGCGGGTAGTTGAACCCGGCGATGCCGACGACCACTCCAATCGGCTTGCGCTTCCAGAACCCGACCAGTCCGTCGCCGGACGGCAGCAGGTCGAGCGGCACGGTTTCGCCGTGCAGCCGCGACACTTCCTCAGCCGCGGCCTCCCAGGTGACGATCGTCCGCGCGACCTCCACCTGGCAGTCGACCAGCGGTTTCCCGGTCTCCAACACGAGCAGCTGCTCGAACTCTGCTTGACGTTCGCGAATCGCCGAAGCCACGTCGTTGAGCAAGGTGCGGCGAGTCCGCGAAGGCAGCGAAGCGACTTCGCGAGCCACTGCCACCGCTTCGTCCACAGCACGCGAAGCCAGCGCGGCAGTGCCGACCGACGCGTTGCCGATCACGCTGCCGTCGTAGGGAAACACGACGTCCGCAGTATCCACTGTGGACACCCAGCCGGGACCGACCGGCAGGCCGTCCGGGTAGTCAGGCATCCGTTTCTCCCTTCAACCGGGCCAGCTCGGTCCGCAGATTCGGCGCGGCGGCCAGCAGTTCCCGGGTGTACTCGTGCTCCGGAGCGGCGTAAACCTGCTCGACCGCACCGATTTCCACGATCTCCCCGCTACGCATCACCGCGACGCGATCGCACACGTGCCGCACCACGCCGAGGTCGTGCGAGACGAAAATCAACGTCAGCGAAAACTCTTCGACCAGCCGGGCCAGCAGGTCCAGGATCTGCGCGCGCACCGAAACGTCCAGCGCGCTCACCGGTTCGTCCGCGATCAGCACGCTCGGGTTCGGCGCGAGCGCGCGGGCGATCGAAATCCGTTGCCGTTGCCCGCCGGAGAACTGGTGCGGGTACCGCATCGCCGCGTCCTCGGGCAGCCCGACCGCGGTCAGCAACTCCGCGACCCGCTCCGGCGACCGGCGGCCGAGCGGTTCGGACACGATGTCCCGCACGCGCATCCGCGGATCGAGCGAGCCCATCGGATCCTGGAACACGATCTGCATTTCGCTGCGCAGGAACCGCAGTTTCCGTTCGGGCAGCGAGTCGATCCGCTTCCCCTGGAACGACACCGAGCCCGCGGTCGGCCGGTCCAACGCGGCCAGCAATCGCACCAGCGTGGACTTCCCGGACCCGGATTCGCCGACGATCCCGAACCGCTCACCAGCGGAAACGTCGAAACTCACGCCGCGCAACGCATGCACGTCCCGCCGCGCATACCGCCGTTCCAAATCCCGTACGGAGATCATCGCGCCCCCTCCAGATCGGAAGCCGCGAGCAATCGCTGCGTATAAGAATGCTGAGGCGCGGTCAAAACCTCCCGCGTCGAGCCATGCTCCACAATGGACCCGTCGAGCATCACCAGCACCCGGTCGCACATCTGCGCCACCACCGCCAGATCGTGCGTGATGAACAGCAGGGAACTCTCCGTCGACAGCCGCTCGCGAATCAGGCCGAGAATCTGCGCCTGCACGGTGACGTCCAGCGCGGTGGTCGGCTCGTCGCAGATCAGCAGCGCCGGGTCGTTGGCCAGCGCGATCGCCAGCACCACCCGCTGCCGCTGCCCGCCGGACAGCTGATGCGGATACGCCCGCGCGACGTCCGGCAATCCGACCGCGGCCAGCAGTTCCTCCGCCGGACGCCCGCGACGGCCGTGCACCCGGAACGGCTCGGTGACCTGCCGTCCGATCCGCATCGCCGGGTTCAGCGCCGTCATCGGCTCCTGAAACACCATCGCCATCCCGTTGCCGCGCAACCGAGACAGCTCCTTCTCGGACGCACCGAGCAGCTCCCGATCGTCCAGCCGCACCGAACCGGTGGCCGACAATCCTTCCGGCAGCAGGCCCAGCACGGACAGCGCGGTGAGCGATTTCCCGGACCCGGATTCGCCGATCAGCCCGACCCGCTCGCCCGCGCCCAGCTCGAACGAAACCCCGCGCACCAGGTCCGCGACCTGCAGGTTCTCCACGGTCAGCGTCATACCCGCGCCGCCAATCGGGGGTCGAGACGGTCGCGCAGACCGTCGCCGAGAAGGTTGAAACCGAGCACTGCCACCGCGATCGCGACACCGGGCACGAGCGCCAGCCGCGGGTGCGCGGTGAGCAGCTCCTGCGATTCCTGCAGCATCCGGCCCCACGACGGCGTCGGCGGCCGGGTGCCGAAACCGAGGAACGACAACGCCGCTTCGGCCAGCACCGCGATCGCGAACGACACCGACGCCTGCACGATCAGCAGCCCGCCGATGTTCGGCATTACGTGCGACCAGGCGATCCGCGTCCGCGACCGGCCGCCCGCCCGCGCCGCCAGCACGTATTCGCTGCTCATCACCTGCAGCGAGCCCGACCGCGCGATCCGGGCGAACGACGGGATGGTCGCGATGCCGATGGCGACCATCGCGGTGAGCGTGTCCGCGCCGAACACCGCGCCGAACATGATCGCCAGCAGCAGCGCGGGAAACGCGAGCACCAGGTCGTTCACCCGCATCACGAACTCGCCGAGCCACCGCGGCGCCATCGCCGCCAGGACGCCCAGTGGCGTGCCGATCACCGCCGCGATGCCGACCGCGACGACACCGACGTACAACGTCGTTCGCGCGCCGACGAGGATCTGGCTGAAGACGTCGCGACCGAATTTGTCCGTGCCGAAAAGATGCTCGGCCGAGAAGCCCAGCAGCCGGTCCGCCGCGTTGACCTGCACCGGGTCGTACGGAGTCCAGACGAACGACACCAGCGCGGCCACCACGACGAGCGCGACCAGTATGCCGCCGAGCAGGAGATTTCCGTTGCGGCGCATCAGGACCCCCGCAGTCTCGGGTCGAGCACCGAATAGAGCACGTCGACCACGAAGTTCACCAGCAGCACCCCGGCCACCAGCACCAGCACGATCCCTTGCACGGTCAGCAAATCGCGCTGCGCGACCGCGTCCAGCAGCATGCTGCCGAGCCCGGGCAGCACGAACACCCGCTCCACCACGACCGCGCCGATCAGCAGCGTCGTCAACTGCAGGCCGAGCACGGTGACCACCGGGACGGACGCGTTGCGCAATCCGTGCCGGAACAGCGCCTGACCAGGCAAGAGTCCCTTCGATCGGGCGGTGCGGAGGTAGTCCTGGCCGAGCGTGTCGAGCACCGCCGAGCGGACGTAGCGCGTGAGCACCGCGCCCTGCACGAGACCGAGCGACAACGCCGGAAGGACCAGGCCGCGCAGGAATTCGCCCGCGTTCTGGTCGGGTGGCGTCCATCCACCGCTCGGCAGCCAGCGCAGCTGCACGGCGAAAATCTGCACCAGGATGATCCCCGCGAGGAACGCCGGGATCGCCACGCCGACCTGCGACAGCCCGGAAACCGCGACGCCGCTGGCTTTCCGATGCCGCACCGCGGCGAACGCGCCAGCCGGAAGAGCGATCACCAGCGCGACGATCATTCCCGCGCCGACCAGCCACAACGTGACGCCGAGCCGGTCGAGCAACTGCGGGCTGATCGCCTCGCGCGTGACGTACGACCGGCCGAAGTCGCCGTGCAGCACCCCGCCCATCCAGCTCAGGTACTGCTCGACCAGCGGCCGGTCGATGCCGAATTCGGCGCGGGTCTTCGCGAGCAGTTCGGGCGTCGCGTTCACGCCGAGCGCGACCTGCGCCGGATCGCCCGGCAGCACCGCCATGAACAGGAACACCACAATGGACGCCACGAACAGGCTCACCGCGAACACGGCCACCCGCCGCAGCACGCGCGCGGTCATGCGGGCCTCACCCCGGTCAGATCGAAGGACTCGCTGACCTGGTTGCGCGCGAGCCCGGTAACTTTCTTCTTGGCGACCACGACGTTCGGGAACAAGAACAGCCAGTCCGCGGCCGCGTCGGCGTTCAGCTGCCGCGCGACCTCCTTCATGTCGCTCACCTGCTCCTGCGGGGTGCCGCTGTCCGCCGCGGCGAGCAGCTGCTGCACCCGCTTGTTGTCGTAACCCCAGTAGTACTTGGGTTTTCCGAACGTCGAGATGTCGCGGGCTTCGACGTGCTGGATGATCGACAGGTCGTAGTCGTGGTCGGTGAAGACCTGCTTGAGCCACACCGCCGGGAAGTCGAGCGGTTCGATCGTCGCGGTGACCCCGACGTCCGCCAGCTGCGATTGCACCACCTGCGCCGCCGACACCGCGTACGGCAGGTTCGGAATCCGCAGCCGCAGCTTCAGATCGTGCACGCCCGCCTCGGCGAGCAGCTGTTTCGCCTTCGCCGGGTCGTAGGAATAGACCTTCGACAGGTCCTCGTACCACGGGTCAGTGGGCGGGACCATGCTGCCGATGAGCGTGCCGCGACCGCTGAAGACCAGGTCCAGCACGGCTTTCCGGTCGATGGCGTAGGTGAGCGCGCGGCGGACGCGCACGTCGTTCAGCGGCGCGCGCCGGCCGTTGAACGCCAGCGTGACCTCGCTGTTCGTGGTGCCCTGCTGCACGGTGAACCGGTCGTCGCCCTGGAACTGCGGGATCGAATCGGCCGACGTGAGATTGGAGATCACGTCGATCCCGTTGGACAGCAAGGCGTTGTTGAGCGCGGTCGGATCGGCGAAGTACTTGAGCACGACCGTGCGATACGCCGGTTTCCGTCCCCAATACCGCGGATTCTCCCGCAGGACAATGGAATCGCCGCGACGACGCGAGGCCACCTCGTACGGCCCGGTACCGACCGGACGGTTCGCCAGATCCGCGACGCCGGTCGGGCTGAACATCGCGCCGAGCCTGCTGGTGAGGCTGAACAGCCAGCCGTTGCTCGGTTTCGCCAGCACCACGCGAGCGTGATCCGGCGCGACGACCTCGACGTGGTCCACGACGTCCATCGCCGACTTGATCGAGATCGTCCAGTCGGTCTTCACCCGCATCAGCGAAAACTGGACGTCGGAGGCGGTGAACGGCGCTCCGTTGCTGAACGTGACGCCCTGCTGAAGCTGGAAGTCGTAGGTCTTGCGGTCCGGGCTGATCGTCCAGGACTTCGCGAGCAGCGGCACGATCCGGCCCTGCGGGTCGAGCTTCACCAGGCCCTCGTAGACGTTGTAGAGCAGCGCCTGCGGGATGGCCACGCCGTCGGAATGAGTGAAGTCGAAGTTCGCCGGTTCCGCCGTGTACCCGACGGAAAGCGTGTCCGGACCTGGGGAAACACTCGCACTGGAGCCTGCCGAGCAGCCGGACGTCACGAGCAGCAGCGCCAGTGCCGCCGCAGTGCTCCGGGCTTTCATTCCGCCTCCTGCTCAGTACACTGGTCTGACCAGTAACTCGGACAGCAGACTCGCATCCGGAAGACACCGAGGTCAAGATGAAGTTCGAACCGGTGGCTCCGGTCCGCGCCTACGAGCGGATCGTCGAGCAGATCGAGGAGGCCGTGGTCAGCGGCCGCCTCAAGCCCGGCGAACGGCTGCCCGGCGAACGGGAGCTGATGACGCAGTTCGGCGTCGGCCGCTCGACCGTGCGCGAGGCGCTGCGGGTGTTGCAGGCCGCCGAGCTGATCCGGTCGCGACCGGGCGATCCGCGCGGACCCGAGGTGCTGGCCGCGTCCCCGGGCGCGCTGCACCGGTCGATGCACCGGCTGGCGCGCGCGGAACACGTCGGGCTGGCGGAACTGCTGCAATTCCGGATGGTGCTCGACGGTTCGTCACACCTGCTGGCTGCGGAACTGCGCACCGCCGAGGATTTGACCGCGCTCGACGGCGCACTGGAAGGAATGGCGGAGGCGGACGGATACGCCGAATTCAGCCGCGCGGACGTCGCATTCCACGACGTCATTGCCCGAGTGTCGCGGAATCCGCTGCTGGTGGTGAGCGGCGAAGTGGTCCGCGGCGTGGTGCTGGAATTGATCGAGGACAAACTCAGCCACGCCAACGACCGCGGCACGCTGATGCGTTCCTGGCTGCGCCACCACGAAGAGGTGCTGAACGCGATCCGCGCCGCCGACGGGGAGTCGGCGGCGCGGCTGGCGCGGCAAGCGCTGTATGACAACTACTCGGAGTACGTGCCGAAGGAACAGCGAACGCTGCTCACCCCGTTGCTGACCTGAGTCAGGAGACCAGGTTCGCGTACACCACGATGTTGTCCTTGTAGCTGTGCTCGGCGTGGTCGAACACGCCGCCGCAGGTGATGAGGCGCAGCTGCGGCTTGTCCGTGTTGCCGAAGACGGCCTGGGTCGGGAACGTGTCCTTGGGGACCTGGTCCTTGTGGTCCACGACGAACTTCAGCTTCTTGCCGTCGCTGCGTTCGATGTCGATCTCGTCGCCCGGGTTGACGTCCTTGAGCTTGTAGAAGATGCCCGGCTTGTGGTTGCCGTCGACGTGCCCGAGCACGATCGCCGGGCCCACGTCGCCCGGCACCGGCGAGAGCCGGTACCACGCGGCCTGCATCGGGTTCTTCACCGACGGCACCGAAATCTGCCCGTCCTTGTTCGGCAGGACGGTGATCAGCGACGATTTCGCGCCGATCTTCGGGATCTCGACCGAGGTCGGCCGCAGTCCGGTGAACGGCTTGGTCACCGGGACCGCCGCACTGGCCGGGGCCTGCGCGGCGGGCGCCGCCGGGGCGTCCGAACCGCCGCACGCGCTCAGCGAGAGGGAGAGGAGCAGAGCGCCCGCGAGAGCGACGCCCTGCCCGTACTTCCTGGTCATCAGGCGGCCATGCCCCCGAAGCCGGTCTCGATGCCGTGCTTCGGCGCGTACTTCACCTGCGAGCCGCCCTGGCCGCCGGTGGTGCCGGCCGAACCAGCGCCCGCGCCGCCCGCCGGGGGAAGCGTGCCGCCATCGGTCGGTTTGCCGCCGCAGGTCCACTCCGCGCGCACGGTGCCGCTGTCGAAGGAGACGCCGTCGTGGCGCTTGACGAGCCACTCCCAGTAGCGACCGTCGGTCTCGTCCTGGTGCGGGCCCTCGAGGAGGTCGAAGTCGTTGGAGCGCAGGCCGGTCGGCTCGCCCGCCGCGCACGCGATCACGACGACGCCGAGGTTCTCGTCGAGGTCGACGCCGTAGCCGGTGTCGTCGACGTACGGCGGCTCTTCCGGAGTGGAGGTCTCCGAGGAGGTCGGCGTGGTCGGCTTGCTGGTGTCAGTCGGCTTGCCGGTCTCGGTCGGCTTGCCCGTCTCAGTCGGCTTACCGGTTTCGGTCGGCTTGCCGGTCTCCGTCGGCGCGCCGGTCTCGGTCGGCTTGCTCGTCTCGGTCGGCTTCCCGGTCTCGCTGGCCGGGGCCTCCGAGGTGGGAGCCGTCTCGCCCGAGGTGGCCGGAGCCGAGGCCGAGGGAGCCGTACCCGCCTCCTGTGCGTTCGCGGCGGGCACGACGGTGAGGCTGATCAGGGCGCCCGCGAGCACTGCGCCCGCGAGTCTGCCCAGGGTCTTCTTCAAGATGATTACCCCTCTGAGGAAAAGCGCGATGACCCCCACCGCGCGTGCTGATCCTGCCGACATTCAGCCCAAAGGGGTAACTCTTTAGCTGGTGATTAATGACACGAGAGAAAGCGGTAACGAAAGCCTTCTCGGTAGCGATGATTCCGCCCGATCGCCGGGAATCCGGCCCGTCGTGCCCATACCGTAACAGTTGCGAGGCAACCCGCACAGCCCTCGTTAAGGAATGGCGGAAATCAGCCGAGCGCGGTCAGCAAATCCCGCCACAGGTCTTCCGGGTCTTCCAAACCGATCGAAAACCGGATGAGCCCCGGCGGCACGCGTTCCTCGCCGGGCAGCCACGCACGCCGTTCCACCAGGCTTTCCACCCCGCCAAGGCTGGTCGCGGGCCGGATCAACCGGACGCTCGCGCACACCTTGTCCGCGGCGTCGGCATCGGCGACCTCGAACGCCGCCATCATCCCGAAACCGGGGTAGCGGACCTTGGTTACCGCCGGGTGTTCCGCCAACCGGGACACGAGCAATTGCGCGGTGCGAGTTTGCTCGGCAAGACGAACCGGAAGCGTCCGCAAACCGCGCAACGCGAGCCACGCTTCAAGCGCACCCGGCGTCGCGCCGACCCGAGTCCGCGCCGCGCGAAGTTCGTCCACAATGTCCTGATCGGCCGCGACCGCGACGCCGAGCAGAAGGTCGCTGTGTCCGCCGATGAGCTTCGTCGCGCTGTGCACAACGATGTCCGCGCCGAGCGACAGCGGTTGCTGGTGCAGCGAAGTCGCGAAGGTGTTGTCGACGACTACGCGTCCCCTAGTGCCGCGCGCGATGGTCTCGATCTCCATCACGTCGAGCGTCGGGTTAGTCGGCGATTCGAGCCACAACAGATCGGCGTCGCAGTCGAGCCACGCCTGCGTGTCCGTCGGCTCCAATTCGGTGACCGTGAGCCGACCGAGTTGCTGCGCGTGCTTCAACGCTCCGCGCGTGACGGCGTAACTGAACGACGGAACCGCGACCGTCGACCCGACCGGCAACGAATCCAGCACGGCGGACAACGTCGCGACGCCAGACGCGAAAGAGACCGCGGTGCCGCCTTCGAGGGACCCGACGACCTCTTCGAAGGCATCCCAGGTAGCGGTGCCGTCGGAGCGGGAATACACCGCGTCACCGCCGGCCTCGAAGGTGCTCGTGGCCACGATCGGCGTGTTCAGCGGCTCGCCAGGGCCGTGCGGCCGGCCCGCCGCGATCGCGCGGGTCCGCGGAGTCCAGTCGTCCATGCGGACACGGTAACTTCGCGACCGCCGAAACGGCAGGCGACGAATGTCACCAGGTGGTCAGCCGTTCCACAAAGTGGGCGATACCCAGAGCACAAGAAACCGCCCCGGCCGATCCTGCTGGCCGGGGCGGTTCCGCAACGACCGCGGTCAGTGCGCGTAAACCTCGAACTCGTACAGCGAATACCCGTACTTGGTCCCGCGCGTAACACCCTGCATCCGAACGAACCGCGCGTCCGAAGGCGCGAACGAGACGTTGTCCGCCCCGCCGTTCCCGTCTGTCACCACAGCCGCGTCGTGCCAGTCGGTGCCGTCGGTAGACAGCTGGATCTTGTATCCCTTCGCGTATGCCTTCTCCCACGACAGCACCGCTCGCGAAACCTTCTGCACCGAGCCGAGGTCCACGGTGATCGACTGGTTGTCGCTCCAGTCGCTCGCCCAGCGGGTGCCGGGGTTGCCGTCGACCGCGTTCGAAGCCGGGGAGTTGTAGAAGCCGGTTTCCGCGCTGGAAGCGTTCACCGGCTTGCCCGCCGCGAGGTTCGAGACGTTGTCGCCGCGATGCGCCGGGTACTCCACGACCTGCTGGAACGTCGGCCGGTTCTGCGTGCTGATCTTGCCGTGCGCAATGCCGCCCAGCGGACGCTGGATGATCGAGTCCGCGCACCACTGGTCGCCCGCCGAGCAGTCGGCATCGCCCGGGTACACCGTGTTCGCGGGCTGGCCGGCGGCCGCGGTCAGCGAGTCGACCAGAGTCTGGCGGCACGCGGTCAGATCGCCGCCACCGCAGAACTTCGCGCCGAGCGGACCCGCGACCGGCTGTCCGAGCGCGGTGCGGATGTCCTTGCTGACGTACCCCCACCAGCCGTGCTGGTACGCCGAACCCTGGTGCGGCTGTCCGACGTGCTTGCCCGGCGTCTCGTTCTGGAAGCCGGACGGGCTCTCGTTGATCTGCAGCACGTTTGTCATCGCGCCGAACGCGTCGTCGCCCATCGCCGGTTTGAACTCGCCGGTGACCAGCAGCGGCCACCACGCGTCCATGATCCGGATCGCGTCCGCGTCGTTGTAGGTCTTGCTGCCCGGACTGGACTCGACGCGCTGGTGTCCGTGCTGCATCCACGTCTTGAGCTTCGCCTCGGCGTCCGCCGCGGCACCGGTAAGCGGGGCCTTATCCAGCACCTGCAACAACAGCGGCAGCACCTTCTCCGCCCGCAGGTCGGCCAGCGCGGCGTCCTCCATCGCCTGGGTCAGGTTCACCCGGGTCACCTTGGTGCCGCTGGAAAGCAGCGCCTTGACCCGCGCGTCGAGCAGATCGCCGCGGTGCACGGCGGACTTGTCCGCGCCGCCGGACGCGTAGCCATTGGACTGCGCGTTGTTCCAGCTGATGTAGTAGTCCTGGTTCACCGACTGCGGATGTTCCGACGCGGGCGTGTAGTCCGCCTTGTTGCCCGCCGGGTTCCAGCCCTTCCAGTCGAACCCGCGATCGCCCCACGCGGGCATCATCGGGTCCACAGTGGAATTGCGCACCGGGTTCGCGCCGGAGTTGAAGTACGCGATGTCCTTCGAATCCGCGTAGAACCAGTTGAAGGTGAAGTTGACGTCGTTCGCGGCGCGCTGGAAGTCCGCGGCCGATTTGACGAAGCCCGGGTCGTTGAACTCCTGGAACCCGATCAGCGAATCCACCTCGTGGAAGTACGAGGACCGCAGCGACGAGTACGCCACCGGCTTCCCGTCCACCGTCGCCCGCGAGGTCACCGGGCCGTACTTCGTGCGGTAGCTGCGCAGGGTGTAGGACCCGGCGGCGGTGCCGTCCGCGACCGTCGGCGACCAGGCGTTCTTGCGCTCCACGGTGTCCATCGGGAGGCATTTGCCCTGGTAGAGGTAGTAGTTCGAGTCCTTTGTGGCCGGTTTGCCGCTCGGGTCGCACAGCGGCAGCGCGTAGGTGTCGATGATGTCCTGCGCCGCGGTCGTCGCGCTCCACGAGTAGTCCTGGCCGCGCCCGAGCAGCACGTACATGCTGAGCCCGGCGAACGACGCGCCCCGCGCGCTGATGCCCGGACCCTGGATTTCCTGCAGCAGCAACAGCTGCGGCGCGAAGTACCCGGTCTGCGGACCGAACACGGCGACCGGATGCCCGCTGGCGGTCTTCGCACCGGACACCAGCAGCGCGTTGGACATGCCGTGCTTTTCCTTGAGCATGTTGCCCGGCAGCACGCCGTTGTCGAACATGCCGCGCGCGGACTCCTGGTCCTTCGGCGCGGCGACCTTGACCTTCGGCTGCGCGGCGGCGGCCGAACCGGTCGGGTCGAACACGAGCTGCTGGTTCGTCACCGAGCCCTTGTCCGGCAGCGCCGCGCCCTGCGGGTTCGCCGGAGTGTTGCCGTACGGGAAGTTCTGCCCGTCGTGCAGGGTCTTCACGGCCTCGGGATCATCCGCGGCACGCAGGCTCTGCCACACCTTTTCGCCCTGCTCGACGCCGTACTTCTCCTGCAGCGCCAGCTTCGCGACCGCGTTCTGGACCTCACCGCCACCGCCCGCGCCGAACTGCGCGCCGACCACCGAAGCGAGCACGACGAGGTCGGTGAGCTTGAACGGTTCGATGGTGCCCGCGTTGGTGATCGCGTCGACGTGCCCGGTCAGCACATATTCGCCGGGGAAGTACCGGCCGTTGTGCGAATCGGTGATGTATTTGTTGATGCCTTCGATGTACGCCTGCGCGTCGGCGAGACCCTGCTTGCCGCGCGGACCGCTCGCCGCCACCGCGTCGATCTGCTGCTGCAGCTCGTCCTCGGTGTAGGGCGCGGAGGCGAAGAAAGACTGCTCCAGCTCGCGGTTCGCTTCCGCGCCGCCCGCGTACGACGTCAGCTGGCCGCGGCCGACGCGACGCATGATGTCCATGAGCCACAAGCGATCCTGCGCCGCGGCGTATCCCGCGCCGTACTCGGTGCCGGACCGCGTCGTGCCCTGGATGTGCGGGACGCCGGTGGCCTTGTCGCGCGTGATCGTCACGTCGTCGCGCGGTTTGATCGTGCTCGCGACCTGGTCGGCGGGCACCCCGAAGGACGAGTCGTTGAAGAATTTGCCGATCGTGTCGGTCGTCAGGGTCTGGTACCCGCCCGCCAGGTCGGCGTATTTGCCGAGCTGGTCGTCGGCGTGCCCGGGCTGGGTGCCGAACGCCTTGTTGGCGAGGATTTCGGCGAGCGTCGCGCTGCCGTTCTCGCCCGGCGGGAGGATGTCGTTGCACTGGCCAGCGCAATAGTCGTTGCCGGGCAACGCGGCGGAAGCCGGTGCCGCGGTCCCGATCTGCACTAGCCCGGCCGTGAGCACGGCTACCGCGCCCGCGGCCAGGATGGGAATGCGTCGTCGCATGCCACAGCTCCGTCCACGAAGGATGCCCCAGGGTGACCCAGCGCACGCTACCGACGGGTAGTGCACATGTGAAGAGTTTTCGCGTTTATCCCCTCGTTGGGAGTAGTCCGTCTGGCGGTACTCCATCCGGCGCAGCGTTTGCCCGATAGGTACGGTGAGCCCCATGAGCGTGGAAAAGCCCCAAGTCGAGCGCCCGGACGGACCGCCGCCCGCCGAGCTGCAGATCAAAGACATCACGGTCGGCGACGGCCCCGAAGCCAAGTCCGGCAATGCGGTCAGCGTGCATTACGTCGGCGTCTCGCACTCCACCGGCGCGCAATTCGACGCCTCTTACGACCGCGGTGCGCCGCTCGATTTCCAGCTCGGCGCCGGCCAGGTCATCCCGGGCTGGGACCAGGGCGTGACCGGCATGAAGGTCGGCGGCCGCCGCCAGCTGGTCATCCCGCCGCACCTGGCTTACGGCGAACGCGGCGCGGGCGGCGTGATCGCCCCGAACGAAACGCTGATTTTCGTCGTCGATCTCGTCGGCGTGAGCTGATCTGCACGAAAACGCGGGCAGCCGGGAAAGCCCGAAAGGGCAGCCCCGGCTGATCCCCCTTTCGGGGGAACCGGAAGGCGCCTAACGTTCGCATTGAGTAGTCGTCTTCCGGAGGATATTTCATGCGTTTGCGTGCTGCCCTTTCCGCTGCCTTCCTCGCCGCCGGCGCCGCGCTCGCCGTCGCGGCTCCCGCGTCCGCGGTCGCGAACGGCAACGATGTGGCGCCCGGCGAGTATCCGTTCGCGGCCAAGCTGTCGATGCCCGTCATCCCGCGCGCGGACGGCACCACTTATTCGAGCGGATGCTCGGGTTCCCTGATCGCGCCGCAGTGGATCATCACCGCCGGGCACTGTTTCCACGACGTCAACCGCAAGCCGGTTTCCGGCCCGGTGCCCTACGGGACTTCGGTGCTTCTCGGCGCGACCACCGACGAGCCGGGCAAGGGCGAGCGTCGGCAGGTCACCGAGGTGCAGCAGGCGGGCGTCAACGACGTCGCGCTCGCGAAGCTCGACCAGCCGGTCACCGACATCAAGCCGCTGACTGTTTCGCCCGCCGCGCCGACCAACGGCCAGAAGGTGCTGCTCGCCGGATGGGGCAGCCTGACCGAGGTTTCGCCGAAGCCGTCGGACAAGCTGCAGCAGGGCGAGATGCAGGTGGTCGGCTCGGACGCCACCACCGCGAGCATCATCGGCGTCTCGCCGAAGAAGGACACCAGCGCGTGCAGCTACGACTCGGGCGCGCCGTACTTCGTCGACGACGGCGACAACACCGGCCGGCTCGTCTCGGTCGAGTCGACCGGCCCGGACTGCCCCCACTCCACGCCGGAGACGACCGCGCGCGTCGACATCCTCAAGGACTGGATCGCCTCGCACACCCAGTGAGGACAAGTCGCGAGATCGGTCGGTTTTCGTCGCCCATCAAGGGAATTCCGCATCGCGGACGGTGTCGTTAGCGTGGAAGGCCGAGTTCATCGGCGTCCGCCGGTGACCCGGACGAAGGGACAGAATGCGCGTCCGCGCCGCGATCTCCGCAGCAGTACTCCTGCCCATCCTCACCGCGAGCCCGGCCTTGGCCGTCGCCAACGGTTCTGACGTCCCGCCAGGCCAATTCGGCTTCGCCGCGAAGCTGAGCATGACCGGAATCCCGCTGCCGAACGGAAGCACGTACTCGAGCTTCTGTTCGGCAGCACTAGTCGCACCGCAGTGGATCGTCACCACCGGCCACTGTTTCCACGACGCCAACAAGAACCGGGTGTCCGGCCCGGTGCCGTACCCGACGACGGTGTCGCTGGGTCTGGTCGACGAGACCAAGGAGAAAGGCGTCCAGCGCAAGGTCACCCAGGTCCTGCAAGCCGGCCCGAACGACGTCGCGCTGGCCCAGCTCGACAGCCCGGTCTCCGAGGTCAAGCCGCTCACGGTGAACCACCTGGTGCCAGGCGTCGGACAGCAGGTGACGCTAGCGGGCTGGGGCAGCCGGACGGCGCAGAATCCGGTGCCGTCCAAGCATCTGCAGCAGGGCACGATGAAGATCTCGTCGGTCGGCGGCACGACAGTCGGCATCCACGGCGTCGCGCCGCAAGCGTCCACCAGCGCGTGCACCTACGACACGGGCGCGCCGTACTTCACCGACGGCAAGCTGATCTCGATCGAGAACAACGGCCCGGACTGCCCGCACACCGGCGCGGAGACGACGTCGCGCATCGATGTGATCGCCGACTGGATCGACGAGCACGCGAAGTGAGTACGGTGGAGGGGCCGCCGACCTGAGGAGAGTCGCATGCCCGAGCCGATCCTGACCGCTGTCGCCACCGCGCTGGCCACAAAGGCCGCGACCGGGCTGTATGACCTGGTCAAGCGCAAGTTCTCCGGCAACAGCAAGGCAACCGCGGAACTGGAGGCGGCCACCCCCGACAACCCGGCCACCGTCACCGCACTGGCCGAACGCCTCGACGAGGCCAGCCGCCAGGACCCGGACTTCGGCGCGGCGCTGCGCACCGAGTTCGAGGTTCACCAGGAGGCACGCAGCGGCGGGGTGACGAACCACGTGGGCACCGTGGCCGAAGGGGCCAAGGTCGTTCAGCTGCGTGACGTACAAGGCAATATCAGCCTCTGAGCCTTTTCCGACGACGGCACGGAGCGCGATCGGTAGGATCGCTCTCCGTGCCGTCGTCGTCTTACCCCGTGCCGCGCCGATGGCGCACCGTGCCCACGGAACGGACGCTGCTGGCGGTAGTGCACAACGTCACCGCCGCGACCCGCTTGCTGGACGTGCTGCCGCTGTTCGCCGGGGATCCCCGGGTACAAGTGGTGTTCACGTGCCCTGATTCGAGCGCGTTCACCCGGGGGACGCAGGAGTACCTGGCCGCGCGCGGGATCCCGCTGGAGCCGTGGGAAGACGTCGTGACGGAGGACTTCGACTGGGCGCTGGCCGCCAGTTACGGCGGGGATTTGCATGAATTGCGCGCTCCGTTGACGGTTTTGCCGCACGGAATGGGGTACAATAAATTCTTGGAAACCGGTGAACAGAAAACCGGATCGCAGAAGCCTGTATTCGGATTGTCCAAGCAATGGCTGATGCACAACGGCGAGGTGATCGCCGAACATCACGTCCTGTCCCATCCCGAACAGCTCACCCGGCTGCGGCAGTACTGTCCGGAAGCCGCTGACCACGCCGTCATCGCCGGAGACTCCTGCCTGGACCGCCTGCGCGACGCCCGGGAACTCCGCGAGTCCTACCGCCAAGCTCTCGGCGTAACGGGCGAACAAACCCTGGTACTGATCTCGTCCACGTGGGGCCAACTCTCGTCGTACGGCTCCGGTCCAGACCTTCCCCAACGAATCGCCCAGCAACTACCGTTGGACGAATTCGCCGTCGTCCTGGCCCTGCACCCGAACATCGGTCAGGGCCATTACCCGTGGCAACTGAAAATGTGGCTGCGAGAATGCGAGCGCGCAGGCGTAATCGTCCTGCCGGAAGAAGATCTGTGGCAACCAGCCGCGGTAGCCGCCGACGTCACCATCGGCGATCACGGCTCCGTCACCTACTACTCCGCCTGCCTGGGCACCCCAGTCCTGCTGGCCGCCGCACCGCACGACGCCGTCGATCCGGATTCCCCGGTAGCCGCCCTGCTGCGCGCCGCCCCCGCGCTCACCGACGAAAACCTGGCCGACCAACTGCGCACCGCGACCCAGCCACCAGCCCTGATCGCCGCGACCTCCCTCGCCACCAGCGTCCCCGGCCAGTCCGCCGCCCTCCTGACCGACCTCGGCTACCGCACGCTCAAACTCCCGCCGCCAGCCCGACCAGCCGGATTCATCGCGTTCCCGCTGCCGCGCGTCCACCGCCCCGAGCCCGGCGCACAGTGGGTCCGCGTCCGCGGCGACGACGTCACCAGATTCGCCGCCACCACACCTGAGGCTCACCTAGTAGTCCACGTTGACGGCCCCGACCCGCGCCTGCTGCGCCGCGCCGACATCGTGCTGGGCGACCGATTCCCCGATCCCGGCCGCTGGATCGCCCTCACCCTTGCCGAATTCCCCGGCTGCGAATGGGCCGCCTGCCCAGCCGGATCAGGCTGGCTGGCCGGCAGCCGCGACGGCCTGGTCGTCTCCTTCACCGGCACCGACCTGCCGCAGGCCGTGCCGTCGCTGCTGTACACGCGCGACCTGCTGGGCTTGGATTTCCCCGAAGAACTCCCCTTCACCGCGGGCGGCCGCAAGCACGAGGTGCGCCTGACTGTCCACTATGGATAGTCAGAGCTGTTCGAGCCAGATCAGCAGATCGGTCGCCTCGGCCGTGAATCCGTGCAGCTGTGCGATGCCCAACGCGTCCTCCGCGTGCGCCTTCGCCTGGTCACGGTAGCCACGAGCAAGCGCGGCCTCCGCCCGAGACCGCAACGCGGCGATACGTTCTCGCTGCAGCTTGGCCTTCTCCGCCGCGGCATCGAGTTCGGCCAGCAGAGCCGCGCCTTCCTCGTACGAACCAGCCTCGATCAGCTTCCGCCCCTGCCACAGCCGGATCTTCACCAGATTGCCGGGCTCGTTCTTCAGCCCCTGCTCCGCTTGCGCCAGCAAGACGGCCGCTTCCTCCGGCGGCACGACCTTGGCCAGATGCATCCGGATCAACGCGAGCCTACGAGGATCACCGATCTGCTCGGCAAGCTCGAGACTTTCCCGAAAGCAGGCCTCCGCCTGGCTGTACAGCGAAACCGCTTCCTCGTCCCGTCCCTGCTGCCGCGCGATCAACCCCGGCTCGAAGAACGCGAGCCCTCGTGCTTCCAGCGCGGACGCGTGTTCGTCCGGCGTCGTGGCCAGCTCGGCCGCCGCGGCGTACTGCTCCAACGCCGCCGCCCAATCCCGCCGCTGCAGCTGAGCGAACCCGAGCTGGGTCCGGACCAACCCCTCGGCAAGCGGCATCGCGGCAGCCTGCGCGGCCTGGACCGCGTCCTGGCTCACCGCCAACAGTTCGACGGGGTAAGCGCCGTCTTTGTAGACCGGCCACAACGCCCTCGCCAGCCGGATGACGTTTTCGTGCGCCCCCTCCTGCAACGCGACCTCCGCCGCGGCAGCCAGGTTCCCCTGCTCGTCGAACAACCACTCCCATGCATCCACGTCGGCCGGCACCGGAGTGAAGCCCGGCCAGATCTTCTTCGGCCAGCCAGTCGACAGCGCGCGTTCCGCGATCCGGAGCCCGTGCTCGGCGTAGTAACCGACCACGGCGTCGGAAAGCTCACCGGCCAGCGTCGCTGCGTGCATGCGCGCCAGCTCGGACATCCGGTAGCGACCCCCGATGACCTCGATCAACTTGGCAGAGACCAGCTTCTGCAGGGTGTCCTCGGTGTCGTACTCGTCGAGGGCGAGAAGCGCCGCCACAGTTTCCAGCCGAACGGTGCCGTCGCCCGGATGCGCGCCGAAGACCCGGTACGCCGCTTGCTCACGCTCGCCCATCTGCTCGTAGGCAACGTCGTACACCGCGCTGGCCAGTGCACCTTTCGCTCGGATCCGCCCGACCAGCCGCCGCACCGTCGCACCCGGCCGCGCCAGGAGCACGCCCGCGACGTTGAGTTCCGCGGCAGATCCCGCGCAGATCCGCAGCAGTTCTTTCAGCTGTTCTGGCTCCGCGGCGAGCTTTTCGTCACCCACCAGTGCCGCCAGCACGCCCAGCGCCGCCTCGTCGCTCAACGGTTCCAACTCGACTTCGCGAGCGGAATACCGGGCGCGCAGCGCCTCCAGCCCAGACCCGACTACGAGCACGTACGAGCCGGGATGCGTCGGCAGCAGCGCCTTGACTTCCGCCGCGCTCAACGCGTCGTCGACCAGCAACGCGACCTTGAATTTGGCGGTCTGCGACTGCCACATCGCCGCGCGCCCCTCGAGACTCGCCTGCATCTCGTCCGGCCCGTAACCCAGCTTGGACAGCAACTCGGCCAGCACATCAGCGCCGGCCCGGTGGCCCACGCGCACGTCGTAAAACCGGTCGAACCGGTCCTGATGCTGGTGCAGCCAGGTTTCGCACAGCGTCGTCCGCCCGCTGCCCGGCGCACCTCGCACGATCGCGATCGCTACCCGGTCCGGCACCTCGTCATGAATGCGAGTGAGCGCGGCCAACTGACGCTCGTTGTTCCGGTAATGCTCCGGAGGTGCCTGGACCTGCAACGCCGGCGCCGCGGGCTGCCGCGGCCCGTGGAAGTGCACGTCGCCGTACACGTCGCGCGCCTGGAAGACCTTGTCCGCCTCGCCGTCGAAGTAGTTGCCGTCGCTCACCGTTTCCCCCGCCCAGCTGGTCCCGGCTCAGGCTACCGGAAACGTCACGGTCCGTGTCCAGCCTTTCACCACGATCGGGTCCGGGTAAGGTTCTGACCAGGAATTCCAGGACGGATTTGGTAGAATTGAATTGAGCAGCAAAGCAGCAAAGCAGCAAAGCAGCAAAGCAGCAAAGCAGCAAAGCAGCAAAGCAGCAAAGCAGCAAAGCAGGTGGCGGACCTTCGNGTGGCGGACCTTCGACCCGGTCGTCGTGCTCGGGGTCGTGCGCACCTGGACTTCAGCGATCAAGCTGCTCGAGGTCTGCCGTCTGTTTCAGGATGACCAGCGGATTCGCTTCACGTTCACGGTCGACCGCGGGTCTCGGTTCAGCGCGGGCGTCGAGGAGTTGCTGGCCCGCGCGGAAGCGCATTGCACGCCGTGGGAAAACGTTCCGAAGCTCAATTACGCACTCGCGATCACGGCTAGCGAAAACATCGATTTCGACCACGTCTCCGGACCGGTTCTCGTTCTTCCGCACGGCGTCGGATTCCACAAGTACGTTCCCGACTCCGGCTCGGCAGGCACCCGGCTTTCCGGGCTGATCCCGTCCGCCGCGCTGCGGTCCGGGCGGGTGTTGATGGCGGTGTCGCATCCGAGCCAGCAGAAACAGTTGCGCGACGCCGACCCGCTGACCGACGGCAGGACCGTGCTCGTCGGCGATCCGCAGTTCGAGCAGCTTCTCCGGAGCGAACCGCACCGCGAGCACTACCGTGCCGCGCTCGGCGTGGCTGATCGCACATTCGTGCTGGTCAGCTCTACCTGGGGGAAGACCTCGTTGATCGGCCGCCGTCCTCGGCTCCCGGCCGAGCTGCTGGCGTCACTGGACTATGACTCCGCGGCCGTCGGTCTCGTGCTCCATCCCAACGTCTGGTCGCGCTACCGGCCGTTCCAGATCCGGTCCTGGTTCGCCGCGGCCGAGGACGCCGGGCTGCTGCTCCTCCCGCCGGAACGCGGATGGCAAGCCGCCATCGTCGCCGCGGATGTCGTCGTCGGGGACCACGGATCGGTCTCTTTGCTGGCCGCCGCGACGGGACGGCCGTTGCTGCTTGGCACGTTCGGCAGCGAGGTCGTGCCCGGCACCAGCGCCGAACTGCTCGGTCAGCACGCGTCCCGGCTCACCTGGGACCGGCCGTTGCGGGACCAAATCGACGAGGCCGAAACCCAGCCGTGGCAGCAGGATCTCGCTGAGCGCACCTTTTCGAACCCGCACGGAGCAACCGCGGAACTGCACGCGCTCGTACTCCGTCTGACGGATCTCGAACCCCGTCCGCTCGAACTCCTTCGCGCACCGGACCCGGAACCGAATCCCATCACTCCGCTCGCCTTCACCGCGTACCCGGAGTTCACCGGCCCGGATTCCCTTACCTTGCATCGGTTTCCCCGCTCGGTGGAAGAATGGCGACCCGACGTCGAGCGAGCCTCAACCAGACTGAGACACGTGGTCGCCGACGAAAGCGACGGCAACCTCGGCCGGATCGGCAACGCCACCGTGCTCACCAGAACCGCACTGCGTCCTGCACCAGAAGACTGGTGTGCCAACGCATTGCGACTCCATCCTGCCTGCGCGCTGGCAGCAGCTGCCGTCCCGGACGGATGTGTCGCGCGCACCAGGGACGGCGAGATGTTCACCGTCACCGGCTCAGCTGACGTCGCCGCGCTGGCTTCGACGCTGCACGCGTGTCTGGCGACTGGTCGAGAGGGTGGGCGTCCGTTGTCCCTACGACTCGGCTCCGTCGAGACCACCGTCGTTTTCTGACGCCAACTTATCCGCCCGCGGACTACCCAGTTCTCGATACAGCTGAATCGCCCGACCCAGGTGACTGCGCGCCTCCACCGGATTCTCCACGACCAGCGCACCGTGCAGCGCCTCCCGAGCCTGGGCCTCGTAGAAAGTCGCCCCGCTCGTTTGGAAAGCCTCTGCCGCCGCCGTCAACGCGTCGACGCCGCCCGCCAGCCCAGTGCGTACGCGCACCTGACCGGTGATCAGCAAGGCGCGCGCAGCCGAGCGACTGTCGCCAAGCTCGCCGAACGCGCGATGCGCTGTTTCCAACTCACGCAGGCCCTCCGCATCGCCGAGCGACTGGCCGAGGAACATCCGGCTCAGCGCCTCTCCCCGGGCCTCCCCAGCCGCCTCGTTCAACTCGATCGACTCGCGGTACCTCTGCTGCGCCAGCTCCGGTTGATCGGTCAAATCGTGGTACCGGCCAGCGAACTCTCGCACCGAGGCCCGCAGCACGAGGTGCCCGTCCTGATCCGCCAGCTCGATCGAACGTCGCACGAAGTCCCCGGCTTGCTCGAACTGCTCGAGATCCGTCAGCGGACGCGACGCCAGACTCCGCAACCGCGCCTCCGCCGCGCGATTCCCGGCCTCTTCCGCGGCCTTGATGCCGTGCCGGAGACTGCTGAGCGAATCGGCCTGCCGCTTGCGGTCGAAGTAGTAGGCCGCGAGCGACTCGGCGATCTGCCAAATCTCGTCGACCAGGCCGATCTTCTCGGCCACCGGCAGCAATTCGTGCAGCGCGCGCCGGTTCTCCTCGAACCAGGCCAATCCGTTGGCCCGGCGATCGCCGCTGAAGGGGTCCGCGATCTCCGGCGCGTCCGCGACCCGGTACCGCTCCACGCCGATCATCGCCGCGTCCGCGTAGTAGGCGGCATTGCGGAAGCCGCGCACCACCCGGGCCAGCGCCTCGTGCGTTTCCTCGTCGTCCAGTCCCGAAAGGGATGCCGCGTGGTCATGGACGAGCGGATGCATGGAGTACCGGCCGTGCTCTTCCTGGAGCACCTTCAGCAGAACCAGCTCGGCGAGAATGTCCCTCGACGTGGCCTCGTCCAGCCCGATCAGCAGATCGAAGACCGGCGGGGTGAAGTCGATCGCCGGGTACGCGCCGAGCAGCCGGTATGCGCGCTGAGCAGGTTCGGTCGCTTCCTGGTACGTCGCTTCGAACACCGGGTTCCCCTTATTCGGCCCACGGTCGGATCGCATCAACTCGGCGCGTGAACGCCGAAGCCGGGCAGCCAGCTCCGGCAACGAAGGACACCGCCCGACCACCACGAGCGTCGCGGCGTTCCGGAGGGCCAACGGCAATCCGCCGCAGTAGCCGAGGATCTCAGCTACCACCGGATCGTCTGGGTCCGCGTCCAGTCCGCTCAGCTCGCGAAACAACTCAGCAGCCTGCTCGTCGTCGAGCGGCTCGACGGGGATCGTCTCGCCGCCGACCTCGCGGACCTCAAGCCGCGACTCCACGCGGCCCGCGACGAGCACCAGCCAATCCCGTCCGCCAGGCATCAACTGCAGAAACTGCTCGGATTCCGTGACATTCTCCAGCAACAGCACGGCAGCCGCCCCGGACGACCGCCTTCGCCACAGACTCGCCAACCCAGGTTCGGCGGGCATCACTTCGTCGCGAACCCCGTCGCGACGCAACAACGAACGCAGCGCCGCGGAAATCACCGACTCGCCGTCGACCGTGTGCGTCGCGTAATCCGTGTAATAGGCCCCGCCGGGATAGCGGTCTTTTACTTGCTCAGCGACATACCGGGCCAACGCGCGCCGACCGACCCCAGTCAATCCGTCGAACACGACGAGCGGTACACGCTGATCGGCAAGACAGGCCTCGATTTGTTCGTTTCGCCCGACCAATCGCCGCAGCGCTCGTGGCGTTTCGTGCGGCACCACCCGTTCGGGTCCCGGCAGCTGCTGGTTGACCGTGCCGATGTACTGCGCCTGCACGAGAGAACTGCCGCCGTCGACCGATCTGACTTCGTTGTGCACTAGTCCGCCCCTCACCCCGAGTCACCGCAAGCTTACCGATTCACCGCAGCGCGAGCATCAACATCGCACTGTCTGAACGCTGCCCACGAACCGCGGTCTGCGTCATTTCCAGGACACACCGTGACAGCTTGGTTACCATCAGATCAGCTCAGTGAAGGTACGGGCATGGCCAGGCGCAAGGGGAGGACGCAGATGGCCGAACGAGCACGTCCCCGGAATCCTCGCCCCAGCCTGCCGCTCTCTTCAGCGACCGCTTTCGCAGAAGGAAGAGAGAACCCGCAACGGCAACCATGACGGGCGATGAGGATTGAGGGGTGGGAAACATGGTTCATCAAGGCAAAGAGTTTGGCGTTGACCTGTATGAACTGGAGAAAGTGGCAAAGGTCGACTTCCCGGCCGTCTCGGCCTGCTACGGGGACGCGATCAGCAGCTGCGATCGGATCCTCGGCGGCGTGGATCGCGCGATGCGCCGCCCAGAGCAGTTCGGCGGCGGCGCGTTAGGGCCGGTCTACCAGGCATATCTTGATCTGCACGAGACTGTCGCCGGATTCCTCAAGGAAACGAAGACCAATCTGGACGACACGGCTGCCGCGCTCGGCACAGCGGCACAGCATTACGCGGGTACCGACCAATCAGCGAGCGACGAACTGCACCGCCGCGCCCGCACCGACCCGGACCTGGACGGCAAGCTGTGACCTTCGACCAGCTTATGCAGCACGCCAAAGACATCAAGGACAAGGCCGTCGAGCTGGCGATCAAGGAACATGATCAAAAGTACGCGACGCAATCCGGAGTGGTCCGCGACCCTGGACCGTTCAACCAGCACTACTCGTTCATCGAATCGATGTTCGAGCCGTTTTCCAGGATGCCCGATCCCTCCGCGTACGACCCGCTGATCGCCGACCTCAACGCGGCGATGGCCAAGGTGAACCCCGGGTCGGTGCACACGACCGAACTCAGCAGCGAGGTGAGTCTGGGCAACCCGGTTTTGGACAAGATGACGACCGCGGGCAGCTACCTCCAAGGCTGGACCGGCGAGGCGGCGATGGCGTTCAAGGCCGGTTTCATCGACACCTTCAAAACTGTCGCGGGGAACCAGTTCACCGTGTTGTCCACCCTCAAGGGTGTCCTGCAGGCGCACCAGGCAATGTGGGCCAAGGCCCGCGACGACGTCGACAAGATCGCGGAAAACACCAAGAACGCGCTGGACAACGCTGGGGGTTGCGGCAAGAACCAGTGGACTTTCGATTTCTCGGTGCTCTCCGCGGTCGGCGCGGTCGGCGGTGTTTTCGTCGCTATCGCGACGGGAGGCGTGGTGCCGCTGGCCGCGATCGGGGCGGTCGCTTCCGCGGGCAGCGCGGGCGTGGCCGGACTCACCGCATCGGGGGACTCCGTCGAGACGATCATCAACTCGATGAAGCAGGCGATCGACGAGCTCCACCGGCACATCGAAGAGGTCGAGACGCGGGAGATCGCGGACAAGGTGCGGGCGCTCGCCGGCGCCGTGCGCGCGAACAAAGACAAGCTCGTCTCCGCCCGGCCGAAGCTGGCCGGAATGAACGAACATGACCTGGCCAGCGACAGCGGCATGGGCGGATCGGACTGACGACAGGAGGGGACTGTGCCGGATCTTGCCGAGAGGCTCGACGGAATTCAGGTACGCGTGCGCGCACCTGGTGCGGAAATCGAAGCCGAGTTGCGCCGACGCACCGACATCACCGTGTCGTTCGGAGAAAGCGTCTACGACTTCATCGACGAATCAGCTCTGGAGACCGCGCTGGCCAGCCTGGCGCGGCTGCTGTGGGCCGGGTGGCAGAGGCAGTACCGGGCGGCGATCGACGAGACCGGCCTGAACATCGGTGTTGACGACCTGCGTGATTCACATTTCTTCACCGACCGGGCCAACGTCGAAGCAGTCGGCGCGTCAGCAGGCGAACGGGTCACTATCTCCGCGGTAGGCATGGAGAATTTCTCGGTCGCGATCAAGCCCGGAACCGTCCGCGAGATACCCGAAGACCAGTTCAGCGTCGATGTTTCCGATGCGGCGGCGAAGTTGATCCAGGACTTCCAAGCCCAGGTGGACGAGCTGAAGAAGCGGTACTACGAATGAAAAAACGCAACCTGGTCGTGGCCGGAATCGTCACGACGCTAGTCGTAGCCGCCGGGGTCGTCACGGTGGTGCTGTCCACCCGCGGCGACTCGGCGGCGAAGCCGTGCGATATTCCGAATTCAGTCCGAGAACAGCCGGTGTCGGCGAAGAGCGCACCGGGCGGCGGTGCGGTCGAGGTCGCGGAAAAGGGCGTTTCGTCGTCCGGGCTGGCGAGCATGGGTGCGGTGCTGCGCAACACCAGCGACCGCATCGCCTACCGGACCAAAGTCACGTTCAAGGTGATCGTCTCCGTCAACGGCCTGCCGCCCGGCCCGATTCAGGGCGCGCCGATGACCATGGAGGTCCCGGTGCTGCTGCCAGGTCAACGAGCCGGCATCGGCAGGCCGCTCATCAACGTCGGCGGGACAGACAAGGTGATCTCGGCCGACGTCGACGTCCAAACGACGACCTGGCTGCCGAACGGCGCGCTCGGCGGATTCACCCCGGCGACCGACACCTACGAGTCGACCAGCCGCGCGAAGGCGTCGCTGCCCGCCGACGCGGTCCGATACACCGAGAAATCGACGAACTGCCGGGCATTGGCGAGCCGCCGTACCGCCGTCGTGTTCCGCGACGCGAACGGCGCGATCGTGGGCGGCGACCTGGTGCCTCCGGACGGCAAGGGCAACCCGGCGGGCAGCCCGCAAGAACCGCCGTCGAGCCCGTCCTGCTCGCCAGGAGAACGCAGCACCTGGATCGTCCCGCTGCAGAACATCCCGAAGAACGCAGACGACAACCACACCGAGCTGTACTCGTACTGCGATCTCAACGCCCCCCACCCAGACGTGAACGACGCCTTCTAACCACCACCCACCAAAAAATGTGCCCTGGCCCACACCCACCGCAACAACCCAGTCCGACCGAGCCCGCCCAAAACCGGCCATGCCCGCCAACCGCACCAAAGGCACCGCGGGGGTCCGGGGGCTCGGCCCCCGGGTCAAAGGACGACCGACAACGGAAAAGGCCCCCAGTCGCGCAAGCGGCTGGGGGCCTGACCATGGTGGGCGAGGAGGGAGTTGAACCCTCACGTCCTTTCGGACACACGGACCTGAACCGTGCGCGTCTGCCATTCCGCCACTCGCCCGAGTTGCTTCCTTGAGGCAGCCAGCAAAGCTTAGCAGGGCCTTCTGACGGGTTTCACCGGGGGCATGCCCAACCCTTCCTCCCCCGGATAGGATCGATGCGGAAGCACACGTGTGAGGAGGTTGTCCCCGGTGGGTCGCGTTGAGCGCTTTGACAGGCGACTCGAGAACCTGGTGGGGAATACTTTCGCGCGCATGTTCGGCGGCAACGTCGTCACGCAGGAAGTGGCGGTTGCGCTCGAGAGGGAAGGCGAGGAGAACGTTCGTGAGCTGGCAGGCGGTCGGCAGCTCGCCCCGAATCACTACATCGTGTCGTTGGGGGCGGCTGACCACGATCGCATGGCCGGCGATGAGCAGCGGGTCACCGGGGTTCTCGCGAGGGCGGTGGCGGAACACCTCGCCGCGCAGGGCTGGGACACCTATGGTGACGTCGTCGTATCACTCGAGCGCAACGAGGCGCTGCATACTGGACAGTTCAAGACCCGTTCGTCCGTCGATCCCGACGCCCGCGACACTGCGGGAGAAGGGCCGTCACGGTCGGCACGACCCAGCAACGCAGGAGACCCACCAATGAGCCAGCCCCCCGGCTACGGCCAATACGACCAGGGTGACCCGTACGGCCAGCAGGGCCAGTACGGCTACGGACAGCAGGGTGGCCAGCAGCCCGGGTACGACCAGGGTTACGGCGGCCAGCCTCCCGCGCAGGGCTACGACCAGGGCTACGGCGGCCAGCCCCCCGCGCAGGGCTACGACCAGTACGGCGGACAGGCTCCGCAGCCCGGGTACGACCAGGGCTACGGCGGGCAGCCGCCCGCGCAGGGCTACGACCAGGGTTACGGCCAGCAGGGCGGCTACGACCAGGGTTACGGCGGCCAGGCTCCGCAGGGCGGGTACGACCAGGGTTACGGGCAGCCGCAGCAGGGCTATGACCAGGGTTACGGCCAGGCCCCGCAGGCCGGCTACGACCAGGGTTACGGCCAGCAGGGCGGGTACGACCAGTACGGCGGCCAGCCGCAGGCGGCTTACGGGCAGGACCCGTACGCGCAGCAGGGCGCCCCGGCCGCGGGCAGGCAGCTTCAGGCGAGCCTCCAGCTGGACGACGGCTCCAACCGCACCTACTCGCTGAAGCAGGGCGGCAACGTCGTCGGCCGCGGGCAGGACGCGGACTTCCGGCTTCCGGACACCGGCGTTTCGCGGCGGCACCTGGAGATCACCTGGGACGGGCAGAGCGCGACGCTCGCCGACATCGGGTCGACCAACGGGACCACGGTCAACGGCACTCCGGTGCAGACGTGGCAGCTGGCGGACGGCGACGTGATCCGGGTGGGTCATTCGTCTCTGGTGTTCCGAACCCAGGGCTGATCGCAGACCGTCCACGGGGTTCCCGCAGAATTGTCATGCGGGGGGAACCGCGGTGCGCGTGGCGCCGCGGCTTGCAGGCACAGGCGGGAGCGGACACAACAAGTGCCAGAGCTGGTCGTTCAACTCACCAGAGTGGGCTTTCTCGTGCTGCTCTGGCTCTTTGTGTTCGCCGCGCTCCGAGTCGTGCGCTCGGACCTCTACGCCGCGTCGGGCCTTCGGGTCCAGGTGCCGTCCTTCCGCCGCAACAAAGAGAAGAAGCCGCGGGGCAGCAAGGCCCCGCAGCAGTTGCTCGTGACGCACGGGGCCCTCGCGGGCACCCGCATCGCGCTCGACGGGCGGCCGATCCTGATCGGCCGGGCCGACGACTCGACGCTGGTGCTCGACGACGACTACGCATCGACCCGGCACGCCCGGATCGCGCTGCGCGGGGAGGACTGGTACGTGGAAGATCTGGGCTCGACGAACGGGACCTACCTCGACCGGGCTAAGGTCACTGCACCCCTCCGGGTCCCGCTCGGAGTCCCCATCCGGATCGGCAAGACGGTGATCGAGCTTCGCCCATGACTCTCGTCCTCCGCTACGCGGCCCGCAGCGACCGGGGCCTGGTGCGTTCCAACAACCAGGACTCCGTGTACGCCGGCCCGCGTCTCCTCGCGCTCGCCGACGGCATGGGCGGGCACGCCGCAGGTGAGGTGGCCAGCAAGGTCGTCATCGCCTCGCTCGCCCCGCTCGACGACGACGAGCCGGGCGACGACCTGCTCGCCCAGCTTCGCGAAGCCGTCCAGAACGGCAACGCGGCGATCGCCGAACTGGTCTCCCAGGACCCCGACCTGGACGGCATGGGCACCACGCTCACCGCCGTCCTGTTCGCGGGAAGCAGACTTGGTCTGGTCCACGTCGGCGACTCGCGCGCGTATCTGATGCGCGGCGGCCAGTTCGCCCAGATCACCCGCGACGACAGTTTCGTCAACGAACTGCTCGAACAGGGCCGCATCACGCCGGAAGAGGCCGCGGTGCACCCGCAGCGGTCGCTGCTGCTCAAGGCGCTCACCGGACACGAGGTCGAGCCGAGCCTGACCGTGCGCGAGGCGCGTCCCGGTGACCGGTACCTGATTTGCTCCGACGGTTTGTCCGGAATGGTCAGCGACGAAACGCTCGCCGAGGCCGTGCAGATCCCGGACCCGCAGGACTGCGCCGACCGGATGATCGAGCTGGCGCTCAAGGGCGGCGGCACGGACAACGTGACCGTCATCATCGCCGACGTGGTCGACGTCGATTTCGGCGACGACGCCCCGATCGTGGGCGGCGCGGCTGGCGACGGCAGCGACGAGATGCATCAGGGCGATTCCCCGGCGGCGAGGGCGCGCGCGCTGACCCAGCCGCCGCCGCAGCCGCGACCGGAGCAGCAGCCCCCGCCGGAAGACCCGAAAGCGAAACGGCGGAAACGGTTCCGCTGGCTCGTGGGGGCGGTCGTGGTGCTGATCGTGCTGGGCGCCGCCGCGATCGCGACTCGATACTTCGTGCTCAGCCAGTACTACGTCGGAGAAGGCCCCGATCAGGAGGTCGTGATCTACCGCGGCGTCCCGGGCAGCATCCTCGGCATCGACCTGCACTCGCTCGAGCAGGGCTCGTGCCCGCCGGGCCAGCTGTGCACCGACAAGCTCCGCGTCTCCGCGTTGCAGGAGGACGCGCGCATCGCCGTGCAGAACGGTGTGAAGCGCGAAAGCCTCGACGACGCGCGCAAGTACATCGACGATTTCCTGCGTCTCAAGAAGAAGCTGTCGGACTGCAAGCCGGCCAATCCTCCGGGCACCCCGCAGTCGGGCGCGCCCTCGTCCAGCGTGGCGCCTCCCGGGGGCACGCCTTCGTCGGCGAACCAGCCTGCGGGGAGGGACTGCTCGACGGCGGGTACGCCGCCGACGGGGGGCGGTAACTGATGGGCCAGCCGCTGGCCGACCCGACGTCCGCCCAGTTCGCCACGAATCCGCCGCGAGACCTCCCCAAGCGCAGGGGCACGGAGCTCGCGTTGCTGGCGTTCGCGGCGGGCATCGTCACGCTCGCGCTGGTCATCGTCGAGGCCAACCAGGAGCAGGAGCTGACGCTCTCGATCCTGTGGGTGGGACTCGCTTACCTCGGCGTGCTCGCCACGACGCACCTCGCCGTGCGCCGGTGGGCCCCGTACGCGGACCCGGTGCTGCTGCCGTGCGTCGCGCTGCTCAACGGGATCGGGCTGGTGATGATTCACCGGCTCGATCTGGCGAAGGCCGAATCGTTCATGCAGCGCGGCAAGGAGTACTCGCCGGAGATCACCAAGCAGCTGCTGTTCACCGCGGTTTCGCTGGTGCTGTTCGTGATCGTGCTCGTGGTGGTCAACGACCACCGCACGCTGACCCGCTACAGCTACATCGCCGGACTGGTCGGGCTCGGCGCGCTCGCGCTGCCCGCGGTGCTGCCCGCCAGCCTGTCCGAGGCGGGCGGCGCGAAGGTGTGGCTGAAGCTGCCGTTCTTCTCGATCCAGCCGGGCGAGTTCGCGAAGATCCTGCTGATGATCTTCTTCGCGTCGTTCCTGGTGTCCAAACGCGATTTGTTCATGGTGGCGGGCAAGAAGTTCCTCGGCGTGGAACTGCCGCGCGCCCGTGACCTCGGCCCGATCCTGATCGCCGCCGCCGTCGCGATCGGCGTGCTGGTGTTCGAGAAGGACCTCGGCACGTCGCTGCTGTATTTCAGCATCATCCTGGTGATGCTCTACGTCGCGACCGAACGCGCGATCTGGGTCGTCGTCGGGCTGACGTTCTTCATCGGCGGCTGCATCATCGCCTACAACCTGTTCGGCCACGTGCAGCAGCGGGTCGAGAACTGGACCGACCCGCTCGGCCCTCGCTACGACGTGCTCGGCGGCAGTTACCAGCTCGCGCAGGCGTTGTTCGGGCTCGGCACCGGCGGCGTCGGCGGCACCGGGCTCGGCGCCGGCCGTCCGGACATCCCGCCCGCCGCGAGCACCGACTTCATCACCGCCGCGATCGGCGAGGAGCTCGGCTTCATCGGCCTGGCCGCGGTGCTGATGCTGTACATGCTGCTGGCGATGCGCGGCATGCGCAGCGCGCTGGCGGTGCGCGACACGTTCGGCAAACTGCTCGGCGGCGGGCTCGCCTTCACCATCGTGATCCAGATCTTCGTGGTCGTCGGCGGCGTCACCGCGCTCATCCCGGAAACCGGCGTCACCGCGCCGTTCCTGTCCTACGGCGGCTCTTCGCTGCTGGCGAACTACATCCTGGTCGCCCTGATGCTGCGCATTTCGGACGCGGCGCGCAGGCCGGCCTCCCGGCCGAAGCCGCAGCAGCCGCAGGCTCCGATCGCCGAGGCGCACACCGTCATGGTGCGGCGTCCGCCCGCCGAAGGCGACCCGAACGGGAGGACCGCGTGAACGCCCCCCTGCGCAAGGTCGGCATGGCGATGCTCGCGATGATCGTGCTGCTGCTGGCCAACATCACCTACGTCCAGGTCATCAAGGCCGACACGTACCGCACCGATCCGCGCAACCAGCGCGTGCTCTACGACGAGTACTCCCGGCAGCGCGGGCAGATCGTCACGCCGGACGGCACCGTGCTCGCCGGCGTGAAGCCCTCGACCGACAAGTTCAAGTTCTTCCGCACCTACGCCGACGGCCCGATGTACGCCCCGGTCACCGGGTACTACTCGATCAACTACGGCGCGGGCGGGCTCGAGCGCGCCGAGGACGACGTGCTGAACGGATCGGACCCGCGGCTGTTCGTGCGCAGGCTGTCGGACATGGTCACCGGCCGCGATCCGCGCGGCGGCAACGTGAAGCTCACCATCGACCCGAAGGTGCAGAAGGCCGCCTACGACCTGATGACGCAGCGCGGCTACACCGGCGCGGTGGTCGCGATGGAGCCGAAGACCGGCCGCATCCTGGCAATGGTCTCGACCCCGTCGTACGACCCCAACCAGCTCGCGACGCACGGCACCGACCAGAACAAGGCCTGGGACGCCTACTCCAAGGACAAGAACAACCCGATGCTGAACCGGGCGATCTCGGAGAACTACCCGCCGGGGTCGACGTTCAAGATCGTCACCGCGACCGCGGCGCTGGAGAGCGGGATCGGCCCGGACACCCAGATCAGCACCGCGCCGAACGTGCAGCTGCCGGGCACGAACACGACGCTGGAGAACTACGGCGGCGAAACCTGCCCCGGCAACACGTTCAAGGACGCCCTGGCGCACTCGTGCAACGTCCCGTTCGCGACGTTCGCCGGCCAGCTCGGCGCGGACAAGATGAAGGCGGCCGCGACCAACTTCGGCATCGGGCAGAACGACCTGACCGTGCCGATGCGGGTCGTCGGCTCGACCGTCGGCGCGCTCGACTCGCCGGGCGCGCTCTACCAGAGCGGCATCGGCCAGCGCGACGTCCGGCTCACTCCGCTGCAGGACTGCCTGCTTTCGGCGACCGTCGCGAACAACGGCTACGCGATGAAGCCGCAGCTGATCGAGTCGATCCTGGCCCCGGACCTGTCGACGGTCGAGAACGTCGACCCGGAGCAGCTCACCGGCAAGCCCGCGCTGTCGCCGGAGAACGACAAGATCCTCACCGACATGATGATCGCGTCGGAGTCCTTCACCAAGGGCGGCGGCAAGAACGACGCGCTGAAGATCGCGTCGAAGACCGGCACCGCCGAGCACGGCGCCGACTCGAAGAACACCCCGCCGCACGCGTGGTACACCGCGTTCGCGCCGTCGGACAACCCGCAGATCGCCGTGTCGGTCATCGTCGAGAACGGCGGCAACCGCGGTCTCGCCGCGACCGGCGGCTCGGTGGCCGCCGAGATCGGCCGTGCCGCCATCGCCGCCCGGCTCGGGGGTGGATAGCCGATGCTGTCCTCGGGTCAGCTGCTGGCCGAGCGCTACAAGCTGACGAACCGGATCGCCGTCGGCGGGATGGGCGAGGTCTGGCAGGCGAGCGACACCCGGCTCGACCGGATCGTCGCGGTGAAGGTGCTGAAGGCCGAACTGTCCGGCGACGCCGAATTCCTGCACCGTTTCCGGACCGAGGCGCGGATGACCGCCTCGCTCAACCACGCCGGGATCGCCGCGGTGCACGACTACGGCGAGACGGTCAACGAGGACCTGTCCATCGCGTACCTGGTGATGGAGTACGTGGAGGGCGATCCGCTGGCGGGCATCCTCGCCAAGCACGGCAGGCTCACCGCGGACTACACGCTCGACCTGCTCGAGCAGGCGGGCACCGCGCTGCAGGCCGCGCACGAACAGGGCCTGGTGCACCGCGACGTGAAGCCGGGCAACATCCTGGTCACCCCCGCGGGCAAGGTGAAGATCACCGACTTCGGCGTGGCCAAGGCCGCCGACGCGGCCCCGGTCACCCGGTCCGGCATGGTCATGGGCACCGCGCACTACATCGCGCCGGAGCAGGCGCTCGGCCAGGACGCGGAACCGGCCAGCGACGTCTATTCGCTCGCGGTGTGCGGGTACGAATGCCTCGCCGGGCACCGGCCGTTCCTGTCCGAGAACGCGGTGACGGTCGCGATGATGCACATCCGCGACGTCCCGCCGCCGCTGCCGCCGGACGTCCCGCCGGGCGCGCGGGCGGTGATCGAGGCGACGCTCGTGAAGGACCCCCGGCAGCGCTACGCCAGCGGCGGCGAGTTCGCGGGCGCGATCGCCGCGGTCCGCGCCGGCCGTCCGCTGCCCACCCCGCTCGGCCTGGTCAACGCCGCCTACGCGGCAGGTCAGGCACCGCCCGTGCCACCGGTTCCGCCCGCAGTGCCGCAGGCGGCCGGTGCCCCGGTCGGACCCAGTTCCAACCCGGCGTTCCGGCCGCTGTCGGCTCCGCCGGGCCCGCCCGGTCCGCCGGTCCCGCCGCCGAAACGGAACCAGTGGGGCTGGTGGGTGCTGCTCGCGGTGGTCATCGTCGTGGTCCTGGTGGCCGTGGCGTTCTTGATCGCGAGAGTGGTGTCCTCCGGCAACGGAGGACCGCCGCGAAGCGTGGACAGCGGGAGCGGACCGACCTCAGCCACCCCGGCCGGTACGAGCGAGGCCCAGGGCCTGCAAGGCATGATGACCACACCTTGGACGGAATGGAACGGCACGAAGCGATGACGACACCCAGACTGCTCTCCAATCGGTACGAGCTGGGCGACACGCTCGGGTACGGCGGTATGTCCGAGGTCCACCACGGGCACGACGTGCGGCTGGGCCGGGAAGTCGCGATCAAGGTCCTGCGCGCGGACCTCGCCCGCGATCCGCAGTTCCAGGAGCGGTTCCGGCGCGAGGCGCAGAACGCGGCCGCGCTGAACCATCCCGCGATCGTCGCCGTGTACGACACCGGCGAGGCGAACACCGACGTCGGTCCGCTGCCGTACATCGTGATGGAGTACGTCGAAGGCCGGACGCTGCGGGACATCGTCAAGACCGAGGGCCCGCTGTCGCAGAAGCGCGCGATGGAGGTCATGGCCGACGTCTGCGCCGCGCTCGACTTCTCGCACCGGCACGGCATCGTGCACCGCGACGTGAAGCCGGCGAACGTGATGATCACGAAGAACGGCGCCGTCAAGGTGATGGACTTCGGCATCGCGCGCGCCATGCACGACGGCCAGTCGGCGATGACGCAGACCGCGGCCGTCATCGGCACCGCCCAGTACCTCTCGCCGGAGCAGGCGCGCGGCGAGTCGGTGGACGCCCGGTCGGACGTCTACGCGGCGGGCTGCGTGCTGTACGAACTGATCACCGGCGAGCCGCCGTTCACCGGCGATTCCCCGGTCGCGGTGGCGTACCAGCACGTGCGGGAGGACCCGAACCCGCCGTCGTCGGTGAACCCGGCGGTGTCGCCGGAGCTCGACGCGGTCGTGCTGAAGGCACTGGCCAAGGGCCCGGCGAACCGGTACCAGTCGGCCGCCGAAATGCGGTCGGACCTGGTCCGGACGCTGTCCGGGCAGCGTCCGTCGGCCCCGATGGTGATGTCGGACGACGAGCGCACCCAGGTGATGAACGCCGACCGCCGCCAGCCGGTGGCCTACGACGACTACGCCGACGAGCCGGACGAGGACCCGCGCGCCAAGCGCCGCCGCCGGATCATCTTCGGGGTGATCGCCGCGCTGCTCGTGGCGGGTGTGGTGCTGTTGATCTTCTGGCTGAGCGGATCGTTCCGCGACAAGAACGAGACCGCGCAGATCCCGCCGGTGGTCAACCAGCAGGTCACCCAGGCGAAGGCGGCGCTGCAGCAGGCGGGCTTCTCGTCGTTCGCGCCGAACAAGAACGTGGTGTGCGGTCCGGAGGCGAGCAACCCCGGCGGGCAGACCTGCACCGAGGACCAGATCGGCAAGGTCATCGCGATCGACCCGGAGGTCGGCAAGACGGTGCCGACCACGTCCACGATCACGCTGACCGTCGGGCAGAAGCCGGGCAACACCACCGTGCCGGACCTGCACGGCAAGTCGGCGGAAGACGCGAAGACGGCGCTCGAACAGGCCAAGCTGAAGCTCGGCAACACGACCTCGCAGCCCGTCGACACCCCGGACGACGTCGGCAAGGTCGTGTCGCAGAACCCGACCGCGAACTCCTCGGCCACCGAAGGCACGCCGGTGGACATCGTCGTCGGGTCCGGCGTCAACCAGAAGGAAGTGCCGAACACGGTCGGCAAGGACTACGCGACGGCGAAGCAGATCCTGCAGAACGCCGGTTTCAAGGCCCAGCGGGTCGACCAGGCCTCGGACCAGCCGAAGGACCAGGTCATCGACCAGCAGCCGAACGGCGGCAACCTGCCCCCGAACAGCACGGTGAAGCTGACCGTGTCGTCCGGTCCGCAGCAGATCCAGATGCCGGACCTGACCGGGATGACCTCGGACCAGGCGACGCAGAAGCTGCAGAGCCTTGGCTGGTCGGGCAGCATCCAAACGCAGTCGACCTCGTCCGGCAGCGGCAAGGCCAACACCGTGGTGAAGCAGAACCCGCAGGCAGGCAGCCAGATCAGCCCGACCCAGCCGATCATGCTGACGATCAAGGAGGACGACGGCAGCGGCGGCTCGCCGACGTCGAGCTCCGGCGGGATCTTCCCGCCGGGCGGGATCCGCAACAACAACGGCGGCTGACTCGCTCGCAGCGCATAAGGAGGGCCCGCACGGTGCGCACCGTGCGGGCCCTTTTTTCGCGCCGGCCGATCAGTCTTGGTCGAGGAAATTCCGCACGCTGGCGAGCACCTCGTCGACGTCGTGCCCGCCGCCGCAGTCGACGTCCAGCTCTTCGACGGCCCCGGAGCGCTTCACGGTGAGCGACACGCGCCGTCCGTCGCGCTGCCGGTGCAGCCAGCCGAAAAGCGACCGGCAGAAGGTGCCCGCCGACCGGCTGCTCACCATCACGACCACGCCGCTGCCCGGCCCGGCGAGCCGCACCCGCCCGGCCAGTTCGTCCTCGGCGCCGAGCCAGGAAACGAGGTGCCGCACCTCGTCCGCTGAGCCGTCCACGGTGATCGCGGCGATCCCTGCCGTCACGGATGCTCCCCTCCCGGGCCCAACAGACGGCGCGAGGGTAACCGACTCGCAGCCCGACCCGGAACCCCCAAATCGGCATTTGCCGAATGCAATTTGCAGAAAGGTCAGGATCGGCGGGTAGAGACCGTGCCCACCACCGTCATGCTCGCCGCCAGCAGCACCACCGACGTGCCTATCGCCAAACCGAGCGGGCCGCCGTACGGGGAGCCGTTCATCAGCGCTTGCAGCAGCGGATGCACCAGCGGAACCCACTTTCCCAGCAGCACCACGCCCAGCACGAGAACCGCGGCGAGCACAGTCCAGCCGATGCGCGACACAAGCAGCCGCGAGCACGGCAGGCCGATCGCGATGCCGACCAGAGCGCACGCGAGATGGGTCGCCAGCCCGGCACCGATGATCTGTGCCTGCAACTGATTCCGATGCGTCGCCGCCCAGCCGACGGTCACCAGCGTGCACACCAAGGTGCAGCCGAACACCGTCAGCACCGCGCCGCCGATGGTTTTGCGATTGCCGCCGGCGTGGTTGAGCGTGATCAGTCGCTGCACCGGATCCTCGATGTCCAGCAACGCGATCGTGAGCCAACAGCCGAGTACGAGAATCCCCGCGCCGCTCACGCCAAACAGCGGAAGCACTGGCGAACTCGGGTCTGCGTAAAGGATTGAGCACAACGCGAGGTACGCGAGCCCGGCTGGCAAATAGCGTTGCGAATGGCCGAGCAGCGCCAGGTAATAGCGGCTCACTGCGAGCACGGCGCCACCTCCCGCACCGACCAGCCGCCGGACAACGCGCGCAGCAGCACGGCGTCGGCGTGTTCGGCGTCGACCGTCAGGACCACGCCGCCTGCTTGGTCGGCGACCGCGTGCACGCCTGGTTCGGCGGACCAGTTGTCGACGCTCGACGACACCGGCAGCAGCGTGATCCGCTTCCGCTCCGGATGCGTTTCCAGCGGCGCGACCCGGCCGGACGCGAGCCGGTACACCTCGTCCGCGTGTTCGCGCACGACGTCCGGCCGGTGGTCGGTGAACACGACGCTCGCGCCGCGTGCGCGGGTTTCCGCGACCAGTTCGCCGAGCACCGCGTGCGTGCCGACGTCGAGGCCGGACCAGGGTTCGTCGAGGATCAGCAGGTCCGGCCGCACCAGCACGGCTTGGGCGAGGCCGACCTTCTGCGCATTGCCTTTCGACAGCGTGCGCAGCTGCGCGTCCGGACTGCCGACCAGCGCGAGCCGTTTCAGCAGCGGATCGATCCCGGACAGGTCAGTCAGCCCGCGGATCCGCGCCAGATGCCGCAGGTACGCCCGCGCGCTCAGCCGCTGGCCGCCGGGGAACCGGTCGGGCAGGTAGCCGACCGCCGGGCTCCCGGCGATGTCGCCGTACGACGCCCGCGAGACCCCGGCGAGGACCCGCAGCAGCGTCGATTTGCCCGATCCGTTGGTGCCGAGGATGCCGACCACCCGTCCGGCGGGCACCTCGAAATCGATGTGCGTCAGGACAGGTTCGCCGCTGCCGTACCGTTTTCCGACTCCGCTGAGCCGGATCAGCGGGGTCGGCGCGGTCACGCAATCGCGGCCTTCTGCAGGGTGCGGGTGGCCCGCTCCAGGTCGTCGACGACGGTCGGCGCGACCGGGTGGCCCGCCGAGGCCATCCAGTTCGCCAGCATCCGGTGGCCGCATTCGGTGAGCACGGATTCGGGGTGGAACTGCACGCCCTCCAGCGGCAGTTCGCGGTGCCGCATGCCCATCACGATGCCGGTTTCGGTGGTGCCGGTGACCTCGAAAATGTCCGGATCGATGGTGTCCGGCAACACGGTGAGCGAGTGGTAGCGAGTGGCGGTGAACTCCTCCGGCAGCCCGGCGAGGATGCCGGAGCCGGTGTGCCGCACCGGGCTGGTCTTGCCGTGCAGCAGCTCGTCCGCGCGGTCGACGGTGGCTCCGAAGTGCACGCCCAGCGCCTGGTGGCCGAGGCAGACGCCCAGCATCGGCGTGCGCGTCTCGGCGCATTTCGCGATCACTTCAATGCTCTGACCTGCGCGTTCCGGCGTTCCGGGACCCGGGGAGACGAGCACCGCGTCGAAGTCCGGCACGCGATCGAGGTCGACGACGTCGTTGCGCCACACCGTGCAGTCGGCGCCGAGCTGCGCCAGGTACTGGACGAGGTTGTAGACGAAGCTGTCGTAGTTGTCGACGACGAGAACGCGCATGCCGCCAGCTTAGCGGCTCCCACCTGCTGGACCGTACGCCAGATCACAGTGATTGTTAGGATCACCTAACTTACCGTGGAGCGGGTGAGCCGAATCCTTCGTGTCGCCGTGGTGGGCGCCGGCCCCGCCGGCATCTACGCCGCCGACCTGCTGGACAAGTCCGACGCGGACGTCGAGATCGACCTGTTCGAGCGCATGCCCGCGCCGTTCGGGCTGATCCGCTACGGCGTCGCGCCCGACCACCCGCGCATCAAGGGCATCGTCAACGCCCTGCACAAGGTGCTGGACCGGCCGAACATCCGGCTGCTCGGCAACGTCGACTACGGCACCGACCTGAAGCTGGACGACCTGCGCGAGTTCTACGACGCGGTCATCTTCGCGACCGGCGCGATGGCCGACCGCGCGCTCGACCTCCCCGGCATCGACCTCGACGGCAGCCACGGCGCCGCCGACTTCGTGTCCTGGTACGACGGCCACCCGGACGTGCCGCGCACCTGGCCGCTCACCGCGTCGTCGGTCGCGGTGCTCGGCGTCGGCAACGTCGCGCTGGACGTGGCGCGCGTGCTCGCCAAGACCGCCGACGAACTGCTGCCGACCGACATCCCGGCGAACGTCTACGAGGGCCTCAAGGCCAGCCCGGTCACCGACGTGCACGTGTTCGGCCGCCGCGGTCCGGCGCAGGCGAAGTTCTCGCCGCTGGAACTGCGCGAACTGGACCATTCGCCGAACGTCGAGGTGATCGTGCACCCCGAGGACATGGAGTTCGACGAGGCCAGCGTCGCCGAACTGCGGTCCTCGAAGCAGACCGACATGGTCGTGAAGACGCTGCAGGAATGGGCGATCCGCGACGAGGGCACCCGCCCGCGCCGGCTGCACCTGCACTTCTTCCACGCACCGGTCGAAGTGCTCGGCGAGGACGGCAAGGTCGTCGGCCTGCGCACCGAGCGCACCGAGTACCGCGACGGCAAGGTCGTCGGCACCGGCGAATTCCACGACTGGGACGTCCAGGCGGTGTACCGCGCGGTCGGGTACCTGTCGTCGCACCTGCCGGAAATCCCGTTCGACCACACCGCGGGCGTGATCCCGAACCAGGGCGGCCGGGTGCTGGACCTGGACGAGAACCAGGTCCCCGGCGTGTACGTGACCGGCTGGATCAAACGCGGCCCGGTCGGCCTGATCGGCCACACGAAGGGCGACGCGGCCGAGACCGTCGCGAACCTCTTGGCGGACGCGGACACCCTCGCCGCGCCGCGGCATTCGTCCCCGGACGCGATCCTGGAATTCCTTGCCGCGCGCGGGATTTCGTTCACCACCTGGGAAGGCTGGGGCAAGCTCGACGCGCACGAGAAGTCGCTCGGCGAGGCCGAGGGACGCGAGCGGGTGAAGGTCGTGGAACGCGACGAGATGGTGCGGGTTTCGCGCGCCTGAGGTCAGTTCAGGTAGACGATCTTCCCGCGGGCGTGCCTGCTTTCGCTCAACTCATGCGCGGCCGCGGCCTCGCTCAGCGGGAAGGTCGCTGCGACGGGAATCCGCAAGCGGCCTCCCTCACCGAGCTTTACTGCTGGGGCAAGTCCGTGTACTGCCAACGGATCCGCACCAGGGAGCGCTGCGCCGTGCGAGAAGTGCACGCCGTGCTGTGGCGCGGTGGTGTCGGTGATCGTCACGACCCGCGCAGGGTCTCCGGCGATCTCGATCAGGTCCGGCAATGCGCCCCCGGCACAGTCGAAGACCGCGTCGACGCTGCCGACTCGGTCGACCAGCCCCGGACCGTACGTCGTCGCCTCAGCCCCGAGGGAACGCAGGAAATCGTGGTTGTGCGGACTCGCCGTGCCGATAACGGTGGCCCCGCGTGCGATCGCCAACTGAACTGCGACCGTGCCGACGCCGCCCGCCGCGCCGTTCACCAGGATCTTTCCGCCAGGAAGCTGATCCAACACCCGGGTCGCGGTTTCGATCGCGCCCGCGGCACCGCCCGCCTCAGCCCAGCTCCAGGCGTCCGGTTTGGCAGCCCAATGCACCAAGACTGCGTACTCCGCGTTGGCTCCCCGACGATTCGCGTCGGTCATGCCGAAGACGTGCTCGCCGGGCACTATTCCGGTGACCCCGTCGCCCACCTCGTCGACCACGCCAGCAGCGTCGTAGCCCGTCCGGAACGGGAACGTCACCGGCATCGTGTCTTTGCGCGCTCCGGATCGGATGATGGTTTCGCCCGCGGAAAACCCGGACGCGCGCACCGAAATGCGGATCTCCCCCGGTCCGGCGTGCGGTTCGGCGACATCGGCAACGTGCACGACGCTGGGCGGGCCATACTGGGAAAACTGGACGGCTTTCATGTGCCCGAAGGTATTCCAGCAGGTCAGCGATCCAGCCGGAAGTGAGAGAGGTGGCGGCCGAAGTGAGACGGACCGACGCCGCCCACAACCGAGTCCGCATCCTCGCGGCGGCGCGGGTGGCTTTCACGGTCCGCGGATACGGCGTACCGATGCGGGAGATCGCCCGGCAGGCCGAGGTGAGCGTCGCGACGGTTTACCGGCATTTTCCGACCAAAGACGCACTGATCGCCGAAGCGTTCGCCGAGGAACTGGCGCTGTGCTCGTCAATCGTCGAAGAGGGCCTGGCGGAGGCTGATCCGTGGCAGGGTTTCGTCCTGGTGCTGGAGAAGCTGACCGAGGCGCATGCCCGTGACCAGGGCTTTCGCGCGTTCGTCGCCCAATTGCCCCGGCGACTCGACTTCGCCGCCGACCGAGCCCACACCCTGCGGCTGCTGCTCGAACTCATCCGCCGAGCGAAGGACACCGGCGAACTGCGTGCGGATTTCGTGCTGGAAGACCTCGTGCTGGCGTTGGTCGCCAACGAGGGGATCCGGGTGGAACCAGCTTCTGCTCGCGTCGCAGCGGTGCGTCGGTTCACGGCGTTGCTGATCCAGTCGTTCCGGGCGCATCCGGATGCCGGACCGCTGCCGCCAGCTGTGCGGGTGCCGCTTAGCCGCGCTTAGCAAGGATGCTCAGCGTGCGGCTGTTCCGGTGGGAGTGATCCACCAAAGTGGTGATGAAACTCGTTTTCTCTTGTGGCCGGGTCGGGCGGGCCGGTAGCTCTGAGGGGTACCGCTGACCATGGAGGTTGTCTTGTCCTTGGACGTATCGCCCGCGCTGCTGGAAAAGGCCGAACGCGGGGAGGTCTCCGACGCCGAGTTCGTGGCCTGCGTGCGGGAATCGCTGCCGTACGCGTGGGAGGTCATCACCGGAGTGATCGCGGAAGCAGACACCGCCGCGGACGGATTCGCGGACAACGAAACCCCGCCGCCGGACGAGACCGCCCGCGGTCAGCTGCTGCGGGCACTGGCCTCAGACGCGATCCGGGGCGGGCTGGAACGGCATTTCGGGGTGAAGCTGGCGTTCCAGAACTGCCACCGGGTAGCCGTGTTCCGCGAGACGGACGGGGATCGGTACCGGGCGTTCGTTTCGCCTCGGGGGCAGTTGCTGAACCAGAGCCCTGAGCTGCGGGACTGCTGAGTCCGGTTTCGGGTTGGACGACCGGCCCGGTCAGGGTTTCTCTGGCCGGGCCGCTTCAGCTTGCTTTGCACTCGGCTGAAGTCACCGCCGCGGCGACCTTGGTCTTCGTGGAGGACGTAGTCATCACGGTGTTGCGCACCATCGTTTTCCCCGGGGTCGTGCCCGTTGCGGTCTCCGTGATCGGACCGCTCTTGTCACCGGTGATCTCGTACGTGATGTCGCACGTGTAGTGATCCAGATCAGACGTGCCCTTGTACGTGAATTTCGGCTCTACCACCACATTGCAACCGGCAGAGCCAAAGCAATGCTTGGAAACGGTCTTCAGCGCAATCTCGAAATCGTTCGCCGCCGGCGGGACGGACGTGCTCTCCGTGGTCGGCAGCGGTGCCGAGGGGTTCACTGTGCTCGAGTCGAACATGCTCTTCCACGTCGACACTGGCGAGGCAGGTTCTGCTGGATCGGCACCTGTCGACGATCCGCATCCGGCCAGGGAAATCGCCAAGACAGCTGCGGCGATGGCAAAAACGATGAGTTTGTGAGCCGACATTCGTTCTCCCCGCCGTTCGCCGCTGAACGTGTCAGGTTTGAACTCGCAAGGATCGCCATCGGTGTTACAGGGCGTGAGATAGTCGCGCGCGAACCTCGTGTCCGGAAAACCAGCGTCCGGCTAGCCCCGCAGTGCGGGCAACACCTCGGCACCGATCCGCGCGATGTTTGTCATCGTGCCCTCCTCCGTGCCCGACGCTTCCACGAACATGATCACGTGCGACACCCCAGTGCGCGCAAAACTCGTCCGCAAAGTCTCGACGCAATGCTCAACCGACCCCACCGGATGGATCGCGCACAGTTTTTCCGTGTACTCCCAAGGATCCCGCCCGGGACCAGGCCGATCGTCAACCGGCACATGGGCCGCTAAGCCGTCCGCCAGCCATCCCGGCAAAGCGCGGCGCACAACGGCGGAAGCATCGTCGCCGACCTGGCACAGCACCGTCGACACGTGGGCCGCGGGAGCACCGTAAGCAGCGACAGTGGCCGCCTTCTCCGCGTCATCCGCGTGCAGGCCCAGCAACAACGGCAGCTCACGTTTCGCAGCCAACCGGACCGCGGAAGAAGTCGGGCCGCCGCAGGCCACCACGACTTGTGGGGTGCGTTGCGGAGTCGGGCGCAGCGGTACCTCACGGAAGGAGAAATGCGCGCCCCGGGCCGAGACTCGACCACTAGCGGCAGTCAGCAACAGGTCCAGCGACTCGGCGAAACCCGTTTCATAGCGCGGCAATCCGGTCCCGAATACCTCCAGGTCCTGCCACGGCCCACCTCGGCCGACGCCCAATCGCAGGCGGCCGTCAGAAACCGCGTCGAGCATGGACCACTGTTCTGCCAACGCCACCGGATGCGTCGTGGACAGCACGCTTACCGCCGTCCCGACACTCATTCGCGACGTCTGGCCGAGCACGTGCGCAGCGAGCGTGATGGCCGACGGGCACACGCCATACGGCATGAAGTGGTGCTCGGCCAGCCACACGTCGTCGAAACCGGCGACCTCGGCCGCGCGGGCCGCGTGGACGGTGCGGCGCAGTACGGCGGCGTCGTCCTGGCCCGGGAAGCGGCCCGAGACCAGGAAGACCCCGAACCTCAGTTGCTCACCGACACGTTGTTGAACCACAGCAGCGGGTCCAGCCACGGGAACACCACGAACATCAGCAGCGCCACGATTCCGAGCACCAGCACGAGCGCGATCACGAACTTCACCGCGAACGGTCCGGGCAGATGCCGCCAGAGCCAGCCGTACATCAGGACGCGACTCCGATCTTCTTCAGCAACGTCGTGTAATCCGGCACCTGCGTCTTCGGCACCTGGCGGGTCAGCACCGAGGTGATGATCAGCCGTTCCTTCGCCGAGAACTGCGGGTGACACGTGGTGAGCGTGAGCAGCGAAGCCTGCTGCGCCTTCGGCAGCGCCCCGGCCGGCTTGTACGGCACCGGGTTCACCGCGTCGCCCTGGCTCGGCTGGACGACCTTGCGGCCGAACGTCTCGTCGTACGGTCCGCCGCCGGGAATGCTCGAGTTGCGCAGCGTCGACACGCCCTTGCACTCCGGCTGCGCGCCCTTGCCGCTGCTCCAGCCCTTGACCTCGTCGTCGTACGGCAGCACCTGGTAGATGAAGAAATCGGTGTGCGTTTCGATCACGATCTGGTCGCAGGAACTCAGGTTGTCCAGGTCGTTGAACGGCGCGCCCTTGCCGACGCGGTGCCCGGCGACGCCGAAGTTGCCCGGTTCGCCCGGCAGCGCGGTGCCCTTGTAGTGGCCGGGGCCGATCGCCAGCGAATCCTCGCCGGTGCCTTCCTGGATAGTGAAGTTCCAGTCCGCGCCGAACGACGGGATGTGGATGCGCGCGAACGCCTTGCCGTCGATCAGCTCGGGGTGCAGCGTGCGGTCCTTCGCCCAGTCGCCGTCGAGCTGGTCGCTCGCGGTGTGCTGTTTCTCGGCGGAGAACAGATCGGTGACCCACACCTCGTACACCATGAACAGCAGCACGACCACGCCGAGCGTGATGAAGATTTCGCCCGCGGTGCGGATCGCGAGCCCGCCCTTGCCCAGCGGCGGCGGGGTCTTTTTCGCCTTCTTGTCGTCCTTGTCCTCCACCGCGACCGCAGAGAACACCTCGGTCGGCTGCTCGGCGAACTCCGGGCCGGTCATCCGCCGCCGGGACGGGTCCGGGGCCGCGGTGCCGACTCGGCGCGGCATCTGACGGCCTTCTTCCGGCTGGCGGCGAGGACGTCCGCCGGGGTCGCCGGGACGTCGTTGCGGACCGCCTTCGGCGCGGAACTCCGCGGTACGGCGGGGTCCGGGATCGCGCGGACCGCCGAAATCACCGCCGCGGGGGTCACCCTCGCGGGGCCTGCCTTCGCCCGGCCGGCCCTGCACGGGCCGGTTTTCGCCGCCGTCCCGGCGCGGTCCGCCCCGGTCGATCGGCGTGCGCTGTTCGGGTGATCTGCCGCTGGGGTTCCCGGCCACTCTTCGCCGCGGCGGGGTCTCCCCTGGCTGCCTTCTCGGCGGCGGCGGCTGACGGCGGACCGGGCGGTCAGGTCCGGTGCCGGGGCGGCGGTCGTCCTCGCCCGGCCAATCTTGCGGCGTCACGCAAGCTCCTCCCGCGCCCGGCCGGAGGCCTCCTCGGCACTCCAGGTGGCGCTATTGTCACAGTCTGAGAAACCCGACCGCTCCCGCCCGGTGCTGCGGAGCCGTCCTTTACGTTAACGTGTGCACGTGGCGCTGGTTGCGCACCCCGACAGCGGGACCTCGTCCAGGATGCCGCCACCAGGAATGCCCGAGAGCACGCGAGGAAACGATGCCGAAGTCGAAGGTCCGCAAGAAGACCGCGTACACCCCGCCTGTCGACCGCCGCACCCCGGTGAAGGTCCAGGCCGCGGGACCGTCGAACCTGTTCTACAAGATCGTCATGTTCGGCCTCATGCTCCTCGGGCTGGTGTGGCTGGTCGTGAACTACATCGCCGGCGACAAAGTTTCGTTCCTCAGCGAGCTCGGAAACTGGAATTTCGCCATCGGATTCGCCGCGATGATCGCCGGCCTGCTGATGACGATGCGGTGGCGCTGACCATCCGCCGGATCAGCTTTGCTCCGGTCGGCCGATTGACACCGAATCACACCGGTGTGACTCATCCCCAGTGTGGATAACCCCTGTGGATAACCACCCGACCTCCTGGGCCCCGCGCCGAAACCTCGTGGTAGTGGCGTGGGGCCTGACCGCATTGCTGCTGGTCGGAACCGGCGCGGACGCGTTCTTCGGCGACGGCAAGGGCGCGGTGCTCACCGGCCTCGCGACCCTGGCCGTCGGCGCGTTCGCGGGCCACTGGACGCTCGTGCGGCCGCGACTGGCCGCCGACGAGCACGGTCTTCAGGCCCGCACGCTCTCCGGCACGCACCGGCTCCCCTGGACCGGCACGACGGTCCGGCTGCGGAGCACCCGCCGTCTCGGCCGCGACGGCGTGACGCTCGAACTGGAGCGCGACGAGCAGTTGTTCATATTCGGGCAGACCGACCTCGGCGAGGATCCTCGCGACGTGCTGGACGTGCTTACCGAACTGCGGGCCCGCTCAACTGGAGCGTGACGGCTGGCAGCCGTAATCGGTCCTGCTCTGGAACTGGTGGAAATCGCACGACACCGTGGGGATCTGCGTGGCTCGCCAGCTGATCAGCCCGACGAGCGCGACCACGACGATGACTGTGCCGATCGCCTGCCACCGGGCCAGGTTCTTGGCCGGTGCGTACAGCATCGCGGCCGTCACCAGTGCCCCGGTGACGAGCCCGCCCGCGTGCGCGTAAATCGAGATGCCGGGGATGGCGAAGGTGACGTAGGCGTTGATCACCAGGTTGATCAGCAGCGCGGAAGGGTTCAGCCGGAGCTTCAGCACAATGACCGCGTAGCTGCCGAGCAGTCCGAAGATCGCCCCGGACGCGCCCGCGGTGGCGCCGTCGATGTCCTGGAAGAGCAGGACCGCGGTCGATGCGCCGAGCATCGACACGAAGTAGAGCGCGAGGTACCGGATCTTGCCGAAGACCTGCTCCAGCGCCCGGCCCATCATCCACAGCGAGAACGCGTTCGCCGCGATGTGAATCGGCCCGTAGTGCAGGAAGCCCGAGGTGAAGATCCGCCACAGCTCACCGCCGCCGAGCGTGGCCGAGGGCCAGAGGACGCCAGCCTGCTCGACGGACGCGACTTGGTTGTTGAACAGGCTCTTCGCCTGGATGACGGTGATCAGGAAGACCACCACGTTCACCGCGATCAACGTCGCCGTGACGGTGTAAGAGTTCGACAGCCGGGCCCCGGCGATCGTGCGGGAGCCCATTCCGGCGTCGCGGTACTGCCGGTGCTGCTGTTTCTGCTGTTGCGCGCCGGACTGGACGCAGTCCGTGCACTGGAACCCCACCGGGGCTTCGCGCAGGCAGTCCGGGCAGGCCGGACGTCCGCAGCGGGCACAGCTGAGGCCGGTCGGGCGGTTCGGATGCCACCAGCAACCGGGAAGAGAGGGCGCGGACGGGTTCGGCGGTTGGCTCACGATGACTCCAACCTACCGAAACCCCATCCCTGCCTGCGGCGCGTCAGTCTTCGACGGTGATCTTCTCGATGACCACATCGGACAGCGGGCGGTCCGCCGGTCCGGTCGCGGTCGTCGCGATGGCGTCGACGACGTTGCGGGATTCCTGGTCCGCGACCTCGCCGAAGATCGTGTGCCGGAAGTTCAGGTGCGAGGTCGGCGCGACGGTGATGAAGAACTGCGAGCCGTTGGTGCCCGGCCCGGCGTTCGCCATGGCCAGCAGGTACGGCTTGGAGAACTGCAGCTCGGGGTGGAACTCGTCGCCGAACTTGTAGCCGGGGCCGCCGCGGCCGGTGCCCGTCGGGTCACCGCCCTGGATCATGAAGCCGTCGATGACGCGGTGGAAGATCGAGCCGTCGTAGAACGGACCGGAGTTGCCGCCCTTCGCGTTCGGCTGGGTGTACTCCTTGGAGCCGGTGGCCAGCCCCACGAAGTTCGCCACGGTCTTCGGCGCGTGGTCGGGCAGCAGGTTCACGTGGATGTCACCCTGGTTGGTGTGCAGGGTGGCCTTGCGGGCGCTTTCAGTCACGCCGCCATCGTGCCACCCCTTCGCACAAATGGGGGGTTCAGGGGGCGTCCCCGGCCCGTCGCGCTGGACACCGGCCCAGGAAGAAGGCACTTTCCCGAGGTTTCCGCGAGGCCCGCAGCGGGAAGCCGCAGCGGTGTCGGCGGAAAAAGGGCAGGATAGATGTCAAGCAACAGATCTGTTTCACAACGATTGATGAGGTGAAGACCATGACCCGGGCCGTGGAATCGGTCGGTGAGTCGGCCAAGTCCGGCTCGGCGGACCTGCGGAAGCTGGTCGTCGAGGCGGGCAAGGCGGGCGCGAAGGCCGCCGAGGCCGGCGCGGAGGAGCTGGGGAAGCGGAGCCGCCGCGCCCGGCGCAAGCTGGCGAAGAAGACGGAGCTGACCCGCAAGGAGCTGAAGAAGAGCTCCGCCGCGGCGCGCAAGGAAGCGCTCGCCCGCATCGCCGAGATGAAGAAGCCGGGCCGCAAGGCCAAGAAGGCCGCGATCAAGGCCGCCGCGTCGGCGGGCGAGTCGAAGCGCCGCGGCAAGAAGGACTTCAAGGCGGCGAAGAAGGAGTTCCGCGCCGCTCTGGAGGAGGCGAAGAGCGCGGCCAAGGGCACCCGCAAGCGTCGCCGCTGGCCGTGGATCCTCGGTCTCGGCGCGGTCGCGGTCGGCACCGCCGTCGCGCTGAAGTCGCAGCAGCAGGAGCCGCCGGTCGCCCCGGCGCCGCCGAAGGCCACCCCGCCTGCTCCCCCGGCTCCGCCCGCGAAGCCGGCCGCCGAGGCCAAGGACGCGAAAGACGCCAAGCCGGGCGAGCCGAAGACGAACGGCAAGGCGCCGAGCCCGTCGGCTGCCGAGAAGAAGAACTGAACGCGCGAAAAGGGCCCCGGGAAGTGCGTCCCGGGGCCCTTTTTCGTGTTGTCGCTCAGTCGGTTCAGACCGCGGCGGCGTGCTTGTCGATCAGCTGGCCGAGACGCGGCAGCGCCTCCTCGACGTTCTTCTTGCCGTTCGGGCGCAGCTTCGAGTAGACCTTCTTGATGCTGTCGCGGCTGCTGCGCTCGGCGCGGGCGTCGGTGACCCCGAGCAGCGCGTCCGACGCCTCGTCCGAACGGCTGGTCAGGTAGGCGCCGAAGTCGTTGCCGCCCTGGGCGCGGAAGTCGCTGTAGAACGGCTCGAGGGCGGCGGAGAAGTCGTCCAGGAGGCTGTCGATCGCGGACGGGATGATGCCCGGCTTGATCTTCTTCACGGCGGCGAAGCCGGTCTTCACGACCGCGCCGGAGACCCCGCCCTTGTCGGCGACCTCGGCGTCCACGAGCTCCGCGAAGTCGGCGACCACGGTGGGGCGACGGCTCGAGTCAAGCAGGATTTCCTTGAGGGTGTCAGCCACGAATCTGTCCTTGTCGTCGAAAAGGGGTAACCAAAGTATTCGGTGCCGGACGGGCACCCGCCGCGCGAGTGTTGGGGGAACCGCGCGTGCTGCTTAGAGTAATACAAGATCAACTTCACTCACCCGTGCGGAGCCCGTTACTCAGAGCTTCAGGGCAGCGATAGCCTTTTTCGCCACTGTGCGTGCTTTGATGCTCTGCTTCTGGTTGCTCGTCACGATGACGGCGGCCTCGCCCTTGGCGACGGCGTAGACCACTCCGTCCCCGGCCGGCTGGTAGCCGCCCTTCCACCCCGCGGGCTCCGAAGCCGGGTTCGACGTGTCGACCGGCGCGGCCTTGTTGACCAGCGCGGTCGCGACGTCGCTCTTGCCCACGTACACCCGCACGGTCAGCTGGAGGCTGCCGTCCGGACGGTAGAAAAAGCACGTCGGATGCGGCTCGTCGTCGGACACGCTCACCTTGGTGACGTGCTGACCGTTCGCGTCCTGCACTGTCTCGTTGGACAGGTACGGACACTCCGCGGTGCGCGCGGGCTGCGGATCCGGCGGCAGCGCCGCGGAGGCCGAAGCGGAACTCGCCGGCGCCGAAGACGGAGTCTCCTTCGCCGGGCTCGACGGGTTGCAGCCGGCGAGCAGGACCAGGGCTGGGGCGAGAACGAGAAGTCGGCGCATGGCGGGCACAGTCAACCATGCCCGGTGAAGTCCGCGCGAAGGCGGCGCGTGCGACGATGACGTCGGATTCCGCTCAGCCCGGGGAGGTCGCGGACGTGCTCACGCCCGAGCAGTACCTGCAGGTGGTCGCCGAACGCGTGGTGCGCAGCGGCGGCAGGCTCAACACCGTCCAGATCGGACCGGTGACGTGCGCGGTCGGCCTGTTCGCCGAGTCGATCATGCTGTCCACGATGAACTATTGCGTGGTCGCCGGGGCCTATCCGGAGATCGACGCGGCGACGCTGCAGCAGTTCACCGGCATGGCGACGCAGCACGCCCGCGCCAACGTGCAGGGCACGATCGGCTGGACCGCCGCGTCGGTGGTGATCTGCGGGCTCGTCGGCCGCGTGCACCCGGACGCCGCGCAGCTGGCGAGCGCGAAGACGAGCAACCAGTTCGGCGGCGAAACCCGGATGGTCGCGGTGGATCCGCAGGCGGGCGCGACCTACGCGTTCACCGGCGGGAAGCTCTGGGGCGCGGCGATGCACGGCGCGATCAGGGCCAAGCTGACGTTCTGTTTCCCGCAGCCGGGCGAGGCTCTCCAGCAGGTGCAATGGCAGCAGCAACAGGCCGCCTACGGTCAGCCCCCGCAACCGGGTCCCGGCGGATTCCCGGGGCAGATCCCGTCCGGGCCGATGCCGCAGACCGGTCCCCCGCCCGCCGCCGGACCGGCCGGGCCGCAGCCGCCGCACTACCCGCCGCCGGGGCAACCGCCGTACGGTCGGTGACATGGTTTCGTTGCGCGGCTGGCAGTCGTTTCCCGAACAGCTCCCGGAATTCGACCCGGACCACACCCCGGAAACGCCCGAGGAGCTGTTCCTCGCCTGGCTGACCGAGGCGGGCGAGCACGTGCTGGCCCCGCACGCCGTCACTCTGTCCACAGTGGACGCCGACGGGGCTCCGGACGCTCGCGTAGTGATCCTGAAGAACGTCGACGCGGACGGCTGGGCGGTCGCGACGAGTTCGGAAAGCCCGAAGGGCCAGCAGCTGGCGGCGAATCCGCGCGCGGCGCTGACGTTCTTCTGGCCTGGCCGCGGACGCCAGGTCCGGGTGCGCGGCTTGGTGGTGCCGGCCGCGCCCGAGGTGTCCGCCGACGACTTCCTCGCTCGGCCGCCCGCGTCGCGGGCCGAGGCGTACGTCGGGCATCAGTCGGAGGTGCTTTCCGATCCGGCGAAGCTCGTCGAAGCGGCCGCGGCGGCTGCGGATTGGGTAGCGGAGAACCCGGATGTGGCACCGGAAACGTGGACGCGCTACCTGATCCAGCCGGAATCGGTGGAGTTCTGGCAGGCCTCGCACGACCGGCAGCACCTCCGGGTCCGCTACCGCCGCGAACCCGCGGGCTGGGTCCGCGAACGCCTCTGGCCCTAGAGCCGCGAGTTGGCGCGCAGCTTGGCGATCGCGCCGACGGTGGCGTAACCGCGCCATTCCAGCGCGGCCGCCGGGGAGAAGCTGGCGAAGTCGACCGTCCAGCCGCCGTCGGGCTGCTGGCCCTGTTCCAACCGGGTCAGATCCGCTTCGACCGCCTCCGCGGTGAACAGCCGCCGGGACGGGCCGGGCACCGGGCTGAAGTCCAGCGGACGCAGCACCTCGCCTTCGGAACCGCCCTGCACCGGGACGATTCCGCTCTCCGGCAAGAACTTCCCCAGCTTCGTCAGGAGTTCATCGGCTTCCGGATACCTGCCGTGCACGGCGTCGAGCAGGTGGATCGCGAAGCTCAACTCGATGACGTGCGGCATCTCCTCGAGCTCCCGGATCGCCCGCAGGCACGTCTCGGTCGCCCGCGCGAGCCACGGATGCGCCGCGACCGACGGGTCGTGTTCGGCGACCCGCCACGCCGCGGACGTGACGAACGCGGTGCTCTGCAAGGAGAACACCGTCGGATCGGCTCCGGTCCAAAAGGGAGCGCACGCGGCCGGGTCCGCGACCGGGAACGCGAACGGCAGCCCGCCGTCGGTGAACGACACCGATTCCAGCCAGTCGCACAACTGCACCGCGTGCGGCGTAGTCGCCGGGGCGATGTCGGCGAACACCTCGAACGCGTGCAGCGCGCCGCCCGGCTGGCTTTCCGGCGCGCGCAGGTCCGGTTCCAGGCCCCAGCCGTACCCGCCGTCCGGATTCCGGTAGGCGGCGACCGCCGCGAGCACCTCCTCGGCCCGTCCGTTTCCGTTCAGCAGCTCGAACCGCCGCTGGTCCAGCACCCTGCCGTGCCCGGCGAGGAACGGGGCGACGGCCTCCAAGTTCACAGTCACCCGGAAACCGTCGCACGAGTCCGGCGCGAGGGTCTTGAACGAATCGGCCACCAGCCCGAAAGAGCGGATTGCTGGGGCTCGGGCGATCGCCGTGGCACGATTCGGAAGTGACCAGCAAACCGGACGACGCGCAGCGATTGGCCGATCTCGCACGGTTGCGCCGGGTGCGCGACCGGATCGACCGCGAGTACGCGCGTCCCCTGGACGTCGAGGCGCTCGCGCGGAGCGTCAACGTGTCCGCCGGGCACCTGAGCCGGCAGTTCCGCGCCGCTTACGGAGAGTCGCCGTATTCGTATCTGATGACCCGCCGCATCGAGCGCGCGATGGCGTTGCTCCGGCGCGGCGACCTGAGCGTCACCGAGGTGTGTTTCGAGGTCGGGTTCTCGTCGCTGGGGACGTTCAGCACGCGCTTCACCGAGCTGGTCGGAAAGCCGCCGAGCGTGTACCGCCAGGAGGAGACCGGGGCGACCGAGGGCATGGCGCCGTGCGTCGCCAAACAGGTCACGCGACCGATCAGGAATCGAGAAGCACCCCGTTCGGCGCGAACCTAGTGTGATCGGCATGGACATGACGATTCACGCGAGCTTCCTCCCGCACACCGATCCGGAAGCGACGCTGACCTTCTACCGCGACGTCCTCGGCTTCGAGGTGCGCAACAACGTCAAATACGGCGACATGGCCTGGATTACCGTCGGCCCGCCCGGACAGCCGGACACCTCGCTCGTGCTGCAGCCGGTCGCCGCGTTCCCCGGCCTCACCGACGACGAACGCCGGATGATCACCGAAATGATGGCCAAGGGCACCTACGCCGCGCTGAACCTGGCCACGAAGGACGTCGACGCGACCTTCAACCGGTTGCAGGCCAGCGACGCCGAGGTCGTGCAGGAGCCCACCGACCAGCCCTACGGCGTCCGGGACTGCTCGTTCCGCGACCCGGCCGGGAACCTCATCCGCATCCAGCAAGCGAGCTGAAGCAGTCCGAGCCGGACCGCCGGGAAAGAAACTGGGAGAGAGATGACCAAGGCCAAGGGGAAGACCACGCCGGGGCACGCCGCGGACAGCCATGACCTGATCCGCGTGCAGGGCGCCCGCGTGAACAACCTCAAGGACGTCAGCGTCGAACTCCCGAAGCGCCGGCTGACGGTGTTCACCGGGGTGTCCGGCTCGGGCAAGAGCTCGCTGGTGTTCAGCACGATCGCGGCCGAATCGCAGCGGCTGATCAACGAGACCTACAGCAGTTTCGTGCAGGGTTTCATGCCGACGCTGGCCCGTCCCGAGGTCGACGTGCTCGACGGGCTGACCACCGCGATCATCGTCGACCAGCAGCGGATGGGGGCCGATCCGCGCTCGACGGTCGGCACCGCCACCGACGCCAACGCGATGCTGCGGATCCTGTTCAGCAGGCTCGGCACCCCGCACATCGGGTCGTCGCAGGCGTTCTCGTTCAACGTCGCCTCGATCAGCGGCGCGGGCGCGGTCACCGTGCGGCGAGCCGGGAAGGAGATCAAGGAGCGGCGCAGCTTCAGCGTCACCGGCGGCATGTGCCCGCGCTGCGAGGGCCGTGGTTCGATCAACGACATCGACCTCTCCCAGCTGTACGACGACTCGAAGTCGCTCGCCGAGGGCGCGCTGACCATCCCCGGTTACACCCCGGGCGGCTGGAACTACCGGCTCTACACCGGGTCCGGCCTGGTCGACCCGGAGAAGCCGATCCGCAAGTACACGAAGCGCGAACTGCAGGACTTCCTGTACAAGGAACCGACGCGGATGAAGATCGAAGGCATCAACATGACCTACGAGGGTCTGGTGCTGCGGATCCAGAAGTCGTATCTGTCCAAGGACGTCGAGGCGATGCAGCCGCACATCCGCGCGTTCGTGGACCGCGCGGTCACCTTCGCGACGTGCCCGGAATGCGACGGGACGCGGCTGAGCGAGCTGGCGCGGTCGTCCAAGATCGACGGGATGAGCATCGCCGACGTATGCGCGATGCAGATCAGCGACCTCGCCGACTGGGTCGTGAAGCTGTCCGACCCGTCGGTCGCGCCGCTGCTCAAATCGCTGCACGAGACGCTCGAATCGTTCGTGGAGATCGGTCTCGGCTACCTGTCGCTGGACCGGCCGGCCGGCACGTTGTCCGGCGGCGAGGCGCAGCGGGTGAAGATGGTCCGGCACCTCGGCTCGTCGCTCACCGACGTCACGTATGTCTTCGACGAGCCCACCATCGGCCTGCACCCGCACGACATCCAGCGGATGAACGACCTGCTGCTCCGCTTGCGGGACAAGGGAAACACCGTCCTCGTCGTGGAGCACAAGCCGGAGGCGATCGCGATCGCCGACCACGTGGTCGACCTCGGGCCGGGCGCGGGCACGAACGGCGGCACGGTGTGTTTCGAGGGCACTGTGGACGGTCTGCGCGCGAGCAAGACGTTGACCGGCAAGCATTTGGACGACCGTGCCTCGCTCAAGCCGTCGGTGCGGGAGCGCACGGGCGTGCTGGAAATCCGCGGCGCGAACACGCACAACCTGCAGGACGTGGACGTCGACATCCCGCTCGGCGTGCTGTGCGTGATCACCGGGGTCGCCGGATCCGGCAAGAGCTCGCTGATCCACGGGTCGATCCGGGAATCCGATGACGTCGTGTCGGTGGACCAGGCCCCGATCCGCGGTTCGCGGCGGAGCAACCCGGCGACCTACACCGGGCTGCTCGAACCGATCCGCAAGGCCTTCGCCAAGGCCAACAACGTGAAGCCCGCGCTGTTCAGCGCCAACTCCGAGGGCGCGTGCCCGAACTGCAACGGCAACGGCGTCATCTACACCGACCTCGGGATGATGGCCGGAGTGGCCACCACCTGCGAGGTCTGCGAGGGCAAGCGGTTCGACGCCTCGGTGCTGGAGTACCACTTCGGCGGACGGGACATCAGCGAGGTGCTCGCGATGTCGGTCGCCCAGGCCACCGCGTTCTTCGCCGACGGCGACGCGAAAACCCCGGCCGCGCACCGGATTCTCGAACGGATGGAACAGGTCGGACTCGGCTACCTGACCCTCGGCCAGCCGCTGACCACGCTGTCCGGCGGCGAGCGGCAGCGGCTGAAGCTGGCCACGCACATGGGGTCGAACGGCGGTGTCTACATCCTCGACGAGCCGACCACCGGCCTGCACCTCGCCGACGTGGAACAGCTGCTCGGGCTGCTGGACCACCTCGTCGAATCGGGCAAGTCGGTGATCGTCATCGAGCACCACCAGGCCGTGATGGCGCACGCCGACTGGATCATCGACCTCGGCCCCGGGGCCGGCCACGACGGCGGCCAGGTGGTCTTCGAGGGGACGCCCGCCGAGCTGGTGAAGAAGAAGCGGACGCTGACCGGGAAGCACCTGGCCGCCTACGTGGGCTAGTCGAGCGGCGGCCGCCGGTCGGTCCAGGGCAGCGCCTGCTCCAGGGTGCGGGAGACCTGCAGCAGCAGGTCTTCCCGCCAGGGCGCGGCGACCAGCTGGACGCCGACCGGCAGGCCGCTCGCCTCGTCGTGGTGCAGCGGGAGGGAGATCGCGGGCTGGCCGGTCACGTTGAACAGCGACGTGAACACGCCCATCGGGTACGCCGCCACCACCGGATTTCCGCTCGCTCGCCACGCGCCGACCTTCGGCGGGAGGCACGCCATGGTCGGCGTAACCAGCAGATCGAAGCTGCCGACGAAGGCTTCGACAATGCGGCGGGAGAACACCTGGGTCTGGTGCACGCTCTCCGCGTAAGTCCAGGAATCGACCGACTTCGCGGCTTCGCGCTGTGCCCGGTTGTGCGGTTCGATGCGGTCCGGGTCGATTACCGGGACGCCTGCGCTGGCGACGTTCCAGACCTTCAGGAACGTCGCCAGCAGTTCCTCGGACGTCGGCAGCGGAAGCGGTTTGTCGACAAGCTGGTGTCCGGCTTCCTCCAGTGCGCGAAGGGTTTTGTCGACCGCGGTCAGGCAGGCCGGGTCGACCTCGATCCCGTCGATCAGCGAGGTGGTGAGGACACCGATCCGCAGGCGAGTCGGGGGTTCGGTGTTCAGCGCGTCGGCGAGCGACCGGGTGGGCGTCGGCTGCGACCACCACGCGCCCGGGTCGTGCCTCGTGAGGACGTCCAGCGTGGCGGCGGTGTCGGCCAGCGTCCGGCTGACGACGCCGCTGGTCGCGAAGCCCTCGACCTCCACGACGGCGTTCGTGACCAGGCCGCGGGTCGGCTTCAACCCGACGATACCGGTGCACGACGCCGGGATGCGGATCGATCCGCCGCCGTCCTCCGCGTGCGCGACCGGGGCCATTCCGGCGATGACGGCGGCCCCCGCGCCGCTCGACGAACCGCCGGGCGTGCGGTCCGGGTCCCACGGGTTGCGCGAGATGCCCTGTGCCTCGCTCTCGGTGAAGGGCACCGCGCCGAATTCCGACGTCGTGGTCTTGCCGAGCGGGAGGAAACCCGCGTCGGTGAACCGCTGCACGATCGGGTCCGACTTGGGCTGCGGGGAACGGTCGGTGGCCAGCGAACCGTAAGTGGTCGGCCAGCCGGCGACGTTGACGAGGTCCTTGATCGGCAGCGGAACCCCGTGGAACGGCGGCAGTTCCTCGGGCGCGCACCGCACCACAGCGTCGGCGGCGGTTTTCGCGGCGGCACGGACCTCGTCGTCGGCGCGGAAGCAGAAGGCGTTGAACTTCGGATCCAGCTCGGCGATGCGGTCGAGATAGCACTCGGCGACCTCGACCGGGCTCACCTCCTTCGCGCGGATGGCGGCGGCGACTTCGACGGCGGAGCTGAACGGATTGATCATCACGGATCCCCTTTCCGGTACCCGTTCAGCCTGGTCGGGGCGATGGTGGCCGGTCTTGGAGAAATGTCGCGCGGGCGAAGTTACGTACGATGGCGGCATGCGACCAGCCGAGTGGGCTCGCGACGGACCAGCGGTGTGGGGCATCGCCGTGCCGTCCCGGCCGCTCCGGCTGCCCGGCGTGCGGATGGCCGGATTCGTCGGCGACACCGTCGACCAGGTGGACCTGACAGTGGTCCCGTACCCGGCCGTCACGCTGTTCCTCAACCTGCGCGAAAAGCTGCTCGTCAACGACGTGGCGCGCGGCAGCGTCGTCGCCGGACTCGTGCCGCACGGCATGCGCGTGCGCGGCCAGGGCATCGAATGCGTGCAGATCCGGCTGTCGCCCGAGGTCGCACACGCGGTGCTCGGGACGGAGTTGAGCGGCGAGGTCGTGTCGCTCGAGGACGTCTGGCCCACCGAGCTGCCCGGCCGGCTGCGCGCGCTCGATTCCTGGAACGACCGGTTCGCCCTGGTCGAAGCCGCTTTGGGCAAGCGGTACGAGGCCGGTCGCACGGTCGATCCGGAAGTCGCCTTCGCCTGGCGGCGGATGGACGCGCACCACGGTCAGGTGCGGATCGAGCAGCTGGCCGACGAGACCGGATGGAGCCGGAAACGCCTGTGGTCCCGGTTCCGGAGCCAGCTCGGGCTCAGCCCGAAACGCGCCGCGCAACTGGTCCGGTTCGACCACGCGGTGCACCGGCTCGCCGCGGGCGAAAGTCCCGCTTTGGTGGCGGCGGAGAGCGGTTACGTCGACCAGTCACACCTGCACCACGAGGTCAAAGCTTTCGCCGGGGTCACCCCCTCCGCCGCCGCGAACGCGCCGTGGCTCGCAGTCGACGAGGTCGCCTGGTCTCGCCCCCCACTGCGCGAACGGGTGATCGCACCGGCATGATCGCGGAGTGACTTCCATCCGGCCCCCCGCTGTCGCGCTGCGCCGGTGGCTAGACGACGCCGGCACCCGTCGTCCGGCGGTGTTCCTGCTGGTCCTCGCCTCGGTGGCGGTGGCAGTGACGGTTCTGTGGCTCGTCTGCACGATGTGGCCGCTCGACCTGGAGATCTACCGGTCCGGCGCGCGGGCGCTGGCCCAGGGCGAGGACGTCTACGGTCCGCTCCCGCCGACCCGCGCCGGGCTGATCCTGCCGTTCATCTACCCGCCGTTCGCGGCCGTCGTGTTCCTGGTGTTCGCCGCGATGCCGCTGCCGCTGGGCGCGATGCTGATGCTCGCCGTCTCGCTGGCGTGCTTGTGCGGGACGGTCTACGTGGTGGTCCGGCCGCATGCCGGGCGGCGGACCGCGATGCTGGCCGCGCTCGTGATCGGGGCTGGTTCGCTGGCGTTCGAACCGGTCCGCGAGACGTTGTGGTTCGGGCAGATCAACCTCCTGCTGATGGCTCTCGTGGTGATCGACTGCCTCGGCCCCCGGACCAGGCTGCCCCGCGGCGTCCTGCTGGGCCTCGCCGCCGCCATGAAGATCACCCCGGCCGGATTCCTGCTGTTCTTCCTGCTGAAAAGGGACTTCCGGGCGGCACTGACCACGGTGGTCACCTTCGTGCTCGCCGGCGCGGCCGGGTTCGTGATCGCGCCGGAAGCGTCGATGAAGTACTGGTTCGGCGGCGGATTGACCGGCGCGTCCGGGATGAGCGGATCGATTTTCGCGACAAACCAGACCATCCAGGGCGCGGTGCACCGGTTCGGGCTCGCCGAAACGCCGACGCTGATCCTGGTCGCGGTGCTGACCCTGGCCGCGCTCGCGCTGACCGTTCCCGCGATGCTGCGCGCCGACCCGTCGATGGCGTTCCTGCTCAACGCGGCCGCGATTCTGGTGTGTTCGCCGATTTCGTGGTCGCACCACTGGGTGTGGATCGTGCCCGCGATCGTGCTGTTCGCCGCTCGCGCGCACACCCGGACCGCGGTCGCCGGTTTGGCTGCCGTGGCGGCGATTTTCGTGATCGCCCCGCATTCGTGGCTGCCGAAGAACGGGTACCTGGAGCTGTCCTGGGGACCGGTCGAGCACGTCATCGGCAACAGCTACTTGCTGCTGGCGCTGGGTTTTCTGGGCTGGCAGTGCTACTCGACGCGCCGTCAGACCGCCGCGGTCTGAGTCAGCAACGGCTCCGGCAACGGGTCCGCGTGGAGTACGTGCAAGGTGCTGACCGCCCGGGTGAGCGCGACGTACAACCGTTGCAGCCCACGCTCTTCCGCCGCCACGATGCGCGCCGGTTCGACCACCAGGACCGTGTCGTACTCCAGCCCCTTCGCCAAACTCACCGGTGCCAGCGTGATCCGGGCTGTCCCCTCGGTACCCAGCACCGTGTGGTCCAGCCCGCGCTCGGTGAGGACGCGGTGCAATTCCGGGATGTCCGCGTCGGCGGCCAGCAGCCCGATCGACCCTTCCTGCTGCAGGGCCTTCGCGCAAGCATCGACCGCGGCGGCAACCGTCTCGTCGGTTTCGGTCAGGTGCAAGGCATCCGCGGAATGCCGGAACGACGTGGGACTCCGGAGTTCCGGCGCGATGTGCGGGAGCAGTCGGGCAGCGAAGTCGAGGACATCCGCCGGAACGCGGTAGCCGTGCGTGAGTTCTTCGATCCGCCCGCCGGGCCGGTCGAGATGGGTGAGCACGGTCGTCCAATCGCGGACCGCGGACGGACTGGTCGCCTGTGCGACGTCGCCGAGAACCGTGCACGCACCAGCCAGCCGGCGTGCGATCGCCCGCAGATGCATCGGGCTGAGGTCCTGCGCCTCGTCGACCACGACGTGCCCGAGCTTCGCCGGCCGCTCGATCAGCGCCGCGACCTCGTCCAGCAACGCGAGATCGAGCGTCGACCAGGTCATCGCCTTGCGACTGCGCGGACGCGGACGGATGAGCGCTTCCTGTTCCTCAGCAGTGAGAATTCCGTCGGCTGCTTCGGCGAGAAGTGCGTTATCGGTAAGCAAGTCATAGACCAGCCGCGCGGGCTCGACGGTAGGCCACATGTCCCGGACCGCCTTGTTGATCGCGGCATTGCGGCGAAGCTGATGGAGGGTCGCGCTCGTGCCGCCGGACCGCTCCATCTCGCGCAGGACCCGATGCGCGAGCCGCTGGGCCAGCAATTCGCGCCCCGCGCTGTAATCCGCGCCGCGGCTGAGGATTTCCGTGAGTTCCTCGGCGATGTCCTCGGGATACAACCGCCAGGTCCGGTGCTGGTACTTCACCTCGAGCGTCCGGTCGACCGGCCGGATCCGCGCCCACACGTGCCGCCGGACGACCTCCGCCATCCGGACGTCGCCCTTGATGCGCGCCGTCCGCGGATCGTCGACGTACTCGGCTGACTGGCCCGCCCCGGTCAGTTCGTCAATCGTGGCTTGGGAAACCGCCACCTCGCCGAGCGCCGGAAGCACGCCCGCGATGTAAGCGAGAAACGACCGGTTCGGCCCGATCACCGCGACCCCGCCTGCCTTCTGCAGCCGCACCCGCTCGGTGTAGAGCAGGTACGCCAGCCGATGCAGCCCCACTGCGGTTTTGCCGGTGCCCGGTGCGCCCTGGATGCAGATCGTCCGGTCGACCGGCGCGCGAACGAGCCGCATCTGGTCCGGCTGGATCGTCGCGACGATGTCGCGCATCGGCCCCTGCCGCGGCCGCTCGATCTCCGCGGTGAGCAGACGATTCTCCGCCGACCCCGGCCGATCGAGCGGCTCGTCCTCGTACGCGCTGAGCACTCCGGCCTGGTCGAACCCGTAGCGCCGCCGGACCCGCACGCCCATCGGATGATCGTGATCGGCTTCGTAAAACGCCCTCGCGAGCGGCGCCCGCCAATCGATCACCAGAGGTTCGCCGTCGTCGTCACGAATCCCTCTGCGGCCCAGGTAAACGAGGTCATGCTCGGGCGACCGGGTGTGCGACCCGCGCGCCGCCTCGTAGACCTCGCCCGGCGGATAGTCGAGGCGGCCGAAGAAGAGCGGCGCGTCGTCGATATCCGCTAGCTCCTCGGCGATCTCGATGCGAAACTGCCTGAGGACGTGGTTGAAGTACTTGTCGTCGACCGCGTCGCCCTCGCCCATTCCCGTCGCGATCGCGGTCTTGATCTCTGCCCGCATGCGGTCCAGCTCGGCGTGACAGGCCTGGAGAAACTCGCGCTCCGCCCGGATCTCTGGTTCCAGTATCTTCACTGGGTTAAATATACAACCGAGTCAAGTTTTTATCCTGGTTCGAGTTCCGGTTAGGCTGACGGCCGTGCCAGGACTGCGCGAGCTCAAACGCCGCCGCACGAGGGAAGCCATCGCCTCGGCGGCCCTGCGCCTGTTCCGCGAATCCGGCTTCGACGGGGTGTCGGTAGCCGATATCGCCGCCGAGGCCGAGATCTCGAAGCCGACGCTGTTCGCGTACTTCCCGACGAAGGAAGACCTGGTCATCCACCAGTTCGTCGACGAAAACGGCCCCGCGGAGATCGTCCGCGCGCGGCCGCCTGAGGTGTCGGCGCTGTCCGCGCTGGAACGTTCTTTCCTGGACCGCCTGGCCGCCCGCGATCCGCTGACCGGCCTGAACGACTCGCCGGACGCGATCACGTGCCACACGCTGCTGTACTCAACGCCTGCGCTGCTGGCGCGGCTTGCCACGTACCTGTTGGAGAAGGAACAGGAACTGGTGGAGGAACTGCGCGCGTCGTGTGGGGTTCCGGACGAGTTCACCGCACGGTTGGTGGCTGCGCAGATCTTCGGGGCGCAGCGGATCTTGGGGTTCCACAACGCCCGGGAGATCCGCGGTGGGCGAAGCGCTGATGAGACTTATCCGGACGCTGTTGCCCGGGCGGAGGCGGCGTATCGGATGTTGCGGGAGGGGCTGGCTTCGGTGCTGTGACTCAGTCCGGGGGCCGCGCGAAAGGGCCAGACCTCGCAAGGCCTGGCCCACTCCCGCAGTTCGCGCTCGCTCAGTTCTGATCCGGGCTGTCGACCGGCACGCCCTGGTACCCAGTCCCCTGGTCCTGCGCGTTCGGCGGGTCCACCGGAACCCCGTGGTATCCGGTGCCCTGGTCCTGGTCGGCGGGCGGGTCGATCGGCACCCCGTTGTACCCGGTGCCCTGTTCCTGCGGGTCCGGAGCGTTCTCGTCCTTCGGCGGCGTGGTGTGCAGCTTGAAACCGTCCTTCGCGCAGCGGATCTCGTGCGTGCCCTCCGCGCCGGTGTCGGTCAGGCACTGCCAACCCCGGACAGTCATCATGTAGTTGGATCCGACGGCCTTGTCGATATTGTCGAAGTATTCGGTGATGACATTGAACGCTTCGACGCAACCAACGGTACCTGCCTTGGTTTCGTCCGCGATCAAATCAACCTTGCGCGGACCGACCGGACCCCCGAGCGTGCTGCAATTAACGTCCTCCGCACTGGCCCCGCCACCGCCGCTGCCGCCCTTTTTCACTGGCGTTTCCGGCTGCTGCACCTGGCTTTTTGCCGCGACGTTGACCGGGGCGGATTGGTTGCTCGCCGGGGCTGCCGAATTCTGGCCAGAGCACGCGGAAAGCAGTGCGACCGCACCGAGAGCCGCTCCGACGGTGGCCAATTTGACAGTCTTCCTGAGCATTTCCATTCTCCCCTGACCAGCTCTTGGCTTTCCCTTTGCCTATAGAGACGCACACCGCCGGAGGGGGTTGCGAAGAAATTCCGCGGACTTCGTCGGGAAAGCGCTTCAGCCCCAAAACCGCACTTCGGGGTACCGCGGCGACGGCCCGTCCAGCAGCCGCTGGGGCATCCCGCGCAGGTGCTCGTCCAGGAACGCGGTCAGGTACGCCTCGCTGACCCGGATCGCCCGCAGCGGATCGATCTTCAGTCCCGGCACCGGCACCCCGGCCTGCTGGCAGAGCAGCAGCTGATCAGTGAACATGCTGTGTTCCCCGTCGTTAACGGTGATCCACCGCTTCCATCCGGTCATCTCGCGCCACGCCGAATCCCACGACGGATCGACCGTCCCGCCCGGCTCGTGCACCGGCGCTCCGAACTGCAGAAACGGCCGATCCAGCCCGGTCACCGGGAGGTAGTACATGCCGTCCAGCATCGCCCCGGCGCGGATCCGCCGGTCGGCCAGCATCGCCGGCGCCGTGCTGGCTCCCCCGATCGAATGCCCGATCATCGCGATCCGCCGCGCGTCGATCAGCCGCCCGCCGCCCCACACCGGATTCCGGCCCACGAGCCGATCGAGTACGAACGACACATCCGCCGCCCGGGCTTGGACAAGTTTCACCCAGTCCTTCGCAACGCATGCCACGCATTCCGTCGTATGCCCGTCCGGGAAGGTGATCGCTGTCGACTCGTAGTTGTGCCCGATCCCCGCCACGACATACCCGCGACTGGCCAGCTCCTCCGCCAACGACGACAACGTCGCGCGCGGCAACGTGAACCCAGGCGACAGCACCACCAACGGCATCCGCCGGAACTGTGGCAGAGCGTCCACAGTGGAATGTGTCCGCACCTTCGTCAGCGCGTCCTCCGGCACTGACTTATCGCCCAGCTCCTTCACCATCAGCTCCGACTCTCGCTGAGTGAGGTACTGCGTGGGCCGCCATCCGGGATATTGCGCCGGATACCACAGCGTCACCATCATTTCCCGCCGCTGCGAAGGAACCCACGGATCCGCGCGGGAAGTGTCGGTGAAGTGAAAGGCAGTAGTACCGACCGGGCTGACCCCGCCAGGCCGCGGCAACGCCAATCTCGGTGCCGCCTGCGCTGTCCCCGCCCCGACCACGGCGAGCATCGCCGCGACGATCGCAATTACGCGTAGTCTCATGACTCCAGCTTGGAGCCGCGCGACCCCCGGCAGCATCGGTGATGCCCCCGATAGCGAAGTCATCTTCCAGAACGATGCTCAGCTGACGACGTCCGCCAGCCGGGCGATTTCGTCGACGTCGTCAGTCGTCGGCACGAAGACCAGCTCGTCCGCGCCCAACTCGGCAAACTCCGCGATGCATTTCCGGACCATCTCCGGAGACACACAGGGCACGACACTGTCCGCGACTTCCTTCGGAGCCAACCGATAGAAGTCCCGGACGTTCGCCAACCCGGCGTCGACGTCTCCCAAAACGAAGTACGCCAACGAAACCAGCCGCGGCTCCCCGGTCCGGCCGCCCTCGCGCCAAGCACGTTTCGCCGCTTCGAACCGAGGAGCGGTCGCCGTCACCGAGCCCGAACCGGCGATGTATCCGGTGCCCCACCGCACCATCCGCCGCAACGCCTGCTCGGTGTAGCCGCCGAACAACATCGGCACCTGCCGGGTCCCGCTCGGCACCGCCGCGTTCTCGCCGCTCCAGACTTCCCGGTAAGTCTCCAGGTCGGCATCAAACCGAGCGCCCCGGCCACGTGCGCCGAGCCCAGGAACGGTGAACTCCTCCTCCCGAAGCCCCACCCCGACCCCGAACGTCAGCCGATGCCCGGAAACCCCGTCGATGCTCGCGATTTCCTTGGCCAGCAACGCTCCGGGCCACGTCGGCGCGAGCAGCACGCCGCTCAGCAGACCGATCCGCGTCGTCGCCCCGGCCGCGGCGGCCAGCGAAACCGTGTCGCTCACCCCCGGATACGCGTATCTGCCGATCGTCGCCAGCGAGGAAAACCCCGCCTCCTCCGCCCTCGCCGCCCACCGCGGCACGACCGCGGGGTCGACGTCGCGCACTTGATTCGGAAGCCCGATGCCGATTCGCACCCGATGATCCTCTCGAACTGTTGCCTGACCCGGCTCTCAATGACAGCATGCTGTCATGTCCGACAAGCTAGCGATACGACAGCATGCTGTCAAGAAGGCCTGCGACTCCTACAACGACCTGATGGACGAGGTCATCCGACTCTCCGACGTCCTGGAAGCAGTCGGCAACGGCATCGCCCGCCCGACGGGGTTGAGCGTCGCGCGGTACCAGGTGCTGGCCGCGGTCGAAGCGGAAGCCGCCCCGGTCGGAACCATCGCCTCGCAGCTGGGCCACACGAGGCAAAGCGTCCAACGAGTCGCCGACCTGCTTGTCGACGACGGCCTCGCTTGCTATCGCCCGAACCCCGCGCACCAACGCGCCAAACTGCTCGAAGCGACTCCGTCCGGACGCACGGCTTTGCACCGAATGCAAGCAGCGTACGAAGATCTGGCCCTCCGCACCACCGACGGCTTGGACCTGGAACGCCTCGAACTGGCCCGGCAGACGCTCATCGAGCTGCGCCATCGCCTGCGGTCCGAACTGACCTAAGCTGGCTTCGCCGGATGCCACGCCAAGGAGAAACCCTCGATGCGCAAGCGAAAAACGCTGCCGAAGAATTTCAGCGAACTGCTGTCCTCCGCATCGCTCGCAGAACTCCAGGCAGTGTTCCAGCGCACCGAGTTGGCCGCGCGCGGCGGATACGGCAAGGAAACGGCAATCGGCTTTCTCGAGTGTCCCGACGAACTCATCGTCTGGCTAGTCGAGCAAGGCCTCGACGTGGACGCCGCCAACCAGTACGGCGAGACTCCACTGTGGACACGAGCCGCGAGAGGCGCGGCCGCGCAAATCCCACTGCTGCTTTCGCTCGGCGCGGACATCGAACGGCCACGCGCGCACAGCGGTACTCCATTGCACGGTGCGGCCGGCAGGCAAAGACCGGAGACCGTACGAGTCCTGATCGAGCACGGCGCGAATGTGCACGCCACGATCGACGGCAAACCAGGCCGCACCCCGCTCCTGCACGGCTTGCGGCTCACCGAGAACATCGGGATCGCCGGGATGGCCGAAACTGCCGCGCTGCTCCTCGAAGCCGGCGCTCCCGTACCGGACGAGGCGCGAGAGCTGGTCCGCCGGATCGGGGCCAAATTCGAGTTCCACCGCCCGAATTTCAGCCACGATCTCCTCGACGCGACCGACGCCGGACTGCACGAGCTGTACCGGTTGTTCGACGTCGAACCGGTCCCGCCGCGGCTGATCCACGACGGAACCGCCCCGATCGAGGTGCCCGACGGGCCCTGGCAGAAGCAGCATGACCACCTGTGGGAGCTGCTCGTACCGCCCTCCGGCGCGGCGAAAACCGTGCAGGGAGAAGCGATCCGCCTCTCCGGCAAAGTTGCGCACGAGATCCTCGACAACGGCAGCATCAACTGGGACCACTCGTTCCGCGCGATGGCCGACACGCTCCCCGCTTGCTTCGCGTCGGGCACCCCGCTGCCCGAACTTCAGGAAGCGCAGAGCCTCGCCAAGCGCATCCGCTCCGGCAACGGAGCCGACGACGAACTGGCCCGGCTGTCCGAACTCGCCGTCGCGTGGGTTCGGCTCAACCCAACCCCGTTGCCGATGACCGCGCCGGACTACCACCGTTAATCGGACAGCACCGCGCCCAACTGGTTGGCCAGCCATCGCTCGAAGGCCGCCGATGTCCATCCGCAGCGCCGGACGAGCCGGTCGTACACCTCGGGTGCGGTGAGCGTCCAGACGGCGTCGACCGCCTCGTCGAATCGCTGCGACGGCAGGTGCCCGCGTTCCGCGAGACCGCGCAGGCTGTTCGTGTTGCCCTTTCTGCGTTCGGAGTCGATGGTCGCCACGAAGTCCTCGAGCACCTTGTCGCCGCCGGGACCGTGTTCGACCAGAACCCCGAGCAGCGGCCCGACCCGGTCGGAGATAGCGCGTACCCAAGCGGCATACGCGGCCGCGTAGGACGGCACGTCGGTCGCGTCGGCCACCCGGCGGAATTCGGGACGTTCGCTCATCGGCGTCTGATCCTCGTCGCCGGCGAGCATCACGTCATAGACCGCCTTGATGACCTCGGCCTTGCCACCGACGGAGTTGTACACCGTCTGGGGGCTGACCCCCGCCGCCTCGGCGAGGCCAGTGATCGTCATGCCCGCGTAGCCACCACCGCCGAGGAGCAGCCCGCGCGCCGTCCGCACGATGTGCGCGCGGGTGGCCTGGGCCTTCTCCTCGCGCTGCGGGGCGCTGTATTGCCTTGCCACAGCCCTCCCAATCCGCTAGATTCTGATTCCACTGGATTTGGGTTCCAGTCAAGTTCGAAGAGGAGCTTAGCCGTGACCAACCCCGCACGCACCGCCGCCCTTGCCGTGTTTGACGCGATCAACACCGGAGAGCTGTCCGTCCTCGACGACCTGGTCACCCCGGACTTCGTCGACCACGGATCCCCGTTCCCGCTGCCGCCCGGACCCGCGGGCTACCGGCAGATCCTCACCTTCGTGCACCACGTGCTGAACATCAGATACGCGATCGACGACATCTTCGACACTGACGACCGCGTCGTCGTCCGCGCGACCGCCACCGGAACCGGAGTGGACGCGGTGCACGGCGCGGGCGCCGCGGGCAAGCCGTACCAGATGACCACGGTGCACATTTACCGCACCGAAGGCACTTTGCTCGCCGAACACTGGGGCGTCCGGGACGAACTCGGCGCCCGCATCCAGCTCGGCACGCTGCCCGCGCCCGACTTCGCTCCGCAAGACGCCTGAATCAGGCTGGCTCTTTCGCGGACAGTCCCAGCGAAAGACTGCGCACCATCCGATACCGCCGGAATCCGCCACCACGCACGCCCGGGAATTCCTGCACCTTCTGCCATTCGTCGGACACCCCGACCGTCCCCCGGCTGGACCGCGCCAGCGCGTCGCGGTGCGACTGTTCGTCGGTCCACTCCGCGTAGTTGAGCACTCGCGTCCCGTCGGTGCTGACATGGAAGTGCCCGGACAGCCCACCCGGCGCGGGTTTCTCCTCACCGGCCAACGCGCCGAACACGGTGTCCACCCACCGCCGCTGACGCTGCGCGTCCGCACCGTCGAACTCAACGCTCACCACGACAATGCACCCCGGAACGGTCGCGTTGTCCCGATTTCCGCTGCGATACAACCGATATTCGACTGGATCACTCCCGGAAACCCGTTGCACCAGACCGGGATCAGCTGCTCCCTCGGCCCACTGGGTATAGACCAGCGTGCCCTCGCCCTCGGTACTGGCCAAGGTATTGAACGAAATCAGCCCGGCCGGCCACGGTTCTTTCTCCAGCCGGGCGAGCACCTCCGCCGCCTCGACGGTCGTTTCGGCAACCAGCACAGCGTCGACGTCCGTGCGCACAAAGTCAGGGCGCGCAACGCGATTGACAGTCATGAGTGTCCTTCCAAGATCGATGACGACTCTTGAAGGATCGAACTTCAAGGGAAGTTGAAGTCAAGCCATCAACCACGACTCTCGTTACTCTGACGGCTACGAGGGCAGGGGCTCTTGATAGTTTCCAAGCACGCCAAGATGATGGGCTGTCTCGGTGTCGGCACTGTTGGCAGCCGGATGCAGCACCGTAGTCGCGGGCTAACCCCGCGGCGACCTGCAGATCTACGAGATCTACAAAGCCGAGGACTGGGGACTTTCGTTCACCAACGACACGGTTTCCGGCCGGGCCGAGGAACAGTCCTCCGTACAACCGTCCCAGTTGAGCTCCGATCCCGGCGAGCACGGCAAGGGACCTTGGCAGTACGCGTGGAGCGATTGCTTCCGCACGAACCACGGCAACTGCCACCCGCGTCGCCGGTCCGGGCGGTCAGCCCAAGGAAGCCACCTCGAACAGGAAGGTGGGCGACGGCGAGATCAGCTGAATTCCGATGCCCCCGGGTCACGAGGATCTGTCGTTCAAAGTGGGCCGCCGCGTGGTCACGAACTCGACTTTCCGCAGCGAGGACTACCAGGAGCCGACGCTCAACCAGGTGTTCGGCGAGGCCATTTTCAAGATCATCGACCGGTTGAAGCAGAGCCCCTGACGCACAAATCCCCGTCCGGCTTCGGCCGAACGGGGAGTGCGGGTGGACCTGAGGGGAATCGAACCCCTGACCCCCGCCTTGCAAAGGCGGTGCTCTACCAATTGAGCTACAGGCCCGGTGCGGACCGGGGTCCGCTAAGTACTACGTCAGTTGCGCGACGCGTCCGCGGCCTTGGCCGGCGCGCTGCCGTTCGCCGACGGGGCGGCAGGCGTGGTGGCTTCCCGCCACAGGTCAGCCTCGGCCTTGGCCGCCTTGTTGCGCTTGACGACGAACAGGACGCCGCCCGCGACGACCGCGAGTGCCAACAGCTTCTTCACCTGAAGCCCCCTTCTGAGTGCTTGCGCTACCCCACGATGCTACCGGACCCGCCGCGCGTCCCGTCCAGCGGTTCCGTCTCGCTCGTTCCACGTGGAACACCGGGGAATATCCGGAGTGAGCGGTCCGTTGAAACAGGCGGTCCCAGCGGCCACGCACAACTCAGCCCTGCCGGTCCTTCTCTTCCCGGCAGGGCTGACTCGTCTCCGCGAGCCGCGCGCGGGTGCCGGCGAGGCCCGATTCGACCAGGTCAGGCCGGTCGTTCTCCAGCCCGTACGTCACCTCGTACCACGGCCCCAGCCGGTTCCACGCCCCAGCGCGCCGGCGCAGTACCGGCGTGACCTCGTACTCCGCGGAGAACCCCGCGACGCACTCCGCCGAGGTCCCGTGCAGCAGCCACGCCAGGTCCCGCGCGGGGTCGCCGACAGACACGTCGGTCCAGTCGATCACCCCGCTCACCCGGCCGTCCCGCTTCAGCACATGCTCCGGTCCCAGGTCGGCATGGATGACCGTGGCTGCTGGATAACCCCGGACTTCCGCCAGCAGCGCCCACCCGCGATCAGCGAGCGGACCGAGCAACGGCGGGACCGCGTCCAGTGCCAGTACTTCCGTCGCGGCACCGAGTTCACGCGCCTTGGCGACGTCCGCACTGTGCAACGCGCGGAGGAACCGGCCGAGTACGCGACCGTCGTCGGCGGTCAGTTCGCCCGGCTCGCCCGGCACCAGTTCATGCCGGATCACCAACGGATTTTCCCGCCACACCAACGGAATCGGCACCGCTAACGGCAACTGCGGAGCCAGCCAGGGCAGCACCCGCGTCTCGCGCAGCAGCCACGCGCGCACCTCGTCCCGTTTGGGCCGTCGCTCGACCCACCGTCCGTCGACGAGCGTCGCGACGCTGTCCCAGCCCTCGCCCAGTTCCTCGCCGCTCACCGCGGAAGCCCAGCCGCGAACGTGATCCCCGAAACCTGATCAAGGCCAAGGGAAAGCGTGCCGAGCAGGTCCGCGATCCGTTGCTGCTGCGCGACAGTCGGCCGAACATACATCGGCAGCTCCAGCCGATCCCGGAACGCTCCGGACTCCAGGTCGACGATCACCGCCTCCCAACCGCCGAGACTGCGGTGCAGCCACCATCCCCGACGCTGAATCACGACATCCGCGGAATCCTTCAGCACACCCAAATCCGCCAACGACCACAATTGCGGACTGCCGCTCAGCACGTCTCCCGCCAACCGGGCCACCCGGGAGTCCTCCCCGGTCATTTCCCGCAGCAGCCAAGGCACGTCCGCTGCGTCAACTTTGCCGCGCAGCAACGACAACCCGGTTTTCTTCAACGCCAAATCCGCGCTCTGCGCGAGTTCGACAACCTCCGCCCGGTCAAACTCAGCCCCGGTTTCCGCGAGCCCGGCGTACGCACGAGCCCGCACCGTCGGCTTGGCAGCAGAACGCGCGACCGCGGCATAAACCTCGCCCGCATCCCGGCCCATTTCCTGCCAGCGCAACCGCGCCCACAACCGCACCAGCACCGACCGGTCGAGCAGAAGTTGTTCCACCGCAACGGGATCGAGCTGCGCCGCGGTCAGCTTCACCAACCCCAGCACCCGGCTTTCCGCGGACCGTCCGCGAAGCAACGTCTCGGCGATGACCTCCGGCGTCGCCGTCTCGGCAATCACCTGGATCAACTTCCGACGAACGCCCTGGTCCCGTTCCCGAGGAAGCAACCGGACCGCGTCCACCGAGCCGAGCAATCCCGTCTCGAAACTGTGCCGGAACGCGCTCCGCCGCACATCGACGTCCCCGGAACCTCGCAAGCACGCCCACACCGACGCCTCGCCATGCGCGTCGACCAGCGCACGCAGATAGCGCGCCTGCACCTGCGAACCCCGACCGCGCTGCGAAATCCGCTGCACCACCGGCACGATCCGCTCCGCTTGCGCCAACGTCGTACGCCGCAGCACCTCTTCCTCGGCCAACTCGCGGACCACCTCGACGTGATCGGCAACCCGGATCGCCAACGCCCGATCGCTCAACGCACCAGCCAACCCGCACAACACGCGAACGGCCTGTTCGCGAAGACGGCCGTCGGGATGCATCGAAGCCAGCGCCGCGACAACCGGTGAGGCGTTCTTCAGCTGCCAACTGCGCGCCCGTCCCAGCAGCGGCACCGGATAACGAGCTTGGCGGGCGTAGTGGTCGATCCGCAGCAGCTCGCGCGCGGTCGCCGACGCGAGCCATGCCTCGGTTTCGGCCAGACCAGACTGATCACGGCCGAGGCTCAGCTGCGCACGGATCTGCGCGGGAGTCTGCATGCCGCTGATTCTGGCGAGAACCCCGCCGCGCAGTCATCCGAAATACCAGAAAGGCCGGTCCGCGACTGCGAACCGGCCTTCCGGAAATGTGGGCCCAGGAGGACTTGAACCTCCGACCTCTTCGTTATCAGCGAAGCGCTCTAACCGCCTGAGCTATGGGCCCGTCGAACGAGGAGAACTCTACCGGACTCCCCATCCGCCCTTGCAACCGGGTTACTCTCGCTCCGAGAGCGTGACCTCCAGGCCGCCCGCCAGGTCCGCCGACACGTTGTAAATGAAGGCGCTCACCGTGGCCAGCGCGGACACCAGCACGATGTTGATCGCCCCGAGGATAGCCGCGATGCCGAACACGCGACCGGCGCTGATCAGCGGTTCCGCGGACGCGTTCGCGCCCTCGCCGCCGACCAGGGACGAGTACGTGCCGTTCAGCTTGTCCCACACGCCCATGCCGTCGAGCACCGTGTAGAGCACGCCGACCGCGACCAGCCAGACGAAGAACATCGCGACGCCGAGCACCAGTGCCAGCTTCAGCACCGACCACGGGTCGAACCGCTTGATCTGCAGGCTCGCCCGCCGCGGGCCCCGGCCGGGGCGGCGCAGCGCGCTCGGCGTCGGCCGGGTGCGGCCCGCGGCCGGCACGTCGGCCGCCGGCGGTGGTGCCTCGCCTCCGAAGAGCCGGGGCGCCGCCGAGCCGGTCACCGGGTAGTCGTTCTCGGGCGCGGCCGGTTCGGGAGCCGCGGTGGGCACGTCCTCGGTCGCGATCCGCGCCGTGGCCATGGCCTCGGAGTCGCCGCCGCCGTCCTTGGCGGTGCGCTGCCAGGGCGGGTTGGCCGACGCGTCGTCGGCCTTGTCGGATGGTGCCACGTTGAGTCAGTCCTTACCCGTGCGTGGGGCGCCGATCACTGCTCCGGCGCCGTGCCGTCTTCTGCTGTGGGCTCCTCTGGCGTAGCCTCCGCCGCGTCCTCCGAAACCGTCTCGGAGGCCGAGTCTTCCGGAGTCCCCGAAATCTCGGGGGCTTCCTCGGCGGAGTCCTCGCCACCATTGGCGACGTCCGAACCCTCGTCCGCGTTGCGTGCGACCGCGAGAAGAGTGGTTCCGTCACCCAGGTTCATCAGCCGAACGCCCTTGGTCTGCCTGCCCGCCTTGCGCACGTCCCGCGCCGGTGTGCGGATGACCCCGCCGCTGGACGTGATGGCGAACAGCTCGTCGTCCTCGTCGACGATGAGTGCCCCCACCAGCCTGCCACGTTTGCTGTCGTGCTGAATGGTGAGCACGCCCTTGCCGCCGCGGCCCTGTACCGGATAGTCCTCGATCGGCGTCCGCTTCGCATACGCGCCGTCCGTGGCGACCAGCAGGAACTTGTCCGGTTTGACCACGCTGATGCCGAGCAGTTCGTCACCCTCGTTGAACCGCATGCCCAGCACGCCCGAGGTCGGCCGTCCCATCGGGCGCAGCGCCTCGTCGGTGGCGTGGAAGCGGATCGACTGGCCGCCCGCCGACACCAGCAGCAGGTCGTCCTCGGCCGCCGCGAGCACCGCACCCATCAGCTCGTCGCCCTCGCGCAGGTTGATCGCGATGAGCCCGCCCGCGCGGTTGGAGTCGAAGTCGGTGAGCTTCGTCTTCTTCACCAGGCCGCGCTGCGTGGCGAGCACCAGGTACGGCGCGACCTCGTAGTTCGGGATCTCGATGACCTGGGCGATCTGCTCGTCCGGCTGGAACGCGAGCAGGTTCGCCACGTGCTGGCCGCGCGCGTTGCGGTTGGCCTCGGGCAGGTCGTAGGCCTTCGCCCGGTACACCCGGCCCTTGTTCGTGAAGAACAGGATCCAGTCGTGCGTGGAGCACACGAAGAAGTGCTGGACGATGTCGTCCTGCTTCAGCGTCGCGCCCTGCACGCCCTTGCCGCCGCGCTTCTGCGACCGGTACAGATCGGTTTTCGTCCGCTTGGCGTAGCCCGTGCGGGTGATGGTGACGACGACGTCTTCCTGCGCGATCAGGTCCTCGACCGACACGTCGCCGTCGAACGGGATGATCTGCGTGCGCCGGTCGTCGCCGTACTTGTCGACGATCTCCATCAGCTCGTCGCGGATGATCGACCGCTGCCGCTCCGGCTTCGCGAGGATGTCCTTGAGGTCGGCGATCTCCAGCTCGATCTCGGCCAGGGTGTCGATGATCCGCTGCCGCTCCAGCGCGGCCAGCCTGCGCAGCTGCATGTCCAGGATCGCGGTCGCCTGGATCTCGTCGATCTCGAGCAGCGACATCAGGCCCGGCCGGGCCTCGTCGGCCGAGGGCGACCGCCGGATCAGGGCGATCACCTCGTCCAGCATGTCGAGCGCCTTGACCAGACCGCGCAGGATGTGGGCCCGTTCCTCGGCCTTGCGCAGCCGGTACCGGGTCCGCCGCACGATCACGTCGACCTGGTGCTTCACGTAGTGCCGGATGATCTGGTCGAGCCGCAGCGTGCGCGGCACGTCGTCGACCAGCGCCAGCATGTTCACGCCGAAGTTCTGCTGCAGCTGGGTGTGCTTGAACAGGTTGTTCAGCACGACCTTCGCCACCGCGTCGCGCTTGATCGTGATGACGATCCGCATGCCGGAACGGCTGTTGGACTCGTCCGCGATGTCCGCGATGCCGGTGATCTTGCCGTCGCGCACCAGGTGGGCGATGTTCTCCACCAGGTTGTCCGGGTTCACCTGGTAGGGCAGCTCGGACACGACCAGGATGGTGCGGCCCTTCGCGTCCTCCTCGACCTCGACGACCGCGCGCATCCGGATCGAACCGCGACCGGTGCGGTAGGCGTCCTCGATCCCGGAGGTGCCGAGGATCATCGCCTTGGTCGGGAAGTCCGGGCCCTTGATCCGCACGAGCAGCGCGGCCAGCAGTTCGTCGTCGGTCGCTTCCGGGTTCTCCAGCGCCCACACGACGCCTTCGGACACCTCGCGCAGGTTGTGCGGCGGGATGTTCGTCGCCATCCCGACCGCGATCCCGGAACCGCCGTTGACCAGCAGGTTCGGGAACCGCGACGGCAAAACGTCGGGCTCCTGGGTGCGCCCGTCGTAGTTGTCGCGGAAATCGACGGTGTCCTCTTCGATGTCCGCGAGCATCTGCATCGCGAGCGGCGCGAGCCGGGACTCGGTGTACCGCATCGCGGCCGCGGGGTCGTTGCCCGACGAGCCGAAGTTGCCCTGGCCGTCGATCAAGGGGTAGCGCAGCGACCACGGCTGGGCGAGCCGCACGAGCGCGTCGTAGATCGCCGAGTCGCCGTGCGGGTGGTAGTTGCCCATGACGTCGCCGACGACGCGGGAGCACTTGTTGTACCCGCGGTCCGGGCGGAACCCGGAGTCGAACATCGAGTACAGGATCCGGCGCGCCACCGGCTTGAGGCCGTCGCGCACGTCCGGCAGCGCCCGCGACACGATGACGCTCATCGCGTAGTCGATGTAGGAGCGCTGCATCTCCTGCTGGATGTCGACCGGCTCGATCCGGTCGTGTTCCGGCGGCAAGGTTTCCGTCATGGGGTCCTTCTTGTGAGCAGTCCTGGGAAGCGGGTGAGAAGGGGACGCCTACACGTCCAGGAAGCGCACGTCCTTGGCGTTGCGCGTGATGAACGAACGGCGGGCTTCCACGTCCTCGCCCATCAGCACGGAGAACAGTTCGTCGGCCTGTGCGGCGTCGTCGAGGGTGACCTGCCCGAGCAGCCGGTTCGCCGGGTCCATCGTGGTCTCCCACAGCTCCTCGGCGTTCATCTCGCCGAGACCCTTGTACCGCTGGATCGCGTCGTCCTTCGGAAGACGGCGGCCCGCCTCGACGCCGGCCTGGATGACCGCGTCGCGTTCCTTGTCCGAGTACGCGTACTCCGGCTCCGACCGCGGCCACTTGATCTTGTACAGCGGCGGCCGCGACAGGAACACGTGGCCGTGCTCGATCAGCGGCGTCATGAACCGGAACAGCAGGGTGAGCAGCAGCGTGGTGATGTGCTGGCCGTCGACGTCGGCGTCGGCCATCAGCACGATCTTGTGGTACCGCAGCTTCGAGATGTCGAAATCGTCGTGGATGCCGGTGCCGAGCGCGGTGATCAGCGACTGGACCTCGGTGTTCTTGAGGACGCGGTCGATGCGGGCCTTCTCGACGTTGATGATCTTGCCCCGGATCGGCAGGATCGCCTGGTACATCGAGTCGCGGCCTTCCTTGGCCGAACCGCCGGCCGAGTCGCCCTCCACGATGTAGAGCTCGCACTCGCCGGGGTCGTTCGAACGGCAGTCCTTGAGCTTGCCGGGAAGACCGCCGATCTCCAGCGCGCCCTTGCGCCGCACCAGGTCGCGCGCCTTGCGGGCGGCGAGCCGGGCCTGCGCCGACGAGATCGACTTGTTGATGATCGTCTTGGCTTCGCTCGGGTTGCGCTCGAACCAGTCGCCGAGCCATTCGTTCGACTGCTGCTGCACGAACGTCTTGGCCTCGCTGTTGCCCAGCTTGGTCTTGGTCTGGCCCTCGAACTGCGGTTCGGACAGCTTGATCGACACGATCGCGGCGAGCCCCTCGCGCACGTCGTCGCCGGTCAGGTTCGCGTCCTTCTCCTTGAGCAGCTTCTTGTCGCGCGCGTACGCGTTGACCACGCGGGTGAGCGCGGCGCGGAAGCCCTCTTCGTGCGTGCCGCCCTCGTGCGTGTTGATCGTGTTGGCGAAGGTGTACACCGACGGCGTGAACCCGGTGTTCCACTGCATCGCGACCTCGACCTCGAGGCCAGCGCCCTTGGCGTCGAAGGAGATGACGCTCTCGTGGATCGGGTCCTTGCTGCCGTTGATGTGCTTGACGAAGTCCTCGAGCCCGCCCGGGTAGCAGTAGACGACTTCCTTGACCCTGGCCTGCTTGCCCGCGGCGTCCTCTTCGGTCTCCTCGTCGGCGACGCGCTCGTCGCGCAGCGACAGGGTGAGGCCCTTGTTGAGGAACGCCATCTCCTGCAGGCGGCGCGAGATGGTCTCGAAGTTGTAGGTGGTGGTCTCGAAGATGCTGCCGTCGGCCCAGAACGTGATGGTGGTGCCGGTGTCGCTGGCCGGGCCGAGGTCCTCGAGCGGACCGGGGACCTGGTTGGTGTACTCCTGGCGCCAGCTGCGCCCGTTCACCTTGATCTCGGCGAGCAGCTTCGTCGACAGCGCGTTCACCACGGAGACGCCGACGCCGTGCAGACCGCCGGACACCGCGTAGGAGTCGCTGTCGAACTTGCCGCCCGCGTGCAGGATGGTCAGCACGACCTCGAGGGTCGGCTTCTTCTCCTTGGGGTGCATGTCGACCGGGATGCCGCGGCCGTCGTCGACGACGCGCACCCCGCCGTCCGCGAGCAGGGTAACCTCGACCTTGGTGGCGTACCCCGCCATCGCCTCGTCCACGGAGTTGTCCACCACCTCCTGGACCAGGTGGTGGAGGCCGCGCTCACCGGTGGAACCGATGTACATGCCGGGGCGCTTGCGAACTGCTTCGAGGCCTTCGAGCACGGTGATGGACGACGCGTTGTACTCGCTCTTGTTCTCGGTCACCGGCGTTGTTTCTCCTCGTCTCGCCCGAGCGGACGCCCGCTACTACAACAGTGTACTTGCCCGCACGCGCTCACATGCGGCTAGGACACCCCTCAGCCGGTCGCAGAGGGACGAAATCACCCTCAGTTGAGTCATCTCGTATCCGAAGCTGCGCGGCCCGGTCCTCGGGGAACTCATCCGCCGGAGCGCAACCCCCGTCAGCCGTACGTGTCACGCGGCCCGCGACCAGGCACGTGCCGGGGCCCTTTCCGCCAGCTCGGAGCGGTCGGACCCTGGATCCGCATCCGCTTGACCACGCCGTTCCCGACGCCCGCGGCGATCTTCGCCAGCAATTTGCCCTGCAGCAACCGCAACTGCGTCGCCCACGCGGTGGAACTCGCGCGGACGGTCAGCTCGCCGTCTTTCAGCGCGACCGGCTGGGCGTGTTCGGCGACGTCCTCGCCCACGAGCCGGGCCCACTGCCCGAACACGCGCGCGTTCGTCATCGTGTCCTGCCAGCCGCTGTCGGAGATCAGCCGCGAGACGAGCCTGCCGAGCGGCTGCGGGTCGCGCGGATCCGCGCCGGGACCGGACCAGCGCCGCCGCGCCCGGTTCTGCCCGCCGCCCCCGTTGATCCGGCCGCGCCGGAGGTTCGGCGGGGCTCCGCGTTCGCGGGCTTTCGCCTTCGCCGCTTCGAGCGCGGCGTGCGCGAGGTCGCGGCCGCTCGGTTTGTCCCCAGCGGCCGTCTCGTTCGGCCCAGTGGAACTGTCACGCTCAGTCGCGCCACGCGCGGGATTTCCGGAAGTGTCGCCCGCTGCCGGGGTGTCAAGACCGCCATCCGGCCGGTTCGTCACTCGCGGCGATAACGCGGCTCCGGGTTTATCCACACTGTCCACAGGTTTGTCCCCAGATCGGTGGGCAACCCGCGTGACCCCGGTCACCCCGCGTGGTCGTCGTGGCTGTTCAGGCACGGTTCACCTCCCCGTCGGCCACCGTGAACCTCGCACCGGCGAGCTCCTCGGGCACGTCCTCGGCCACCGCCGCGGTGATGAGCACCTGCTCGGCGCTCGCGGAGACCTCGGCCAGCCGCGCCCGGCGCTTGCGGTCGAGTTCGGCAAACACATCGTCCAGCAACAAGACCGGTTCGCCCGCTTCGGCGCGCAGAAGTTCGTAACTTCCGAGCCGCAACGCGAGCGCGAACGACCACGACTCGCCGTGGCTCGCGTACCCCTTCGCCGGCGCTTCGCCGAGAATCAGCTCCAGTTCGTCCCGATGCGGGCCGACCAGGCTGATCCCTCGCTCCAGCTCCTGCCGACGCGTGTCCGCCAGGGCCTTCAGCAACAACTCGCGCAGTACCTCTGCCTCGGCACGCTCTCCGCCAGGCACTCCGTACGACGGCGGAAGCGCTTCGCCGAGCGAAGACTTGTACGCGATCTTCGCCGGGCGAGAGTCGGGCGCGACCCCCATATAGGCGTCGGCCGTGTACGGCGCGAGGTCCGCGATGAGGTTCAGCCGTGCCGCCAGCAGCTGCGCGCCAGCCACCGAGAGATGGTCGTCCCACACGTCGAGCGTCGACAGCGCGTACGGGTCTTCGCGACCAGTACGACGTTTGCCCGCGGTCTTGAGAAGCGCGTTGCGCTGCTTAAGCACCTTCTCGTAGTCCGCGCGCACGCCTGCGTACCGAGGCGCGCGAAGCACGAGCAGTTCGTCCATGAACCGACGGCGTTCGCTCGGATCGCCGCGCACCAGCGAGAGGTCCTCCGGAGAGAACAGCACCGTACGCAGAATGCCGAGCACGTCGCGCGGCTTGCCGACCGCGCCACGGTTCACCCGCGCGCGGTTGGCGCGGCCGGGCGTGATCTCGAGTTCGACCGTCAGCTCGCGGTCTTCGTTGACGACCGCGACCCGGACGAGCGCGCGCTCACAGCCGTGCCGGACGAGCGGGGCGTCCGTGGCGACCCGGTGCGAACCGAGGGTCGCCACGTAGCCGATCGCTTCGAGCAGGTTCGTCTTCCCCCGGCCGTTCTGGCCGACGAGCACGACCGGCCCCGGTTCGAGGGCGAGGTCGGCCAGCGGCCAGGACCGGAAGTCGGTGACCTGGAGATGTCGCAGATACACGGGCGGGGACCGCGGGAGCTAGCTCCCGGCCTTCTTCACAGCGTGGCCGCCGAACTGGTTGCGCAGCGCGGCGACGGCACGCATCGCGGCGGAGTCCTTCTGCCGGGAGGAGAACCGGGCGAACAGCGCGGCCGACAGCACCGGGGCGGGCACCGCGTTGTTGACCGCTTCCTCCAGCGTCCAGCGGCCTTCGCCGGAGTCCTCGACGTAGCCTTCGAGGTCGTCCAGCTCCGGGTCCTCGTCCAGCGCGCGCACCAGCAGGTCGAGCAGCCAGGAGCGGACCACGGTGCCGCGCTGCCAGCCCTTGATCACGGCGGGCACGTCGTCGACGGTCTTCGCGGCTTCGAGCAGCTCGAAGCCCTCGGCGTAGGCCTGCATGATGCCGTACTCGATGCCGTTGTGGATCATCTTCGCGTAGTGCCCGGCGCCGACCGAGCCGGCGTGCGAGAAGCCTTCCTCGCGCGGGCCCTCCGGACGCAGCGCGTCGAAGATCGGCATCGCGCGCTGGACGTCCGACGCCGCGCCGCCGACCATCAGGCCGTAGCCGTTGTCCTTGCCCCACACGCCGCCGGAGACGCCGCAGTCGAGGTAGCCGACGCCGTGCGCGGCGAGCAGATCAGCGTTCAGCTTGTCGTCGGTGAACTTCGAGTTCCCGCCGTCGATCACCAGGTCGCCCTCGGACAGCAGCTGCCCGAGTTCGGTCACGGTCTGCCGGGTCGGCTCGCCCGCCGGGACCATGATCCACACGATCCGCGGACCGGACAGCTTGGACACCAGGTCTTCGAGCGACGTCGAGTCGCTGACGTCCTGGTTGCGGTCGTAGCCGACCACCTCGTGCCCGGCGGCGCGCAGCCGCTCGCGCATGTTGAAGCCCATCTTGCCCAGGCCGACGAGACCCAGCTGAACCATGAGATCCCCTTTGGATTGGATCGGTTTTCCTCGGTTGGACGCGCGCCGCTCAGCCCGGCAGCCGGACCGGCATGAGCAGGTAGAGATACCCGGGGACGACGTTGCCCTCGGCGTCGGCTGGCTTGATCAGCGCCGGGCGGTTGGGCGTGGTGAACGTCAGCTCGGCCCGGTCGCTGTGCAGCGCGCCGAGCCCGTCGACGAGGTAGCCGGGGTTGAACGCGATGGTGACCGGCTCGCCCTCGTAGTCGACCTGGAGTTCTTCCTCGGCGCTGCCCTCGTCGTCGCCGCCAGCGGACAGCCGCAGGGAGCCGTCGCCGAATTCGAGCCGCACCTGGGTGCCGCGCTCGGCGACCAGCGACACGCGCTTGATCGACTCGGTGAGCGCGCTGACCTCGATGACCGCGCGCGAGGTGTGGTTCGCGGGCAGCAGCTGGCGGTAGGGCGGGAACTCGGCGTCGAGCAGCCGGGTGGTCGTGTAGCGGCCGGCCCCGGACAGGCCGAGCAGTCCGTCGCCGGAAGCGAGCGCGAGCTGCACGGTGGTGCCCGCGCCGCCGAGCGTCTTGGCCGCCTCGGCGAGCGTGCGCGCCGGGACGAGCACCGCGGCGTCGGACAGGCCCTCGGCGGGCTTCCAGGTGAACTCGCGCATGGCGAGCCGGAACCGGTCGGTGGCGACGAGGGTGAGCGTCTCGCCGGAGATCTCCAGCCGCATGCCGGTGAGCATGGGGAGCGTGTCGTCCTTGCCCGCCGCGGTGGCGACCTGGGTGACCGCCTGGCCGAAGACGTCGCCGGTGAGCTCGCCCGCGTGCGCGGGCTGGGACGGCAGCTGCGGGTAGTCCTCGACCGGCATGGTCGGGAGGCTGAACCGGGCACTGCCGCACGTGATGGTGGCGCGGGCGCCGTCGACGGAGATCTCCACCGGCTGCGCGGGGAGCGCCTTGGTGATGTCGGCGAGGAGGCGGCCGGAGACGAGCAGCCGTCCGCCGTCGGCGATGGTCGCGGGAACGCCGACCGTGGCCGAGACCTCGTAGTCGAAGCCGGAGACTGTGAGCGCGTCGGACTCCCCGTCCGCGCCCGCGTCGAGGAGAACACCGCCCAGCACCGGCACCGGAGGCCGGGAGGGGAGGCTTCTGGCCACCCACGCGACGGCGTCGGCGAGCCCGTCGCGCTCGACGCGGATCTTCATGCGCGCTTCCTTTCGACAGCCGAGCCCCTCGGCTCGTGAAGGGGTCGCCGGGCGCCAGTCGTGAGCACCGCGCGCGACCGGGTCCCCGCCGGTCCGGTCCGCCCCGCGCGGGAACGGACCAGCTGCAGACATCCACGTTAGGCCGTCGCCGGGGGTGCCGTCACCTCGGCCTCCCCTTCACTTTGTCGACAAGACGACACGAATCTCGGCTTGTCCCCAGTTTCGTCCTCCGCCTGTTTTTGTTCTGTTCTTTCTTAGAAGAGATGAAAAACCAGTAGCAGTAATAGGGGCTGTGGATTGTGTGGACAGCGCTCGTTCGCGCTGGTCGTGGCGTGCGTCGGCCTGTGGGCAGCCCTGGTGGCGGATCGGTGGATGGTTCGGGCGATCCGTGGATGGTTTCGAGCCGTCCCGGATTCATCCACAGTTGTCCCCAGTTATCCCCACAGTTGTCCCCAGGTTGGGACCGAGTTGTACCCAGGCTCTGGGGGCAGCCGAAGCGGCCGGGATCGCCCTGGTGAGTGACGACCCACAGTTGTGGATGACCTGTGGGCAACCTGGGGAATCCGCGTGGACAACCCTGGGGACAACCTGTGGATCCGGTGTGAACGGGATGTGGATCAAATCCGGGTCGCCGCAGGTCTGGGATTCGTTGGCACTGTGGGCAAACTGCACACACCCTGGGGAAAACCCCTTGTGTATCAATGAGTTTGGGAAATTCTCTGTACACAGGCTGTGGACGTCTGTGGATGCGTACGCGTGCTTCGCTCCGCTGCTTATCCGTACGCACGCTTCGGCTGCGTACGCGCGAGAAGCCAGTCATGGCAGCAAAAAGGGCACCACGGGTGGTCCGTGGTGCCCTTATCGTCGAAACCAGACTGTCTACAAGCGAGTGTCCAAACGCGGCAGTCGGCTACTGCCGAGCGCGCTGCTTGATGCGCGAGGTGAGCTCCTGCACCTGGTCGTAAATCCGCCGGCGCTCGGCCATCTCCTTGCGGATCTTCTTGTCCGCGTGCATGACGGTCGTGTGGTCGCGGCCGCCGAACGTCTGGCCGATCTTCGGCAGCGACATCTCGGTCAGCTCGCGGCAGAGGTACATCGCGATCTGCCGCGCCGTGGCGAGCGCCTTCGTCTTGCCGGGCCCGCACAGCTCGTCGAGCGTCACGTCGAAGAACTCGGCGGTGACGCCCATGATGGTCGGCGCGGTGATCTCCGGCGTGTGCGAATCCGGGATCAGGTCGCGCAGCACGATCTCGGCGAGCCCGACTTCCACCGGCTGCTGGTTCAGCGACGCGAACGCGGTGACGCGGATCAGCGCGCCCTCCAGTTCGCGGATGTTCGCCTCGACCCGCGACGCGATGAACTCCAGCACCTCGCCGGGCACCGCGAGCCGGTCCTGAGCCGCCTTCTTGCGCAGGATCGCGATCCGGGTCTCCAGCTCAGGCGGCTGGATGTCGGTGATCAGGCCCCATTCGAACCGCGTCCGCAGCCGGTCCTCCAGGGTCTCCAGCCGCTTGGGCGGCCGGTCGGAGCTGACGACGATCTGCTTGTTCTGGTTGTGCAGCGTGTTGAAGGTGTGGAAGAACTCCTCCTGGGTGCCTTCCTTGCCCTCCAGGAACTGGATGTCGTCCACCAGCAGGATGTCGACGTCGCGGTAGCGGCGCTGAAAAGCGACCTTGCGGTCGTCGCGCAGCGAGTTGATGAAGTCGTTCGTGAACTCTTCGGTCGAGACGTAGCGCACGCGCATGCCGGGGAACAGCCGCTGCGCGTAGTGCCCGACGGCGTGCAGCAGGTGCGTCTTGCCGAGCCCGGACTCGCCCCAGATGAACAGCGGGTTGTACGCGCGGGCGGGCGCCTCGGCGACGGCGACCGCGGCGGCGTGCGCGAAGCGGTTGGACGCGCCGATGACGAAGGTGTCGAAGTTGTACTTCTCGTTCAGCTTCGTCTTCGACGTCTGCGGCTGCGCGGGAGCGGTGTAGGGCTGGCCCGCGATCGGCTGCCCGGCGAACCGGGGCCAGATCTCGTTCGCGGTCGCCAGCGCTTCGCCCTCTTCGTCGACTTCTTCGTCCGGGTCCTCGAGGTCGTCGAGGACGGGGTGCAGCGGCTGCTGAGGAGGCGGTGGCGGCGGCGGGTCGACCCGCGCCGGCGGAAGACCGGCCGCTTCGACCTGAGGCCGGCGCGGCGGCGGTTTCGGCTTCGGGCGCTCCGGGCGCACGTGGTCGGCCTGGCCGTTCTCCAGGTGCGGGCTCGCCTGCGGCACCGGCTCCGGCCGCGGGACATCGTTTTCCACCCGGGCGGGTGACGCCGCATAGCGGGGGGCGGGCGCGACCGGTTCGGTGCTGTCGACCTTCACCGCGAGCGACACCGGACGGCCGAGCCGCCGGGACAGCGCTTCGGTGATGGAGGTGCGCAGCGCGCGTTCGATGGCTTCCTTCGCGAAATCGCTCGGCGCGGCGAGCAGCGCGGTGCCGTCGAGGAGACCGATCGGGCGGGTCACCCGCATCCAGGCTCGTTGCTGCGGGGAGAGGGTGCCGTCGGACAGCTCCCGCACCACCTGCTCCCAGATGACGCCCAGATTGTGCTGGTGCTCCGACACCGGTCTGACTCCCCTCCCCTCGTCGGCGCGCACGCCTGCGACCCGCCCCGAGCACGTCCTGGAAGCTCGCCTCGAGCACGCGGTCCGGACTCACCCGCGCGACGGCACAGCGATATCCACAAAGTTGTCCACAGCTGTGCACTAATGTACGGCCGTCCGCAGCCACGCGACCTGCGGGCTCGGCGTACTCCCCGGGCGCCTCCACACCCCCCGGCGTCGGCGAGGCCGAATCAGTCCTGCCCGGAGGCCGAGAGAGGCACGCTAACAAGCCCTGCTCGATGCCACAAGACGTGGTGCTGCGCAAGCATTTCACGGTGTACGGCGTGTTGCCATTCGGTGCCGCGCCGTGCCGGAAGGCAGTCTCGCCGGTCGGTCGCCGAGGGCGCCGGAGGGGCGCCTGCAGCGTTCACGACCGGGGTGCGTACCCTCGTAAGGTCTCCCGTATGCGACGGGTGCGTTTCGCGTGCCTACGTATGTCGTCGCTCGTCGTGACGAGGCCACCCGGTGGTAGGAGACAGCACGAACTTCCGTGCGACCCGCACGACACGCCGGGCGCCGGGGAATCCGCCGTCGCCCGACGGCCGAGACACAGGAGAAGCAGTGAGCAAGGGCAAGCGCACCTTCCAGCCGAACAACCGTCGTCGCGCGAAGACCCACGGTTTCCGCCTGCGCATGCGGACCCGTGCGGGCCGCGCGATCCTCGCGGCGCGCCGTCGCAAGGGCCGCGCCGAGCTGTCCGCCTGATCCGGCTCAGCCGGACCGCGTCGTGCTGCCCGCTGGCGCACGTCTGCGGCGGAGCGAGGACTTCCGGGTCGTCCTCCGCCGGGGGTCCCGAGCCGGCAGGCGCCGCCTCGTCGTCCACGCGTTGACCACGGACCCGTCCGTGGCCGCTTCGTTCGCGGCCAGGGCGGGTTTTGTGGTGAGCAAGGCCGTCGGGAACTCGGTGGTGCGCCACCGGGTGACCCGGCGGTTGCGGCACCTGGTTTCCGCGCGTCTCGGAACACTGCCCGCGGGCAGCTCGTTGGTGGTACGGGCATTGCCTCCGGCCGCGTCCGCGTCGAGCGCTGAGCTCGCCGCGGATCTCGACGCCGCACTGCGCCGGCTCGGCCTCGCGCCGTCCGGCCGCCCGGCCGGGGCCGATGCTCCCCGGCAGCCGCGCCAGCAGGGCACGGCACCCGACCACGGATCAGCGGTGTAAACGGCTATGGACGCCACCTCCGAACACAGCACCACCGAAGTACCCGAGGACGAGTCGCCGCCCCGGCCTGGACCGGTCGCGTGGGTGCTGCTCCTCCCCGTGCGGTTCTACCGCAAGGCGATTTCGCCCTTTCTTCCTCCGGCCTGCCGGTTCTACCCGAGCTGCAGCGCGTACGCAGTCGAAGCACTGACCCGCCACGGCGCGGCCAAGGGCTCCTACCTCGCGCTGCGCCGGCTGCTTCGCTGCGGCCCGTGGACCCCGCCCGGCCGCGACCCGGTGCCCGAGAAGTTCTCGTGGCGGCACCGCACGCCTGAAACACCGATCGAGGAGTAGCTCAGTGCTCGATTTCATCTACTACCCCGTGTCCTTCATCTTGTGGTGTTGGCACAAGGTCTTCGGGTTCGTCTTCGGGGAAGCGACCGCGATCTCGTGGATCCTCGGCATCATCTTCCTGACGTTCACCGTCCGCGGCATCATGTTCAAGCCGTTCGTGAACCAGGTCCGGTCGATGAAGAAGATGCAAGACTTCGCGCCGGAAATGAAGAAGATCCAGAAGAAGTACGCGAACGACCGGCAGCGCCAGGCGCAGGAGATGCAGAAGCTCCAGCGCGAGCACGGCGTCAACCCGCTCGGCAGCTGCCTTCCGATGATCCTTCAGATCCCGGTCTTCATCGGCCTGAACCACGTGCTGCGCGCGTTCACCATGAAGCCCGCCGACGGCAGCCCGAAGACCGAGAACTACTTCTTCAACGCCCATGACGTGAACTCCTACGTCAGCGCGAAGCTCTTCGGCGTCAACCTGGGCGAGGCGGTCAACAACGGTGTCGGCGCCGTCGCCGGGCACGTCGCGAACGGCGGGTGGCACTGGGAGGTCCTCCCGGTCGCGCTGCCGCTGATGATCATCGCCTCGATCGCCACGCACCTCACCGCGCGCCACTCGGTCTCCCGGCAGAACGCGTCGGCCGCGGGCACCGCGCAGACCGCGATCATGAACAAGCTCACCATGTACGTCTTCCCGCTCGGTGTGCTCGTCTTCGGTGCGTTCTTCCCGCTCGGCCTGCTCTTCTACTGGCTGGCGAACAACGGCTGGACGCTCATGCAGCAGCGCCTCGTCTACACGAAGATCGACAAGGAAGAGGAAGCCCGCAAGGCCGAGGCGGCCGAGAAGCGCGCGTCGCTCGGCCCGAAGCCGGGCCAGAAGCCGACCGCGCCGAAGGTCGGGCAGAAGCCGGTGCAGCAGAAGAAGAACCAGCAGCAGGGTCAGCAGGGCAAGGTGACCAAGGCGGGTTCGGCGCACGGCTTCGCGCAGACCTCGTCCTCCAGCGGCAAGTCCGGCGGTGTCGCTTCCTCGCAGAAGAAGGCAGCCGAGACGGCCGAGGCGGCGGAGAGCGCGCCGGAGCAGACGTCGACCCAGAACGGATCGAAGGAGAACGGCACCGGAGTGCCCGGGCTCCTCAAGGACTCGAACAGGAAGTCGGGCCGGAAGCGTCGCTGACGCTTCGGGTTCGGAGAGGAGACTGAAGATGTCGGAGACGGTCGACACGATCGACGCCGATCAGGAAGAGACGAGTGCGGCGGCCGAGCCGAAGGCGGGCGGTGACGACGCTCTCGTGCAAGAGGGCGACATCGCCGGCGACTATCTCGAGCGTCTGCTGGACCTGCTCGACTACGACGGCGACATCGACCTGGACGTCGAAGCGGGCCGCGCGATCGTCAGCATCGACGGCGGCGACGACCTCGAAAAGCTGGTCGGCCCCCGCGGCACGGTGCTCGAAGCGCTGCAGGAGCTGACCCGTCTCGCGGTCCAGCAGGAGACCGGCTCGCGCAGCCGGCTGATGCTGGACATCGCCGGCTGGCGCGCGGACCGCCGCGAGGAGCTCCGCGAACTCGGCCGGTCCACCGCGGAGTCGGTGCTGTCGAGCGGCGAGCGGGTGCGCCTGCAGCCGATGAGCCCGTTCGAGCGCAAGGTCGTCCACGACGCGGTCGCGACGGTCAAGGGCGTCACGAGCGAGAGCGAGGGCGAGGACCCGAAGCGGCGCGTGGTGATCTTCCCCGAGGACTGAGCCCTCGGAAGCACTGAGCGGAAGCGGCCCACCGGATTCACTCCGGTGGGCCGCTTCTTTTATGCCTGCCTTCTGACGCGGTCCCTCGGCACCGCGAGTACGACCGGCACCGTGCCTGTCGGACCCGCCGAGCAGCCCCTGGCCTCTAGGCGATGCCGCGTCGCGCGTCGTCCGTTGGCGGCACTCCTGTTCCCTGTCATGTTCTAGGCAGCGGTTAGGCAAGGACGACTGCCGTCACGTTCATCAGCCGCCGCCCGGCTCCCCCGCACGCGACGAGTGACGCCCGAGCGTTCAGTCGCCCGAGGATCGTCATCGCTCCGACTCGACGCCGCAGCGAATTACAAGCGTGGCGTTTCACGTGAAACTCGCCGCCTCCTCCCCTGGCCGATCGCGTTTCACGTGAAACGACCTGTGGATCGCTCGGCGACTCGAGTGGACTTGTCCACAGTTGCGGTCTGTCGGCTCGATTTGGCGTCGGCATCAGGGACAATCAATCGAGCGCGTTTCACGTGAAACGCGCGGAGCGAGGAGTGCGAGTAGTGAGCTTGGACGGCGCCACCGGGACGGTCCGGACCGCGGCGGTGGAGGTGTTCGGGGAGCGCATCGAGCAAGCCGCCGGGTACGTGGAGCTGCTGGCGACTCATGGGGTCGAGCGAGGGTTGATCGGACCGCGTGAGGTCGATCGGCTGTGGGAGCGGCACGTGCTGAACTCCGCGGTGATCGGTGAGCAGATCCCGTCCGAGGCACGCGTGGTCGACGTCGGGTCGGGCGCGGGGCTTCCGGGAGTACCGCTGGCGATCGCTCGACCGGACCTCGATATCGTGCTCTTGGAACCCATGGCTCGCCGGGTTGACTGGTTGGCCGAGGTCGCCGAGAAGCTGGAACTCCCGATCACCATCGTCCGTGGACGCGCCGAGGAGCGGTCCGTACGCGAGCAGCTGAGTGGCGCAGACGTCGTCACCGCCCGCGCGGTCGCCCCTCTTGCTCGGCTCGCGGGCTGGTGCCTTCCCCTGGTTCGTCCCGAAGGTCGACTGGTTGCCCTCAAAGGCGCCAGCGCCGCCGAAGAGATCTCCCGCGACCGCGACGCGGTGCGCAAGGCCGGTGGGGCCGAACCACAGGTCGCGGAATGCGGGAAGGCAGTACTCGAAGTCCCCAGCACGGTGGTCCTGATCCGTCGCCTGCCGCCGAAGCCGAACCGGCCACGCGGCAGGCGGAGCTAGCGAACGACAACAGCCGCGCCGTTCCACGTGAAACATCGCGGTGTGAACGCCCCCGAATCGTCTACCAGGAGGAGGTGTCGAGACCGGTGAATCCCCCGCCGTCCGACTCCGCGGAGGCCAGCCAGGAGATGGGCTGGACGCCGATCGCTGAAGAAGCCGTTCGCGCCGCGAGCGTGCTCCACCCCAAGGAAGGGGTACTCCCCCGACCCTCTCGTCGCCGCGTGCTCACCGTCGCCAACCAGAAGGGCGGGGTCGGCAAGACGACGAGCACCGTCAACCTGGCGGCGGCGCTCGCCGTGCACGGGCTGAAAACGTTGGTGATCGACCTCGACCCGCAGGGCAACGCCAGCACCGCGCTCGACATCGACCACCGCTCCGGGACGCCGTCGATCTACGAGGTGCTCATCGGCGAGGTCTCGATCGCCGAGGCCGCGCAGCAGAGCGAGCAGTCCCCCAACCTCTACTGCGTGCCCGCGACGATCGACCTCGCCGGTGCCGAGATCGAACTCGTCTCCATGGCGAACCGCGAGACGCGTCTCAAGGAGGCGCTGTCGTCCGGCGCGCTCGACGAGATCGGCGTCGACTACGTCTTCATCGACTGCCCGCCGTCGCTCGGTCTCCTCACCGTCAACGCGATGGTGGCGGCGCAGGAAGTGCTCATCCCGATCCAGTGTGAGTACTACGCACTCGAGGGTCTCGGGCAGCTCCTCAGCAACATCGAACTCGTGCAGCAGCACCTCAACCGCGAACTCAGCGTGTCGACGATTCTGCTCACCATGTACGACGGTCGCACCAAACTGGCCGACCAGGTGACCAACGAGGTCCGGAACCACTTCGGCGAAACGGTGCTGAAGACCGTCATCCCGCGCAGCGTGAAGGTGTCCGAGGCGCCTGGCTACGGCCAGACCGTCCTCTCCTACGACCCCGGTTCACGTGGCGCCATGAGCTATCTCGACGCGGCGAAGGAGATCGCCGAGCGGGGCGTGAACGAGAGGAGCAGCACCGCATGACTGAGCGCAGAGGAGGGCTCGGCCGCGGACTGGCGGCCCTGATCCCGACCGGACCGGCGACGCCTCCTCCGGCCGCGACCGAGGCCAGCACGCCCGCGGAGAAAGCGGTACGCGAGGACAAGGGCTGGTTCGCGGCGAACGGTGCCGCGGGCCAGCCGAGCGGCGAGGTCGCCGGCGCGGTGTACCGCGAGATCCCGGTCAGCTCGGTCAAGCCGAACCCGAAGCAGCCGCGCCAGGTTTTCGACGAGGAAGCACTCGCCGAACTCGAGCATTCGATCCGCGAGTTCGGGCTCATGCAGCCGATCGTCGTCCGCGAACTCGGCGACGACGAGTACGAACTCGTCATGGGCGAGCGCCGGCTGCGCGCCTCGCAGCAGGCGGAGCTCGAGGCGATCCCGGCGATCGTGCGGCAGACCGCCGACGAGTCGATGCTGCGGGACGCGCTGCTGGAGAACATCCACCGCGTGCAGCTGAACCCGCTCGAAGAGGCGGCGGCCTATCAGCAGCTCCTCGACGAGTTCGCGGTGACACACGAGGAGCTGGCCGGTCGCATCGGGCGCAGCCGTCCGGTCATCACGAACACCATCCGGTTGCTCAAGCTCCCCCTCCCCGTGCAGCGGCGGGTGGCCGCGGGCGTCCTGTCCGCCGGGCACGCGCGGGCGCTGCTGTCGTTGGAGGATCCGGAAAGCCAGGAGGAACTGGCGGCGCGGATCGTCGCGGAGGGCATGTCGGTGCGGGCCACCGAGGAAGCCGTCACGCTGAAGAAGAGCGAGAAGCCGGCGAAGCCGAAGGCCGCTCCCCGAAAGCAGATCCAGGCACCCGGATTGCAGGAACTCGCGAACCGGCTGTCCGATCGGTTCGATACTCGGGTGAAGGTCGACCTCGGCCGGCGCAAGGGGCGCATCGTTCTCGAGTTCGGGTCGGTTGACGATCTTGAGCGGATCGTCGGGATCATCGACGCGAATTCCGGGGAAAAATCGGCGAATCAGAGCGACGAAACCGATTAGGGATCACCCAGGGGCGTTTCGTCACGGTGATGATTGCGGATCGAGGCGGCCACGGTCACGCGGAGTGGCCGCCGGAATCGACCGGCGCGGGGAGGGGCGGCAGTCCGCCGCCCGCCCCCGTCCGCCAGTTTTCAGTTCGCGCGAGCGACGGCGCGCGCGACGAGGTCCGCGAAAACTGAACCGAGCGTGGTGCCGGCGGCTTCGACCGCCATCGGCACCGTCGACGTTTCGGTGAGACCCGGCGAGAGGTTCACTTCGAGGAAGTGGACTCCCCCGTCCGGCGTGATCACCGCGTCGGTGCGCGAGATGTCGCGCAGCCCGAGCCACCGGTGCGCGCCGACGGCGAGTTCGCTGACCGCCTTCGCGGCCTCGTCGGAAATCCGGGCCGGGGTGAAGAAGTCGGTGAGCCCCGCGGTGTAGCGCGCGGTGTAGTCATAGACGCCGCTCTCCGGCACGATCTCGACCGCGGGCAGGGCCTCGGCCCCGTTCTCCCCTTCGATGACCGTGACGGCCACTTCAACGCCGTCTACGAACCGTTCCGCGAGCACGGTGTCGCCATAGGCGAAGCAGCCGACCATCGCCGCGGGCAGCTCCGCTGCCTCCCGAACCACCTGCGTGCCGAGCGCCGACCCGCCCTGATCCGGCTTGAGGATCAGCGGCAGACCGAGCCGCTCGACCATCGCGTCGAGCACCGACTGCGCGCCCAGTTCGCGGAAAGTGCTGTGCGGCAACACAATCCAGTCCGGCGTCGAGAACCCGGCCTGCTGCACGAACGCCTTCGCGGTCGGCTTGTCCCAGGCGCGGCGGCAGCCCTGCGAATGGGTGCCGACGAACGGCACGTCGAGCATCTCCAGCACGGTCTGCACCGAGCCGTTCTCGCCCTCACCGCCGTGCAGGGCGACGACAACCGCGTCCGGACGCTGCGTGCGCAGCCGTTCCAGCAGCCCGGCGTCGGTGTCCCACTCCTCCACCGTGAGGCCCTCGGCCCGCAGCGCGGCGGAAAGCCTGCGCCCGGAGCGGAGCGAAACGTCGCGTTCGTGGGAAAGCCCGCCGGCGAGCACGGCAACGGTACGGTCGACCACCGTGGGAACTCCTTAGTGTTGCTGGGCCGGTCAGACCGTGTCCGGAGACGGGGTCTCGGGCCCCGGGATGGTGCGCGCCTTCACGCTACCGAAGGTGCGGTTGAGGTCCATTTCGGACTCGAGCACGGCGGCGAGCCGGCGCACGCCCTCGCGGATGCGTTCCGGCGTCGGATAGCAGTACGACAACCGCATCTGGCGGGAGCCGAAACCGTCGGCGTAGAAACCGGTGCCGGACGCGTACGCGACCCGAGCGGTGACCGCACGCGGCAACATCGCTTTGGTGTCAACGCCTTCCGGCACGGTGACCCACACGTAGAAGCCACCGTCGGGGTTGGTCCAAGAGCAGCCGGGCGGCAAATACTGTTGCAGCGCCGACAACATCGCGTCGCGGCGTTCGCGGTAGTTCTCCCGGAACTTCTTGATCTGGCCCTTCCAATCGTGCGTCGCGAGGTAGCGCGAGACGATCATCTGGTTGAAGGTCGGCGGGCACAGCGTCGCGGATTCCGCTGCCAGCACGAGCTTTTCGCGCACCGCGTGCGGCGCGAGCACCCAGCCGACGCGCAGCCCGGAGGCGAACGTCTTCGAGAACGAGCCGAGGTACACGACGTTGTCCGGGTCGAGCGAGCGCAGCGCCGGGTAGGTCTGGCCGTCGAAACCGAGCAGGCCGTACGGGTTGTCCTCGATGATCAGCACGCCGTGCTCGCGGCAGATCTCGACGATTTCCGGCCGCCGGTCGACCGACAGCGTCACGCCGGCCGGGTTGTGGAAATTCGGGATCGTGTAAAGGAATTTGACCCGCTGCCCGGCTTTTTCAGCCTGGCGCAAGGCTTCCCGCAACCCTTCGGGCACGAGACCGTGCTCGTCCATCGCGACGTGCACGACGTTCGCCTGGTAAGCGGAAAACGAACCGAGCGCACCGACGTACGACGGGCCCTCGGCGATCACGACGTCACCCGGGTCGCAGAAAAGCCGGGTCACCATGTCGAGGCCCATCTGGGAACCGACGGTGACCACGACGTCGTCGGGGTGCGCCTTGATCCCCTCGAGAGCCATGATTTCGCAGATCTGGTCACGCAGCGCGGGAATCCCGTGCGCGGACCCGTACTGCAGGGCGACGAGCCCCTCCTCGGCGATGATCTCGCCGACCTGAGCCGAGAGGGTGTCGAGCGGCAGCGCGGCGAGGTTCGGCATGCCGCCGGCGAGCGAGACGACCTCCGGCCGGCTTGCCACTGCGAAAAGCGCGCGGATCTCGGATGCGGTCATCCCGGCGGTACGTGCTGCGTACCGGTCGAGGTGCGGGTCGAGATTGTGGCGGCCGGTCTGCGGCTTGGCGGGGCGGTTCTCGGTCATCGGACACCTGAGGGCTCGGTGGGTACCTGCTGGTAGATCCATCGAGTGTAACCGCGGCCTCTTCCGGCTCCCCGCTCTTCCGGCGCTTGTCACATCGGCCTATCCTCGGGGTGGTTCTTCCGGTGCCGCCTGCGCTCTTGCGGGCGCGATGGCCGGAGTTGCGGGGTCCAGGGAGGTTTCAGGTGTCACGTCGCGTGGTGGGCGTCACCCTGGACAATCTCGAGCACCTTCCCAAGAACTGCCGGCAGTGCGTGTACTGGGAGCTCGCGCCGCACCTGAAGGCGCAGGCCGAGGAGTACGGCTCCACCGAGGTCGAGAAGGAAGCCTGGGTGTCCAGCGTGCTGCTGGAATGGGGTTCCTGCGGCCGCATCGTCTACAGCGACACGTTGCCGGTCGGGTTCGTGCTGTACGCCCCGCCGAACGCGGTGCCCCGCTCGCTCGCCTTCCCGACGTCGCCGCCGAGCGCCGACGCCGTCCTGCTCACCGCCTTCCAGGTCCTGCCGGAATTCCGCGGCGGCGGCCTCGGCCGGATGCTGGTGCAGGCCGTGGCGAAGGACCTGACCAAACGCGGCGTCCGCGCGATCGAATCCTTCGGCGACGCCACCCCTGACGACGAGGACCCGCTGGGCCAGCACTCGTGCGTGCTCCCCGCCGCGTTCCTGCAGAGCGTGGGCTTCAAAACGGTGCGCCCGCACCCGAAGTACCCGCGCCTGCGCCTGGAACTGCGCTCGGCGATCACCTGGAAGGAAGACGTCGAAGCGGCACTCGAACGTCTGCTGGGCCAAGTGACGATCACGACCGCGGAACCGAGCCTCGGCCGCGCCTGACCGGCTTCGTGCCCCAGGCAGGTCAGCCAGAATGACCTCGCTGGCACCCACCATGAACGCCCGTCCCGGCTAGCCCGCAGTACTCCGCCACTCCCCGGCTACCCGGTCACTCTCCGTGCCGACCGTCGCGACAACTACCGCCGCTCGCCCGCTTTACTGCTCACCGCGACCCTCATTCCCGACTGGGTTGTGCGGCCGCTCGAACAGCATCGCCCGAGGTCAGCCCCGGCCTGTTCGCCGCCGCCGGGGGTGGACCTCGGATGCCCCAGGACCGAGTCCGACGAGCCCCATACCACCTCGGATCCGCGCGGAAAACACCCACTCCCGGTACCTGTGCACAACTGTGGAAGAGTCCCCGAGTTATCCACAGATTGCAGATAGAGGCCGTGGAAAAGCTGTGGATGGATAGAATGGATCTGGGGACGCCCCCCGGGAAGGGTGGGGGCTGCCCCCAGGTGTGGTGGGTGTTGTGGCAGTTCGGCGCAAGTTCTTGTGGCGCCGGTTAAGCGGTGTGGGGGCTCCGGTTGTTTTAGGGCGCGGGTGCGGTTGGTTCGGGGGTGGCGGTGCTCGGGAGGGGTCGCCGAGGGGGCGGCGGCTGGTGGTGACTGTGGGTAGTGGTTGCTCGGGGTGCGGGCGGGTCAGCACGGGTAAACACGGGCTGAGAGGGCGGTGCGGCGGCGGGGCGCGCTGAGTGGGGCCCTGGGCGGTCTTGGCGGGGAAAGGCCCGGGCAGGGCGAATCAGGGTGGGGCTAGGGGTAAGGCAGGGAGAACCGGAGGGGGCGAATAGCGAGAGAGGGCTATTCGGCCTTGGCCAGTTCGTGGGCCAGGACGTCGGCGAAGGTGAAGGTGCCGGTGGGCTGGTCGCCTTCGCCGAGGAGGTAGAGGCGCTTGACCGCGATGAGGATGCCCTCGGCCACGACGTCGCGGAAGGCGGGGTCGCCAAGGCGGGCGGCGTCGTCCGGGTTCGTCAGGTAGCCGATTTCCACGCGGACGGCCGGGCAGCGCGTGCGGGTGAAGATCTCCCACGTCTTGTAGTGCGTGCGGCAGTCCAGCAGGCCGGTACGGGCCGCGACCTCGCGCTGGATGAAGCCGGCCAAGAGTTCGCCGACGGTGGACGTCGTGCCGTTGCCGGTGCCGAAGTGGAAGCTCGCGACGCCCTGCGCGCGCGGCGACGGGTTGCCGTCGCTGTGCAGCGACAGGAACAGGTCCGCGCCAGCGTCGTTGGCGAAACGGGCGCGTTCGAAATCCGTCGGGCTGTGGTTCGGGCCCCGGCTGATCAGGGCCTCCATGCCGGTGGCCTGCATCCGGCCTTCGAGCCGCCGCGCCAGGTCCCAGGCGATGTCTGCCTCGCGCAGGCCTCCCGCGACGACACCGAGGTCTTCGCCGCCGTGGCCCGGGTCGATCACGATGCGCTTGCCGCGCAGCCGCGGGCCCGCCTGGCGCACCTGCTCCTGCTCGCGCAGGAAAACCGGGCGGCCGCCGCGAGCGCGCGGCGAGGACAGGCGGTGCAGTTCGCGGATGGTGGCCGGGCCGCAGATGCCGTCCGACGTCAGCCGCATGTCGCGCTGGAACGTGCGCAGGGCGCGTTCGGTCTGGGGGCCGAAATAGCCGTCCGGGCGGCCCGCGTCGAAGCCCAGTTCGGTGAGCCGCTCCTGAAGAGTGAAAACGTCGTCGCCGTGCACCGGCGACGACAAAAGGTACTGGAGCGGGCGGCTCCCGAGGTGATAGCTCGCGCCCTTGAGCGCCTGGTACGTCGCCGGGCCCACCACCCCGTCGGTGATGAGCCCGCGGCGCTGCTGGAACGCGCGCACGGCCTGCTCCACCGCGACGTCGAACGTGTTGTACCGCTCGGTCCCCGCCACCGGCGGGAGCAGATCCATCCCGGCAAGGATCGACCTGATCTCGGCGACGTCGGGACCGGCGTCACCGCGGCGGAGTACCCGCATGCACTCCTCGCTCTTCCTCAGGCACCGAAACCGGCTCGATGCGAAACAGAAACCCGGGTAGGGGGTGTACCCAGGCACCTATTGTGCCCTGTGAACTCTCGGTAAGGACGCAGGCCCGGTCGGTGCGCCACCGGCGGGTGCGTCGCCGCGCGGCGGACACGCCGAGTGCACCTGCGTGCCCACCCCCGTGCGGGTGGTTCCCGAACGTGCGAGAACCCGGACCGGCGAGTCGATCGCCGCTGGCCCGGGTTCTCAGCAGGTGGACCGCTCAGAGCACGTCGGCGAGATCGGACAGCAGCGCGGCCTTCGGCTTCGCGCCCACGATCTGCTTCACCGGCTTGCCGCCCTGGAACAGGATCAGCGTCGGAATCGACATCACCTGGTAGTCACGCGCCGTGTTCGGGTTCTCGTCGATGTCGAGCTTCGCGACGGTGATCTTGTCGCCGTTTTCCTTCGCGATCTCCTCGAGCACCGGGGCGACCATCTTGCACGGCCCGCACCAGGTCGCCCAGAAGTCGACGAGAACGGGCTTCTCGCTGGTCAGGACGTCGTCCACGAACGACTTGTCGGTCACCTTCACGGGTTCGGACATCGCTTGCTCCTTCAACTCGGTGGGAAAGTCAGTGCTCGCCGGCGCCGTAGCCGCCGCCGACCAGTTCCGGTGCTTCGTTCGCCTCGGCCTCGCCGTGCTCCGCGAGCCATCGTTCCGCGTCGATCGCCGCGCTGCAGCCGGAACCGGCCGCGGTGATCGCCTGCCGGTAGGTGCGGTCCACGAGGTCGCCGGCGGCGAACACCCCGGGCAGGTTCGTGTACGACGTGCGGCCCTGCGTGAGCACGTAGCCGTCCTCGTCCACGTCCACCTGACCGCGCACCAGCTCGCTGCGCGGATCGTGGCCGATCGCGACGAAGAACCCGGTCACGTCGAGCGTCTTCTCCTCGCCGGACTGCGTGTCGCGCACCTTCAGGCCGGACACGGTCCCGTCGCCTTCGACGCCGGTGATCTGCGAGTTCAGCTGCCACTTGATCTTGTCGTTCGCGCGAGCGCGTTCGAGCATGATCTTCGACGCCCGGAACTCGTCGCGGCGGTGCACGATCGTGACGGACTTGGCGAACTTCGTCAGGAAGGTCGCCTCCTCCATCGCCGAGTCGCCGCCGCCGGCCACCGCGATGTCGTGGTCGCGGAAGAAGAAACCGTCACAGGTCGCACAGGCGGACACGCCGCGGCCGAGCAGCTCCTGCTCGCCCGGCACCTTCAGGTACCGCGCGGCGGCGCCCATGGCCAGCACGACGGCGCGGGCGGCGTAGCGCTTGCCGTTCGCGACGACGTACTTCACGTCGCCGGTCAGCTCAAGCGACTCGACGTCCTCCGCGCGCAGCTCCGCGCCGAACCGTTCGGCCTGCTTGCGCATCTCCTCCATCAGGTCCGGACCCTGGATCCCGTCGCGGAAGCCCGGGAAGTTCTCGACCTCGGTGGTCGTCATCAGCGCGCCGCCGAACTGCGTGCCCTCGAACACCAGCGGTTCGAGCTGTGCGCGCGCCGCGTAGACCGCTGCGGTGTAACCGGCAGGACCCGACCCGACGACGATCAGGTTCCTGATTTCCTCGGCAGCCACCCGTCAACCCTCCGCTCGTCATGACCTGTGCTCCAGGCTCAACACGATCGTAGGTGGAGGTGTTCCCGGCGGTGACGCCCGCTACGTCCTGCCCGCTACTTCTTGCCGACCACCTTGTCGAACAGCTTGTCCGCGTTCCCCGGCCCGCAGTCCGCGCCGAACGCGACCAGCCGGAACTGCGCGAGCTTGCCGGTGGTGTAAATCGCCACCACGCCCGGCTTGCCCTCGACGGTCACCGGCCGCACGCCTTCCGGCCGCACCGCCGGGTCCATGCCGGCCGCCGCGACGCACGCGTCGAAGCGTTTCGAGTCCTGCAGCGGACCGTAGTTCCGCACGCCGAGACCGCCGCCCAGCAGCGCTTCCGCACCGCTGCCGTCGCTGCCGACGGACGGGCCGCTTGCCGAAGACGGCGCGGGCGCGGCGACGCCGGACGTATTGGTCTTGGTCGCACCGGGAACGGTCAGCGTGATCGCTACCGCGGCGGCCGCGGCGGCGGTCAGGATCCCGGCGCCCCAGCCGAGCTGCCGGTTCCGCCGTTTCCGCGCCGCCGACAGGTCCACCACCGGCGCGACCGCCTGTTCAGCGGGCTCCGGTGCGGCCGCCGGAAACGTCGCCTCCTGCCGGGCCGCCGACTCCGCGGCGAGCGCGGCGTCGAGCCTCGCCGCGAACTCGGCGGGCATCGGCGGCGCCGGTTCCGCGGCGAGCGCGGACAGGTCGGCGGTGGTCGCCTCCAGGGCCTCGATGATCGCGCGCGCCTCCGGATCCGCGTTCACCCGCGGCCACAGCTGCGCTGCCTCCTGGTCGTCGAGGACCCCGGCGTGGAGGTCGGCGAGCAGGTCGACAGACCAGGGCGGCCCGATGGTTCCGCCTGCCCCCCGGCTCTCGTCCGTCATCGTCCCTCCCCGTTCCCCGGCGAGCGCTGGGCTCGCCCGGCACTCCGGGACCCCTCCGAAGTGGCGTGCTTGCGTTTGCTTTCGTTAGTTGGGACGTCGCCACCCCCGTCCGGGTTCCGCAGATGCCCGAGAACCTTCGCGAGTTTTCCCCGGCCGCGCGCGCACCGGCTCTTGACCGTGCCCTCGGCGATGCCGAGCATTTTCGCCGTCTCGGCCACCGAATAGCCCTCGACGTCGACGAGCAGGATCGGCGCGCGCTGGTCTTCGGGCAGCTCGTCGAGCGCTTTGCGGACCAGCAGGCTGGTCTCCTTCTCGGCCATCGAGTCGCCGGGCGCGGCCGGTTCGTTGTACTCGCCGGTCTCGGGCAGCGGCACGGTCGGCCGGGCCTGCTTCCGCCGGATCCGGTCGAGGCACGCGTTCACCACGATCCGGTGCAGCCAGGTCGTGACCTGCGACTCCGCGCGGAACTTGCCCGCCGCGCGGAAGGCCGAGATGAACGCCTCCTGCAGCGCGTCCGCCGCCTCTTCCGGATCGCGCAGCGTGCGCAGCGCTACCGCCCACATGCGGTCTCGATGCCGCCGGACCAGTTCACTGAACGCATGCGGATCGCCCGCGGCGTGCGCCGCGATCAGATCCGCATCCGTGGGAGCTGCAGCCGTCACCCGGCAGAGCCTACTGAGTCGTGCTCGCAGCTCACGCCGCAGGCAGGAAGCTCAGCTCTCCGATCTGGCTCAGGAAGCCGTCGCCGCCGTTGTCGCCCAGCTGGGTGATCCAGACGATGAAGTACTGGCTTTGTGTCGGCTGCTGCAGGGTGATCGTGGTGTCCGGGCCGTTCAGGTCGCCGCTCCCGACCACCTTCGTGTCGTCGAGCTGCGGATTCTTGCTGTCCGCCGACCGGATCTCGACCTTCGTGCCCGGGCTGTCCGCGCTGATCTTCACCTGCGCGAGGTTCACCGGGTTGTCGAACGAGACCGCGATGCCGACGCCGGGCTTCAGCGCGGGCAGCTGCTGCTGGTACTGGTCGGTCTTCCAGACCGTGCCCGGGTCGCCGTCGATCGTGTTCTTCGCCCGGCCCGCGTTGTCGCCGGAGCCCTGCGGGTTGTAGAGCGTCGCCGACTTCGGGGCCACCGGGTCGCCGATCTTCGGCGCCGCGGGCGGCTGGTTGCCCGGCGGTGGCGCCGGGTTGCCCGGTTTCGCCGGAGCACTGCTCGGCGGGGCCGCGACGTTGATCGTGGGACCGGTCGGCTTGCCGTCGCCCTGGAACAGGTTGATCAGCATCAGCCCGCCCCACGCGAGGATGACCACGGTCGCGACCACCAGCACGGTGACGCCGAAGGCCAGCTTCCGCCGCCGCGCGACGTCCTTCACCGGCTTCTTCGTGGTCCAGATCGTGCCGTCGGTCTCCGCCGCCGGGTCGTCCTTGCCGACCGCGTTGATCAGCTGGGTGCGTTCCTCCTGCTCGGCGACCTGGCCGAGCACGCGCAGAATGGCCGAGCTGGTGCGGATCCCGCCGCTGCCGCCGTCCTCGATCGTGCGCACGGCCAGCGAGGACAGCTCCGGCGGCACCGCAGGCACCAGCGACCGCGGCGGCACGACGTGCCCCTGCGGCGTGAGCGGCGCCGCGGGGATCGCGGGCGGCCCGCCCGGCAGCGCCCAGCGTCCGGTGAGCAGCAGATACAGCACCGCGCCGAGCGCCTTGACGTCGTCGCGGAGAGTGGCTTCGGGCAGCGGGCCGGGGAAGGCGAGCTTGAGCGCGCCGCCCGGCGTGAGCCGCAGCCGCTGCGGGTGGTCGAGGCCGAGGACGAGACCGTTCTGGTGGGCGTGGTCGACCGCCTCTGCGAGCGCCTGCACCATCCGCGCGGCCGCGGCGGGGGCCACCGGGCGCTGCGCGACCAGGTCCACCAGGTCGCTGCCCTTGGTCCACTCCGCCACCACGACGCCGAGCAGTCCCTCGCTGGAGGTGACGCCGCTGCCGAGGCTGAGCACATCCAGCACTCGCGCGACGCCGCCGTGCCCGAACTTCGACGCGTGCGCGGCCCGTTCCAGGGTGCGCCTCGCCTGCCTCGCCGCCTCCGGATCGGCCGGATCGCCGACCAGCAGCGTCAGTGCGACGTCCCGTTTGAGCTGCCCGTCCCGCGCGCGCCAGAGGTGCGCGGCGGCCCGCTCATCTACCCCGAACTGGGCAAGCAGGCGATACCGGCCGTCCCCTACGACGCGTCCGGGCGCGAGCGATCCGCCCCGGGCGCGAATGCCCGCGGCGTCCCCCGCCTGCTCGCTTCGTCTCGTGTCCACGCTCTCTCCCGCTTCGCTCCCGGCACCGAGGGTACCCGGATCATCAGCCGTAGAAGCGTCGTGAGTCGTGAATCAATCGTTACCCGCGCTTGATCAATCGGGTGAATCTCGATGTTACGGGCTTCAGCTCCTCGACCTTCAGCGCCATGAGCACCCCGAACGAGACCACGATCCCGACGAGTCCCTGCAGGACGAGCTTGATCCAGGCGTGCAGAACCGGGCCGAGGGACGAGGGCACGATCAGCCCGACGACCCACGCCGCGCCGACCCCGAGGACGCTCGCCACGACCGTGAACAGGATCACCCCGATCACCCGCTTGCTGCGCAGGTTGCCGAGCGTCACCCACAGCCACACCTGGCCGAGCATCGCGCCGATCACGTAGGTCAGCGCGTTCACCATCATCACGCCGAGCACGACGTTCTCCGGGTTCAACAGCACCGGGCACAGGAACAGCAGCGGCACCTTGACCACGGTCATCACGATCATGATCAACGTCGGCGTGCGGGCGTCCTTCATCGCGTAGAACACCCGCATCTGGAGCATCACCAGCGCGTACGGCAGCAGCGCGAACGCGGTGATCGCCAGCGCCTGGCCCATCCGCTCGGCGCCTTCCAGCGAGCCCTTGCCCAGCGCGAACAGCGCGACACCCATCGACGAGCCGACGATCGTCATCACCGCGGAGATCGGGACGAGGGTCACCGTCGAGATCCGCGAGGCATACGACAGGTCGCTGACCAGCTTCTTCGTGTCGCCGTCGGCGGCGGCGCGGCTCATTCGCGGCATGATCGCGGTCAGCAGCGAGACGCCGAGCACGCCGTAGGGCAGCTGGAACAGCAGCCACGCGTAGTTGTAGGCGGTGACGCCGCCCGAGGTGCCCTTGGTGAGCACGCGAGTGGTGATCGTGAGGCCGACCTGGCTGACCGCGACGTAGCCGACGACCCACAGGGCCAGCCCGCCGAACTCCTTCATCCGGCTGTCCAGGCCCCAGCGCCAGCGCGGGCGGAAGCCGGACCGCAGCAGCGGCGGGATCAGCATGAGCGCCTGCGCGGCGATGCCGCCGGTGACGCCGAGGCCGAGCGTGAGCACCTTCGGATCGGTGAGCGACGGGTTGCCGGTGTCGATCGAACCGGGCATCAGCCACACCACGAGGATGGTGAAGATGACCACCAGGTTGTTGATCACCGGGGCCCACGCGGTCGGACCGAACACGTGCTTGGCGTTCAGCATCGCCGAGACCAGCGCGAACACGCCGTAGAAGAAGATCTCCGGCAGCAGCAGATAGGCGAACGCGGTGGTCAGGCCCGCGCTCGCGTTGCCGGACGAATCGATGTACAGCGACGTGAACGCCGGCGCCGCGATCACCGCGATCACGGTGCCGATGAACAGCACGGTGACGCCGGTGGTCAGCAGCCGTTGCGCGTAGGCCTGGCCGTGGTCCGGGTCGTCCTGCGAACGCACCAGCAGCGGCACCACCACGCTGGTGAGCACGCCGCCGAGCAGCAGCTCGAAGATGATGTTCGGCATCGTGTTCGCGACGTTGAACGAGTCGGTCGCGATCCCGTTGCCGATCGCCGCGACGAGCAGCACCTTCCACAGGAACCCGGTGATCCGGCTGATCAGCGACGCGATCGCCATCCGGCCGGATTCCTTCGCGACCGAAGGACCCTCGTCCTTCGGCTGTTCGGGAGCCTCGGCCGGACGCGCGAGCGGCGCATCCTTGATCCGCGGCATGACCTGGGTGGCCAGCGCGTCGTACGGGCGCAGCACGTCCGGGTCGGCGGTCGGCCAGCGCGAGGGGGCCGCCAGCGGAACGCCCGCGGTGCGCGGGATGAACCGGGTGGCGTCCGGGTCCCGCATCGCCTCTTCCTGCCACGGCCGGATCGGTGTGCCGGGACGCGGGCCGCGGCCGCGGTGCACCGGCGGCTGCGGGCCCGGCACGTTCGCGGGCGGCGGGGTCGGCTGCGGGAGCTGGCCGCGGTTCGGCGGCTGGTTCGGCGGGATCGGCTGCGGACCCGACGGCGGGAGCTGCTGCGGGCCGGACGGCGGCCCGGACTGCC
>NZ_SDLT01000040.1 GCF_004522235.1 Amycolatopsis nivea
ATCCTGCTAACTCGGTGTCCACGACCCGGGGTGAACCTCAGTCCGCATCAATTGCTGGGCGGCACAGGGCAGGCGCGGGCACGCGCCTGCGCGAGAAGGTCCGCGTCGGCGGCCAAGTCCGCGTAGGCGAGCAGGTCCACGTCGGCGAGCAGGTCCACGTCGGCGACCCAAGCCCGCGTCGGCGAGCAGACCCGCGTCAACAGTGCGGGAAGCGTGCGTCGGAAGCGGGAAGATCCCGGAGTGGTCAGCTGACCAGCCAGGCGATGGCCCCGCCGATCGCCAGCACTGCCGCGATGCCCAGCACCACGGCGAAGAACTTCGCGGTCTTCCACAGCGAGTAGACCCCGCCGGCCAGGAAGCCGCCGAGGGCCAGCAGCAGGACCGCGATCAGTTCTTTGCTCACAGGGGTTAGCGTGCCACATGGCTTTCACCGTGACGGTACTGGGCAGCGCGACGCCGTACCCGCGCCCGGACGCTCCGTGCTCCGGGTACCTGGTGCGCCACGAGGACACCGCGATCTGGCTCGACGCCGGGCCCGGCACCCTCGCTGCCCTGCAGGAACACGTCTCGCCGGCCGAGCTGGACGCGATCTGGATCTCGCATCTGCACGCGGACCACGTCGCGGATCTGTTACCGGCGGTGTACGCACTGTTGTTCGCGGATCTCCGCCCGCGGCGGCCGATCCCGCTCTACGGCCCGCCGGGGACGGCGGCGCGGATCTCCGCGTTCCTGAGCAACACCGGCCGCGCGCCGATCGAGGAGGCGTTCGCCGTCCGGGAACTCCACGACGGACATCGGACCCAAGTCGGCGGGCTGCGCCTCGAGACGGTGGCCGTGTCGCACGGGTTCCCGGCGTTCGGGGTGCGGATCACTGACGGAGAGCGGACTTTCGCGTACTCCGGGGACACCGGGCCGTGCTCGGCGCTCTCGGAGCTGGCGAAGGGGACGGATCTGTTCCTGTGCGAAGCGGACAGCATCGAGCCGTCCGCGGAACACCTGACTCCGGCGGAAGCGGGCCACGCGGCTGCCGGAGCCGCACGACTGGTGCTCACGCATCTCGGCCACACGGTCACCGCCCGCGACGCGGTTCGCCTTGCCGCCGAACACTTTCCCGGGCCGGTGGCTTATGCCGCTCCGCGGACGGTGTTCCGTGTGTGAGCGGTCAGAACGAGAACCGAGTGCGCGGTGCCGGTCCGCTGGAGCGAGCTTCCCCGCGAATTACCGACCTGAATATCGCGAGGTCGATTCCCGCTTCTCCTGCTCGATGCGGGCCGCATTCCCGTCGCGGCCACCGTGCGCGGCGTCCAGCAGCAACGCCGCGCACGTTCGTAGCCGTTAAAGCACGCCCTTCGTGGACGGAATCCCCCCGGCGCGCGGGTCCGGTTCCGTGGCCGCCCGCAGTGCCCTCGCCACGGCCTTGTACTCCGCTTCCGCGATGTGGTGCGGGTCGCGGCCGTGGATGACGCGGACGTGCAGGGCGATCTGCGCGTGGAACGCCAGCGAGTCGAAGACGTGCCGGGTCAGGACGAACGGGTAGTTGTTGCCGATCGTGAAGGTGTTGAACTGCTCCGGTTCCCCGACGTGCACGCAGTACGGGCGGCCGGAGACGTCGATCGCGGCGTGGGCGAGGGTTTCGTCCATCGGGATCCACGCGTCGCCGAAGCGGCGGATGCCGCTCTTGTCCCCGAGGGCCTGGCGCAGCGCCTGGCCGAGCACGATCGCGGTGTCCTCGACGGTGTGGTGGGCGTCGATGTGGACGTCGCCGGTCGCTTCGACCTTCAGGTCCAGCGAGCCGTGCACGCCGAACGCGGTGAGCATGTGGTCGTAGAACGGCACGCCGGTGGCGATCTCCACCTGGCCGGTCCCGTCGAGGTCCAGCTGGACCAGGATGGACGATTCCTTGGTGGTGCGCTCCACCTTGCCGACGCGGCTCATCGCTTGACTTCCTTACTCGCTTCGAGGAAAGCGTCGTTCTCTTCCGGGGTGCCGACGGTCACCCGCAGGTGGCCTTCGATGCCCACGTCCCGGATCAGCACGCCGTGGTCCAAATAGGACTGCCAGCTGGCCGGCGCGTCGCTGAACCGTCCGAAGAGGACGAAGTTGGCGTCGCTCGGCACCGGGGTGAATCCCAAGCCCAGCAAGGCTTCCACGACGCGGTCGCGTTCGGCGGAGAGCCGGTGCACCGACGCGAGGGTGGCGTCGGCGTGCCGGAGGGCGGCACGGGCGGCCGCCTGGGTGACCTTGGAAAGGTGGTACGGCAAGCGGACCAGCTGCAGGGCGTCCACGATGGCCGGTGCGGCGGCGAGGTAGCCCAGCCGTCCGCCGGCGAAGGCGAACGCCTTGCTCATCGTGCGCGACACGATCAGCTTCGCCGGGTACTCCGCGATCAGCTCGATCGCGCTGGCCTGCGACGAAAACTCCGCGTACGCCTCGTCCACCACGACGATCCCCGGGGCCGCGTCGAGCACGCCGCGCAGCTGGTCCAGCGGGATCGACCCGCCGGTGGGGTTGTTCGGGCTGGTCACGAAGACGATGTCCGGCTTCCGCTCGGCGACCGCTCGGGCGGCCTGCGCGGTGTCGAGCGAGAAGTCCGCGCGGCGCGGCACCGGCAGCCAGTCGGTACGCGTGCCGGTCGCGATGATCGGGTGCATCGAGTACGACGGCTCGAAGCCCAGCGCGGTGCGGCCGGGGCCGCCGAACGCCTGCAGGATCTGCTGCAGGATCTCGTTCGACCCGTTCGCCGCCCACACGTTCGCCTCGGACAGCACGACCCGGGTGGACACGGTGAGGTAGTCCGCCAGATCGGTGCGCAGCGCCACCGCGTCGCGGTCCGGGTACCGGTGCAGCGACGCGGCTTCGGCGCGCACGGCCTCGGCGACGTCGTCGACCAGTTCGGGCGGCGGCGGGTACGGGTTTTCGTTGGTGTTGAGCCGGATCGGGACGTCCAGCTGCGGCGCGCCGTACGGGGTGCGGCCCCGCAGGTCCTCGCGCAGCGGGAGTTCGGCGAGGGTGACCTCGCCGCCGGGAGTGGCTTCGTTCATCGGCCGTCTCCTTCGAAACGTGCGGTGACGGCTTCGCCGTGCGCGGGCAGGTCTTCGGCGTCCGCGAGCGCGACGACGCGGGGAGCGATCTCGCGCAGGGCGTCCTCGGAGTAGTCCACGACGTGGATCCCCTTCAGGAAGCTCTGCACCGACAGGCCCGAGGAATGCCGCGCGAACCCGCCGGTGGGCAGCACGTGGTTCGAGCCGGCGCAGTAGTCGCCCAGCGAAACCGGGGCGTACGCGCCGACGAAGATCGCTCCGGCGTTGCGCACCCGTGCGGCCACTTCGCGGGCGTTCGCGGTCTGGATTTCCAGGTGCTCGGCGGCATACGCGTCCACGACGCGCAGTCCGTCGTCCACAGTGGACACCAGGATGACGCCGGACTGCTTGCCGCCCAGCGCCTGGCCGACCCGCTCGGAGTGCTTCGTCGCGGGGACGCGGGCGGCCAGTTCCGTCTCGACCGCGTCGGCCAACTCCTCGGACGTGGTCACCAGGACGCTCGCGGCCAGCGGGTCGTGCTCGGCCTGGCTGATCAGGTCGGCGGCGACGTGCGCCGGGTCGGCCGTCTCGTCGGCGAGGATCGCGATCTCGGTCGGACCGGCCTCGGAGTCGATCCCGATCACGCCGCGGACCAGGCGCTTGGCCGCGGTGAGGAAGATGTTGCCGGGGCCGGTGACGATGTCCACCGGGGCCAGTTCGGCGCCGTCGGTGTCGACGCCGCCGTAGGCGACCAGCGCGACCGCCTGCGCGCCGCCGACCGCCCACACCTCGTCGACGCCGAGCAGCGCGGCCGCGGCCAGGATCGTCGGGTGCGGCCGCCCGCCGAACGCGGCCTGCGGCGGCGAGCACACGACCAGCGAGCGCACGCCGGCCAGCTGCGCCGGGACGACGTTCATCACCACGGTCGACGGGTACACCGCCAGCCCGCCCGGCGCGTACAGGCCGACGCGGTCGACCGGCACCCAGCGCTCGGTGACCGTGCCGCCGGGCACGACCTGGGTCGTGACGTCCTGGCGGCGCTGGTCGGAGTGCACCTTCCGGGCGCGCTTGATGGACTCCTCCAGCGCGGCGCGGACCTGCGGGTCCAGCTCGGACAGCGCCTTGGTCAGCTCTTCGGCGGGCACGCGGACCGTCTCCGGGCGCACCTTGTCGAACCGCTCGGTGAACTCGAGGACCGCCTCGACCCCGCGGTCGCGGACCGCCTCGACCACCGGCCGGACCTGATGCAGCGCCGCGTCCACGTCGTACTCGGCGCGCGGAAGCGCGGCACGGAGCTCGGCAGCGGAGGGGACCTGCCCGCGCAGGTCGGTGCGGTTCAACATGGACACCAGGGTACGAGGTGGCCCGCGCGCGCCCGGCAGGGATACTCGATGCCGACCCGCTGTCCCCGGACCAGGGAGGCTCGTGTGCCCCGGATCGCGTTGTGCCAGCTCAACTCGGGCGACGACCCGGAAGAAAACCTGAAAACGGTTCGCTCCGGCGTGGAGGCCGCGGCGGCCGCCGGAGCGCGGGTGGTGGTGTTCCCGGAGGCGACGATGGCCCGCTTCGGCCGCCCGCTCGCCCCGGTCGCGCAGCAGCTCGACGGCCCGTGGGCGACGGCGGTCGCCGCGATCGCCTCGGAGCACGACGTGCTGGTGATCGCCGGGATGTTCACGCCAGCGGACAACGGGCGGGTGCGGAACACACTGCTGATCACCGGGCTGGGGCAGCATCTCGGCTACGACAAGATCCACCTGTACGACGCCTTCGGCTTCGCCGAATCGGACACTGTCGCGCCGGGTGCGGAGGTCGTGACTTTCTCCGCGGAGGGGACCGTGTTCGGGGTCGCCACCTGCTACGACCTGCGGTTCCCGGAGCTGTTCCGACGCCTGGCCGACGACGGCGCGGACGTGGTGACGGTCCCGGCTTCGTGGGGCGCGGGAGCCGGGAAGCGGGAGCAGTGGGAAGTCCTGGTGCGGGCACGGGCCCTGGACTCGGGCTGCTGGGTGGCGGCTTGCGGGCAGGCCGACCCGGCGGTGACCGGGGTGGAAGTGAATCCGAAGGCGCCGACCGGCATCGGGTACTCGCTGGTGGCGGACGGTTTCGGGCGGGTGGAAGCGCAGGCTGGGGCCGGGGTGGAGATGCTGGTGGTGGACGTGGACCCGGAGGTGGCGGGGAAGGCTCGGACGGCTACTGGGGCGTTGGCCAACCGGCGGCTGTCGTGAGCGGTCAGCTCAGCCGGTGACGTTCGAACGCCTCGAGAGCGCGATCGTATTGGGCTGACGCCTCGGGAGAGATCTCCAGCGGGAGGTTCAGCCGGATCGTGATGTCCTCGCCGTTGAGCAGTTGCCCGTGCAGAGGGTCCATGCGATCACGGAACTCGTACACGAAGGACCTCAACCGCTCCACGGGCTGGTACGCGAACTGGGCGAGCGCCGCGAAGACCTCGTGGACCTCGTCCGACTCCGTCGCGTAACCGCGGAGCCGGTAGGACCAGTCCAGGAACGACGCATAGACCGCGACGTAGCGGCTTGCCATGTGGATTATCCGAGGGACGTCCCCGCCTTCGGCGAACGCGGAAGCGTGCGCGTCGCCGGAAAGCACCGCGGCGAAGTTCCTGGTCACGCTGATCACTGTGGCGAGTTCCCGTTGGACGATCGCCGGAACCTGGTCGACCGGCACGTACTCGTCCGGATGGGCAAAGCCCATGCGATGGTCCAGATAAGCGTCGAGCAGCCGCTCGACCCCGCTCACCAGCTGATAAGAAAAGAGCAGATATCCCCAGCCCGCGGGGCGCTCGCCGATCAGCACCGTGGCTTCGTGCTCGTTTCGCGGGACATACCCGTTGAACCCGCCTCCTCCCGCCGCGGCGGCACTGCCCAATTTCTGGCAGATCGCGCTAGCGATGCCGCTCGCCCCGACGATGTTCCCGTCCAGGTAACTGATGCTGTCCCGGACATCGTCGAGCTGGGTCGCGTCCAAGCGCACCGGAAGCAAATACGGTTCCGGCTGATTGATCGCCCGCAACAGCACGCTTCGACGCTCGAACCTCGTCCACGGTTTGGCCGCGTAATGCCGGGAAACGAACATCACGGCGTACCGCGCGCGTTCTTCGTAGATCTTCGGCAGGTACTCGGTCAGGTCTTCGCCCCAGAGCGAAACCTGCTCGTCCTGGTCGTAGAACACCTTATATCCGGCGTCGACCACCTCCCGGACCACCGCCTCGACGAAAACGCGGTCTTCCCCGGCGAAGGACACCGCGACGTCGTAGTCGTAGGCCCGCGCCGGGTCTCTCACCGTCAACGCAGCAACCCTTCCCGGATCGCCACCCGCACGAATCCCGCCCTTCGCCGCTCTCCCGTCTTGTCCCGGATCCGGTCCAGATACGACCGCACCGTCCGGACGCTGATGTCCAGGATCTCCGCGACGTCGACGTCCCGCTCCCCCGCCGCTACCAGGCGCAGGACCTGTTTTTCCCGTTCCGACAGCACGATCTTCGGTCCCGCGTGCCGTTCGTCGCTGTCCTGGATGATCATGCCGGCCAAGGTCGGCGAGACGTACGCGTTGTCCTCCGCGATCGTCCGGATCGCGCGAAGCAGTTCGTCGCCGTCTACGTCCTTCGACAGGAAGCCCTTCGCGCCGGCTTGCATCGCGCCGAGGACCTCGGGCTGTTCCGCGTGCGCGGACACCACGAGCACCTTGTGCCCCATCTGCCCCACCTCGAGCACCGCGGCCGCGTCCTGGACGCCGCGCAGTTTCAGGTCGAGCACGACCACGCTGCCCTTCGGCTGGTCCTGCACCGCGAACCGCGCCACGGAGTCGGCTACCGCGCCCAGTTCGATGTCCGGGGCGTCGTTCAGCACGCGCGCGACCGCGTCCCGGTACAGCGGGTGGTCTTCGATCACCCCGACCTGGATGGGTCCGCTCCGGCGCCGCCCCTCGTCGGCTTTCACGTCACTGTTTCCTTCCCCACCAGGCCGCGGCGGATCGCTTCCTTCACGAGGCCGGGGCGCCGCCGTTCGCCGGTCTTGTCGCGGATCCGGTCGAGGTAGCCGCGCACGGTGCGGACGCCGATGCCGAGGATCCGCGCGATGTCGACGTCCCGTTCGCCCGCCGCGACGAGCCGCAGCACCTGCACTTCTCGCGGCGACAGTTCCATTTCCGGCCGGGTGACCGGGCGGTCGGTGTTGTCCTTGATGATCATTCCGGCGACCACGGCCGACACGTACGCGCCGCCGCCCGCGACCGCGCGGATGGCGATCAGCAGCTCGTCGACGTCGACATCCTTCGACAGGAATCCCTTGGCTCCGGCGGCGATCGCGGCGAGCACCGTCTCCGGCTCGGCTTGCGCCGACACGACCAGCACGTGATGGCCCAGCTCGGCGACCTCGAGCACCGCGGCCGCGCCGGCGACGCCCGGCAGGCCGAGGTCGAGCAGGACGACGCTTCCGGCGGGCTGGCGCGCGACGTGGAAGCGCGCGACCGAATCGACCACCGCGCCCAGTTCGACGTCCGGGGCCTCCATGAGGACGCGTTCCACCGACCGGCGGTACAGCGGATGGTCTTCGATCACTGCGACGTGGACGCTGCCGGAAGCTGGGGATTCGGGGCGGTCCGGCACGTCGCTGGGTCGCTGCGCTGTCGTGGTCACCGGCTCGCTCACCCCGTTCCCGCAGGCTGCCCGGCCGCGGCGGGATCGAGCGCGGGACCGGTCGGCATCAGCGCGAGAAGCCCGCCCGCGACCGGATGCCCGGACCCAGAACCGTAGCCCAGCGACGTGAGCGCCGTCCCGTTCGCCACCGGATATTTTCGCCCCGTGTCCGTGACGAGATAAATGGTTCCCGACCCGGGATCGGTCGCGACCGCGCCGCGCGAGGGCGGGACGTAGACGACATCGGCGACCCGGGCGTCGGTCCGGCTCTGCACCGGCAGCGCGCGGGCGCCGGGCGGGACCGGCAGATCCGCCGAGACCGTCACGCGGCCGTTCTGCGCGCACAGGGTCACCGCGCTGCCGGTGATCGGCGCTTTCCCGGGGATCCGGTCCGGGTACGCCGCCGGATCCTCGCCGCCGGAACGGGGTTCGCTCACCTTCTTCACCGAAGCGACGTCCGCGGCGCGCACCCGCGCCGGTTCCGGACGGCCCGGATACGCCGGTTCGTTCGCCGGAGTCGTGACGAGCAGCGCGGCCTCGGTCTGGCCGACGGGTTCGAGGCCGTCCGGGCGGACGAGGTAGTAGGTCGAGGCGGTGGCGGGCCCGGCCATCGGGTCGACGACCGACAGCACCTGGCCGACGCGCGTCTCCTGCGTCCCGACGCGCGGGCCGGGGTTTCCCGCGCCGTCGACGGGGATCTCGCCGAGGTCGCGTCCGGCCGGCACGGTGTCGATCCAGCGCGCGGACACGGTGATCGTCGGGTAGCTGTCGAATTGCAGGGCCGCCGCGGCTTCGTCGCTCAGCCGGTACCGGTGGCCGCCCGCGAGCAGGAACCGGCCGCCCTGCGGAACGCGCACGATCACGCCCGAATCGCGCGGCAGCTCGACCCCGGACGCGGCGGGTTCCAGCAGCACGGCGACGAGCGGTTCGGCCGACGCGGGCGCGTCCTGGGTGGTGCGGCTGCAACTGGCCCACGGGGTGGTGATCAGCGTGCTGGGCAAGGAATCCGGCGCGCCGACGATGCCGATCTGGGTGCCGCGCGGGGCCGTGCCGAGCTTCTCGGCGGGCACCGTGACGGTCTCGTGTCCGTTGCCGCCGGCGAGCAGCCGCGCGGACGCGTAGTTGAGCACCGGGTGCACCGCGCCGTCCGCGCCGAGCACGAACCGCGCCCCGCTGTCCTCCTCGACGATCACCTTGCCGCCGGCCAGCCAGTCCTTCCCGCCGGACGGGCTGACCAGGCCGATCACCCCGAACACCGCGGTCACGAGCAGCGCCGCGCCGACGCCGAGCAGCGTGCCGAGCACGAGACGGCGGCTGGGCGACACCGGATGGTTGGCGTCCGCGGCGACGAGCGCGGACACGAGACGGCGGCGCAGGAACTGGTACGCCTGGATCTGGTCCCGCTGCGTCCACACGCTGTCCCGGCCCCCTGGAGATCACATCCGCTTCCCGCGCAGGCTAGACAGCTCTCCGGACGCGCACGAGGGTAATTTTTACGCCCACGCGCCCGCGCGGGGACGCTAGCGTTCGCGGGGCCGGGTCCCCGCCCGGGGAAGAGGGGAATGCGTTGTCCGTGTCCGCGCCGCCTGCCCCGGCTCCTGCCCGCGTCCCCGGGACCGCCGGGGTTTCGGGCACCGCGCCGTGGCCGTGGCTGCTGCCGATCCGCCCGTTGCAGGCGGCCGGGTGGGAGATCGCCGCGCTGGCGCTGCTGCTCGCGTTCACCGTGCACGGCCTGGCCCAGCCGATGCGGATCACCATCGCCGTGCTGGCCGGGCTGCTGGTGGTCACGACGTCGATACGGGTCGCCGGACGGCATTTCGCCGGCTGGGCGTGGACGTGGCTCGCGCATCGGCTGCGTCGCCACGACAGCCGCCGCGACAGCCCGGACGCCTTGCTGCGCATCGCCGGTCCGGTGAAGGTGCGTCAGCACGTCGACCGCGCGGGCAACCGCTTCGGCGTCGCCGAGGTCGACGGTGACTGGAGCGCGATCGTGCGCCTCACGCCCGGTGCCGGGGAACCGTCGACGGACGAACTGCTGGCCATCCTCCGCACGACGTTCCGGAACCCGGACATCCCGCTGGCCGCCGTGCAGTTGCTGACGTGGGCGGTGCCCAGGGATTCGCGGGTGTACCGGGTGCGCTGGCTCGCGGTGCGCTACCGGCCGGAAGACGCGCCGATCGCCGCCCTCGCCCGCGGCGGCGGCGAACTGGGGGCGCTGCGGAGCACGGCGAGCGCGGCGCTGAGCTTGATGGTGGCGCTGGCGGAGGCGGGCTTTCCCTCGACGGTGCTGGAGGCTGGCGAGCTGACCAACGAGCTCCGGGTGGCGCTGGGGGTTTCCGCTGGCAACCCGGAGTCCGACGGGGATTTCTGGCGCGCGTGGCAATGGGGCGGGCTCACGCAGACGTGCTACTCGCCGCGGTCTTCGCGGGGGCTTGCCCGGACGCTCGGATTGGCGGTGCCGGGGGCGGCGTTTACCGCTACGTCGGCGACCGTGCGGCGGACGCCGGGCGGGCGGGAGAAGCTGGAGCTGGCTGTCCGGGTGGGAGCGAGGGCGGCGGAAGTGTCTGTGCCGCAGGGGGTTTCGGTGGTGCCGCTGCACGGTGGACACGCCGCCGCAGTACGACGGACCTTGCCGCTCGCCCTCACCTGACAGGCCTCACGCGGCGGGGAAGTTGCTCTCCACCCACTTCCAGCTCGCCCGCGCGCTGGCCAGCGGTTCCATCGACGGCCGGTCGACCTCCACGATGATCCAGCCGTCGAACGCGGCGGGCAGTTCGCCCAGGCAGTCGAGCAGCGGCACGCCGCCGAGGCCCGGTTCGAGGAACAGGTTGTCGGTCGAGCGGGTGTAGGGCCCCGGGGAAGCCTGCAGAGCGCGGACCCGGTCGACGTCGAGGTCCTTGATGTGCAGCGCGGCGATCCGGTCGCGGTGTTCGCGCAGCATCCCGCGGACGTCCGCGCCCGCCCAGAACAGGTGTCCGAGGTCGAAGCCCGCGCCGAGGACGGAATCCGGGATCCCGGCGAGGACGTGCTCGATCTCCTCCCGCGTCTCGACCCACGAGCCGACGTGGTTGTGGAACGCGGGCCGGATCCCTTCCGCGGTCAGGATTTCCGCGGCCCGGCCGAGGAAGTCGGTGTAGTGCTCCAGCCGGGCCCGGTCGAAGGCATGTCCGACACCCGCCGCCTCGTCGAAGCGTGGCATTCCGCCGCCGGTGACCATCTCGGCGGACAGGAAGATCGTGTCGAGGCCGAGGGCGTGCGTTTCGTCGGCGCGGCGGCGCACGCCGTCGAACCAGCGGAATTCCGCCGCGGAACCCGGTTCGAGCGTCACGCCGTGCGATTCCGGCAGCGGGACCTGCAGGTAACCCGGGGCCGCGCGCAGGCCGTTCTCGGCGAGCAGTTCGCGGTAGGCCCGGATGGTCTGGGTGGGCAGGACTTCCATCATCACCGCGGAAAACCCGGATTCGGCGGCCTCGCGGAGCACTCGCGGCTGCTTGTCCAGGAAGGCCGGGTCCTCGTACTCCCAGCCCTTGGCCAGGTCCGTCCACTGCAGGGTGTTGATGGCGAACTGGGAACGGTCGAGCGTCATGGCTGCTCCTGCTTCGTCGAAGTCGAAGATGTCCGGCCGAGCACGGCGCGGGCGGCGCGCACGGCGGTCGTCATGCCGGTGAGGGTCGAGTTGCAGACCAGCGCGGTGGGCACGACGCCGTTGCCTGCCACGTAAAGGTTGTCGAAGCCCCACACCCGGCAGTCCGGATCGCAGACGCTCGTGCCGTCGTCGGCGGGCCCCATCCGGACGGTCCCGGTGAAGTGCAGCGAACATCCCGGGTCCAGCAGTGCCGATTCCGTCGCCGGGTCGAACGAGCCGAGTGCGTCACCGAGCGCCTGCTGGGTGCGCCGGGCCTGCTCGATGAGTTCGCGGTCGCGCTCGGACCATCCGAAGTGGACAGTGAGGCGCGGCATGCCCATCGCGTCGGTCTCCTCGTCGGAGAATTCCAGCCGGTTGTCCGCCTGGATTTCCGTCGGGATGTAGAAGCTCGCGCCGACCTGGTACGCCAGGCGGGTGCCGTCCTCGGCGGTGAACGTCTGCGTGCCGATCTGGGCTTGGAACGGTTGCGCGGCACCGCTGTGCGGCAGCCAGTAGTGCTCGACCATGATCTCGCCGTCGGCTGGCGTCGGCAGCGCGGACAGGTCGAATCCGAGCCGCTGGGGGTCGGCGAGCACACGTCCGGTGAGGAAGGCGTGTTCGTTGAGGTAGCGGCCCAGCGCGGGCGGCCGGATTCCGGAGGCGAACAGCAGTTGAGGGCTGCGCATCGTGTCGGCGCAGACGACGGTGGCGGCGGCCCGGATTTCCCGGGTGGCGCCGGATCGCACGTCCTGCAGCACGGCGCCGCGCACCTCGCCGCCTTCGTGGATCAGCCGGATCGCGCGGGTGCCGGTCAGCAGGGTGAAGTTCGGATCCGTTGCGGCGTCGGCGATCGGCGGGAAGATCACGTTGGGCCCGGTGCGGCGGAGCACTCCCTCGGCGTCCCGCTGGGCCGCCATCGGCATCGGCTGGATGCCGCGGCCGGGAGCGTCGACATCCGCGAACAGCTTCTCGATGGTCGCGGTCACCACCCGGCCCGCTTCGGTGTCCGGGAAGGGATTCCGGTTGACCCGCAGCAGTTCTCCCGCCCGGTCCAGGTCGTTCCGCCATTCCGTGGAGTCCACAAAGGACGGTATCTCGTCGCCCCACGGCGTGGGGGTCGCGGCGGTCCAGTGGACGCCCATTCCGCCCGCGTTCCAGGCGATCGAGGCGGCGGGCATCTCGGCGGCGTTCTCGCCGAGCGACGTGAGGTGGTACATGCCGGGCTCGACGTCGACGAGGGTGGCGCCGACGTCCGCGGTGGGCGCGACGCCGGTGTAGAAGCCCTGGATGCCGGAGGCGACGCGCTGGTTGTAGCGCTCCCAGATCTCCGGGTCGGCGACGTCGTGCAGGTGCTGGCCCGGGGTGGGGCCGATCACCGGGCCGCCGTCGGCGATCACGATGCGGACGTCCGGGTCGGCGTCGCGCAGTTCGCGGGCGACGGCGGCGCCCATGAGCCCGCCGCCGACGATGAGCACGTCGTTCACGCTTCCTCCGGGGTTTCGATCACGTGCGGCCGCAGCGTCCGGTGCGCGATCTCGAGACCACGCGTGACCTTCCCGGGAGTGCCGCCCCAGACCGGGTCCTCGTGCTCGACCGAGAGCGTGCCGTCGAACCCGTGCTCGTGCAGCCGGTCGACGACCTTCGCCCAGTCGACCTGGCCGAGCCCTGGGATCCGATAGCGCCACCAGCCGGTTTCCCACGGGTCGGCCTTGGCGGTCTTGCCGAAGAAGCCGTAGCGCTGCCGGGCACGCGGGTCCAGCTCGACGTCCTTGGCCTGGGCGTGCAGGATGCGGTCGGCGTACGGGGCGATGGTCTCCACCGGGTCGATGCCGATCCAGGTGAGGTGCGAAGGGTCCCAGTTCAGGTACAGGCCGAGGCTGAACATCCACTCCCACAGCTCGGGCGAGTAGGCGAGGTTGCCCGGATAGCCGTCCGGATGCCAGCCCTCCATCACGCAGTTCTCGATGATCAGCCGGACCCCGCGCTCCCCCGCGTACTCGACCAGCGCCGGGAAGACGGTCTCGGCCTCGGCCTGGTTCTCCCGGACCGACTTGCCGGGGTCCCGGCCGACGAACGTGCCGACCAGCCCGACGCCGAGCTCCTGCGCGGCGTCGATCGAAGCCCGCAGATGGGTGTGGATCTCCGCGCGCCGCACCGGATCCGGGTGCAGGTTGTTCTCGTAGTAGGCGAGCGCGGAAATGCCGAGACCGTGGCGCGCCATCAGTTCCCGGGTCCGGTCGGCCTGCTCCGGCCCGAACTCGGCGACCGGCAGGTGGGACGCTTCGAAATCACGGCCGCCGGTCGAGGGCCAGCAGGCCACTTCGAGCGCTTCGTAGCCCGCGCCCGCGGCCCACTTCGCGATCCGTTCGAGGTCCCATCCGGGCAGGCACGCGGTCAGCATTCCGAGTTTCATCGTTCCACCTTCGTCCACGATCCGTCGCGGGCCGAGCGCAGCACCGCGTCGACCAGCCGAGCCGAACGCAGCCCGTCCGCGAAACCGGGCAGGCCGTCGGGCACGGCGCCGTCCACCGCCGCGTAAGTGTCGGCGACGAACGCTTCGAAACACTGGGCGTACCCCTGCGCGTGCCCGGCGGGCAGCTGCGACAGCCTGCGCTGCTCCGGCGAGCCGGTTCCGCTGTCCCGCACGACGATCCGGGACTCGTCCGCGCCGCCGAGCCAGATCGACTCGGGCCGTTCCTGGTCGAAGACCGCGCTGCCGCGGGAGCCGTCGAGTTCGAACCACAGCCGGTTCTTCCGGCCGGCAGCGACCTGCGAGATCGTCGCCGAGGCCAGCACCCCGGTTCCGGTGCGCAGCAGCAGCGTCGCCGAATCCTCGGTCCGCACCGGGACCCGTTCCCCCGAACCGGATCCGCCGAAGCTGGGGCCGCCGGAGCCCGGACGGTCGGGCACGGCGACCGAGGTCGCGGCGGTCAGTTCGGCGAACGGGTCGCCGGTGATCCACTCGACCAGATCGCACCAGTGCGAGCCGATGTCGGCGAACGCGCGCGACGGCCCGCCGAAGTCCGGGAAGACGCGCCAGCCCGAAACGTCCGGGGAGAGCATCCAGTCCTGCAGGTAGCTCCCGTGCACCAGCAGCAGCCGGTCGCCCAGTTCTCCGCTGCGCACGCGGGCCCGCAGTTCGCGGACGATCGGGTGGTAGCGGTAAACGAACGGCACGGTCGCCACGAGCCCGCTCTGCTCGGCGAGGGCGGCCATCCGTCCGGCCTGCTCGACCGAGACGCCCAGCGGCTTCTCGCAGATCACGTGCTTGCCCGCCCGCAGCGCGGCCTCGGCGTATTCGGCGTGCGTAGCGTTGGGCGTGCAGACGTGCACGACCTCGACGCGCTCGTCTTCGAGCACCTCGGCGAGGTCCCGGTATCCGGTGCTGATCCGCCATTGGTCGGCGACCTCGCGGGACCGCTCCGGCGTCGAGGCCAGCACCCCGGTCACCTCCGCGCCCGCCAGCAGCGCGGCCCGGCGGTGCACGGCGGCGATCATCCCCGCACCGAGCACGGCGACGCCTCGCCGGGGTTTCTTCCGGGGGTCCTGCTCCGCCATACGTGTCCTTTCACCTGCGAAGACGTGGCCTGGGGTCTCACGCCCTGCTCCGTCGTGGCCCCACGCTAAGCCGCCGCTTTATGTCGGATCAAGTCAAAAATAAAGCCACTTTCAGTCAAAAAGAACGGCATTAATGGTCTAACATCCGGGCTATGACCGACTGGACCCCCGTCCGGCTCTCCTCCCCGCCCGCCCCGGAAAACGACGCCGCCGACCGGGCGCACAGCCAGCTGCTGCGGCTGATCGCGTCCGGTTCGGCGGAAACGCGAGCGGCGCTCGTGCGCTCGACCGGCATGTCTCGGTCCACGCTGAACGGGCACCTGGACGCGCTGCTGCGCTCCCGCGTCCTGGTCGAATCGGGCACCTCGGCGCACGCCGGCCGCGGCCGTCCGGCGCACCGGCTCCGGCTCGCCGCGCGGGCGGGCGTGGTGCTGGCGGCGGACCTCGGCGCGCACAGCACCCGGGTCGCCGTCGCCGACACGGCGCAGACGATCCTCGCCGAGCAGCAGTTCCCGCTCGCGCTGGAGCAGGGCCCCGAAGCCGCGCTGGACGCGTTGACCGACCGGCTGCGCGAACTGCTCCGCGAGGCCGAGGTCGAGCCCGGCGAGGTCACCGCGCTCGCCATGGGGCTGCCCGGCCCGGTCGACGCGCGGACCGGTTCCCCGGTGCGTCCGCCGATCATGCCCGGCTGGGACCGGTATCCGGTCGGGCAGGTGATGGGCGAGCGGCTTTCCTGCGCCGTGCTCGTGGACAACGACGTGAACCTGATGGCGCTCGGCGAGGCACGGGCCCGGCCTGCCGAAGCGAATCCGTTGCTGTTCCTCAAGATCGGCACCGGGATCGGCGGCGGTCTCGTGCTCGCGGACGGGCGCATCCACCGCGGCTCCGACGGCGCGGCCGGCGACATCGGGCACGTGCGCGTCCCCGGCGACGACCAGACCGTCTGCCAATGCGGCAACGTCGGCTGCGTCGAGGCCGTGGCCTCCGCCGGAGCCGTGCTGCGCATCGTCCAGGCCGAACTGCCCGCGCTTCAGTCCATTGAGGACCTCGCCCGCGCCCTCCGCGACGGGGAGCCGACCGTGGTGCGCTACGTCCGCACCGCGGCCGAAACGATCGGCGAGGTCGTCGCGATGCTGGTGCACTTCTACAACCCGCGCACGATCGCGCTCGGCGGCCTGATCACCGCGGCGGGCGACGACGTGCTGGCCGGGATCCGCAGCGTCGTCTACCGCCGCGCGCTGCCGCTGGCCACCCGGAACCTGGTGCTGACGCACAGCGAACTCGGCAGGCACGCGGGCGTCGCGGGCGGGATCGTCTCGGCGGTCGAGCACACCCTTTCGCCGTCCGGGATCCGGGCGCTGAAGGAATCCGTACTTGACAGGGTGCCCGGCGCGAGGTGAACATCCTTGCTGTCTCACGCCCGAGAACGTCGGAACCGCCACCGCGGGTGGCGTCTGCGTCGCCCCGGCGACCCGCGGAACCGATCCCCTCTCGGAGAAAGCCATGACGCACACGGTCAGTGCGGACCGGTCCGTTCGCACGGCAGGCCCGAAATTCGTCGTCGCCTACATCGCGGCACTGCTCGGCTGCTACTTCGCCCTCATCACCCCGGCGTCGGTCACCGTCGCCCTCCGGCTCCAGCAGATCGACCCCGAGCACAAGGTCGGCGCCCTCGCGCTCGCGCTCGGCCTCGGTGCGCTGCTCGCCGTCGTCGCCAACCCGCTCTTCGGCCACCTCTCCGACCGCACCACGTCCCGGTTCGGCATGCGCAAACCCTGGCTGATCGCCGGGATCTTCGGCGGCACCGGCGGGCTGCTCGTGGTCGCGTTCGCCACCACGACGGCCATGGTCGTGGTCGGCTGGTGCCTGACCCAGATCCTGTTCAACGCCGCGCTCGCCGCGATGGTCGCCCTGCTGCCCGACCAGATCCCGGCGGAGCGGCGCGGCGTGGTGAGCGCGCTGATGGGCGTCTGCTTCCCGGTTTCGATGATCGGCGGCAGCTACGTCGCGCAGGCCGTGACCGGGCTGCCGCCGTTCTGGATGTTCCTGCTCCCCGCGATCGCCGCGCCGATCACCGTCGTCATCCTGTGCGCCGTCCTGCGGGACCGCCGCCTCGACCCGGCGGAGCGGACCCCGTTCGGCATCCGCGACCTCGGCCGGATGTTCTCGTTCCGGCCCCGGCACAACCCGCCGTTCGCGTGGGCCTGCCTGATGGTTTTCCTGCTGTCGATCGGATTCTCGACCTTCACCACCTACCTGGTCTACTACCTGTCCGACGTATTGGGCGTGGGCAGCGGCGAGGTCGCGCACGCCGCGTTCGTCGTGAACCTGATCGCCTTCGGCATCGCCCTGCCCGCGAGCCTGGCCGGCGGCTGGATCACCGACCGGTTCGGCCGCCGCGGGCTGATGATGCTCTCGTCGGCGGTGCTGCTGGCGCTCGCGCTGGCGGTGCTGATCGTGGCGAAGAGCGTCCCGATGCTCTACGTCAGCGCCGCGATCGCCGGCGTCGGGCTGGGCGGGTACTTCTGCGGCCATTTCGCGGTCCCGGCTGCGCTCCTCTCGGGGGACGGCGAGGCGGCGCGCGAGATGGGGGTGGTGAACATCGCGCTCACGCTGCCGAGTTCGCTGGTGCCGGTTTACGGGCCGGTGTTGTTGTCGTTCGGTTCGAGCACGAGCACGAATTACCCGCTGCTGTTCGGGTCCGGTGTGGTCGCTTGTCTGCTGGCGATTCCGGTGATGCGGAAGATCCGCGGGCTCAACCGGCCGCCTGCGGGATGACGGGAAGTTCGTGAGGGGAACCCTGAAGGAATCAGATTCCGTCAGGGTTCCCCTCACGACCTGGGGAAAGCAGGCGCTCCAGTTCGGTTTCGGCCTCGCTGCTTCCGGCGTCCGAAAGCCGTTGCAGTTCCCGCAGATCGCTCCTCGCCACCGCCCGGCGGGTCAGCAAGCGTCCGGCGTGTTCGCTGCCCTCGTCGAGCAGTTCGGACAGCTCGGCCAGGTCGCCGCGGCGGTCGGCGAGATCGGCGAGGCGATCCAGTGCGGTTTCGTTCCCCTCGTCAGCGAGGGCGCGCAGGGTGTCGTAATCGTGCAAGGGCTCATGCCCGAGCGCGCGCGATGCCTCCGGATACCGCCGCTACGACGCGCAGGCGGTCATCGACCTGGCCCGCATCGTCACGCTCGACCGGATCGACGCGGAGTTGCGCGATCGCATCCGGCAACGCGAACAACGCCGCGCCCGGTTGCGAGGCCTCGATCAGTCCGACCGCCTCTTCTGCCGTCCGACGCCATCACGTTCATCGACCGGCTGAAGCGAGCAGGACTGTCCGAGCGGCACGAGAATGCCATCCGCGACGGCTGGATCCTTTGTCTGCGCGCTCGAGCCGGACGTCGCCCGCGTCGTTCTCGCCACCCGCAGGACAATCCGGAGTACGTAGCTGTTCTCCGCGCGTACGACGAGGCGATCGAGTGGAGTCCCGACGATCCCCTGGCTCGAAACGATCGCCGACGCAGCCGCCAAGCTCGGCCAGCGGATGACGTTGCCGTCTGATCTGCCGTCGCCAAGCGGATCAGCGAAGCGAAGAACGCGCCGTCGGAGCCAAGCGAAGCCGCTGCACCTCGGCACCAATAGCGAGCTGGGATTCGAACACCCGCAACGCCGCGAGATCCGGGAAAACCCAGACCCCGACGCGGACGTTCTCCCCTTCGCGCACTGGCAGCGCACGGAAGGTGTTCTCCGCGGGCTCGGTGACGAAGGAGGCAAGCGGCGCAACGAAATCAGCACCAGGCGGGCCGATCAGGACCAGGATTCGCGAGGGCGGTTCGACGGCATCGACGGGCCGGGACATCGGCGGGAAGTCGGTTTCGGCGCGGAGCAGCAGGACGTTGTCGCTGTCGAGCATGGTGGCGTTCGCGGCGGCGCGGTGTTTCCGCCAGGCCTCGCCTTCGAGGTAGAAAGCGGTCAACGCGGCGTGCCGGGCGGCCATGTCCGGGAAGGAACGGAACCACACGAACCGGTCCGGGGCGTCCTCGTCGCGGAATTGGCCGACGACGGTGCAGCCCGCGGCCTCCTGCGGTTCCACCAGCGCACGGTCGAACAGGTCGATCAGGACGTCCCGTTGCCCGGGCCGGAGGGTGTACTGGCGGAGTTCCACGACGGTCACGCGAGCGAATCTGCCACCCCGTCGCGGCGCGAGCGAGTGGCAGGACTGACTCCTTCCGCAAAATTCCTGCCGTATCCTCGCAGCATGCGAACCGTCGCGGTCGCGCTGGTCGACGACATGCCGTTGTTCGAGCTGGCCATCGCCGCCGAGGTGTTCGGGCCGTCCCGGACCGACCTCGCCGACCCCTGGTACGAGCTGCGGTTCTGCGCGGAGAAGCCGGAAACCCGCACCGAGTTCGGCTTCCGGCAGCACGCCAGTTACGGTCTCGAGACGCTCAAAGACGCCGATACCGTGCTGGTTCCCGCCTTGCCGTACGCGTGTGTCCAAACTGGACAGCCGATCCCGGCGCACCTGGTCGACGCCATCCGGGAGGCAGCGGCCCATGGCGCCCGGATCGTTTCGCTGTGCACGGGCGCGTTCGCGCTCGCGGCGGCGGGTCTGCTGGACGGTCGGCGAGCGGCGACGCATTGGATGTACGCCGCCACGCTCGCCATGCTGCATCCGCGGGTCCAGGTTGACGCGTCCGTGCTCTACGTGGACGACGGGCAGGTGCTCACCAGCGCCGGACGCAGCGCGGGCATCGACCTCTGCCTGCACGTCGTGCGCAGCGACCTCGGCGCGCACGTCGCCAACGAGGTCGCCCGCCGGATGGTGCTGCCCGCGCATCGCGGCGGCGGACAAGCGCAGTACGTCTCCGCGACGGTGCCGGACACCGACGACGCCGGGCTCGGGCCGGTGCTGCACTGGGCGACGCGCCACCTCGACCAGCCGCTGACGGTCGAGCAACTGGCCCGCCGAGCCGGGGTCAGCCCGCGTACCTTCGTCCGCCGGTTCCACGACGCCACCGGGACGACGCCGTTGCAATGGCTGCTCGACCAGCGCGTCCTGCGCGCCCGCAGCCTGCTGGAATCCACCGATCTGCCGGTCGGCCTGATCGGCGAACGCAGCGGCCTCGGTTCGGCGGCCAACCTCCGCCGCCATTTCACACTCCGGCTGGGGACGGCTCCGACGGAATATCGGCGCGCGTTCCGCGGATGAGCCCCAGCGCGGTCACTCCGGCCGCGACGGTCAGGGCGACCGCTGTCCAGCACGCGACCGTCACGCCGGCGTCGAGGAAAACCGTGGTCAGCATGGCGACTCCGACGGTTCCGCCGAGTTGCTGCACCGCGTTCAGCAGCCCGGCCGCCGAACCTGTCTCCGAGGGACGGACGAGGGCGAGCGCCGCGGTGAAGAACGGCACGGTGAACAACCCGGTTCCCGTTCCCGCGATCGCCAGCGGGAGCAGCAGTGGCCAGCCCAGTGCGATCCCGGTGATTCCCGCGGCCAGGAAAACCACGCCAGCAAAGAGAATCCGGGTGCCGAAGCGCGGGACGAGCCAGCGTCCGGCCACAAAGGACGATACCGCCAGCCCGCACGACCACGGCAGCAACGAGAGTCCGGCGGTCCGGGCGTCGGCGTGCTGGGTCAGTTGGAGGAACAGGACGACGACCTGGGTCAAGCCGGTCATCACGGCGAAGAACAGCACTGACGTCGTCAATCCAGCCGGGAAACCGAGGCCGCGGAAGAGGCTGCGCTCGATCAGGCCGCCGCGAAACCGTTGCTGCAGAGTGAAAACCACGAGCACCGCCACTCCGGCGGCGACGAGATAACCGTTCCACTGCGTGAGCAGCGGATAGACGACGAGCCCGGCCCCCAGCACGACCAAACCGGTCCCGAGCAGGTCGAGCCGCGGCCGGGAGGCGGACCGGTCTTCGGTCAGCAATCCGGACGCGGCGAGCACGGCGACCCCGAGCGGGACGTTCACCAGGAACACCGACCGCCACGACCAGGCGTCGGTCAGCAGTCCGCCGAGGACCGGACCGCTCACCGCGGCCAGCCCCATCACCGGGCCGATCATGCCGAGCGCTCGTGCCCGGGCCGCGCCGTCGAACAGGACGCGGATCAGGCCGATCGTCTGCGGGATCACCAAGGCGGCCGAAGCTCCTTGCAGGGCCCGGAAAACGAGCAGGAACCCGGGCGTGGTCGCGGCCGCGCACAAGGCCGAGGAGAGCACGAAACCGGCCACGCCGAGCTGGAAGGTGCGGCGTCGGCCGATGATGTCGCCGAGGCGTCCGCCGGTGATCAGCAGGAGCGCGAAGGGCAGCGTGTACCCGGCGGTGTAGAAGGAGATCGTGCTGGGCGCGCCGCCGAGTTCGGCGTGCACCGCGGGCGCGGCGACCTGGACGATGGTGGTGTCGAGGAGGTTCATCGCCTCCGCGACGAGCAGGACCGCCAGCGCGGCCCAGCGACGTGAATCGTTCATGCCGCCAGCCTGGACAGCGGCGAGACACGATTCCAGCCACCGGCTCAAAGGGACAGAAATCTTCCACTCAGGACAGTCTGGTGCAGAATCAAGCCATGCTCGACGACCTCGACCACGCCCTGGTCCACGCACTCCAGATCGACGGCCGCGCCCCGTTCGCGCGGATCGGCACCGTTCTCGGCGTCTCGACGCAGACCGTCGCACGCCGCTACCGACGGCTGCGCGCTGAAGCCGGACTGCGCGTCGTCGGGCTCGCCGCACCGCATCGCGCCGGACAGACGCAGTGGCTCGTGCGGCTCACCGTCGTCCCGGCAGTCGCGCAACGGGTCGCCGACGCGCTCGTCCGCCGCACCGACACGACCTGGGTCAAGCTCGCCGGCGGCGGTACGGAAATCTGCGTCATCGTCCACACCGCCAACGGGTCCGCCCCGGAGCACGGCCTGCTGCTGCACGACATCCCGCGCACGACCGGCATCACTGCCGTGTCCGCGCACCAGCTCCTGCACCTGTATCACGGCGGACCGACCGCCTGGCAAGGCCGCGCCGAGGTTCTCACCGACGCCCAACGCCGCCAACTGGAACCCGAAACCCGCGCCACGGCCGCCGAAGCGACCGCCGCCGACGAGCCCTTGCTCACCGCGTTGCAGCGAGACGGCCGCCTAGGCCAGACCGAGCTGGCGACCGTCACCGGCTGGTCCGCCGCGACCGTCGCCCGCCGGATCGCCGACCTGCGCGCGGCGGAAACTCTCTATTTCGACGTGGAAATCGACGCCCGGCTCTTCGGCGCGACCACGCAGGCGCTGCTGTGGATGGCCGTAGCCCCCGCCGACCTCGACGCCGTCGCTACCGAACTAGCCACCCACCGCGAACTAGCCGTCGTCGCCGCGACCACAGGGCCGACGAACCTCCTTGCGCACGCCCTCTGCGCTGATCCCCCAGCCCTGCACCGCTACCTCACCCACCAACTCGGCGCACTCCCCGGCATCCGCTCCTGCGAAACCGCACCAGTCCTGCGCACCCTCAAAGCCGCCAGCCCACTCACCCGCTGACCGCCTCGTACACCCCAGCGATCAACGCCACGAACGGCACCAACGACAACAGCACCAGAAACTCGGAAATATCCAGCAACCGCGACCAGTACGGCGACCGCACCCCGCGCGCGACCCGCGTCGCGTAGAACAGCGACACCACCGCGGCCAGCACCAGCGCCAGTCCGGCCGCGAGGAGCGCGATCCGCTGGTTGTCCGCGATAAGCCAGAAACCCGCGGTCAGCAAGGCGGCGAGACCAAAACCAACCAGCACCAGCCGTTGCGTGCGGCCCGCGTATGCGCGCGAACGCTGGATCCACGCCGTCCCGACCAGCGCCGCCAGCCCGGCTTCCCACGGTCCGCCGGTGGCGAGCACGATCGACGAACCGATCACCACCAGCCCGAGCGCCACCAGCAGGCTGGTGAGCAACGCCTGCGCATACGTCGTCCGCCCGGCCATTTCCGCGCCGAGCGACGGCTGTTCGTTGGCGCGGAAGGATTCCATGTCGTCCGGCACGCGCGGGAGCGGCATCCGGCCCAGCCGCAATGCGAGCATCGGCGCGACAGCCGCCAACGCGGTCGCCAGCACGGCCGCGACAGCCGCGGCGGCAACTGGCTTCGCGCCCGTCAGCAATACCACGCCGGTCGCAATCGCGCCGATCCCGGCCGAACCGACGACCGCGACGAAGAACGGCAGCCGGTCCGCCACCGAAACCGCGGCCAGCACCCCGTAAACAGTCACCGCGGCGAGCCCAGCGGCAAGCGGCCCGGCGGAGAGCGAGAACATCGAATGCGGTGGCAGCAACGACATTCCGGACAGGAACGCCACTCCGACCCCGGCCAGCGCACCGGCCGCTCCCGCGCCCGAATCGCCGTACGCGCGGCTCAGCGCGCCGCCGCCGAGCAGCAGCACGACCGCGAGCAGCCCGGTGCCGATCGGCGCGAGCACGCTGCCCGCCAGCGACGCCTGGATCAGCAGCCCGCCCGCGAACAACAGCAGCGCAGCCGCCGTGATCCCGGCTCGCCGCGCGACCTTCGGCCCCCACGCGGTCGACGCGGATTCGCCGACGCTCGCGATCGAGTCGACCACGTCGTCGAACAACAGCGGGCCGCGCGGACGTTCGCGCGGGGTCAGGTGCAGCACCTCGCCGTCTCGCACCTGCGCGGCGGCCACGGTGAGCCCGAGCGCGAGCGGCGCGCCGCCGAGCCGCGACAGCACCCAGCCCGGATGCTCGGCCGACGCCTGCCCGGCCGCCCCGGCGAGCCGGACCAGCTGCGGCACCAGCTCGGCGAACGTGCTCTGCTGCGGCAGCGCGACGTCCACCCTGGCGCGCGGGGTGACGATCGTGACGCGCCGGGTCGACCCGGCGACGGCCGGCGCGCTCACTGCTGGGACCTGGACGCCTCGATCACCGGCGCGAACTTCGCGCTGCTCGCCTCGGCGAGCTTCTGCAGGCCGGCGTTCACCGCTTCGAGCACGATCTCCGACAGCGTGCGCGCGTCGTACTCGCGGATCGCGCGCTGGTCGATGTCGACCGAGGTGAACCGGCCGTCGCCGCGCAGCGTCACGGTCACCTCGTTCTGCCGCGACGCGGCCTTGACCTCCATCGCCTCGACCGTGCGCTGGATCCGCTGCACCTCTTCGGTCTGCTTGCGGACCTGCGCGAGCAGCTCGTCCATGTCCGGCACGGCATACGGTTCAGTCACCGTCGTTCTCCTTCTCCTGCGGGGTTTCGCGGCGGACGTGCACGCTGGCGACGAACTTCCGGAAGTCGGGGACGAGCGTGCGCGCATCCTGCGGATCGGCCGTGCAGACCAGTTCCAGCACGACCCGCCCGGCCGGACCGGGCACGGTCAGGAACACCTGGATCTGCACCAGATCCTGGCCTTCTCCGGTGCGCATCCGCAAGGTCTGGGTGCAGCCGGGCGCGACCGCGCTGCCGACCTCTTGGCGGTCGAGGACGTCGAGCAGCGCCATCGTCCGGCCGAGCCGTTCGACCGCCTCGTCGGCGATGTCCTTCATCGGCAGGGAATCCGGGCGCTGCTGGATGCCGAGCGTGATGTTCGGGGTGAACTCCGCCCGCGGATTCGGGTGCACGGCAACGAAAACGAGACCGGGTGCGATCGGCGGCACCGGCGTCCAGCCCTCCGGGACGTCGAAGCCCAGCGGGAGCGTCACCAGATCCGCCATGGCGCTCACCACGAACCCACATACTGGACGGCGTCGTCCCAAGCCCCGCCGAGCGCGTCCGCCGCCTGACCGGCCGCATCGCCGACCGCATCAACCGCCGCGCCGCCGTATTCGCTGACCGCCGCGCCGACCTTCGGCAGGTCGATGTCGATCTTCGCGCCGACTCCGGCCCCGAGACCCAGCGCGGCACCGGCCTTGAAGTTCATCTTCAAATGCCCGTTGTCATACACGAACTGGCCGTCGAGCTGCGCCCCGATTCCATATTGGACACTCCCGCTCGCGCCGACGCCGACCCCCGCGACATCCGCCGCGACCTGGCCCTCCAGCTTGCCGCCCGCGAAAGCGTTGGCGTGCACGCCAAGCCCGTGTATCCCCAACTGCCCCGACGCGCTGACCTCTCCGCCAGCGAAAGCCGAACCGCGAGCGCTGCCGTGCGCGACGCCGTAGCTTCCGCTGGTCCCGATGTCCTCCCGGAACCCCAGCTCGGCATGACCGGACGCCTTCGCGTCCCAGCCTTGCGAGGAGATTTTCCCGTCGTACTCCGGAATGAAGCCGTCCTGCTCGTGCGCCGTCTTGAGGTAAGTGATCTCGGTGGCACGGGCGATCGCGCTCTTCTGCTTCGGCTGCCCGAACGGCGTGTCCGCCTTCTTCGGCGCACGGGTGCCTTCGAGCCCGTTCCAGGTCAGCTTCTTCCAGCCGGAATTGCCGAACCACGACGGCACCGAACGCGGCCGCTTCCGTCCGTCCAGCGTGTCGCCGTTCACCCAGGACAACGGGCCGTAAACGCGTTTGCCCAGCTTGCCCGGCTTGCTCATCGGCCCGGCCCACGGCGCGGGGAACAACTCGGCCAGCGCGTCCGACAGTTCGTCGGCGACCTGCCCGGCCGCCGCGACCGCTTGCTCGCCCAAATCCCTTGCCGCAGCGATAAAAGCGCCCACCGCGTTCGGATCCGCCGATCGGGCTTGGTTGATCAGTTGCGCGCCGTACTGATCGAACTGCGCGGCGACGGAGTCAACACCAGAACGCGCCCACCGCAACAGCTGTCCGGCCATCGACAACCGCTTGCTCTGGTCAGCCAGCTTCGTGCCGTCTTCGTTCAACGCGTGCGCGACGTCGGCCGCTGCTGTCGCGTACGCGGTGTACGCAGCACCGTCCCAATCAGCGTGCAATGCCGTGGCCGCGTCCGCGATTTCGGTGGCTTTGCCGGTGATCGTGGACGCGTTGGTGCCACAGCGGTTCGCCGCCGCTTCGAGCGCCGCCGGGTCGCCCGTGACCCGGCGCTGGTATTCGACCAGCACCTGCCGGTAGTTCGACAGCACCGAGCTGACGACTCCGGACGCGTCCACGGCCACCGGCTACGCGCCCTTCGCGTCGATGTCGACGTGCTGCTGGAAGTGTTTGCCCTGGTAGGTGACGTCGACATCGATGTCCACGTCCTGCCCGGCCGGGGCCTCGACGGTCGACTGCCCGGTGTTCAGGTCGGTGTGGATCACGACCTCGTGCGCACCGGTCGACTGACCCGGCACCGAAGGCACCGAAGGCGCGGGAGACGGTGCCGGTGCCGGAGCCGGGTGGTCCACCGGAATCCAGCTGTTCCCCGCATTGGCCCCCACACCCGCACCGCCGCCAGAAGGCCAGCCACCAGTACCGCTGCCAGTCGGCCAGCCGCCGTTGGACAACGCGGGCGGCGTGTAGTTCGTGAACGACGGGTTGCCGCCGGGCACTCCCCCGCCGCTGCCGCCGATGGCCGCCTGCCCGGACGCGCTCGCGACCGGCGCGGGCATCTGCGGCGCGGTGACCGGCGTGCCGGAGACCGCCGCGTTGCCCGCCGCACCTCCTCCGTCGGAAGAACCGTGGTGGAACAGCTTTTCGAGATCGCCGATGATCGTCGCGACCTGAGTGATCTGGTTCGCGAGATCGCCCGCGCCGAGCGCCTTCAGCAGCCCGCCGACCGCGGTGATGAATCCGCGCAGCGTCGCGCTGGTAGCGGTGGAAAGCGCGACCGCGGCCCCGTAGGTCCACCAGTTCGACATCAGCGACGCGACGGTCGGGTTCACCGCCGCGACCACCGACCGGTACGCCTCCTGCGCCGTCTTCACCAGCGTGCCGGAAACGCCGAGCAGTTCAGCGCCCTTCTCGATCACGGTGATGATCTTCGTGAGCTGGTCGAGCGAGTGGGAGATCTTCTGCAGCGCCGATTCCGACGCCCCGCCGGACCAGACCTTGCCGAGCTGGTCGGCGGCCTTGCTGAGCTCGGTGTAGAGCGAGGTCAGCTCGGCGGCCTTGTGCAGCAGGTCGAGGACGTGCTTCGCGATCTGCTCCGGCTGGCCGGTGACGATCTGCGGCAGCACGGTGATCGGGCCCCCGCCGGAAGCGGTGGCGTCCATCGCGCTGGAGTTCGGGAAGAGCATCGGACCTCACTTGGTCGGGGTTCGGGGTCAGACGGAGGCGGGCCGGTACACGCTGACCTTGGCCAGTCCGCCGAGGCCCGGATCGACAGGGCCGTGGTTGTAGAGAGCGCCGCCGTCCCCGGCGACGCCGATCACCGGATGCTGGTCGGCGAGCAGAAGCGGTTCCACCACGACGACGTCGCCGCTGTGCACGCCGCCGGGCACGTCGCCGAAGGTGCGCGCGGTGCCCGAGTAGACCTCGATCAGGCCGACGCGCGCCTGGTTGTCGGCGTCGCCGGCGAGCCAGTCGTTGAAGTCCGCGACGCCGTGGAACCGGGCGTCGGTGAGCGGATGCTCGGCGAGCCTGCCGAGGTCCGCGTCGCCGAGGTACCGCAGGACGTTGCCGACCGACGACGGTTCGCCGTGCGCACCGGCGCTGTCGGTGATCGCCGCCTCGGCCAGGTGCGCGGCGTGCGGTGTTCCCCAGATTGACGTCAACGACGGCGACGAGGACTGCGCGTGGCCGCCGCCGTAGCCGTCGGATACTGCTTCGTCGGCGCTTTGGTAAGCGTCCGCGCTGTGCTTGACCAGGCCGTTGATCTCCTGCAGCAATTGCAGCAGCGAGCGCACCGCGGTCACCTGCTGCGAGTGCAGCGCCTCGTTCGCCGCCGCGACGACGCTGCCGAAACTGGCGAACGTCGTCGGCTGCAGGACGAGTTTTTCCAGGTCCGCGACGGCGTTGATGCCGTGGGCGATGACGGCGCCCACGTTGCCGACGGTGGAGCGCATGGCCTCCGGCTCGGCCCGGTACTCGCCGGTCGTGCCCATGGCTCTCCCTCCCGCTCTCCCGCGATCGACGCACCGGTGCGGGGCGTCAGCGCAGAGCGTAAGTTCGCGCCGCCGGGCGAGCGGACGGCAAAAGTACCCACCGCGACCGGACAGCGGACGGCCAAAATACGGGGCATGAGTGCCCCCCGCGACCGCCTCGGCCTGCTCGGCGAGCAGCCTGGGGAGATCATGCTGCAGTCCCCGCCGATGCTGCCCAAGAGCGGCTCCGGCGGCGTGATGCAGCTCATGATGTTCCTGCCGATGATGCTCGGCATGGGCGCGATGTCGTTCGTCTACATCGGACGCGACGGCGGGGTGATGACGTGGATCTTCGGCGCGCTGTTCGTCACCGCGATGGGCGGCATGATCGTGATGTCGCTCGGCCGCGGCGGCATGGCGAAGAAGGCGCAGATCAACGAGGAGCGCCGCGACTACCAGCGGTATCTCGCCGGCCTGCGCACGCGCGTGCGCGCGGTCGCCGACTCCCAGCGCGCCACGCTGATCGCGCAGCAGCCGGATCCGGCCGACCTGTGGGCGTACGTCGAAACCGACCAGCACTGGGACCGCCGCCGCGGCGACCGCTCGTTCGCGATGGTGCGCGCGGCCACCGGCCCGCAGCCGCTCGCGACGCCGTTGCGCGCGCCGCAGATCGCGCCGCTGGAAGAGCTGGACCCGGTTTCCTCGACCAACCTCAAGCACTTCATCCAGACCTTCTCGACCGTCGAGGGCCTGCCGGTTTCGATCTCGCTGCGCTCCTACGCGGCCGCGACGCTGTCCGGACGCCGGTTCGAGGTGCTCGGGATGACCCGCGCGGTGCTGGCGCAGCTGGTGACTTTCCATTCCCCGACCGACCTGCGCGTCGCGTTCTGCGTTGCTCCGGACCGTTCGCACGACTGGGAATGGGCGAAGTGGCTGCCGCACGCCACCGCGCCGGTGCTGTCCGACGCGACCGGCCCGCGGCGATTGTTCGCCGACAGCGCCGCGGAACTCGCGAAGCTGCTCGGCCCTGATCTCGGCGACCGCCCAGCGTTCTCGCGCCGTGGTGCCGCCGCCGACCTGCCGCACATCGTGCTCGTCGTCGACGGCGGCGACTCCCACGGCGAACCGCGGCTGCTCGCCGAGGACGGCCGACTGGGCGTCACGGTGCTGGAGATCGGCGGCGACCAGCCGCGGGCGACGTCGACCGATCGGCTGCTGAGCCTGCACGTCGCACCGGATCAGCTCGGCATGGTGGTGCTCGACGGCACCGAAGCGCGGCTCGGGTTCCTCGGCATGCCGGACCGGCTCGACCACGGCGCGGCCGAAGCGCTGGCCCGGATGCTGACGCCGCTGCACCAAGGCGGCGCGGTGGTCAGCGAACAGCCGATGTCCTCGACGTTCGGGCTCGCCGGGCTGCTCGGCATCGGCGACCCGCGCGACACCGACCCGACCGTCACCTGGGCCCCGCGCCCGGCGCGCGACCGGCTGCGGATCCCGTTGGGCGTCAACCCCGACGGCCGTCCGGTCGACCTGGACCTCAAGGAATCCGCCGAGGGCGGCATGGGCCCGCACGGGCTGGTGATCGGCGCGACCGGGTCCGGCAAGAGCGAACTGCTGCGCACGCTGGTCACCGCGCTGGCCGTCACGCATTCGTCGGAGAAGCTGAACCTCGCGCTGATCGACTTCAAGGGCGGCGCGACGTTCGCGGGCATGACCAACCTGCCGCACACCTGCGCGGTGATCACGAACCTGTCCGACGACCTCGCGCTCGTCGACCGCATGGCGGACGCGCTGAACGGCGAACTGCTGCGGCGTCAGGAACTTCTGCACTCTGCCGGGAACTACGCGTCGGTGCGCGATTACGAGAAGGCGCGCGCGGACGGTACGCCGCTGCAACCGTTGCCGTCGCTGCTCGTGATCATCGACGAGTTCTCCGAGCTGCTTTCATCGCGGCCGGAGTTCATCGACCTGTTCGTCGCGATCGGACGGCTCGGCCGTTCCCTCGGAATCCACCTGCTGCTCGCTTCTCAACGGCTGGAGGAAGGCCGCCTGCGGGGACTCGACTCGCACCTGTCGTACCGGATCGGCCTGCGCACGTTCTCCGCCGCGGAAAGCCGTGCGGTGCTGGGTGTCGCGGACGCCTACCAACTGCCGCCGGTACCGGGTTCGGCGTATCTGAAGTCCGACAACGACACCCTGATCCGGCTCAAAGCCGCTTACGTCTCCGGCGAACTCCCGCCGCGCAGCCGGATCGTGCGCTCGGACGGGCAACAACTCGGCGTGCTGCCCTTCACCCTGGGCCCGGTTGAAGTCCCGGTCGCCGAACAACCCACCGCCGAAGCTCCGGAGAAGGGCACCGGCGAGACCATCATCGGCGCGATGCTGTCCCGTTTGGAGGGACGCGGCCCGGCCGCGCACCAGATCTGGCTGCCGCCGCTGGCCGAACCGCCCACTTTGGACCAGCTGCTGCCGCCCATCGGCGAGGACCCGCGCCGCGGTCTGTGCCCGCTCGGCTGGGGCGGCAACGGCAAGCTGACCATTCCCGTCGCGTTGGTGGACAAGCCTTTCGAACAGCGCCGCGACATGCTGTGGGCGGATTTCTCCGGCGCCGCGGGCAACGCGGTCATCGTCGGCGCACCGCAAAGCGGCAAGTCGACATTGATGAAGGACATCGCGGCGATGCTCGCGCTCACCCACACCCCCGCCGAAGTGCAGTTCTTCATCCTGGACATGGGCGGCGGCGCACTGGCCCCGATCGCCGGCCTCCCGCACGTCTCGGGCTACGCCACCCGCCGCGACCCGCAACGCTGCCGCCGGGTCGTCGCGGAACTGGTCACTTTGCTGGAACAGCGGGAAGAATTCTTCGCCGCGCACGGCATCGAGTCGATGGCCGCCTTCCGCAGCCGCCGCGGCGAGTTCACCGAAAGCAACGACGACCGCGAGTTCGGCGACGTGTTCCTGTTCGTGGACAACTGGACCACAATCCGGTCCGAATACGAACGCCTGGAAGAACAAATCACCGCGCTCGCCCAACGGGGTCTCGGTTTCGGCATCCACGTCCTCGTCTCGCTGAACCAGTGGATCGGCGCCCGCGCCCAGCTCCGCGACGCCATCAGCACCCGCTTCGAACTGCGCCTGGGCGACCCGGCGGATTCGTCGATCGACCGCAAGATCGCACAAAACGTCCCCGCCGACCGCCCCGGCCGCGGCCTGACCGCGGACAAACTGCACTTCCTCGCGGCTCTCCCGCGCATCGACTCCGACCAACGCCCGGAAACCGTCGGCGCCGGCGGTCTAGACCTGGTCCGCCGAGTCTCCGCGGCTTGGACTGGCCCCCGCGCCCCTCAAGTTCGCCTCCTCCCGCCGGAAGTCCCGCTGGACTCCTTGCCCGCCGCCCCGTCCGGCCGGATCACGTTGGGATTGGCGGAATCCACCCTGCGCCCCGTCCACCTGGACTTCCGGACGGACCCGCACTTCCTGGCCTTCGGCGACGTCGAATCGGGCAAGAGCTCGCTGCTGCGCGCGCTCGTCACCGGCATCTGCCAGGCGAACACCCCCGACGAGGCGTTGATCCTGGTCGGCGACTACCGCCGCGGCCTGCTAGGCGTGGTAGACCAACCGCACCTGCTCGGCTACGCCGGTGCCGAGAACACGCTGACCGACCTGGTCAACCAATGCGCAACCGCGATGCGCAACCGCCTCCCCGGCCCGGACGTCACGCCCGACCAGTTGCGCAACCGCTCGTGGTGGCGCGGCCCAGACCTGTACGTGGTCATCGACGACTACGAACTCGTCGCCACCGCGGGCCGGAATCCCGTGCTGCCGCTGCTGGAATTCCTCCCGCAAGCCCGGGATATCGGCCTGCACCTGATCCTTGCCCGCTCCTCGGGTGGCGCCGGACGCGGCCTGTACGAGGCGGTAATCCAGCGGGTGCGGGAGCTGGGCTCGCCAGGCCTGGTCATGTCCGGCGGCAAGGAAGAGGGCGCACTGCTGGGCGATGTGAAACCTTCGCCGCAGCCCGCGGGCCGGGGAACGCTGGTGTCGCGGCGGCACGGGACGGAGCTGGTGCAGGTGGCGTGGACCAAGCCGGTGGAGGACTGAACGGGCTCAGTCGAGGAAGATCTCTCGGCTCGACAGATGGCTCGAGTAGGAAACGTCCCATTCCGCGGGCACTTCCCGCCGAACCCGCCGGGCGAGTTCCCAGCCGCGCTCGTCGAAGCTGCGCTCGGCTTCCGCCGAGGGGAACGCGGAGGAAGCCGGGTCGTCGTGGTTCATCGTGGCTTCCCATTCGTCCTGCCAGGCGGACAGGTCGCGAGCCAGCTCCGCGCTCAGCCCCAGCTCCGGCGACGCGGGGTCGACGGGGGTGGTCACGTCGTGGGCGTACGGATCGAAGACCCACAGCGGGTCGGCGCTCCATTCCGCCATGACCTTGATCGACCGCCACTGGATCTCCGGCCATTCCACGGGGAGCGACTTCCGGCGCGTGGGCCAGGAGAAGATGTCCGAGATCCGATGGAAATCCCAGAAACTGACGGGCCGCTCAGGCTCTGGCGTAGTCATTCCGGCCGCCATCAGCTCGGGATGTTCCGCATCAAGTCCCGGCTGCCAGCCACGTCCGGCGGCACGTCGTCGACCGGGATCCCGGACCGTTCCAGCAGTACCAGGCAGACCCCGAGAAACCCGCGCGCCAGTTCCCGGTACACGTGATGAGTCATGACTGAGCCGTCGAGCATCGTCCGGACGAACACGGCGAGCCGGGGCGGATCGACGTAGTAGTAGTCGGCGGCCATCGCGCTCAGCCCGGCGTCGCTGATGTTCAGGTCGAAGTTGTCCGCGAGCGTCACCGCCATGTTCACGAACAGCCGGCCGACCCGAAGCGACGGACTCCAAACGACCTCGTCGCCGACAGCGAAGATATAACTCATCCGACCCCACAGTCACAGTTCGTCGAGGTCCACCGCGAAGCCGGAGCCGTCGTCGTACGGAACCACGTCCCACAAAGACTTCGCCGCCCGCCACACCGCCGTTACCGTCGGCCATTCGTCGTCACCGATCACCGTGAGCGTCACCAGCGCGTCAGCCGCGCCGACCCGGCCCGACGGGTCGTCCGGTGCCGCCTCCGCGATCATCGCCGCGACCAACGGCGTGCCTGCCGAGAACTCGATCCGGCAGCCCGCCTCCGCGGACACCCAGCCTTCGCCGCTGCACCGATCCTCGACCGGCAGACCCGCTGTCAACGCATCGAACCCGACAGCAGCGTCGAGCCCGCCGGTCCGGCAGTACAGCTGGATCTCATACGCCATCGGTCACCAGCTCTCGCAATGCCGCCTGCACTTCAGCGAGCAACTCCGCGAACGCGTCCCCCGCGAACGAAGGCATCGCCGCCAACCGCCGCGTCGTCCACCCGAAGCGAGCACGGGCAACGTCGACGTCTCCGGACACGGCACCAGAAGCGACTGGAGTGCCAGCCACCAGCACATATCCCGCGCCGCTGGCGAGAACGGAACCGGACAAGCCTGGGCTGACGAACAGCACCGAGGCAACGCCGGTCAGCACGGAGTCCACGGGCAACCGCTCAGTCGCCGTCCCAGGTTCGAGACCACAGCGCAGCACCTCCCTCGCGTCGACGAACCGCACCCCGTGCGCAAAACCGGTCCAGGACCGCACTGTCCACTCCGGACGGAGCAGCGATCGGAGCTAGGGACTTCTCGTCCACCGCAAGCATTGGTCGGCAAAGCGCCCTCGGCAGCCGCCCGTTCGCGGCTACGGTCAAGACGGATGGTCCGCCGCCGCCAGTTGCCGCAGCGCCTCGCGCACCCCAGCGGCCAATTCCTCGTCCGTCGTGTCGCCCGGGTCCCGCAGCGCCGGATCGATCGGATAGTCCTCCAGCAGGTAAAAGACCTCGTGCAAGACCCTTGCGAACGGCGTTCGCACCCGTTCCCTTCGTTCGTTGGCCAACCGCCAAGCAGTGCTCCAGGACCGGGCGAACTCCGGCCCGGACAGCTCACCTCGGGCGAACGATTCCATCACCGCCAGCTCCCGCGCTACGAAGGAATCAGCAGGCACTTCGCTCCGCCTGGCCCACGCGCGCACCTCCGGCGGGTACTCCGCCGCGACGGCGGGCAGGCCGGGATACTGCCCAGCCCACCGCTGAGCCTCCTCCTCGAACGAATCCCGGGCATAGTCGACGCCGGCGAGCGCGACGCCGGCGATGAACGCCCGGGTGCCCGCCACAAGCACGTATCCCTCGCCGCCGGCGAGAAGCGCCCCGGACAGGTCCGGCACGACGAACAGCACAGGCAGCTTCTCCGGCACCAAATCGGAGTCCACCGCCAGCCGCTCCGAAACCGCGCCCGGTTCGAGACCGCAGCGCAGCACCTCGTCCGCGCCGACCGACCGCGCCCCCGCGCGCAGCCGGTCGAGGACCGCTTCGTCCGCTCCGGACGGAGCGATCACCGGAACAACCGATTTTTCGTCCGCGGCGAGCCATTCGGCGGCGAAGCTGCGCGGTCCGGCGAGAACAGTCTCAACGGGCCGCAGCAGCGGATCGGGATCCAGCATCACAAATGCCCTCTTTCGACGGCCGCCATCTGGTCCGTTTCGAGGATCCAGGCCGACCAGAACTTCCCGTCTTCGTGCAACATCACCATTTTACCCGTTGCCGGGTCGATGAACCCGATTGCCGTTCCCTGGTTCCGGTAGTTGAACTTGTAGACCTTCGTTCCGGGCGCCGCCATGTGGGCCCGCATCGCTGCCTCGAACTCGGCCAGCTTGGCATTGTTCCGGTTGCCTTCCACACCGAAAACGCCCGCGTGGGTGTCGTACTTCTTCGACATCGACTTCTGGTCGGTGAAGTTCGATTTGCTGATCCACGCGTCCTTGTCGCCGGTCAGGCAGTTGTGGACGAGCAACTGGCCTTCGGTGATGTAGTAGTTGTGGTCTCCTTCGACCTCGAAGTTGTAGACCGTCGTGTCCGCGTCGGCGTCCGTGATCGCCGAGATCGGCTCGGCCTCTCCCCGCTGGCTCAGCAGCCGGTCGCCCGGATGCAGGTCGCCTGCCTCGACCCAGCCCTTGTCGATCACCCAGAACGGGTGCTGCGGCGTGACCCGGATCGTCGCCACCGGGGTGGTGACCGTGCGCAGATGATCGGCATGCTTGTTGAACAGGCCGACTACCGACCGCGTTTCCGTCCGGCCGGTCGCCAGGTCGTGCGCCCACACAGTGTCGCCGACGGCGATGCGTTCGATCGGCTTGCTTCCCGACGGCGTCGACACCAGAGTCCCGGCTGGGAAACAGTTGCACGGCGGCTTGATCTTCGCCTCGCCGCGTGCCCGGTTGATGATGTCCCGGCCCCGGTCGATGATCTTGCGCGCCGCAGCGCCTTCCTCGAAGAACTTCCAGATCCCGGACCCGATGCGCCACAGCGCCTTGCCGACATCGAAAGCCTTGAGGAACGCGGTACCGAGCGACGCGATGTCGACCACGCCCATCAGGCAGTGCACGAAATTCGGGTCGCTGATGCAGGACTTGATTCCACCGGCGAAGAGATCGACGAGGATCTGCCCGCCGTTCTCGATGATCCAGTCGATGACGCTCTTCTTCGAGGTCTCCTGTGCCTTGCGGTACTCGTCAAGCGCCGCCTGGCCGCCGCTGGCGAGAAGTGCTTGCTCGTCTGTCGGAGTGAGTTCGGTTCCGCCGTTCTCCGGCGCGTCGTCGCGGTGGCGTTCCTCGTCCTCTTCTCGTTGTTTCGCCGCGGCGATCCGACCTGCTTCCGAAGCGGCGCGGGCCGCGAGTTCGGCGTCTTTGCCCGCCTGGATCGCTGCTCGGCGAGCGTCCTCGGCATACCGCTGAGCCGCCGACGCGAACGCACTCGCGCGCGTGGCCGAAACTCGTGCCTGTGACGCGGACTTAGCCGCCGAACGCGCGGACTGTTGCGCCTGCTCGGCAGCATTGCGTGCCTGCTTCGCAGAGTTCGCTGCCTCGTCCGCGGACTTCTGAGCGTCGTCGGCGGACTGCTTGGCCTGATCCGCGTATACCTTGGCCTGGTCAGCCTCACGACGAGCGTTGGCGGCCGCCCTCGCCGCCTCATCCGCGGCGTTCGCCGCGCGAGCTGCGGCTTCCGCGGCGTTCGCCGCGTTGGCCCGGGCAGTAGCCGCGATGCTCGCCGCCTCTGCCACATACCGCCGAACATCCGCGGCGTGGACTGCCGTGTCGATGTCCCGCTGCTGGGCCTTGAACTGCCCGTCCGTCAGAAAGGCGCGCAGGAACGATGCCAGACCAGCCAGCGCAGCTGCCGCGCCGGCCTGTACTTCCGGTCCGCCGTTGGTCAGCAGGCGCGTGACCTCGATGCGATCGTCGTGCTCGGCCGCCACGTACTGGCCGGACCGCAGAAACTCGGCGACATCGGCCGGAGTTCCGTTGAGCGCGCGGTTCGCCGCTTCCTTAGTGGCCGGACCACCGCTGTTGAGGATCTTCTGCGTCGCGATCCGGTCGTCGTCAGCCTTGCCCGGATAGTCGCGCGTCGCCAGGAAAGGCGCGACATCCTCCGGAATGCCGAAGCGCGCGTTGTTGGCCGCGTCCACGAACCGCCGGTTGTCCGAGCTGTCCGCCAAGACGCCGATGCTCGCCCGGTTGTCCTCCAGTTCCGCGGCGGGCAGGTCTACGGCCAGGAATTGCCGCAGCCCAGCGTCGTCCCCGCCCAGCGCCGTCGCCGCGGCTGACTTCGTCCACGGGCCGCCCGTCTCCAGAAGCTGAACCGCTGCCTTCCGGATGTCCAGGATCACCGTGTCCGCAGGAGTTTCCGGCTTCACCGCCTCGTCCAGCAGTCGCTGGGTCTCCGCCGACCGCTTGGCCGCTTCGCCCGCCTTCCACTCCGCCGACGACTTGCGGTCGTCCTCGACGCGCTTAGCTTCTTCGGCCTCCGCGACAGCCGCGTCCTTCTGCGCTTCCAACCGAGCCGCATCCGCGTCGCGGGACGTTTTCTCCAGCTGGGCTGCCTGGTTGGCCGTCGTCGTCGCGGTGTTCGCCGACACCTGTGCGGCATCGGCGTATTTCTTTGCCTCAGCGGCATCCTTCTTCGCTTCGTCGGCTGCTGCCGCCGCTCGGTCGGCCGCTGCTGCCGCCGCCTCCGCGTGTGCTGCCGCCGCGTTCGCCGCGTCTCGGGAGTCACGAGCCGCCGCGGCAGCCTGGCCCGCCAAGGCTTCCGAGCGGCTCGCCGCGCGGTTCGCCCGTGCCGCAGCGGCCTTGGCAGCCGCGGCCGCCTGCTCCGCCTGGCGCGCATCCGCCCCGGCTGATCTCGCGTAACCCGCCGCTTGGCTGGCCGCTGCCGCCGCCGCGTCCGCGTTGCCGCTCGCACTCCTGGCCGCACCCGACGCGGTACCCGACGCCTGCGCCGCTTGTCCGGCCGCATCTGCGGCAGCCGCTGCCGCACGGGCGCCAGCGGCGACATCCCGAGCTGCCTCGGCGGCCTTCCGAGCTTCTAGCGCATGCGCACCATCGGCCGCCGCATTCGAAGCCGCGTTGTAAGCCCGCGCGCAAGCCTGCTCAGCCAACGACGCCGCAGCGGCGGCCTGTGCAGCCGCGTTAGCCGCGACACGGGACGCACGGTTGGCCTCCGCAGCCGCACCGATCGCAGTCTTAGCCGCTTCAGCCGCACCACGCGCCGCCGAAGCAGCGCGCGCGGCCGCACCAGCCGCCTGTACCGAAGAATCCTTCGCCTTCTCTGTCTCGTCGCGCGCCTGTTCAGCAGCTTCCTTCGCGCGCTGCGCAGCCTGAATAGCCCGCTCCGCAGCCTCTTGCGCCTGCTTCGTCTGCGCCGCGGCCTGTTCGCCAGCAGCCCGGGCGAGATCGGCCAGGTGCGCGACACTCGCAGTCTCCTGATCCCGCTCCGCCGCGAGTGCGTAGCCGGTTTCCAGGAATGCCTGGACATCTTCGACAGTCCCGCTCAGCGCCCGGTTAGCTGCCTTCTTGACTTCCGGTCCACCGGTGGTCAGGAGCTGCGTGACCTTGATCCGGTCGTCGTCGTTCTGCGCTTGCTGGCGACCGGATTCGAGGAACTTGCGGACGTCCTCTTCAGTGCCGCTGAGCGCTTTCTGCCCGGCGACCTGCACCCAATGCCCGCCAGTGGAGATGTAGCGCGAAACCTGGGCGCGGTCGTCGTCGCGCCACGGGCCTTGCCACCCGGTCGCGAGGAACGTGTGCACGTCCGCCGCGGTGCCGCTCAAGGCCGCTTGCGCCGCGCGCCGCAGGCCTGGCCCGGCGACGGTCAGCAGCTGACTGGCCTTGATCCGATCGTCGTGTTCGGCGGCGACATCCTTGCCCTTGCCCAGAAATGTGCGGACCTCGTCGTCCGACCCGGTGAGCGCCGCGGCCGCGGCCTGCTTCGTGGCCGGACCGCCTGCCTGCCACAGCGCGACGACCTGTGCCCGTTCGCTCGGCCCGGTCGGTTCAGCGGCCCGTGCGGGCACCGTCACCGCTCCCGAAGCCACCGCCGCGACCAGCGTGGTCACCATCGCGGCCCGCGCTCTTCGCGCGGCCGATCTCCAGATTCGCACCCGCCCTGCCCCTCCCGTGCGTACGACGAAGTGATTGCCGGACGGGAACGAAAGGGCAGCGAAAAAGGAAAATAAATGCAGGCACCACGCCGCTCGAATCCCCCCGAGACCGGACGAAAATTAGCAGAACGCCGATACCTCCGGTAAGCGGCAATCGGGTGTCAGATACCTCGCACCGTTCAGCGGGACATCCGGCCGAATCCTCGTTGACCTTGCCCCGTGGAGATCGCTAAAGTCCTGTTCGTGTCCGCTCGGGGTCGGACGCACTTTCGTCGCTCTCATGCCGCAGTGCCGCGGGCTTTGTCACGTCCGCTTTCGACCTCAGGGGGAATCAATGCGCACGCGCCTGTTCGGGCTAGCCGCCGTCGCCGCCATAGCCTCGGGAAGCGCCTTCGCGCTGACGGGCACGGCACACGCGGACGACGCGCCGCCGCCGATCAACGAGGATTACTCGTATCCCGGCGCGGCGAAGATCTTCCAGGACCGGGCCATCAAGCTGATCAGCGGCGACGGGCACATCCTGCTCGCCAAGTGCGGCAGCGAGGCGAACATGGTCGAGGTGCACGCCTACAACTCGGCCGACCACGACCCCGACCCCGGCCACTACTGTTTCCGGGTCACCGGCCCCGCCGGCCGCCTCCGGATGGAGGTTCCGTTCGCCTACCAGGTCTGGGCGGGCAGCCACACCGCGCAGGCCACCGTCGCGGTCAGCGGCAAGAACAGCACTGTCCCACTGGTCAAGAACGGCTGGACCGGCATCGGCGAGGGCGCCGGAACAGACCCGGCCACGCTCCTGGAACTCACCACCTCTCCCTGACGATTCGGCCGTCGCTTTTCCCGCCGAATTCCGTTGCCGATCCACGGCACCGTCTAATCCATCCCGAGAGGGAAGTTCCGTGCGCCCAAAAAATGTCAGACCCGGCGCGGCACCCGCAATAGCCGCTGTCCTCGTCACTACTGCCCTCTGCACCGCCGCGCCCGCTTCCGCAGTTTCCGGCGGAACCGTCGTTCCGCTCGGCTCCAGCCCTTACCTCGCCTGGATCTCCACCGCGACCAAGGCCTGCTCCGGCGTCCTGGTCGATCCGTCGTGGATCCTCACCTCCGCTACCTGCCTCACCCCGGACGACCTCGGCAAACCCACTGAACCCGCGACCGTCTCGGTCGGCGACGTCGACGTCACCGCCGGCACCGGGAAGTCCGCCAAGGTCGCCAAGGTCGTCCGCCGGACCGATCGCGACGTCGTGCTCGCGAAGCTCGACGTTCCCGCGACCGGCGTCGCCGTCGCGACCGTGAGCACCGCGGCTCCGCAGACCGGGGAAACCTTGCAGCTGGCCGGTTTCGGCCGCACCGCGACCGAATGGATTCCGGCCCGGCCGCGGATCGCGCCGTTCTCCGTCGTCAGCAGCAGCGGCTCGACAGTCGCGGTGAAGTCCGCGGACGGGGTCGACACGTGCCTCGGCGACGCGGGCGGTCCGGCGTTCCGCACGGTCGGCCAGAACGTCGAAGTCGTTGCGCTGCACACTGCTTCGTGGCAGCACGGCTGTCTCGGCGTCACCGACACCCGCCAGGGCAGCTCCGAAACCCGCGTCGACGATCTCGGCGACTGGATCCGGCAAACCACCGTCCCGACGCCGGTCTCCTGCCCCGGCGGCGCGACCGTCTGGAGCGCCCGCACCGACGGCACGCTCTGGCGCTACAACCACCACGACCCCGCCGGTGCCAAACCCGACTGGACGGTGCCGACCGCCGACATCGGACAGGGCTGGAACGGCCGGACGATCGCGGGCAAGGGCGGCGTGGTGTGGGACATCCACCGCAACCACGGCGCGAGCGACCCGGTCGGCACCGGCACCATCAAACGCTTCGTGTACTCCCCGGCCACCGGCTGGAGCGGCGGCAAGGCGGCGGGCGGCGGCTGGGACCGCTACCTGACCCCGGCGTACGGCAACCGGATCACCGCCGACGAGCAGGGCCGGATCTTCGCGATCGACGACCAGGCCCAGCTGAAGGTCTACGTGTGGAACGACGCGGCGAACACCTGGGTCGCCAGCGGCGGAACCGTCGTCGACACCGGCTGGGGCGTGTTCGACTCGATCACCGCGGCGGGCGACGGCGTGCTGTACGCGCGCAAACCGAGCGGCGAACTGTTCCGGTTCAAGTACGACTTCGCGGCGGCCAAGTGGACCCAGCGGAACAAGCCGGTGGGCAACGGCTGGCAAATTTTCAGCGAGATCTTCTCGCCGGGCGCCGACATCCTGTACGCCCGCGGCAGCTACGGCAAGAGCCCGTGGGGCAACGAAACGGTGCCAGTGCTGCGCTGGTACCGCTACTCCGACAACACCGACACGTGGGCCCCGGCCGGCCCGGACGGTGCCGGGGTCAGCGTGGGCACCGGATGGAACACCGAACTGCACGTGACCGCGGCTCCCGATTCCTGCAAACTCGCGGGCTGATCGCCAGGCACTGTTCGTGAGGGGAACCCTGCGGGAATCTGATTCCTGCAGGGTTCCCCTCACTGCGTTGCGAAAGCCCAAGCAAGGGGGCAGTTGCCCTCGATCGCGCGCGGCCCAGCGGCCAATCCTCGCCAGTTCTGCCAGCATATGCAGTCCCGCGAGCGAGGGGAGCCCTGATGCCAGGCCTGGTCGAATTGGCCTACACCACCGGCGGAGGCGTCGTCGGCGCCGCACTGACGAACTACCTCACCAAGATCCAAGACCGCCGCCAGCTTCGCGCCGAGGTCTACCGGCGGCTCGAAGCGGCCCGCGCGATCTCCGGCGGTGTGCGCGAAATCCGGATCGGTTTGCCCCCGAATACCTTGACCAGCCGCAAAAACCTCGCCGACGCGCTCGGCATCGTCGCCGTCCTCGAAGACGGGACAGACGCCCACCGCGCCCTCCGCGAAGCCCTCTCCGAACTGCTCACCGCCGTACTGGTCGCCGGAATCCCCCGCCGCGTAGCCGATTTCGCCGCCGGCGCGCACGAACGTGTCCTGGAAAGCGCGGTAGCGACCACCGTCGACCGTCAACTCGGCGGAATCGCCAACTCCGGTCAACTGGCCCAAGCCGCCCAGGCCTACCGGACGGAAACCACCGGCCTCCTGCTCGCCGTCCTCTGGCATCCGTGGCGAGCCCGGCTCCGCACCCGCGGCCGGATCCGCAAGCTTCGCGTCGCCGTGCACGCCCTGCACCGGACGCAGGAAGCCGCCGTCGCGGTGCTCACCCGTCCGGATCAAGCCGATGCCCTCCACCGGCGGCTGGACCCGGACGGCACGCTCCGCGAAACGTGGATCGAAGACCGACTTCCGTAGGTTACCGGATTTCCACTTGCCGCCTACGGTCGGGAAATCACCACCGAGGCGGAGGGATTTTCCATGCGTTACGCGAAAGCGGCGGCCGTGGTCGCCGGGGCTGCGATGGCGTTCGGGGTCGGGGCGGTCGTCCCGGCGAGTGCCGACACGCACATCATCGGCGGCGACACCGTGAAGTCGGCCCCGTGGGGCGCCCAGGTGTTCTGGGACGACGTCACCGACTACGGCGGCTTCGAATGCTCCGGCACGATCATCGCCTCGCAGTGGGTGCTCACCGCGCAGCACTGCCTGAACAAGGGCGGCATGCACGTCAAGGTCGGCGACGTCGCGCTGGGCCAGGGCACCGAAGCCGCGGTCGACGAGCAGAAGGCCTCGCCCAACGGCGACATCGCACTGCTGCACCTGAAGTCCGCTGTGGACACCACGTTCATGAAGCTGGCCGACAAGGACCCGGAAAACGGTGCCACCAACCAGATTTACGGCTGGGGCCGCACCAAGGACCAGAGCCCGCCCTCGGACACGCTCAAGACCGCGGACGTCCAGGTGACCGGCGAGAGCACGGACGCCTTCAACGGCAAGGCGATCGCGAGCAAGGGCGTCACCGGCTCCTCGTGGCACGGCGACTCCGGCGGCCCGCAGCTGGCCGACGGCGTCCAGGTCGGCGTCTGCTCCACCGGCGAGAACTCCGGCAGCGACGAACACGGCACCCAGAACTACGCCAGCGTCGCCAACAGCCGCGACTGGATCAAGCAGACCGCGGGCGTCTGATCCGCGCGTTCCGGCCTGCCGCCCCCGTGCGCGGCAGGCCGGAACCCCGCGGCGATCACCGGGCGAGGGCGCGCAGCGCGGCCTTGTCCGGTTTTCCCGACTCCGCGACCGGAACCTCGTCCAGCACCGTGAACGAAGCCGGAACCGCGGCCTCCCCCAATTCCGCGGCCACCGCCGCCCGCAATTCCTCCGGATCCGGAGTGCGCCCCGGCGCGGCGACGACGAACGCGTGCGCCGCTTCCCCGGTCCGTTCGTCCGGAACCGCGACGACATATGCCTGATCCACGGCGGAATGCGCGGCGAGCGCCCGCTCGATCGGACCGGTGTAATGGATCACCGCGTTCACGATCACCACATCCCGGGCGCGACCGGTCAAATACAGAAAACCGTTCTCGTCGAGCCGCCCGATGTCCTGCGTGCGGACCCAGCCGTCGGCCAGCACCGTCCCGCTCAGCGAAGGATCGCGCCAGTAGCCCGCGAAAGCCCTTGCAGTACGGGCGAAAACCTCCCCCGTCTCCCCAGCGGGAACCGCACGGCCCGAAGCATCCCGCACCTCCAGCGAAACCCCTTCGACCGGCAATCCGACCGAAGCTATCGCCTCCGGATGCGCAGCCACGTCCGCCGTGTCCAGCACCGTCAGTTTCCCGGTCTCGGTCTGCCCGTATCCTTGCCGCAACGCCGGTCCGATTCGCTTGAATCCCTCAGCCAGCAATCCGGGTTCCACTGGAGACCCGGCGACGGTCAGCATTCGCAGCCCGGAAAGATCGATTTCCTCCTCCCGCAGCACATCCAGCATCCGATACAACCGGGGAACCGTCACCAGCGCCGCCGTGATGTCCAACCGCGGCAGAATCCAGGGAAAGTCTGGCAACCCCTCCGGAATCACCGCGGTACCGCCCGCGAGCAAACAAGCCTGCAAATGCAGCACCATCACCGCGCTGCTCAAAGTCCCGAACAGCAGAAACCGCCGGTAGTCCGCCGCCGAATCCCCGGCCCGCTGCTCCAGCCCGAACTCCCCCAACGCGTCGAACCGGTACGCGACCCCCTTGGGCACCCCCGTGCTCCCGCTGGTGAACACCACCCAGCCAACGTCCGACGGTTTCCCGCACGGCACCGGTTCCTCATACGCGGCAAGGAGTTCCGGCCCGATCGGAAGCGTCCGGACCCCCGCCAGCTCCGGCAGTTCGGCGTCGGTCACCACCGCGGCCACCCCGTCCAGCACCGCGTCGAGATGCGCCGCGGGCAACCCAGCCCGCACCCCCATCGCCCGAGCCCCCAGCGTCTGCACCGCGATCTGGGCGGCCCAGCCCTCCGGCGTCACCCCGGTCGCGAGCCCGACGCCGTCTCCCGGCCGGATCCCGGCCGCCCGCAGCCCCGCGGTGAACCGGCCGATCAGGTCGAGCACCTCGCCCCGGCGCACCCGCCGGTCCCCGTGCTCGAACGCGATCGCGTCCGGCGCGCGCCGCAGCGAATCCAGCAGGTCTTGAGGAAATGCCATCACACCGTCCTCCCGTCGGGCCAACCCGCCAAGGCGTACCGGAGAGATCTCAGAATCCCCTCAGCGCATGCCGCTCATCGGGAACACCCGCGCGAGACCGGACCGACAGCAAGCCGCCGAGCGCCACCACGGCGACCAACCCAAATGCCGCCGACAGTGTCCAAAAGTCCGGCCGCACAATCGACTGCCCGCGCATCGCCTGCCACGCCGTAATCGCGATGACCCCCGCGTACCCGACCGCCCCGGTCCACACCAGCCGACGCCGCACCAGTTCGTGCGACAACACCGGATACCGCCGGGACAACGCGACCAACGCCAAAGCGAGCAGGGGCAACGCCTGAATCGCGTGGATCCCCACGAAATGCGGGATCCGCAGGTCCCCGCCGGCCGTGCTCCAGCCCAGCAGCGGCAGCCCCGGCCCGCCGTCCTCGAGACCGATCGTGTGCCCGCCGATCATCGCCGGTTTCCCACCGCCGTCCAGCACCCGCTGCTGCGCCGGGCTGGCCGAGAACATCAGGAGCGCCAACCCCATTCCGCCCGCCGCGAGCGCGGTTCCCCACCGCAGCGCGGACGTCAGCGCGCGGTCCGGCAGCTTTTGGAACAGCAGCAGCACGACCACCGCCGCCGTCGCGCCCCACGCGGTGAACGCGCCGGTGGCCAGGATGTTGCCGATCGTGACGTCGGCCGGCGTCGCGTGGTTGAAGTGCAGCGGCCGGTCCTGGAACAGTACCTGCCACACCAGCAGCGCCATGTCCGTGCCCATGCCGACCGCGAACGCCGTGCCCATCCACCAGCCGGCCCGGCGGCCGCGCTTCACCAGCGAAAGCAGCCATGCCAGCGTCGGCGCGTACAACGCCACCGAAACCGCGAATTTGAACGGTTTCGCCCACAGCGGCGCGTTGACGAGCGTGCGATCATCCAGGAGCAGCCCGAACCCGCACGCGACCAGCAGCACCGCCATCGCCCCGGCCAGCACGCCGAGCGGGCGGTGCAGCCGGAACAGCCGTGATCCCCAGGAAGTCATGGGGGTCAGCCTGGTCGCGCGCGGGGCCGCGAGCACTGGCGTCGTCCCCCGTCTTGCCGGTAGGGAGCACCCCACCTGTGGGTAATAGTGCCGTCAAAGCGACCGGCAGTTGTGCCGTTTGACCACACCCGCTCTTTTTCTAGCGTGACATTCACACCGCGCGGCCCGCCGCGCACCGGGATTTTCCACGAGAGGGAAGGAGGTGGCCCGTCAGATGTCCAGTCCGGGATTCCAGGCAGATTCCGCTGCCATGACGCGCGCCGTCCAGGGCTTCGAGGAAACCGCTTCGAACGCTAAGACGACCATGGCCAGCTTGGAGTCCGAGCTGACCGAGACGCTGCGGAACTACAAGGGCGACCAGGCGGTCGCCTTCTGGGACCTGCAGCGCAGGCTTCAGGAGAAGATGGGCGCCGCCGTCCGGGAGCTCGACACCATGTCGCAGCTCGTGCACACCAGCCACGCGAACTACAACTCGGGCGACTCCGACGTGCACCAGAGCTTCCAGAGCGTCAGCCACACCGTCGAGGGCAACGTGATCCCTCGCCTCAACCCCTGAGAGAGGACAAGACACCATGGCTGACGTCGTAGAAATCAGCTTCGGGGCCCTGCAGCACAGCTCCGCGTCGCTCGCCGCCAAGGCGAAGGCGCTGACCTCCCAGCTGGAGCAGCTGCACCAGAACCTGCAGCCAATCACCCAGACCTGGTACGCCTCGGGCAGCTCCGCCGGTGAAGCGGCGCGCGCGTCCGAGACCCGGCTCCGCCAGGCGACCGCCGACATCGTCGCGATCATCGCGCAGTTCGGCACCAAGGTCGGCGACGCCCACGATCTCCAGCACCAGCTGGAGAACCGCAACCAGGGCCTGTTCGCCTGATCCGGCCCCGACGCCGGCCGTCCGGGGCGGGACCACCCCCCGCCCGCTCCGGACGGCCGGCTTTCCCGCGTCCTGCCGCACGAGAGGTCACCGGCCGATGCCCGACCAGTCGTACTACGTCCACCTGGAATCGCTGACGGACTTCGTCCGGGAGCTGGAAACCCAGATCCACGCGATGTCCCGGCCGAACGACTTCCTGCGCACCCTCGGGGAGCATCCGCTGCTGTTCGGGGAGTTCGGGGAAGCCGCTTCGCTCGCCGACGCCCACCGCGCCGCGGTCGCCGAGATGCAGGGCCTGCTCGAGCAGGTCCGCGGGGCGATCACGTTCGCGCAGGACGTCACCACCACCGTCGCCGACGGATACGCCCAGGCCGACCAGTCAGTCGCGGGCGATCTGCACCAATCGGGTCAGCAGACCGGTCTGCTCGACCCGCTTTTTTCGTTGCTGGGCCTTGATTCTTCAGGGGGTAAGAACACATGAGCGGGCCTCGCACCAACTTCGCCGGCTACACCCACCAGCAGCTCTACGCGATGCTGCAGGCGGGCGACCCGACCACCGCGCGCGCCGCGGCCGAACAGTGGAGTTCGGCCTCGCGCGGGCTGTACGACCAGGCCGAGAACCTGTCGGACCAGCTCACCGACTTCTCCAGCTCGTGGACCGGCGGCGCGGCCGACCAGTACCGGACCATGATGACCGACCTGGTCGGCGGCATCCGCAAGGTCGCGGTCACCGCGCAGAGCATGCGCGACATGCTGGAGGACGCCGCGGACGCGCTGGTCAAGGCGAAGGCCGAGATGCCGCCGCCGGTCGCGGTGCCGGACGTCTCCCCCGCCGACGTCGCGCTCGCGGTCAACCCGCCGCTGCTTCCGGCGGACACCCCGCCGGCCACGATCGTCGCCGCGACGCAGCAGCGGCAGCAGGCGATCGCCAACGTCGAAGCGCAGCAACAGGCCGCCAACGCCGCCGGCTCCGCGCACGCGAAGGCGATCGTCGTCATGAACAACCTCGCGACGAACTACGACACCGCCGAGGACTCGATCCCGGTCTCGCCGAACGCGGCCGCCCCGCCGCCCAAGCCGGTCCCCGGCGGCGGCGCTTCGACCGGCGGTACCGGCGCGATCGGCAACACCCCGGACGGCGGCACCGCGGTCGGCGCGCCGGTCGACTCGCACCCGCTGCCCACCGACGGCACGCAGGTTCCGGGCTCTTCGCTGCCCGGGCACCCGGCGCAGAATCCGGGCAGCCCGCTGTTCGGCGACATGTTCACCGCCGGTCTCGCGGCCGCTTCCGCGGCGGCGTTCGGCCGGTTCGGGTCGATCATGCCGAAGGTTCCGCCGTGGGCCTCGGGCAAGGACAAAGACAAGGACGGCAAGGACAAGGAGCAGGACGCGCCTCCGGGCACGAAGCTCGGCGGCGGGGCCGGTCCCGCGGGCGGTAGCGGCGGCGGGATCCCGGTCGGCGGCGGGGAAGCCCCGTCGATCGACGGCGGCGGCATTCCGTCCGGCGGCGGTCTGAGCGGCGCCGGGGAAGCTCCGGCCGCGCACTCCGGGCTCGCCGGGAACGCGCAGTCGAACGTCCTCAGCGGACTCGCGGGCGGTGCCGCCGGGGCAGCGGGCGCGGCGGCCAAGAGCGCCATGCCGATGATGCCCATGATGCCGATGGGCGGCATGGGAGCGGGCGGTGACCTGGGCTCCGGCCGCCGGATCCCGGCGTGGCTCGTCGAAACCGAGAACGTGTGGGGCCAGCAGGCTCCGGTCGCGCCCTCGGTCATCGGCGAAGAGCCGGCCGACCAGCCGTGACCGACGGCTACCGGGTGGCACCGGCGAAACTCGCCAGTGCGGCGTCCGAATTGGACACTCGCGCCGGCGCGCTCCGGACCGTGCAGCAGGCCGTGGCGGGCGAACGAATCCCCGCCACGGCCTTCGGCCAAGTGTCCGCGTCGTCCGGATGTGCCGCCGGGCTCGCGAAAACGCTCAACGCACTCGCGGCGGACGTCGACCAGCGCGTCGTCCGCGCCCAGGTCCTTCGCGACGGCCTCACGGCTTCGTCCGCGGGCTACCGGCGCGCCGACGAGCAGGTGGCGGCGATGTACCGTTCGCTGCTGCCCGAAGACCCGGTGCCGGCAGCCGGGAAATCGGCCGCGAGCGGCGGCTGGGCCGGGACCATCGCGGCCAACCGGATGAAGGTGTCCGACGCGCTCGCCGCCGAACGGACCCGGCTGGCCGGACTGTCCGATCCGGACGCCATCGCCCGCTCGAAGCGGCGGATAGCGTTGTACCAAAGCATTATCGACGACCACCGGCAGATCCTGCGGTTCGATCCGTCCGGCAACGGCCGGATCGTCGAACTGGTCGGCACGATCCAGCCGGGCACGCGCAACGTCGGGCTGTTCGTGCCCGGCGTGCACACCCGGATGGACACCTTCCAGTCCTACGCCGACCTCGGCCGCAGCCTCGTCGCCGCCGACCCGAGCGGCCGGACCGCGATGGTCGTCTGGGCCGACGGCGTGTTCCCGCAGAACGTGACCACCGAGGGCGCCGAAGCCAGTTACGCACAGACAATGGCCCCGAATCTCAAGGCGTTCGGCGACGAACTGCGCGGCCAGGTCGACTCCCAGACCGGCGGCGCGGCCACGATCACCGCGATCGGCCACAGCTACGGCGGCGCCACCGTCGGGCTCGCTGAGCAGCAAGGCTTGCCAGTGGACCGGGTGCTGCACGTAGAGTCGGCGGGCATGGGACACGGCGTATGGAGCCCAGCAGACCTGCCGCCGAGCCAAGCCGGCGTGCAGCGGTACTCGATGACCGCCCCGCTGGACCCGATCATCCTCGCCCAGGGCAACGCCGGGGCACTGGAATGGACCGGCATCGGCCACGGCGCCGACCCGGACACCTTCCCTGGCGTCACAGAGCTGACCACCGGCCGCGACGCCGCCGGAAACGTGCAGTGGGGCCTGTCCTCGCACAGCGGCGTGCTCAAACCGGGTTCGGATTCGTGGGAGAACATCTACGGCGTGCTGACCGGCGGTCACGTCACTGAAGCGCCCGTGCCGGTTCCGGCGGTGCTGCCGTGATCACGCGCGAGTTGAAGGATCTGGCTGCTGAGCTGACGAACGTCATCGACAGCGTCGCCGCCGCGTTCGGCTCGCGCGCACTGCCCACAGTGGACGGTGAGCTGGACTGCGATCCCGCGCAGCCGGGGCATTTGGTGTGCTGGCAATACGGGGTTCGGTTGGAGGACAGCCCCGCCGCTCTGCGAGTGCTGACCGAAGCGGTGCGGCCGACGCTGGAAAAGGCGGGCTGGGAATCCTACGACCGCAGCACCTATCGGGAAGTGATCGCACGGTTTTCCCGGGACGGCGCGGATTTCAGTGTGCACATCGCCCGCGACGGACGCGGGGTGGCGATCATCGGCTCGACGCGTCTGGTGACTGTCGATCCCGAATAGAATCGCGATCGGCCGCTCACGAGGCCCGAAACCGCGACGGCCGCCACCCACGCCGCCGCCCCCGCCGGAACGCCGCCACACCAATCCCCGCCCCAGCAGCCACCACAACCCCACCCACCGCGACAACTCCAGCCGCCACATCAGACCTCGGCCGAACCTGCGCCGCAGCCGGAACCACCGCAGGCAACTCAGACCGCACCGCAGCCGCACTCGGACCCGGCGCGTTAGCAGGCAAGGTGGAAGACACCGCAGCGTAAGCGTCGAGCATTCCCCAGCCTCGGCGCGGATCATGCGCCCCGGACGGCGGACGGGAAGCAGTGAGCATCAACCGGTTCACCACTTCCTCGCCTTTCAGCTCCGGATGCGCCGAACGAACCAACGCCGCCACCCCGGCGACATACGCCGCGGCGAGGCTCGGGTCGGTGATCGGCCAGCGATGCGCGACCGCGCCCCCGCCCCCGGCCGACGTGCTCACCAAATTCGCGCCAGGCGCGGCGATTCCGAGGTAATCCCCGGCTTCGGACTGCACCGGCGCGCCGGATTCGTCCGTCGAACCGACCGCGAGGACGCCCTTCGAAGCGGTCGGATAAGTATGCGCCCCTTGCTGAGTCGCCGCCGCGGCCGAAATCACCACGGCCCCGCGCGACTTCGCGTGGTCGAGCGCCGCACCGAGCGCCGGGCTGTCCGAACCCGCCGGGACCGCCACGAGAATCACTCCCGCGCCGCGGTCGACCGCCGTGTCGATCGCGCCCGCCAGCGCGACTGGATCGCCGCCGCCGTCCGACGATGAACCGTTGCTTTCGGTGTAGCGCAAGGGAAGCAGCTTCACCCCCGGTGCGACACCGGTGAAAGTGGTCTCGTTCGCCGGCTGCGCACCGACGATGCCCGCGGCGATCGTGCCCCGGCCGTCGCAATCGGAATCCGCGGTGCCGGCACCGCCGAGCACCTGTCCGGGCCCGAATTGCGCGTTCTGCTTGTCGACCCCGGTGCCGATCACCGCGACAGTCTGACCCTCGCCTCTGGTCAGCGCCCACAGCCGCGGCGGGTTGACCAGGCGCTGCCCCCAGGACACCGCCCCGGTATACGGACCGGACGGATTCGCGCACGAAGCCGCTCCGGCCGAGGCAGCCGTGACGGGCAGGCCGAGCGCCACGAGCGCGGCCACCGCTCCGGCGGCAATTCCCCGCACCGCGGCCCCCTCCCCTTGTCGGACAAGGAGATTCTAGTGGAGAGCGGGCCGCGGCGACAGGGTTACCGCAGGTCCATCCCGAGGTCGAGAGCCGGCGAGGAATGCGTGAGCCCGCCGACGGACAGGTAGTCCACTCCGGACTCGGCGTACGGTCGCGCACGGTCGAGCGTCAGCCCTCCGGACGACTCCAGCCGCGTCTTCGGCGACACTTCATTCCGCCGCGCGACCGCCTTCACACAGTCCTCCGGCGTGAAGTTGTCGAGCAGCACCTCGTCCGCCTCGGCGGCCAGCGCCTCGTCCAGCTGGGCCAGATCGTCCACCTCGACCTCGCACGCCAGCTGCGGCGCGAGTTCCCGGGCCGCCGCCAGCGCCGCGGTGACCGAACCGGCCGCGACCACGTGGTTGTCCTTGATCAGCACCGCGTCGCCGAGACCCATCCGGTGGTTCACGCCGCCGCCGCAGCGCACCGCGTACTTCTGCAGCAGCCGCAAACCCGGGATCGTCTTGCGCGAATCCCTTACCGCAGCACCGGTTCCCTCGATCGCGGACACCCACGCCGCGGTCGCCGTCGCCACTCCGGACAGCAGGCACAACAGGTTCAGCGCCGTGCGCTCCGCGGTCAGCAGCCCGCGCACCGGACCGCGCAGCACGAGCACCGGCTCCCCCGCGACGGCGGGCGAACCGTCCTCGCGGATCGAGACCACCTCGTAGTCGGAGCCGAGCACCTCGTCGAAAACCGCCAGCGCCACCGGAATCCCGGCCACGACCCCGGCGACGCGCGGCGTCAGTTCGGCCACCGCGCGGGCGTCCGCCGGGACCGTGGACGCCGTCGTCGCGTCCGGCCCGTACCGCAAATCCTCTTCCAGCGCGGTGGTCACGACCCGCCGGACGTCGGCGACGTCCAGCCCGTCCACCACCAATGCCCGCACGACTGCTTCCGAGAATTCCCCGCTCATGCCACCCCTTCCAACGACGCCGCCTCGACCAGCACCGGCTGTCCCGACGGGCTCAGCCGGATCAGCTGGCTCCGCCGCAACCCTTCGACCCGCTCCGGGAAGTCCGTCCGCACGTGACATCCCCGCGATTCCGTCCGCCGCTCCGCCGCCGCGAGCAACGCCTGTGCCGCCACGGTGAGCGCCGCGTCCTCCACTGCGGAATGCGTCCACAGCGGACTGTCCTTTGTCGACAAGTCGAGCGCCGAGCCCGCCGCGGCGAGGCCGTCCGCGTCCCGGCCGATCGCCGCGTACCGGCTCATCACCCGTTGCAGCACATCGCGTTCCGCCGCCGGTGCGGTGGTCCGTTCCGGGATCCGGCCGCGCGAAGGATCCGGCAGCAATCCAGCGGCCAGATCCGCAGCCACCGCCTCCGCGGCTCGCTGCCCGACGACCAGCCCTTCGAGAAGGCTGTTGGACGCCAAGCGGTTCGCCCCGTGCAGCCCGGTGCGAGCCACCTCGCCCGCCGCGTACAGCCCGCGCACCGTCGATCGTCCGTCCACAGTGGCCACCACGCCGCCGCACGCGAAGTGCGCCGCGGGGGTCACCGGAATCGCGTCCACCGCCGGGTCGATTCCCAGCACCGCGCACGCCGCGTGCACCGTCGGGAACCGCTTCGCGAACCCGGGAATGCCGGTGGCGTCAAGGAAAACGTGATCGTCGATGCCGCCGGGAGCCAACGCCTGCCGCCGGGTGATCGCCGCCGCCACGACGTCGCGCGGAGCCAGATCGCCGAGCGGATGCACTCCGGCCATCACCGACGCACCCGCGCCGTCCACGAGCGTCGCACCCTCGCCGCGCACCGCCTCAGTGACGAGCGGACACCGCCCGCGCGCGCCCGGCGTGTACAGCACCGTCGGGTGGAACTGCACGAACTCGATGTCGGCCGCCGCCGCACCGGCGCGCAATGCGAGCGCCAGCCCGTCGCCCGTCGCGATTTCGGGATTGGAGGTCGCCTGGTACAGCTGCCCGTACCCGCCGCTGGCCAGCACGACTGCGGACGCGCGCACCACCCCGGGCACGCCGTTGCGGTCGAGCACCGTCACCCCGGCCACCTCGCCCGCGGACGTGCGCAGCGCGTCGACCGCGATGTGGTGCTCCAGCACCGGAATCCGCCGTTCGCCGGCCTGCGCGACGAGCGCGCGCTCGACCTCCGCACCGGTCGCGTCGCCGCCCGCGTGGATGACCCGGAACGCGCTGTGCCCGCCCTCGCGAGCCCGCGCCAGTGCACCCGCGCTGTGGTCGAACACCGCGCCGTTCTGCCGCAACTCCGTGACCGCCGCCGGACCGCCGCCGACGATCGACCGCACCGCGTCCTCGTCGCAGAGCCCGGCTCCGGCGGTGAGCGTGTCCGCCGTGTGCTTCTCGACCGTGTCGCCCTCGTCGCGCTCGCCGTCCAGCACCACGGCCACGCCGCCCTGCGCCCACCGGGTGTTGCCGTCGGCGACCGCCGCCTTGGTCACGACCAGCACATGCAGCCCGAGTTCGCGGGCCCGCAGCGCCGCCGACAACCCGGCCACGCCGCTGCCGATCACGACCACATCGGCCCGGGCCTCCCACCGCGGATTTGGTGAGGTTTTCGCCTCATCGGCGTTAACTAGGCCGCTCATTCCCCACCGCCAGGCTGCCCGATTTCGATCATCCGCTGCACCGAGGCGCGGGCCCGCGAGGCCGTCTCCGGGTCGACGTGGACCTCGTCCGCGCCCTCGGTGAGGCTCCGCAGCAGCGCGGCCGGGGTGATCATCTTCATGTACCGGCACGACGCCCGGTCGTTCACCGCGCGGAAGTCGATCTCCGGCGCGGCCTTGCGCAGCTGGTGGATCATGCCGATCTCGGTGGCCACGAGCACCGAGGTCGCCTTGGTGTCGCGGGCCGCGTGCACCATGTCGCCGGTGGACAGGATCTTGACCCGTTCCGGGGCCACCGCACCCTCTCCGGCCAGGTAAAGCGCCGAGGTCGCGCAGCCGCATTCGGGGTGGATGAACAGGTCGGCGTCCGGGTTCTCCTCGGCGCGCGCGGCCAGCTCGGCCCCGTTGATGCCGGCGTGCACGTGGCATTCCCCAGCCCAGATGTGCATGTTCTCGCGCCCGGTCACGCGCTTGACGTGCGCGCCGAGGAACTGGTCCGGCAGGAAGAGAACTTCCTGGTCAGCCGGGATGGAAGCGACCACGTCGACCGCGTTCGACGACGTGCAGCAGATGTCCGTCTCGGCCTTGACCTCGGCCGTCGTGTTCACGTACGACACGACCACCGCGCCCGGGTGCTCGGCCTTCCATTCGCGCAGCTGAGCGCCGGTGATGGAGTCGGCGAGCGAGCAGCCTGCCCGCGCGTCCGGGATCAGCACCGTCTTCTCCGGGGCCAGGATCTTCGCGGTCTCGGCCATGAAGTGCACGCCGCAGAAGACGATCGTGGACGCGTCGCTGCTGGCCGCGATGCGGCTGAGCGCCAGAGAGTCGCCGGTGAAGTCCGCGATGTCCTGGATCTCCGGGACCTGGTAGTTGTGCGCGAGCAGCACCGCGTCGCGCTTGCGGGCGAGCTCCCGCACGCGGGCGGCCCAGTCGGCGTCCGCCTCGACCCCGCCGTAAGGGGTCAGATCCTGGTCAAGCGTGGTGGTCATGTGTTCGGCCCTCTCGAGAATCGCCGGCCTCGGAACCGGATCGACCCCGGTTCCTCCCCAACCCAGTTTTCGCCTTATAATCGAAAACCGTGCGAAGCCATCTTAACACCCGAGCCCCCCTCGCCCACGAGGTTCTGGCGGCAGTCCTTCAAGTGCGCTCGGACACACTGCGCGTGCTTCTGTGGCGCCGAGCGCTCGATCCGCACCTGGGCCGCTGGTCGCTCCCCGGCGGCCGATTGCGCCCCGACGAGGACGTCGAAACCTCCATCCGGCGGCAGCTCGCGGAGAAGGTGGACGTCCGCCAGCTGAAGCACGTCGAGCAGCTCGCCGTGTTCAGCGCCCCCGACCGCGTCCCCGGCCCCCGCGTCGTAGCCACCGCGTTTCTCGGGCTGGTCCCCTCCGACGTCGACCCGGCCGTCCCCGAAGACACCGAGTGGCACGACGTGAACGCCCTGCCCCGCACCGCCTTCGACCACGAGGCGATCGTCCTGCGCGCCCGCGACCGCCTGCGGTCGAAACTGAGCTACACCAACCTCGGTTTCGCGCTGGCCCCAGAGGAATTCACCATCTCCGCGCTACGGGGTCTGTACTCCGCCGCACTCGGCTACAAAGTGTCCGCGACGAACCTGCAACGCGTGCTCCAACGGCGTGGCTTGCTGGTCCCCACGGGCCACACCGCGGCCCCCGGCCGGACCGGCGGACGACCTGCGGCGCTGTTCTCCTTTGCCGCGAAAGACATGCACATCACCGACCCTTTCGCGGTCCTGAAGCCCCCGCCGCGACGGTAAACACGAACTGCGGCGGGGCTCCGCAGCCCGTACCGTGGACGCCGTGACCGAGTCTGAGCAGTGCCCCAGCGGAACGGCGACCCTGCCGTTGTTCCCGCTGCAGACCGTGCTGCTCCCCGGGACGCACCTGCCGCTGCACATCTTCGAACCGCGCTACCGGCAGCTCACCGCGGACCTCGTCACGGGCAACGTCCCGGAACACGAGTTCGGCGTGGTCGCCCTGCGCGCCCCGCTCGTCCGCGAGGTCAGTGGTTTGGACCACGTGTACAGCGTGGGCTGCAGCACGATCCTCCGCGAAGCGAAACGCCTCCCCGACGGCCGCTACGACGTAGTCACCCGCGCAGCCCGCCGCTTCCGCCTGCGCGAACTGCACCGAGCGTCCGCGCCGTACCTGATGGCCGTGGTCGACTGGCTCCCCGACGACCCAGTACCCGCCACCGCGGAGTCAACGGCCCGCCAACTGGCCGACGTAGCGAGAGGCGCCCACCAGCGATACTGCGAAGCCGCCTGGCACGCAGACGACTGGCGCCCACCCCACGACGACGCCGACCTGGGCGAACTCGCCTACCAACTAGCCGCCGACTGCCTCCTCCCGCTGGAAGACCGGCAGCTGCTGCTGGAGGAAACGCACCCGCTGCGCCGCCTGCGCATCGCCTGCCGCCTGCTAACCCGAGAAGCCGGTTTCCTGGAAACCCTGGGCGCAGTGCCCCTGCCGCCGACCGAACTGGCGACCTTCACCAAACCCGCAGACCTGAACTAGCTCTCCCCCGGGGTTGCGCCTGCCGTGAGGGCCACCCTCATTGCCCCTGATTCCCCCAGGGTTCCCCTCACGCCCTCCCGCGCGCCGTGAAGGACCCCTTCACGTACCTAGATTCCCTCAAGGAGCCCTTCACAGCCCGCCCCACCCGCCGCCGCAATGCGCCCGAATGCCGCATTGGGTGCGTCCCACGCACCCAATGCGGCATTCGGTGCGTCACATGCACCCAATGCGGCATTCGGTGCGTCACATGCACCCAATGCCACATTGGGGCGCTAAAACCGCCACCGCGAACCCCACCGCAACCCACCACCTAAGTCGCGCACCCACCGCAGCCGACGCACCCAACGAAGAAAGGCACCCACACCCCCCACAACCCCGATACGAAGCCAAAAACACGGGCGGCGGGTGCTTGTCAAGGCATCTTTCCCGCCTTGACAAGCACCCGCCGCCCGTAGTCACAATCAGGCTGAGGGGTGGTGGGCCCACCTAGAAGCGCAATGTCGCCGCCAGGCGACGAGCCAAACTCACCCCAGCCGCCGCCCAAGATCCTCCCGCCCATTCCACGCCGTCATCAACGCATAAACCAAACACGTCACCAACGGCGCGGCCAGCACCACCCACCCAGTCTCCAGCCGAGGCGCCTGCTCGATCACCGCCCCCAACGCAGGCGGCGCATCCACCGAATACTTCGAATTGGCGAACGCAGGCCCCATCTGCGTCCCCAGCCAAGCCGCGACCAATGCCCCGCCAGCAGCAGCCACCAAAACAACGGGCCCCCGCCGCTCGCGCAGGAACCACACCACCAGCCCGATCAACAACCCAGCAGCCATCGCCAAAAACCCGAACACAGCCAGATCGTCGAACCGATGCCAGCTCTCCAGCTCCAGGGGCGCCAGCTGACCGTTGGTCCCGATCACCCGCACCTTCTCCGCCGGAGCCAGCAGCGACCACAACCACCCCAGCGGAATCCCCAGCAACGCAGCAGTCGAGAGAACGCTCACCGCGGGAAGCAGATCAGCCTTCACCACCACCCGCGGCCGCTGCGGCGGAAACAACACCGGCACCGACCACCCCTCGGCCACCGCCGAAGACCGGTGTGCCGAAGACCGATGCGCCGCCTTGCCCGCGGAATCGACCACCCGAGGCTCCCTTCCCTGCGCGTGTGCGGAACTGAGGGTAACCGGTTGCCTCGCGTCCGATCGCCGCGACTCGGGCCTGATTGCCCCGAGTCCGCGAAGAAATCGCCTTCACCCGGCCCGCGAGCCGATGAGATCGCTCAATCCGCGCGGCGCTAGTTCTGGGCGGAAGCAGCAGCCGTGAACGCCTCGGGATCGAACTCCCCGCCGAACCACGGCGACAACCCCTGCCGAGCCTGCTCGGCGAAGGTCTCCCGATCCGCCGCGCCCAGCCCAGCCGGAAGAACCCCCAGCAAGGGCGCCCCGCCGGCGACCGGCAGATCCCGAAGATTCTCCAAGGCCGCCAGATCCGGATCCGCCGGCCAGGACCCGATGATGACGCCCACGACGTTCAGCCCACGCCGGGTAGCCACCTCGGCGGTCAACGCAGTCGTGTTGAGCGTCCCCAGCCCGGCTTGCGCGACGAGAACCACCGGCGCCCCCAGTGACCACGCGACATCCGCCAGCGTGCTCCCCTGCGAGTCGAACCGGACCAGCAGCCCGCCCGCGCCCTCGACCAGGGTCAGGTCGTGCGCCGCGTCCAGGTCGCTGGCCGCCGCGGCGATCTCCCCGGGGCCCACAGTCGGGAGCCCGGAGCGCCGGGAAGCGGCTTCCGGCGACAACGGATCCGGATACCGCCGCAGCTCCCGGATCGTCAGGTCCTTGCCTGCCAGCCGCACCACCTCGGCGAGGTCTCCCGCCTCGCCGGGGAGCACGCCGGTCTGCGCGGGTTTCAGCACCGCGACGCGTTGTCCCTGCGCGAGGGCCAGCGCCGCGATCGCCGCGGTGGCGACCGTTTTGCCGACGTCGGTCCCGGTTCCGGTCATCACGAGCGTCGTCACGAGCCATCAAGATATTGCCGTGCTCCCCGATGTCAACACTCGGGGCTCCCTCGCGCGCACCCGGGGGCACGCGCGAGGGCCCGGGTCAGCCGGCCGGGGCCGCCGCGGGCGCTCCCGCGGCCACGAACTCGCCCTTCGCCGGATCGGCCAGGTACACCTGCGCCTCGCCCACGTCGAAGTACAGCCCGGTCAGCGCCAGCTCGCCGCGCGCTTCGGCCTCGGCCACCAGCGGGTACTGCCGCAGATGCGTCAGCTGCTGCAGGACGTTGTGCAACGCCAGCCGGTCCGGTTCGCGCTCCGGCCGTTCCCCGTCGAGGGTCACCGCGCCCGCCCGCTTCCGGCTCGGTTCGGCGTGCACCAGCCAGGACGCGAGCGCCGTGTCCGCGGGCGGACCGCTGGCCAGCGCACCCATCGCACCGCACGAGGAGTGCCCGCACACCACGATTTCCCGCACTCCCAGCACCCCGACCGCGAATTCGATCGCCGCATTGGTCGACGGGTCCGCCTGCCCGGGCGGCACCAGGTTGCCGATGTTGCGGATGGTGAACAGGTCGCCCGGACCGGACGTGGTGATCAGGTTCGGCACGATCCGCGAATCACCGCACGTGATGAACAGCGTGTGCGGCTCTTGCGCGTGCGCGAGCCCGCTGAGGACGTCCTTGAGCAGCGGCGCGGCCCGGCGCTGGAACTCGGTCGCACCCCGGTGCGTCCGCTGCCCGGGAACCCGCACGTCCGCGGCCTGCCAAGCCGACCACGGCGCCAGCCACCTCGGCATCGCACCGGCCGCCGCGGTGCGCCGGAGCGTCGGACGCCCTTCTTTGCCCTTCGCGAACCACGGATGCCCGATCTCGTCGACGACCACCGTGCCGCCGGTCCGTTCGTGCGCCTGCTGCCAGGCGGAAAGGCTCTCGAACGCCGCGTGGTCGAGGTAATCGGCGACCAGCTCCAGCGTCACCTTCGAGCCCGCCGGGATCGTGCCGAGCACCTTCGTCAGCCGCGGCACGGACAGGAACGTCAGCACGCCTTCGACAATCACGCGCCATTCGCCGCCGTGGTGTTCGGCGTGCACGCCCGACCACACGGTCCGGCGCAGCATCAGCAGGACCGCCAGCACGATCCCGGCGAGCACGCCGGTCAGCAGGTCGAACACGACCACCCCGGCGACGGTCACCAGGTAGAGCGGCAGATCGCCGTGGCGCAGCACCTGCCGCAGATGACCGGGGTTCACCAGCTTCGCACCGACGTGCACGAGCAGCCCGGCCAACGCGGCCAGCGGAATGGACTTCAGCACCCCGGCGAGCGCGACCACGAACACCAGCACCCACACGCCGTGCAGGATCGCCGACGCCCGCGTGCGCGCCCCGGCCGCGACGTTGGTGGAACTGCGCACGATCACGCCGGTGACCGGCAGGCCGCCGAGCGAGCCGGACACCATGTTCGCCGCGCCCTGACCGATCAGCTCGCGGTTCAGGTTGGCGCGCGGACCGTTCTGCAGTTTGTCGACCGCGACCGCCGACAGCAGGCTTTCGACGCTGGCGATCAGCGCGATCGTGATCACCGCGACCGCGACCTGGCCCCATCCGCCGTCCGGCAGTTGCGGCGCGAAGCGGATCTGCAGCAGGTCGCCGGACAGTTCGACGCGCGGCAGCGTCATCCCGGCGACCAGGGACACCGCCGTCGCGACCGCGATGGCCGCGAGCGGTCCGGGGATTTTCCTTACCGCAGCGGGAAGTTTGGGCCAGGCCAGCAGGATGGCGAGGGTCAGGATGCCGATCAGGGCGGCGGCGTCGTGGTGCGCGGCGATCTGCGCGGGCAGCTGGGCGATGTTCTCCAGCGCCGAACTCTGCGCCTTCCCGCCGAACAGCACGTGCAGTTGGCCGAGCACGATCGTGATGCCGATCCCGGCGAGCATCCCGTGCACGATCGCCGGCGAGATCGCCAGCGCCGCCCGCGCTACCCGGCTCAGGCCGAACAGGATCTGCAGCGCCCCGGCGAGGACGGTGATCAGGCAGGTGACCGCCCAGCCGAAGGTCGAGATCGTCTCGGCCATCAGCACGGTCAGCCCGGCGGCGGGCCCGCTGACCTGCAGCGGAGAGCCGCCGAGGGCGCCGGCGACCACGCCGCCCACCACGGCGGCGATGAGCCCGGCGACGATCGGCGCGCCGGACGCGAGGGCGATCCCGAGCGAAAGCGGGACCGCGACGAGGAAAACCACGAGCGAGGCGGGCACGTCGTGGCGAAGCACGGCAAGTCGTCTCATGATCACCAGGAAACCGGGATCCCTGTGAAATGTCCGCTATGTACCACTCTATGGAGTGGATCTTTATCGAATTACCCACGATCGGGTTGCGCGACCCGGCAAGATCCACTACAGGCAGCCACGCCAAACCCGAAGTAACCTCAGGCCTTCGCCGCGGCGGCCCGCATCGCCGACGTGATCACCGCCAGGTCCGCGTCCGTGCTGAGGTACGGCGGCATCGCGTAGATCAGATCCCGGAACGGCCGCAGCCACGCCCCTTCGGCGGTCACCACTTCCGTCGCGACACCCATGTCCACCTCGTGGTCCAGCTGCAGCACGCCGATCGCGCCCAGCACCCGCACGTCCACGACGTGCGGCAGCTCCCGAGCCGGCTCGAGCCCTTGGCGCAGCGCGGTTTCGATCCGCTCGACGTCGGCCTGCCATCGGCCTTCGGCCAGCAAACCGAGCGACGCGTTGGCGACCGCGGAAGCCAGCGGATTCCCCATGAACGTCGGGCCGTGCGCGAGCACCGGAAGCTCGCCGCGCGTGATGCCGTCGGCGATTTCGGGCGTGCACAACGCGGCGGCCATCGTGAGGTAGCCGCCGGTGAGCGCCTTGCCGACGCACAGCACGTCGGGCGTCACGCCGGCGTGTTCGGCCGCGAAAAGCCTTCCAGTACGGCCGAATCCGGTCGCGATCTCGTCGAACACCAGCAATACGTCGTGTTCCCGAGTCAGCTCGCGCAGCGCGCGCAGATAACCGGGATGGTGAAACCGCATGCCGCCCGCGCCCTGCACCACCGGTTCCACGATCACCGCGGCCAATTCGTCCGCGTGCTGCTCGAGAGCCTTCGCCAGTTCGTCCACATAGGACTCATCGACCGGCGTGTCGAACCCGGACGGCGGCGCGGGCACGAAAACCTGTTCCGGCAGTACTCCGCGCCACAGCGAATGCATGCCGCCGTCGGGATCGCAGACGCTCATCGGCGTGAACGTGTCGCCGTGGTAGCCGCCGCGCCAGGTCAGCAGCCGGTGTTTGCCGGGCAGCCCGCGGGAACGCTGGTACTGCAGGCACATTTTCACCGCGACCTCGACCGAAACCGAGCCCGAATCGCACAGGAACACGTGCTCGAGCCCGTCCGGGGTCATCGCGACGAGCGTCTTCGCGAGCGTGATCGCCGGTTCGTGGGTGAGCCCGCCGAACATCACGTGGCTCATCCGCCCGGCCTGCTCGGCCAATGCCGCGTCGAGCACCGGGTTCCGGTAGCCGTGCACCGCCGCCCACCAGGACGACATGCCGTCGACCAGTTCCCGTCCGTCGGCGAGCTTCAGCCGCACCCCGCTCGCCTCTTCCACGAGCAGGGGCGGCACGCGGCCCGGCATCGGCGCGTAGGGATGCCACACGTGGGCGGCGTCGAGGGCGAGGAGGTCGGCAGCACTGGGTTCCACCCGCCGACCCTAACCGGGCGGCGGGCGGCTCCGCAGTGACAGCCGCTACGCCCCGTTCAGCCGCACCGGCAGCGACAGCACGCCGTGCACCAGCGAACTCGGCCGGTAGACGATGTTCTCGGCGGGCACGGCCAGGCTCAACTCCGGGAACCGCGCCAGCAGCGAGCCCAGCGCGATCTGCGCCTCCAGCCGGGCCAGCGGCGCGCCGACGCAGTAGTGGATGCCGTGCCCGAACGCGAGGTGCCCGCCGGGCGCGCGCGTGACGTCGAGCGTGTCCGGGTCGGGGAACTTCTCCGGGTCGCGGTTGGCCGACAGCAGCGAGATCTGCACGAACTCGTCGCGCGGGACGGTGACGCCGCCCGCCTCGATCTCGTCGACCGTGTAGCGCAGGGTCGCGAAGTTGATCGGCCCGTCGTACCGGAGGAACTCCTCGACCGCACCCGGCAGCAAGCTCGGGTCGGCGCGCAGTTTCTCCGCTTGGTCCGGCGCGCGCAGCAACGCGAACGTGGCGTTGGCGATCAGGTTGACCGTGGTCTCGTGCCCGGCGACCAGCAGCAGGAACGCCATCGAGATCAGTTCGTCCTCGTCGAGCGAATCGCCTTCGTCGCTGGCGTGCACGAGGTCCGACAACAGGTCTTCGGCCGGTTCGGCGCGCTTGCTCTCGACCAGTTGCTGCAGGTAGTCGTGCATGTCGCGCGCCGCCGCGGCCTGTGCCTCGTGGTCCTCGGAGAACGACAGCAGCAGGTGCGACCAGGCGGTGAACTGGCCGCGGTCCTCGACGCGCACGCCGAGCAATTCGCAGATGACGGTGATCGGCAGCGGCTCGGCGAACGCCTGCACCAGGTCGACCTGCTCGTGCCGGGCCATCTCGTCCAGCAGCGTGTCGGCGATCTCCTGGATCCGCGGCCGCAGCCGCGCGACGGTGCGCGCGGTGAACGCCTTGTTCACCAGCTTGCGCAGCCGGGTGTGGACCGGCGGATCGCTGTTGAGCATGTGCCGGGTGAGCAGGTTGCCGAACTCCGGCACCTCGACGTCCTGGCCGATCTTCGCCGCGTACACCCGGTGCACGTCGGCGCTGTCCTTGCTGATCCGGGGATCGTTGAGCAGCTCGCGCGCCTGCTCGTATCCGCCGACCAGATACGACGGGATTCCGCGGCGGGCGGTGATCGGGCAAACCGCGCCGGATTCGCGCCGCTGGGCGAGCCATTCGTGCGGGCGCTGCCAGAATTCCGCGTCCGCGTAAGGGATTTCCTCGGTGTGTTCGTCGACGCTCACTGCTGGAACCCCCTGGGCAGTTCGGTCAGCGTTCGGCCAATGCCGCCTCGACGCGCTCGACCACTTGTTTCCAATATGCCCGCTGCTCGGCCTTTTCCGCCACGTCCGCGAGCTGTTCCTGGCGGATCTTCAGCGTGCTGCGCTTGCCGAGATCCGCGACCTCGAGCTCCAGCAAGGAATCGTGGTCCCAGTCCGTCGGACGCCACGTGAGCCGCAGCCGGTCATCGGAATAGCTGCGGATTTCGCCGGTCGTGCCGTGTTCGGTCTCGTAGCCCGCCCCGCGTTCGCGAGGCAGGTCGACGCCAGGGCCGAGCCAGATCTCCACCCCGTCCCCCACCAGGAACTCCCACACCCGGCTGCCCGGGTACGGCATCGTGCGGGAAACGGCTGTCTCCCAACCACTCCGCCCGGTCTTGCCCTCCTCGTTGGCCATGCCGCCATCATGGCATCGGGGACCGACTGAAACCGGTGCGGGATCATGCGATCGTGCGCTACCGCCCCATCTCCCCCGATGCCCTCGCCGCCGAGCTGACCGAGCGCGTCGACGCGCTCACCCACCGCAGGCGAATCGCCGTCGCCGTCGACGGAGCGGCCGGAACCGGCCCGCTCGCGGAGGCGTTGACCGACCCGCTGAAGCTGCTCGGCCGGGCCGCGCTGCACGTGCCCGCCCGCGGTTTTTTGCGACCAGCGTCACTCCGTTTCGAGCACGGGAAACAGAATCCGGACGCACGGTATACCGATTGGCTCGATTTAGGCGGTCTGCGCCGGGAAGTCCTGGACCCGCTCGCCGACGACGGAAGCGGCGAGGTCCTGCCCGCGCTGTGGGACGCCGAACGCGACCGGGCGACCAGATTGCCGCGCGTCCCGGTCCCGGACCGAGGCGTCGTCCTGGTCGACGGAGAGTTCTTGCTGGGCGCGGGATTGGCGTTCGATTTCGTGGTGCATTTGTGGCTTTCGCCGGGTGCGCTGCGCCGCCGCGTGTCCGACGAATGGGCGCTGCCCGCCTACGAACGCTACGAAAACGAAGTCGACCCGAGCGCCCTCGCGGACGTCGTGGTCCGCATGGACGACCCGCGCCATCCGGCTATTTACGAACCCTGAGCCCGGGTCAGCGCACCGCCGCCACCGGATCGCCGTCCAGGAGCGTCGAGAGGCGCTGCGCCATCGTGTCCCAGCGCCAGCTCTCGGCGACCCACGAACGGCCCGCCTCGCCCATCCTGCGGGCGCGGACCGGGTCGGACAGGAGGGCCGCGAGGGTCTCCGCGAGCTGGCCCGGGTCGCGGCCGTCGACCACGTGCCCGGTCACCTCGTCCAGCACCGCCTCCGGCGCCCCGCCGGACGTGCCCGCGACCACCGGCAGCCCGGTCGCGGACGCCTCCAGGTAGACGATGCCGAGCCCTTCCACGTCGAGCCCCTTGCCGCGCGTGCGGGCGGGCATCGCGAAGACGTCGCCCGCGTTGTAATGCGCGGGCAGTTCCTCCCACGGCACCGAGCCGGTGAAGACCACGTCGTCGGCCACCCCCAGCGCGGCAGCCAGCTGGTTGAGCCGCTTGCGATACGGCCCGCCCCCGACGAGCAGCAAGGCCGCGCCAGGCACGCGCTCACGGATCGCGGGCAGCGCGGAGATCAGCATGTCCTGGCCCTTGCGCGGAACCAGCCGCGAAACGCACACGACGGTCGGCCGATCGCCAAGCCCGTGCCGAGCCCGGATTTCCTCGCGACCAGCCGGGTCCGGCGCGAAAACCGTGGTGTCGACACCGCTCGGCAGCATCTCGAGCCCAGCATGCCGCCCGAACGCGGCAGCGAACCGGTTGCGCGTGTACTTGCTGACGTACGTGACGACGTCCACCGTCTCGCCGATGCGCCGCAGCGCTTGCCGGGAGCCAGGAAGCATCGACCAGCCGACCTCATGCCCGTGCGTGGACGCGACGATCCGGCGCGCACCGGCCTGCCGCAGCGGATGCCCGAGCAGTGCGAGCGGAGCGGCCGCACCGAACCAGACGGCCTCACAGTCGCGGGCGCGCATGATCTGCTTCGCACGCCGCAGGACATCGGGCGTGGGCAGCATCAACGACGTCGGATGGCGCACGACTTCGAACGGAGCGGCCGCGTCGAACTCGACGTGCGAGCCGCTGCTGCGCTCCCACGAGGGCGCGTAAACGACGAGGTCGTCCGCGGGCAGCCGGGTGGCCAGCGAATTGAGGTAATTCTGGATACCCCCGGGGCGCGGCGGGAAGTCGTTCGTCACGAGCAGGGTCCTCAGCACCCCCGCAGGCTACCGACGAGCGATTCCGCGGGCCCGCCGTGGTGAAGCGGGAACGTGCGGCCGCCTGCCCTGCTCGGTCTGGATCTTGGCCGCTTTCTCCGGTTGGCGGGCGCAGTCTCGGCGACGAAACCGACGCGCGGCTCAGCTTGACCCGCCACTCGCCCGCACACCGGCCCATCGCCGAGTGGCCGGCACGCAGTTCCAACGCACGACCGACGCACGGCTCGCATCGACCCGCCGCACGCCCACGCATCGGCCCATCGCCCGGTGGTCGGTGCACAGTCCCCCGTACGAACCCGACGCGGCTCGGAGTCGCCACACGACCGCGCACCGGCCCCTCACCGTGTGATCGGCGCGCAGTCCCACACACGAAACCGACGCACGGCTCGCATCGACCCGCCACTCGCCCGCGCGCCGGCCCATCACCGGGTAGTCGGCGCAGAGTCCCACGCACGACCGCTGAACCGTCCCCACAAAAAACACCGGGGCGGCGCCGCGCAATGCGGCACCGCCCCGGTGGGAGCGAGAGCGTCCGGTCAGGCGACCCGGCGGGCGCCCACGTACTGGCTCTGCAGCGGCGAGATCTTGACGACGTCGCCGGTGGTCGGCGCGTGCACCATCATCCCGTTGCCGATGTACATGCCCACGTGCGAGACCGGCGAGTAGTAGAACACCAGGTCGCCGGGCTGCAGCTGGCTGCGCGGGACCGGCGTGCCGGTCTGGCTCTGCTGCTGGCTCGAGCGCGGCAGCGAGATGCCGGCCTGCCGGTAGGCCCACTGCATGAGGCCCGAGCAGTCGTACGAGCTCGGCCCGGTGGCACCCCACTCGTAGGGCTTGCCTCGCTGGCTCAGCGCGGCCTGGACGGCAGCCGCCGCGGCCGGGCCCGCGTTCGCGAGGTCCACCGAGATGTCGCCGCCGGTGTCCTTCTGCGCGTTGCGGTCGGCCGCGCTCAGCGCCGACGAGGTCTTCTTCAGCTCGGCGACCTGGTCGTCGAGCGACTTCTTCTTGGCCGTGATGTCCTCGGTCAGCTTCGCCGCCGCGTCGCGCGCCGCGGTGGCCCGCTGTGCGGCGTCGGCGGCCAGCTTCTCGGCGGACTTGGCCTGGTCGACCGCGCCCTGGAGCTTCTCCAGCGCGACGGCCTTCTGCGAGGCGATCTGGTCCAGCGCCGACGAACGGTCGAGGAACTCCTGCGTCGACGTGCCCGCCAGCAGCGCGGACAGCTTGTTCATCTGCACGCCGGACAGGAACGACGCGTTCGCGAACTTGTCGACGTCGACCTTGTACTTCTTCTCGTTCTCGGCGGCCTGCGCGGAGAGGTTGTGGGCGTTGCCCACGTCCGCGTTGGCCTTGTCGAGGTCGCCCTGGCGGGCAGTGAGGTCGTCCTTGGCTTTCAGGAGGTCCTCGTTCGCCTTCTCCGCCTGCGCCGCGAGGTCGCGGTACTTGGCGAGAGCGTCCGAACCGGAGTCCGGCGGGGCCTGGAGGACGGGGAGGGGGGAAGCGGCTGCGGTGCCCGCTGGCTGCGCCACGGCGACGACTGCGATCACCGAGGCGGCCGCGAGGGCGCCTGACACCACGCGCTTGACTGGATGCGACTGCACGGCCGCGCGGGTCTCCTTTGCTCGTCGGGCCGCCGTGGCCGGAACCCCGGCGCGGAAGAGGTCGGGGGCCCTCTTCGCGCACGCTGCCCGTCCGCGTTCCGGCCGTCGTGTGCCACAACAGCTTTTCCCGCGCACGGTGATTGGTTCCGGTCCTGACTCCCCGACAAAGCCGAACCGGCGGCGATCCCGCGTCGCCGTCGTCCGACAGCTGACTGGCGCGAGATCTCGGCCAGGTTACGAAAAGACCGTCGGCGCGTCCACCGGGCCCCCCGTAAAAACTCTCCGTAGTCCGGCGAAACACCATCGGACCAGCACAGCAGCTACACGTGACTTAAGTCACACGCTCTGGCAGCACAAACGACCCCTTCGACTACTTACCGTTCACCGCACCGAGGCGACCGCTCGGCGAGCCAGTGTCACCCACTGGTGTCACGCCGACCTACTGTCGGTCTCCGGAACCAGGCGCAGCCGCGGCACCATCCCCGCCTCGGCGAGCGCGTCGACAGCCCGCCGCTCGTCCGCGTCCCAGACGAGGCCGACCGGCGGCCCGAGCAGCACGCTGACCACGCAATCGGCACACGCCGCCCCGCGCACCGCACACCGGTCGCAGTCGACGACGAACGTGTCGATGTCCTCGACCGCGACGTCCACCGCACCGGCCGGACGCCGCTCTTCCTGGCGGGAGGCAACGGGTTTCGCCCGCTTCGCGCTTCGTGCCGCGCCCGGGTGCTGTCGCGCTGAGCGCCGGTGGCTGACAGGTTCCGCGCACTCGCTCTCGCCGGACGAAGCCTCGGAAGCAGCGCTTCCACCGGAACCAGACGAAACGCCGCTTTCCCGGCGCGCCTCCAGATCCCGGTCCCGCGCTTGGCCCGTGGCCGGACTCACCCCAGTGGCAAGACTCACCGCCGGACCCTCCCCGCCCGGGTGACCACCTCGATCCGGCGGGCGGGACCGTTCAGCCGCCTCGCCATGCCGATGGTGTGGCGGCCGGGAGTGGTCAGCCTCCCCGCCACCCCCGTGACCCGGCGGCCGGGACCGCTCGACAGCCTCACCCTCCCGATCGTCCGGCGGCCGAGAGCGGTCAGTGTCACCGCCAACCCCGTGACCCGGCAGCCGGGACCGCTCAGCAGCCACGACAGCCCCACGACCAAGCGGCCGGGACCGTTCCACCGCCCCGTCAGCCTGATAGTCCGGCGGCCGAGAGCCCTCAGCCCCATCATCCGGCGGCCGCGACCGCTCAGCAGCTACGCCAGCCCCACGACCAAGCGGCCGGGACCGTTCAACCGCCCCGTCAGCCTGATGGTCCGGCGGCCGAGAGCTCTCAGCCCCATCATCCGGCGGCCGCGACCGCTCAGCAGCCCCATGATCCAACGGCCGAGAGCGCTCAAGAGCCCCGCCACCAACCCCGGCGTTCCGATCCCCCGGCCCCGCCGCGAACCGAACTCCCCCGCTAACCCCAGCCGACTCCGCCGCACGCATGCCGGAACCGACTCCGAACCGCTCCTGCTTGTTCTCGCCCATTGCCGGGCCTCCGTTCGTCCGCGAGGCCCCGGACCGGTTCCGGGAATCGCCTCGGGAACAAACGGTAGGAAGCACCACCGACAATTTCCGGAGCCGCGAGGGCGGCCAGGATCAGACACGACCCAATCGGCTGACGAGAACCGCCGACGCCACCGGGTGCGCGCCGCCCGCGCGGACCGAGTCCGCGACCGCCCGGTCGGATGTCGCGACGACCATCGGACGGCCCTTCGGCTCGGCCGCGACCAGCGACCGGATCACGTCGTCGGCAAGCACGCCACGCTCGGAAAACAGCACCCGCACCCCGCGCGGCACCGCGGCGGGCACCGACAGCACGCCGGCCCCGTCGAACACCACCGTGACCTCCGCCGACGTGCGCGCCGCCAGTGCCGAGAGCTGATGCACCAGCCGGTCTCGCTGATCGGCCAGCGCCAGTTCCGGGTAACCCGTTTTGGTGACGTTGTAGCCGTCCACGATGAGATGGACGTTCGGCAACGCCAGATGCCGGTCGAGCGCCGTGACGTCCTGGATCCGCCCGCCCGGGCCGAGTCCGGACCGCGCGCCGCTCACCATGTCGGCAGGGCGCGCGCCGCGGTCGCCCAAAGCCAGTTCGCGGCGCAGGCCGTGCACCGCGCCGTCGATCGTGTCCACCAGCAATGCCAGCCGGACCTCGTCGGCCTCCCTGGCTTCGCGCGCCGACTGGCGGGCCATCTCCGCGTCCGCGACCGCCCGTTCGGCGCGAGTGCGTTCCGCGGCGACCCGGCGACGTTCCCGGTCGAGTTGCACGTTCAGCATCTCGATCTCGCGTTCCCGCGTCGCGCCCCCGTCGGCCAGTTCGGCGCGCGCCGCCTCGGCCGCGTCCTTGGCCTGCCGCAGCAGCACGCCCTGCTCGCGCAGCCGGCGCAGCAGCTTCTCGACCTCGGCCTCGCGTTCGCCGCGCGCGCTCTCGACCGCTCCGCGCGCCTCTTCCAGTTCGGCGCGCAGCTCAGCGATTTCGACTTCCAACCGCTGGTTCCGGGCCAGCGCCGCGTCCCGCTCAGCGCGCAGCGCGGTTTCCTCGGCGTTCTTCGCCACCAGCCGCACGCGTCCGGCCGCGCCGGATTCGCCGAGCAGCACCGCGGCGGCAGCGGCCGAGACGGAGTCCGAAACGTTCGGGTCCAGCGCGTCGGTCCGGTGCTCGCGCAGCCATTCCAGGACCGCGGTCCGGAACTGCGCCGAATCCCCTAACGCCGTGAGCAGCGCGGTGCCGCCAAGCTTCGCGCGCTTGGCGGGGGCGAATTTCGCGACCGGCCGCAGCTGCCGCGGCACGTCCGCGACCGGCAGTTTCGCGACCGCGGCCGCGGCCAGTTCGGCGATCCGCTCGCGCACCGCCTCCGGCAGGCTCGTCCACGTCGCCGGTTCCGGACACGTCCCCGGTTCGGCGGCCTCGGCGTCCTCTCCCGCCCGCGCCGGAACCGCCGAGGGGCCGACGGCCTCCGCGGCTTCTTCCGGTTCGACGGGCTGAGGGTGCATTGGTCCAGGGTAGGCCCCGCCGCCGGATCCCGCGCCGCACCGGCCCGTTCCGCTGGTCACCATCGGGCCACGGGCGGCGCGCGCGAAGATTGTCGGTGGTCGGCCCTACTGTGCGCGATCATGGAGACCCGACCGAGGCCGGACCAGGCTCAGCTGGCGTTCGACGAGCTCGGCACCCCGCTGCGGGACACCACGTTCGTCGTGTTCGACCTCGAGACCACCGGCACCAAGCCGGGGCCGGACGGGATCACCGAGATCGGCGCGGTCAAGGTCCGCGCCGGCCAGGTGCTGGGCGAGTTCGCGACGCTGGTCAACCCGGGCACGCCGATCCCGCCGCAGATCGTCGAGCTGACCGGGATCACGCAGGCGATGGTCTACGACGCGCCGCGGATCGAACGCGTGCTGCCCGCGTTCCTGGAGTTCATCGCGGGCACCGTGCTGGTCGCGCACAACTCCGGCTTCGACACCAGCTTCATGAAGGCCGCCTGCGAAGGACACGGCTACGTCTGGCCGCGTCCCACCGTCGTCTGCACGGTGAAGCTGGCGCGCCGCGTCATCCCGAGAGAAGAAGCGCGCAGCTACCGGTTGTCGTCGCTGTCCATGCTGCTCGGCGCGCGCACCCGGCCGACGCACCGCGCACTCGACGACGCCCGCGCCACCACCGACGTCCTGCACGCGTTGCTGGAGCGCGTCGGCAACCTCGGCGTGCACACCGTCGAGGAGCTGATCGACTACCTCCCGGGCGTCACGCCAGCCCAGCGGCGCAAGCGAAACCTCGCCGCCGACCTCCCGTCGCGGCCCGGCGTGTACCTCTTCAAGGGTCCGCGCGACGAAGTCCTGTACGTAGGCACCGCGCGCGACCTGAGACGGCGCGTGCGCACGTATTTCACCGGTTCCGAGAGCCGGGGCCGGATCCGGGAAATGGTCGCGCTGGCGGAGCGGGTGGACGCCATCGAGTGCGCGCATTCCCTCGAAGCCGAGATCCGCGAACTGCGCCTGATCGCCGCGCACCGGCCCGCCTACAACCGGCGTTCGAAAAACCCGCACCACGGCTGGTGGATCAGCCTCACCGACGAGGCTTTCCCGCGGCTTTCCGTGGTCCGTCTGCCGCGCGCGGGCACGCTCGGGCCGTTCCGCAGCCAAGCCGACGCGCGCACGGCCGCCGAGACTCTCGCCGACGCTTCCGGATTGCGCACTTGCACCCAACGCATCTCCGCCACCGCCGCGTCCGGCACCCCGTGTGTCCTGGCGGAACTCGGCCGTTGCGGAGCCCCGTGCGCGGGCAGGCAGACCGTCGCCGACTACTCCCCCGCTGTCGAGGCTGCTCGCGGGCTCATCGCCGGTCACGACGGGCGTCCGCTGCACCTGGCGGCGGCGCGGCTGGAGGAGATGGCCGAGCGAAGGCATTACGAACAGGCCGCGCGCCACCGCGACGAACTGGCCGGGCTCGTCCGCGCCGTCGGCCGCGCACACCGGCAGGCCGCGCTCGCGTCGGTCGCGGAACTCATCGCGGCGGCCCCGGACGGCAACGGCGGCTGGGAACTGTCCGTCATCCGCCACGGCAGGCTCGCCTCCGCGGGAGTCGCCCGCCGTGGGGTGCCGCCGATGCCGGTGGTCGAATCCCTCGTCGCCGCTGGGGAAACCGTGCTGCCCGGCGACGGTCCGCTGCGTGGGGCTCCCGGCGAGGAGGTCGGAATCCTGCTGCGCTGGCTCGCCCGGCCGGGGACCCGGCTCGTCCGCACCACCCGGCCGTGGGCCGAGCCCGCCGCCGTCGCCGGATGGCAATCCTGGCTCGCCCGGGTCGCCGACGCCCGGTCGCTCGAACACGTCGCGGGCTGAGAAGCCCCGCCGCACCATGCGCGGGCGTGTTCCCGGCTACGATCGCGCACGTCGGTTACCGCCAGGAAGTGGGAGGAACGCTGTGATCACGGCGATCGTGCTGATCAACGTAGAGGCCGAGGAAATCCCGCAGGCCGCGCAGGCGATCGCGGACCTCGACCAGGTGTCCGAGGTCTACTCGTGCGCCGGGGACGTCGACCTCATCGCCACCGTGCGCGTGCAGGCCCACGAAGACCTCGCCGACCTGATCCCCGGCCGCATCGGCAAGGTCCGCGGCGTCCTCGACACCGTCACCCACATCGCGTTCCGGTCCTACTCCCGCGCCGACACCGACTCCGCGTTCGAGATCGGCGTCGAAGGAGCCTGAGAATTGTCGTACCCCCGGGCTAACGTCCGGGGCATGACGACACTGCGGCTGGCCGAGGTCACCAGCGACAACGTGGGCGCGGCCTGCGATCTGTCGGTGGCGCCGCACCAGGAGCGCTACGTGGCCCCGGTCGCCCGTTCGCTGGCCGAGGCCTACCCCCAGCCGGGCGTCGCGTGGCCGAGGCTGGTCTACGCCGGCGACGATCTCGTCGGCTTCGTCATGGCCGCCTTCGATCCGGGCTGTCCGATCGACTACTTCCGCTGCGGCATCTGGCGGCTGAACATCTCGGCCGAGCACCAGAAAAAGGGCTACGGGAAGTTCGCCGTCGAAGCGGTACTGGCCGAAGCTCGCCGCCGCGGGCAGGAATCGGCGACAGTGCTTTGGGTGCCCGGCGAGCACAGTCCGGAGCCGTTTTATCTGCGGCTGGGATTCCAGCCCACCGGCCAGCAGCACGAGGGCGAGGTCGTGGCCCGCATCCAGCTCTGAACCCCGGCGGCAGCGCTACCGTAATTCGCATGACGACCCCGAGACTGGTCGAAGTCACGGTCGACAATGTGGAAGACGCCTGCGATCTCAAAGTGGCGAAGCATCAACGCGACTACGTCGCCCCGGTCGCCTGCTCGCTCGCCGAAGCCTATGTCCAGCACGAAATCGCCTGGCCGAGGCTGATCTACGCCGGGAAGAAACTCGTCGGCTTCGTCATGGCCGCGTTCGACCCGGACAACCCGACCGACTACTACCGCCACTACCTGTGGCGGCTGAACATCGCCGCCAAACACCAGAAAAAGGGCTACGGACGGTTCGCCGTCGAGGCGGTGCTGGCCGAAGCGCGCCGTCGCGACGCCGAATTCGTCACGGTCAGCTGGATGCCGGGCAAGCACAGCCCCGGCCCCTTCTACCAACAGCTGGGCTTCCGGCCGACCGGCGAAATGGACGACGACGAGATCGTCGCCCGCATCCAGCTCTGAAACACGAGAAGGCCCCTCCCTCGCGATGAGGAAGGGGCCTTCCGGCGTTCTGCGGGACTCAGTGCCCGGAACCGACCTCGGTCGACTCCTCGGTGCCCTCGAGCTTCCCGTGCCCGTTCCCGCGAGCGCGCTCGAGCGCCTTCGACTCCTCCGCCGGGTCCGGCGTCCAGATCGAACCCGGGACAGCGGTGCCCGCGGTGCCGAGCTTGTTCATCTTCTTCGGCACCGCCGCGCCCTGGTACTCGAGCGGGATGGCGTGGCCGTGGCTGTCCGTGCCGGCCAGCGGCTGGTGGATCTCGATGAACTCGCCGTGCGGGAGCCGCTTGATGATGCCGGTCTCGACACCGTGCTCCAGCACTTCCCGGTCGGACCGCTGCAGGCCGAGGCAGATCCGGTAGGTGACGTAGTACGCGATCGGCGGCACGATCAGCACGCCGATGCGCCCGGCCCACGTCGTCGCGTTCAGCGAGATGTCGAACTGGTCGGCGATGATGTCGTTGAAGCCGGACAGTTCGAGCATCGCGAAGAACCCGAGCGCCATCATGCCCAGCGAGGTGCGGACCGGTGCGTCGCGCGGCCGCTGGAGCAGGTTGTGGTGCGCGTTGTCCTTCGTCAGCTTCCGTTCCAGGAACGGATACGTCAGCAGGATCGCGAACAGCACCGGCATCCCGATACCGCCGGCGAAGAACACCGCCGGGACCGTGTAGTTGCCCAGGTAGAGCTCCCACGCGGGCCAGATCCGGAGGATGCCGTCCGCCCAGGCCATGTAGAAGTCCGGCTGGGATCCCGCGGACACCATCGACGGGTTGTACGGCCCGAAGTTCCACACCGGGTTGATCTGGAACAGGCCGGACATCAGCGCCAGCACGCCCACGACCAGGGTGAAGAACGCGCCGCCCTTGAGGGCGAAGTACGGCATGATCCGCACGCCGACGACGTTGGTCTCCTTGCGCCGCACGCCCGGGAACTGCGTGTGCTTCTGGTACCAGACCAGCGCGAGGTGCGCGCCGATCAGGGCCAGCATGATGCCCGGGATCAGCAGGATGTGCAGCGTGTAGAGCCGCGGGATGATCTGGTCGCCGGGGAACTCCCCGCCGAACAGCGCCCAGTGGATCCAGGTGCCGATCACCGGCACCGACAGCACGATGCCGGACAGGGTCGCGCGGATACCGGTGCCGGACAGCAGGTCGTCCGGGAGCGAGTAGCCGAAGAAGCCCTCGAACATGCCCAGGATCAGCAGCAGGCCGCCGATGACCCAGTTCGCTTCACGGGGCTTGCGGAACGCGCCGGTGAAGAAGATCCGGAGCATGTGCACCATCATCGACGCGACGAAGATCAGCGCCGCCCAGTGGTGCAGCTGCCGCACGAACAGGCCGCCGCGCACGTCGAACGAGATGTCCAGCGTGGTGCGGAACGCCTGGGACATTTGCATGCCCTGCATGTTCGTGAAGCTGCCGTGATACGTGACCTCCTGCATGGAGGGGTCGAAGAACAGCGTCAGGTACACCCCGGACAGCAGGATGACGATGAAGCTGTACAGCGCGATCTCGCCCAGCAGGAAGGACCAGTGGGTCGGGAACACCTTGTTCATCTGGTGCCGCAGGCCCTTGGCCAGCTTGTACCGCTGGTCCGCGTTGTCCGCGGCCTCGCCCAGGTGCTTCTGGAGTGCGCTCGTGCCCTTGGTCGGCGTGGTGAGTGAACTCATGACTTACGCTCCCAGAAGGCCGGTCCGATGGCCTCGATGAAATCGCCCTTCGCGATCAAGTATCCCTCTTCGTCAACCGTGATCGGAAGCTGGGCGAGCGGACGGGTCGCCGGGCCGAAGATCGGCTTCGCGTAGTGCAGGGCGTCGAACTGCGACTGGTGGCACGGGCAGAGGATGCGGTTCGTGCGCTGTTCGTACAAGGAGGTCGGGCAGCCGACGTGGCTGCAGATCTTCGTGTACGCGTAGTAGTCGCCGAAGTTGAAGTCCTCCTGGCCCTTGCGCTTGACCACGCGCGCGGCGTCGGTCGGGCGCAGCCGGATGAGCATGACCGGGTTGTCGACCCGCATCAGCGCCTCGGACAGCTTCTTCTCGTCGCCCTTTTCCGACTCGCGGTAGGGGAAGACCGTCTCCATCGCGCCCGCGTCCAGGTCCTCGGCCTTGACCAGCGCGACGCCTTCCTTGACGTCGGCTTCGAGGTTGCCGGTGTTGCGGCGCAGGTAGACCTTCTCGCCAGGGAAGTTCGGCAGCCAGCCGGTGTGCCAGAGGCCGTCCCGGTTGTCGGAGTCCGTCCACGGGCTCTTGATGAAGGACGCGATCGGCAGCGCCGCCACCGCGAGGCCGAGCGCGCCCGCACCCGCGCCCGCGGTGCGCTTGATCAGCGACCGGCGGGCGATGCCGTTGCGGGTCCCGGCGTCGGCGAGGTGGGCCAGGATGGTGGCCCGGTCGACCTCCGCGGACGGGCCGTCGCTGCGCTGCTGCACCGAGACCTCGTGCGGGACGAACTTCTTGGTGTAGAGGATCACGCCGATGCCGAGCGCCAGCACCGCGAGACCGAGCGTGACGCCGAGCGCCGGGGTGTAGAGGCTGTAGGTCGAGTGCCCGCTGGGGTCGCTCGGGTCCTTGTACTCCCACCACTTCGGCCAGGCCATCACGACCACGAACGCCAGGCCGGCGAGCGCCGACAGGGCGAACCAGAACGCGACGAGGCGCTGCGCGCGACGCTCCGCGCGGGTGCCCTCGACCGGCCACGGCTCCGGGTACTCGACGATTTCGACGCCGTCCAGCTGACCGCCGAGCTTGAGCAGCTCGTCGCGGTCCATCTCAGCCAGCTCCGCCTCCGAGGGCGGCTTGGGCCCTTCGGCACTCATGCCTTCGATCCAATCCACAGCGTAATGCCGACGAGCGCGGCGATTCCGACGACGAAGGCGATGACGCCTTCGGAGGCGGGGCCGACCCCGCCGAGACCGTTGCCGCCCGGGTCGTTGTTGCCGTCGGACACCGACTTGACGTAGGCGATGATGTCCTTCTTCTCCTCGGCGCTGAGCTGGCGGTCGGAGAACTTCGGCATGTTCTGCGGCCCGGTGAGCATCGCGTCGTAGATCTGCTCCTCGGTGGCCGGGTCGAGCGGCGGCGCGTACTTGCCCGCCGACAGCGCGCCCCCGCGGCCGGTGAAGTTGTGGCACGAGGCGCAGTTGAGCCGAAACAGCTCGCCGCCGCGCGCCGGGTCGTTGCCGCGCAGCGCCTCGCCGCGCTCCTCCGGACGCTGCGCGCCGCCGCCGTGCGCCTGCACGTAGGCACCGACCGCGTCGATCTCGCTCGGGGTCAGCTTCGGCGGCTTGCGGGCGATCTGCGCCTCCTGGCGCGCCGCGGGCATCCGGCCGGAGGAAGTCTGGAAGTAGACGGCCGCGTCGCCGATGCCGATGAGGCTCGGACCGCGGTCCTTGACGCCCTCGAGGTTCGCGCCGTGGCACTCGATGCAGGTGTTGTTGTAGACCTGCTCGCCCTGGCGCAGCAGCGCCGGGTCGCCCTGCGCCTGCGCGGTCTGCGGTTCCGGGGCGAACACGGCGTACAGGGCGCCGGCCCCCACCAGGGCGACGCCGAGTGCGAGCACGCCCGCGAGGCGCCTGCGCATCTTCGAGCGCGCGCGGAACCGGCGCTCCGAGGATTTGGTGCTGGTGGTCATCTTGCGGCAACCCTTGCTGTCAGTTCAGGCCGTTTTGTGGTGGGCGGTGCGGAGATCAGGGAAGGATGTAGATCACCGCGAAGAGGCCTACCCACACGATGTCGACGAAGTGCCAGTAGTACGACACGACGATCGCCGAGGTGGCCTGCGCCGGAGTGAACTTGCTGAGCTTCGTGCGGACCAGCAGGAACACGAAGGCGATGAGCCCGCCGATCACGTGCAGGCCGTGGAAACCGGTCGCGAGGTAGAACACCGTGCCGAACGGGCCGGACGGGATCGTGAGCCCTTCCTCGACCAGGTTGTGGTACTCGTTCGCCTGCCCGAACACGAAGATCGCGCCCATGATCAGCGTCACGATGTACCAGCGCCGCAGGCCGTAGACGTCGCCCCGCTCCGCGGCGAACACGCCGAACTGGCAGGTCAGCGACGACAGCACGAGGATCACCGTGAACGGGATCGCGTACGCGACGTTGAGGTGGAACTCCTCGCCGTGCAACGGCGGCGGCCAGGACGCCCCGGCCGGGTTCTGCGCCTTGACGGTGAAGAACATGGCGAACAGTCCGGCGAAGAACATCAGTTCGCTGGACAGCCACACGACGGTGCCGACACTGACCATGTTCGGCCGGTTCAGCGAGTGGACCCGCTGGCTGATGGTGGGAGCTGCCGTTGTCACGGATCGCATTATGTCCTCTCGCGACCGCACCCCGCCCGCCGGGTCTGCGGCGGGTCGTGGGAGCTTCGCGTCACACCCGCGCGCGAGACGCGGACCAGCGACGGAAGGAGCTACTCGTGAGTTGGCTGGAGAAGCTCCGTGACCTGGTGAGAAAGCCGGAGAAAGCGGTTCTCGACCCGGACGCGCCCGGTCTGCGGACGGTCGTTTCGGCGTTCGATCCGGCCGTCGCGGATTCCGCGGTGCTCGCCGATTCACCCGGCTGGGCAAGCGAAGCGCCCGCAGTGCTCGTCCATCACCTCGTCCTCCCGGCGGACCGGATCGACGAGGCGGCGGCGATTCTCGCGCAGGACGGCTACGACCTGCGCGAACAAAGCCGCGACGGCGACCGGGTGCTCGCGCACGCCCGGCGGGTGCAGGTCCTGGACGCCCTGCACTGCGCCCAGGAACGGTCCCGGATGGCCGGTCTGGCGCAGCGGCTCGGCGGCGACGCCCCGGGCTGGGAGGCGCGGCAACCGGGTGACTCGCCCACCGCGTCCGCGTGAGATGCGTCTCGGCCGATACGATCGCGGCTGTTCCACCCGTGACGAGACGGAGGCGTGCTCAATGAGCGAGCAGTCCCAGCGGATCCTGGTGTTCAGCCACAAGGCCGAGGTCCGCGAGGCGATCATGAACGCCGTCGGCAGGCGCCCGGCGGCCGACCTCGGCCGCGTCGAGTGGGTCGAGGCGGCCGGCATCGCCGACGTGCTCGCCGAGATGGACGCGGGCTCGGTCGACCTCGCGATCCTCGACGGCGAGGCGCAGCCGACCGGCGGCATCGGCCTGACCCGCCAGCTCAAGCACGAGATCGACGACTGCCCGCCGATCGTGGTGGCCGTCCGCCGCCGGGACGACCGATGGCTCGCCACCTGGGCGCTGGCCGACGCCGTGCTGGTGCACCCCCTCGACCCGCTGACCGCGGCGGAAACCGTCGCCGGCGTGCTGCGCGCCGGGCGGGTCCCCGCCGTCAACGGCGGCTGAGCCCGGTGGGCGCCACCCCGCACACCTGGCCCGCGCTGCTGACCCGGCTCATCGCCGGCGAGGACCTGTCCGCGGAGGACACGGCGTGGGCGATGGACCAGATCATGTCCGGCAGCGCCGGGCAGGCGCAGATCGGCGGCTTCGCGGTCGCGCTGCGCGCCAAGGGCGAAACGCCCGCGGAGATCGCCGGCATGGCCGACGCGATGCTGGCGCACGCCCGGCGGATCACGCTGAGCCGTCCCGCGGTGGACATCGTCGGCACCGGCGGCGACCGGTCGAACTCGGTGAACATCTCCACGATGGCGACGATCGTCACGGCGGCGGCGGGCGCGCCGGTGGCCAAGCACGGCAACCGGAGCGCGTCGTCGAAGTCCGGCGCGGCCGACGTGCTGGAAACCCTCGGCGTGAAGATCGACCTGCCGCCGGAAGCGGTGCTCGCGTCGCTCGAGGAGATCGGCATCGGGTTCTGCTTCGCCCCGGCGTTCCACCCGGCGTTCCGGCACACCGGCCCGCCGCGGCGCGAGCTGGGCGTGCCGACCACGTTCAACCTGCTCGGCCCGCTCACCAACCCGGCACAGCCGGAAAGCGCGCTGATCGGCTGCGCGTACGCGGACAAAACCCGTGCCCTGGCGGAGATTTTCGCCCAGCGCGGGATGTCGGTGCTGGTGGCCCGCGGCGACGACGGGCTGGACGAGATCACCACCACCACGACGACCTCGGTGCTGGTGGTCTCCGGCGGCACGGTGACGGAACGCACCTTCGACCCGCAGTCGCTCGGCATCCCGCGCGCCACGGCGGAGGACCTGCGCGGCGGCGACGCCGCGGCGAACGCGGAGGTAGTCCGGGAACTGGTCAGCGGCAAGACCGGCCCGGTGCGCGACGCGGTGGTGCTGAACGCCGCCGCCGCGCTGGCCGCCTTCGCGGGCTTCTCCGATTCGCTCGAGGACGACTTGGCGGCCGGACTGGACCGAGCACGCCAGGCCATCGACAACGGCGCGGCAGCGGCGCTGCTGGACCGGTGGATCGCGTTCTCCTCGGCTGAGCGCTGACCGTTCGCATCGGCTGAACGCCGCATCGGGCGCTTTTCCGCGTCCGGTGCGGCGTTTGTCGTTTTCAGCGAGTCGTTGGGTGCGAGGGCCCCAATGCGGCGTTCGGTGCGTCACATGAGCCCAATGCCACAGCAGGATCGCGACGAGCCGGACCAATGCTCACGAACGGAAGGCGGTCCGGTAAGCGCTCGGCGTAGTAGCGCGCAACCGCGAAAACTGGTGCCGCAACGCCGCCGCCGACGCGTATCCGCAGGCCACCGCGATGTCCTCCACCGAAAGCGAGCCCTCCTCCAGCAGCGCCTGCGCCCGGTCGAGGCGGCGTTCGGTCAGCCAGCGGTGCGGCGTCGTCCCGGTCGCGGCCGAGAACCGGCGCAGGAACGTCCGCTCGCCCAATCCGCTGCGGCGAGCCAATTCCGCGACCGTGAACGGCTGATCCAACCGTCGTTCCACCCATTCGAGCGCTTCGGCGACCACCGCGTCGTCCGGGGCGGCCGTCGCGGGCACCGGCGCCTGCACGAACTGCGCCTGCCCGCCCGCGCGGTGCGGAGCGGCCACCATTCGCCGGGCCAGCGCCGTCGCCGCCGTGACTCCGCGCAGGCGGCGCACCAGGTGCAGGCAGAGGTCCACCGCGGCAACGGTCCCGGCGCTGGTGAACACGCCGTCGTCGTCCGCGTAGAGGGCTTGCGGGTCCACTTCCGCGGCGGGGAACAGGCGGCGGAATTCCGGTTCGTAGATCCAGTGCACGGTGCAGCGACGGCCGTCCAGGAGGCCCGCGTAGCCGAGTGAAAAAACTCCCGCGCAGAACCCGGCCACCCACGCGCCGCGTTCCCGGGCGGCGCGCAAGGCGTCCAGCAGCGGCTCCGGCGGCGGCGCGGTCCGCGGCGCTTGCGTGGGCACAATCACCAAATCCGCCGACGCCGCGAAGTCGAGGTCGCGCAGTCCAGCCAGGCCGAATCCAGACCAGCTGGCCACGTCCGCGCCGCCCGGCGAGCACACGCCGAAGTCCCAGCCGGGCATGCCGTCCGCACTGCGGTCGGTGCCGAACACCTCGCACGCGACCCCCAGCTCGAACGGCGAAACCCGGTCCGCGAGCAGCACGGCGACCCGTTGCACGTCCATGCGGCCCAGCATGTCACAAGTTTCGCGGTCATTGTCATCTCTGACACTGGTTGAGCGTCGCCGCGGAGACGAATCTGGGTCGCATGAAGAACCCCGAATCCCGCCCGGTCCTGCAGTGGTCCGCGGCGATGGCGTTGTCCGGCACGATCGGCGCGGTCGTGCTCGAAAGCGGCGCCGCCGCACCGGCGGTCGCGTTCGCCCGCTGCCTCGTCGGCGGCGTCCTGCTGGTCGTGTGGTCCCTCGCCAGGGGCTGGTTCCGCGACTGGCGGCCGACCCGCCGCGACCTGCTGCTCGCGATCGCCGGCGGGCTGCTGCTGGTCGGCAACTGGGTGCTGCTGTTCGCGTCCTACTCGCTGTCGTCCATCGGCGTCAGCACGGTCGTCTACCACACCCAGCCGCTGATCCTGGTCGGAATGGCGGCGGTGTTCCTCGGCGAGAAGGTCGGCCGTTCGCACCTCGCGCGGGCGGGCATCGCGTTCGCCGGAGTTGTGGTGATTTCCCTTTCCGCACAAGGAGATGACGGACAACCCGTGCGATTCGCCGGAATCGCGCTCGCGCTCGGCGCGGCCCTGCTCTACGCCGGTGCGTCCTTCATCGCGAAGCAGCTCAAGCACATCCGGCCGCATCTGCTCGCGGCGGTGCAGCTGACGGTCGGCGTGATCGTGCTCGCCCCCGCGCTGATGTTCACGCCGCTGCCGAGTTCGGCTCCGGGACTGCTGTGGCTGCTGCTCCTGGGCACTGTCCACACCGCGGTGATGTACGTGCTGATGTACGCCAGCATCGGCAAGCTGCCGACCACGACGGTCGCGCTGCTGTCTTACCTGTACCCGGTGGTCGCGGTCGTGGTGGACATGCTGGCGTTCGGGCACCGGCTCACCTGGCCGGAGGGCCTGGGCATGCTGGCGGTGCTCGCCGCGGCGCTCGCTCCGCAGCGCGTGAAGCCGGATACGCGAAACGCCCGGCCGGGGATTCCCAGCCGGGCGTCGCGGTGAAGCGGAAGAACTCAGTCGTGCTCGGGACCGGTGTGGTACTCGAACACCAGCCCGCCCACGGCGATGAGCAGCGCCACGATCGCCATCACGAGCAGCCAGATGTGGAAGAACGCGAGGGCGAGGCCGGCCAGCCCGGCCGCCGCGGCCAGCGCGACCGGCCAGTAGCTGCCCGGGCTGAAGAAGCCCAGCTCGCCGGCGCCGTCGCTGATCTCGGCGTCCTCGCGGTCCTCCGGGCGCTCTTCGATCCGGCGGGACACGAACTGCATGTAGCTGCCGGCGAGGAACGCGAGGCCGCCGGTCAGGAACAGCGCGACGATGCCGACCGGCTCAGCCTTCTGGTCGGTGGTGAAGAGCGCGGTCATGACCCAGTAGACGGCGGTCATGAGGACGGCAAACCCCGCCACCATGTAGAAAATCCGGGCTTCGACCTTCATGGGATTGGTCCCCTGCTCCTTCTGGTTCGCCGTCAGTTGGACGCGGTGCGCGCGGTGCGGTCGGTGTTGAACGGCTTCGTGGTCACCGCGTACGGGCTGCACAGCTCGCCGCAGTTCATCGAAGCCAGTGCCTCAGACGCGGTGTTCGGCTTGCCGGTCTTCGGGTTCGTCTCGGTGCGCAGCTTGAGGTACTGGTCGAACTTGTCCGGGGACAAGGCGCGCACCTCGAAGTTCATCACCGAATGGTACGTCCCGCACAGCTCGGCGCAGCGGCCGACGAACGAGCCTTCGCGGTCGATCGAGTTCTGGAACGAGCTGTCCTGGTTGTTCTTCTCCGGGTCCGGCATCACGTCGCGCTTGAAGTTGAACTCCGGGACCCAGAACGAGTGGATGACGTCCGTCGAACGGAGCCGGTACTCGATGGTCTTGTTCGTCGGCAGCACGAGCAGCGGGATCTCGCCGGAGGAGCCGACGGTGCTCACCTGGGTGCCGTCGGCGCGCTTGGCGGCGTCGCCCTCGTACTTGAACTCCCAGTTCCACTGGAAGGCGATCACGTCGACCACGACGTCCGGGTTCGGCTTCTTGTCGAGGACCTTGCTCTCGGTCGTCGCCGTGAAGAAGAACAGCACGCAGACCATGATCGTCGGCAGGACGACCGTGAAGATCTCCAGCGGGATGTTGTACTGGAACTGCCGCGGGAGGTCCTCGGGGCCTTCGGCGGCCGCGCCCTTCTTCTTGCGGTGGAAGATCGCGGTCCAGAAGATCAGGGCCCACACGATCGCGCCGACGACGAGCGCGGCGACGACCGTCCACGTCCAGAGGGTGCGCATCTGGTCGGCCTGCGGCGTGACGCCCTTGGGCCAGCCGAAGCGGAGGATCTCGTCTCCCGAGCAGCCCGTCGCGGTCAGCGCCACCAGCACGGCCAGCGCGGCGACACGCCCGACCCGCTTACCCACCGGGGTGCGCTCTGGTTTTCCCACTGCGCCCTGCCCTTTCACCCAACAGGCCCTCTCACACCGGGCCTTCTTCGACCGATCTTCGTGACAGGCGGAGCCTAGCCGAGTTGGCCGCTCCCGCTGACCAAGGGGTGACCAGTTGCGCCACGCGTCACCCGCTTTCCGGGCGAGTCGCCCCGCACCGGCATACTGGGCCCTTCCCCGGACCGGCCCGACCCTGAGGTGTGTGAGTACACGTGTGCGGCCTGCTTGGACTGATCTGCGCGACCGAAAACGACGCCGCGGCGGCCCGTGCGAGCGTCGGCGCGGCGATGCGCTGCCAGCGTCACCGCGGCCCCGACGAGCAGGACACCTGGGCCGATGCCGAGGTCGTGTACGGCTTCAACCGGCTCGCCTTCATCGACGTGGACCACGCGCACCAGCCGCTGGTGTGGGGCCCGCCGGAGGCTCCCGGCCGCTACACGCTGAACTTCAACGGCGAGATCTACAACTACCGCGAGCTGCGCGACGAGCTCGCCGAAAAATTCGGTGCGAAATTCGCCACTGAAGGCGACGGCGAGGCGATCGTCGCGGCATATCACTACCTCGGGGACAAAGCGGTCGAAAAGCTGCGCGGCATGTTCGCGTTCCTGATCTGGGATTCGGCGGAAAAGACCGTTTTCGGCGCGCGCGACCCGTTCGGGATCAAGCCGCTCTACTACAGCGAGGGCCCGAAGGGCACGGCGTTCTCCAGCGAGAAGAAGAGCCTGCTGGAGCTGTCTGACACGCTCGGCGTCGCGCAGGAGCTGGACCGCAAGGCCCTGCAGCACTACCTGGTGCTGCAGTACGTGCCGGAGCCGGAGTCGCTGCACACCGCGATCCGCCGCGTCGAGTCCGGCACCTCGTTCCGGCTCTCGCCGGGCGGGAAGCCCGAGTTCACCCGCTACTTCCACCCGAAGTTCGCCGCGAAGCCGGTGAACGGCCCCGCCGAGGCCGAGGCGCTGTACGAGCGCATCGCCGATGTGATGCGCGACTCGGTCGGCAAGCACATGATCTCGGACCCGGACGTGACGGTCGGCGCGTTCCTCTCCGGCGGCATCGACTCCACCGCGACCGCGACGCTCGCCAAGGAGCACAACCCGAACCTCATCGCGTTCACCACCGGCTTCGAGCGCGAGGGCTACTCCGAGGTGGACGTGGCCGCGGAATCGGCCGCCGCGATCGGCGTGAAGCACGTGGTCCGCACGGTGTCGGCGGACGAGATGATGGAAGCGCTGCCGCTCATCGTCTGGTACCTGGACGACCCGGTCGCGGACCCGGCGCTGGTCCCGCTGTGGTTCATCGCGCGCGAGGCCCGCAAGCACGTGAAGGCAGTGCTGTCCGGCGAAGGCGCGGACGAACTGTTCGGCGGCTACACGATCTACGGCGAGCCGATCTCGCTGGCCCCGTTCGAGAAAATCCCCGGCAGCGTGCGAAAACTGCTGGGCAAGGTGTCCACGAAGATCCCGGAGGGCACCCGAGGCAAGGACCTCCTGCGCCGCGGCGCGCTCCCCCTGGAAGACCGCTACTACGGCAACGCCCGCAACTTCCGCGACGAGCAGCTGCGCGCCGTGCTGCGGACGTACCAGGAAGGCGTCGGCTTCAAGGACGTCACCGCCCCCTGGTACGACGTGTCCCGAGGCTGGGACCCGGTGGCCCGCATGCAGCACGTGGACCTGTACACCTGGCTGCGCGGCGACATCCTGGTCAAGGCGGACAAGGTGACCATGGCGAACTCGCTGGAGCTGCGCGTGCCGTTCCTGGACGCCGAGGTGTTCAAGGTCGCCGCTTCGATCCCGCTCGACCAGAAACTCGCGCACGGCACCACCAAGTACGCACTGCGCCAGGCCCTCGCGAAGATCATCCCCGGCCACGTCCTGAACCGGAAGAAACTGGGCTTCCCGGTCCCCATCCGCCTGTGGCTGCGCAACGAGATGTACGACTGGGCGCGCGGCATCATCAACGACTCGAAGACCGACGAACTGCTGGACAAAACCGCAGTGCTGCGCCTGCTGGACGAACACAAGGAAGGCCAGCTGGACCGCAGCCGCCAGCTCTGGGCCCTGCTGGTCTTCATGCTGTGGCACGGCATCTTCGTGGAACACCGCATCAAGCCGGAAATCCCGGAACCGGCCTACCCAGTCAAGCTCTGACCGGACGTGAGGGGAACCCTCATTGACTCTGATTCCCTCAGGGTTCCCCTCACGGCCCTAAAACCGCACCGGCGCACCCAACGAGCGAGGCACCCAGCCCTCCCCCGCACCCCGATACGAAGCNGCCCTAAAACCGCACCGGCGCACCCAACGAGCGAGGCACCCAGCCCTCCCCCGCACCCCGATACGAAGCGCATCTGCGGTCGGCGGGTGCTTGTCAAGGCATCTTTCCCGCCTTGACAAGCACCCACCGACCGTCAGCACAATCAAGCTTCGGGGTGCCCCACGCAACCACCAAGCGATGTCGCCGCCAGGCGACGAGGCGGACCGAGACTCAAGCAGGCAAAACCGCCGCAATCTCCTCAGCAGCCTCAGGCCCGAACGCCTCCCGCAGCCGAGTCAACGCCTCGCCCCGCTCCAGCCGCCACTCCTGCGTCCCCACCGTCTCCAGCACCAGCACAGCGATCAAACACCCCAACTGCGCCGCCCGCTCCAAGCTCAACCCGCCGTCAACCGCAGCAAGGAACCCAGCCCGGAACCCATCCCCGACCCCAGTGGGATCAGCCTTCCCCCGCTCCGGCACGGCCCCGATCTGCAACGCAGTCCCGTCCCGCCCGACGATCTCCACGCCCTTCTCCCCCAGCGTGGTGATCCGCAGCCCGACCCGCTCCAGCACGTCGGCCTCGGTCCAGCCAGTCTTCTGCAGCAGCAACTCCCACTCGTAGTCGTTGCTGAACAGGTACTTGGCCCCCTCGACGAACGACCGCACCTGCGCCCCGTCCATCCGGGCCAGCTGCTGCGACGGGTCGACCGCGAACGTGTACCCCCGCTGACGGCACTCCTGCGCGTGCCGGACCATCCCCTCTGGATCGTCCGGGCTGATCAGCACCAGCCCCAGCCCGCCGACGCGATCCGAAATCGGTCCCATCTCGATGTTGCGGGACTCCGCCATCGCGCCCGCGTAGAAGGTCGCGATCTGGCACATGTCCTCGTCCGTGGTGCACACGAACCGCGCGGTGTGCGCGACCTCGGACACCAGCACGCCCGAGGTGTCCACGCCGTGCCGCTGCAGCCACGACTGGTAGTCCGCCCAGTCCTGGCCGACGGCGCCGACGAGCACCGGCTCGACGCCGAGCACTCCGAGGCCGAACGCGATGTTCGCGCCGATGCCGCCGCGGCGCACGACGAGGTCGTCGGCGAGGAAGCTCAGCGACACCCGGTGCAATTGCTCGGCGACGAGCTGCTCGGCGAACCTCCCCGGGAAGTGCATCAGATGGTCCGTAGCGATGCTGCCGGACACGGCGATCCTGGGCTTGTCTGCCACCGGTTCTCCTCACGGGGTGGATGAGCTGTCGTTTTCGCGCCCTGACGCAAGTTACCCGCTGGTCATGACCCTTCCGGGTAGTTTCCGCGCCACGTTCCGACACTACCGGCCGGTACTCGTTTCCCGTTCAAGTCCGGCTGAATAGCGTGGCTGGAGTGAACCTCGCGACCGAACCGGAAACCCTCGGCGACCTGATCGCCGACTGCGCCCACCTTCCGTCCACGCTGCAGCCCGAACAGCCCGCCGACCAGGCCCGGCTGCCGCGCCCGAGGGCCGCGCGGCCGTGGACGGTCGACGACGCCTGCCACGCGCAGGTCGCCGATCTCGACGCCTACGTCTGAGCCGGCCGGAAACGAGAACGGGCCCCAGCGCGGATCGCGCGGGGCCCGTTTTCCGGCTCTGGGCTCAGTGGAAGCTGTCGCCGCAGGCGCAGGAACCCGTGGCGTTCGGGTTGTCGATCGTGAAGCCCTGCTTCTCGATGGTGTCGACGAAGTCGATCACGGCCTCGGACACGTAAGGCGCGCTCATCCGGTCCACGGCGACCTGGAGGCCGTCGAAGTCGCGGAACAGGTCGCCGTCGAGCGTGCGCTCGTCGAAGAACAGCTGGTAGCGCAAGCCAGCACAGCCGCCGGGCTGCACGGCGATGCGCAGGTGCATGTCGTCGCGGCCCTCCTGTTCGAGCAGCGCCTTCGCCTTGGCGGCCGCGGCGTCGGTCAACGTCACGCCGTGGGTCTCCTCGGCGGTCTCGGCCGCAGCCGCACCGGTCTGCTCAGCGGTCGTCATGGCACTCCCTCTTGGTCGAACTCGCTGCGGGTACATCTCGTGTCCTAGGCACAACACGGGACTCGCCCGATCTGTTCCCCTCCATCGTCGCATATGGAACGACCTGGTGAACAAAGCCGTGACGCCTGCAATACCCTGGTGAGGTGAGGTTCCTGCGCCGAAGCACCACTGACCCCGCCGCCGAAGACTCCGCGGCCGAGGCCGCCGCTGACGATTCCCCGGTCACGAGCAAGTCGTACACGCCGGGAAAGGGCAAGGCGACGCCCAAGCGCCGCGAGGCCGAGGGACGCAGGCGCGGGCCGGTCGCGGCGCCGCCCACCTCCATGCGCGAAGCGATGAAGCGCAACAAGGAGCTGCGCAAGGCCAACCCGGTCAGCAAGGAAGACCGCAAGGAAGCTGCCCGTGTGCGCCGCGAGCGGATGATGTCGGGCGACGACAAGTACCTGCCGCCGCGCGACAAGGGCCCGGTCAAGGCGTACGTGCGCGACCTGGTCGACTCCCGGCGCAACATCCTCGGCCTGTTCATGCCGCTGGCGATCCTGGTGTTCCTCGCGCTGCTGGTCCCGGCGCCGGCGGTGCAGCAGTACATCACCCTGGTCTGCATGGCGATGCTGCTGGTCATGGCCATCGAGGGCTTCGTGAACGGCCGCAAGATCTCGAAGCTGGTCCGCGAGCGCTTCCCGAAGGAACCGGCGACCGCCACCCGCGGCGTCGGCTGGTACGCGTTCGTCCGGGCGAGCCAGATCCGCAAGCTGCGCGTGCCGAAGCCGCGGCTCAAGGCCGGGGACCCGATCCCGAACTGAGCCGTGCGGCACACAGGTCGTTAGCCTCGCGAACGAAACGTTTACGCTGTCGGCATGGAGTTTCGACGTCTCGGCCGCAGCGGCCTCAACATCAGTGAGATCTCCTACGGCAACTGGCTGACCCACGGGTCCCAGGTCGAGGAGGACCAGGCGCAAGCCTGCATCAAGGCGGCGCTCGACGCGGGCATCACGACCTTCGACACGGCTGACGTCTACGCCAACACCGCCGCGGAGTCGGTGCTCGGGCGCGGGCTGAAGGGGCAGCGCCGGGAGAGCCTGGAGATCTTCACCAAGGTCTTCTGGCCGACCGGTCCGAAGGGCCCGAACGACAAGGGTCTCTCGCGCAAGCACATCCTCGAGTCGGCCAACGCGTCGCTCAAGCGGCTCGGCACCGACTACGTCGACCTGTACCAGGCGCACCGGTTCGACCGCACGGTGCCGCTGGAAGAGACGATGCAGGCGTTCGCCGACCTGGTCCGCCAGGGCAAGGCGCTCTACATCGGGGTCTCGGAGTGGAACGCCGAGCAGATCTCCCGCGGCGCGGCGCTCGCCCGCGAGCTGAAGATCCCGTTCGTGTCGAACCAGCCGCAGTACTCGATGCTGTGGCGCGTCATCGAGTCGCAGGTCGTGCCCGCTTCCGAGCGCGAGGGCCTGAGCCAGATCGTCTGGTCGCCGGTGGCGCAGGGCGTGCTGACCGGCAAGTACAAGGTGGGCCAGCCGCTTCCCGCCGGTTCGCGCGCGACCGACGAGAACGGCGGCGCGAACATGGTCAAGCGCTTCCTCGACGAGAAGACCCTCGCCGCGGTCGCGAAGCTGGAGCCGCTGGCGGCCGACGCCGGGCTGTCGATGGCGCAGCTGGCCGTAGCGTGGGTGCTGCAGAACCCGAATGTCGCGTCGGCGATCATCGGGGCGTCGCGGCCGGAGCAGGTGCACGACAACGTCAAGGCCGCCGGCGTGAAGCTCGAGCCGGAGCTGCTCACGGCGATCGACGAGGCGCTGGGCGACGTCGTGGTCACCGACCCGGCGCTCACCGTTTCCCCCTGATCAGCGCAGCAGGAACCGCTCCGCCACCGCGAGGTCGTGCGGATAGGTGATCTTCACGTTCTCCGCGCTGCCGGGCACCCACCGCACCGGCAGCGCGGAGAACCGCTCCATGCACGAAGCCGTGTCGGTGCCCAGAAACCCTTCCTCGGCGGCCTGTTCGTACGCCGCGAGCAGCGGTCGCGCCCGGAAGCCCTGCGGGGTCTGCACCCGGATCGCGCCGGGCAGCGGGCCGGCCACCGTGTCCGGCCCGGCCATCGAGACCACGTCGTCCGCGGCCAGTCCCGGCACCGCTCCCCCGTCTTCCCTGGTCCGTTCCAGCACCGCGGCGATCAGCTCCGGCGTCACCAACGGCCGGGCGCCGTCGTGCAGCAGCACGGAATCCACTGTCCCGTCGGCGATCCGCGGCGCGAGATGGCGCAGCGCGTTCAGCTCGGAGGCCTGCCGTGTCGGGCCGCCGGTCACGATCTCCACCGGAGCGCTCGTCCCGGCCAGCACCTCCTCGGCCAGCGGCGCGTCCTCGGGCCGGATCACCAGCACCAGCACGCCGATCCCGGCCACGGCGGCGAACGCGTCCAGCGACCACGCCACCACCCGCCTGCCCGCGACCGGCAGGTAGACCTTGTTCAGCGCGGCCCCGACCCGGGTCCCCGCACCACTCGCCAGCACGACCCCGGCCGCCGTCGATTCCCGCACGCCGACCGACCCTAAGGGCCCTGCCCGCGCGGCGGTAGGTTGGGCGCCGGGACGCCCAGCGGCGAAAGGAAACCTGGCTGTGGACACCGGCGAAACGGGCATCGAGTTCGGCGAGATCGAACCGCCGAGCGACCTGGCCCGGTCGGGCGCGATCGCGCTGCACGACAAGCTCGTCAAACCGGCGGGCTCGCTCGGCAGGCTGGAAGAGCTGGGCGTCTGGATCGCTTCGTGCCAGGGCCAGGCGCCGCCGCGGCCGTTCACCCGCCCGCGCGTCGTCGTGTTCGCCGGCGATCACGGCATCGCGAAGAAGGGCGTCTCGGCGTATCCGCGGGAGGTCACGTCGCAGCTCGTCGGGACCATGCTGACCGGCGGCGCGGCGATCAACGTGCTCGCCGCGGCGGCGGGTGCGGGCGTGCGCGTGGTCGACATGGCCGTGGACACCGAGGAATCCGCGATGCGGTCGATCGGCGAGTTCAAGGTGCGCCGCGGTTCCGGCTCGATCGACGTCGAGGACGCGCTCACCGACGCCGAGGTGCGCGCCGCGGTCGAAGCCGGCCGCAAGATCGCCGACGCGGAGGTCGACGGCGGTGCGGACCTGCTGATCGCGGGCGACCTGGGGATCGGCAACAGCACCCCGGCGTCGGTGCTGGTCGCGGCGCTGACCGGCAGCGAACCGGTCGCCGTGGTCGGCCGGGGTTCGGGCATCGACGACAACACCTGGATGCGCAAGGCCGCCGCGGTCCGCGACGCGCTGCGCCGGGCCCGCGCGGTGCTGGCCGACCCGCTCGCGCTGCTGCGGACGTCCTCGGGGGCCGATATCGCCGCGATGACGGGCTTTCTCGCGCAGGCAGCGGTTCGCCGCACGCCGGTGGTGCTCGACGGGCTCGTGGTCTGCTCCGCCGCGCTCGTCGCCGAAGAACTCGCGCCCGGCGCGCGCCGCTGGTGGATGTCCGGGCAGCTCACTGGCGAACCCGCGCACGCGCTCGCGCTGGAGCACCTCGACCTCGGGGCGCTGCTCGACCTCGACGTCCGCCTCGGCGAAGGCACCGGCGCGGTCACCGCGTTGCCGCTGCTGATGATGGCCAGCCGCGTGCTCGCCGAGATGACCACGCACGAGCAATCCGGCGTCTCCGGCCCGCTCACGTCCTGAAAGCCGTGAAGGGCTCCTTGCGGGAATCCGATTCCCGCAAGGAGCCCTTCACGGACAGCTGGAACGTCAGGTGAGCGGGGTCATCCAGCCGGACGGGGCCGGGCGGGTGCCTTCCTGGATGCCGACGAGCTGCTCGCGCAGGGCCATGGTGACCGGGCCCGGCTGCCCGCCGGAGATCGAGAACTCGCCGCCGCCGTGCTTCACGTGGCCGACCGGCGTGATGACCGCCGCCGTGCCGCAGGCGAACACCTCGGTCAGCTCGCCCGAGGCGGCCGCCTTCTCCCATTCGTCGGTGGAGATCCGGCGCTCCTCGACCTTGTGCCCGGCGTCCTTCGCCAGCTGCAGCAACGACTTCCGGGTGACGCCCGGCAGCAGCGAACCGGTGAGCTCCGGGGTGACCACGCGGACGTCGTCGCCCGAGCCGAAGACGAAGAACAGGTTCATCCCGCCCATCTCCTCGACCCAGCGGCGCTCGACCGCGTCCAGCCACACCACCTGGTCGCAGCCCTTTTCGACGGCCTGCGCCTGCGCCACGAAGGACGCCGCGTAGTTGCCGGCGCACTTCGCCGCGCCGGTGCCGCCGGGGGCCGCGCGCACGTACTCGGTGGACAGCCACACGCTGACCGGCTTGACGCCGCCGCTGAAGTACGAGCCGGCCGGCGAGGCGATCACCGCGAAGACGTACTCGTCGGCCGGGCTGTTCACGCCGAGACCGGCCGAGGTGGAGATCATGAACGGGCGCAGGTACAGGGAGTCGCCCTGGCGGGTCGGCACCCAGCGCTCGTCGACGGCGATCAGCTCGCGCAGCGCGTCGACGAAGGTCTCCACCGGCAGCTGCGGCATCGCGAGCCGCTCGGCGGAATCGCGGAACCGCTGCGCGTTGGCGTCCGGCCGGAACGCGGCGATCGTGCCGTCCGGCTGGCGGTAGGCCTTGAGGCCCTCGAAGATCGCCTGCCCGTAGTGCAGCACGGACGTGGCCGGGTCGAGGGTGAACGGTTCGTACGGCCCGACCTTGGCGTCGTGCCAGCCCTTTTCGGTGCTGTAGCGCACGGTGACCATGTGGTCGGTGAAATGCGTGCCGAACCCCGGCTTGGCAAGTACCTCGGCGACGCGTTCAGGACTCGCGGGGCTCGGGTTCGGAACGTGGGTGAACTGCGTCGCTGTGGTCATGCGTAAACGATAGCGCTTGGTCGGAAGCACGTTAGTCGGAAGTCCTGTGGTTTTACTCGCCGCACTGTCCCGCGCTCGCAGCGTCACCCCACTACGATGGTCGGCGTGAGCACTCAACCAGCACGCCAAACCGGGCCCGGGGCCGGGCCGGACGTCAAGACCTTCGGCGCCGCCGCCCTGCTGACCTTCGGCGCGGGACTGCTCGGGATGGTCGGCTGGGGCCTGCTTTCGAGCGGGTTCGGCTTCTTCCTCGGACTGGTCGTCGCCGGATTCGGCATCTACTGGTGGAAGAACCTGCACGGCAAGGTGATCACCAAGAACCTGCCGACCAAATCCGTGGTGATCCTGCTCGTCGTCAACATCGTGCTGTTCATCGCGCTGGTCCTGCTGGCCCAGTAAGCGGCAGCGGTCAGCACGGCCCGGCGGGCAGCGCCGGAGCGGGCCAGTCCGGGTCCGGGCGGAAATCGGTGTGCGTGCCGTCGAACGGGTACGCGCCCCGCTCGGCCAGCGCGCCCATCCGTTCGCCTTCCGCGCGCAGCTGGTCGAGGTCGGCGATGGTCAACCGCCCCGCGTCGAGGGCCGCCTCCGCTTCGTCCTCGTCCTTCCATTCCCAGCCCGCGCCCGGCGTCACGACCAGGTCGAGGACGCCGTCGATCCGGTCCGGGCCGGTTTCGGTGCGCCCGCGCGGCAGTTCGAGGTTCACGTACCAGTCGCGGAACCGGCCGTCCGGCTCGAAAAACCACCACACCGACGACCACGCCCGCTCGGGGATCAGCCGCAGCGTCGAGGAGCCGTGCCAGATGTCCGGCACGCATACGCGCGGCTCGCGGAACCGTTGTTCCAGCGGCGCTTCCCGCAATGAGCGGCCGTCCGCGAGCCTGCTGCCGACGATCGGCGTGCCGACCGGGAGCCAGCCGAGCAGCGTCTCGCCGTCGTCGGAGAGCACGCGCAGCGGATGATGCTGGCCGATGCTGCCGTCCGGGCGGACGAAACGTTCGACGACTGTCTGTCCCGGCGCCCAGCGGTGCTCAGTCATGGACGCCACGGTAGCGGCGAACCCGCACCCGCAGCAGCAGTTCCGCCACCGCGCCGAGGCCCGCCACGAGCAGTACCGCCGGCAGCGGAACGAACGCCGCGGCTACCGCTGCCAGCACCGCGGCTATCGCGACCGGAGCCCCGCCAGACGGCGCAAACCGCTGTCGAGCACCGACGAAAGTCGTGAATGCCGAGGGAAGAGTCGCCAGCACTGCGATCACCGTGAGCAACGGCTGGAGCTGTCCGGCGTCCGCCGCGGAGAGCAGATCCCGCATCGCGGTCCCGGACAGTCCGAGCCGGACCGGACCCAGCTGCAGCAGGGTCACCGCCGTGACCGCCACCGCGACCAGACTCAGCACGAGCGCACGTCCGGTGCTCCGCTCCCCTGGTTCCGGAACGAGGAACGGCAGCAGGAACAACGCCGCGACCACGATCCCGGCCACCGGCGGCGTGCCGATTCCGCCCGTTTGCGCAACCGGAGCGACCGCCAGGCACATCGCCACGAGCACCGCCGCGGCGGCCAGCAGCACCCCGAGCACCCACTTGACCAGCAGGTCCGGCAGCCGCAGCCCGGCGAAGTCCGCCGCCGCGACGAACACCACGAGCGCAGCGGCGGCGTATCCGGGCTGCACTGGGAACACGTACGCGCCGAAGGCCTGCGCGAGCACGACGATCTGGGCCAGCCGGGATAATCCGCCGGCGATCCGGGCGGCCGGATCATCGCCGAGCGCGGGCAGCCGGGAAGCCGCGACCGCGATCAGCGCGGCGAGCAAAACCCCGCCGAGCACCCAAAACCCGGCCCCGGCGGCGCCTGCCGCCAGCGTCACCAGGAGTGCTCCCGCGAGCCGCACCGCGATCCCCCTTCCCCCGTCCGGATGGCTTTGTCATTAGCATGGCTCACGATCGACCGGGCAGATCGCCCGGCGCCACCGCGACGTCGCGAGGAGCCAGAAGTGACCGTGCCGAAGCTTGCCCTCTCCGAGAACACGGGTGCGGCATTGGGCAAGACCCGCGCCGACGTCGTCGTGATCGGCACTCTCCAGGGCGAGGGCGGCCTCGAGCTCGCCGCCGGCGCGGAGGTCGCCGACGCGGCGTTCGACGGCAAGCTCGCCGAGGTGCTGGGCACGCTCGGCGCGACCGGCAAGGCCGAGGAGATCGTGAAGCTGCCGACGCTGGGCAAGCTGCCCGCGGGCGTCGTGCTGGCGGTCGGCCTCGGCAAGCCGCAGGACGGCGTAATCACCGCCGAGCAGGTGCGCCGCGCGGCCGGCGCCGCGGCCCGCGCGCTGAACGGCACCGAGCGCGCGTTCGTCACGCTGTCGGCGCTCGACCTGCACGCCGCCACCGAAGGCATCGCGCTGGGCGCGTACGTCTTCACCGAGTACCGCTCGGAGAAGGGCGAGGGCCCGCTGGCGAAGGCCGACCTGGTCAGCCCGGCCGAGGGCACCGCGCGCGAGCACAAGGCCACGCTGAAGGCGGCCGGGTTCATCGCCGAGTCGGTGATCATCGCCCGCGACCTGATCAACACCCCGCCGAACGACCTGTTCCCGGCTTCCTTCGCCGACCGCGCGAAGAAGCTCGCCGACGAGAACGGCCTCGACTTCGAGGTGCTCGACGAGAAGGCCCTCAAGCGCAAGGGCTTCGGCGGCATCCTCGGCGTGGGCGGCGGTTCGTCGCGGCCGCCGCGCCTGCTGCGGGTCAGCTGGAAGCCGGCCAAGGCGCGCAAGAAGGTCGCGCTGGTCGGCAAGGGCATCACCTTCGACTCGGGCGGCATCTCGCTGAAGCCCGCCGCGAACATGGACCACATGACCTCCGACATGTCGGGCGCGGCCGCCGTGCTCGCGTCGGTCGTGCTGGCCGCGAAGCTGAAGTACCCGCTCGAGGTCACCGCGCACATCCCGCTGGCGGAGAACCTGCCCTCGGCCACGTCCTACCGTCCCGGCGACGTGCTGACCATGTACGGCGGCAAGACCGTCGAGGTGCTCAACACCGACGCCGAGGGACGCCTCGTGCTGGCCGACGCGATCGTGCGGGCGGCCGAGGAGAACCCGGACTACCTGATCGAGACCGCCACGCTGACCGGCGCGCAGGTGGTCGCGCTGGGCAACCGGATCTCCGGCGTGATGGGCTCGGACGAGTTCCGCGACCGCGTCGCGGGCATCATGCAGGCCACCGGCGAGGGCGGCTGGGCCATGCCGCTGCCCGACGAACTGCGCGCCGACCTGGACTCGCGCCTGGCCGACATCGCCAACGTCACCGGCCAGCGCTGGGCAGGCATGCTCGTCGCGGGCGTGTTCCTGCGCGAGTTCGTGCCCGCGGACCTGCCGTGGGCGCACCTCGACGTCGCAGGCCCGGCCTTCAACTCCGGCGGCCCGTGGGGCTACACCGGCAAGGGCGGCACCGGCATCCCGGTCCGCACCATCGCCGCGGTGCTGGCGGACATCGCCGACCAGGGCTGATCGACCTCTTTGACCCCGGAGGCCCCGCAGCCACGCCCGGTGCGGGGCCTCCGTCGTGTCCGCGGCCGTGTGGCACGCTCGCGACATGCAGCGCGACGACTACCTCGAAACCGCCGTCCGCGACGTGCTCACCGCCGACGAGGCCGCCGCTGACCGCAGGATCGCCCACGCCGCACTCCTCCTGGCCACCGCAGGCGCGACCGACGCCTCCGACCGCCTTGTCACGCAATGGCACGCGGTAACCGGCCGCCCAACGTCCGCCCTCGCCGACGACGCCGTGCACGCCCGCGCCTGGGCAATGCTCTTCGAGGCCCGCGGCGACCGTCCACAATGGGCAGACGCCCTTGTCCCGCTAGACCTGGACGCAGAAGAGCAAGCCCACCAAGCTTTCCTCGTCCGCCGAGTGTCCGATTTGGACGGTCTCTTCGACGGCTCACCAGTCGCAGGCGCAGTCTCCGCGATCGCCCCCAAGCGCCCCGACCCGATACGCGACGCACTCGCCGCCGCCGACCTCGACGCATGGGCCACCCTCGTGGAAAACCACCCCACCCCAGACGTCGCCACCCTCGCCGCCACCCGCTCACTCACTACCCAACTAATCAACGGCGCAGACCCACTCGCCCTCGGTTCCGAATGGCCGGACCAATGCGCAGGCGCACTGATCGCCGCCCTGCGCGAACGCCACCCGACCGGCCCAGCCAGCCTCCCGGAACTGCTCGCAGCAATCCTCCGCCTGCGCGGACAACGCGCCCCCGCCCCGACGCCACCCGCCGATCTAGCCGCCGCCGAACAACGCCTCGGCCTCCGCCTGCCCGACGACTACCGCGAGTTCCTGACACTCACGGACGGCTTACCCGCGGACGTAGTGTTCCCCCGCCTACTGCCCGCCCGAGACTTGCGCGCCGACGGATCCGTCGTGATCGTCTCCGACCCCGCGACAATCCTGCTCACCCACACCGGTGACAACTGGCGAGCAGTCGAAGTGGACCTCACCTACGGCAGCACCGCGCACGCATCATTTCGCGCACTGCTGGAACACCACCACCGGCTTCTGGAAGCAAGCGCTTGACTCACCCACCCGCCGAAGCCCGTGAGGGCCACCCTCACGAACCCAGATTCCCCCAGGGTTCCCCTCACGACCAGCCACCGGTCCGTGAAGGGCTCCTTCACGGACTTAGATTCCCTCAAGGAGCCCTTCACGGACCGCGACGCACCCAATGTGGCATTCGGTGCATCCCACGCACCCAATGCCACATTGGGGTTGTTTCATCGTGGTTTGTG
>NZ_SDLT01000041.1 GCF_004522235.1 Amycolatopsis nivea
CAAGATGCCGCACCGGAGCCAATTCAACTTGCCGAAACCAGCGGCGCGAGAGATTCGATGAGGTCGGTGGGATCCGGTTCGGTGCGAGTCAAATGCAGTCGGCCGAGCACCTGCAGGCGCAGCGGCGCGGCCTCGCAAGCCCTCGGCTGGACGGAGACGGAGGCCGGTGTCCGCGGCATCAGGCGATCGTCGCCCCCTGACGTGGCACGCTCGCCGCCCTCCGACGTTTCGACTTGCTGCGCTGTGCTCACTGCGTGCGGCGCGGGTTGTGGTTCGCCCTTGGGCTGAAGGTCTGTGAGTTCGTGCGTGGCAGTGCGGGCCGGGGAGGGAACGTCGATCACGACACGCGCTGGCGGGGTTTCGGGCGCGGGTTCGTGTGACTCCGCGGTGACGAACTCATACTTGGTGCAGTGCTCCCGGCTGTCCGCGCTGGCCGCGCGAGTAGCTGCAGTTCGTTCATTGCGCCGGGGATCGTCTTCGGTCTGGGAAACTGAGGTGCTCTTGGTCGCGGGCTGGTCGAAGCCAGCGGGTTCTGCGGCATGGAGCAACGCGAGCAGCTCAGCGGTGTCGGTTCCGGGCAGGGTGAATAAGCGGGTGCCGGCCAGGGCATCGGTCAGGCTCGGGCTGGTCGCTCCGATCGTGCCGTCATCTCGGACCCGGGCGGTGCCGCCGGGGTGCCATTGGCCGAGCAGCACGCCAGCCAGGCCGAAACCTGCGCCGTTGTCGAGGATGGCTTGCATTCGCCGGCCGGTGTCTGGCGTTGGCGATGCGACCAGCACCGCATGCACGGGGCTGTCGTAGGTGCGCGGCGCAAGCTCCTGGTCGGCTTCGTCCTCGTCACGGACGCGTGTCAGGAGTTCTGCTTCCAAGACTGACAGAGCGGCCGGCAGGTCGTCGACGATGCGGAGCCGCGCAGGCACTCGTCGCGATAGGTCGGTTCCGAGCACAGCTTCGGCGTCAGCGGCTGGAATGACCACGATGGCACCTTGGCCGTCGTTCGCGGGCTGCGCGAGCAGGGCGACGATCAGCGCACGTGCAGCGGCGTAGGCACCGGGGCCGATGAGCCCAAGACCGTTACTGCGGGCGAGATCGAGCGCGACGGTCTGTCCCTCGCGGAGGCCGACCGCGGTCGTCTCTTGCGTGGACAGCAGTGCGCGGGCGGTGGCTTGGGCGCGGGCGCGCGTATCGAGGTCAGCCGGCCTCATATCCTGCGAGGCGGGAGAGGTCGCCTCTTCGTCGTGGGGCAACCTTACGGAGTCGTGCGCGATCCGCAGAGCACGTACGACCGGGGCCACGCCCGGATCGTCGGTTTCCACGGTGCCGGGCCGGTAACGGCTGCGGCGGCGCAGGCGCACGCTGATCATTGCGACGGTGATGAGCGCGGCAAGACCCAGGCCGACGAACGCACCGGTAGACAGCGAGATGCCGAGGGCAGGACTCGCTGTCGCAGTGGGAGGAACGGCTTCGGCTGGGGTCCCGGGAGCGGACGATTGTTGCTTTGACGGCGCCTGCGTGTTGGGTTGCTTGTCGGGGCCAGACGCCTGTGGCGGGACGTACGGAGCTGGGGGTGCTACGACAGGTGGCGACGCGGGAGAGCTGGGTGCCAGCACGGGCAGCCGTAGTTGCCAACCTGGTCGGATGAGACTCGGTGTGGTGAATACCGTCCCGTCGGTCTGCGTGGTACCTCGGTTCAGCTTCCAGATCTCCGGCCAGCGATTGCCGTCACCGAGGCAACGTTGCGCGACCCGCCAGAGGCTGTCGTGCACCCCGTGCTCAGGTGACCGCACGGTTTCCAGGCCCCGCGGGGTCGCCGTGGCGGCTCGAGTGTGCACTGCAGCGGTGACGATCCCCGGCCCATCCTCGGCCACGGTCGCCTCCGTCGACGTTTCGACGTGGTGGAGCGCCGTGGCGATTGTCGTGTGTCCGCCTGCGGAAAGCGCGGTCGTGGCAGCCTGGGTCGGCGTGACCGAGGTGGGTGTCCGACTGCTGAGGACGGAGAACACGATCGCTCCGACGAGCACGCCCGCTGCTGTGCGTAGCGGGCCATGGCGGACGTCGTGCGCTGAACGGTGCCAGGGCGTGGAGTGCGCTGTGTGCAAGATTACGGCCAGCACGTCGAACGCGAACCGGGCCCACAAGGGCCACAGCGCACAGGCCAGGACGTCGAGCAGGAACTGTGGTGACATCGGTGTTAGCAGGATGCTCCGGATCTCGTCCCAGGCAGGGATGTGGTCAGGCAATGGCCATCCGATGAAATGAACCAAGGCTGCGGGCAGGCCGACCATCAGAGCAAGCAGGACGACGACCGCGAACAGGGCGCGCATCACACGCCGGAGCACCCGAGCTACGGCGGCGAGGAGCGACCAATAGCAAGGACCAGTGCTGAACGATCGGTCCGTTTGCCGCTGCGCCAGGTCTGATGTTGCGGTCATGACGTGCTCGATTCCTTGGTGGTGCGGGCGATGTCAGGACGGCGCGAAGGTCAGGTCACCGTTGCAGACGTGCCCACCGAACTGGCGCTAGGTACTGCCACCTCTTGACGGGTCGCTGGCGTCTTCGTGGAAGCCGGCCGGTGGTCGGTGCCTGTCTTCGCAGCCGCCGCGCCGGCAGTCGATCGCTTCCGTTTGGCGCGGGATGGCTTCCGGCCATCGAACCATTGAGCCAGATCCGCGGCCGGCACATCAGTGAACTGCGCAAGTTCATCGATGCCAATAACGTCGTTGGCGGCGGCCAGGGTTTCGCCGAGTTCTCTTTCGATTTCGTTCAGCTGGTCGGCGACGCCGGCTCGCCGCTGCGCCAGGTCTCCGATCCGTTTCGCTGTGGCTGCACGCCTTGCGCTACGAGCAGAATCAGCTTCCACGACGCGGCGCTCGATCTCCTCGCTGGTGGCCATTTTCCTCCCCTCTCCGTTGACGCGCCGTACTTCCTGGCTTGACCAGTACGACATGTCGACAACCTCGCTGGCGGTCGATACCAAGGGGCTGCTGTCGCGCGCTCCTGGTCCAGGACAGGTCACTGCGGGCCCTTCTCTCATTGGGCTCTCCCCAGCAACGCGCTCACCGGCCCTGGGCCGATGCCGTGCCCGCAGCAAGTCGCTGCGACGCCACGCTGTTAGACCAGAACGATGCCGGTTGTTCCCATGGAAACTCTCCGGCATCGACCGTGTCGCGGGCGGCCGTGATGTAGGCGAACACTGTCTGCGGCAACGCTTCCGCCGCCTGCGGGAGCCGACGGACATCGCCACGGCCGGGCAGCACTGCGAGGGCAGCCTCTGCGCGGGCGGCCAGCTCGACGTGGCGGAGTTTCCCTTCCCAGGCCCTGACAAGCGCGATGCAGCAGTCCACATGCTGCGCGACCTCGCCGAGGGCGTCGTCGACCTCGGCGATCGCCGCACGGGCATCGGCGGCCAGCTCGCTGGCCGCGTAGTCGGGGTCGGCGGCGAGTTCGTCGGCCACGCGCCGGGCCGTACGAGTGTGGTCCAGCAATTCCAGTGCCTGCCAGACGATGCGGTGCACCTCGCGCGGAACGGCGGGGCCGAGCCAAGCACGAGCCGGGCTGCGGTGGAGTTCGTCCACGCCTGCGATCAGTGCCCGTACCGCAGTATCGGCACCGAGGCCAATGAGATCGCGTCGGCGGACGAAAAACTCTCCCCGCCGGACTTCCAGTCGGCACGACGATGCGTCATGATGTCCGTGCTCGGCGAGCAGCCCTGCGGCGCGCTCCCAGCCGACGATCGCACTAAACCCCACGACCAGGCCACCAACGCAGATCACAGCGACTCCCACCTCCGCTGTCACCGCAACGACCGTCCCCGCGATACCGCCCAGCACGCCGACTACCACCCACGGGCGCAGTGCCGCACACATACGCTCGCGACGCCATCGCGACGGCGCGACATCGGGGTTCAGCAGAATCGCGTCGGGTCCGTCCGGGAACGTAGCCGCGCGCACTGGTGTCGGCGTAGCGCATTGGTTCTGTTGTTTCATCGGAGGTTTCCTTTCGACCGCATCAGAATTCGCTGGCTAGCCGGAGGTGTCGGATATCCCTCGCTGTGGCCGGGCCTGTCCAATCCCTGTGACTGTGATCGAGCCGATTCCCACGAACCCGAGCAGTTGAGTCGATTGGCTGACGGTGACGGTCACTGTGACGGTGTTGTCAGCGACGGACACACTGCCGCCGTGGCCGGTAGCGGCGAGGTACTGGTGCGCCAGAGCGGTTGCTTGGCCGGGAACCAGGCGCAAGGTGCCATTGGAGCGATAGGCAGACAAATCGATGGCTTGCGCTCCGGCGCGGGCAGCTTCTTGGGCCTCACCGATCGCTCGAATTTTGCTTGCCAGGGCCAGACCGCCGTCCAACACCAAGCCGCTGAAGGCGATGACCGCCGTAACCAGCACGACGACGAACGCGGTGACTCGTCCGTCTTCGTCCTCGCGCAGTCGCCGCAGCCACGCCGGCAATGTGGCAAGCATCAGGAACCCCCTGCGTTCGCTGCGACGCCACGGTATGTGTCCACAGGGGACGAGAACGACGCGGAAATCCGGACACTTCCCGGCACGCCGAGAAGTGCAAGGTCCGACAGTCCCACCGTGCACCTGACTTCCACGCTGGCAACGGCACCTGGCCGGAATCCCGCCGTATTGACGGTGACAGCCAGGCCCTGACAGGTGATTCCGGCGTTGGCCAGGGCCGCGGACGCGGTGTTGCGCGCGTCGTTCTGCGCGTTTGTCATGCTGCGGGCGAGAGACGCGGCGCGTGCTGCTTGATGTGCGGCGTCTTCGAGCCGAAGGTTGGCGTCTGCCAATCGTCCGCAGAAGACGACGAACAGCAGCATTATGATCAAAGCCGGAGTAAGCAGTACCAGTTCTGCAGTGGCCGATCCTCGCTCGTCGTCGCGTAGCGAACGCCACCACTGTCCATATCGGTTCTTCTGAGCGCTCACGGCTGTGCTCCGCTGCGGAATCGTTCGACCGGTCCAGCCGCGTCGCCGTCGGCCATCAGCGTCAAGAAGGGAAGGACTTGGATCACGGCACCTTCCACGTGCACGGACGCTCGCTCCGGGCTACGGATTACGGTGACGTGCGGATCACGCAGCGGGCCGCGGCCCAACTGCTGAAGGATCTGATCGGCTGCGTTCTGTCCGCGCGCGGCGGTACCGCCTTGCACGCGTGTGGCCGACAGCGCTTGAGATGCGGCAGCCTGGGCGACGTGGGACGCGTGCATCCATAACGCGAACTGCGCGATCGACATGATGAGCAGCAGCAATAAAGGTGTCGCGAGCACGAGTTCTGCCGTGGCCGCGCCTCGTTCGTCCGCCATGAGTCGACGCAAGCCTGCGCGCGACACCAGTCGCGGCGTCGAAGGCGTCGTCGCGACCGGAGAGCCGGAACCATCGATAGCCATCGTCGAGTTCACATGTGGATGCTGTTGGCCTTGTCGGTGACCACTTTCACCAGCAGCGCGATCACGACCAAGGCCAGCGCGACGAGCGCGGCAGTGACGAGTACGGTTTCAGTGGTGTATCCGCCTTCATCCTCGCGCAAGCGCCGCACGTGCTCCTTGGTGAATGTCCACAACAGAATAATGGGCGTTAACATCATTTTCCTCTCATGAAATGTCCACTGTGGATAGATAAGTCAGAATCCTCCTAGCACTGCGGCCACAGCCGGGTAGCCGATGAACAACAAGAACCCGATGAACAGCACGATCACGGGCAAGCTCATCCGTTCCGTAGCGGCTTGAGCATCGCCTTCGGCATCGGTGAGCTCCCGTGTCCGCAAAGCGGAAGCCTTCGCCTGCAGGGACGCGCGGACGCGGGCGCCCTCAGTGCCCGCAAGGCTGACCGAGGAGGAGAGCTCGGCGAGTTCGCGGACATCGAGTTCATCGCCGAGCGCACGAAGAGTGGCCCACGGAGTAACGCGTGTGACCTTCGCGATGGTCAGCGCACGTCGGATCTGGTTGAACGAGCGGCCACGTCCGACTGTGGCGGCATCGGTGAGCGCGCCTTCCACTCCAGCACCTCCGGCGAGGGTGACCCGGATCAGGTTGAGATAGGCGCTCAGCGCGAGACGGAAGTCAGCACGACGACGGGCGGCATCGCGCCGAACCGTGATGTCCGGCAGCAGAAAGCCCATGAACGCTACGAGCAGGCTCGCGATCAGCGATGCCTCCCAGGCCAAGGGCATACCCAGCAGGGCTACTGCGATCGAGACGAGGGTCGGCAGAAGCAGTCCTGCGATCGCGAGTGCTGCTTTGTCGGCCAAGTGGGAGGGAACGGGTTTACCGGTGATAGCGAGGTCTCTGCGCAGGCTGGGGCTGGGCAGACCGAGTGCAGTCAGCAGCCTGACGAACGGCTTCCCCAGCGTGGCCGCCCATCCGGGCCGTTCCTGCGGCGTGATCGGTGGTGGCGCTGGCGTGTTATCAAGTTGCCTCAGTAGCGAGGCCAGTCCGGGGCGCGGCGGCACTGCCCACACGAAGATGGCCCAAATGCCCAGCCCGAACCCAACACCGATTACCAGCGCGGTGATCATGCTTGCACCTCCTCGGCAGACGCCGTTGCTCCGTCGTGGCTGTGCAGTGCGTCTAGGCCGGTCAGGAATCGGTCTGGGGTTTGGTAACGAGCCATGCGTGCGAGCCACAGGAAGGACAAGGTGAATAGCGCTCCGACCACGGCGAGCACGATCTGTCCGAGAGCGGAGTCGAAGGGAGCGAGGTAGCCGCGGTTGAGCACGGTCAGCCCCGTGGCGAATGCCATCGTGACGCCGACGATCATCCGGACGCTGGTCCGGGTGCGAGCGCGGCCGGCTTCGACCCGCAGCCGCATGGACACCTGCTCACGGGTCTCGGTCGCGAGTTCGCCGAGCAGCTCGGCCAGCTGGCGAGCTTGCTTCTCGGAGGCCAGAACGAGAGCACTGATGAGCAAGTCCGCCGTCGGATCGGCGAGCTGGTCGGCCAGGTGCCGGAGGCTGCGAGCGAGCCGGTCGCCGCGTTCGAGGCGGAACGTCAGCTCGTGAATCTCCGGGCGAATCGCCTCGGGCACGGTTTCTGCGGTGGCGACTATGGCTTGCTCCAACCCTGCCGCCGCGGCGAGAGTGTCGCGCAACATCTCGCTCCACGAAGCGATCGCTTCGATGCGCGCCACAGCTCGGGCGTGCTGCTTGTTCGAGCCGAGCACACGCGGCAGGCCCCAGGTCGCCATCGCCGCAAGGACGCCGCCGACGAGCCATCCTGTGCCAATGGCGACCATGATGCCCGCGGCCCCGGCCGCGAGCAGCCACCGCGCCCGGAGTGGATCGCGTCCGGTCTCTCCGCTGTTGCGTCCACCCCACCGGGGCCAGCGCATGGTGATGCCCCGCCAGCCGGCCGCAATCAGCAGCAGGCCGAGTCCGACACCAGTGCCGAGCAGCCCCATCAGCGCGGTGGTGGTGTTCACGGCTTCCACCACCCTTCCGCCCGGTCCAGCAGATCCGGGTCGAAGCCCGCGTCGATGAGCTCATCGACTGTGGCCGTGCGCAGCGGGACACCCGGAATCGCGCGGAGGTCAACTGCTGGACGCCACACCTCGTTCGAGATCACTTGAGTGCCGTCCGCGCCGACGACTTCGCGGATCGAGGACACGACTCGTTTGCTGTCCGCACCTCGCGGTTTCTCCAGGTGGACCACGAAATGCAGCGCAGAAGCGACCAACAGGTTCGTGGCTTCCAGCGACAGGCGTTCAGGCCCTTGGACCGCGTAGGCGGCGAGTTTCGTGAACACACCACTGGACAGGGACGAATGGAGCGTGCCCATCGAGCCGTCGTTGCCCATGGACATGGCGTTGGTGAGGGGGATGACGACCGGCCCGCGGACCTCGCCGACGATGACCCGGTCCGGGCTCATCCGCAACGACTGCCACACCAGCTCGGACTGTGAAATCTCGCCCTGGCCTTCGACGTTGGCTTCGCGGGCCTGCATCGCGACCACATCCGGGTGGCCGGGATCGTGATCCAGCCCCAGTTCGAAGACATCCTCGATGGTGACCAGACGCTCGTGCGGCGGGATCGCCGAGGCCAGCGCCCTCAGGAGGGTCGTCTTGCCAATCGCGACGCCACCGGTCACGAGTACGTTCTTGCGAGCCCGCACCATCGCGCCGAGAAAGTTCTCCAGCGCCAGGTCGAGCGTTCCGTTCTCCCTCAGTTCCCGCAACGTCACCCGGGCGAACCGATGGTGCCGGATCGACAGCGACGGCCTGGCGGTCACTGCCATCACTGCCGACGCGCGTTCCCCGCCAGGCAGGGAGAAGTTGACGATCGGACTGCCGCGGTCGAAGCGCCGTTCCTCCACGCCGGAGCGTGCGGCGAGGTCGCGGATCAGCTCTACGAGTTCGGCATCCGAGCCGGTAATCGGAGCCAGGCGTTCCCGCCTGCCCGAGGCGTAGCGGACGAATACCCGGTCTCCGTTGATGTTGACGTTCTCGATGTCCGGGTTGGCGAGCAGCGGCTCGAGGCCGGCCATGCCGAAAATCTCGTCCAACACGGCGGAAAGAACGCGACGCTCGACGTCCTGCGGCACCACTGCTCCACCGGTGTCGAGTTCGTGCTGCGCTTGCTTTTCTGCGGCATCAGCAAGAATCGCTTGAGCCATCCGGCGCCGTTCGCCCGCTTCCAGCGCGGGTCGGCCGGCATCGTCGTCAGCCTGGATGCGCGAGGACAACTGCTGAGACAATTCGCGGCGAAGACGAACACGCAGCCGCTCCATTGCCGCGGCCACGTGAGGATCGACGCCGGGAACACTCGCTGGCCCTGGAACGGAGGACGTGGACGGTGCCAGATCTGGTCGCATGACCGCACCGTTACGGGAAGCACGCTGGCCGGGTTGGATGTGTGGCGAGGTCATGGGCGCGTCCCGTCCGCCGACGACTGCCATTGCTGCGGAGGCTGCGGCGTGCCGACTGGCACATCGGGCTGATTTGCTGGTGCTGCGGCGGCCAGATGCCCGCCGACCCGAGGTGACGCGCTCGGCGCGCCATGCGGACGGTGCATGAAGCCGAGCCCACTCGCTAGCCGCAATGCCGCACGCCCCAGTGCTGAGTGGTCGGGACTCGGCCCGCTTCGGCGGTACCCGCACAGCACTGCGGCTCCCTTGGGATCGTGGGGAATCCTGTCCAAGACCCCGATGTGGAGTTCGTGCTCGACCTCGGTCGTGGGGTAGCCGTCACCGACCAGTACAAAGCCTGGTCGTGGATTCCAGGTTGCGGCGGTCCGGATCTTGCTAGCGACATGAGACAGCTCGTCGTCGCGGGCATGGGCAAAAAGCACCATCGCATCTGCAGCTCGGATGATCGGCAGCGTCGTCGAACCCGGGTCTACTCGGCCACAGTCGGCCAGGACCACCACGCCTGGCTGATCGCCCGCAGCGCGCAAGACCGATGTTCCCCGCGGTGCCAGAATGCCTAAGGCAGCGCGAGCTTGCTCCGCCCCAACCGGACCGGCGACAACTGTTAGGCCAGCGGGTAGCCGTTGGACGTGCTGCCACAGGACCGATGCTTCCATGCTCTTGCGTGCCGCGGCAGCCAAGCTCACCAGCCCCGGCGTCGAGGGCAATCGGAACCGCGCAGCCAGGTCACCGCCTGCAGGATCGCACTCGACTACGACCGGGGTCTGCTCGGCCGGCCACCGCGCTGCCAACGCGAGAGCGGTAGTCGTCACCCCAGGCGATCCCTTCAGGGAACACAGCGCAATCAACATCAGCCGCCGCCTCCGCTCAACGCGACGAGACTGATCTGACCCGCCGGAGCTGCAGCGAGCTGGCGTGCGTTCGCCTCCGGCAGTTGCAACGACACGACCGTGCTTTGCTGGTCCGCTCCAGCGCAGACGTCGCTCACCGTCGCAGTCCACTGCGCGAGCGGGGGCGCGACCTGCCCGGCGGTGCTCGGCGTCCCTGTCGCAGCTGCACCAGGTGACACCAGTACAGCGACCCGCGCACCGGGTGCGAGCGCTGGCGGGAACTGCCCGGCCTTCAGCGCCACTGCGGCGACCGCCTGGCCGGCAACCGGGATCGCGGGCGGCCCCAGCGAACCACGGGTCAGCAGCGCTCCAGCAGGCAAGCTGAACGCCACCGGGCGGCCGACCACAGTGGACGATTCTGCGGCCGGTACCGCGTCGAGTCCGACATCGGAGGAAACGGACAGCTGCCGGAAGTCCTGTCCGGACAATAGATGACCAACGGTCACCGGACGAGCCAACACCAGGACCGGCTGGCGGTTATCAAGCTGCATGGACACGATCACCGCCGCCGCTGCGCAAGCAATCACTAGTACGACGCCGAGCAGCAGGTACGGAACCCGGCGTGAGGGGCGAACGGTCTTCCAGCGCGACGGCGGCTCCTGTTTGCCGCTTCGCTGTGCCCAGGCGTCCGGCGGCGCGGTCGCCCTGTCAGCGGTGTCCGGGTGGGTCGAGACGGACGTGCTCATGGCCAGCCTCCCTTCTGGTTTCGGGCATGGGCCACCGCGCCGCGACGCCGTCTGCTGCGCGGTGGCTACACGGATTGAGTTCTGTGGTTGTCAGCGCAGGGGCTGCGCCCCATGCGAATCACCGTCTGCCGGTGTTCAGCGCCTGGCTTTCCGCTACCCGGAACGCCGCATTGGCTGCAGTCGTCATGTCAGGAAAGGTTCCGGATTGGTCGGCCCCAGACCATGAGATCGACCAGTGCACGGTGGCTGTCACCGGGTACGCGTTGTTCGGTTGCCCAGCCGAAGACGTCCGGTAGGTGTGCCCGCAATCCGGCGACGCCGCCTTCGGATCGCCTCCAGCCGGGAACGGAGTCCCGCCGTTTTCGCACGTCACTGTCGATCCGTCGCCCATGGACCACACGAGCGAAGTCGGCTTCGCGATCGCAGTCACTGAGACGCCGGGGACAGCGGCCGTGGCCGATTGCTGATCCCAACCGCTCGACAGCCACAACCACGTCGGCAGGGTCACCAGTTGGTCTCCGCGCGGGTTCGCCGCGATCGACGGGCTCGGCAACCGAAGCTGGCTGCGCGCCGCCTGCGCCAATTCTGCGGGCGACGGCGGCGGCACCGGCCCAGGTGCAGGTGCTCGTCCGTCGGGAATCCAGATCGGCGTCCGGTACAACGCGTCTGAGAAACCAGGACCGGAGCACTTGTACAGGTACCACGCGCCTGGCCCCTGACCCGGCTGTGCTTGCGCCGGCCAAGACCGCGCGACGGTGAGCGCCAACGGTGCAGTCCGTAGGCTCGCCGGGCGGAAGACTGCGGGCTGAACCTCAGTGCCTCGGTCATGGGTGGATGGCCGGTACGCGGCCGTGATGGTTCCTCCTGCCGGGGGCTGGTAATCCGAACGCTGGTATCCGCAGTCAGCGGTCTTATCGCTCGGTCCGATGACGCGGTCCCCGGCATCCGGCCGGTCGTCGCCCTGGTTGCCACCCCGCGGCTTCGGCTTCTTGCCAGGCGCCGACGGGACGCGCCCACGACCGCCGTCGGTGCCGCCTTGGCCCGCGCCGAGCTGGCACGCCGGGGACGGAGTCTGCTGGCAGTCCGCCGATCCCCAAGGACCGCCCGCCAGCGCCGGGGCTGCTCCTGCGAGCACCAGCGATCCCGTCGTTCCAGCGATCAGCGCGATTTTCCTCAGCATGATCCGACCTTGTGGATTCCGAAGTCGGTCACACGCCATGTGCCGTCTTGCTGCCGCTCGACAACGGCGTTGATCTGCCGGCGCCCGCTAGGGCCGTCGTTGGCCAACTGCCCGTTGTCCGCGCGATAGTGCTGCCAGTTGCTGTCGTCGCCGCAGTCGGCGACGATCACCTTTATCGGGGCCGAGGGTGGCTCGACGGACGACACCGTAGGTGAATTCTTGGGCTGTCCCTTGGTAACCAGGCCGTTTGCCTTGTCCGCGTATAGGCCGCGGGTGATGTTGGTCAGGGCGGTGGCAGTGGCGTGCTGCCCCAACCGCGCGTCCTGCCAGTTTGATGTCTCTGCCGCGACGGCCATGTCTTTCCACATCCCCAGATATGCCGAGATCGCACCCTTGCGCGCGACGTCCGCCGGTGATGTCGATGCCGGCGGTGCGCTCGCCGACGAAGACGCCTGAGCGGAATCCGCGGAGCTGGCAGGAGCAGGGTCAGACGGCGAGCCCGAGCTGCATCCAGCCGCCAGTACGGCGACAACGAAGCTCGACAGCGTCATTGCTGACCGGCACGTCCTTGTAGAGACCACTGACTCCACCCCTCACTCCACTCACCCGAACCGTTAATGGGTGCCTAGATCAGGTCTACCCCGTGATCCCATACCGACTGCAAGGTGTGAAAGCACCAACCGGAAGCCGGGATGGCAATTCCGCCCAATATTCACCTACTTGGCGTAAATTTTGGCGCGATTCCTCACCGTCGAGCAGCAAGTCTGGTAGTGCTGAAATGGCCTGTACCGAACCATTCGGCCGCCTCCTGAACCGCCAGAGTCCAAACATGACGAATTTTCGCAGAATGTGATTCTTATGCAGACCGCTACGGTCCTGGGCTGGGCGCTTGTCGGCGCAGCACTCGCAGTGGCTCTGCGCCCGTTCGTCGTCCGATATGCCGCCGCGACCGAGCCGGCTGCAGGACCGCCACCCTACGGTGTTCTCGAAGCCGCGACAGCCGTCGTGTTCGCCGCGCTCGCGTACCGCTTCGGCCAGTCCCTGGAATTGCTCGCGTACAGCAGCCTTGGCGGATTCGGCATACCCCTGGCGACAGTCGACCTGATCGCGCGCAAGCTGCCGAACATGCTTCTCGGCGGGGCAACCGGCGTTCTCGGAATCGCACTGGGGGCGGACGCTGCCCTCAACGCGCACGGAGGCGACCTGACTCGGGCAGCCATAGCTGCGGCCATCGCCCTGGTGGCCCACGGAGCCCTGTATGCCGCGGGCATGATCGGCGGAGGCGATCTGAAGCTGGCCGGGCTGCTCGGGGCTGCACTCGGCTGGATCAGCTGGGAAGCGACCTGGCTCGGCCTCTCGGCGGGCTGGCTCCTCGGAGGTATCACCATTGGAGTCGCGAGAATCGTGAAGAGTCGCGGAGCAATTCGGGATATCCCGCTCGGACCGTTCCTGTTAGCTGGAACTCTGTTATGCGTCGCGCTTTCCGGGTTTTGGCCTACTGCGCATTGACTGTTTTGACGCTTTTACCTGCTCTCGCGTGCCCGATGACATGCGGTTTCGGACTGACACGGGACGGAGCCCGACCATGCCGCCGCTCGTCGGCCACCGACTCTTGCAGCGCGGGAGAACCTTGCGACCTTCAGCGCTCGCTGTCGCCTAGGCTGTGCATCGTCGTTCACGGGAACGTCGGATGAGGTCAGCATGCTTGGTCGCCCAAGCGACCATCGGCATCATCGCGTCGAGAGCTTCAGCTGTCGCGGGGCTTAACGAGTACTGCACAGAAGGCGGGAACGCCGTGGACTCCTGGCGGCGAATGATCAATCCGTCAGCAGTCATTGTCTTGAGCGTGCGCGCGAGGACGCTTTCATGCAGAGTGCGGCGGCGCCCCTGAGCCTGTCCTGCGTCGGACAAGGTCCTGATCGTGTCGAGAAGCTCTGTGTAGTGTTTTGGCCCGGTGGCGAGAGCGACGATGACCGCGTGCATCCAGTCACCGCTGAAGAGCCGCTTCACATCCGACAGCTTGCGCAGCTGTTCGGCCTCCCAGCCCTCACGCCAGGCATCATCGTGCGGGACGCAAGCCGGAGCGTTCGCGTCACCGCGAGCCAGTCGGCAGTGCTTCACAGAGGACCGCATGGTGCGGCCGCGCACCAATTGGTTTTGTCCTGCCCGGTTCGACAGCTCGGTCATCGCTTCCTCCCGGCGGCTAGATCGCATATTCGATGACGGGCTTGCCCGTTCGTGCAGCCGGCCGGGAAGGGAGATCAGACCGCAGAACGCGCAACGTCCATAGAGCGAGCGTAGGCCCCTTCGAGCTGATCTTCAACTGTCAAAAAGACGCAGGCACGGTGAACTCTTACCTGAGTCTGGCGCAGCACGTGCCTCTCGGCAGGCCGCGGTCTCCCGCTATCAGCACGCGGTCCTTGCCGAACCGCTTTGCGCGCAACAGGTTTGAGTCCGCACGCCGGAAAAGGTCTGCAAGGTCGACGCCGCCGCGGAGGTTCAGGGCGACGCCGCCGACTGACGCGGCGAGGCCCTTGATGACCACCCGGCTGCCATCCGCCGACAGCACCTCGACGACCGCACTCCGTATTCGCCCGCAGATCCGTTCCGCGATCGCCTTCGCACACGCCTGGTCGGCACCGACAAGGAGCGCCATGAATTCGTCGCCGCCATACCGACCGACAATGTCCTCGCGGCGCACCGCGGCCGCGACCGTCGCGGCGACAACGCGAAGGACGGCATCGCCGGCGGGGTGGCCGTATCGGTCGTTGACAGCTTTGAAACGGTCAAGGTCGAGGATGAGCAGCGCGATGGAACGATCGAACAGCCCGCCGAGCGCTGACATGGCCCGGACGTCCCACCCTTCCCGGTTGAGCAGTCCGGTGTACTTGTCGATGCCCCACGAGCCGAGCGGCTGTCCGCATGCGGAGCAGCACTGGCCATGCCCAGCAACGGACGCCGAGGTAGATGCCATTGTCGATCTTCCTCCGAACGAGTGGCTTTGACTGACGTGAAGGCGTCGAGTTCGCTACCGTTGTTCTGGAGTTGAAATGACTATGGCCGCGAGTTTAGGCTGGTCGCGCGGACGAGTTCAACCAACATCAGGAGCACCACTCGTTCGGGTGTTCACCTGAGTGAAAGCAGTCGGGGTTGGAGGTCGCATGGCCACGCCGGCGTATCCGGACGGGCATCTTCCGGCGAGCCTGCCGGACAACTTCGCGGAGATCCTTGCCGCGAGATTGAACCGGCTGTTCGCGACGATGAAACCGCGCAGCGGCCAGGAGTACACCAACGACTTCGTCGCAGCGGAGATCAGCGCCACGGGCGTCGGGATCTCGGGGAGCTACATCTGGCACCTGCGCAAGGCGCGTAAGGACAACCCGACATTGCGCCACCTTTACGCCCTGGCAGCGTTCTTCGGCGTGCCGGCGTCGTACTTCTTCGACGACACGGTGACTGACCGGGTCGACGAACAGCTGCAGAAGCTGCAGGCCGCACAAGAGAGCCTGACCGCGATCGCGAACACAAGCGAGGCCAAGCTGATCGCGATGCGCGCAGACGCGCTTTCGCCCGAGCGGCGGCGTCTGGTGATGGACCTGCTCGACGTGGTCTATCGCGACGAGCAGGCCGAGCGAGGTCAATCACCAACGGGGTGAACACGGTGGAAGGCTCCGGAACAGTCCGGCACCGTTGTCGTAGGTGCCGTCTCGTCCTGAGCTTGGAGGGAGGGAGCAGGTGACGTCTGAACGGCAGCTGCGCCGTCGCTGCCGGCAGCTCTTGACCGACCTCGACATCCAACCTCCGTTGGATGTCGCCGAACTGTGCCGCCGTGTCGGGATCCAGCGCGGCAAGCCGATCAGGTTGCGGGCGCACCCGATCCCAGTCCCCGGCCCCTTCGGAGCCTGGATCTCCGCGGCATCAGCCGATTACATCTTCTACCAACAGGAAACGAGCAAGCCGCACCAAGACCACATCATCCTGCACGAACTTGGCCACATGCTGGCCGGGCACGACAGCGGTGAACCCGACAACACGCTGCTCGCAGAGCTGTACCCGGACTCGTCGACCGAGTCTCTGCGCACCGAGTACCCCGACCTTGCACCGGACGCGGTCCGGCGCGCACTCCGCCGCACCTCTTACGACACCGTCCAGGAATACGAGGCAGAAACCGTCGCCACCATCATCCTGGAATGGGCGTCTGTCCTCGACCGTGTCTGGACACCCGCCGCGCGCAGCAACACGGCACACCGGATAGAAACCGCGTTGAGCGACCGGCTGGGGTGGCTGTGACCTACCTCGTCCTCGCCTACGGCATCGCCGCCACCGCGGTGCTGGCCTGGCTGGGCTTGCGACTGAGCCGGACACCACAGAACCTTCCGCTGCGCGCCCTCACCGGGCTCGCGGCCTGCCTCGCTATCGCCTTCCCCTTCGGCCTCGCCGCCGACCGCGAGGCGACCGTGGTCGGACTCCCGCCGATGATGTCCCGCCTGATTCAGCACGGCGCACTGCTGATTGGGGTGACGTGCCTCGTTTTCTTCTTCCTCTTCTCTGCTCTCGAACAGCACAAGGCGTGGCCGCGAGCGCGCCGCTTCGCCGTGCCGCTCGTCGCGGCCGAAGCCATCTTGGTCGTCACGGCGGCACTCGCCCCTCCCAGCGTCCACAGCAGTTCATCGCCCGCGGGCGCGGTGTTCACCATCACTGCGGACCTGTATCTGGCCTTTGGCTTCGCCACAGCGTTCCTCTGGGCACGCCGCTACGCTCGCGAAGCCAACCCACGGCTCGCGCGCGGCTTGAAAATCGCTTCAGTCGGGCTCGCGGCAATCGTGGTCGCGAACTGCGTGTTCATCCCGGAGATCATCCTGCGCTGGGCAGGTGCATCGTCCCCCTCCGCGCTGGCTGAGACCAGCGGTGCCGCCGCCACCGTTCTCGGCGCGATAGCCGCAGCCGTCTTCCTTCTCCCGGGCGTGGTCATCTTCCTGGCCGGCATCATTTATCCCGCCGCAGCGATGCGCGTCACCGCCCTTCGGGTCTGGGCAGGCCACCGTCGCGTCTACCGCCAGCTCGGTCCATTGTGGACGATTCTGCACAAACACTTTCCCGACGACGAGCTGCGACGGGTCACCCCGAATCCTTGGCGCGACGTATTCCGGCTCCGCGGCATACACCGGCGCTACTACCGTCGTGTCGTGGAGTGCCGCGACGGCCTGGTACGCATCAGCCCGCACCTGCCGTCTCGCGTCCGCGAAGACAACCACCGCTACGAGGATCTCGCGCGCTCGCTGAAGCACGCGCTCGCCGCTCGGGCTGCGGGCCAGCCGGCCCGGTCGAGCCACGCGATGCCAGTCGTCGTCGCGACCGCGGATGGCCTCGACGCGGATGTCCGCGAACTCGTGTCCCTCTCGCTTGCCATGACTTCGACAGGAGACAAATGACCACGGCCTTGATCATCGGCGGGGGAATCGCCGGGCCCGTCACGGGGATGGCGCTGCAGAAAGCCGGGATCGACTCGACAATCTACGAGGCGTACCCGACCAGCGCGGACGGAGTCGGCGCGTTTCTCAGCATCATGCACAACGGACTCGACGCTCTCGCCGCCGTCGACGCGGCGGACGTCGTGCGCGAAAATTCGTTCCCCGCCAGCAAGGTTGAATTCTTCAACCACCGCGGCACTCGGCTCGGTGAAGCCCCAATCGGCGGGTCCGCTGGCGACCGCGGACCGCGAATGATCAAACGGTCCACGCTCTACCGCGAGCTCCTCGACGAAGCCAGCCGCCGCGGCGTCACCGTCCACCACGGCAAACGCCTCACCCACGCGACCACCACACCCGGCGATCCAGTCACCGCGGAATTCGCCGATGGCACCGAAGCGGAGGGCGATCTGCTGATCGGAGCGGACGGCATCCATTCCGTCACTCGCGCGCTCATCGACCCAGCTGCTCCGAAACCGCGCTATACCGGAGTCATCACGGTCTGCGGATACGCGAGCCACGCTCCGGCCACGACCGAACCCGGCACCTTTCGGATGACCTACGGCCGCAAGGTATTCTTCGCCTACCTCACCGCACCGGACGGTCAGACCTGGTGGTTCGCCAACCTCCCCCACCACAGCGCCGAACTCACCAAAGAACAACTCGCCAGCACCACCTCCGAGGAATGGCAACAGCGTGTCGCCGGACTCCTCGCACGCGACCGGACACCAGCTGCCGACATCGTCCGGGCCAGCGACAGGAGCATCACCGGTGCCAACGGCTACGACATCGCGACTACACCCACCTGGCACACCGGAGCGACAATCATCATCGGCGATGCCGCCCATGTCTCCGCACCCAATGCCGGCCACGGCGCCTCCATGGCGATCGAAGACGGCGTCATCCTCGCCCAATGTCTGCGCGATCTACCTGCTGCACAAGCCTTTAGCGCCTACGAACGCATTCGCCGCCCCCGCGTCGAACGGGTCGTCGCTACCAGTGCTCGCATGGGCGGCAACGCAACTCCCGGCCCCGTCAAACGGATGATCCGAGACGCCGTCCTCCCCCGGAAACTGAAGAAAGGGCCGCGCAACACCGCGTCCTGGCTCACTGACCACCACGTTGACTGGAATCAGTCCATCAGGCAACCAGACGACACCCGGGTCGAAACGCCGCCGCACCGTTCCTGAACGACGCTCGAGTTCATCAGCGACGCCGACGGCCGCCCATTCGTCTCCGCGCGGTTCACCGTTCCAGGCCGTTGACTGCCGTGGTGTCGTGCGTCACGATGGGAGCAACAAGAAGCAAGTTGCTCGAAACGGAGGCATGATGCACGTCAAGTTCCTCGGCAAGGACCCCGAATCGCAGGTCGACAACTCGCCGACGCTCTACGCCACCGACCGGACGGACCGCGTCACCTACATCGCACAAGGATGGAAGGTGACGGACCCGCAAGCGCTGGCCTCGATCGGCCCGGTCCCTGACCATGAGACCCTGATCGAGATCCCCGAAGACGTCCTGAAGTTCTATGCTCGTCGCTACGCGTCGGACAAGCCGGAGGAGGAGCACGCTGACTGAGCTGATCAAGCCGGGACCAGAGTTCAGGCAGCTCTTCCACACCTTCGAGCACACAGCTTTCCGCTTGGAGACCTTCGACCAGTACGACGCGACGTACGAGAACGAGTCGCTGCGCAAGTTCCTCGCCGGCGAGCCGGACGACCTGCCTTGGATGCAGAGCTGGCTCGACATGATCCGCGAGGCGAAGGCAAAGGGACGGATCTTCAGCCGTGTGCGCATCGTCTCGATGCCGCTCACGGACTACAGCCGCTTCGGCGTGTGGTGTTCGCAGTTCACCGGCGGGGCGGGCGAGGACATCCGCTACCTGCCGCGCGGCCTTGCCGACCGGTTGCCGAAGCACGACTACTGGTTGTTCGACTCACGCAAGCTGGTTCGGATGCACTTCGACGATGACATGGGATTCTTGGGCGGTGAGGTCGTCGAAGACCCAGAGCAGGTAGTGCACCATAACTACTGGCGCGATGCTGCCTGGCATCACGCCATACGGCGGGACGATTTTGCCAAGCAACAAAGCCTCTGACCCATCGAACGTCCATGAGGCGCGCATGGCGCTCGGCGGTCGGCTCCGTGAGCTGCGCGAACAGGCCGGCCTGACCGGCAGGAAGCTCGCGGAGTCGCTGTCGTGGCACTTCTCGAAGGTCTCCAAGATCGAAAACGGGAAGCAGAAACCCAGCGAGAGCGACATAACGGCCTGGACAAAGGCAACTGGGCACGAGGGCGAAGCACCGGCGCTGCTCGCCTCGCTCCGCACGCTGGAGGTTCAGCACGCCGAGTGGCAGCGAATTCTGCGCGGCGGCATCCGGCCGCGACAGAACTCGCTTGCCGAACTGGATCAAAAGACACAGCTGTTCCGGGTCTTCGAATCCACCGTGATTCCCGGGCTGCTGCAGACCTCCGAGTACGCTCGCGCGCGCTTCGCGGAAAGCATCCGCGTCTTCAAGCTTGCCAACGACATCAACGACGCAGTCGCGGGCCGCATGAAGCGCCAGGACATCTTCTACCGGCCGGACAAGCGCTTCCACTTCGTTCTCACCGAAGCTGCTCTGCGCTTCCGGCTGTCGTCTGTGCCGGTCATGCTCGGCCAGCTGGACCGCCTGGTCTCCATCTCCGCACTCCCCAACGTCAAGCTCGGGATCATCGGCTTCGACACTCAGTACACCGCGGCGCCGTGGCACGGGTTCTGGTTGTACGACGATGAAAAGGTCCTAGTGGAGACATACTCCGCGGCTCTCAATCTCGCCCAGCCCCAGGAGATCGAGCTTTACTCGAACGTCTTCGGCGAGCTGGCCGCCGTCGCAAGCTACGGCCGGGCCGCCCGCGCCGTCATCACGCGCGTCATGGACGACCTGGCAGGGCAGCTGCCCCAGGACTAGCGCTGAGTTGCACTGATAGGCGACGGTCTCGTTTGTTGCGAGCAACAATGAGCAACTTGCTTCCGTTGCGATCGTATCTCCTCCTACTCTCCCTGAGTCCGCCCCGGCCGACCTTGGAGACGAGCGACGTGATCACCCCAGTACCTCTGCTCAGCAAGGACCGGATAGACCAACTCTCCGACCGCGCACGCGAGGTGGTCGAATACCGCAAGAGCGGGCTGAGCCTGAACCACATCCAGGGATGCTCGCTGGGATGCGCCTACTGCATCCGGCATACCTACGGGTTGTGGGACAAGGATCAGCCGGTTGCGCTGATGTCCGATGCGCAAGCAGTGGAAGAATTGGTCCACCACCAGTATTTCCGGCCGCACGTCACGCCGGTCCAGTTGTTCAACCGGGCCACTGAGCCCTTCTTGCCGAGGGTCCGCCCGCACACCTTTGCGGTGCTTGAAGAGCTGGACGAGCGCGAACTGACCAATCACGTGCTGGTCATCACCCGCCACCAGCTCAAGCCCTACGACATCGACCGGTTGAACCAGCTTCGTCACCTCAAAGTGACGCTGCTGTTCACCTATTCAGGGATCGGCGACCCGAAGATCGAACCGTACCCTTCGCACGTCGCAGCCGAGTCGTTGAAGATGATGAGCGCGCCCGCATCGCGGATGTACCGGACGATCCTCTACTGGCGTCCGCTCGTCCCGGGTCTGAACGACACCGATCAGCATCTCGCCGTGGCCCGCGAATTGAGCACGCATGCCGACGCTACGGTGTTCACCGGGCTCTTTTACCGCGACCAGATCGCCGCGTACTACAAGGCCAACCGCCTCCCCGAACCCTACCCGGACACCGCACGACGCAAGATCGTGCCCGAAACGCTGGAACGTCGCGTGCTCGACGCGTTCGCCAGCTCGACTGCCTTGTTCCGCAAGACTTCCTGCGCCGTCTCGTACGTGCACGGCCTGCCCGACTACAACGGTCACTACGGCATCCGGGAGCTCTGCGACATCTGCCCGCTGTCCCAGCTCGAACTATGCGCCGGGGCGCACCGGGTGCCAAGAGCGGAAGACGTACACCGTTGCGCCAGCGTGTTGCCAGAGGCGGGCGGCGTCAACGTCGTAGACATCTCTGACCGGGCCGTCGTCGTGTCCGGTCTGGAAAACGAGCAGCCGCGGTACTTCCTGCAGCACGCGTTGGGATTCCAGGTGCACGACGTGAAGCATCCGCACCGTGCGCACCGGCACGGTCGCGCCGACATCGGATGGACAGGAGTTCCTGCATGACCGACTGGGCTGCGCTCAGCTACGTCGTCGTCGATGTCGAGGGCAACGGACAGCGACCGCCGGACCTGGTCGAGCTTGCAGCGGTACGGATTGAACACGGGCACCTCGGCGATCCCGCCTCGTGGTTGGTGCGGCCGCCCCGGCCGATCACGCCTTTTGCGAAGCAGATCCACGGGATCGCCAACGAGCACGTAGCAGCGGCTCCCGCGTTCGCCGAGGTCAGCGCCGAGGTGCGGAAAGCTCTGGACGCCCCAGCGCTCGTCGCCCACAACGCTCATGTTGACGTCGGTGTGCTGGAACGCGAACTCGGCGATTGGGAATGCCCTGAGGTGTTCGACACGCTCAAGCTCGCGCGACGCCTCCTGCCCGGCCGGCCGAGCTACAAACTCGGCTCGCTCGTCGAGGCATTCGGGCTTGACCACGGGCTGGCCGACATGCAGAAACCGCATCGCGCGGAGTACGACACGATCGTGACCGCTCGGCTCTTCGCTCATCTCGCGAGCAGCCGGTCACTCGAGGAACTCCGGGGCCAGTCGAAACGGGGAGGCGACGATGAACCGTCCCTCTTCTGATCCCCGTCGCGGCCTGCTCGTCAGCGTCGACGGCCCGGGCGGAGCGGGAAAGACGACGATCGTCCGGCATCTGGCACAGCTGCTCCTCGCGGAGGGCCGGCAGGTGCACGTGACGGCGGAGCCGTCGAGCGGTCCGATCGGGAAGCTGGCCGTCGAGCTGACGCCGACTGTTACCGGGCACGCGCTCGCGTGCCTGTACGCGGCTGACCGGTACCACCACGTGGAAACGGAGATCAAGCCGCGCATCCAGGCTGGCCACATCGTGATCTCCGACCGATTCCTGGCATCGGGGCTGGTCGTCCAACGCTTCGATGGCGTCGATCCGGTGTTTTTGTGGCAGCTCAACGAAGAGGTCGAACGACCGGACCTCGCGGTCATCCTCGATGCCGACCCCGACGTAATCGCCGAGCGGTTGGAAGCACGCGGGCCGCACAACCGATTCCAGCGCCAGCAAGGCAGCAGCCTCCTCGAAACCAGGTTCTACCGGCAAGCGCACGAAATGCTGGACGAGGCGGGTTTTCACACTCTGGCCGTGGACTGCTCCAACCGTCCGCCCGAGCGTTCGGCCGCGATCATCCGCGACGAACTGAATGCCCTGATCGAACCCGTTGACGCAGCAAACTGATCGGTGACGGCAATGTCCGGCTTCGACGCAGCAGCCACCCCGGCGGCCTCTTGCGCCTGCTGCACGGCGCGCACGCCTTCCGGGGACATCGGCGGCGGACGGGTGCGGTCGAGCCCGACGGCGTGCCCATTCTGCCCGTAGCAGCACGCCCAGGCACCCTCTCCCGTCCGCCGCCCCCTTTGCCGCGGCGGAGGCGGCTGACCCCGACCGGTCGCCTCCGCCGCGTTCCACCCTGAACGAGAGGTGTCCGGAATGGCCGGACCAGCAACACGACGCCTGTGGACCACGCCCTACACATGCGGGCGCGATGGCCTGCAGCACGAGATCACCGATGAGGCGTTTCGAGCCGCTCGCCAGCGCGGCGTCGCCCTCGTCGCCGTCTGCGGTCGGGAGTTGGAGTGCTCGCTTGCGATCTCGGCACCCGGTGCCCCGTGTGCGGCGTGCGCTCGAATCGTTCAGCAGTCGCGTGAACGGCAGTGCGAGATGCAGCGTGCCGTTCTGGTGCTCATCAAGGACGGGCAGGAAGGGCGGCATCGCCGGCCCCGGTCGATTCGCTGGCCACGCCGCGTTCACGGGCGAAGCCAGCATGCTTGGAGGGCGTCATGACCAACGGCGACAAGCCAACGCAGACCAACCGCGCACGCGAGACTGCCGCGCCGATTCTCGTTCGGGAGCGGGACTGCACCGCGGAAGGCGAAGCGAAGTTCCTGAAAATCCTCGGCAGGGCGCGGGTGTACAACGAGGCGACCACCGATGGCATCCTGGTTCTGGACTTGGCGGAATTGGCACGGTCCAGGCACCTGCTCGCATGTTGGGCTGATCTTCGGTTGCGGGAGCTTCCCTCGTACTCGACGGGCCGACTGCCCGTTAGCCTGCCCGCGCAAGACATGCTCGCCGAACTGTTCGGACGCAACAGGAACCGACTGCTCGCTGAGCTGAAGGCAGCCTGACATGCCCGGGACCAGCCCTCCTGCGGCGTCTTACAAGGTGTGTCTCGGGTTTCTCCCTTTCGTTCTTCGCCGCGAGGCAGTCATGCACAAGGTTTCGCAGAAGCTCCTCCGGATCCTGTGCCGCGGACACACCTGGCTCGGGACCAGCGAATGCGGAGTCATGTGCCTTGCCGACGGGGAGCCTCCCGGCGGCCTCGTTCCGATGTGGTGCATCAAATGTTTCCCGGCGGGCACTGTGCCCGCCTCGCGTAGGAGAGGAGCCAGCAGCCGTGACCGCCTGGCCCCATACCGCGCAGGACGCGGCACGAATTCCCCCAGGACGCGCAGAACCCCCGGGCCAACCGGACGAGATGGAGCTGCCCTCCGTGACGTGCCCGCGCCCTCTGGACGACTGGATTGCCACGGGGATCGCGTGGCCGGTCGGAGATTTCGACCTCCTGCCGGTCACCCGCTAACAGCGAGGGTTGCCTGCGCTGCGCCGAGGCCGGGGGCACCTGGAGATTTCGCGACAGGAACTCTGCCTCCTCCGTCCACAACGAGGAAGGCACCGGCATTCGTTCGTTTGCCCCAGGAATACGGGCGCTCGTACGGCTTCGTGCACCGGTTTTGTCCGAGTCCGGAATCCGCATGCGCAGCCGAGGCGGCGTTGTCCGCCAGCTTCGCCCGGACACACCTATCGGCTGAAGCCCGCACGACGTGATCGGAGACCAGTTATGCGCAACGACGCCATCCACGAGCATGGTCCGCGTGTCGTGGCCTATGCGCTGATCGGCCGTGAAGAAGACCTCCTGTTCATCACCGACGACACCGGCGCGCTCGTCTTGCCGGGCGGCCCGGTCCCCGACGGCGAACCAGTCGAGCACGCACTCCGCCGCACCCTGCGCGACCAGATCGACGGAACGATCGCCGGACTGGAATTCTGCGCCGTGATCGAACACGAAGCTAGCAAAGAGCCGCCCAATTCGTTGTCTGAGCTGGCGTTCTTGTTTGACGTGACGCTCGACGACACCGACCGCATCGCCGCTCGCCGGCCTCATGCGCATCGGTGGGCCGGCGAGACTGATGTCGCATTGCTGCGTCCGGCAATGATCGCCGACGCGCTCAGGTCCGGCGACCTATCCGCAGGCGCTCCCTGGCGGGCGTGGACACCGTGACCGCATCCAGAACCGTCTCCTGCCGTCGCTCACGGGCCGAGGCAGGACAACGGATTGCCCGCACTCAAGCACGCAGGAGGAGCCCAATTGACGTCACCTTCAGCGACAGGGAACCGTCGACGCACCGCCGCGACGGACGTCCTTCCGGACATCGCAAAGCTGACCCAGCTCAGCGACGAGCAACTGGAAGAACTGGTGCTTGCCAACCTCGGCCCGGACGCAGCCGGGCTGTGGGAGTCCCTGATCGCCCCACCGCTGCTCGGCCGTGTCCGGGCGATCTTGGTAGCGACACAGCACAGAATCGACAACGACCTCCGCACACGACGATCGAGACGCAGCGAACGGCGCAGCAAGCTGGGCCTCGACCTGACGTCGCCCTACGAACAGAGATACGACCAGTGGCGTGGCCGCGTCACCGTGTTCAAACGCCTCGTCGAGACCAGGCTGTCCCAGACACGCGCCGCCACGGCCGACGAAAACCACAGAGCAGCCGCTCTGAACCATCGGCACCGCAACGCCGTGCGGATGCTCGCCAAGGCCATCGACTGCCACCGCCGCGCCGTGGGCACCGCCTTCGATCCCGAGCCGGCCGATCGGGCGCTGTGGCAGGTCCTCGACGACGTCACCGTTCCCCTGGGGCCACAAGGAGTTTCGGTGCCAGTCCGCGACATGCTCGACACGTACTGGTCGTTCGACGAGAACCACCCGAGCCCGCCGCTCAACCTGTTCTCGCAACACGCGCAGAAGGACACGGCTATGGACTCCGCTGAGGACGACGGCCCAGACATGACCGAACCCCCAGCGCCCTGGCCGGAAGACCTGGAGGTATTCGCCGAGGCCGTCCGGCCGACGACGAATCCGGTGCGGGCAACCGACGGCAAGGACTAGCACGCTGCCGTCCGGACGGCAGCCGCTGGGCTGCTGTCCGTGCCAGATCCTGCGTGGCCCGCCGGAAAAGGACAGGAGGAGAGAAACCATTGCAGCCACTGGCAAAGACCGCCGGGACACGCCGTCTGCGCGACAGACACGATGTCCCGCGACAGGAAGCACTCGGTCACCGAAGGCCGGCAACGGCCAACGAGAGCCGACGGGACCCGCTGAACGCCTGCCGCTGCGGACTGCGCTCCTTGTCCCAGGAAATCAAGGCGGACGCGGAATCCGACCGCGCCGAACCCAGGACGATCCGGCTCGCCTACCTCGAGATCACCAGTGTCCACGGTCCGAACGGCTGGACGTGCAACACGCACCACAAGGAATTCTGCACCAACAACTTTGACGAACCCGATGCCTCGATCTCGTGCGCGTGCGGCCTCTACGGCCTCGGCGATGCCGCGCAGACAGTCACCGCGGTGTGGTCGCGCACGACCGACAGGGCAACCGGATGGAACACGACGGAACTGACCACCACAAGACACGGACTCACGAAATGCCCGACCAGTACACGCCGGATCAGCTGCTGATGGCCGATCACGGGACCCCAGTTGCGAGGGACCGAACCGCATCGCTGGCATGGCGACGGCTTTACGACGCTCCCGGCTTCGTCCACGAAACCCCCGACCATTGCGGACGAACATGGCGGATGTGGTTCGCCGACGCCGGCACGTCCCGCGACCCGCATCCCCGAGGATGGCGACTAGCCCCGCTCGCCGCGCTCGATCAGATCGCCTTCGTTCCGCACACCGGAGACGGCCGGGAATTCGACGCCGCCGCCGCGCTGATCAACGCGGACGCGCGCGACCGTGCGAGACCACCGCGGCGCGCCGGAGCGCGTCCCTCGACCGAAGCACGAATCCAACTGCTCAACGAAGCCGCACCGACCAGTCTGCACCGGCACCTCCCGGGCCGACAGCACGCCTCAGGCGTCGCGGTGACCCTGCACCTGGACACCGGCGACCTGACCGCGTGCATCGCCGAAGGAGACCTGCCGGACCGGACCGCCTGGTGGGCGATCCCGTGCGTGACCACCGCCGCCGCGAACCGCGCACTGCACGAGATCGCCGGCCTGGCACCACCGCTGCTCGCCGCTGACCCCGCAGAGCCGTACCAGGTCCGCGGCCCGGGCGAGCTGGCCCGCCGCCGGATCCGCGAGCACCTCGCGTCGGCTTTCTCCGACGACGACCTGGTGCTCGGCATGTACGCCGGCGACTGGTTCGAGAAAGACCCCGCATCCTCCGGAATCACCGCCGCAACCCGCAACGACGAGCTGACCGCGTGGGTCGCTGCCTACGAAGAAAACGTCGCTTCCGGACGCTGGCGGAGGTTCTTCCCACAGGGCTTGGACATCGGCGGGTGTCGGCACGTGGTGCTGCGCGGCACCCTACAGTGGGCCCGCACGCACCGGGACCTATTGCGCGAAGGGTCGCGCGCACCGCGACACCAGCCGTCGCGGGATCGCACCGAGGACCGGCTGCCGTGATGCCGACCCGTATCCCTGAGCGGCAGAGCCGTAACGAACAAATGGCGCAGGACTACCGGGACGGCAAAACGATCACGTGGATCGCCGCCGCCTACGGGCTGTCGCTGAGCTGGACCGGCCGGATCCTCCGGCAGCAGGGCATCGCCATGCCTCCTGTGCGACAAGGGGTGAAACGCAAACTCAACGTCGCGCAAGTCGTCCGCGACTATCAGCACGGAGCCACCATCCAGACCGTTGCGGATACCCACCACGCCTCCTACGGCACGATCCGCCGACTGCTCCTGCGCGAAAAAGTCGCCATCCGGCCCCACGGCGGACAAAACGCAATCACCCCGGCGGCACGGTGCCAGCCGCCTCCGCCGGTCGCAGGCGGCGAAACCGGTAAGCCGCACCGCCGCGGGACCGGCCCGCGCAAGTCCGACGTCGACAGCAGCGCAAGAACATGGACATATTCGTGACGAAGAGCCACAACACATCTCAGCCATCGCCGCGGCACCTGTTGCTCGGCGCCGTCCTGCACGCACAACGCAGCACGACCAGGATGACTCTGCGCGAGGTAGGGAACTTGATCCACAAACACCACGCGCAAATCGCGCAGTGGGAACTCGGCGTCCGCAAGCCCGACGCCGAGCACGTGGGAGGAATCCTGTGCGCCCTGCGCATCTGCCCAGACGACCATGCCTACATCTCCAGCCTCGCAAGGACCACCGACCCCAGCGTGGTCATCCTCCAACCGGCACACCACCGCCACCATGCCGAGGCACGAAAACACTTCAACCAACTCGCCAGGTCCTTCGTGGACTACCATCCCACGCTGATACCCGCGTCTGTGTGGACATCCGACTACGCACGCGCCGTCCTGAAAGACCACGGCGCCACCCCCGGAGAGATCGGGGAGTTCGTCAACGCCCAGGCGGCACAGCGACGGCTTCTGCAGACCCCGACCACGCAATCGCGCAGGAAACAAGTCGAGATCTTCATCGGCGAACCCGCCCTGTCCGGCCCCGCCCCGGCACCGGACATCATCCTCGGCCAGCTCCGATTCCTGCGCGCACTGGGAAACGCGAACCCCATGGTCAGGGTGCGCGTCCTTTCACCGGAAATCTGCGCCCGCCCGACGCTGGGGCACCCGTTCACCTGCTACGAGACATCCGCCGGCCCGGTCGCCTACTTCGCGCACCACAGCGCCGGCGTCTTCGCCCCCGACCACGGAGCCTACCGACGACTGACCGCAGACCTGCGCCTGCTCGCACTGTCCACAAACGACTCTCGGCAGGCGATCAACGACCGCATCCAGGAACTCGACACACCCTCCCCGGCGACAGAACCTCCCTGCACGCCCGCGGCGAGCGAGGCCCGCTCATGACACCCCGCTCCGCCGTCGGTGACACGGGCACACCGGATGCTGCTGGCGAACCGGTCGAGACAGCGGGAGCGTTCGTGCGCAGGCACCGGCAGGCGTTAAACCTGAGCATCGACGACCTCGCCGGCCGCTCCGGAATCAGCGCTTCCACCATCGGGATCCTCGAACGGGGTCGCACCCCACTGCGATCGCTGTGGACCACGGCCGCCTTGGCCTATGCCCTGAAAGCCGACCCGTACTCGCTCGTGATCGCCGCAGGCCGCGGTTTCCCGCCAGCTTCGCACTCAGACCGCGGCCGGGAACACCGCCCCACGACCGTGGCCGACATCGCGAGCCCGCGCCGATCCGCGGTCTGCTTCGGCGAAGTGCTCTACCTGTGGCGCACCAAGCACCATCGCACTCTGACCCACGTCGCCCGACTGTCGGACACCGACCGCTTACGGCTGTCACGAATCGAACGCATGACGGCCGCGCCGTCAATCCCCACCGTCGTGAAGATCGCCGACGCCCTGGACCTGCCGCGCACGGAGCTGCTGATCGTGGCCATGTGCGACCAGCTCCGCCGTGACCGGTACGCCCACGAAGGCAAGGCCTACACACCCCACGTGCGCGACCCGTACACCCGATCCGTGTGACGGCGGCACCAAACCCAAGCGCATCGCCGCCGGCCAAGGCACGCCGGGACCCTTGCGGACAACCGGAATCCTGTCCGCAGACTCGGTCTGTCTGGGCGGCCCGCCGACGCGCATTGCAGCACACGCGGATCCCGGGACCAGCGCAGCTGCCCGTCGCGGGCCCTCAACGTCAAGCTCGTCTACATCGCCGAAACCCTCGCCGACCCCACATCGACCTCCTGTCCGAGCACGGCGACTATAGGCTCGCACGACCGAATTCGAAGCATATCGCTCGATTGTGGTGTGCCTGCCACGCCTGCCAGGCTCGCCAGCCGCTCATCGACCTACACGGCCAGGAGGATCGGCCAGCGCCTGACCGGCGGTGGAATAGATCTCCAGGCGCCTTCGAGCCCGGACAGCTGCACTGGTCGCAACGCCGCCGACGAAGCAACAACGCGCACCCAAGTCCCCTCCTCTGCCCCGCTCTTTGCCTCGACCAGCAAGGTCAGCCCCGCCGAGCCGAAGAACGTCACCTCCTGTAAATCGATCACACGCGGTGCCGGACGCTCAGCCAGCGCCGCAGGAACGCTGCCTTGAGCTGCGGCATCGTCACATTGTCAACGTCGCCCGACACGCGCAGCAGCACAGCCCCCTCGATCCTCTCCAAGACAACTGGCATGTCGAACTTCGCCTCCGCCGGCCGGTCGTTGGGGAACGTCATCGGCCACAAAATGGCCTTCCGGGCAGCCATCCGCGACTAGAGCCGTCCTGGCGCGCCTACTGCCAGCGCCAATTGCCGGTGAGGCGGAAGACCGGACTTGCGGCGCGACTCCGGCACCGACCTGCTCGCGCCTCGCCTGAAGCCAGTAAAACTGAGCAAGGCCGTGAATATGACTGACAAGGCCCGTCGGGCGAACGGCGCGCCAACACATTCGCAGAAATGGCCCGCAAGGCGATTTAACTGTGGAAGCAGAACCTGCTCACCCTGATCCCAATGGCCCTCGTTCAGGACGAGTGGGAGCGGTGTGCTTGGCGGAGGACGGCGACAGCTTCGTCGCGCCAGGCTCGTGCGCTCGCCATCGTTTTCGTGAAGGGAGGGCTGATGTGGATGTGGCCTCGGCCGAGGGTGAATGTCGCGGGGACGCCGGCGTCGTTGAGGCGTTGTGCGTATGCTTCGCCGTCGTCGCGCAGTGGGTCGTATTCGGCGGACATGATGTGTGCCGGCGGCAATCCGGAGAGGTCGGGGGCCAGGAGCGGCGAGACGTACGGCGCGTTGATTTCCTCGGGGGACGGCAGGTAGTAGTCGAGCAGCCTCGTGATGTCGGCTGTGGTGAGGCCGTACCCGGTGCCGTTGGACCGGTGGGACGGCAAGCTGCCGGTGAGGTCGACGCACGGCACTTCGAGCAGTTGGAAGGCGATCCGCGGGCCGCCCTCGTCGCGCACCTTCAAGGTCAGTGCCGCGGCGAGGTTGGCGCCTGCGGAGCCGCCGCCGACGGTGATGAGGTCGGGGCGGATTCCGATTTCCTCGGCGTGCTCGGCGGTCCAGAGCAGTGCGGCGTAGCAGTCGTTGAGTTCGGTGGGGTATTTGTGTTCCGGTGCTTTGCGGTAGTCGACGGCGATGACGACGCACCCGGCGCCTGCGGCGCGTTCTTGTCCCAGGATGTCGATGAAGGGGTTCTTGGCGCTGCCGCCGATCCAGCCGCCGCCGTGGAGGTACAGGTGGGCGGGCAGGCGAGTGTCGGCGATGGGCCGGTGGATCACGAGGTCGACGGTTCCGCCGTCGACCGGGATGGTGACCTCGCGGCGTTCCTTGATCGGGGGCCCGGGTTGTGCGAGCTGCTGGGCGAGAGCGGCTGCTTGGGCCGCTTCTTTCGCGCGGAAGGCGGGGAAGTCGATCTGCTCCGGCAGCGGTTCGAGCGAGAGGAGCAGGGATTCAGCGAAGGGATCGAGCGGCATCGTGCCTCCTGGTCTCGAGCAGTGACAGGCGGTCCCGGACCGGGTTGACCGGGGTGAGGGATCCGTTGGCGCAGCGGACGCGGACGGGGTCGGACAGTTCGCCGGCGAACCGGCCCTCGCGGCGCTCGACGAAACCGAGGAGGCACCAGGAGCCGGCTGCGTCCTGCACGAGCCGGGGGGCGTACAGGTTGGGCACCGGCACCGGCCGGGCCAGCGACAGGTCCCACGGGCCGGTGACCGAGGCGCCGGGCACCGTCCACAGCAGCTGGTCGGCGTCGTCGCGTTCGGACAGGTTGCTGCAGAACAACAGCAGCGGCTGGCCGTCGACGACGGCGGCCTGGGGGACCTCGAGGTGGCCGAACCCGGCCGGTTCGGTCAACGGCGGACCGACGTCCCAGTGCAGCAGGTCTGCCGAGCGGGCGTGCCCGACGACGCCGCGGCTGCCCGGCGGGGCGTCCTTGGCGTGCGCGGTGACGAGCATGTGCCAGCCGTCTCCGGCGGGGTCGGGGAAGACCCAGGGGTCGCGCCAGGCCTCGCCGGCCCAGTCGCTCGCGTCGTGGTCCTCGTACCAGGCCGGGTCTGGTTCGACCAGCGGTCTGTTTCCGTGGCGGTGCCAGGTTTCCAGATCGTCGGAGATCGCCAGCCCGATGCGCTGCACGGCACGGTCGCGGGACTGGGTGACGCCGGTGTAGAAGAGGTACCACCGCTGGTCCGGTCCGCGGACGACGTTGCCGGTCCAGGTGGCGAGGTCGTCCCAGGCGGGTCCGTCGGACGGGACGAGTGCGTCGGCGCGCAGGTCCCAGGTGCGCAGGTCGTCGGACACGGCGTGGCCGATCGAGGCGCGCCGGTGGCGGCGCTCGGGATCGAGCAGGGCGCGAGAGGCGCGGAGGAAGAACGCGTGATGGCGTTCGTCGTCGTCGCGCGTGTACCAGCTGTCCCAGATCCACGAATCAGGCAGGCGCAGCATCGCAGTTCTCCTAGATTAATCGATTTAGCACAGGGGTGCGTGAGATCGGCAAGCGGCGGGCGGCGCAGCTCAGCCTGCCGGAGGGGCTACGGAGGAGCGTTCGCGCAGCGGCATCGGCACCCAGCGGATGCCTGGTTCGGGGTTCGCGTCGAGCACGAGCTCGGCCGCGAGCTGGCCCATTGCCTCATGGGGCAGCGCGGCGGTCGTGAGCCCGGGGCGCAACGCTTCGGCGATCGGGTCGTCGTCGAAGGACACGACCGAGAGATCGGCGGGGATGCTCAGCCCGGCTTCGCTGGCCGCGTTGTACGCGCCCACGGCGAGCCGGTCGTTCATGCAGATGACTGCCGTGGGGCGGTTGGGGCGGCGCAGCAGGGCGGTCATGCCGTCGAAGCCGCCGGGAACGTCCCAGTCCTCGGTGTACTCCGATGCGGCGAGCCGGTGGCCGTGATCCGCCAGCGCTTTCCGGATACCCTGCATGCGAAGTTTCGCCGCGAGGGACAGGTGAGCATCGCGTTCGTACGCCTCGTTGCGCCCGAGGACCGCCACGTTCCGGTGTCCCCGATCGAGGACTGCCGAGGTCACGGCGTAGGCCGCTTCCTCTTCGGCGGGCAGGACAGCGGGGAGTCGGCGGTTGCTGGTGGCGTTGAGCAGTACGGTCGGCAGCGTGAGCAGCTGGGGCGGCACGGTGATCCGCCTGCTGGACATCGCCGCGTAGATGACGCCGTCGACCTGCCGGTGCAGCATCGCGTCGATCGCGTCGCGCTCGATGTCGGGATCGCCCTGGGTTTCGGTGATCAGCACGACGTGGTCCCGTTCGCGGGCGGCGTTGAGGGCGCCGCGGATCATCGCGCCCGCGAAGCGCGTGGTGACCACCGTGTCCGAGATCAGCGCGATGGTCGCGGTCTTGTTCAGCCGCAGGCTGCGGGCCGCGGGATTGGGCCGGTAGCCGAGCTCTTTGGCCGCCGCGAGCACGCGCTGCCTCGCGTCCTCGGAGAGCCGGGTGCCCTCGCGTCCGTTGAGCACCCGCGAGGCCGCGGTGGTGGACAGCCCGGCCCGCTCGGCCACGTCCGCCAGCGTCACCCTTCGCTGAGCCATGCACCTCTCCGCCCTTGTCGTGCCCCGAGGTCGTGAATCCCGCACATCCTACGCGGGGTTGACATCCCGGTTCCCGACACGCATCCTTCTGCTAAATCCATTGCGCAAACCGTATCACGGCCCGCTACCGCGGGGCAGCAGCAAAAACGAAGGACTTTCATGGCCGCGAAGAAGTGGTCGATCGCAGTGCATGGCCGCCCGCCGGGAAGGCGGGCCGGGGCGGCTCGCCGCCGTCCGTCCATTGCGGACGGTCGTGTCTTCGTGTCGCGCGGCTCGTCCTTCCTCCGCCGTTGTCCGGTTGCCACCTGCGACCGGCTCGGGCACGACCCGGGGAGCCGGGGCTCAACTGTTTCAGCACCTATCTCGATGTGGAGATGACTGTGTCTGGTCTTCTGTCCCAAGGCGGGCGCCGAGTCCGCCGAACCCGGCTGGCCGCGGTCGCCTTGACCGCCGCCGTGGCACTGGCCACCGCTGCCTGCGGGGGAGGCGGGTCGTCGGCGAGCGGCAGTGCGGCAAGCGGCGAGCTCGTCTTCGGTTCCCCGCTGTCGCCGCCGAGCCTGAACCCGGCCGTCGGCGATCCTGCTTACGACGCCTTCTACCAGTGGGCTTACGACCCGCTCGTGGTGATGCAGCCAGACGGCACGTTCGGCCCCGGGCTGGCGGTCAAGTGGGGCTATGTCGGCGAAGGCAACCGCACCTACGAACTCACGCTGCGGGACGGGGTCAAGTTCAGCGACGGCACTGTGCTCGACGCGCAGGCGCTGAAGACCTTTCTGGACTACGAGCGGACCCAGAAGACCGGCTCCACGGCCCAACTGCTGGCCAATGTCTCCTCGGTCGAGGTGACCGGACCGCGGACGGTGCGGCTCAGCCTGAGCAAGTCCGACCCCAGCCTGACCTTCAACTTCGCGCAGGCGTTCGGGGCCGGGAACATCGCGAGCCCGAAGGCGGTGGCCGCTCCCGCGGCGCTCGACAAGGGCACCGCCGGCGCCGGCCCGTACATGCTGGACGCGGCGCGGACCGTGGCGGGGGACCACTACACGTTCGTGCCGAACCCGAACTATTGGAACAAGGGCCGCCAGCACTGGAAAACGGTGACGATCCGGGTCATTCCCAACCCGTCGTCGATGATCCAGGCGATGCGGGCCGGCCAGGTCCAGGCCGCCTTGGGCGACCCGACGACGTTGCAGGCCGCGAAGGGCGCCGGGCTCACCGTGCTGGCCCCGCCGCAGGCGATGACCGGGCTCAACCTGGCTGACCGGGCGGGAACGCTGGCCAAGCCGCTGAGCGACGTGCGGGTGCGGCAGGCGTTGAACTACGCGGTCGACCGCAAGGCGATCGCCAAGGCCCTCTACGGCGACGAGAACCTCACGATCAGCCAGTACGCCCTGCCCGGCCAGGCCGGCTACGACCCTTCGCTGAACAACACCTACCCCTACGACCCGGACCGGGCCAAGCAGTTGCTCGCCGAAGCCGGGTACGCCAACGGGTTCACGTTGCCGGTCGTGGATTCCACGCTCGTCGGGCTCGACAAGATGGTGCAGGCGGTCGGCGGCCAGTTGGAGAAGGTCGGCGTCAAGCTGCAGGTGACCACGAAGGCGACGGCCAACGACTTCTTCGTCGCGCTGCAGTCGGGACAGTTCCCGGCGACCGCCATTCCGTACGGGCTGGCGAACATGGCCTCGCTGTACGTCGGGTTCGTCAACCCGAAGGGACCGTTCAACCCGTTCCACACGGCCGATCCGAAGCTGGACGCGTTGTATCAGCAGTACTTCGCGGCCAACGCGCAGAAGGGCGCCGCGCTGGAAAAGCAGATCAACGCCTACCTGGTGCAGCAGGCCTGGACGCTGCCGGTGGTGGGTGCGCCGCTGAGCTACTACCTGGCCAAGGGCGTCACCGGTCTCGACGCGACGGCGGCGAATTCCGGCGTCCCGTGGCTGACCGAGCTGCGGCCGGGCGCCTGAGGCGGCCATGATGCTGAAACTCGTCGCACGCCGGCTGGCGTGGTCGGTGCCATTGGCTCTCGTGGCCTCCGTGGTCTCGTTCGTCCTGGTGGCGCTGCTGCCCGGCGATGCCGCCCGCTCGCTGCTGGGCCCGAACGCGACCCCGGAGCAACTGGACGCGGCCCGCCAGCAGCTGGGCCTGGACCAGCCGTTGTGGGTCCAGTACGGGAAATGGCTGTCCGGAGCCGTGCGGGGCGACCTCGGCAGCTCGCTGATCAACCGGCAGCCGGTGGCCGAGCAGCTGAACGACCGGCTCGGCCCGTCGCTGTCGCTGATCATCGGCGCGGTGCTGGTCGCCACGCTGGTGGGCGTCCTGCTCGGCGTGCGGGCCGCCCGCCGGGGCGCGCTGGGGAGGATCGTGCAGACCGGGGCCATCGTCGGGCTCGCGTTGCCGGACTTCTGGCTGGGCCTGATGCTGGTCGTGCTGTTCGCGGTCAAGCTGGCGGTGTTCCCGCCCACCGGCTACGTCCCGCTCGGCGAGAATCCGGCGGGATGGCTGAATTCGCTGGTGCTGCCGGTCGTCACGCTCGCGGTCCCGGCTACCGCGGTGATCGCCAAACAGACCCGGGACGCCGTCGCGAGCGCGCTGGACCAGACGTTCGTGCGGACCTTGCGCGCCGCGGGCGTGACGGAGTTCTCAGTGGTCTACCGGCACGCGCTGAAGAACGCCGCCATCCCCGTGCTGACCGTGATCGGAATGGTGTTCGTCGGCGCGCTCGGCGGAACGGTCGCCGTCGAGTTCATCTTCGCCATCCCCGGACTCGGCGGCACCGCCGTCCAAGCGACCTCCGCGCACGACCTGCCCCTGATCCAGGGCGTCGTCGTGTATTTCACGCTCATCGTCATCGCGGTCAACCTGCTCGTCGACGTGGCCTATGGCTACCTGAACCCGAGGACCCGCCGGTCATGACCACCACCCTCACCATGGACGTCCGCCCTGCCTCCTCCGGAGCGGGCCCGCACTGGCTGCGGCGCGCGCTGCGCCACCAGCCGCTGGGCGTGGCAGCGGTCGGCTACCTGATCCTGCTCGTGCTGGCCGGGCTGCTCGCCCCCGCGCTCGCGCCGTACGACCCGCAGGCGCAGGACCTCACCACTGTCCTCAGCGGACCGTCCGCCGCGCATTGGCTGGGCTCCGACAGCCTCGGCCGGGACGTGCTCAGCCGACTGCTGTACGGGATCGATCCTTCGCTGGTGAACACGGTCACCGCGCTGGTGGTGTTCCTGGCGCTCGGCGTCCCCTTCGGCATCCTCGCCGGTTACCGGGGCGGATGGATCGACGCGACGATCAGCCGGATCGCCGAACTGGCCCTCGGCATCCCCGCGATCATCATCGTGCTGGTCGTGCTCGCCGTGTTCTCCTCCAGCCCCACCGCTGCGATGGTGGCCCTCGGAGTGCTCGGCGCGCCCGGCCTGACTCGCGTCACCCGCGGCGTGACTCTCGTGGTCCGTGAGGAGCTTTTCGTCACCGCCGCCCGCGTGGCCGGCGTGCGGCCGTGGCGGATCATGAGCGGCCACGTGCTGCGCCGCACGCTCGGACCAGTGCTGGTGCAGGCGTCGGTGTTCGCCGGCATCAGCCTCGCCTTCCAGGCCGCACTGGCTTTTCTCGGCGTGACGTCCGGGGGCGACCGCCCGAGCTGGGGCGCGATGATCGGCGACGCCTCGACCGTGATCACCACGAACCCCTGGCTGCTCGTCCCCCCTGGTCTGGCGATCGCGTTCACCGTTCTGGCGTTCGGCGTGCTCGGGGACTCCATTCGCGACCTGACATCCGGAGAACCCGCGACCGTCACCAGGCGGACCGCCAAGCAAGCCCGTGATCCGAAGCCGAAGTTGTCTATTGTGGACGCGACGAGCGATGCCCTGCTGAACGTCCGGGGTCTCAACGTCTCCGCTGGGGCAGGCACCGCGCTGGTCAGCGATGCGACCTTCCAGGTTCGGGCCGGCGAGACGGTCGCGCTCGTCGGCGAGTCCGGATGCGGCAAGACGATGACCGCGCTGGCCGTGCTCGGCCTGCTCCCCGCCGCGGTGCGGGCGGACGGCGGGGAAGTGATCTTCGACAGCACCGACCTCGTGGCCGGCGGGCCGAAGGCGTACCGCGCGGTGCGCGGATCCGGCATCGCCTACATCGCCCAGGACGCGCTGGGCAGCCTCGACCCCACGCACACGATCGGCAGCCACCTCAAGGAAGTCATCGGCTGCCACGACCGGCTCTCCGCGCGGGACACCCGCGCCCGGGCCGTCGAGCTGCTCAACCAGGTCAACCTCACCGACACCGACCGCGTGCTCGCCTCCTACCCGCACGAGATCTCCGGCGGCATGGCGCAGCGGGTCAACATCGCGCTGGCGCTCGCCGGACGGCCCAGGCTGGTGATCGCCGACGAGCCGACCACCGCGCTGGACGTGACCGTGCAGGCGGAGATCCTGCGCCTGCTGCGCGAACTCCAGGAAGACACCGGCATGGCGATCCTGCTGATCACCCACGACTGGGGCGTGGTGGCCGACATCGCCGACCGCGCCGTCGTCATGTACGCCGGCGAGGTCGTCGAACAGTCCGATGTGGACACGCTGTTCCGAGCACCCCGGTTCCCTTACAGCGCGGCGCTTTTGGCGGCCGACCCGAACAGCGCGCCGGAGGGCGCGCGCCTGCCCACGCTGCCCGGTCGGGTCCCGCCGCCGGGCTCGTGGCCGTCCGGCTGCCGGTTCGCGGCACGGTGCGCCCACGTCCGCGACGTGTGCACCGCCGGAGAAGTTCCCCTGATCCCCGTCGGCGCTCACGCGGCCACCCGATGCGTCCGGGTCGACGACCTCGTCCAGGAAGGAGCGTTGCCCCAGTGACCGAGATTCCTGTCCTGGATGTCCGCAACGTCCATGTGGAATTCCGGCGGCGCCGCCGGGCCCCGGTGTTCCGGGCGCTCGACGACGTCAGCCTGGTCATCCCGCGCGGCAAGACCGTCGGGCTTGTCGGCGAGTCCGGCTCCGGAAAGTCCACTTTGGCCAAGGCCGTGCTCGGCCTGGTGCCGGTCCAGTCGGGGAGCGTGCACCTGCTCGGCCGGGAAATCACCCATATCGGGACCGCGGAGCGACGCAAGCTCGGACGGGTCCTGCAGGCAGTGTTCCAGGACCCGAACAGCTCGCTGAACCCGTCCTACACCGTCGCGCGGAGCCTCGCCGAACCCTTGCGCGCCCAGGGAACCCGCTCTCGCGCCGAACTCGCCAAGCGCTCCGCCGCCATGCTCGAGGACGTCGGCCTCGACCCCGCCGCGGCGGCCCGGTATCCCCGCGACTTCTCCGGCGGGCAACGGCAGCGCGGACGCTGGACTCCGGACACCCGCAGCGTCGTCTTCTCCGTCAGCAAGGGCGTCACCACCGTCTGCGTGCTGATGGCCGTCGAGCGGGGCCTGATCGAACTCGACGCCGCCGTGGCCAAGTACTGGCCCGAGTTCGCCGACAACGGCAAGGAAACCACGACCGTCCGGCAACTGCTGGCCCACCAAGCGGGTCTCGTCGCCCCCGAGGCGGACTTGACCGCCGACGACCTGCGTGCCTGGCACCCCGTCGTCGACCGGCTTGCCCGCCAGGCCCCTGCTTGGATACCCGGCACCACCTTCGCGTATCACGCGATCACCTTTGGCTGGCTCGCCGGCGAGGTGCTCCGCCGCGCCAGCGGACAGCGGCCGAGCGAATGGCTGCGCGACCACGTGGCCGGGCCCCTGAACCTGGCGATGACCTACGGCGCCGATCTGGCGGACCCGGACTTCTGCCCGATGCTTGAACCCCTGCCGAACACCGAGCCCGCCGAGGCTATCGACGAACTGCTCGCACAGCCGATGGCCGTCCGCGCGATGAGCCTCGGCGGGCTGTTCGACCCGGCCAACATGACCGAGTCGGCCAACGGACCGGACTACCTCACGCCCGAGATCCCCGGAGCCAACCTCGTTGCCAACGCCCGCAGCCTCGCCCGGCTGTACGCCGCGACCGTCGGCGAGGTCGACGGCATCCGCCTGCTGGCACCCGACACCGTGAGCGATGCCGCCGCCGTGCGCTCGAAGGGAAAACCCTTCATCGGCCCCGCCGAGGGCAACCGCTGGGGCACGGGCTTCATGCTTGCCTCGACCCGCCGGGGCATGGCCGGTCCGGGCAGTTTCGGCCACGACGGCCTCGGCGGCCAGCTCGCCTTCGCCCACCCCGAAACCCGGATTGCCTTCGCCTACCAGACCGCCCGGCCCGGCGGCGTACCCGATGACCGCGCCGAAGCCCTGTGCCGCGCCCTGCGCACTTGCCTCTGATTCGACAGGTCGACAGCTCGGATACCCCATCGCCACGAGACAGGAGTAACGCAATGGCGCGTTCCCGTCCCCACTTTTGGATGTCGACGCGAAACTTTCTGCTGGCCGCCTGCTTGATCTTCGGGGTGGTCGCCACCGCATCGCCGGCGTCGGCCACCGGCGCTCTGCCGCCCGTGCAGGGAACGGCGGCGACCGCCGGGGCGACAATCGTCGGGGAGCAGTGGCTCACCCAGCGCACCCTGCAGCTGACGGTCGCGACCGATGCGTTCACCGCGCCGGTGCCGGTGGAGGTGAAGTTCCCGACCGGCTACGACGCGAGCGCGACGCGACACTGGCCGGTCACCTACTACCTGGCCGGCACCACGCACGACCAGACCACCTTCCGCACCGCCTACTACGGCGAGGGCTTGACCGCCTCGTATCCGTCCATTGTGGTCTCCCCGCGCGGAGACAGCGGATACTGGAGCGACTGGTTCAACAACAGCACCGGCGGACCTCCCGAATACGAGACCTTCGTGACCCAGCAGCTGGTGCCGCTGATCGACGCGAACTTCCGCACCATTCCCGACCGCGCGCATCGAATGGTGATGGGCGAGTCGATGGGCGGCTACGGAACCGCCATGTTCGGCGCCCGCCACCCCGACGAGTTCGCCGCCGTCGCGAGCCTTTCCGGCGCCAGCGACAGCAACTGGCCCGCTGGGGCGACGGTGCTGTCGGCCAGCCCGACGCTGCAGGGAGCTCCACCTGACTCGATCTACGGTCCGCTCTCGACCGAGGCGGTGCGCTGGCATGGCCACAACCCCACCGATCTGGCCGAGAACCTGGCCGGCGTCGATGTGCAAATCTTCACCGGCAACGGCGTGCTCGGCACCGCGGAAGGCGAAACGGCGACCGATGGCGGCGGGTGCAGCCTCGAGTCCGGCATCATCCGGCCGGAAAGCGTCAGCCTGCACAACACGCTGCTCGCCCTCGGCATCCCACACGGCTGGCACGACCTGCCCTGGGGCTGCCACAGCCCCACCCTATTCGAGTACGAGATCGCCCAAGCGATCCAGCGCTTCGACACCGTGCTCGCCGACCCGCCGGCACCGCCAGCCACATTCGACTACCGCTCCATCGAGCCAGCTTTCTCCGTATGGGGCTGGTCGGTCAACGCCGATCCGAACCGGGCGCTGGAGTTTCTGGACCTGCACGACGTGAGCGCGAGCGGCCTGACCGTCACCGGAAGCGGCACCACGAGCATCACCACCCCACCGTTGTTCAACGGCAAGGACACGGTGACCGTCACCATCGACGGAACCGCGGCCACTGTGCGACCGGACAAAGCCGGTCGCATCAGGTTCGCCGTCAACCTCGGACCTGCCGACCAGCAACAGCAGTACAACGCCGGCAACGTCACCGATTTCCGCACCTCCGTCGTGACGTTCAGCTGACGCCATCCGCCGCACGGCACTCATGGGAAGGCAGATCCGATCATGAACTCCCTCCATCGAATGGCGTGGAAAGCGATGGCCGTCGGCCTGGCGTTGCTGCTGGCAGTGGTCGCCACCCCCGCGAGCGCGGCCGGGGATGCCAGTCCGACCGAGACCAACGTGACGAACGGCTTGGGCGCCGGCGAACCGGAGACGGCGCTCGATGCCGTGCACCACACCATGGTGACCGCGTTCACCACGACGAACTCGGTCTGCGGAATCGCCCTGTCCGCCGACGGTGGCCAGTCCTGGCAGGTCAGCACGGCCTTTCCCGCTGATCCCGGGCCGACACTGGGAATTCCGTACCACAACTGCTCCGACCCCGTGGCGGCCTCGGGACCAGACGGCACCCTCTACGTCGGTGGCGGATGGTGGGACCAGCCTGCCGGCGCGATCGACTACTACAACATCTACGTGGCGCGCTCGACCGACGGCGGGCGCACGTGGAGCAAAGCAGTGTTCGCCACCGGCGACAGCGACGCGGCGGACATCCTCGCCCTGGGCCGTAACTCCGGGCATTCCGATCGAGCGTTCATGACCGTCGACAGCACCTCCGGCACGGTGTACGTCAGCGCTGTCGACTTCCCGCGCAATCAGCGGTGGGTCGTCGCCTCGCACGACCACGGCGCCAGCTTCGGCAAGCCTCACGCGATCGACTCGGCGGACTACCCGGAGGCGGGCGGCCAGCCGATGGGCGACTACATCCCGTCGGCCGCAGGCGACCGGCTCGGATTCACCTACGTAGCCGCAGCTGTCCCGGGCGTCAACAACTGCCCATGCAACATCTTCGAGACCAGCGGCGACGACGGTGCCACCTGGACGCGGCACTTCACACCGCTGGCCGCGAACTGGGTCGCAGCCGACCCGTCACGCCCGGATCACTTCGCCATCATGAGCGGTTCGGGAACGACCGCCGCCACGTCGACACCCGACTACGTGACGGTCAGCGTGACCCTCGACGGTGGCCAGACCTGGTCCACGCCAACCCTCATCGGACAGGCCCCGCCGAACCCGCGCAGCCAGCCCTGGATGAACTTCTCGGCCCGAGGTGTGCTCGGCGTGGGCTACAAGACGGTGTACGGGACGAGCGTCAACACCGCCCCCTACGACTTCTGGTCGGCTGTCTCCTGCGACGGTGGATTCACCTTCAGCGTTCCGGTGCGGATGAGCCACGACGTATCCTCCGCAGAAGACCTCGGCGGCGACGACTTCTCTTTTGTCGCCCTGGACGCGAAGAACCTTTACGCCGGATGGGGCGACATGCGCACAACTCCCGCCGATCCCACACCCGGGGATCGCTCGGTATACCTCGGCACTGTCCCGCTCAACGCCTACACCACAGCCGACGGCAGCCCACTGATCTGTTCCACGCAGCATTGAACTGGTGGCCTGTCGTCCGTCGAACACGCAGTGGCGGGTGCGCGCATCGCCGTGAGCTGGATCGGCCGGATGTCGGGGCGACCTCGGCTGAGGTCCGGGTCAACGCCGACAGCATCGACACCAAATGCTTCCTGCTCACGCTGCGAATGTCGTTCTCCGGCAAGCAATCCACTGTGACTCCACCTCGCAGCACCCGGAAGCGTCTTCGCAGGGCGTGTCACCGCGTTCACCGAGGAATGGAGCTTCTCTCCCGAAGGCGTCAGTCCTCATTCTGGAGGTCCGTCAAACGCTCTGGCCTAGCCGATATCAATGCCCCAGGGCTCGCCAGAGGCCTGATGCGAGCCGGGACGGCTGACCGGAGCGGCGCTCCAGGCGATCGGCGGTGCCGAACGCCACTGTGCCGGCATTGACGCCGAGCCACCGCAACGGCTCTGGTTCCCATTTCGGCGACTGGTGCCCGACCCACGGCAAAGAACGGATCTCGCTGTCGAGATCGAGAATCTCCGCCGCCAGTGTGCGCCCGGCAAGGTTCGCTGTGGCAACACCGTCGCCCACGTATCCACCCGCTTGAGCGAACCCGGCCCGGCGATCGTAAGAGACAGACGGCAGCCAGTCCCGCGCGATGCCCAGGTTCCCGCCCCACGCATGCGTGAATTCGATTCCCCTGAGCGGCGGGAAGAGTTCGCCGAGGATGCTGCGGAGCATGGCGTGAACACTAGGGTCGTTGTCGAAGCGAGGAGCAACTCTGGAAGCGAAGTGGTAGGGAGCACCGCGCCCGCCGAAGGCGATCCGGCCGTCGGCGGTTCGTTGCCCGTAGATTCGCAGATGGCGCTTGTCGCTGAACGTGGGGCGATCCTGCAGGCCGATCTCCTCCCACACCGCTGCAGGCAGCGGAGCGGTCGCGACCATCAGCGAGTACATCGGCAAAATGTCCCGTCGTGCGCCGGCGAGCCGCGCCGTGTACCCCTCGGTCGCCCGCACCACGACTTCAGCGGTCACGCGTGCCCGTTCGGTCTCGAGTCGGCGGGATTCAACCCCAACGACGCGAGTGCCCTCATAAATCTGCACGCCGGCGGCGCGCGCGGCGTCCGCCAGACCGCGGACCAGCTTCGCCGGCTGCAACGCCGCGCAGTGCGGTGTGAAGGTCGCACCGCGGGCGTCGGCCATGCGTATCTGATCGACGAGTTCGCGCGGCTCGATCAGCCGCATGTGATCGGCGCCGAACCCCCACTCGCGCCAACCGGCCACCTCGTTGCGCGCTCTCGTCCACTGCGCCGCGTTTCGCGCGACGGAAAGGTACCCGCCAGCTCGGAAATCGCAGTCGATGCTTTCAGCCTCGACGACGTCACGGATCTCCCAGACGGTGTCGTTCATCGCCCGTTGCATTCGGACGGCCGCGGTCCTGGAACTGATGCTCGCCACCTTCCGCATGGTGGCCGGGAAGATCGCCGAGCACCATCCGCCGTTGCGGCCCGAAGCTCCGAACCCGACGAACTCGCTCTCCAGCACTGCGACCCGCAGCGACGGATCGGCCTTGGCGAGGTAATAGGCCGTCCACAAGCCCGTGTACCCGCCGCCGACGATCGCCACGTCGACGTCGAGATCGTGATCGAGAGTCTCTTTGGCACTCCCATCGCCACCTGCGTCGTCGTGCCAAAAGCTAAGACCGGCACCGGCACGACCGTTGTCGTCCACGATGGCTCCTTGGTTTTCGCGTAGTCTTCGGGTTCATCAAGCTGGTTAGATGCCTAAGTCGCGAAGAGTTGTTCCCGCTCCGCAGCTACAGCGAGGGAGGGATGTTCTTCAGCCGCGCTGCTACAGAAATGGCACGGCTTACGAGATGGTCAAGTGCATCGGTCTCGGTGGAACCCAGCGGGTTGTCGTTGTCTGGCCCCGTCACGTGGCCGACTCCATAGGGGTTGCCGTCGGCGAACTTGACCGAATCGGTATAGCCGGGCGAGACAACAACGCCACCGAAGTGATGGATGCTGTTGTACAGGGCCAGCAGCGTCGATTCCTGCCCGCCGTGGGGCGTCTGGGTCGCGACGAAGCCGGCGTAAACCTTGTCCGCCAGTTCTCCGGCTGCCCATTGGGGACCGAGCGTGTCCAAGAACTGCTTGAACTGCCCAGCGACGTTGCCGAACCGAGTCGGTGTACCGAACAGTACGACATCTGCCCAGGTGATATCGGCCGCGGTCGCCGCGTGGTGCCCTCCCGGCGTTCGGTCCTCTTGCGGCCGGAAAGACTCGTTGCTTTCCAGCCAGCCACCTGACGCCGCTTCCGTCACCGGACGCAACCGCGCCTCCGCACCCTGGTCCTCAGCCGCCTTGTACAGGTGCTCGGCCATCGACCTGACAGTGCCGGTCCTCGAGTAGTAGATGATGCTCAGCTTAACAGCAGACATTGAGGTCCTTTCTAGGTAACGCCGGACGAAGCACGGCCGGTTGTCAGGCAGCTCCCCGGCGGCGGTCCGCCAACACGGGGAAATCGGCGCGCATTCGGCGCAGGGCAGTGATGTCGACGTCGGCGACGATGACCTCCTCGCTGTCGCCTGCCATCGCCACGACATCGCCGTTGGCGTCGATGATCTGGCTGCGACCGCCGAGCACAACACCGTTGTCGACGCCGACGAGGTTGCACTGGGCAACCACTGTCTGGTTCTCGATGGCACGCGCGCGACCCAGCGCCGCCCAGTGAGCGATGCGAGCCTCCGGCCATGCCGCCGCGACCAGGTTGAGCTCGACCCCCTGGTCGACGAGCTCCCGATAGAGCTCGGGAAAGCGCAGGTCATAGCAAGTCGACAGGCCGGCACGGACAGTGGCGGATCCAGGCACGGCGAGGTCAAAGGCGCTCGTGCTGGTGCCGGCAGTCAGCAGACGTGGTTCACCGGCGGCGAAACCGAACCGGTGGATCTTGCGGTAGCCGGCGCACTGCGAACCCGACGGATCGAAGACGGGCGCGGTATTCCACAGACGTGGTTCACTGACGCCCGCCTCCCGTTCGATGAACGAACCGCCGTGAAGCCAGATGCGTCGCCGACGCGCCAACGCCGCCAGTTCGCTGCAAAGCGCACCGTCCAGCTCTTCGGCGTGCCGGGCCCAACTGGCGTAGGCGAACCCGCCATGCGCCCAGAGCTCGGGCAGCACGACGAGGCTGGCATCGCCGGCGCTGCAAACGAGGTCAGCTGCTCGCCGCAGCCTTGATGCCACCGGCTCATCTTCGACGTATCGCATCTGGATCACCGCGACGCGCAGGATCTGCGGTCCGGTCGGGCTCGCAGTTGCGGTCATCGCTTGCTGCGGCCCAGCGAATAGCCTGCGGCGAGCGATCCGATGCTCGCCGCGATGACGCTCACCACCGCCGGGCCGGCAACATTGGCCGCGGCGGCCACGCTGACGCCGGCTGCCGCCACGCTGACCACGACCGCCGCCCAGCCTCCGGTGGACCGGCTGCGTTCAGCTCGCGCCTTTCGCGCCACCTTGATCAGATCCAGCGCTTCGTCGGCATCCGCCTGCCGATTCTGAGCAGCCGACGGAACGGCGGCGACCGGGGCACCCGTGTCACCGGCGGGGCTGCTCGTGGCGGGTGCGCCGGCCATGAGCTCGGCAAGGCGCTCGGCGAAGGTGCCGACGATGGCCGTTGCCGCGTCCTCGATGACACCGCGTCCGAACTGAGCCACCTTGCCGGTGATGTTCAAGTCTGTCTCCACCACCACCTTCGAGCCCACCCCGTCCGGCAGCAGGCGTGCGGCGATGCTGGCTGAGACATTTCCTTGCCCGCGGGCATCCCTGCCGGTCGCCTTGATCACCGCACGGTGCGCCGATTCGTCTCGTTCCACGAATTCTGCGGAACCTTTGTACTCTGCCGTGATCGGGCCGACTTTGATCTTGGCCTTGCCTTCGAAGGTGTCGCCGTCCACACCGGTGATCGCCGCACCCGGCAAGCACGGCGCAATTCGCTCGAGGTCCATGAGGACCGGCCATGCCTGTTCCGGCGGAACCGGAAGCTTCAGCTCGTTCATGATCTGCATTGAGGACACCTTTGTCTGGTTAATGCGATGACGTAACTACGGGAGACTTGTGGAGTTACGGCTCGCGCGGCAAGCCGAATCGGAATTCTGGATCCCCAGGCGCGAAATCCCCGCCGTATTGCAGTCGGGATGCCATTTTGCGCACCTTCTTCAGGTATCCGCGCCCCACCGCGAGTTGCCGGCGCTCCCATTCTTTGAGCCGTTGCACCCGACCCTCCGCCGAACCGGCCAGCGCGTCAGTCAGAGTCCAACCGTCGTAGGCAGCCTTGGCGGCACCGGCCGCAGCGTGTGGCCGCGGAGTGATCGCGGCGTCGCCGACAAGAGCAACCCTGCCGTGCACCGTCGATTTGACGTTTGCGTCGCTGACCACCGTGACGAATGGGAGCGGGGAGGCTTTGACGACCTCACGGAACATTGGAGCCAGTGTCTCGCTTCGTCGATGAAGTTCGGAAAGGGTCCGAGGACACAGCGCGTGCGCATGGACCGACACCGGCAGCCGGATCCCGTGGCAATCGCTCATGATCTCGTCGAGTTCCGGACCAGTCGGCACATTCCAATACCACTGGAAGTTCAGCCGCTTGACAACGCCTGGCTCTTCCCCGGGGATGGGGTACGCGATCAAATGCCCATTCGGAAGATGACCGTAGGTGAAGGCGTTGTCGAAGAAATTCCAGGTGGCCTCGGGAAGATCGGCGGGTTCGACCATGCCCCGCCAGGTCACGTAACCGGCGTACTGCGGCGTCACGCCCGTCAAGCGCTGGCGCACAGTCGACATCCCGCCGTCCGCGCCCACGACGAAGCACGCGTTCACGTCACTGCCGTCGGCGAACCGCAGCTGGACCGATTCGCCGTCCTGGGCGAGACCGACCAGGTTCTTGTCGAGGTGGTATCGGTCGGTGCCGAAAAGTTCAAGGAGCCGACGATAGATGCTGTCGTAGCTGGTGAACCGCCACTCGGCCGAGACAGCCCCTCGTTGCTCCCCCGTGATGGCGTCGACGTACTGCATCGTCGACGACGACACACTCACCGCATCGATGTCAGTCGACGCCCGTTCGACCAGGTAGCGGACAAGCTCGGGTTGCACGACGATGCCGTTGCCGAGACCGGAGAGCACACGGCTCGACCGCTCGTAGACGTCCACCGTGAATCCCGCATCGCACAGCAACAGCGCAGTGGTGAGGCCGCCGATCGATCCGCCGATCACAGCGACGTGGGTGATCTCCATTGTACGGTTCCCTCAGTTGCGCAAAGCCATTGCGATCGGCCGCATAGGCGCGCCACTGGCGCCGCGCAGCCGGATCGGTGCCGCGATAAGGCAGAACTCGGTGACACCATCGGCGGCGAGCTCTTCCAGGTTGAGCAGCTCGATCATCGGCACGCCTGACTCGGCCAGGAAGTGACAGTGTCCCGGAAGCCAGTTGTCCTCGTGCTCAGAAGGGCCGACCTCCACGCATTCCTGGTCCGAGCCCACAATCGAAATGCCCTGCGCGGTGAGCCAGCGTGCGGCGTCAAGGCTCACGCCGGGCGGATTGCCCAACGTCTTCGAGCCGTCGGGCCAGTGCGACATCCGCCCGGTCCGGACGAAGGCGACGTCGCCCTCGTTCAGGCTGAGCCCGGTCGCGCCGAGCGCTTTCTCCAGGTCCTCCACGGTGATCGCGTACGAGTCCGGCAAGCACGCCACCTCATGCTGACCGGCGACGTCGAGCAGGACACCGCGGGTGATGACCGGCGGGATCTGTTCGGCTCCTCCCTTGGTCCACGCACGGCTGCCCAGGTTCGACTCGACGTCGAAGTTGTTGTAGATGCGGCCGTCGATACCGAAGTGGTTCAAGGCGTCGATGTGCGTACCGGTGTGGGTGTACATGAAGATGACGTCGCCGGAATAGCACACGTGCCGGTTGACGGACTCGCCGACGCCGTTGAGGTTGTCGACGGCAGTGCCTTGAGGTGTGTGGCTCATGAAGATCTGGTAGCTGGGGTCGCCGGCCCCCTGGAAGCTCGGCATTCCCACGAAATAGTCGATGCTCAGGTCGTACACCCGGCTCGCGTCCGCCCGGGCCAGCACGTCGGCCCGGACGGTCGGGCTGAGCCGGTTCAACGCACCCAATTGGTCGTCGGCTCCCCATTCACTCGTGCCGACGGCGACTCCTGCCTGCTGCCCCATCACAGGTCGCCGATCTCGAAGTCGACCACCGCGCGGTCGGCGAACATGGGCAGCAGCTTCTCGACGACTTCGAGGTGGAACGGGTCGTTCGAGTACCGGTCCAGATCCGTCCACGAGTCGAAGTCGGTGATGAGCGCGCCGTCCCACGGTGCACCGTTTTCGCCTGTGTCCCCCTGGTGGGAGCCGACGGACCAGCCCTTGATCACCGGGAGTTTGCCCGGCAGCTCATTCAGGATGCCGACAATCTTTTCCTGAGAACTTCCGCTGGCGACGCGCCACACGAAGACATGACGAACGGCCACAATGAATTCCTCTCGTTACACTGCATGGGTTCCGTGCTCGGGACTTCAACCAGTCTTATCCGCTGACGCACGGAGTTGTATTGCGTTGACGGACAAGTCAGCTGCGGGGTTTGTGCGTCAGCTGACATCGCATGAAGATGTCCTCCGGCCGCAGCGGCAGGCGATCAGTGTGGGACCCGTCGCCAAGAGCGTCGTCGAACGCACTGGCCACCGCGGCTCCGACCGCAATGATGCCGACTTCGCCCAGGCCCTTCGCGCCGAGCGGATTGTCCGGCGATGGTGCGTCCTCCGTCGTGAAGATGTCGACGTCTGGCATCTCCAGCGCGGCGGGCAGGAGATAGTCCATAAAGGACGTAGCGGTCGGCTGGCCATCGTCCTCGTAAGTGAATTCCTCGTACAGCGCCCCGCCGATGCCTTGGACGGCCGCGCCGATGATCTGGCCGCGAGTCGTCATCGGGTTGATGATGCGTCCCGTCTCCGCGGTCGTGAAGAAGCGCAGGAACTCGTGGCCGCCGGTCTCCGGATCGACCTCGAGTTGTACGAGCGTGACGCCGTACGGGTAGTTCATCAGATTGTTCCGGTAGACCGCGTCCGCACGCAGACCGGGTTGATCGTCGGCGAGGCGTGCGGAGTATGCATCCCAGCGACCGGCGATCTCGAACAAGCTGAGCCGGGAGTCCGCCCCCCTGACTGTCACCGCTCCGTCCGCCAACTGCAGATCGGCTTCATCGACTTCCAGCATGGTGCTGGCGAGTCGCTTCGCCTTCTCTACGACCTCGATCGCCGCCATCCGCGCGGCGCCCCCGGCCAGGACGGTCGACCGGCTCGACCACGAACCGATGCCGTCGGGAACCAGTTCGGTGTCGCTGTGCTCGACGTCGACCAACTGGGGATCGAGCTGGAGTTGCTCCGCGACGATCTGGGCGAGAACGGTTTCGACCCCCTGGCCCACGGAGGACGCGCCGGTGAGCACACGGACCCGACCGACGGGACTGACTTCGACAGAGCCCGTCTCGTAGAGACCGAGCCCTCCCTTGTCCATCAGCACGCCGAAGCCCACGCCGACGTACCGTCCCTCGGCCCGCAACGCAGCCGCCTCGGTGACCCATTCGTCCCAGCCTGCCTCGGACAGAGCGCGATCGAAATGATCGACAACGTCGCCGGAGTCGAAGTGGAAGGGCTCGTGCACGATGTCGATCCCGGGCGTCCACGGCAAATCCTTCGCCCGCAGCAGGTTTCGTCGGCGGATCTCGACCGGGCTGATTCCGACAGCGGCCGCGGCCAGGTCGAGCAGCCGTTCACGGGCGAAGGTCGATTCGTACCGTCCAGGAGCTCGATAGGCGGCCAGCGGCGTCTTGTTGGTGAAGACGGCATGCAGCGTCGCCTCGTAGCTCGGAACGCGGTACGGACCGAACACGATACCGGTCGTGATGTCGCTGACCAGTGGCTCGGTCTGCCGGAAGAACGCGCCGTGGTTGTGGAAGATCTCGTCCCGCATGGCCAGGATCTCACCTGCGCCGTTCAGCGCGAGCCCCATGCGATGCACCTGCTCGCGCGCGTGCGACGTGGCGACCATGTGCTCCTGGCGGTCCTCGACCCATTTGACCGGCCGCCGAAGGCGCCGCGCAGCCCACGCGGCAACGACGTACTCCGGGAAGACATCGCCCTTGACACCGAAGTTTCCGCCGATCTCCACGTGCCGCATGCGGAGACTCGTCTCGGGCATGCCGAGGATGCGCGAGAGAACCCGCATGTTGCCGTGAACGTGGACGGTCCCCCAGATGTAGAGGATGTCGCGACTCGGGTCGGGTTGGACGACAAAGTTGCGGGTTTCCATCGGGACGCCGGAATGCCGGCCGACGGTGTACTCGTGACACACGACGTGGGCGGCCTCGGCGAACGCGCCGTCGACGTCACCGTAAGCCTTCTCGATTCGCGCGCCTTCATTGCCGTACCCGGGGAAGAGGTCGATCTCCGATTCGAGCGAGCTGACCGGATCCAGCAGGACAGGCAGCGGCTCGTAGTCGACGCTGACCAGTTCCGCGGCGTCTTCGGCCAGGTAAGGATCGTCCGCGAACACCGCCGCGACCGGCTGACCGACGTAACGCACCCGATCCACGGCCAGCACCGGCTGGGTGAAGGCCTCGAGGTTCGGATAGATTTCGTGGTAGCCCGCCTCCTCCAGCGGCACGGTGCCGATGCCGGTCAGATCCTCGCCGGTCAGCACGAGGCGGACCCCGGGCTGGCTTCGGGCCTCCTCGACGTCGATCCCGGCGATCCGGGCGTGCGCCTGGGTCGATCGGACGATGCGTAAGTGCAACTGTCCGGTGAGATCGATATCGCCGGCGAAGGTCGCCGACGCGGTCAGGAAACGCTCGTCTTCGCGGCGCCGAACCGGTTTGCCGATCCAGCGTTGGGGGCATCGCTGCACTGGCGGCTGCCCGGTATTGGATGAGTTCGTCGTATCCGGCACCACCTCAGTATCTAGAGGAATGCCGCCGCCTGCGTTTGCAGACAACGACAAATCGGCCCGGCGAATAGACGTCATGTGCAGACGCGCTGCCCCGGGCACGCCACCACAATGGCGGAGGCAGACCTTCTGCCCACTCCACTTCACAGGACTCACCCAGGGAGCACCGTGTCCGCCACCGACGACGCCGCACCTTCAGACCAGCAGAGCCTCACCCCGGAGCAGGAGATGCTGAACTGGGGTCGCCTCCTCCTCGACGGCGTCCCGTTCGCCGACCTCATCGGAGCCCGTGACCGCCCCAAGGGGATGAGCTGGCTCAATTACTGGCTGGGCCGCTCCAAGGAGTACGAGGAGCTCGCGAACAAGGCGTTCTCCGAGGGGCACCACCTCTCGGCTGGCGAGTACTTCTACCTCGGCACCCTGGCCGCCCAGTACGGCCAATTCCTCTGGTTCGGGCCTGAGCGCGGCGTGGCGCAGCAGCGCAAGGCCGCGCTGTACCGCCAGGCCGCGCCTCTCCTCGACCCGCCTGCTCACGAAGCAGATCTGGTCATCGACGGCGTCCCGGTGCGGGCATACGTCCGTACGCCGAACCGGCCGGCGCCCCATCCTGCGGTGATCATGCTTGGCGGCTTGGAAAGCACCAAAGAGGAGAGCCGCCACATGGAGGATCTCGTGCTTGCGCGCGGGATGGCCACCGTGACGTTCGACGGTCCGGGCCAGGGAGAAACGTTCGATTCCCGGGCCCTGGCAGGAGATTTCGAACGCTTCACCTCCGCGGTGGTCGACTACCTCACCGACCGGGACGACATCGATGCCGCCGCGATCGGCGTGCTGGGCCGAAGTCTTGGCGGAAACTACGCCTTGAAGTCCGCCGCCTGCGACGACCGGATCGCCGCCTGTGTCAGCTGGGGCGGGTTCTCCGACATGGACTCCTGGGAGGCCGAAACGCCCATGACCAAGGAGAGCTGGCGATACGTGAGCAAGGTCGAGACCCTCGACGAGGCCCGTGACCACGTCCAGAAGGCGACGGAGACCCGCCATGTTCTCGGCAAGCTCCGTTGTCCCACCTACATCCTGCACGGAGCGCTCGACGAGGTGCCGCTCAGCTTTGTGGACACTGTCCGCAACCACGTCACGAACGCACCGCTCACCATCGTGGTCGAGAACGAAGGCGATCACTGCTGCCACAACCTCGGACTGCGACCCCGACTGGCGATGGCCGACTGGATCCACGACCAGCTCGTCAAATAGCCCATCCAAGTACGCCGAGAAAGGACTACGCCGATGACCGCGATCCGTTCCGTTACGACGTCCGAAGCTCCGCTGGAAGTGTGGCAGCCGGAGGGGGTCACCGTCCTCGACGGCAACCCTCATGGGCACGGATTCACCCTCTTCGAGCAAACCGTCGGCCCGGCGTTCGCCACCGGCGTATTCGCCTGCCAGCCGTCGACCACTACGTATGAACTCACCTCGAACGAGATCATTTACGTCTTGCAGGGGTCGGTAAGCATCGCACTCGATGGCCAGGAAGCGGTCGAGCTCACCACCGGTGACCTGGCGCTGCTGCCCAAGGGACATCAATCCACCTGGACCTTCCACACTCCCTTCAAGGAAGTGTGGTTCTTGGTGGACTGACAAGACAGTCGGCAAACTGATTCAGAGCGCGGGCGTCGGGAGGCTGGGATCGGTCGTCGAAGACGGCTCATCCCGGCCGATCGACGCCACGAGCTTGGCCAGCCGCAGTGCGATCGGCAGCTCTTCTCGATGCATCGCCTCGGCACCGATCTTGGACTCCGCGGAGCGCAGCCGATACGCGACTGTCCGGCTGTGCACACCGAGTCGCTGGGCAGTGGCCACCGCGTTCTCGCCGACCGCGAAGTACATGTGCAGAGTCTCGACCAGCACATTGTCCGGGTCGAAGACGTCGCCCAGAGGCTTGAGCTCGTCCAGGACGAATGCGCGCGTCGCAGGCAGATCGTGCATCGCCAAGGTCTCGAGCACGACGTCGTCGTACCAGACCTCTGCCAGCCCCAGTGCCTCGGCCACGATTCGCGCCTCGCCCGCCTGCCGATGGCTCAGCCGGAATCCTTCGAGCCCTGCACCAACAGCACCGAACGCCACTCTCGCGCCGGCAGGCCAGTCGATGCCGGCCAGCCGCTCGGACGGCTTGCCCTGCCGAGCCGACCACGGCAACCATACGTAGCTGTCGCCCTGCGCGGTCACGCCGAGCAACGGCCGACGCCCCTCCTTGACCCCGATCAACCGGGCAACCGCGTCAGGCTGCGCGCCCCATACCTGAGCTGCCAGGTGAAGGCCGTCGAAGGTGTACTCGAGTTCTGCGGTATCCACCGGCAAGCCAGCGAGCAGCGCGTTCAGCGTCGACATCTTGCGCCGTTCGCGGCTCTGCAGCGCGTAGACCGAGCTCTCCTGCTCGAACGCTTCGATAATGGCACCCGAGATGATCTCGTTCCACCCGTAGTGGTGTGCGCTGGCGCGGCGCAGAACCGCTACGCGCTCCTCAGTGTCCTCAAGCAGGCGATGCGCCTCCTCGAGCACGAAATCCCAGGTCACTGACTGCGCGACACGCGAGGCCTGCAAGAACAGCGGCAGGCTTATCCCGGCACGAGCGGCCAACCGCACCTCGCGCAGGGCCTCGTTGGAGGCCCGGACGGATCCGGCGCTGCCGACGGCGATGTAGTCGAGCACGTCGCGCAGCGACGCCGTGATTGCCTCGGACTCCGCCACCGACAACTGCTCATTGCCGGCCAGCCTGTACTCGGCTGGCTCGGTCTGCAACCGCCGGCGGATCACGTCGTACAGCTCGGGTACGCGTTCCCGCACCGCGTCGGTCACTTGCCGAAGTCCGGATTCAATCGACACGTTCGCATCCTAGGACCTGCGTGAACGCCGAGCACAGGCTCGGACCGGTCCGGGGTTCAACTACGCTGCAGGTTGTGTTCGACGTCGACCCTATCCGCGCCACGAGCCGCGCACTGGCCGAACGGCTGCCGGAGCTGACGGCACTGGTCCGCCGCCGCTTGCGCGAGAAGGTTCCGACCTACGCGGCCGACCTCGACCCGGCATTGAGCGTCCACGAGACAGAGCGCATAGCCGCCGCACTGCAGTCGTTCAGCGACGGCATCTCCGGCACGCCGGAGCCAAACGAGGACGTGATCCGCGAAGCCACCAGCGAGGCGCGCAGCGCCGCCCAGGCAGGACTCGATCTCAACAGTCTCATCCAGACCTATCGCGTGGCGCAGGCCGTGATCTGGGACGTAGTACTGACCGAAACGGCGTCACTGATCCCGGACCCGGACCAGCAGTTGATCGTCCAGAAGCACATGTCGCAGTTCCACTTCCGCTGGAACGACACCGTTGTCTCCGCCGTGGTGCGGGCCTACCAGGACGAGCAGCGCCGGTTCTTCTTCCAGTCCCGCGATCGGCGGCTCCGCTCGGCGCTGCGAGAGCTCATCGCTGGCCGAACAGACGCGCTGCCGGACGTCGCCTATCCGCTGGCCGCGACCCACCTTGCTGCCGTGGTCTGGGGCGACCGGCCCGAACGCACCATCCAGGACATCGCCACCGCGGCTGGTACTGAGGTGGTTCTCTCGGTCGAGAGCATCTCGGCAACGACTCTGGCCTGGTTCGCACTGGACGACCACATGTCGGCACAGGAGCGTCTGCGCGCCGGGTTCGTACCGGCTATCGGCACCGGGGTCGCCTTCGGCAGGCTGGCGGCCGGACTGGCGGGCTTCCGCACAACCCATCATCAAGCCTGGCGCGCCTATCGTGTCGGGTGGCTGACGAATTCCCCGGTCACCCACTACGCGGACATCGCACTGGAGGCGTTGTTCCTCCGCGACCTGCAAGCCACCCGTGACCTGGTCACCCAAGAGCTCGGCCCGCTCGACCTCAGCGACCCGCGGACGGAACTTCTGTGCGAGACCATGCGGGTGTACTTCGCGGCGGGCTGCAATGCCGCGAAGGCCGCAACCCAGTTGCAGGTGCACGAACGCACCGTCGCATATCGGCTGCGGACTGTCGAAGAACGACTCGGCATGGATGTCATCAGCCGTCGCAACGAACTCGTTGTCGCGCTGCGGCTGCTCACCGCCCTACGAGCGATATCAAGCACTACATCGCCGGTCGGTCCGGTGGTCCGGATCTGACCGACGCCAGGACCGAGCAGCCAGGCGATACTCAGATGTGCGCAACGACGGCACGGTCGTTGTCGTGCATTGTGGAGCGTGAGCGGCTGCGAGCGAGTCATAGTGAATGCATGAACAGTTCGGCCATCGGGACGCCGCTATGAAGCCGCCGTCGTTCGACTACGCCGTCGCCGATTCCGTGGAGAGCGCAGTCAGTCACCTGCGCGAGGCGGGAGAAGACGCGAAGCTCCTGGCCGGCGGTCAGAGCCTCGTACCGCTGATGAACTTCCGGCTGGCTCGCCCCTCGTTGCTCGTCGACGTCAACCGAATCCCGAGACTGTCCGACATCGTCGTTGACGACGACTTTGTCCGGATCGGTGCGCTTACCCGGCACCATCGCCTCGAAACGTCCTCCACGATCGCCAAACACATACCGCTGCTCCGCGAGGCCGCGGGCTGGATAGCACATCCGCAGATCCGCAATCGCGGGACTATCGGCGGATCGCTGGCACATGCCGATGCGTCGGCGGAACTGCCGGTCGTCCTGCTCGCCCTCGACGCGACGGTGACGGTGAAATCACCTGATCATGACCGTCACCTCGCGGTCGGAGACCTGGCGGTCGGTCATCTCGTCAGTTCCCTGAACCCGGACGAAATGATCGTGAACGTCGAGGTTCCGAGGTTGCCGGCGCGCACAGGTTGCGCCTTTACCGAGTTCGCCCGCCGCCACGGCGACTACGCCGTGGGCGGCGCGGCGAGCGTGCTGACCTTCGACGAGGCAGGCATCTGTACCCGAGCACGGATCACCGTACTCGGCGGCGGTGCCACGGCGACCCGGCGCGATGAGGCGGAAGCCGCCCTCGTCGGCACGTCGGTCACGTCGTCGGACGCGCAGACGGCCGGGCATCTCGCCAGCGCGGACCTCGAACCGATGCCCACGCTGCACGGCGGCTCCGAGTACCGCCGGCACATCATCACGGCAATGGTGTGCCGGGCCGTCAACACCGCTGCCAGCCGAGCGAGGAGCACTCTGTGAACGGATACGACGTCACTGTGGTCGTCAACGGGCAGACGTACGAAAAGCGGGTCGAACCGCGCCGTCTTCTGTCTGACTTCCTCCGACATGACCTGCACCTGCGCGGCACCAGGGTGGGCTGTGAGCACGGCGTGTGCGGGTCGTGCACCGTCTTGCTCGACGGCGAGCCGGTGCGGTCGTGCACCACGCTGGCCGTCCAGACCGACGGCTGCGAGGTTCAGACGGTGGAGAGCCTCGCGGAGTCCAGTGGGTCCGATATGCACCCCTTGCAGGAGGCGTTCTCCGAATGCCACGCGCTCCAGTGCGGGTTCTGCACGTCCGGTTTCCTGATGACCTTGAAACCGGTGTACGACAGCGGGGCATCCTTGAGCCGCGAGCAGGTCCGAGAGACGATTTCGGGAAATCTGTGCCGGTGCACTGGATACCAGCAGATCGTCGAGGCGACCGAGCTCGCCTTGCAGCGGCGTGACGAGGACAGCTGATACGCCATTTTCATCGTGTATGAGAAAACGGGCCCCCGGTTGCGGTGGCCCGTTTTCTCATACACGAAACAATCAGGTCCGGCCGAGGATTTCCGCGACGACCTGATCCGCTGTCTCCAGCGCACCCTCTATGTATCCCGGAAAGCGCAGCGAAACATCGGATCCCGCGAAATGCACTGCGCCGTGCGGATCGGCCAGGGACTTGTGCACCTTGCTGAACTGGCCGACCCTGGGCGACACCCACGGACCGAGAAACAACGGATCACGAGACCAATCGTGGTAGTCCACTCCCGTCACGACGGCTTCGGGCAAGTAGTACTTGACCGCGGCAGCGACGGCTTCGCCGTCGGCAGGATCCAGCGAGCTGGAGTCGGTGAACCCCACCAGGATTCGGCCTCCGTCTTCGGCGGGCAGGTAGTCGTAGAGGGTCGGCAGTACACCGTCGCCGGTACAGGACATCCCGGCCGGCACGTTGCTCACCTGGATCAGCAGCTTCAGCCCCCGGCAGCCGTGTCCGTCCTTCACCACCGCGGCCGGTCCGGCGGGCAACGGCGGATCGAACTCGACGTTGCGCCAAGTGTTGAGAGGCGTGGCGACGACAACGTGGCGGGCGTGGAGGAGTTCGCCGCCGTCGATCACGACCTCCGCTCCCTCCGGTCGTTGCCTGATCGCATTCACGACAGCACCGAGCCGCATCGAAGGAACGTCGGCCGCCATCGCCTCGACCCACGCGGAGGTGCCGTCGGAAAGCACCTCGTCGAGGGACAACACGATTCCTAACACGCTATAGCCGTGTGCGGCGATGAACTGCAGGGCCCATAGCGCCGACGCCTCGGAGACAGGTTGCCCCAGCATGTTCCAGCTCCATGACAAGACGAGCTGGCGCGTCACGGGAGGCAGCTTCAGCGACTCGACGTAGTCGAGCAGCGGGATGTCCAGGTCGTCGAGGCCCTGGCGATCCAAGCCGGCATCGACGTCGATCCGGTGCGCGTCGCGCAGCAGGCGATACAAGCCGCCTTCGGCTTCGGCCGCCTCCTCGATGGGAATCGGGAACGCCGAATTATGGCCACCGGGACCGAGCCTGTTCTGGAATACGGTAGCCGGTGCCGCCGGCTCGGTCCGCAAGCTGTAGCGGTCGATCTCGGCTGCGACGCGCGGATGGTGGTGCCGTGAGATGTAGGCGCCGCCGAGTTCCACCCACACCGACGGGGAAGTCCGCGATCGGCGGCGATACGCGCGGCCACCGACCCGATCGCCCCCTTCGAGCAGAAGCACGGACTGACCCGCCGCGGCAAGTTCGCGCGCCGCGCGCAGACCGGCGAATCCCGCACCGACAACGATCGTGTCGTAAACCATCACGCCTCTTTTCCGGTATCGCTGCGACGTGCTACCAGCTGCCGTGCCGCCATGATGAGCATCATGGCGGCGATCGCCGCCGGAGCTACCCAGGTCATGTAGTCCAACGGGGTTCCGGTCGGGTTCACGATCGAGTTGACATACGAACCTCCGATGCCGATGACCCCGACCACGCAGGCGATCGTCCTGGCCACGGTCAGTTCGCCGGCACGCCTCAGCAGCACCATCGAGCCGATGCAGATCAACACGTACGGCAGCACCCACAAGTAGGGGAACAACGTCGCGAGATACTGATACACCTCGAACGGCGTCGCCTTCGTCACCGCGCTCAAGACGATGGGAAAGACCAACGCCACAATCCCGATCGTGAGGATCGCGGCCGCCGGAGTGTGAGTCCGGCGATGGACGCGTCCGATGCTCGCCGGCAACAGCCCTTCGCTGGCCATCGTGGCCCACACGCGGGAGGCGTAGTTCAGGAAACCGACTACGATGGCGTAGGAACTGAGAACCAGCGCAACATCGGCGACTGGCGCGAGAAAACCCAGCCCGGACTTCTGTGCCATAGCCGAAATCGGCGATTCGCCCGCGGCGATCTGGTCCCCGATCGCGCCGAGCGAAGGCACCGACAGCAGCGATGCCAGGACCGCGATGCCACCCACGATCAACGGGACCCTGATCATCAAGCGCGGCACGGTGCGCATGGGGTCCGCGGTCTCCAGGGCGGTGGCCGCGCTGGCCTCGAACCCGACGAAGAATGTTGCGCAGAGAACGAGACCGAGAGTGAACCCGCCCATAGAGAAATCACCGAACGTGAACTGGCTGCCGAAGTCGAAACCCGGCGTGAACAGATTCGCGACGAGCACGACAACGACAACGGGAGCCGACAGGATCAACAGCCAAATGCTGATCTTCACCGAGGTGTCGAGACTGCGAAATGCCAGCAGGCCAGCCGTCGTAATCGTCACCAGGTAGATGACTACTTGGCCGGGCAACGACGTGGCGCCCGAGAACCCGAACACCGAAGACATCATGCTGCTGGCATAGAGGCCCAGGACGCCGAGCATCACCATCATTCCCACCGCATAGCCGACCGCGAGCGAGGCACCGGTCACGAACTTCGCGGAACGACCGAAAACGTGACCGATGTACGAGTACAGCGCACCCGACACCACGAACCGCCGGGCGAACGGCACAATGGCCACCCCCACGCACGCCATGACCACGGCCCCAGCGAGCGCGGACAGCCATCCGGACGAGCCGGCGGCCCCGCCGACGAACGAACCCACGGTGGCCGCAGTCAGGACTGGGCTGAAGACCACGATCGCGAGTCCCATGGCCTTGCCCATGCTCAACGTGCCGCGCTCGAGGCCTTCGAGACCGTCCTGGCCGCCGTCAACGGCGCCTGTCAAGGGAGACGTCTCCGCTCCGGTTTGAGGTGAATCCATCCGGTTCTCCTTCTCTGCATCTCGGTCGCGGTACCGTCTGACCGCTTCGAGTGACCGAGATAACTATTGACGCTGCGGATGGGTATTCCACCGGCGAAGCCTCACAAAGCCTCGGACGAAGTTGTCGCAGTCTGCATATGATCAAATTGCAGCGACTACAGTGCCGCAAAACACCGGAAGAGTTGATGCTTCCGGTAAACGTTTAACAAAAGATCGGCACGGCTCGCAAATTGATCGTTTCGACTATTTTCGTGGTCTTGCTGGAGCACTCGGCTTGACGCTGAGGTCATTTGACCTCAGCGTCAAGGCGACTGCTCAACTGACCGACTGCGCTTTCGGCTGTTCACGGGATTTCCTGATCGCGTCGAAGATGCGCTCAGGGGTGGCGGGCAGTTCTCGGATGATGGCGGCGAAGGGCGTCAATGCGTCGTTCACGGCATTGAGGACCGCTGCCGGGGCTGCGATGAGCCCAGATTCGCCCATACCCTTGACGCCATAGGCGGTGTGCGCGGAGGGCGAGCACAGATGGGCGATCTCGAACGGAGGCGAGACGTCCATGGTCGGGACCTGGTAGTCGAGCAGCGTGGTGGTTTGCAACTGGCCGTCGCCGTCGTAGACAAGCCTCTCGAAGAGCGCCGCGCCGATTCCCTGGACCACCCCGCCGCGAATCTGGCCGTCGACGATGTCGGGATTGATGATGGTGCCGGCGTCCTCCACGGAGTAGACCTTCTCCACCTTGACGAAGCCCGTGAACGCGTCCACCTCGACGATCACCGCGTGGCCGCCGTTGGAGAACATCGGCCGGGACGGATCGTAGGCAGCCGTGGCTTCCATCGCCGGGTCGAATCCATCCGGCCAGACAGTGGAGTCGAAATAGATGGACGTGCAGATGTCGGTCACACTGACGGAGGCGTCCGGTACGCCCGCGACACGTGCGCTGCCGTCCTCCAGCTGGATGTCGTCCGGGGAGGCCTCGAGCATCGATGCGGCGACAGCGATGATCTTCTCCCTCAGTACGTGGGCGGCGCTGCTCACGGCACCGCCGGCTACCACCGCGCCCCGGCTGCCGAGGGTTCCGCTGCCGTACGCGTGCGAAGTCGACTCGCCTGCCCGCACAGTGACGTTCTCGTACGGGATTCCGAGCATGTCCGCGGCGACCTGGGCCATCGTCGTCCGGTTTCCCTGGCCCTGCGTCGTCAGTCCGATGGTGACGGTGGCGCATCCGTTGGGATCCATCCGGACGGTCGCGGTGTCGTGATAGACGTCGGGGAGGCCGTGAACGGCTCCCATGGCCGTGCTCTCACCGCTGCTTTCCACGAAGACGCTCAACCCGAGGCCGAGGTAGCGGCCCCGTTCCCTGGCCTCGGCTTGCCGGGCGAGGAACGCCGGATAGTCGACCATCTTCTCCAGCATGTTGATGGTCTCGAGCCAGCTTCCTTCGTCAAAGCAGATTCCCTGTGGATTGACCCAGGGAAATCCCTTGACCACGTTCTGGCGCCGGAACTCGAACGGCGACATGCCGCACGCCCGTGCCGCCTCGTCGGCCAGCGCCTCCCGAGCAAGCGTCCCGGCCATGTATCCGACTCCGCGGTAGGCGCCGACCGGGCACTTGTTGGTAGCAGTCGCCTCGTACACGTAGGTTGTCGCGGGAATGTCGTAGACGCCGGTCGGCGTGACGGCCGCCGCGCACCAGGGCTCGACGGCCATGGACCAGGGCACCGAATGGTAGGCACCGCCGTCTCCGAGAGCGTGGGTTCTCACGGCGGAGATCCGCGCCTGCTCGTCGAGGGCGTAGGCGATCGTGACGAACTGCTCGTGCGCGTGGGTCGCCGCCATGAGGTTCTCGCGGCGGTCCTCGACCCAGGAGACCGGCGATCCCAGTTCACGTGCGAGCAGCGGGATGATCAGTTCCTCCGGGTACAGGTGCGCTTTCTGCCCGAACCCGCCTCCGGTGTCGGGGGTCAGCACCTCGACCCGGTGTTCGGGGAACTCCAGGTAGGCAGTCAGGCAGTACCGCACGTAGTGCGGCACCTGGCTCGACGTCCAGACCCGGAGGTTCTGGCTTGTCCAGTCGTAGTCGGCGATACATCCGCGGGTCTCCATGGGCAATGCCGCCAGCCGACCGGTGTAGTAAGTCGCCTCCACGACTCGGTGTGCCTCGTCGAATGCGGTATCGACGTCGCCGAACGTCGCTCCTCCGAGCAGGCCGATGTTGTCGCTCAGCTGCTCGTTGGCGGCCGGGCCTCCTTTGCGGGCCGTCAGTGGGTCGACGACGACCGGCAGCTCGTCGAAGTCGAGGGAGACCAGATCGGCGGCATCTTCGGCCACTGCACGGCTGTCGGCGACAACGACCGCCACCGACTCGCCGACATACCGTACGACGTCGGTGGCCATGAGGGGCATGACAGTCGGAACGCAGCCCTCGACGTTGAGGACGCCTTCGACACCGCTGCAGAACCGGGCCGCATCGGCACCGGTCCATACGAGGTGGACGCCGGGAAGACCGGAAGCTGCGCTGGTGTCGATTCCGGTGATCCGGGCATGAGCAACCGGGCTGCGCACGAAGGCCGCGTGCAACTTTCCGGGCAGCCGCACATCGGCGAGATACTGCCCGCGGCCGGTCAGCAGCCGAGGGTCTTCATGCCGTTGTACGCGCGCCCCCACGGCCCGTGCCGCGACCTGCGGTGTCTTCGAGTGCGGCCCGTTCACCTGGTTCGTCTGGTCAGCTGCGGTCATTGGCCGACCTCGTTCGCGTTGCCGTGCGCCGCGTCCAGAACAGCTTCGACGATCTTTTCGTAACCGGTGCAACGACACAGGCAACCGGACAGCCCGTCCACGACTTCCTCTCTGGTAGGCCGCGGATTGTGCTCCAGAAGTGCCGTCGCCGACATCAGGAACCCGGCCGTACAGAAGCCGCACTGCAACGCGTGCTGCCGACGGAACGACTCCTGCAGCGGAGACAGCGAGCTTCGTCCGGCCAGGCCCTCCACCGTGCGCAGCTCGTGGCCGTCCGCCTGTGCTGCCAGCATCAGACATGACCGCACCGGCTTGTCATCGAGCAGCACGGTGCATGCTCCGCACACTCCGTGCTCGCAGCCCAGTTTCGTGCCGGTCAGCCCGAGTTGATCTCGGAGGTGATCGGCCAGGCTGTCCCGTGCGGCGACCCTGGTTGTGGTCTCCCGCCCGTTGACGCGAATCGTCACGTCGAGATGCTCGGCGGGTTGGGCTTTCGTGGTCATCGACGACCTCCTGCGTCTGCTACGGCGCGCTCGACAAGTCCAGCGACGAGATGAGCGCGGTACTCACGGGATCCGTGGATGTCCGAAATGAAGGACAACGAGGCAGCTGCTGCCTCGCCGGCCGATCTGGCGGCATCTCTGTCCACATCGGACCCGATGACGGCCTCCTCGGCGGCCGTCACACGCTGGAGAGTCCCTACCGCCGCGCCCACGGTGATCGTCGCCGCAGTGCACGTATTGGCGTTGAACTCGAGGCGCACGCCGACCAGCGCCAGGCCGTAGTCGCCCGCCCTGCGCGCCACCTCGTGGAAGCTCCAACCACGGGCGTGGGTCGGCAACCACACGTCGGTGAGGATCTCGTCCGGCCGGATACTTGTCATGTAAGGGCCGAGGAAGAGCTCTTCGGCCGGAATCGTCCGGCGTCCCCGCACGCTCTGCACCTCGACCGCGCCGCCCAGGGTCAACAGCGCAAGCGGCCACTCGCCCGCGTTGTCGCCGTGCACGATCGAGCCGCCGATGGTGCCCCGCGACCGGATCTGGACGTGCGCGATGTTGCGCCCTGCTTCGATCATCAGCGGCAACCGCTCGCGCACAAGGGGCGACGTAATCACCCTCTCGTGCGTGACCATCGCCCCGACACGCAGATAGTCGCCCGCTTCCTCGATCCGGTCCAGGCCTGGTATCCGTCCGATATCGACCAGCGTCGACGGGATGGCGAGCCGGATGGCCAGCAGCGGCATCAGGCTCTGGCCACCAGCGACGATCTTGGCGTCATCGTCTGCGTCGAGCAGGGCACACGCCTGTTCGATGGTTCGCGGTGCGACGTACCGCAGCGCGGGTAGCTTCACGGCGCCCTCCTGTCGGGTTCGGCTGATTCACTGTGCCGCACCTGGAGAGATTGCGCTCTGACCGACAATGACAACCGAAGAAGCTCCTTTGTGCACATCATGCTTATTTCAGGTAAGCTGCTGCCGCGTCGATGGGTCTTTGCAACGCTTCATCCCGGCGAGCGGCAGGGCAGGTCGGAAAAATACGGGGCCATGGGCCGGATCAGCCTGGATCCTGTTGAGATGCCGCCGGCGTCGCGACCAGGCACCTTCGGCGGCAAGAAAGTCACACACGTCGGAGAGTTCGCTCACGGGAGCCTTTTTGCCGCCAATCGGACATTGTCGGCGTCGTCCCGGCTGACGTGGACGATCACATACGTCTTGCGAAGGCTCTCGTGGACGCGCCAACTGCCCTTCCACCCGTCGGGCAGTACGACGATGGAACCGGGGACCAGGCGGACAACTTGCCCGTCCTCGCCCGTGAGAGTGGCGGAACCGGCCAAGATCTGGCAGATCTCGTGGGAACCGTTCCGGGCGGTGGTAAATACACCCGGCTCGCACTCCCACACCCCGGTTTCGACGGTGCCTGCGGACCAGACGGGGAGGGTAGCCTCACGTTGGTCGCTCAGGCTGGTGGATTTCGGCGTAGACGCGGGAAGTTGCGTCGTCACGGCATCTTCGAGGTGTGTCATCGTCATGGTCGTCCCTAACGTTCGGGTGGTCAGGTTGGCGCTCGGCGCGCGAAGTCGGCCGTGCGCTGGAAGCTGGTCACGCCGGATCTCCCGGCAGCCGGCTCTCCGCGAAGCCTCCTACCGCCGAAAGACCACCGTCTTGTTTCCATTGATCATCACCCGGTGCTCCGCATGCGCTGCCACGGCGCGTGCCAGCGCCAAAGCTTCCAAGTCTTTGCCGATCTCCGTCAGAGCAGCCGCGGAATGACTGTGATCGGCGGGCGCGAACCCCTGCTCGATGATCGGTCCTTCGTCGAGATCCGACGTCACGTAGTGGGCTGTCGCGCCGACTACCTTGACGCCCCGAGCGTGAGCTTGGAAGTACGGTCGGGCGCCCTTGAAGCTGGGGAGGAGACTGTGGTGGATGTTGATGGCACGCCCGCGCAGTTCCCGGCAGAGGCTGTCGGACAGGATCTGCATATAGCGAGCGAGGACCACAGTCTCCGCAGAGTATGCGGTCACGAGCTTCCGCAGCTCGTCCTCCGCCCGCTGTTTCGTGTCCGGTGCCACCGGAACGTGGTGGAACGGGATCCCGTGCCAGTCCACCAATGGTCGCAGATCCTCATGATTGGACACCACGGCAACGATCTCCGCACGCAGCGAACCCGTCCGGACCCGGTGCAGCAGATCATTGAGGCAGTGGCCCTGTTTGGACACCATGACGAGCAGCCGGTGACGGTGACCGGGGTCGTGAATTGCCCAAGTCATGTCCAACGGATCAGACACGGAGCCGAATTCCGAGCGCAGCGACGAGAGATCGACGGGTGCGCCCTCCGCGGCGTGGACCCGCATGAAGAACAGACCGGTAGCTTCATCCCCGAACTGCTGGCTGTCTCGGATGGTGAACCCTCGGTCGGCGAGGAATCCGGCGACCGCCGCGACAATCCCCGGCCGATCGGCGCAGGACAACGTCAACACGATTTCACTTGTCACGACTTGGGCCTTTCCGACTTCGGGTCGTACAGGGGACGCAAGGACGCTCGCGCCCGCACTCGGCGATTGCCTGTCTCGATCTCGTAGTCCCCTTCCTCGAACCAGGTCCGGGCGACGGCTTCGGGGGCACTCACCCAGCCGAGCGCCACGGCGGCTCCCAAGGTGTGGCCGAACTGAGCAGACGCGACGCGGCCGACGAGATGTCCGTCCCGGAAGATCGGCTCGTCGTGGAAGAGGAGCGCGTCGGACTCGGTCAGCGTGAATTGGACGAGCCGGCGCGAGACTCCCGCCGTTTTGGCCTGTGCCAGGGCTTCCCTGCCGATGAACCCACCGGGCTTGTCCCACTTCACGGCGAAACCGAGTCCTGCTTCCAGCGGGTTGTCGCCGGCCGAGATGTCGTGGCCCCAGCTGCGGTAGCCCTTCTCCAGCCGCAGGGAGTTCATCGCGTGATACCCGGCGGGCTTGATCCCGCACGACTGCCCGGCTTCGAAGAGCACGTCCCAGACATGGTGCGCGATTTCGGCGGGGATCAGCAGCTCCCATCCGAGCTCGCCGACGTACGTCACGCGCGTTGCGCGCACGAAGCCGAGGCCGAGGTCGATTTCGGCCGATGCGCCGAACGGGAATGCTTCCGATGACAAGTCGGCGTCCGTCACCTGCCGGAGGAGCCGACGGGAGTCCGGGCCCATGACCGCGAGCATCGCCATGGTCCCGCTTACGTCGGCAACGGTGCAGAAGTCTTGATCGGTGAGGTGCCGCCGCAGGTGGGCCAGGTCCCGGTTGACCGTCGCGGGTCCGGAGAGCACGAGGAACCGGTCCTCGTCGAGCCGGGTCACGGTGACGTCCGCTTCGATCCCGCCATGCTCGTTGAGCCACTGTGTGTATGTGATCCGCCCGGTTCGGGTATCGACATCGTTCACCGACAGCCGCTGCAGCACACGCACCGCGTCCCGTCCTTGGACCAGCAGCTTCCCAAAGGAGGAAGTGTCGATCACGCCGACGCGTTCCCGGACGGCGCGATGTTCGGCCGCCGAGTGCTCGAACCAGTTTTGCCGCTCGAAGGTGTATTCGTAGCGTCGCTCCGCATCGGACGGCGCGTACCAGTTCGCCCGCTCCCAGCCGCACAGCTCGCCGAAAACCGCACCCGCCGCCGCGGTCTTGCCGTGCAACGGGCTGATCCGCAAAGGGCGGGCGCTGGTGCGCTGTTGGAACGGCCAATGGATTTCGTAGGCCAGATCCAGTGATTCGAGCGCTCGTTGTTCGAGAAACCGCCGATTCGTCTCGTGCCGCTGCACCCGGCCCAAGTCGGTTTCGGGCAGGTCGACCGGACTGCGGCCGTCCACGATCCGATCGGCCAGCACCGAGCCGGCACCCGGTCCCGACAGGAAGCCTACGGAGTTGAACCCGGCGGCGACGAAGTAGTTGCGCAGGTTCGGGGCTTCGCCCAGATGGTACTGGCCGTCCGGGGTGAAGCTTTCCGGGCCGCAGAAGTGGAGGCGGATTCCCGCGTCCTTGAGGACGGGCATCCGGTGGATCAGCTTCTCGTAGTAAGGGCCGAGGTGATCCCAGTCCTCGGGCAGCTGCACGAATCCTTTGTCCGCCGGGATTCCCTGGCTGCCCCAGGCGTAGCTTCCCGGCTCGAAGAACCCGACCATCAGCCCGCCGGCTTCGTCCTTCACGTACGCGTACTCGTCGCCGCTTTTGACCGTCGGCAGGTTTCGCGGCAAGTCCGGAATCAGGTCGGTGACGACGTAGTAGTGCGCCAATGCCTGCAGCGGCACTTCCACACCCGCTTTGGCGCCGAATTCCCGCCCCCACAGTCCGGTCGCGTTGACTACGTACTCCACCTCGATGTCTCCCTGCGCCGTACGGACGCCCACGACCCGGTCGTGAGACGTGAGCACGTCGACGGCCGAGATGCCTTCCAGTACCTGCACGCCGCGGCGCGTCGCTCCCCGAACCAGCGACATCGTCGTGTCGGTCGCGGTTCCTCGGCCGTCTCGCGGGAAGTGGAGACTTCCGTGCAGCCCGTCGGGATTCAGCAGCGGATGGACCCGGATCGTCTGCTCGACGTCGAGCAATTCCGCTTCGATCCCGTTGCTGCGAACGACGCTGGCCTGGTGGCGCAACTCATCGATGCGAGCCGCAGACGTCGCGATGTTGAGCGTGCCGGTCTCGACGAAGCCGGTCGAGAACCCCGTGTCCTCTTCAAGGGACTTAAAGATCTCGAGGCTGCGTCGCACGATCGCGCGCGTGCCGTACGTCCCGCGTGCCTGGGTCACGAGGCCGGCCGCGTGCCACGTGGTGCCGGACGTCACTGTGTTCTTCTCCAGTACGACCACGTCGGTCCAGCCGCGGCGCGCGAGATGGTACGCGGTGCTGGCGCCGACGATGCCGCCGCCGACGATGACGACCTGTGCCCGCGCGGGCAACCTGAGTCCCATGAAATCCGCCCTCCCTTGGACACCACTTTGCTGGTCGCGTTGCCGCCTCTCCATGCGACGATCGATCGAACAGGCCCATTGCACCTGTTCGATCGATCAGGGTGAAAGGCGCCGGCTACCTCATCCGCCACGCGAGGCCCGCGATTCGGACGATCGATGCAGTGCTGCCGCGTATGTCGTGCGATCGGCCAGTACCGGTCGCAGTCGGCCTCGGACAGTCTTCTTTCGCGATGTTTCACTCAGGTCGGACGCGGACGAAAGGGCAACCCAGTGCGACATTCAGCGGCTGTGATCAACGGGAGTCTTGCCGCGCAGGAGGTCAAATGCGAGCTGGCAGGGCGGATCGATCGGCTCGCCGGCATGGGTCAGCGTCCTGGTCTCGGAACGATCCTCGTCGGCGACGATCCCGCTTCGCGTGCCTACGTCGCGGGAAAACATCGGGATTGCGCGCAAGTCGGGATGCAGTCCATCCAGGTCGAGCTGCCCGTCGACACGACTCAAGAACAGGTGCTTGCCGAGGTCGCTCGTCTCAACGAGGATCGGGAGTGTTCGGGCTTCCTCGTCCAGCTGCCGCTGCCGTCGCACATCGACATGCGTGTGGTGCTGGAGGCGATAGATCCCGACAAGGATGCAGACGGTCTTCATCCGACCAACCTCGGTCGTTTGCTGCTTGGCAGGCCCGGCACGTTGCCGTGCACGCCCCGAGGAATTCTCGAACTCCTTCGGCGCGACCAGGTGCCGATCACCGGCAAGCAATTCTGTGTGATCGGATGCGGGACGACGGTGGGCAGGCCGCTCGGGTTGATGCTGACCAGGCCGACCGAACACGCGACCGTCACTCTCTGCCACGAGGCGACCGTGGATGTCGCCGCGCACACCAGGGTCGCGGATGTGGTGATCGCCGCGGCAGGCGTTGCGCACCTGGTCAAGCCCCACTGGATCAAACCGGGGGCGACTGTCCTGTCGGTGGGTATCACCCGCACCGTCGAGGGCGTTCTGGGCGATGTCCATCCTGACGTCGAGCACGTGGCCGGGAAGTGGACGCGCGCGACGGGTGGCGTCGGGCCGATGACGCGGGCCATGTTGCTGAGCAATGTCGTCGAACTGGCTGAGCGGTCCGCTGGCCTGTGGGGCCAAGACCAGCTTCCCCAGTCGGCTGGCTCGGCATCCTGAACGTGAGCTTGACACCGAACAGCCCGGATTTCGTCCCAGGTCACCCCAGTTGAAGAAGGGACCACGTCCGTATCGCGAAGAACAGTTCTGCCTGGCACCCGAAGTCCCGCAGATCCGCGGCAGTCAGCTCCTCAACTTTCTTCATGCGATAGGCCAGCGTTTGCTTGTGTATTCCGAGTCGCTTCGCACCCTCCTGCCAGGACCGGTTGACCTCGAAGAAGACCTTGAGTGTTTGCAGGAGCTGCGTGTCGTTTTTGGCATCGTATTCCATGATCGGGCCGAGCAATCTGGACACGGCAGCTTCGCCTTCCGCGACCGTGCGAGGCAGGAAATGCGAGCTGTGCGTTCCATACACTGACAGGTCGATCTGCAACGCGCGCGCACCTTCGAGAGCCCACTTCGCCTCTCGGAAAGCATCGGGAAATCGCGTGGACGACAGGACCGGCTGGCTGAGGCCGACCCTTGCCGGCCAGGGCGACAGCGATGACTGCAAGGCATCCGGCGAAGCATCTTCCCGTAGAACGAGCAGGTGGGCATCGCCGCTCGCAAGGTAGAGATTCGGAACTTCCAGCGCCACAAGCTCCGCTTCGAGGCCGGCCGCATCCTCTCGTGCCACGGCCTCCCACATGGCGACTCGCCACGGGCCGGTGCCCAGACCCAAGAACTCGAGTTGGGAGACGGCAGCTTCGGGCGCGAGTGCGCCGTCCACGAGCCGTCTGGCCAGCGCGCTGCGGCGCTCCCGGGTACGCAACGCCTTGGCACATCGACGTTCGACGTCCATTTCGGCGATCATCGCCACGTGCTGCGCCAACACGGGGTCAGGCAGATCGTCGGCAGGCGTAGCGCGGGCAACGAGTGCGGTGGTGTCATGGCGGCCGACCGGTAACACGAGAGCTTCCAGGTTTTTCGTCGACACCCGGCTGAACGCTGGAAGCATGCCGGCGTGCTCTTTGACCTTGGCCAGTACGGCAGCGCGCAGGTTCTCAGCCATCGGCTCCCGGGTCGGCATGAGCTCACGACCTCGTACGACGTCGATGACGTGCAACTCTGCGTTGACCTCTCGCGCGAGGTCGTCGAGCAGGTTGACCGCGTCTCGGTCGCGGAGGTGGGAACGGCGCAAGACGTCGTACAGGCGCAGCACGCAGGTCAGCCGCGCGCCGGACCGACCGCTGTTGCTGTCGGCGACCAGCCGGGCGATCGTGACGAACGGAACGCTGCGTTCGGTGCTGAGCACCGGGAACGCGCGTTCCTCTGCCGCGTCCCTCGCCGACTGGCTGAGCGTCGGCGCGACGAAGCCCTCGGCGAGAACCAGTCCGGCAATTCCCACCCGCGCGAGGTTGTCGATGAACTCGATCTGCCGCGCGGGTTCCGCCGGGAACCCGTAGCCGTCCGTCAGCAAGAGGTCGCCGCTTCCGAGCCAGTTCCAGGGGTCGCGCAACTCACAGGTGTGCGCCCAGGCAACGACCCGGCCACCGCCACTTTTCCCCGCGACGATGCGGGTGCGAATGAGCGGATTCTCCACCAAGGAGTCGACGGTCAGGCTCACCTTGTCCTCTGTTCCTCCCACGGCTGCCGACCAGCGGCGCCAGCTGGTCCCCGAGGTCCCGCTTCATGTGCTCAGGCCGGTTTCGCCGTCTCCGGTGATGACGACGCGGCAAGGATTTCGGCCACCACCCGGTCCGCTGTCTCGAACGCCCCCTCGATGTACCCCGGGAAGCGCAACGAAACGTCGGAGCCCGCGAAGTGCACTGCGCCGTGCTTATCCCCCAGCGCCTTGTGGACCCTGCTGAACTGCCCGACTCGCGGCGACACCCACGGGCCGAGGAACAGCGGGTCGTTCGCCCAGTCGTGGTAGTCGACCCCGACCACCGTCACGTCCGGCAGATAGTGGTGCACCGCGGCTTCGACGGCCACGGCGTCCGCGGGATCGATCGAGCTCGAGTCGGTGAACGCCACGAGAATCCGCCCACCGTCCTTGGTGGCCAGGTAGTCGTACAGGGTCGGGAAGACTCCGTCGCCTGTGCATGAAATCCCCGCCGGCGCACCTTTGACCTCGATGAGCAGCTTCAGCCCGCGGCACCCGTGGCCCTCCGCCACCAATGCGGCCCGTGCGGACGGCAACGGAGGATCGAAATCGAGGTTCCGCCACGTGTTCAAGGGCGTCGCGACCACGACGTCGTGCGCTGCGAGGACCTCGTCTCCGTCAACGATCACCTCCACGCCCTCCGATCGCTGCCTGACCGCGTTGACAAAAGCGTTCAACCGTAGATCAGGCACGTCGGCGGCCATCGCAGCTGCCAGCGCCGAGGTTCCTTCGGCCAGGACTTCGTCGATCGATAGCACGACGCTGAGCAGACTGTGCCCGTGCGCAGCAACGAACTGCAGTGCCCACAAAGCCGAAGCTTCGGCAGGCGGCTGGCCCATCATGTTCCAGCCCCACGACAGCACGAGCTGGCGCGTGACTGGAGGAAGCCTCAGTGCATCGACGTATTCCAGCAGCGAGATGTCCAAGTCGTCCAGGCCCTGGCGGTCCAAACCAGCCTCGGCGTCGATGCGGTGGGCGTCGTGGAGGATCTGATACAGGGCCGCCTCGGCTTCGACGGCCTCCTCGATCGGGATCGGAAACGCCGAGTCGTGGTTCCCGGGGCCCAGCCTGTTGCGGAACACGGTTGCCGGCGCGGCCGGTTCAGTACCGAGCCCGTACCCGTCGATCGCCGCAGCCACGCGGGGATGGTGGTGCCGTGAGATGTAGGCGCCGCCTGCCTCGACGAACAAGGAAGGCGAAGTCGCCGATGGCCGCATGAAGGCCCGTCCGCCGACACGATCGCCGCCCTCGAGCAGAAGGACAGTCTGTCCGGCCGCGCTCAGTTCACGTGCAGCTCGGAGCCCGGCGAAACCCGCTCCGATCACAATCGTGTCGTAGGTCATGAGAGCTCCTTCGCCTCGGTGGCCGGCCTGGCCGGCAATCGCCGTACACAGGTTGAACATCATGGCGCGATTGCCGTCCGAGCAACTCGGGTCAGGTCGTCGGCGCGCTGCCGACGCGCCGCGAACGTGACGGCCAGCCAGGTGCTGCTGCCCGTCACGCCCGTGAGCGGAACGGCGATCGGCCGCAACATGCCGTATCCCTGGGCGGGCAACGACCCGGCTTTCCGGCTGCACACCAGAAAGCCTGCCGGGGCGCGCTGTCGGTACTCATCTGGTGCTCCCTCCCCGCCGAGCGCACCGGTGCCCGCTCCAGACGCTGTCCCAGTATGTGCGAAGCACAACGGCAGGAACATCTACGGAACCTTGCAAGGGCTTACCCGCGGTGCTCCCGATACGACAACCAGGTCAGGGCGGATGGTGCGGTGGTGATCACCTCGACGTCCGAACCTCCGTGCTTTGTCGCGGTACGACAAACCGGCGCGCCGTTCTGTCCCATTCGCTGTAAGAGCTCCGGCAGCAGGGTCGAACACACTTGCCTGATGAGTGAACCGCTCCGCCATCCGTCACCGCGGGTCGTCACGGTTTGGTCGGACATCGGCTGCCCGTGGGCGTCTCTCGCCCTGGACACCCTGCACACGGCAGCCAGCCGGCGCGACATCCCGCTCGTCGTCGACCACCGGGCATTTCCGCTGGAGCTGTTCAACAGGCGAGGGACGCCGAAACCGGTCATCGACGCCGAGGTCATCGCGATCGCAGGACTCCGGCCAGAGCTGGGTTGGCGGCCGTGGACGTCGCACGAGCACGCCTATCCGGTCACCACTCTGCCCGCGATGGCCGCAGTCCAGGCCGCCAAGGCGGAGCATGTTGGAGGCATGGCCGCCAGCGACGAGCTGGACGCGGCCCTTCGCCGCGCGTTCTATACCGACCAGCGCTGCATCAGCGTTCACTCCGAAATCATCGCCGTCGCCGCTGAATGCCAGTCCGTGAACCAAGACGCACTCGACCGTGCGCTGAGCCAGGGATCCGGGATGCGCGAAGTGCACGAACACTGGCGAACGGCACGGCGCCCGGAGATCCAGGGCAGTCCCCACCTGTTCACCGCGGAAGATCTTGCCGGGCTGCATAACCCGGGCGTCGACTACCACTGGACAGCCCCGCCCGCCGACGGAGGGGTCCCGCGGTTCGTCGCCTACGAACCGCAGTGGGCCGACGATCTCCTGACGTCGTTGGCCACGGTCGGGAAGGTTGACCGATGCGACTGAACAGCCTGCCCACAGCGGCGAGCCAGTCCAGCCACTGGCTCGCTCACGCCCTGCGAGAGGACGACGACCGCAGTCCGGCGCTCCAGAGCCGGATCCGAGCGGACGTCTGCATCGTGGGCGGCGGATACACCGGGTTGTGGACCGCCATCGAACTCAAGCAACGCGACCCTGGCATCTCCGTTGCCGTCGTCGAGGCGCAATTGTGCGGAAGCGGGGCCAGCGGGACGAACGCCGGGTTCCTGATGAACCTTTGGCCGAAATACCCGGCGTTAGTGGCGCATGCAGGCGCGGACGAAGGTGCGCGCCTGGCCCGTGCATCCGCTGAAGCGGTCGAGGACGTCATCGCCTTCGCCGGGGCGCACGCCATTGACGCGTCAATCCGGCGGTGCGGCTGGCTCTGGACTGCGACCGCCCCGGACCAGGACGACGCCTGGATGGACACCCTCGATGCGCTGGCGGACGTGCCCGGGGCTCCCTTGCACGAGGTCTCGCGCGAGCGGGCCGCCGAACTGGCTGGCTCTCCGGCTCGCGGAGGTGCCTTCGATCCCTCCGCCGCAGTGCTGCAGCCCGCCGCGTTGGCACGAGGACTCCGCCGCGCCGCCGCCGACCTGGGTGTGGATGTCTACGAACAGAGCCCGGTCCGAGCCATCGAGGGAACCGGCCCGGTCCGGGTGCGGACCGATGGTGGTGTGGTGACCGCGGACCGGGTAGTCCTGGCGATCAACGCCTGGGCGTCGAGCCTGCCGTGGGTCCGCCGGCACCTGGTGATGACGGCAAGCGACAACTTCGTCACCGAACCGCTTCCCCCCGAACTCCGAACAGCTGCAGGGGAGGGCACCGGTGCCTCGGACTCCCGGCGCCTGCTCAACTACTGGCGGACGACTGACGACGGTCGCCTGCTCTTCGGCAAGGGCGGGGTCGGCCTCGGGTTTCGCGACCGCGGCGCGAGTTCGATGTTCGGCCCGGTGCCCCATCTGGCGCTGCTTGGCCGCCACTTCGAGCGTTCATTCCCGCAGCTGTCCGGTCTGGCGATATCGTCGTGGCGGGCACCGGTCGAGTACTCACTGACGTCCTTGCCGTTCTTCACCGCGCTGCCTGACAATCCCCGCGTCTTCGTAGGCACCGGCTACTCAGGCGACGGCGTCGGCCCTTCCCGGCTCGGCGGGCGCATCCTCGCCAGTCTTGCGACCGGAGCCGACGACGAGTGGAGCGACTGCGGCCTCACCCGGCTCCCCACTGGATGGCTCCCACCGGAGCCGATCCGCTTCCTCGGTGGTCAACTGGTCCGCTTGGCATTGATCCGGACCGAAGAGGCGAGCGACACCGGGCGGCGCACCGGTCCGGTGACCGCCGGCCTGACCCGGCTAGACCCGACCTCCTGGGTCTGACCACCGTTTCCGGACTGACCGGCCGCGTCGCTGCACGGCGACAGGCGGCGATCGCAACAGCGGTGCCGGCAAGCCTCGAACACGGGCTCGGCAATCGCCTCAACTGGAAGGCTCCATCCGCAGGACGGTGGCAGATTGTTGGTATTGAGCCAAGTTCCAACGGGCAGGCGTCCGCAAGTGTGCGCTTCCACGCAACCCGGCCCTCTCCAGAGCCGGCGAGAACCGGGTTCAGCGGGGAATGGCAGAGCGGCCAGATCGTCGGCGGCGACGTGACAATCGCGAAATCGCACCCTGAGCAGCCTCCACGGGAGGGACGAACATGTCGATCGAACACGACCTCCGTGCGGTGGCCGATGTACTGGCCGACGACATCCCCGCCATCGGCGAGGCCATCCGGCAGCGCATTCGTTCGGGAGCGCCGAAATATTACGGTCGCCACGATCCGATGCTGCTGGAGTCCGAGTCGCCGAGCATCTTCGGGGCGCTCAACAGCATCATCCGCGGACTCCGCCACTCCCGGCAGCTGCCAGACGGAGCCTCGGAAGGCGCGTTGCAGGAAGCGCGGATCGCAGCGCAGGCAGGCGTCGAGCTCTCGGACCTGCTCTTGACCCGGCGGATCGGTCAGGTCGTTCTCTGGAACTGGATCCTCGACACCGCGGTGCGCGTTGTTCCGAACGGCCCGCGCCAGGTCGCGGTCCTCAAACAGGCAGCGGAGTACCAGTTCGCCTGGAACGACCAGGTCACCCGCGACGTCGTGGCGGCCTACGAGGAGGAGAAGTCGGCGTACTTCTTCCACAGCCGTGACAGGGTGCGTCGAGCTATCGTCACCGACCTCCTCAACGGAGTCCCGACCGACACAGAGCAACTCGGGTACAACCTCAAGCTCGAACACATCGCCGCTGTCGCCTGGGGTTACGCACCACATGCGGGGCTCCACGCCCTGGCCAGCCTCCTGGATGCTTCGCTGCTCGTCGTAGAGGGCACCGGGGGCACGTCACTGGCCTGGTTCGGCAGCAGCCGGGTCGGCGAGTCGTTCGAGAAGCACATAACCTCAGTAGAGCTACCTGCTGCGACCTATCTGGCCGTAGGCCGCCCCGGGGCAGGCCTCGAGGGTTTCCGACTCGGCCATCGGCACGCATGGCAGGCCTACCGGGTCGGTCGCCTGCGGCCGCGGCCGGTGACCTGCTATCACGACGTTGCCCTTGAGAGCCTGGTACTGGGCGACCTCCCGGCCGCCCGAGACTTCATGACCAGCGAACTCGGCGCGCTCGGCTACGCCGACGAGCGCGCCGAGGTCCTGCGCGAGACGCTGAAGGCGTACTTCGCCACCGGGGAGAACGCTGCAGCGACCGCCATCCGTATCCACATCCACGAGCGAACCGTCGCCTACCGGCTGAAGTCAATCGAAGAGCGGCTCGGCGTCCCGATCAGCCGCCGCCGCGACGAGCTCGCGATCGCACTCCGCCTGGCCGACATCCTGAGCGAGGGCAGCGAACCCCGTCCGGCCTTGGCGGGCGAGGACGGCCAGCCAGATGGGCGCCTTAGCCCCGTACTGGGCACAGCCAGCCGAACTGTTCGGAGTATACAGAAGCGAAGCGGGACAATCCTTCCAGACTGAGGCAGCGCAGCCGCGCGATGCCGAACGCAAGCACCGCTCAGGTAGCCGTCTGCTCGACTGCTTTGTCGAAGGCCGTGGGGTCGAAGTAAGCGTGCTCGGAGACGATCTTCCGACCTACGATCGTGTCCACGAGCGTGGCGTACCACTCAACCGGCACGCCGCCCTCCGGCGCGCCGGTGCCAACGTAACGTGCCCGACACAGCAACTCCCCGACGACGTTGGCGCTGGAGGCGACCAGCGTCACGATCTCCACCTCGACCTGGCTGCCGGCGAACAGCGCGTTGTAACCCGCCATGTACTCCCGGAAAGCAGCCTTGCCCCGGACCTGCTGATCCGCAAACGGCATGTCCGTATAGACCATGTCATCCGTGTAGCAGTCGATCAGGTCATCGAGGTCGTTTCGCGCCCATGCGGAGATCTGGCGACGGAAGAGGGCCTCGTTTTCACGCGCAAGCTGATTTGCGTACTCGGCGTCCAGCTCGGACTTCACTTCCCGAACAGGTCGCAGCTGCGCTGCGTGCTCCGCCAAAAACGCGTCGATGTTGCGCGGCGGACGGCCGGTCACCCGTTCGACCTCACCTGTGACGGTGGCCGTGTCCCCCGCGACGATGCTCTCGACTATCCGGGTCATGTATGCGACGAAGCCCTCGTCTAGCCCCTCGGCGCGCATGCGGCTCTTGGCCTCGAGAACGCTCTCTTCGACACCCTTGACGGGGTCGCCGGCGGCTGCGGTGATGCGCTCGGCAAGCTGGTCGAGGGTCAGTGCCTCAGGACCAGTCAGGTCAAGTGCCCGGCCCACCTCCCCACCGTTGACGAGTATCTCCGCCGCGACGTCCGCGATGTCGCGAGCGTCGATCCATGCTGTGGCCGAACCACCCGTGGTCATCACGATAATCCGGTCATCGCGGACCATGGAGCCAAAGAACTCCGCATCGACGATGTCGTCCATATACCAGCTCGGGCGAAGGATCGTCCACTGCAGACCGCTGGCCTCCACCACCCGCTCCACGTGCCGCTCGGTGATGTCGTCGGACCGGGTCTGGGTGGCGCTCTCGGAGAGGAACACGAGCCGGGCTGCGCCAACGGCCTTCATGGCGCCCAGGAACCTGCCGACCACCTCGACGACGTCCGAAGACTCGGGCTTCACGAGGTATACGCCGTCAACGGTCTCGAGTGCGGGGCCCCACGTCGACTCATCGTGCCAGTCGAACCGGGTGGGATCGGCTCCCGGGGCGTCGAGTTGCTCAGGGGTGCGCGAGGCTGCCCGGACCGTGGCGCCTCGGGAAACAAGTCCGGCAACTACGTGTCGCCCGGTCTTGCCGCTGGCACCGATGACCAAGACTCGGCACATGGAGAGAGAGTCCTTTCGTCGTGGTGCACTGACCGCACATCCTCGGCGGCGAGTGCCCTGGTGGAATTAGTCCGACCGCGGGGGCTGTCGAATGTCCCGAACGACAATGCCGCAGGTCGCCGTCAGGTGAGTTGTGCGATTCCGAAGACTGCAGCGGCAAATCTTCGGATCCCTGCATACGGGCGCCCGGACGACCAGCCCGCGGCGCTTGACGATCAGGGCCGTGCACGCCGCTCACCGACCGGAGACGGGGCACCTCCCTGATCCCGAGCCGCCGCGAGCTCGTGTCTGTCGCGTGAAGGCGCACCGGCAGGCGGCTCATCCGTACACCGCCACCTGTTGAAGGCCTGCAGAGCAACGGCAGGCCGCTGAAACGGCACAGCCGAGGAACTGAATCCGACGGATGTCCGACCCGGAACCTTATGACTGGCTTCTCGGCTTCTCGGCTTCTCGGCATCGCCCCCGATACGCAGACCACAACTCCGACTGGTGGCAGCAGAACATCGGCCCTTGACGTGGTCACTCCGGCGATTTGTTGTCGGTTGACGACTCCGCCGTACGGGCTCGCACGGATACATCTACATCGACGTCAACGACGCCCCGGGAGGGATGCTGTTTGTGCCCCGGAGCTAGGCAAGGCCACCTCTATCTCGGCGCTGGTCATCCTTGCCGGTGCATTCTCAGGACGAATCACCGCCACGAGAGTCCTCGAAGTCGTCGCACCGACCCGAAGCTGCTTACGCAGTGTCTCCGCGGAGATGGGACGCTGGTAACGTTGCCAATGTTCAGCGTCCGCCCGACGTGCTCGCTCCACGAGTTCCTCGTCGAGGTCGGTGGTTTTGCGGGTTGCTCCCCCCAATTGCTTATCACACCTGACGGACCTGGGGTTTGCTGTCTCCCCGCTAGCCTCCATCGGGGCCAACGACGACGGCGTGGACGACTGCGCTACTTCGAGACTGGTATTTGCGGCGCTCAGCGCTCGAAGGAGGCCGGGACCCGCTTCGGCCCACCCGATCAACAATAGCGGGCCGACCGCGTCGAACGCTGCCTTACCCCACTGACCAGCGCACACCGGATCGGCGACGTTCAACAGCAGAGTCACCACGCTGGCCGCCAGCAGCAGACGCCGGGCTGGGCGCAGCACGTCGTCGCTGGCCCCGGACAAGGCAAGGTGCCGCGTACCGACGAGCAACCCCAGCACCGTCAGGTCCACAGCCGGCGCCACCAGCGGCGCCACGAACACGGGCACCTGCGGCTTCAACGCCAGATTCAAGACGTTCCCGAACCCAAAGAGGAAAGTGAGCCCGATGACCAGCCCCATCGTGACCGTGACAAACCGAGCAACTGCCTGCGAGTTCGCGCTCATGACGGAGTCCCGCCCGAGCGCGCAAGCTCGAAGCTCGCCTCGACCACCAACGTCCCGGTGAAGATTCCCTGGCCAGACCCGTTCCCATCCTTTGGTAGTCCTGCCCAGGGCTCGAACCTGCGACCGAATTCACGGCGACGATGGCAGCCCGCTCGGCAACGCTCGCCTCCAGCAGAAAAGCGGCGTATTAACTCCGAACCGATCGTTGTTCAAGACTGCTCGTCGGCCAGCGGGTTGAGGTCGCGGATCATGGCCCGTGCTTCGTCTCTGCACAGCTCGCTCCATCGGGCGAGGTCACGGGCAGCGTGCCGCCGAACGTGCGACGGAGCCGTTTCGTCGCGGGCCACAGCTCGCGCGACCCCGGCAGCTCTTTCCCGCCAGTCGCGCCGCAATGCGACCAGCGCCTCTGCACACCGGACACGGACTACCCCGCCGAGTCCCTCGTCTCGAGCCATCGCGCTGAGAGCTGCCTCTGCCGTCACAGGATCAATGGTGGCGGTGGCGAGGAGAATCTTTCTGCGGCACAAGGGTGCCTCCGCCCTCATGCCGTGCAAGGCACTCAAGACCTCGCGATGACCGCTGGGAAGGAGATCGGCGAGCGCTTGCGCTGCTTCGGCTCGCACGGCGGTCGCCACAGTTGTGTCGTGCATGAGCCCGCGGAGCACAGTCACTGCTCGTTCGCGGCCCGGCACTCCGAGCGTGGCGAGCGTGCCTGCGACGAACCGGCGCAACGCGGGCCTCACCGCCACGTCCGCGGCGATCCCGTGGAGAAGCTGCAAGCCTGAGGCTCGGTCCTCGACGGTCCTGTCAAGGAGTTTCTCGGCTGCTCGCCACCGGACGACAGGTGTCTGCCGCAGGTCGTCGCGCAATGCCCGGAGCCTGTCGAGACCGTCGATGTGCCCCAGCGCGAAGACCGCATCGACGCGGTCCCGGTCCGACGACCGCTCGTCCTGCGCGACCTGCCGCATCAAGTGGACCACAGAATCGGGCAAGTCCGTGGTGATGTCCATGGCGAGGCGGGCTGCGCGCAGCCGGTCCCGCAATGGCAGCGTTTCGTTACGGAGCTGGTTCTCCGCCCAGTCCTGCACCTCCCGCCGGACTGACGGGCCGAATGCGGCCAGTTCTTTCCGGGCCTGGTATGCGGCGTGTTCCTGCTGGGCAAAGCGGTTGAGCAGGCGGATCCCTTCAGGCAGATGCCGCCGCGACAGGCGCGCGAGCGCCGCTGCGGCGCTGACTCGTTCGGACGGCAGGGACTCGACTGCGGCAAGCACGTCGCGCACTTCCGTCTCTGCTTCTGCCGCCAGCGGCAAATCTCCCCACACGTCGCGTTGGGGCAGGCGATCCTCGATCGCGGCGGAGCGGTCGGCCAGCAAGGCCCGCTCGATCTCGGTGCGCACCTTTCTCGGGAGCCTCTCGGCGAGGCGAAGTCGATCATAGGGTTCGGTCCAGGGGTCTTGCACGACAGCGATCAACAGGGGGTTGAGCTCGTAACGCCAGGAGAGGAGGTTGTCCAGCCATGCGGCGCTTGCGCGCCGCGCGTTCGACGGCATTCGGGGGTCCTCGGCGTTCCGGCGGAGGAAGTCGATCGCCAGTCGTTTGCCGCCCCGGTTCAACTGCGCGAGGAGGTACGCGGCAGCGGCTCGGTGGGCAATGTTCTCCTGCTCGTCCTCGATCACCTGTTGGTGGTAGCGGGCCGCTGGTTCGCGGAGGGCGTGGTCGAGTTCGACGAGGACCTGCCAGATGTCGGAGCGCGTGTCGAAGGCGAGGTGGTCGTCGTCGACCCAGCGTTGCAGTTCCGCTCGCACCTTGTCGGCGGAATCAGGAGCCAGAGCCGCGAGCAGTGCCGCTGCGGCGCTGCGAGCGGTGATGTCGACGTCGCGATCCCCGGCGACGGCTTGAAGCTGGGGCACCACCTCGGCACCGAGTTCGGCGAGATCGAGAACAGCGGCGCGCCACCCGGGCCGCCACGATTCGGAACGCATTTGAAAGACGGTTTCTCTGGCTTCCGCCAGGAAGCCGGGGTTCATTCTCGCCAGCGCGAGAGCTGCGTCGGTTCGCACCCGGAAATCCGCTGATTCGTCCCGGGCGATGCACTGCAGGACGGTCGCCGTCTCGTGCCTAGTTCGATCACCGAGCATAGCGAGAGCTTCGGTGGCGTCCCATTTTTCCTCGGACGACGAATGCGGATTGAGTATCAGGTCGCGTAGCGCTTCGCCGACCTCGGCGCGTATTCCAGTCCCCGTCGCGGTGAAGCTCTGCACAGCAGCGGTGAGGTTCACGTCAACGTTCGTCGGCGAGCGCAACAATTCGCAGAGGGCACCGGCAGCGCCGCGATGAAACGTGCGTCCGAGTGCGACCAGTTCGCGGGTGGCGGAGATCCGGGCGCGCAGGCTGCGTTCTTCGCTGGTCTGGACGGCGTTCAGCGCTCGCGCTACCTGCTCGACGTGCTTGCGATCCGTCGATGCCACCGCAGAGGCAACGTGGAGCGAAAGGGCTCCGGCAGGTCCTTCGGACGACGCCAAGTCGAGCAGAGCTTCGCACGCCTGGTCGTGGACCGATGCATCGAGCATGAGGAGTTCCCGCCAGGCCCTCGAGACGATTTCGGAGTCGAGGCCGCTCGCGGCCAGGGCGCGCAGATGCGAACACGCTTCGGCGTGGAACTCGGGGCCGATGTCGGCTAGGAGTTGCGCTGCGCGGAAGCGTGCCCACGGATCCGCGGCGCAATCGGATGCGATGGCGCGCAGCCGGTCCAACGCTTGTTGTCGGTGTGGATCGCTGGTCAGCCGGGCGAGTTCGCCGAGCGTTTGCGCGCGGTCATCGCCGTTGGCAGCGGGGTCGTCGAGAAGTTTCCACATCGTGTCGGCCGCTTCGCTCTGCAGTTCCGGGCTGATTTCCGCCAGGTAGCGTGCGGCGAACAGGATGTTGTTGGTGTTCGCCTCGGGGTCCGTGATCACCGAACGCAGCTCGGCAACGGAGCGGAGCTTGAACTCTGCGCCCAGTTGGGCCAGTTGGTACGCGCAAGTTTGTCGTTCGAACGGCATGATTCCTCGTTCTCCGAGGATCTCGGTCAGCAGTTTGCCCGCGGCGATCCGGTGTTGCGGGCCGAGTTCGCTGAGTATGTTCGCAGCTGTTGCCCGGTCGAAGCGGTGGCGGCGGCGATCGGTGATCAGCGCGGTGATCTCGGTGGCGGCGTCGGCGAGGCACTGGGGTCCCAGGGACGCCAGCCCGAGCGCAGCGTCGCGCCGGCCGGCCATGCTGTCCCGGTCCACCGGGTCGCGCAATACAGCGCGGAACACTTCAGCGCAGGGTTCGTGGAACTCGGTGCCGATTTCGACCAGGCCGGTGGCCGCTGCGACGATGTCGTCGGTCGGCGTGTCGGGGTCTGCCAGCAGCCGCGACAAGGTCTTCACTGCGTCCGCTCGAGCGCGGGCGCCGAAGGCGGACAGGACGATCGCGGCTGTGCGGCAGTTCTTTCCCGACGCGAGCGGGTCGCGCAGAACCGAGCGGAGGCCTCGTTCTGCGGTGTCGCGTTCGGCGGTGCCGCTGTGGGCCAAGGCTTCGGCGGCGGCGAGGCGATGGTCGATCGGCACGCCGTCGTCGTCTGCGACGGTGCGCAGCAACGCCGTCGCCTCGGAGCTGTGGGTGCTGCGCACCCTGATCGCCAGCGCCGAGGCCGCCTCGACCCGGGACGGCCATGGAGCGTCGTTCGTTCTCATCAAGTCCAGCAGCCACTCGACAAGTCCCGGATGGTGTACGGCGCGGCAGGTTTGCCGCAGAATCTCCCCGGCGGCGTACTGGGTCGTCATGGCCCAGCCACGGGCCGTCGCCATGAACGCGTCGGTCGTGTCAGCGCCCGCCGGGATATGGCGTGCGAGGAGCCGCGCGGCGAGCAGATGCTGGTCAGAGCTTCCGGCGTGCAGGCGGCTCATCAGCGGGTCCGCCTGATCGGGACGCAAGCGCGCGTAGTGGAGCAGCACGGCGCGGGCGTGGCGCCCGGCGTCCTTCGGCAGAGCGCTGTGCAGGAGGTTCGCGAACCCGTCGTCGTCCGGATCGAACTGCTCCGGCAGGGTGCGCGCGGTCGCCGTGGCGGCGAGATGCTCGGCGAAGCTGTGGTGCAGGAACGCCAGATCGCCGCCGCGGACGACCAAGGGACCCGTTGACGCCAGGAACACGCGCAGCTGTGCTTCCCAGCCGTCCGCGAGCTCCGGTGCCGGGACGTTCCGCAGCGCCCAGTCGCGTGCCGCCTCGACGAGCGAGGTGTCGCGCTCCAGCCGCACCAGGCCCAGGTGTTCGAGCAGCGCCGCGCGTCGACGACCGAACGGTCTCAGTGCGCAGGTTCGCGCGGCCCCCAGGAAAGCGAGGTACGCGTCGTAGAGTTCGTACTGGTTGTCCGGCAGGGGTTGTCCGTCGGACTGCTCGTAGGTGATCGCCGCGATCGTCGCGAGCAACGGCACCGAGACAAGTTCGTCCAAATGCGCGTCGCGGACGTCCCGCAGGAAATGCTGGGCGCGTTCAGGACCGACCTCGGCGAACCAGTTCTCCGCGAAGCGTCGCAAGGCTTCGTCGTCGAAAGGCTGGAGCTCGTAACGCGCCGCCCCGATGCGCTGCAGCGGAGCCAGCGCGGCACCCTCGATCGGCCGAGTCGTCACCACCACGCGGTAGGCCGAATCCGGCGAACTCGACGCCCACGCAGCCAGAACCGACACCAGCCGATCCCGTTCACCACTGCCGGCCACCTCGTCGAGACCGTCCACCAGCAGCAGCCAGGGACAGCCGAGGACCCGGTCGTTCAGCGCCGAGCCGGTCAACGGGACACTCAGCAGCGCGCCGTACTCGACGCGCGCGCTCGCCGCGAGCGCCTCCGCGAACGGCAGATCCAACCGCGCGGCCAGCTCCCGGGCGGTGAGCCGCAGCGGCACCACGGCGTCCGGCAGCGGAGCAGCGACGTCGCCCGACACAGTCCACTGTTCTGCGATATCCGCTGCCAAACGCAGAGATAACGTCGATTTTCCTTGCCCCGGACCGCCGGTGATCACGAGATGCCGGTCGGAGTCCAGCACTTCGCGGACCGCGCGCGCCGGCGGCCGCACCACCACACGGGCATTCCATGCACGAGACACGTCCACGATCCGCCCGCGGTCGTCGAGCATCGGGGCCGGGCTCGGCTGCTCCGGCTGTGTCGTCTCCGCGCCGGCACCGAGTTCCTGGCGCACATAGACCGTGGCCAGCGACGGCCGACGAGCACCGGGTAACCGGTACGGAAGCTCCGTAGCCGCCTGCACCTGGGCGCGCAGCAACGACCGGACCTCCGGCGGAAGATCGCCCAGGCGAGGGTTCCCGCACGAAGGCGCGGGATTCCCCTCCGCCGACGAGGAATTCCGATCGAATTCGTCAAGGTGCAGGTGGACATGCACTCCGCCCTGGATGGAGCCGGCCTGCACAGTGGGGCCGGAGACGGTCCCTTCGACACGGTTGGTGTTCTCCCAACGCTCGTCCCGGCCCACCAGTTCTCCCTCCGCCGCCACGACCGAATGTTCCCACGCGCGGAGCGGCACGGAAGACTTCTGGCGTCTCGAAATTCGCCGACATCGCCATCAACCCGCGCACGCGACGCGGGGTTCTGTCGACGCTGTCCCCGCGGCAGCCGACCAATCCGGTCCGCCGAAATCGGGGTCTTCGCTGGAATTGTCGGTTGGTTCTGGTACCCAGTCCACATGTACGTCTACGGGGGAACGGTCCGCGCGGCCGCCGAGGAGATGTCGGCGTCCGCGACAGCATTCGTCGGCGCGTGTGCACGCCGGTTCGAACAAATCCACGAGGAGCCAGCGGGGGACGCGGAGCGCCGGAGCTGGCACGCGAGCTGGCCGCCGATGCTCGACGCGCTGGTGGACGCGGGCCTGGGAGAATTGTGGCTGTGCCTGGAGTACACGCTGACCGGCAGCAGCGAGCGGGTCGACGCACTGCTCTTGGACACAGCGGACGACGGCCAGCTCGCCGTTGTCGTCGTGGAACTCAAGCAATGGGACCGCTGCAAGAACATGGGCGGCTCGCAGGTGCGCATCCGGGGCGAGGTGCGGCCCCATCCGGCCGCGCAGGCCGCCGGATACATCGCCTATCTCCAGCAGTGGGTACGCCGGACTGAACTGAAGTTCGACGTCCGCGGCACCGCGATCCTGCACAACGCCCCGCCCGGCGAGATCGAGCGGCTGCGCGCATCCTCGCCCGTGCCCGAAGTGTCCTTGCTCGGCCGCGACGACCTGGCCGCGACGTCCGCGTTGGCGGCGCGGTTGGGCCTCGCCGCGCCGGCTCCGGACGCGGTCGAGGAGTTCCTGACCGCCCCGCACGCCGCGCCGGTGTCCCTGTTCGAGGACCTCGAGAATACCATCGACGGCGGCTCGTCGTTCACGCTCACCGGCGAACAGCAACACGCGCTGCTGGAAGTCCGCAGTCCTGAACTGCCTGTCCTGGTTGAGGATTCCGGCCTTCAGGAATGCCTTCACCAGAGCCAGCATGCGTCTGTCTCCGACTCGACGTCGCACCTGGTCCATCAGGGTCGTGTGGTCGATCGTGTCGAAGCACGCCTCGATGTCGCCCTCGACCACCCGCTCGTAGGAGTGCTTGGCCAAGAACCATGTCTCGGCGATCGCGTCCTGTGCCTGGTGTCCGGGGCGGAACCCGTAGGAGCATGGGTGAAAGTTCACCTCGAAAATCGGCTCCAACACCAGCTTCAGGGCCGCTTGGACCACCCGGTCGGCCGTGGTAGGGATTCCCAGACGACGCATCTTTCCGTTCGCCTTGGGAATCACTCCGCCTCCAGCGCGACGCCATCGACACGCTCGGCACTGCACTCAACGGCTCGTCGATCACCGAGACGGCCGGCTCCGACGGCGACGAACCGCCACCTTGTGCCGCCTTCGTACGCTGACGTTGCCGTCAACTACTGCCGTCAAGACCCGCTGAAGGCCCACCAGGAACTGCTTTATGGGCCTTCAGTTTTGCACTTCTGACGCCCAGAAATCGAGCGCTGCTACCTGAGTGTCACGCCTACGCCGAATTCTCTCAGAACGTCTATAGCGGACGCCGCCAGCGAGGCACCCATCCTTTCTTGCGCACCGGAAAAGTGTTCCCATACCAACTTAAACGAAGCACTAGCGTTTCGGGACGACGCAAGGCAGTCAGCAAGGCCGTCAAGAGTGGATCCAAAATATCCGCCGGGACCATTAACCGCTTCGCCAAGCGCACAATAGAAGCTGCCTTCACCAAAGATCTGACTTCCATCGATTACGCAGATTTCGCCAATGCCGTACCTCTTAGCCGCATGTCCAGTTTCGAACCAAGAATTCTGAACCACATGAAGCCAGCTATCATGCGATTTGATGGGATACCCCACCCACTCCCCCTTCATAAGGGGATTCCCTGAAGACCATCGACGCCAGATCGCTCCCGCTGCGACATACGGGCAGGTATAGCCATAGAAGGTCGCAACAAAGCCACCCCGCCCGGGGCTTTCCTTACCCTCGAACGTAGAGAGCAGCCGTACCCGCCCGATGTAATACGACCCGATCGCGTTGCCGAGTGAGTTGACCACGCGCAACTCTACGCCTGACAGGTCTTTGCCGAGGCGGACCGGTTCTCGCGCAGACCCGAAGATCAAGACGTCCTCTGACTGTGCGTGATCCGTCTCCACAAAGAACCCGTTGATTTCATGCGCCGCGATAATGACCGTTCCGGACTCTTCTTCGACTAGGCGATAGAGCGGAATATCCGGGCCGCGTTCACTCATCTCGCACCTTCCCACTGTCAACCAGGTGAATTCTAGCGGAGAGTCCGGAGAAGTCTGACGGAGACCTCTCCGGACTCTCCACTGCATGCACTTCTACCTACTACCACCCAGCGTCAGGGAAGTGTGGCGCGCTGAAGGTCTTGATCGTCGCGTAGTGGTCAGTCGTCCACCCCATCACTGTCCGACCATCGGGCAGGGTCTTCGCTAGAATCCGAGATCTGTCACCCTTAGATCCGGGAACTCGATACTCCAAGGCACCCGCCCACCGCCTCTCGTGAGGCGCCCTACCTTCGAATACCTTCTGCGCTCCAGTGGCAGGATCCGTCTGCGGAACGCCTCTCCCGGCTCTGATTTCGTCATAGGCATCGAGGAACAGCCTCGACATCCCCTGTGGAAGCGGATCCGACAGCTTCCCGGTAGAACAGCCATCGCTGTTGTGAACGAGGACCGGAGTCTCGCCCGCCAGCACATAGTACGCGTGCAAACTTTCGACAGTAAGGTCGTAGGTCAACCCGACGCCTCGATACCGCGAAACGCGCTCGATCGTGACGGGACCGCCAGGAGCCGACACCTGATCACCCGGCCGCAACTGCCCGGCTTCGACCCAGTGTTTCGTCCGGAGTTCCCAGATTTGATGGTGCTCAGTCGTCCGCAGCGAACGACCCTCGGCATCGGCGAGGTCCAGTTCGACCCGGTCGCGGTCGTCACTGGTCACGTGGACCGCTGTCACCGGGTGCTGTTGCACACGACCCGTCGTCGGGTCGCTGTCGGCAACGATGTCGCCGACCTTGATCTCGGAGATCGGTTTGGTCGAACCGTCCGCCAGCAATACCAGGGTGTCGCCGGTGAAACTGTGCGCGATCGGACAGGAAAATTCAGGGGTGATCGCCCCTTCAGCGGCCTTGCTCTCGTCCTTGACGACGTCGTCCACGATGCGGACGGCTTGTGCCGCTTCGGAGAAGCGGGCGGACTCGGCGATCGCCTCGATCGCCTTGGCTCCCTTGCCGATCGGTATGAGCGAGGCGAGGGTCGCCAGGCACGGGCCCGCCGCACCCTCGGTGAAGCATTCGATGGCGTCGGGGATTCCGGTCATCTGCCAGCCCGCCTGCAGGATCTCCTTGATCGTCATTCCCTCGTGGTGGAATTCGTGGTAGATGTGCAGGGCTCGGTCCCGAATTGGCGGTTTTCTGTTTCGTTCGGTGACGTCGCTGTACTTGGTCAGGCAGTCGCGGCTCCAGTTGCACATCCGGACGGAGGACCTGCGGTACTTGTTGTAGAAGGCGTCGTCGGACGCGCTGCCAGTGCTGGCGGTGTAACCCCAGTTCTCGCAAGCAAGCCGGTCGTCCGCACCCGCGCACTCGGAAAGCATCGGCTCGAGGCCGGTCGGGTCGGTGTTGGCGAGCGGGTTGTCGAAGCCGTAGGTGTAGGCGTTGAAGTGCAGCGGGTTCGTCGGGTCCAGGACCGGGTCCGGCGTCACGAACGTCCCGGTGGCAGGGTCGTAGTCGCGTGCGCCGAGGTGAGTGAGGCCGGTGGTGTTCTGGTAGCCGCCGAGGAAGCCGTGGTTGTCGGCCCAGGGTCCATCCGGTGTGCCGCGGGGAACGCCGTAGGGATCTTGGTATCGCTTGTGCACGGTCAGGTTCGCCGCGTCCACCGTGGCGTACGACGTGCCCTGGTTGTCCGTGATCAGCCATGACACCCCGGCGACGGCATTGCGTTCGGCGACGGGCTGACCGTTGTAGCTGTAATAGCGCGTCCCGACCGGGGTAGCGCTGCCCGCGGCGACGTGAAGTTCGGTGTCGCCGACGGTCAATGTCACGCCGGTCGGGTCGCGGGTGATGAGGCGGTTGCCGTCGGCGTCGTAGACGTAGGTGCTGGTTTTGCCGTCGGCCTCGGCGATCGAGGCGATGCGTCCTTCCGCGTCGTAGGTGAAGGTCTGGCCGGCTCCCGCCGGTCCGCGGGTTTTGGTGCGGCCGGTGTTGTCGTAGCCGGCGGCGCTGGCACTGGTGGCGTTGCCGCTGACACGGGTGACCGTCTGGGGAGCGTGCGGTGACGCTGCGCCTGGGTTCGGGTAGGTCGTTGTGGTGGTCGCGTCGCCGCCGGTCGAGTGCTGGACCTGCTGGACGCGGTTGTCGGCGACGTCGAATGCCCACGACGTCCAGTACGGCGCCGCACCGCCCAGTGCGTTGGCAGCCGGGTCGGGGGCGCAGTCCGCGGAAGCCGGGGTCCAGGCGGTGGTGAGTCGCTGGCGGCTGTCGTAGCGGAAGCACTGGACGTCGGCGGCGCCGTCTTGCGGGGTGTCGGCCAGCTTGGCGAGATTTCCGGCCGGCAGGTAGTTGTAGGTGCGGTTGCTGATGTCGTGCGCGGTCGTGGTGGCGCGCTGCACGAGAGTTCCGGTGAGTCGGCTGGTGCCGTCGTCGTAGTCGTTGTGGATCGAGACCTGGTTGGGGCTGGCGGGGTCCTGGAAGTCCAGGCGCATGACCTGGCCTTGGGTGTTGTACTGGGTGTTGGACACCAGGTACAGCGATGTGCCCGAAGTCGATGAGGAGCGCAGGCCGGTGGGCTGGCCGAGCGGCCCGTAGTCGTGGAAGATCGTTTCCTGTGGCAGGCCGCCTTTGCCCGGGCTGGTGGTGTTCGTGACAGCGCCGCTGAGCGGGTCGTAGGCGGTGGCGAAGCTGTACGTGCCGCCGAGGCCGGTTTCGAAGTTGGGAATGGTGTAGCGGACCCCGGTGGCCCGGCCGGCTGTGTCGTAGCCGGTCACGGCCGTCGAGTAGGCGCGGCCGTCGGCGTAGCGGGTGGAACCGGTCGGCTTGCCGGGAAGGACGGTGTCGTAGGTCCAGGCGGCCAGCTTCGTGCCGCTGGGCGAATCCTGGTATTCGGCGGTCTTGCGTCCGAGGTTGTCGTAGGCGAAGGCGAGCGTGCGGTGCTCGGCGTCAGTGGTTGTCGCTAACTGGTCGGCGTCGTCGTAGGTGTAGGTCGTGGTCCCGGTGTCGGGGTCGGTGGTGCTCGCCTGATGGCCGTGCAGGTCGTAGGTGGTCGTCCAGGTGTTCTTGCCGGTGGCGTCGGTGATGGTCGCCAGCTGGCCGTTCGGCGCGTAGGTGTAGGTGGTGACGTCCGCGGCGTCGTTCGCGCCGGTGTGGTCGCGATCGTGGTACTGCAGGGTGCGGACGTTCTGGCCGAGGCCGTTGATCACTGTGCCGACGGCGCTGCCTCCGGCAGGCGGGATGGTGACAGTCCGCTGGCCGTCGTAGACCGTGGTGGTGCGCCATTGTTCGGTGCCGTCGTGGACGTAGGCGGCCGCGATGCTGCGGCCAGCGCTGTCGTAGGTGGTGAAGGTGCTGTTCGGGACAGCGTTGTCCTGTACGACGTGCAGCGTCTTGTCCGGGCCGGAGTCGCCGTTCCAATAGTTGTTGTGGTCGATGTATACCCGGCCCTGGGAGTCATAGAGTTTGTCGGTCAGGAGCCTTCCGCCTTGCGCATACGGCGTCGGACCTTGCGTCTGCACGGTGCGACCCAACCCGTCGACGAGCGAGTAGCTCGTGGAGTAGTGCGCGTTGGAGAGCAGCGCCGCTGTAGCGACGTAACTGATTTTCCCGGCGTCCGCGGTGACGAAGTACTGGTAAGTCGTGGTCGCCGGAGCGTTGCGGGTTTTGTCGTGCCCGGGTGCCCAGACCGCGGTGATGCGGCCGAGCGGGTCGTAGGCGGCGTCGGTGCGCAGACCGCTGTTGTCGGTCTCGGACAGAACCGACCCGGATACCGGGTCGATCACCTTTGTCGAGGTGAACGTTCTGGAGTCGGTCGCGCTGACCGGCGGTGTGGTGGTGGCGATCTGTGTGACGGGCCCGCCGGTACGGGGTGTGTAGGACGTGGTGGTCGCGCGGCCGCGATGGTCGGTCACCTTCAGGCTGCGGCCGTACTCGTCGAACGTCGTGGTGCTGTCCGGGCTGCGGAAGGTCTCCGCTCCCCCAGCCGGCCATGTGTCCAGTTCGTCGGATTGGGTGACGTCCCCGATGGTCGGAGGCGTGCCGTAGGGCTGGGAGTCGTAGGAGTTCTTGGTGTCCGAGACGATGGTCGATGCACTAGGCCCGGTGGCGCACGTAGCAGCGAATTTGGTTTCGCGTTGCACGGAGTTGAGCAGCCAGGCACCGGTGTTGGCAAGATAAGTCGCCTTGGTGCAGGTGCTCTGGGCCGGATCCGGCGTCGTTCCGTTGAACGCACCGACTGTTTCGGTCGCGGTGGCCAGGCCGTAGTCGCCGTAGGTCGTGGTCGTGCGACTTGCCTGCCATTGCTGCGCGGAGTCGCTCCAGACCCGGGACCGGTCGACCGCGGTGCCGGTGTAGAAGGACTGGAACCCGTCGGTGTCGGTCGCGGTGGCGGCCGGGCTGCGCCATGGGTCGCTCAGGTGGTCCACGATCACGCGACCGTCGAGGTAGGTGAGGCTTTCCCGGGTGAATCCGGCGTATTGGTCCAGATCGGTGACGTTCTCGCCCCAGTAGCTGGGCACCGAGACGCTTCGCCGTCCCCCTCCGGGCAGGGTGTCGCCGTCCATTCCGCGCAAGTACCGGGTGTCGCTGATCGTCTGCGGACCGGACGGGTCGCCGGCCGCGGCGCCTTTGGTCGTCTTCACCTCGCCGTATCCGCGGAATTGCGACCAGGTCCGGTACTTCGGGTTGATGAGCGGGGTGTCCTCATGGTGCCAGGCAGCGCCGCCGAGGTAGTCGTAGTGCGTGACGATCTGCTGGGACAGCGCGGTCCGGCCGTCTTCTTTGACTTCGGTGACCGGGTATTTGTTGAACCAGTCGAGGATCGGGTCTTCCAGCCCTCCGGGGGTCCAGTAGACGGGGTAGCAGGCGAGCGTGTTGCTTTCCGGGGACGCGGGCATTTTCGTGCCCGTGACGCATTCGGGTTCGGCGTATTTCACGCTGGTGACGCCGCCGGTCGAACTGGTGATCGCGTCGATCCGCTGACGCGTGAGTGCTGTGTAGCCATGGGTGGCGTCAACGCGGTTGGCTTTGGGAACGCCGTGGAACAGCGTCGGCGGCAACGAGATCGCGGGCTGTGCGCTGGAGGTGTTGGCCAGGCCGGTCTGGGTGATCGAGTCGAGCCACAGTGCCGGACTGCCGCCGTCGCCGGTGGTCGGGTAGGACTGCCCGAGAGTCCAGGACACTGCCGGTTTCCAGCCGCCGTTTCCGTCGGTGACTTGCCCGGTCACGGCGGTGTAGCGCTTGCGGCTGAAGAACGTGGGCGAGGCGCTGAGGCACGTGGTTCCCACCGTGCAGATCCGGTCGAACGGCACATCCGGCCAGTGGGTGGCGTTGGTTTTGGTCAGCTGTGCCGGGTCGCAGGCGAAGGTCGGGGTCGTGGGCCTGACCCGTTTTGACGGACATCCGAGATCAGGGGG
>NZ_SDLT01000042.1 GCF_004522235.1 Amycolatopsis nivea
TCAACGACCCTGTCCGTCAAAACGGGTCAATCCCAGGGTGCCTAGCTCGTTGGGTGCACCGGTGCGGGTTTTGGGGTGGGTGCCTTGATCGTTGGGTGCATCGGCTGCGGTTTGGGTGGGGGTTAGCGCCCCAATGTGGCATTGGGTGCGTGGGATGCACCCAATGTGGCGTTCGGTGCGTTGGACGCACCCAATGCCGCATTGGGGCGGCATCCCGGGCGGACGGCGGGGCGGTCCGTGAAGGGCTCCTTGAGGGAATCCAAGTCCGTGAAGGAGCCCCTCACGGGCGGCGGCTGGTCGTGAGGGGAACCCTGAGGGAATCAGAGTCAATGAGGGTGGCCCTCACGAACCGCGGGAGGGGCGCAAAGCAGCTGGATCAGGGGTTGATGTCCCACTCGCGTTTGTTGCGTCGGTGCTGCTCGGCTAGCTTTTCCAACGCCTGCGGGTCGCCGTGGGTGCTGAAGTGCTCGAAGCCCACTGCGATGAAGACTGCTCGGGCGTTCACCGCGATGGGGCCGTCCGTGGCGTCCAGGTGGCCGTCTGCGCTGACGTAGATCTTGCGGCCTGCGACTCCGTCCAGGCGGGCCTTGATGTACAGCGTCGAACCGACCGGTACTGGGCGGCGGAAGTCCGTCTCCAGTTTTCCCGTTACCGCGGGGCGGTGCAGCAGGTTGCCGACAGCCGAGCCGAGTGCCTCGTCGAAGGCGCAGGCCAGCAGGCCGCCGTGGGCGAGTCCGGGGGCGCCTTGATGGGCCGACGTCACGGTGAACTTCGAGTGCACCGTGTAGCCCTCGCCGATGGCTGAGCGCAGGTGCAGGCCGTCGTCTACCTCGTCGCCGCAGCCGAAGCATTCGGCGAAGTGGGCGCCTAGTTCGGTGCCGGGGGCGGGGGCCTTCGGGTGGATCTCCGGCGGCTCCACCGGCACCGGCGGCCACGGGCCGGAAACAGGACTCATGGGACGACGTTAACCCGGCGGAAGGACCCGTCGGCACCCGCCCTGACCGGCGCGGGCGCATTTCCTGAGCGCAGGGTAGTCGGAAAATTCCGCACGGTAGAAATTTCGCGACTCACCCTGCCAGCTTGGTTCAACAGGTCAAGACTGGGGAAATGTGCTCCAACGGATGGACCGGGACGTGTGCAGGAGGAGGTCACCGCCGGGATGAGTGAGCCAAAGACGGGGAAACCCGAGGTCGATCAGAGAACAGTCAAACGCGCGGTGATCGCGTCCGCGATGGGTAACGCGACCGAGTGGTACGACTACGGCGTATTCACCTCGGGCGCGATCGCGACGAGTATCGGGACACTGTTCTTCCCCGGCGAGGGCAACGCGGTGCTGAAATCGCTTGCCCTGCTGGCCGTCGGCTTCATCGTACGACCGTTCGGCGGAGCGTTCTTCGGCCCATTGGGGGACAAGCTCGGCAGGCAGAAGGTTCTCGCGCTCACCATTCTGCTGATGTCCGGCTGCACCTTCCTGGTCGGCGTGCTGCCGACGTACTCAGGCGGCTACAGCATGGGCATCGCGGCGCCGATCGCGATCTTGCTGCTGCGGCTCATTCAGGGCTTCTCGACCGGCGGCGAGTACGGCGGCGCGGCGACGTTCATCGCGGAATACGCGCCGACGAAACGGCGCGGGTTCTTCGGTTCGTTCCTGGAGATGGGCACGCTCGCCGGTTACGTGCTCGGCAACTCGGTCGTGCTGATCACTTACCTGTCGCTGTCGACCGAGCAGTTCGACTCGTGGGGCTGGCGGATTCCGTTCTTCATCGCGCTTCCGATCGGTGCGATCGGTCTGTACCTGCGGTCGAAGCTCGAGGACACGCCTGAGTTCCGCAGGCTCGAGGCGGCGGGCGAGAAGTCGGAGAAGGCTCCGCTCAAGGAGACCATCCAGCGCAACTGGCGGATGATCCTGAACCTGATCGGGATCGTGCTGCTGCTGAACATCGCCGACTACATGCTGCTCACGACGATGCCGACGTATTTCACCGACACCTTGAAGATCGGCGACACCGAGTCCAGCCTGATCATCATCGGGGTGGAAATCGTGCAGTTCGCGCTGCTGATCCCGCTGGGCGCGCTGTCCGACCGGATCGGCCGGAAACCCTTGCTGCTCACCGCGGCCATCGGGTTCATCGTGCTGAGCTGGCCCAGCATCAAGCTGATGCAGAGCGGCAGCCTGCTGTGGCTGATCGTCGGCTTCCTGGTCGTGGCGATCCTGCTGGCGCTGATGCTGGCGGTCATCGGCTCGACGTTCCCGGCGATGTTCCCGACGCGCGTGCGGTACGGCTCGTTCGCGATCGGCTACAACATCTCGACGTCGCTGTTCGGCGGCACCTGCGGCGTGATCGTCACGGCGTTGATCGGCAGCACCGGCAACGCGGACTGGCCGGCGTACTACTTGATCATCGCCGCGCTCATCGCGCTGGTCCCGATCATCAAGATCCCGGAGACGGCACGCGTGCCGATCGAGGAGATCGACACGGCGGACCACGGCGGCAAGCTCGCCGGCGCCAGCAAGTAAGCGAAACGAAAACCGCCCTCCGTCCATTGCGGACAGAGGGCGGTTTTCGCGTCCAAGTCAGCTGTTCTGCGTCGCCTCGACCGCCTGCGGAGCGAAGCGCTTGCGGGCCCAAGCTGCCAGGCCACCGGCGACCACGACGGCAACAACGGTTTCGATCATCAGTGCAACGAGCACCATGGTGCTTCCTCCTCAGGTTCTCGGGCCGGCCAATCCTGTGCCGGCTGAGCGACTGGTTCGACGGCCGCTCCGGCCGCCACTGAGAACATCGCCCCGAAAGCCCGGGATATTTCGTCGAAAACCCACTTGATCTGGTGACGTCGGCCACTCTTGCCGCGAAAGCGTTTCAGCCGGAGGTCGAGCTGGGTAACGAGGGGCTTCCCGCAGGTGAACGCATGGACGCGGGTGCCCGGTCGGTGGTGGTCGGATACGCCCGCGGCGGTGCGGGCGCCCGCGACGTGCCCGCTCGTGGACCGGACGGCTCCACCGGCGGTTGCCGGTCCGGCGAGCCAGGGCTCACCTCCGGACCGGGCGTCGGTACCTGGGCCGGACCCGACGGGACCTTCTTCGGCGCGACCGGACTGGACGGGGCGGGCGAGACGGTGGCGAGTCCCGGTCCGGCAGGCATCACCGGCGGCTGCTCGGTCCCGCGGCTGCCCACCGCGAGACCGGCCACCACGAGCACCGCGACCGTCGCGGCGGAGCTGCCCGCGACCGCCCAGCGCTTGCGCTTGCGGCGGACGGCAGCACCGCGCACGATCACGCCCGCGGCGTCGACCTGCAGGGGCGGGCCGTCCGGCGTCCGTGCGAACAGCGCGCGCACATCGTCGGCATCATCGGAGACCATCTCGTTCACCTCCCTCCAGGGACGGGCAGTGCCTCGAAATGCGGGCCCAGCCGGGTCCGCAGGGTAGCCAGACCGCGCGCGGCCTGGCTTTTCACTGTGCCGGTCCGGCAGCCGAGCGCCGCGGCGGTCTCCTCGACGGACAGGTCCTCGAAGTACCGCAGCACCAGCACTGCGCGCTGGCGCGGGGCCAACGCGGCGAGTGCCTGCTGGATCAGCTGGTCGTGCTCAGTCTCGGCGGCAGGAGCCGGGACGTCGGGTGGTGCGTCGGTGAGCCGCTCCCGTTTCCAGCGGCTGCGGCGGTTTTCCGCGAGGAAAGTGCGCAGCACGATTTTGCGCGCGTAGGCGTCGAGCGCGTCGTGCCGGGCCAGCCGCGGCCAGGCGAGGTACAGCTTGAGCAGCGCCGCCTGTGCGAGATCTTCGGCCCGGTGCCAGTCCCCGCAGAGGAGGTAGGCGGTGGACCGCAGGCTGTGCGCGCGCTCGCCGAAGTACCGGGCGAACTCGCCGTCCCACGGCGAGCTCTGCCCGGACGCCGGACGGGAGCGGGAGGGCACCGGGCGATCAGCCCCAGACCGAGGGCAGGTGCAGGTCGCCGGTCGGGCCCGCGGGCACCGCGGTCGGGACGCGCTTGGACTTCGCGGGCTGACCCGGCGCGGCGACCTTCGGCGCGGCGGTGGTCTGGCGGTCCGCGGGAGCCGGGGCCGGCGCCGCGGTGGGCCGCTCGGCCGGGGCGGTCTGCGCCGGGGCCGGCTGCACCGACGGCGGGCCGTCCGCGGCGAAAGCGACCGCGCCGCCGGTCAGCGCGCCTCCGGCGAGCAGCAGCGAACCGATGGCGAGAGCGAAGCGAACACGCACGAGTTTCCTCCTGGTTCAGGCGAGCGCCGGGTGGCGCTTCTCTGCTCTAGTCATGCGGTCGGCGGTCGCCGGGGTTGCATCGGGTTTTCTTTTTTTCCGGCCGGGACAGGCGAACGGCCGGGAGCGTTCGAGAGCTCCCGGCCGTCCGGTTGACGCTGGTTCGGTTCGCGGTCAGGCGGCCAGCGCCGACAGCTTGGTCCACGACGCCCAGTCGTAGGTCCAGTCGCTGTAGTCGCCGTCCTTCGCGCCCAGCTGCTGGGTGCTGCCGGAGATCTCCACCGGGTCGCCGGGAAGGACGCTGTCGTAGTAGATCTTCGCGTTCGCCGGCGACAGGTTCAGGCAGCCGTGCGAGATGTTCTTCTTGCCCTGCGCCCAGATCGACCCGGCGAGTCCGTGGATGAACTCGCCGTTGTTGGAGATCCGGACCGCCCACGGCACGTTCACGTCGGTGTAGTTGTAGCGCGGGTTGCTCATCGAGTACGTCGAGTGCTTCGACATGACCACGTGCGTGCCGCTGTGCGTGACGCGGCCAGGGTCGGAGTCGAGGCCGTAGCTCACCGGGAAGTCCATGACCTGCTGGCCGTCGCGGATGACCTGCATGGTGTGTTCCTGGGTGTTGCCCTTGACGATCTGCGAGCGGCCGATGGTGAAGCTCGCCGAGACGTCCTGCTTGCCGTAGACGCCGTCGCCCATCGAAACGCCGTAGATGTTGGCCGAGACGACGACCTTCGTGTTCGGCTTGAAGTACTCCTTCGGTCGCCAGTGCACCGAAGTGTCGCCGTTGAGCCACGCCCACGCGCCCTCGGTCTTCGGCGTGGTCTCCACCGACAGCGCGCGCTCGACGGCGGCCTTGTCCTTGACCGCGCTCGGGAACGTGAGCGCGATCGGCATCGCGATGCCGTAGGTCTGCCCGTCGCCGACGTTCAGGCTGCCCTGCATCTGGCGGCGCGGTTTGACCGTGGTGAACGAACCGTTGATCGGGACCTGCTTGCCGTCCTCGCCGGTGGCCTGCCCGGACCAGGTGTAGGTCTTGCCGTAGCCGAGGTCTTCGGTGCTGCTCCAGCTCTTCTTGTCCGGGGACTGCTGTCCCTGCACCTGTTTGCCGTCGGCGTTCGTGAGCGTGACGCTCCCGATGGTGCCGTTCGCGACGGTCACCTTCGCCGGTTCGCCCGGCGCGACGTTGCCCGCCCCGGACGCCGGCGTGAGCGCCACGGCCGCCGGTTTCACCGGAGTGGCCGGCGCTTCGGTAGGCCCGCCGCCCGCGGTCCCGCCCGCGTTCACGCTCGACCCGCCGCCGCTGCACGCCCCGAGCGTGAGCGCGGCGACCAAGCCCAGCACCGCGACGCCGGCCCGGCGGCGTGCGAAGTGTCGGATTGTCACACCGATCCCCAATCTCCCCTTGGTACCCCGAACACCCAGACGTCCCGAGACACCTTCACGTTCACCGGAAACGGGGTGACCAGCATCACATTGCACCGAGTGACCATCACGGAAGCGGCTCGAACGACCGCGCACTGTGCATCCCCGAAGTGCGCTGGGTGTACTGGATCAGCGTAGCCGCGCGTCCGACTTCGGTGCGTAGGCAGCGATACGACGTTCCGGTGACGCGCGCACGTCGGAACCGATCCTTGCGATCAACGGGGTTCAGATTTGGTGAGATCCCGGTAGGCTGCTGACCAGGCCGTCGTTTTGCGTGTTCGTGGCTTCACACTCGCGGAACTTCTGACGCGAGCCGTGGGGCCGAAAAGCTCTTCGCTCGTCTCGTTGGAACCGCCCGGGACGGCCTGGGTGCCGCTTCGGTGGCATTCGAAGCGGATCTGTTACGAGGAGTACAGCGGTGGCGCAAGGCACTGTGAAGTGGTTCAACGCGGAGAAGGGCTTCGGCTTCATCGCGCAGGACGGCGGCGAAGGCGACGTTTTCGTGCACTACTCGGAGATCGAGGGACGCGGCTTCCGCACCCTCGAGGAGAACCAGCGAGTGGAGTTCGAGGTCGGCCAGGGGCAGAAGGGCCCGCAGGCCCAGAAGGTCCGTGCGATCTGAGTCAGGCCCGCGCGTTTTCTCAGGCCTGAAAGAAGGGCCCCGACGGGATTTCCCGTCGGGGCCTTTTTTCATTGCGGCTTCCGTTGTGGGGAATGTTTGGAGCGACGGTTACCGCGGTTGATCCTGGCGGGTGTTGGGGCGGCGGTTGCCGGGTGCTCGGGTTCGGGGGTCGCCGGTCGAGGGCGGGTTTCGGCGAGGCTCCCGGCACGTACGGGCGACGCCGGATCGGATGGTTGCCCCACTGCGAGTGGGCGTGCGTGATCCGACCCGATCGGGTGGCGCTGGCCCCCTGTGGCGGGTTGCTGGCGGCCGGGTCGGTCGCTGGAGTTGGCGGGTTGGCTTCTCACGAGCCCCGCTGTGCCGCTCTTGGCAGGCGATCGTGCAGCCGCTCGACAGGAGTGGGTTCGGCTGTCGCCCTTGTCGCGAGCTATCCGCCGCGCCGTCCGTTTCGCGGCCAAGACCGCGTCGTCGGCGGCGGAATCCGAGAGCGTCCCGCTCACCGGGACTCCGGCCCTCCGGCGACCCCTGGAAAGGGAAAACCCCCGGCCGTCGGGGGAAGCCGGGGGTTTTCGTTCAGGGGGCGGGGATCAGCGCCCGACGAGGGGCTGCTCGAACGTCTCCGCCGGGAAGTGGAATTCGTCGGTCATCGCGTCGGAGTGGCGGCGCTCCTGGGCGGAGGCGGCCTGGCCCTCCCACGAGAGGCGCTCCAGGATCCATTCCTGCGCCAGGGCCTGCGGGGTCAGGTTCCTGGCGACGGCGATGTCCTTGAGCTGCTGGCTGGCGATGAGGTTCATCCGCAGCTGGTAGACCTGCGCGTCGCCGAAGCGGCTGCCGGTCCCGGTGCTCTCCGGGTCGGAGTCCGGGGCGAGCGCGGCGAGGTAGCTGGTGAGCTCCTTGTCCTCGACGACTTCGTCGCCGGCGGCTTTGGCGGCATTGCGATGCCGCCCGCTCGAGACGGCTTTGAGATTCGTGCGGCTGCTGAGGCGGCCGAGGGAGGGAAGAGGCACGCGGTCACGATAACGGTTGGGTCTCGGCAAAGAAACCACTGTGAGCCACGACACACGCATTTCCGTGCCCGGCAAGCCTAATTCGATCACCTGTTCAGCCCAGTCGGTAAACACATTTCGCGACTGTCTGTTGATCAGGGGTACGGAGAGTAGATCCGCAGGTCAGCGCCGGTGTGCGGAAATGGAGAGACCCCCGCGCCAGGGGGAGGAACGCGGGGGTCGGAGGGGATCTCCACAGGCGCTGACCGGGGGTGTGTCAGCAACACCGATTGTTGCACGAGTTCCGGGGATCGGCGAGGGGAAGCCGGGAGAAATCGTTCTGCGCGATCTTGGAATGCGTTACCAGGGAAGCTTCGGAGAGTGTTCGCAGGTTCACTCTCCGGGGGGCTGCCGGTGCTGCTCGCCGCTGGTTAGCCTCGCGGCCAGTTGTTGCGAACCGCATGGAGGGGCCATGAGCGGATCGGTCGAAGTTCGTCAGTTCCTCCTTCGGTACGAAGGTGCCGACGGGGGAAGCACGTCACTGTCCGGCGGCGTGCCGGCGCAGCGCGGGTCGTCGGAAGGGCAACGGGTCTCCGACGACCAGGTCCGCCGAGCCCGCCTGGCCGTCGCGGCCGGTGCGCTCGACGTCGAGGACTGCGCGCAGTTGCTGGAGATGCTCGGGCTGAGTCCGGGTGACGACGGTCAGGCGCCTGTACAGCGCTGAGCGGCTGGACGGCCGGAGCTGTGTGGGTTTCGGCGGCCTGGACTCTCGGCGTGCGCTCGTCTCCGGCGTAGAGTGGCGTGGCGCACACCGATCGTCCGACCCGGCTTCGCAGCGGCCGATCGGCGGGAAGCGGCGCGGGTGGGGCGTTGGCGCTGGCGTTACCGCAGGTCGGAGGCTCGCCGATCGCTTAATGAACCCCCCGTGCAAAGCCCTTGGAACGTGCCCTATGCTTGTAATCGCTCCCAGGGGAACACCTGAGAGCGCGGTCGGTCGGTCCACCGAAACCGATCGGGCTCCCATCGTTCAGTGGCCTAGGACTCCGCCCTTTCAAGGCGGCAACGCGGGTTCGAATCCCGTTGGGAGTACGCAGTACCAGTAAGGCCCTGTGGCGCAGTTGGTTAGCGCGTCGCCCTGTCACGGCGAAGGTCGCGGGTTCGAGTCCCGTCAGGGTCGCAAGATCGTTCGGCTCCTAGCCGGCGTTCCCGGCCAGGTAGCTCAGTTGGTACGAGCGTCCGCCTGAAAAGCGGAAGGTCGCCGGTTCGACCCCGGCCCTGGCCACAGCGAATTTCAGCCCCCATCCCAGCGGATGGGGGCTTTTTCGTCGTCTCGGTCTTCCCTTCGGAAGCAGTCTTGCCAAACCTTCGGAGCGCTCCCTAGCCTCGAGGACATCTCAAAAGGTCTGGACCACTGGAGGTCGAGGATGCCGGGAGATGTGGGACGTCGAGGTTTTCTAGCCGGATCGGCGGCGGTGGGGGTCGGGGTGATGACGCCGTTCGGAGCGGAGGCCGTCGAGGCACGGTCCGGGGTGGCGGTTTACGCGAACAACGTCGGTTACGCGCCGGGCGCGCCCAAGCGGGCGGTGCTCGCCGCTGAGTCGCCCCGGGCGATCCCGAGGTTCACCGTCGCGGACCTCGCCACCGGGAAGGTCATCTTCACCGGCAGCCCGCGACCGGCGGCTCAGGTCCCGGGATGGGATGACCGGCATTACTGGACCGCGGACTTCTCCGCTCTCAAGACCGAAGGCGAGTACGTCCTGCTCGCCGCGGACGGGCGGTCGCAGCCGTTTCGCATCGACCAGCTGGTGCTCGAGCGCTACACGCTCTCCCACGTCGTGCATTACTTCAAGGGCACCCGCAGTTCGGACCGGTTCGACCGCCAAGACCGGCAAGCGCCGATCGGCCCCAAGGGCACGCAGGTCATGGACGCGCACGGCGCCTGGTACGACGCGACCGGCGACTTCGGCAAGCATTTCACGCAGCTGTCGGACCGCAGTTACTTCAATACTCTCCAGATCCCGCTCACCGCATGGGTGCTGGCCAAGGCATACCAGCGGCTCACCGAGCGCGGCGACACCAACTTCACCCAACTGCGGACCTGGCTGGCCGACGAAGCGCTGTTCGGCGCCGACTACCTGCACCGGGTCAAACTCGACGGCGGCACCTTCGTCACCTCGGTCATCCAGCCGGGACCGCCGAAGGATCCGAAGCTGCGGTACGTACTGGCGAACAGCGACGGCAACCCCGTCCAGGTGAACTACCGCGAAGGCGGCGGGGTCGCGATCGCAGCGCTGGCCGCGGCGACCACGCTGGACACGTCGGGCGACTACTCGCACGCGGAGTATCTGGCGACGGCGGAAGCTGCGTTCGAATACCTGGAGCAGCACAACGTCGAGATGACCAATGACGGCAAGGAAAACATCCAGGACGACTACGGTGCGTTGCTGGCGGCGGTCGAGTTGTACCAGGTGACCAAGAATCCAGTCTCCCGCGAAGCAGCGGATCGCCGGGCGCACAACCTGTTGCAGCGCTTGGCTTCCTGGAAGTCCTACCGAGACTACTGGCGCGCGGACGACGGCGACCGGCCTTATTTCCATCCCTCGGACGCTGGCCTTCCGGTGATCAGCCTGCTCGCGTACACCGAGATCGCTGACGCGGCAACGGTTTCTGACGTGCTGAAGGTGGTGCGGCGCTCGCTGGAGTTCGAGCTTGCGGTGACCGCCGAGGTGCCTAACCCGTTTGGGTATGCGCGGAATCTTGTGCAAGATGGGGAGGGTAAGAGGTATAGCTCATTTTTCTTCCCGCACAACGTCACTCCGCGAGTGAAGGACCAGTGGTGGCAGGGGGAGAACGCGCGGATCGCTTCGCTGGCGACCGCCGCTCGCCTTGCTGCGCCCCGGTTTCCCGGCGAGTTCGCGGCACGCCTGCGGTCGTACGCGGCTGATCAGCTGAACTGGATCTGCGGCAGCAACCCGTACGGCGTGTGCATGCTTGACGGCAGCGGCCACGCCAACCCGCAGTACAGCTGGCTCGGGTCGTGGCAGTTCTTGCCCACGGCGGGCGGAATCGTCAACGGCATCACCGGCTTGAACGAGGACGGCAGCGGGATCGCCTGGGACCGCGGCTACGTGGTCACCGGAAAGGACGACGACTGGCGGTGGGATGAACAGTGGCTGCCCCACTCGACGTGGTACCTGTACGCGGTCGCGGTGGGAGATTGATCCAGGCAACGGCGCGGAACCGGATCGTCTCTGACGCGAGCTTGCCTACTGCCCGGCTTGTCGCTGGGCTGTGGCGTCTCGCATGCGGTGCGTGCCGCGAGCCTGGAGTGCTGGCATGGGCTTGCTGGGCCTCGGCTTGTCGTAGCCGGTCTGCCGGGCTGTGGCGCGGAGTCTCGTCGTGCCCAGCTCGGGTTTTGTCCGGCCACAGCCTGTTGTAGACACTCGCTAAGCCACAGAACGTGATGCGTGCCCGGCACGAACTGAATCGTGCCGGGCACGCCACCAACCGCAAAATCGAGCCCTAGATCAACGGCCCCCGGAACTTAGTCGTCCCCGGGACAAGCTGCACAGTCCCAAGCCCACCGTGCGCGCTCGCATACTCCAGCTCGCGCGACAGATCGCCAACACCGTTCGTCCCCGGCTGGGGCAGCAGGTTCAGCGTGCTCAGCACCCCGAGTGCGTTGCCGTCGCGGTCGAGGAAGCCGCTGCCGGAGTCGCCGGGGATGCCGGGGGTCACGGTGAATACCGTGTGGCTCCAGCCGCCGCCTGTGTCGCCCAGGCTGGTGCCCTGTTTGGGGGACAGCTGGGTGATTCCGCCGCGTAGTTCCGAATTTCCGTAGCTGAGCACGGTGGCGAGTTGCTTCGTGCCGGTGGTGTTCACGCCGGTCGGTCCGCCCCAGAACGGCAGGCTTGGGTTCACCTTCGACACGTCCGCGGGGTCGACCTTCACGAGCGCGAGGTCGTTGTACTGGCACGTGTTCGCGTCCGCCTCGTGGCGGGACTGCATGGTCAGCCACGAGTTGTAGACGAGCGTTCCCGGCTTGCTCGCCCCGGCGATCTCGACGGGGGTGCCGAGCGGGAGCGAACCGGCGGAGCAGCCGTTCGTTTCGGTCGAGCCGCCGGTGCCGGAGCAGTGCGCGGCCTGTCCGAGGAAGACATCCGTTCCGTTGCTGTACACGAAGTTCGAGGTGCATTGCGCCCCGTTGGTGTGCGTCTGCACCCCGGGGTGCACGGCGGCGGTGTCCGCCGGGGCCCAGGTCGGGGCCGCTGCCCACGCGGTCGCGGGCAGCAATGCGGCGGCGGTCGCCAGTGCCGTCACCGCACTGGCCCGGGCCAGTGGTCGAGGGGTCTTCATCGGGCTCCCTTCGAGAAAGGCCAGCACTCACTCGGACGTGTGCTACTGACTGGTAGGCATCGGGGGTACATCACACCAGAGAGTGGTGCCAGTCACAACCGTTGTGACCCTGGGTGACTATTGACCTAGAGCTAGCTGGAGGTTGCACACTGATCGCATGACTGGGGAATGGAACATCGAGGCAGCAGACGTCGACGCCTACCTCGCGCGCATCGGACAGCGGCGGGAGGAACCGTCCGTAGCCGCGCTGGGGCGGTTGGCGCGGGCGCACGTCGAGGCGATCCCGTTCGAGAACGTCGACGTGGTGATCGGCCGCCATCGCGGGATCGAGCTGGACGTCGTCAGCGAGAAGCTCGTCGGACGTCGCCGGGGCGGGTACTGCTATGAGCAGGCCGGGTTGTTCGCGGCCGTCGCCGAGCAGTTGGGTTACCAGGTGCAGCGCACGGTCGCGCGGGTGCAGCCGCGGAAGAGCGGGCCGTACACGCACATGACGCTCGTGATTACCGTTGAGGGGCAACAGTTTCTCGTGGACGTCGGGTTCGGCGCCGGAATCCTGGTGCCGATGCCGTTGATCGACGGGGCCGAAGTGGACCAAGCCGGGTGGGCGCATCGGATGACTCTCCGCGACGGCTGGTGGGTGCTCCAGAAGCAGGACGGCGACGGGTGGGAAGACCTGCACGAAGTGCTTCCCCTCGTGCACAGCCGACCGCTCGACTACCAGGTGTTCCACCACTACACGTCCACGCACCCGAAGTCCCCGTTCACCGGGCGGGTCGTGGTGATGCGGCTCGAACCGGGACGGTTCCGCAGGCTCCTCGGCCGCGAGTACCAGGAAAGCCACCCCGACGGCACGGTCGAAACGCGCACGATCGAACCGGTCGATCTCGGCAAGACCCTGGAGGACCTCGACGTCTTCCTCACCGAGGACGAGCTGGCGGCGCTGCTCGAGACTTACTGAAACAACTCCGCGGCAGCCAACGGCCGGCCCAGGTGGTAACCCTGGGCCTGGTCACAGCCGAGCTCCCGCAGCAGCGCCAGCTCTTCCGCCGTCTCGACGCCTTCCGCCACCACCGTCAGATCCACCGCGTGCGCCATCGCGATGATGCTCGTGACGATCGCGGCCGCGTCGCGGGAATCGGCGATTCCGGTGATGAACGAGCGGTCGATCTTGAGCGTGTCCAGTGTCAGCCGACGGAGCTGGGCCAGCGACGAATAGCCAGTGCCGAAGTCGTCGATCGCCAGCAGAACGCCCAGAGAACGCAAGGCGGACAACACTTCCGCGGCCGCCGACGTATCGCGCATGAGGGCGCTTTCGGTGACTTCCAGCGTCAACGATCCGGGCGGCAAGCCGGTGGTGGCAAGGGCATCGCGGACCGCGGGCACCAGGTGCGGGTCGTCCAGCTGCCGGACCGAGAGGTTGACCTTCAGACTCAAGTCGAGGCCCCGGCCGGTGCGCAGCGCGGCCAGTTCGCGCGTGGTGTCGCGCAGGACGTACTTGCCCAGCACGTTGATCAGTTCGCTTTCCTCGGCCAGCGGGATGAATTCCGCGGGCGAGATCGCGCCGTGTTTCGGGTGGGTCCAGCGCAGCAGGGCCTCGACGCCGACCATTTCGCCGGTGCGCAGGTCGACCACCGGCTGGTAAGCGGGCCATAGCTGTCCACTGTGGACAGCGTCGCGGAGGTCCTGCTCCATTCGCAACCGCCGCTGCATGCGTCTCCGCAGGGCGACGTCGAAGAATTCGAACCGGCCGCGGCCGCGGGATTTCGCTTGGTACATCGCGACATCCGCGTCGCGCAGCAGATCCTCCGCGCTGCGGCGGTCGTCCGGTTCCACGAGCACGATGCCCATGCTCGCGTCCAGGTGCAACTGCCTGCCGTGCACCGAAACCGGTTCCGCCAGCACCGAACGCAGGTGTGCGGCGAACACGCCGACCTGCGCGGGACCGGTCGTCGCGGACGTGACGACCACGAACTCGTCGCCGCCCAGCCTGCCGACGACGTCGTCGGGACCGGTGGCCCGGCGCAGCCGTTCGCCCGCGATGCGCAGAACCTGGTCGCCGACCGGGTGGCCGAGGGAATCGTTGATCAGCTTGAACTTGTCCAGGTCGAGGAACAGCACGGCGGCCGCCTCGCTGCCGTCGCGGCGGTCGAGCCGGTCCAGCACCAGGGTGCGGTTGGCGAGCCGGGTGAGCGGGTCGTGGGTCGCCTCGTGGGCCAGCCGGGCGCTGATCGCGCGCCGTTCGGTGATGTCGGTGAAGGACGTGACCACCGAGACGCCCCTCGGGTCGTCCGAATCGAGCAACCGCGAGGTCAGCGACACCCACACGTCGCGGCCGTCGGGGCGGCGCAGGCGCACGACCAGGCCGTTGTGCGTGATCCCGGTGCGGCGCGTGTGCATGGACGGCAGCTCGTCGTCGGGGATCCGGTTGCCGTCCTCGTCGAACAGCACGAGTGTCGTGCACGGCACGCCGAGCAGGTCCGCTTCGGGGACGCCGAGGATGCGGCAGGCGGCCGGGTTCGCCGACTGGATCAGCCCGGTCGGGCCGATCACCAGTACGCCCTCGTCGAGCGCGGCGACGACCGTCGCGTAGTGCTGTTCGACGCGGCGACGTGCGGTTTCGTCCGTGCAGACCAGGAGGAAGCCGTCGACGGTCTCGGTCGCGGACACCCGGACCTGCCGAGGCGAGCCGTCCCGGCAGCGGTGGGTTTGCTCGACGTCGCCGTCGCGGAGCGAGGCCGGGGACGGGTCGATGCCGAGCACCTCGTGCACCCGCCTGCCGAGCGCTTCCGAGGCGGGCCAGCCGTAGACCGTCTCGGCGGCCGGATTCCAGCCGGTGACGATGCCCTCGGCGGTGATCGTGACGACGGCGTCGCTGACGTGCGTGACCAGCGCTTCCTGCGCGCGGACGGCGGCCGCGGCGGCGTGTTTGACGGTGCTGTCGCGGATCACCACCTGGAACGACGGCGGGTTCGAGTCGCTGGTGCGCACCGAAACGGTTTCCGCCACGAATTTGCTCCCGTCCAACCGTTTCAGCACCGCTTCGCGGGGTTCCGCGCTGGGATCCTCCAGCAGGTCCGTGGATTCGGCAGCCACGAAGTCCGCGAACTCGCGGCTGACGACCTCGTGCGCCGCCCGTGCCGCGAACAGGTCGAGCGCCGCCTGGTTGGCGTAGGTGACGACGCCGCCGGAGTACACGCAGATCGCGTCCGGGCTCTGCTCCATCAGCAGCTGGTACCGGTCGGACAGCTCCGCGAGGTCGGACTTCTCCGGCACCGTCTCCGCGACCGCCGAGGCGACGCCGAGCAGGCCGGTCGTGTGGTCCTGTTCGCCGACGGTCCGCGCACGCAGCCGGATGCGGCGCGCGGTGCCGTCGGGGCCGTCCTGCGGCTGCTCGAGTTCGAAATCGCGGCCGGGCGGGGTGCGGCGGAGGTTCGCGGTGAGCGGGCGGAGCAGCTCGGTGAGCCGGTCGCACAGCTCCTTGCCGGTCGCGCCGGGGAGGCCGAGCACCGCGTCGAGGCCGGGCAGCCAGGTGAGGGTCGCCGGTTCGGAGGCGCGCAGGGAGAACAGGACCCCCGCGCCGGCGTCCGGCCGCAGGCCCGCTAGCTGGGCGCGCCGGGTGATCCCACCCGGTTCACCGGCCAGGGCGTCAGCCTCCATGGTGCTTCCGATCCCCCTTGTCGGCGTATGGCCCGTCGATTACACCACCGAGTGAAGCCTGTGTATATCCGCACGGGGAGCTGCTTGCGTCACTCGTCCGGACGATGAAGGTGGGTGCTATCGGGCGATGCGGGGCACGCTGCGCAGTCGCGGACCCCACACGAGCAGGCCGAAGTGGGCCGCACAGGCGTGTCCGAGGACCGTCACGACGGAGGCGAGACTGGCCGGATCGTCGGTCACGTAGACGCCGATAACGAATAGCTCAAGGGCCACGATCCCGGCGATCCGAGCCCTCCCGCGCAGCAGCGCGACGAGCACGCCGGCGGTGGTGAGGAAGCCGTAGCTGACCCCGATGTCGAGCCAGCGGCCCGCGGAATGCGGCAGGACGTCGGTGTGGATCAAGGCCATGACCGGCAGTTCGGTAGCGATCGTGGCGAGCACGTGCCCGCTGAAGAAGACCAGCGCCGTCCGGAGCCCGCCGAACCGCCGCTCGAACGGGGCGACAGCGATCGCGAAGATCACCGCGTACGGCAGCCAGCCGCCGTCGGCGATCCAGAACGCGCTGGTCAGGAGCGCGGTGAGGGGGTGGCGCGCCATGTTGTGCGCGTCGGTGCTGGAGACCGCGAGGAGCTTGTCGGTGAGCTTCGAGCTGCCGAAGCGGAGGAGCAGCGAGGTTCCGAGCAGCAGGACGAGGTAGCCGAACGTGAACGGCGTGGCTCGCGGGCTGGGGACGAGGCTCAGCCACGCGCGCTTCGGCCGCCAGCTCGCGGGGACGGCGGCCAGGAAGGGGAGCCTCGGCACGGGCTGGACGAGTTCGAGCGAGCTGGCGGCCGGGTCGTTCTTGGTCAGCACGGCCGTCGCCGTCGGTCGCGAGGACCCGTCGATGATCTCGACCAACTGGGTGCCGCCTGCTCTGGTGGGGGTTGCTCCCGCGGCGGTGCCCGGGTTGCCCGGTTCCGGCTTCCCGGCCATCGGGACGGAGACCGGCTGGACGGCGGGCGTCCGTCCGCGCAGCCACGTCAAGGAGCGCCACTTCCGGGGAGTTCCGGTGGTGGCAGCACTGCGTGCCGGGCGGGGCGCCGGGTCCGGCTCGCGCAGCGACATGCGTCCAGAGTGGCTGGGCATGCTGGGATTTTGGCTAAGCGCAGCTGTGAATGCGCTGTGATTCACACCCGCTAGAGTGAGCACTCTGGGTAGAAGGTTTCTCTCTTTGTCACCCGTTCGGTGGCCGCATCCGGTAGGAATAGGCCACTCCTGGTGAAAGGTCTCGCTGGTGAACGACGAGGTTTCGGTCGCCGAGCTGTTGGTGCGCGAAGGACACGAACGACGGATCCCGCCGCCGTCCCGGTCCAGGTGGCGCATGGTTTCGGTGATGCTCGCGGTGATCGTCGGCTGCGGGGCCGCGGCCATGCTCGTCTCGTACGGGACCACCGCGAACGACGGGGCCGCCCGGATCACCGAAATGCGCGTGATCGAGATGCCGGACCGCACCGGCGGCGCGGGCGGCGTCGACGAGACCAACCCGCCGACGCCCACCGGCGAGGAGACCGAACAGGGCACTGTCGGCGCGGGGGACGCGCCTTCGACCAAGGCGAACGTCAATCCGTTCGGCGAGCACAGCACTGCCGAGCACCCGGCTGATTCCGCTCCGGCGCGTCCGTCGTCGAGTGAGCGGCCGGAAACGACCGGTCCGACTGGGCCGACTCAGCCGTCGACGAGCACGTCGGCGCCGTCGAGTTCGAGCCAGCCGGCTTCGTCGAGCAGCCATGAGCCGCCTTGTGTTTTGAACATTATTTGCCTTTAGGGGTCTGAGCGCGTCAGCGCGTCAGCGCGTCAGCGCGTTACGCGCGTTACGCGCGTTACGTGGTGTTGCGGAGGGTTGGGCTGGATCCGCAGGCGGGGGCCGTTGGTGTTTGTGGGGTGATTCGGCTCGTCGCCTGGCGGCGACATTGCGCCCGTTGGTTGCGTGGGGCACCCCGAAGTTTGATTGTGCTGACGGTTCGGGGGTGCTTGTCAAGGCGGGAAAGATGCCTTGACAAGCACCCCCGAACCGCAGGGGAGCTTCGTATCGGGGTGCGGGGGAGGTGTGGGTGCCTCGCTCGTTGGGTGTGTCTGCTGCGGTTTTAGGGTCGTGAGGGGGGCCCTGAGGGAATCAGGGGGTGTGAGGGTGGCCCTCACTGCTCGGGCAGGGTGCGGGCTATAGCGGTTAGGCGGTTGGCCAGTAGGTCGATGTCTGCCTCGGTGGTGCGGTGGTTGGTGACGCAGGCGCGGACGCAGGCCTGCCCGTTTACCTTGGCTGGGCCCAGCATTGCGGTGCCTTCTTCGTGGAGTCTGGTGAGGAGTTCTGCGTGTGCTTCGGTGTTGCGGCCGGGCATTCGGACGCAGACTGCGGTGAGCGTGACTGGGTTCATCAACTCCAACCCGGGGGCGGCGGCGATGTGGGCGCCTAGGCGGGTGGCCAGGGTCAGGCAGCGTTCGGTGACTGTGCGGAAGGTGCCTACGCCGAAGGTGCGCAGGGCAGCCCAGACTTTCAAAGCCTTGAAACTGCGGGAAAGTTGCGGGCCGTGGTCCATGTAGTCGAGCAGGTGGGCGTCGTCGATTGCGGTGAGGTAGGACGACGACGAGGAGAAGGCGAAGGCGTTGCGCAGCTTCGCCATGTCCTTGACCAGCAGGGCTCCCGCCTCTAACGGAGCGAAGAGCAGCTTGTGCGGGTCCAGGGTGATGGAGTCTGCCCGGGACAGCGGGAGCAGTGCGTCGCGGGTTGAATCGGCTAGGACGAAAAGGGCGCCGTATGCGCCGTCTACGTGTAGCCAGAGTTTTTCTTTTTCGCAGAGGTCTGCGATGGGGCCGATGGGGTCTATCGAGCCGGTGGTGACTGTGCCTGCGGTCGCTACTGCGCAGAACGGTTCTTTTCCGGCGGCGCGGTCTTCGGCGATCGCTCGGGTTAGCAGGTCGACACGCAGTTGGAAATGGGCGTCGGTGGGGATTGTGCGGACGTTGTCCAGGCCGATTCCTAGCAGGGCGGCGGCCTTGACTACGCTGCGGTGCGCTTCGTCGGAGGTGTAAAGCACTAGCGGGGCGCGGGATTCTTGGAGACCGCGTTCGCGGAAGTCTGGTATTCGGTCGGCGATGGCGGTAGTGAGCGCGTCCATTGTGGCTCCGGAACCGCCGTTGGTGAGGATGCCTCCGGAAGCCGGGCCCAGGGCGAAGAGGCCGGCCAGCCAGTCCATGACGGAGCGTTCGATTACGTTGGCGGCTGGGGAGATCTGCCACAGATTGCAGTTCTGGTTCAGCACTGCGGCAATTGCTTCGGCGTACGCACCGATGCCGTTTGGCGGACCCTGTACGTAGGCGAGGAACCTTGGGTGCGCGATCGTGGTGGTGTAGGGCACGATGCGGTCGACGACGTCGGCGAAGAACGCTTCTACGCCAAGGCCTTCTTCCGGGAACGGTTCCGCTAACAGTTTAGCCAGCGTTTCCCGGTCCGCGTCGGGGGCGATCGGGCGACTGGTGAGTGAATTTTCGTAGCTGTCGGTGAACCGGGCCAGAAGTTCGGCGGCTCTGGTCCGTTCGGCGGAATTGAGAATGAGGGAAGTGCCGTCCATGCGCCCTCTTCTGTCCGGAGGTCGTTTGGGGCACAAGGTGTCATGGTTGAGGTGGTGCGCGAATAGGGCGCGGGAAGAACTGCCCGAACGGTCGGAGAAATCTAGGGCGGCGGGACATGATCACGGGCTGCGGCCGAACGGCGGTACCGCGAAAGGGTTGTGGGGCAAGGGGTTCGGTCGACCCGATGTCCTGCGGGTGTTGCTGAACAGGCCGATCGAGCCGGGTATCGGAGCCAAGCTCCCGGACCGGCTGCTTACGGCAGCAGGTCTTCCTCGCGCTTCCGGCCGAGGTGGTTGAACAGCAGGTTCAGCACAAAAGCCAGCACGGCGGCGACGGTGATCGGGCTGCCGCAGATTGTCCGCAGCCAGGCGGGGAAGTGCTGGAAGAACACCGAGTTGCCGAACCGGTCGAGGCCGAACGCGGGCAGCAAGCCGACGCCGAGCGCGACCGAGACCACGAAAGCGTTGTGGTTGCCGGAGAAATCGACCTTCTTGAGGGTCTGCACGCCGACCACCCCGACCATCGCGAACATCACCACCGCGACGCCGCCGACGACCGGTTCCGGGATCGCGGCGATGAACGCGCCGATCTTCGGCACCAGGCCCATCACGACGAGCATGCCGCCGGTTGTCGCGACCACCCAGCGGCTGCGGACGCCGGTCATCTGCACCAGTCCGACGTTCTGCGCGAACGCGGTGTCCGGGAAGGAGTTCATAAAACCGCCGAAGATCGCGGACAGGCCGTCGGTGGCGAGGCCGCGCGAAAGGTCGGCGGGCGTGACCGGACGGCCGGTGATCTCGCCGACCGCGATCAGGTCCGCGGTGGTCTCGGTGAACGACACCAGCATCACCACGCACATCGACACCACTGCGGCGACCGGGAACGTCGGCGCTCCGAAGTGGAACGGCGAGGCCAGCCCGAACCAGCTCGCGTCGCCGACGCCGGAGAAGTGCGTGCGGCCGAGCGGGATCGCGATCAGGACGCCGGCGATCAGCGCGACCAGCGGGCCGATCTGGCCGAGGAAGCCGCGCAGCACCCGGGTGAACAGCACCACCAGCGCGATCACGCCGAACGCCAGCCCGAGGTTCGCCGGATCGCCGTAGGACGGGTCGCCGGTGTCGTGGCCGCCGATCATCGCGGTGCCGGGGCCGAGCAGCGAGATGCCGATGACCAGCAGCAACGTCCCGGACACCAGCGGCGGGAAGAACCGGATCAGCGCGGCGAACGGCCGGGCGATCAGCAAGCCGAAGACGCCGGAGGCGATCATCGCGCCGTACACCGCGGTGAGGCCGTACTGCGCGGCGATCAGGATCATCGGGTTGACCACGGTGAACGTCGCGCCCGCGACGACCGGCAGGCGCACGCCGAACAGCCGCCCGATGCCGACCGACTGGACCAAAGTGGCCAGTCCGGCGACGAACAGGTCGGCGTTCACCAGCAGCGCGATCGACGCGTTGTCCAGGTGCAGCGCACTGCCGATGACCAGCGGCACGGCGATGCAGCCGGTGTACATGATCGCCATGTGCTGCAGTCCGAGCAGAAGCAGCCGTCCGGCGGGGAGGCCCCGGTCGACCGGGTGCGCGGCGTTGGTCATGAGCGGCTCCTTCGGTGTGGGTCCCGCCGGATTATCGCTGCACATACCGCCGGTTTGTGTGTGACCATGCCAGACATGACTGCACGACCTCCGTTCCGTGCCGATCATGTAGGGAGCCTGCTGCGGCCGGCGGTGCTGCGCGAAGCGCGGCGCGACCACGCGGCTGGGGAGATCTCCGCCGAACAGCTGCGAGCCGTCGAGGACGACGCGATCCGCGACGTCGTCAAGATGCAGAAGGCGGCCGGGCTGGAATCGGCGACCGACGGCGAGTTCCGCCGGTCCTCCTGGCACATGGACTTCATCTACGCGCTCGGCGGCGTCTCGCGCAGCGACGAGCGGCTGCACGTGAAATTCCACAATCTGGCCGGCGACCTGGAGTTCAGCCCGCCGGGGCTGCAGGTCGACGGCAAGGTGCGGCTCGACGAGCCGATCTTCGCCGACCACTTCGAGTTCCTGAAGGCGCACACCGACCCGGGCATCACGCCGAAGCTGACCATCCCGTCGCCGAGCATGGTCTATTACCGCGGCGGCCGGGCGGCGGTGAGCGAAACCGTGTACCCGGAGCTGGACGAGTTCTTCACCGACCTCAGCGCGGCGTACGCGGAACAGTTGCGTGCGATGAGCGCGCTGGGCTGCACGTATCTGCAGCTGGACGACACCAGCCTCGCGTACCTCAACGACCCGAAGCAGCGCGAACTCGTCGCCCGCATGGGCAGCGACCCGGACACCATGCACCTGCGCAACATCTCGACGATCAACGCCGCGCTCGCCGGGAAACCGGACGACCTGACCGTGACGACGCACCTGTGCCGCGGCAATTTCCGCTCGTCGTGGGTGGCGTCCGGGAGCTACGAGTTCGTCGCCGAGGCGCTGTTCGGCGAGCTGGCGGTGGACGGCTTCTTCCTGGAGTACGACGACGAACGCTCCGGCGGGTTCGAGCCGTTGCGGTTCGTGCCGAAGGGAAAACGGGTCGTGCTCGGGCTCGTGACCAGCAAACGGCCAGAGCTGGAAGACCCGGACGCGCTGGTGCGGCGGATCGAGGAAGCGTCGCGGTATGTGGACGTGGACCAGCTGTGCCTGTCGCCGCAATGCGGGTTTTCCTCCACGGAGGAGGGAAACGACCTGACCGCCACTGAGCAGTTGCGGAAGCTGGAGCTGATCGTCTCGACGGCGGAGCGGGTCTGGGGCCGTCCGTGATCACCTGCGTTGTCGACTACGTGATCGACCCGGAGAAGATCGCGGACTTCGAACGGTTCGCCGCCGAGTGGATGCGCCTCGTGCTGCCGGAGTGACCAGGTCCGTGAGGGGACCCCTGACGGAATCAGATTCCCTCGGGGGTCCCCTCACGGACGTTCGGCGAGGTAGCGCGACAACTGGGCGGCCCCGTCCAGCATCGCGTGCGCCCGGGCGCTGAGCCGGAAACGCCAGGTACGCAGGGCTTCTTCCAGCGGCGCGACCCCGCCCGCATGCCGGACCTGCTCCAGTACCGCGGCGATCCGGGCGAGCGGGTAGCCGCCGCGGCGGAGTTGATGCGCGAGGCGGGCGTCGCGGACTGCGGCGGGTGGGTAGCGGCGGTTTCCGGCTCGGTCGCGGTCCGGTTGGAGGATCCCGGCGGCCTCCCATTTGCGCAGCGTGGCGGGGTGCACGGACAGCTGGTGCGCGAGCGCGCCGATCGACGGGACGGTCTCGCGGACGTCCGGCTCCTGGGTCAGGTTCCGCAGCGCGTGTTCGACCTCGGTGAGGGTGCCGCGGTCGCGCAGCAGTTCGGCGTGGCCCTCGTCGATCAGCTGGAACGCGGTGTCTTCCGAACGCTCATTGACCGCGCGGAGGATCGCTGCCGCGCGGGCGTGGCCGAAGCCGGGGCGCAGGGCGAGGAAGGCGCGCAACGCTTGCGCGTGGTGTTCGGTGTACGTCCGGTAGCCCTGCGGTCCGCGTTCGGCGGGCGGGAGGATGCCGTCCTCCTCGTAGTTGCGGACGGCCTGGGTCGACAAGCCGTGCTCGCGGGCGAGGTCCTTCGGACGCATGTCACCTCCGGTTTGAGGGTTTCCGTGCTATTCAACCAGGTGATTCGCGGAAAAGTGCCAACAGAGAGTTCAACGATACGGTCAAAGCAATGAAGACCTTCGACGACTTCCTCGCCCACCGTTCGCCGACCCTGCTCGGTCTGGGCGAGCCCACGCACTGGACCGAGGCGTTCCCGTTGTTCCGCAACGAAATCTTCCAGCACCTCGTCCTCGAACACGGCTACCGCTCGATCGCGCTGGAGAGCGACTGCCTGGCCGGACGCCTCGTCGACCGCTACGTGACCACCGGCGAGGGCGACCTCGACAAGGTGCTGGCCACCGGGTTCAGCCACGGTTTCGGAGCGTTCCCCTCCAACCGTGCGCTGGTCGAGTGGATGCGGGCCCACAACGCCGGGCGCGCGCCCGAAGATCAGGTGCACTTCCACGGCTTCGACGCTCCCCTGGAGATGGCCAGCGCACCCAGCCCGCGCGCGGTGCTCACCGAACTGCATGGCTTCCTGGCCGACCATCTCGACGACGTACCGCACGACGTCGCGACCATCGAGCGGCTGGCTGGCGACGACGCGGCTTGGGCGAGCGAAGCGGCGATGTGGGACGGCGCGAAGTCCAAAGGGGACAGTCCGGACGCGCGTGAGCTGCGGTTAATCGCCGACGACCTCGCGGCCCACTTCGAACGGGCTCGCCCCGCGTTGCCCGCCGGTGGCGATCTGCTCGCCCGGACCGCGGTCGGGCTCTGCCGCTACCACTCGCTGATGGCCGACACCTCGCCGGAACGGATGGGCCGCCTCGGGGCGCAGCGCGACGCGATGATGGCGGACAACCTGCTCGCGTTGCCGGGCGCCTTCGTCTCCGCGCACAACCAGCACCTCCAACGGCGCGCGGCCTCGATGATGGGTGCGCAATGGTGGAGCGCGGGCGCGCAGGTCGCGCACCGGCTCGGTGCCCGGTATGTGTTCATTGCCACCGATTTCGGCTCGTCAGATGGAGTAGAGGACCCCGCGCCGGGGACGCTGCAGGCGTATCTCGCCGCGACGGTCCAGGACCGTGAACTGGTCGAAACCGCCGGAATCGACCCCGATCTGCCCGCGCGGACCGGCGACGGACGCGGGTATCTGCCGTTCGACGCGGTCGAGGCGGCGGACGCGATCGCGTTCCTGCACCGGGTGTGACCGCCGCTCCTCGACGATCTTGGCCGAGGTGTGCTCAGATGGAGCCCGGGATGTCGGGAGGAGCGAGATGAGCACCGAGACCGTTCTCGTCGTGGGCAGCGGGCAAAGCGGCTTCCAGGCCGCGGCGTCCTTGCGGGACAAGGGGTTCGCCGGCCGCGTGGTTCTGATCGGGGACGAGCCGGGGGTGCCGTATCAGCGGCCGCCGCTGTCGAAGGCGTACCTGGCGGGCAGCGCGGGCGTCGAGCAGCTGGTGCTGCGACCGGAGGACTACTTCGCCGAGAAAGACATCGAGCTGGTCCGCGGCCGGGTCGCCGCGATCGACCGGGACGCGGCGAAAGTGCGGCTCGAGGACGGTACGGAGCTGGGTTACGACCATTTGGTGCTGGCCACCGGCGCGCGCAACCGTGCGCTGCCGGTGCCCGGCGCCGACCTCGACGGCGTGCTGATGCTGCGCACCCGCGAGGACGCCGACCGGCTGCGGGCTTCGCTGGACGCGGCGGGCGAGGTCGTGGTGATCGGCGGCGGGTTCATCGGGCTGGAGTTCGCCTCGCACGCCGGCCGTCCGGTCACCGTGGTGGAGGCGCAGGACCGGCTGCTGGCGCGGGTCGCGTCGCCGGAGATCTCGGAATTCTTCGCCGAACACCACCGGGCGGCTGGGCACACGCTGTTGCTGGGCGTCGGGGTCACTGCGCTGCACGGGTCCGGCCACGTGGAGTCGGTTGAGCTGTCCGACGGACGACGGTTGCCTGCGGACCTCGTGGTCGTCGCGGTCGGCGTGCTGCCGGAGACGACGTTGGCCGAGGCGGCCGGGCTCGAGGTGCGCAACGGCGTGGTCGTGGACGAGCACCTGCGCACCGAGGACCCGAAGATCTTCGCGATCGGCGACTGCGCGTGCTTCCCGTGCGTCCAGGCCGGTGCCGCGACCCGGTTGGAATCCGTGCAGAACGCCGTTGACCAGGCCCGTTCGGTGGCCGCGGCGATCGCCGGGGAACCCGCGCGCTACGACAGCCTGCCGTGGTTCTGGACCGACCAGACCGGCGCGAAACTGCAGATCGCGGGCATCCTCGACGCCGCGGACCGGACCGTGGTCACCGGTGACCGGACGGCCGGGAAGTTCTCCGTGCTGTCCTTCCGCGACGACGTGCTGATCGCCGTCGAATCGGTCAACCGCGCGCCGGACCACATCGCCGCGCGCCGGCTTTTCGCAGCGGAACCGCATCCGGCGTACGCGGATCTGGAAGCCAGTTCGTTTGATCTGAAAGCACACCTGAAGTCGCGCACCGCGGCTTGATCGGAGGTTCCGTTGCGCACGCAGGTCGCCGTGATCGGTGCCGGCCCGGCCGGGTTGCTGCTGTCGTATTTGCTGCACCAGGCGGGTGTCGAGGCTGTCGTGCTCGAAGCCCGCGACCGCGAGTACGTGCGGCAACGCGTGCGCGCCGGCGTCTGCGAACAACCGACGGTCGACTTGCTCACCGAGATCGGCCTCGGCGGTCGATTGGCCGCGGAAGGCTTGCCGCACGAGGGTTTCTCGCTTCGGTTCGACGGTGCCGATCACCGCATCGCACTCACCGAGCTGACCGGCAAGGCGATCACGGTGTACGGGCAGCAGGAGATCGTGAAGGACCTCGTCGACGCGCACGAGGCCGCGGATCTGCCGCTGCACTTTGAGGTTTCCGAGGTTTCACTGTCCTCAGTGGACACTTCGCGTCCCGTTGTGCAGTACCGGGATTCCTCTGGTTCCTGGCAAACCCTGGAATGCGACGCCGTAGCAGGTTGCGACGGTTTCCACGGCGTGTCCCGTCCGTCCATTCCGGACGGTGTGCTGACTACTTTTGAGCGGGAGTATCCCTTCGCTTGGCTGGGCGTGCTGGCGCGGACGCCGCCGTCGCACGAGGAGCTGATCTACACCCATCATCCGCGGGGATTTGCCTTGCACAGCATGCGCTCCCCGGACGTCACGCGGCTGTACCTTCAGGTCGAACCGGGGGAGAACCTGGCGGCCTGGTCGGATGACCGGATCTGGACGGAACTGTCGACGCGCCTGGCGGTCGATGGTGAGTTCACCCTGCAGGAGGGGCCGATCCTGGACAAGGGCATCACGCCGATGCGGAGCTTCGTAGCCGAGCCAATGCGCCATGGCCGGTTGTTCCTGGCTGGCGACGCGGCGCACATCGTGCCGCCGACCGGGGCTAAGGGGATGAACCTGGCAGTCGCGGATGTGGTGGTGCTGTCGCGGGCTTTGGTGGCTTTGCTGCAAGGGGATTCGTCGCTGGCGGAGTCCTATTCGGACACTTGCCTGCGAAGGGTGTGGCGGGCGGAGCACTTCTCGTGGTTCATGACAACGATGCTGCACGTGGACCCGGGGGCGGACGCGTTTGCTCGGAAGTTGCAGCTGTCGCAGCTGCGGTATACGGCTTCGTCTAGGGCGGCGGCTACTAGTTTGGCGGAGAATTACGTGGGGTTGCCGTTCGCCTGAGGGCGCTACAGACGGCTACTTGCTCACTTACATGCTCACTTGGATCGAATCTGAGCATGTGGTGAGCATGCCGCGGGCCATGCCTGAGTTGCGCGCTGTCGCGGCCGGTCGACGACAAGTCTTGCGGCTCGTCAACCTGGTCAACCAAAGGTTGACGCACCCCGATCGTCAACCTACAGTTGACGCCATGACCGACTCAGTGAAGCTCGACGACCTCATCAGCGCCATCAAGGCCAACAACGAAAAAGACGCCCTCGCCCAGCTCACCGACGCCGTCTACGTCGGCCAGCATCTCGGCGACGTCGCTGACCACCTCATCGGCCACTTCGTCGACCAAGCTCGCCGTAGCGGGGCGTCTTGGACCGACATCGGGGCCAGTATGGGCGTGACCAAACAAGCCGCCCAGAAGAGATTCGTTCCGAAGAGCGACGATTCAGCCGGCGGAATACAACGGATGTTCGGCCGCTACACCGACCGCGCGCGGCACGTGGTCGTCGCGGCTCAGCAGGCGGCCATCGACAACAAGAGCCCCGAGATCGACACCGTGCACCTTCTGCTCGGCCTGCTTTCCGAACCCGACGCATTGGCGGCGGGAGCGATTGTCGCGCAGGGGATAACCCTCGATGCAGTCAGGGAAGCCGCCGAGGCGAGGCTGCCGGAGCCGGTCGACGGGGCTCCCGAGAAGGTGCCGTTCGCGGCTGCGGGCAAGAAAACTCTCGAACTCACTCTGCGCGAGGGGCTGCGGCTCGGGCACAACTACATCGGCACCGAGCACATTCTCCTTGCCTTGCTGGAACAGGGCGAGGGCGCGGGTTACGAAGTCCTTGCCGCACTGGGGGTCGACAAGGAAAAGGCCGAAACGAAGATCAAGGAATTCCTCGCGGAAATTCTCAGCACCATGCAGAAATGACAAAAGAAGGGCTCTCCCCGAATACCGGGGAGAGCCCTTCCACAGCACCAAAAAATCAGGCTTCGACCTCAGACTGGTCCCCGGCCCACAGCGTGTGGAACGAACCGGGACGGTCCACCCGCCGATAGGTGTGCGCGCCGAAGAAGTCGCGCTGCCCCTGCACCAGCGCGGCCGGCAGCCGGTCCGCGCGGAGGCCGTCGTAGTACGCCAGTGCGGTCGAGAAGCCGGGCGTCGGGATGCCCAGGCGGACCGCCGTCGAGATGACCGAGCGCCACGAGTCCTGCGCGTTCTCGACCGCCGCACGGAAACCGCCGGAGGTGAGCAGCGTCGGGAGGCCCGGCTCCGCGGCGTAGGCGGACGTGATGTCGTTCAGGAACTTCGCCCGGATGATGCAGCCGCCGCGCCAGATCGACGCGACGCGGCCCAGGTCGATGTCCCAGCCGTACTCCGCGGCGCCTGCCTGGATCTGGTTGAAGCCCTGTGCGTACGCGACCACCTTCGACGCGTACAGCGCCTGCTCGACGTCGTCCGCGAAGGTCTCCAGCGCCGACCCAGTGAGCGGCGTGCGCTTCGGGCCGCCCAGGCCGCGTGCGGCCGAGCGCAATCCCGTCGACCCGGACAGCGACCGCGCGAACACGGCTTCCGCGATGCCGCTGATCGGCACGCCGAGGTCGAGCCCGATCTGCACGGTCCAGCGGCCGGTGCCCTTCTGCTCCGCCGCGTCCTCGACCACGTCGACGAACGGCTTGCCGGACGCGCCGTCGACGTGCTTGAGCACCTGGGCGGTGATCTCGATCAAGTACGAGTCGAGCCGCCCGGTGTTCCAGGTGCCGAACACGTCGGCGATCTCCGCCGGGGAGTAGCCCGCCGCGCCGCGCAGCAGGTCGAACGACTCGGCGATCAGCTGCATGTCGGCGTACTCGATGCCGTTGTGCACCATTTTGACGAAGTGCCCGGCGCCGTCCGCGCCGACGTGCGTGCAGCACGGTTCGCCGTCGACCTTCGCCGAGATGTCCTCGAACAGCGGGCCGAGCGACTCGTAGGACTCCTTCGACCCGCCGGGCATGATGCTCGGCCCGTGCAGCGCGCCTTCCTCGCCGCCGGACACGCCGGTGCCGACGAAGTGCAGGCCGCGTTCGCGCAGCGCCTGCTCGCGGCGGCGGGTGTCCGCGAAGTGCGCGTTGCCCGCGTCCACGATCACGTCGCCCGGCTCCAGCAGCGGCGCGAACTCCTCGATGACGGCGTCGGTCGGGCCGCCCGCCTTCACCATGATCACGATCTGCCGCGGCCGCTCCAGCGCGTCGACGAACTCCTGCGCGGAGTACGCCGGGATGAAGTCGCCTTCGTCGCCGAACTGCTCGACGAGCGAGCGGGTGCGCTCCTCGGAGCGGTTGTGCAGGGCGACCGTGTGCCCGTGCCGGGCCAGGTTCCGCGCCAGGTTGCGGCCCATGACCGCGAGGCCGGTGACCCCGATGCTCGCCTTCTTGCTCATCCGAAACCTTTCCGAAAACCTCTGCCGGATTCCGAGCCTAGCCACAAAACCGGTGCTCACGAGAAGCAGCGGATCGGGCCCCCGTTCCAGGCCAGCATGTCCTTCAGCGGAGCCACCAGATCGAGTGGCGCACCCCACCCTTCGCCGTCGAGTTCGGCGTACGCCCGGTGCAGGTTCCCGGCGAGCCGCTCCTGCTCGGTCAGCTCGGCGAACCGGCCGAGGTCGGTCGCCTTCGCCTGTTCCAGCGGGGAGCGCCCGGCCGCCTTGCCGGTTTCCGCCGCGCGCTGGACGAACTCCAGGTAGTCGTCGACCGCGTCCACCGTTTCGAGCCCGCACACCGGGCCGTGACCGGGGAGGATGACCGCCGGATCGAGTTCGCGGATCACGTTCAGCGCGGCCCGCCAGCCCGCCACCGAGCCCATCAGCGCGAACGGGCTGCCGCCGTTGAACACCAGGTCGCCCGCGTACAGCAGCCGCTGTTCGGGCAGCCAGACCAGGACGTCGTTGGTGGTGTGCGCGGCGTGGCCAGGGTGGATGAGGTCGATCCGGGTCTGCCCGGCGTAGAGCGTGACGGTGTCGTCGAAGACCAGGTCGGGCACGCGCAGTTCGAGCTTGCCCCAGTCGCTGTCGGTGAAGACGCCCTCGTACCGCTGGATCCCGTCGGCCAGCAGCGTCTCGCGGGTCTTGCGGTGGCCGACGACGGTGGCGCCGCCGACCAGATAGTTGCCGTTGGTGTGGTCGCCGTGGTGATGGGTGTTGACGAGCGTCGTGACCGGGCCGACGGTGTCGCCGACGGCCGAGAGCAGGGCCCGCGTACGTCGTTCGGTCGCGCATGTGTCGATAAGCACAGCGTGCCCGTCGGCGTCGACGAAGCCGCAATTGTTGATGAACCAGGAACCGTCGGGCTGGACGTAGCCGAACGCGCCGTCTGCCAGCTGTTTGACGCTCGCCGCGCCGGGGGATCGATCGATCACGCCGACACTATGCCGTCCCGGCCGCTGGCGCGGGGAGTCCGCGGCTCAGCTGTGCCCGGAAGTCTCCTCTTAGTCCGAATGGAGTAGCGGGGATGTCCGGGGCGTCGGGAATCCACTGCTCCGGCAGGGTGACATGCCGGGTGACTGGCGTTCTCGCGCATTTCCTGAAACGCTGCCGGGTGTCATCATCGAACTCCGTTGGGTCGCAGTGGCCTGGGTGGTTCGTAGTTCGCGGTCCGGCGGAGAGCCCGTCGGCAGTAGTGGTTCAGGAGAGCAAGGGGAGATGGCGAGCACCGTCACCTCGCGCCGCAAGCAGCTCGGCAATGAGCTCAGGCATGCTCGAAACGCCGCGAAGATGACGCAGCAGCAAGTCGCCGAGGTACTCGGCTGCACCCAGGGCAAGGTCAACAAGATCGAGTCCGGTGCGGTGGGGGTCAAGCTCGGAGATGTGCGGACCATGCTGAACGCGTTCGGGATCAACGGCGAAGAGGCCGACACTCTGATGAACCTGGCCCGGGCCGCGGCCGGGCAGCGCGGCCATTGGTCGGGCTACCGGTCGGTGGTGCCGCACTGGTTCCGCACCTTCACCGACCTCGAGCCGGCCGCCGCGGAGATCCTTACCTGGCACGGCGAGCGCGTGCCGGGGCCGCTGCAGTCCGAGCACTACATGCTCAAGCAGTTCACCGAGGCGGGAGCCACCGACGTCACGTCGCTGGTGCGCAACCGGCTGGACCGCAAGGCGGTGTTCGACCAGCAGCAGCCGCCGTACTACCGGTTCATCATCAGCGAGGGCGCGCTGCGCCGCGCACCCGGCGGGTTCGCGCCCGCGGTGATGCTGGACCAGGTGGAGCACCTGCTCGCGCTCGACCGGCACCCGCGCGTCTACGTGCACGTGCTGCCCTTCAGCGCGAAGCTCGCCGCGGTGCCCAACGACTTCACGATCATGCGGTTCCCGGACCGCACCCGCGACTTCGTCTACATCGAACACTCCGCGGGCGGGCTGTACCTCGACGACGTGAAGGACTTCAACATCTTCGTGGACTCGTGGGACCGCCTGCGCGGCGCCGCCTTGGAGCGGGGCGAGACGCGGCAGTTCCTCAAGGAGCTGGCGGAAAGCTACCGTTCGCAGATGATGTGACCAGTGCTTCGAGCACGGGCACGGTGGCTTCGGCGGCGGGCAGGGCGTTGATCTCCGCCTGTACGCGGCGCGCGGCCTCGCGGTAACTGGGATCGGCGAGCAACTCCGCGGCGGCTTGGCGGATTTCGTCCGGAGTGGACGTTTCCGGGTCGAGCACGCGGCCGACGTGCAGCGCGGCGCAGCGCCGGCCGTTGCCGGGCTGGTCGGCACCCATCGGGAAGAGCAGCGACGGCAGACCGTGCGAGAGCGCGCCGATCACGCTGCCGGACCCGGCGTGCGAGATCATCAAATCGAGGCGCGGCAACAGTTCGGCCTGCGGGACGAACCGTTCCACCCGGACGTGCGCCGGTTGCGGTCCGAACTCGGCGGGGTCGATCTGGGTGCCGACGGTGGCGGTCACCTCCGCGTCCAACTGGCCCAACCCGGCGAGGGTGCGCTCGATGAGGTCGCCGGACTCGAGGTTGAAGTTGGTGCCGAGCGTGAAGTACACGTGCGGTTTCCCGGCGGGTTGCCGCGGTGCGACCGGATCTCCTTGGCGGAACGAGAAAGTACCGGGCGGCAGCGGCGAGCTGGGGTCTCGAAAGGACGGCGGGAGCGGCGAAAGCACCTGGCCGCGGGTCAGCATTTCGAGCTCCGGATCGTCCGGCAGACCGTGCGCCGCGCGAGCTTCAGCGAGCGGCTCGGCGAGGAGTTCCTTGCGCAGCAACGTTCCCGCGGCGAGCACCAGGACAGTGGCGCACGGCAGACCCAGCACCTCGGCGGCGATCGCGGCGGAGAAGTCCACTTCGTCCCGGACGATCAGGTCCGGTCGCCATTCCCGGGCCAGCTCCAGCAGCACCGGCACGTGTTTGCGGGTCGCGCGGCGGGCGAACAGTTCCCGGATTTCCCAGTCGTCGCGCGCCGGATCGACCGGCGGCATCGGCTGCCGCGTCGCCTCGGCTTCGCGTGGCTCGTTGACCGCGAAGGTCGTGAACCCGGCTTTGGCGAGCGCGGGCACGTGCGAACCGCCGCCCGCGACGGCTACGGTATGGCCGCGTGCGGCAAGCGCTCGCGCGACCGGCGCCATCGGATCGAAGTGGCCGCGACCGCCGACGAACGAGAAAAGAATGCGCATCCATCCCAACCTAGTGGCCCGGATGTACCGGAGTCGTGGCATTTTCGGGCGGTTGCCGGGGGCGGCGGCGCGCGACCGCGGCGAGTGGGCACACTGGTACCCGCACGGAAGGGGAAGCTGATGACTCAGGCACCGGATCCGGAAGCCCCGGAGGGCGTCGACCTCGATCGGCCGAACGCGGCGCGGATTTACGACTGGTTCCTCGGCGGCACCGCGAACTGGGCGATCGACCGCGAGTTCGGCGAACGGGCGGTCCAGACCTTTCCGATGATCAAGACCATCGCCAGGGCCGGCCGCGAGTTCCTCGGCCGCGGCGTGCGATACATGGCCGAACAGGGCATCGACCAGTTCCTCGACATCGGCTCCGGCGTGCCCACGGTCGGCAACGTGCACGAGATCGCCACCTCGGTGAACCCGAACGCGCGCTGTGTCTATGTCGACAACGAACCGGTGGCCGTCGCGCATTCGCAGATCCTGCTGGAACGCGACGGAGTCGCCGACCGGCACGCGGTGCTGCACGGCGACCTGCGCAACCCAGCCGACGTCTGGCCGCGCGCGCTCGACACCGGCGTCCTCGACCCGAAGCGCCCGATCGGCCTGATCATGGTCGGAGTGCTGTACTTCATCGGCCGCGACGAGCCCGCGCTGGAAATCGTGCAGAAGTACCTGTCGCTGCTGCCGTCCGGCTCGTACTTCCTGTCCTCGCACCTGACCGACGACGGCGTCCCGACGAACGACGGCGAACGCCGCGACGCGATCCACAAGCAGTACCAGCAGTCGAGTACCCCGTTCCACTACCGCTCGCGCGCGGAGTTCGGGGAGTTCTTCTCCGGGCTGGAACTGGTGGAGCCGGGCATCTCGTGGGTGTCGGCCTGGCACCCGGAAGCGGGCGATTCGAGCGCGGGCGACCGGATGTCGGACGACCCCTCGTTCAGCGGCGGGATTTGCGCGCTGGGCCGTAAGCCCTGACGCTGCCGTTCCGGCTCGCCGTGACCGTCCGGCGCTGACGACCCGTTGGGGTTTTCTTCAGTAGCGCGGTGTGCGCCAGCTCCGTCTCTCGCGTTAGGTCCGTGAAGGGCTCCTTGAGGGAATCAGATTCCCTCAAGGAGCCCTTCACGGACCCTTGCCGCCGGGTGCCCGCCCGCTGAGGGAGGGGCGGAAACCTCCGCGAGCGCGGCGGGTGAAGCCGTCCCTCGTCGATGGGCGCGACCCGCTTGATGCTGCGTATCGCCGCAACGCCGCCGCACGCGACGACCGCAGAGAAACCCCCAATGTGGCATTGGGTGCATGCGACGCACCCAATGTGGCGTTCGGTGCGCTGATCAAGCACCGCAGCGCTTCCACCGATGGCGGCGAGCGGCATGAACGAAGCACCCGATGTGGTGCCGGATGCACCCAGCCCAGCGCATGGTCTAGACCGCTAATGGTCTGGACCTCCGCGCAACCCGACCCCGGACACGAAAACGCTCCCCGGGCAACGAATTCCGGGGAGCGTGGACGATGCGGGATTCGGCTCAGCCGAGCCCGTGGAGAATCGGTACTCGTGTCTCGCGACAGTGGCGGGTGGAGTGGACGGTGTCCGCTTGGCGCGGAGCCGGTACTTCGATCTCGGTGTCCACAACCATCGGGCTGCGCAGCGGGGCCTGGATCAGGCTGAACCCGAACCGGTTGCGCAATTCGTGATTGATCCCACGCCGGCCGCGAGTGTGTTCGTCCTCACGGCGGAAAAGCGTGGTGAGCCGTACGGCCATGGGATCACACCCCCAGTTCGGATAACGGGAACCGGCGCGGGTCGGCACCGGCTGGATCGGGGTGGTTCGCGCTCGACGGGTCAACGCCGGGCACCAGGGAAACCGCTCCGTTGCGGTGTCTCCGCAGGGTCGTCGCAGCACCTGGACCAGCGCCGATTCCGGCGAGGCTGGCGGATCGGCTCACCGGTTCGCACAGGTCGGCTCGCATCCGCACTCCTCCCGATATCTCGCGGCTGTTCCGCCGCCCGGGCCGGGTGCCCGGGCCGGTGCTGCCGGTGTTGGGCTGAATGTCGCAAGCCATTCACCCACCACTGACGCCCCGATCGCTGCGATTAATCCTACTCCTGGAATAATCTTCATGTCGAGATCGGGTCGAGTTGATCACCCGCTTGGCCCTGCGGTTTGCTCCGTAGTGACGCAAAGAAGCCGGGGACGTGCATCAGAGCGCACGCCCTGCACAAGGCTCGGAGGTGGACGACCCATGGCGGATTATCCGTCGCCCCAGGATTACGACCCGGACACGGCAGAGTCGCTGTTCGCGGCCGCGGCCTGGGCGAAGTCGTTCGCGAGCGAGCCCAACGGCGGAAACTGTGTCGAGGTCAACCTCTCCCGTCCCGGCCTGATCGGCGTGCGCGACACGAAGCTCGCCGCGAGCCCGGTGCTGGTGTTCGACCGTGGCGAGTGGGACGCCTTCCTCGTCGCGGTCAAGGCTGGTCAGTTCGACCTGCCGCCGAGTGAGTAGTCCACCACGACGAGGTCTCGACTGAGAGCGATTCGCAAACAGTCACTCGATCGGGTGGAGTGTGGCGGCGCTCCGGTCACCGTGGGCGCCGGGCGGTGTGGGTTCAATGTCGGCTTGGCGAGGGTCGCCGTCTGAGTAGGTTGAGCGCCCCGACCCCACGGAGCGCGCCATGACCCCACTCCACTACCTCCCCGCCGGCGAAGTGTTGCGCCTCTTCCGGACCCGGCAACTCTCGCCGGTGGAGGTGATGCGCGCGGTCGTCGAGCGCGAGGAGCGGGTCGAGCCGGTTGTCAACGCGTTCGCCGAGCAGATGTTCGAGCAGGCGTTGCGGGCGGCGGCCGTCGCGGAGAAGGCGTACGCGCCCGGCGGTCAGCCGAGGCCGCTCGAAGGACTGCCGATCGCGGCGAAGGAAGAACAGCCCCTGGCCGGGCACCCCGTCACCGAAGGCACCCTCCTGCGCTCGCCCCGGGTGGCGCGGGAGACCGCGATCGGGCTCAGCCGCATCCAGGCGGCCGGCGGGATTCTGCACGCTCGCACGACGACGTCCGAGTTCTGCTGCATGCCGCTGTCCCACACGCGACGCTGGGGAACCACGCGCAATCCATGGAACCTCCAGACCGCGGCGGGCGGCTCGTCCGGCGGTTCTGGCGCGGCGCTGGCGGCCGGAACCGCCTACCTCGCCACCGGATCGGACATCGGCGGTTCGCTCCGCGCGCCCGCGTCCTTCACCGGCGTCGTGGGCTTCAAACCGCCGCACGGGCGCAATCCCGTCCTCCCGCCCGCCGGATTGGATACTTACTACCACCACGGCCCGATGGCTCGGACCGTCGCCGATTGCGCGTTGCTGCAGAACGTCATGGCGGGCGAGGATCCGCGCGACCCGCACTCGCGACTTCCCGCCGTTCGCATTGAGGTGGGCGACGTGCGTGGGCTCCGCGTCGCGTGCTGTCCGGTGCCTGGCGATTTCCCAGTGGCCTCGGAGGTCGCCGCCAACACCCGCGCCGTCGCGCATGCGCTGGAGTCTGCCGGTGCGGTGGTGACGGAGATCGAGATCGACTGGCGCTCGCCATGGTCAAACAGGCCTTGTGGGCGCACTTCGGGACCGGTTTGGCCGCCGAGGTCTTGGAGCTGGACCGGCAGAACCCGGGCGTCATCACCCCGTACTGCCAGGCTTTCGCGCGCAAAGGCGTCGAGAACATTGTGGACGCGGAAACCGGCCGCGCCGTCGAAGCGGCGATCCGAGAACGCCTCGACGCGGTGTTCGAGCGGTTCGACGCACTCATCGTGCCGACCCTCGGTGCCACCGCGTTCGCCGCTGGCGAGGACTACCTTTCCGAGCAGGTCGTGGTCGATGGTGTTGCGCTGGAACACTTTTCGGACGCTTCGCTCACTCCGGCGTTCAACGTCGGCAGTGAACATCCGGTGCTCGCCGTGCCGTCCGGTTGGGCGAGCAACGGCGTGCCGACGGGGGTCCAGGTCGTCGCGGGCAAGTACGACGACGGCACGGCATTCCGCGTCGGCGCGGCGATCGAGCGGACAGTGGGGGCCGGGTTCGCACGGATTCCGTTAGCTGGCCAGGAATTCCCGCAGATGCGTCACGACCTGTAAGGGTTGTTCCTCGGGGAGGAAGTGCCCACAGTCGTCGAGGCCGATGCCGGTCACGTTGTCCGCGTAGTCGCGCCAGATGTCGAGCGTGGGCAGGCTGCCGAGCAGTCCGGCCTTGCCCCACATCGCCAGTACTGGCTGGGTGAGGCGTTTCCCGGCGGCGTAATCGGCGTCGTCCAGTTCGGCGTCGTCCGGGAATGAGGCGCGGTAGTCGTCGAAACCGGCTCGGAGCGCGCCGGGGGCTTCGAAGGCACGCACGTATTCGGCGACGTCCTCGGCGGGCAGCCCGTGGCGTTGGAAGGTCCAGCGCTCGAAGAAGTACCCGAGGTAGGCGGCGATGTTCTGCCCGGCCAGCAGTTCCGGCAGGTCTGGCTGGAGGTGGAAAAGCCAGTGCCAGTACGCCTTCCCGAGGTCCCGGTCGAGGCGGCGCCACATCTCTCGCGTCGGCGCGATGTCCAGCACGGCCAGCCGTTCGACCTGGTCCGGGCGGTCGAGCGCCCACCGATGAGCGACGCGCCCGCCGCGGTCGTGCCCCGCGACTGCGACCCGGTCGAACCCGAGCTGTTCGGCCAGCTTCGCGACGTCGGCGGCCATCGTGCGCTTGTCATAACCGGTGCGGGGTTTGTCGGTGCGCCCGTATCCGCGCAGGTCAGGGGCGATCACGGTGTACGCCTCGGTCAGCGGTCCGGCGACGCGGCGCCAGCAGTGCGACGTCTGCGGCCAGCCGTGCAGGAGGAACAGCGGCGGGCCGTCGCCGCCGCGGAGGTAGTGCATGCGCAGGTCGGCTACTTGGGCCATGGCTGCTTCTAACCGGCTCATGGGGTTAGACGGTAGCGCGCGTTCTCACCGGTTTCAATGGTTAGAATGAGCGGCATGGATTGGGTGTTCGACGCTGGACGGCCGTGTCTGCACCTGGTGAACACGCTGCGCTCCCGGCATCTTTCGGAAGGCATCGAGCTGCTGACCGGCCCGGACGCACTGGCGGAATGGCTTGAGCTGGCCGGATTCGGTCGTATGCCGGTGACTGCCGCCCAGTTGGCCGCGGCAAAAGACCTGCGCGAGGCGGTGAACCGGCTGCTGACCGCCAAGCCGCTGGTTGCCGACGTCCGCCTGGTCAATGACGCCCTCGCAGCTGCCCCCGAGCCGGATCGGCTGCTGTTGAAGGACGGTGTGCTGCAGCGGGAAGCGCCCACTCCCGCGGACCCGATAGCGACGGCATTCGCGGTGCTGGCCGCCGACGCCGTCGATCTCGCTACCGGTGCAGAAGACATCCGCATCTGCTCGGCGGACGACTGCGGCTTGCGATTTGTCGACACGTCGCCTCGCCGGACGCGCCAGTGGTGCTCGATGTCGCGCTGCGGGAACCGGGCGAAGGCGCGGGCGCACTACGAACGGACGAAGAACCGATAGGCCCACGGGTGCGCGCGCAGCCACACATTCAGCTTTCCGACCACTCGCATGGGGCGGTGGGCGCGAGACTTTCCCCAAGTCGCGGTCGCTGTGGACAACCCGGCCGTAGTGGGCGGGGTTGTCGGTGGGGGCGGATAGACTGGACAAGGGCCGTCCCCCGGAGGAGGGCGGGGGGCTGCGCTGGCGGGGCCGGGGCGAAGGGGAACGTCCGGCGTGCGGATCAGGAACAGCTGCCCGGTCGAGTATCCTTTTTGGAGCTTCGGCCACCGGCGGTCCGACATGCGGGCGAATGGTTTCCCTGCGGTGTCGATGGTCTCGAACAGCGTGCTGATCGTCTCGTTCGGACCGAACCCGGCGATCGTCTCCCGGTAGTACCGCTCGAACTCCGGCCACGTCGGCGGCAGATCCCGCTCGCGGACGCCGAGGATCCGGCCGATGCCGCACATCTGCGCGTAGTACTCGTCAAGCTCCGAAGTGGACATCGGGCGGCCGAAGAACCGTTGTGCGTCAACGGGAGCCATCACCAGCGTCGCGTGCACCCATGCGTACGCGCCAGGATCGAGCGCGCTGTATCGACGGCCATCGGCGATACCGGTGAACGAGCGGTGCAGTTTCCGCAATCGTTCGGCCTCGAATTGCGCGCCCTTTGTCCCGCCGTAAACGTAGATCGACAGCGAAGCGACGGTGCGCATCAGCCGGGTCCACGGATCCTCGCGGTAGTCCGAATGATCCCGCACCCCGGCCGCGACGACCGGATGCGCGACCTGCAGTACGAGCACCTGTCCCGCGAGCAGCGCGTCGCGGAAGTCGCCGAAATAGCGCCAAGCCGCGGTACCGCGAACGACCGGCGGAGCCACGTCAGCCTCGCGCACCGTGCAGCAGCATCATCAACGGCTCGGCAGCCGGAACGTCCGTGCCGGTCGCGAGGCGGCGCAACTGCAGCCCGGCGATCAGCGCGACCACCGGCCCGGCTACTCGTTCCGGCTCCGGCAGGCCGAGTGCGGTCAGAATCGTAATGGCCAATTCGTCATATGCCGCAAAGCATTTCGCGGACGCTTCGTGCAGCCCGGGGTCGCGCGCGGCTTGCAGGTACAGCTCGTGCGGCGCGAGTTCGTCCGTGCCGAACGGCAATTGCTTGATTACGTGTTCCACGACGGTCGCCGCTTGTTCGAGGCTCAGCCCTTGTTCCCGGTACGCCTCGACAATTCCCGCCAGTTTCGCGGTTTCCTCCTCGGCGAACAGCAGCATCGCCTCGCGCAGGAGCTCGGTCTGGCTGGGGAAGTGATAGGTCAGCGTGCCGAGCGAAACCCCGGCAGCGGCGACGATGCGCCGGTTGGTGAGCCCGCCGACGCCCTGTTCGCCGACCACCTTCAGGGTGGCGCGAAGAATCGCGTCGCGAGTGGTCACCACCCCGGCTCGGGACGTCGGTCCGGCCACCGCTGCACCTCTTCCAGTTGCGCGGCAACGGAAATCAGCCGCTCCTCGGAATGCGACGGGCCGAGCAGCTGGGCGCCGAGCGGCAACCCGTCCGCGGTCAGCCCGGCGGGCACGTTCACCCCGGGCCAGCCCAGCACGTTCCACGGCCAAGCGTACGGGCACGCGGCGATCATCGACTGGTCGGTCTGCCAGCCGGAAAGCCCGTCGAAAGACCCGATCACGGGCGGCGGAGTGGCGGTGGTCGGCGTGAGCAGGACGTCGATGTCGCCGAACACCCCGCCGATCCGGCGGCGCAGCACCGGTTCGAGCGCGCGAGCGAGTTTCAGCGCGGGTCCGGCGAGAAGGCCGCCTTGCTGGGCGTTGCTGCGGGTGCGCGGGTCGAGCGCGGACGGCTCCGGTACGCGCCTGGCCCAATCGCGCACGCCGGTGAGCGAGCGCGGCAGGAAGGTGAGACCGATCAAGCCGTATCCGGGTTCGACCGGCACGATCTCGTGGCCCAGCCCCGCAAGCGTCTCGGCGGTCTGGCGCACCGCCGATTCGACCACTGGGTCGAGCCTGGTTTTGGTGGCGGTAAAGGGAATCCGGGTGGAGAGGCCGATCCGCAGCCGTCCCGGTTCGCGCTGGGCGGCGGTCTGGAACGAGGTGCCAGTGCCCGCGGTGACGTCGAGCAGGGTGGCCGCGTCGGCGACCGTCCGGGCGAGTGGGCCGAGCACGGTGAGGCCGTAGAACAGTTCGCTGCCGGTCGGGATCCGGCCGCGCTGGGTTTTGATGCCGACCAGTCCGGTCCACGCCGCCGGGATGCGCACCGATCCCGCCCCGTCCGACCCGAGCGCGGCGGCCACGATCCCGGCCGCCACCGCCGCGGCGGATCCGCCGGACGACCCGCCCGGCGTGTGCGCGGGCTGCCACGGATTGCGCGTCGCGCCGAAGGCGGTGCCCTCGGTGAACGGCCATTGGCCCAGCTCAGGCGTGTTGGTCTTGCCGATGATGACCGCGCCGGCCTGCTTGAGCTTCGCGACCGCGGGCGCGTCCGCCGTCGCTGCCGGGAACTCGCCCGGGCAGCCGAACGCGGTCGGCAGGCCGACGATGTCCACGTCGTCCTTGATCGCGACCGGCACCCCGAGCAACGGCGCGCGGTCACCGTCGGCGCGGCGCTGATCAGCGGCGGCGGCCTCGGCGAGCGCGGCTTCGTCGCGCAGCACGCGGAACGCGTTGAGCACGGGTTGGCTCGCGTGCGCCCGCTTGAGCGCGAGCTCGGTCAGCTCCACGGCCGTGACCTCGCCGGATTCGAGCGCGGCGGCTTGGGCGGCAAGGGTCGTGAACTCGGTTGTCGCGGAAGGCATCGGCGGCTCCCCGTTCTCTCGTTCGCTCGAACGAACGTATCACGGCGACGGCCGGGAAGTTCGGGCATGCTCGGAGTCGTGATCGACGACTTCGCGAAGGAGTACCTGCACAGCGACCTCAAAGAGGTCCGGCAGACGATGCTCCGGAAGCTCGACGGATTGTCCGAGTACGCGATCCGCCGTCCGCTGACCTCGACCGGCACCAACCTCCTCGGGCTGGTCAAACACCTTGCGGTCGCCGAGGCCCGGTACTTCGGCGAGGTTTTCGGCCGCCCGTTTCCCGAGCCGGTTCCGCGCTGGGACGACCTCGAACAGCGCGGCCGCGACCTGTGGGCGACCGAGCACGAGACCCGCGAGGAAATCACCAGCCGCTACCAGCGCGTCTGCGAACACTCCGACGCGACGATCGCCGCTCTCGCCATCGACGCACCCGGCCACGTGCCGTGGTGGCCGCGGCCGGACGTGCTGCTGTTCAACGTCCTTGTCCACATGTTGACCGAGACCAATCGGCACGCCGGGCACGCCGACATCCTGCGCGAGCAGCTGGACGGTGCGGTCGAAATGGACTTGGAAGCCATGGCCAAACGCGGCCGGGACGCGGCCTTCTGGGAGGCGCGGCGGGCCGAAATCGAGCGGGCGGCGAGGGCCGCGGATCCGGCCACGGCTGGATAAAGCCACCTAAACTGCCCACCATCAGCCCCGCCAGCGCACGGAGGATCGATGACGTTCGACTTCGCCCGGTTTCCCTCCTTCGACGGCTTTCCGCGCGCCGGCCTCCACCACGGGCCGACACCGCTGGTCCCCGCGCCGCGGCTGGGCGAAGCGCTCGGCATCCCGCGGCTGCTGCTCAAGCGCGACGACGTCCATCCGCTCGGCGTCGGCGGCAACAAGTTGCGCAAACTCGACTTCCACCTCGGCGCGGCGCTCGCCGACGGTGTGGACACCGTGATCACCTTCGGCGCGCTGCAGACCAACCACGGCCGTCAGACCGCCGCGGCGTGCGCCCGGCTCGGCTTGCGCTGCGAACTGGTGCTGACCGCTGAGGTGCCGCGCTCCGGTGACGCGTACGAACGGTCCGGCAATGTCCCGCTTGACCTGCTCTTCGGCGCGCGGGTGCACGTCTGCGCGTCCGGCGAGGAATCGGCCGCGACGTACGAAGGGCTGGTTGCCGAAGCAGCGGACGAAGGCCGGAAAGTGCGGACGATCCCGGTCGGTGGGTCCGACCCACTCGGTGTTCTTGGCTATGTGGATGCCACCCGCGAGCTCGCTGCCCAGCTGGTTGAGCAGGGTCTGGACCACGCCCGAATCGTGAGCCCGCACGCCAGCGGGGCCACGGCGGCCGGACTGGCGCTCGGCACGGAGCTGCTCGGTTCGCTGGAGGTGGATATCGCCTGCGTCAGCCATCCGCTGAACGAGGCTGTGGACAACTTGTCCCAGCTCACCGCCGGGGCCGCGGAGTTGCTTGGGTTCGACCCACCGAAGCTGGCGCACGTGTGGCTCAACGACACGACGATCGGCGAGGGCTACGGCATTCCGGCGTCGGGGACCTGGGAAGCGATCCGGTTGTTCGGCCGCACCGAAGGCGTGGTGCTCGACCCGGTCTACACCGGAAAAGCCGCCGCCGCCCTGGTGGAATGGGCGGCGGCGGGACGGTATTCGCCTGAGGAGACCGTCGTGTTCGTGCACACCGGCGGTCTTCCCGGATTGTTCGGTTACGCGTCCGAGTTCATGGCCGAGGCGCGGAAGTAACGAGCACCGCGGCGCGAGCGGTTTCGGTCCGCACCGCGATCCGGAGCAGGACCAGCAGCAGGGCGACGTTCGCGATCAGCGTGAGCCGCTGCGTCGCGCCCACCGGCAGCACCTCGGTGAGCGCGTGGAACGGCTGCACCCCGGCTTCGTCGAGACGGACGAACAGGAAACTCAGCGCGAACAACCCGACCGCGGCGAGCCCGAACTTCAGCCAGCGCACCACGAACACGCGCTCCGCCGTGCCGCGCAACGGTTCCAGCATCGTGATCGCCGCGCCGGGCAGGCTCGCGAACGCGATCAGGCACGAGTACAGGTGGATGTCGCCGCTGAGCGGATTCGGGCTTTGCGGGTAACTGGCCGGAAAAACGGCGGCGACCGCCAGCCCGACCGCCCACAGCATGAGCAAAGCCTTGGTGCTGAACGTCATCGGCACTCCGCCTGCGATCAGCGCGCCGAGCACCGCGAGCGATCCGACGGCCACCGACAGCACGCTCGCCCCGAGCATGCCCTCCCCGCGGTCGGTGATCGTGTAGCTCGAAAGCGTGTCGTAGATCGGGTCGTGCGAGCTGATGATGTGCAGCACTGTGATCGTGAACAGCCCCCAGGCGATCGCAGCGAGCGCGGTCAGGCGCCATCCCCGGACGCCTCGTGTGTTCCCCATGTAGCCAGATTGGCGGTTCCGCGGCGTTTCGTGATCAGGGAAAACCCCTGATTAAGCCCCTACCCCGAGAAGTCGGCGAGGACGAGCACCTGATCGTCGTGCCGTTTGGCGCGCGGCCAGCGGACGGCGTGCGGATCGTCGTTTTCCGCGGCGCGTACCGCGTCCAGTACTGCTTCGGGGCCCTTGTTTTTGGCTAGCTGCAGGACTTCTGGCCAGGTGAAGAGGCCGTATTCGTCCACTCCGATCGCTACGCCGTCGGTGGCGATGAGGACGGCGTCGACGGCTGCGCGGGGCCAGCTGCGGCGGACTGCTTTGTGTGCCGCGGCCGGGTCGGCTTCGGCTACCCAGAAGCCGTCTTCGGCGTTGCGTCGTCGGCGGACGTCGGCGCTGGTTTGCAGGAGGCCGTTGTTGCGGAGGGAGACTAGGCGGTCGTCGGCGACCACGTCGGTGCCGAACTGTCCAAACGCGACGATGGGGCTGTCGGCCAGGACCAGGGCTTCTATTTCGTGGTCGTTCCAGCGGAGGATCGAGACTGTGCTGGAGGGGGCGTTGCCTGGGGTTAGGGCGTTGTCCTCGGCTACGGCGGTGATTGCGGTTGCCAGGGCTTGGCTGAGGTTTTGGTGGGGGGCGGTGCGGAGTTCGTTGGCCAGCTGGTCGCGGAGGAGGTGGGCGTACCAGCCGCCTGGGGGGAGGTCTGGGCTCGGGGAGGTGGCTCCGTCCAGGACCAGGATTGCTTGGTCGAGGAGGGCGATGTGGTCTTCGGTGGGGCGGGGGTTGCCGTCGGAACCGACTCCGGCTCGCTCGGCGGTCGAAATCTCGGGCACTGGTCGACTGTAGCTCGGGTTGTTGTTCGGGACTTCTCGTCGCCTGGCGGCGACATCGCTTGGTGGTTGCGTGGGGCACCCCGAAGTTTGATTGTGCTGACGGTTCGGGGGTGCTTGTCAAGGCGGGAAAGATGCCTTGACAAGCACCCCCGAACCGCAGGGAGGCTTCGTATCGGGGTTGGGGGAGGGGCTGGGTGCCTCGCTCGTTGGGTGCATCGGTGCGGCTGGGTGCCTTGATGGTTGGGTGCTGCGGTTGCGGTTTGGGTGGGGGTTAGCGCCCCAATATGGCATTGGGTGCATGTGGCGCACCCAATGTGGCGTTCGGTGCATCTGACGCACCCAATGCCGCATTGGGGCGCATCGCTGGCTCACCCGCCCTGTCAACTCGGGTTGACAGGCGCNCGCATCGCTGGCTCACCCGCCCTGTCAACTCGGGTTGACAGGCGCCGTGTGTCAACCTAGATTGACATCATGACGGAAGCGACGGATTTGGCCGCTCGCGCTGGTGATCGGGATCCCCGGGTGGGGCTTCGGGCGGTGGCTGCGTTGAGGCGGTTGCTTGAGCAGTTGGAGGCGGTGCAGGTGCGCAGTGCGCGGATGCACGGCTGGTCTTGGCAGGACATCGCGGCCGAGTTGGGGGTCAGCCGGCAGGCCGTCCACAAGAAGTACGGGAGGCATTGATGTTCGAGAAGTTCACCCATGACGCCCGGAGAGCGGTGGTCGAGGCGCAGGCCGCGGCGCATGAGGCGGGGGCTCGGGAGATTTCCGCGCAGGCGGTTTTCGCTGGGTTGGCGCGGATCGAGAACGGCGAGGCCGTGCGGTTGTTGCGAGATCTCGGGGTGTCGCGCGAGGACGTCTTCGCTGAGCTTGCCCGGGTGCGCCGCCGTGGCGGGATCAGTGACGCCGATGCCGAGGCGCTCACCGAGTTCGGCATCGACGTCGATCAGATTGTCGAGCGGGTCGAGCAGACGCATGGGCCGGGTGCGCTTGCTCAGGCGAGCCGGCCCACGCGGCGCAATCATCTGCCGTTCACTGAGGACGCGAAGAACGCGTTGCAGATGAGCGTGCGGGAGGCGCATGACCTCGGCGACAAGCATTTGGGGCAGGAGCACCTGCTGCTCGCGCTCGTGAAACAGCGCGGTCCGGTGGCGGACTTTCTCGCGGCACGCGGGATCGATTATCCGGCGGTCCGGCAGGCCGTCGGCAAGCGCTAATGCTGTTCTTGCTGGTCCGCCCCGGTGCGCCACGTGACCAGCGGGAGCAGGGCCTGGGTCAGCGGGCCGATGCTGAGGGCGTACAGCACGGTTCCGACGCCGACCGCGCCGCCGAGCAGCCAGCCCGCGGCCAGGACGAGTACCTCGATGCCGGTCCGGACCAGGCGGACGGACCAGCCGGTTCGGGCGTGCAGGCCGGTCATCAACCCGTCTCGGGGGCCGGGGCCAAGGCGGGTGCCGACGTACACCGCGGTCGCGACGGCGTTCAGGACTACGCCGCCGACCAGCATCAGGATCTGCCAGACGAGCACGTGCTGGTCGGGTAGCACGGCGCGCACCGCGTCGACCGCCACCGCGATCACCGCGATGTTCGCGACGGTTCCGATGCCGGGGCGCTGCCGCAGCGGGATCCACAGCAGCAGCACGAACACCGCCACGACGGCGCTGATCGTGCCGAACGTCAGCCCGGTGATCTTGGTCAGGCCGTCGTTCAGCACGTCCCACGGGTCGAGTCCGAGGCGGGCGCGGGTGAGCATGGCCATGCTCGCGCCGTAGAGCGCGAGGCCGGCGAGCAGCTGGACACCCCGGCGCGCGGGGGCTCGGCGGATGCTGAGGGGACTGAGGTCGGTAACTGCCACTTCTCCACTATTGGCGCCAACTGGCCTGGTATGCCATGGCCAATGCGCGATAATTGGCCTTATGGAACCTCTGGGCGGCCGCATCTCGGGACGGCGATTGGCCATATTGCTGGGGGAATGGCGGCAGCGTGGCTCCCGGCAGGGTGCGACCGATCTCGCCGCGGCGGTCGAGTTGCACGTGCTCGACGGGCAGTTGCCGATCGGCACGCGGCTGCCCGCCGAGCGCGAACTCGCCGACGCGCTCGGGGTCAGCCGCACGTTGATCGGGGCGGCGCTCGATCGGCTTCGCGCGGACGGTCTGGTCGCCAGCCGTCGCGGGGCTGGGTCGTGGGTGGCGGGTGTGGGCAACCGCGACGAGGCCGAGGCGGTCCGGGATGACCTTCTCGACCTCGCGCGGGCCGCGCCGCCCGCTGTGCCTGGGCTGATGGCCGCGTTCGACACCGCGCGGCGCGATCTGGTCGAGTACGTCAGCGGAAACGGCTATCTCACCGGCGGACTGCCGCGGTTGCGGGAGCGGATCGCCGAGCGCTACACCGCGCGCGGCCTGCCGACGTCGCCGGACCAGGTGCTGGTGACGTCCGGTGCGTACTCCGCGTTCGTCCTCTGCCTGCGGATGCTGAGCGGGCCCGGTGACCGGGTTCTGCTTGAGCAGCCGACGTATCCGAATGCCATCGACGCCGTCCGCGCGACGCACGCGTTGCCGGTTCCGGTCGCGCTCGATCCGGTGCGCGGATGGGATTTGCCGGGGATCGAGGCCGCGCTGCGCCAGGCCGCGCCCCGGTTCGGCTACCTCGTGGTGGACTTCCAGAATCCGACCGGGCTGCGCCTCGACGCGGCCGGACGGGAACGGCTCGGCGGGCTGCTCGCCCGGTCGCGGACGCCGGTCGTGGTCGACGAATCGTTGGTGGAACTGGATTACGAGGGCGATCCGGTGGACGGTCCGCCGCCGCTGGCCGCGTTCGGCGGGGATCTGGTGCTGAGCGTCGGATCCGCGGCGAAATCGCAGTGGGGCGGATTGCGGCTGGGCTGGATCCGGGCGTCGACGGATTTGCTCGATCGACTGCAGTCCTCCCGGTTCGCGGTCGACCTCGGCGCGCCGGTGTTCGACCAGCTCGTGCTGGCCGCGCTGCTCGAACCGGAAGGCTACGACGTGCTCGCCCGGCGGCGGGCGGAATTCCGGGAGCAGCGGGACATCACGGTCGCGGCACTGCGGAAGTACTGTCCAGAGTGGACATTCCAGGTGCCTTCCGGCGGACTGTCGCTGTGGTGCCGGTTGCCGGAACCGATGAGCACGCGGCTGGCGGTGTCGGCGGCGAACCACGGGGTGCAGATCGCGCCCGGGTCGAGGTTCGGGGTGCACGGCGGGTTGGAACGCTGGCTGCGGCTGCCGTTCGGGCTTCCGCGCGAGCAATTGCCGGAGGCGGTGCGGCGGGTGAGCGCGGCGGCGGCTTCGGTGCGCGGCTGCGCGGACGTGCCCGCGGAACGGATTGCGGTGACCTAGCGCGGTTTTTCGTCTCCGAAAAATGAACAGCCGGTGCACCGGATGGGATCCAGCCACTCCAGGGATGGTGGCGGTCACCTGTCCGGCGCACCGGCCGATCGTCCGAGGCGCTTCCCGGCACAGCCCCTCGAAGTGCCGGGAAGCGCCCTCGGTTCAGGCGGGCTTCGGTTGGCGCAGGCTTTCGCTCGGCGCGGTGAGCGAAAGCCTCCGGAGCACGCCCGTGGTGGGTCCCGGCGCCGCGGGGGCAGCGCGGCGCCGGGACCAGGACCCGATCCGGCCGGGCGCGGTCGGCCGGTCGGGAAGTGCGGTCATGGTTCAGCCCCTTGATCGAAGTAGCACTGGTGCGAAGGGGTGAGTCCGGCGCAGCGAACGGGCGCGCGCGATCAAGAAGTTGATCTTGAGGTGGACGGAGCTCTCCCCGGATAACCGGTTGGAGGGTCAGTCCGGGGAGGTGGTCGGCAGGGCGGCGTCCCTGCCCGCGCCGTCGACCTCGTGGTCGCGGCTGACGCCGATGAGCTTGAGCTGAGTGACGGTGTCGCCGTCGCCGGCCAGCGCGAACAGCTGGCGCAGACCGCCGTGCCCGTCGTGTCCCGGCGAGACAGTCGACGCGGGTGCGGCAGGCGCGGCCGGAGCCGAAGGAAGACCTTCGCCGCCGCCACCGCTGCTGCCGCCGCCGGCCTGGCTGCGTTCCTTCACCGGCGGCGCGGGCTGGGTCTCCTGCTTCGCGGCGGGCTGCGCGGCGAGGACACGGGCGGGCGCGGAGTGGACGACCGGCGCCTGCTTGCTGACCTGCACGACAACCGGCGCTTCCGGCTCTTTCGCCAGCTTGCCCGCCGGGACGGAGACGCTGACCGACCCGCTGGCGACCGGAGTCGGCTCGACCGGGGCGACCGGCGGCTCGACAACCCGGACCGGCGCGGCGTCGATCACGGTGTCGACCGAGGTGACCGTGGTGTGCAGGGTGGTGTCGACGGTGTCGTTGACGGTTCCGAGGATGCCGTCGAGGAGCCCCGGGTGGCCGGTTTCGGGGCTGCCGAGGAGCCCGCCCAGGAGGCCCGGGCCGGAATCGTGGCTGGTGCCACCGAGAAGGCCGCCGAGGAGCCCTTGCTGCGGCTCGGGTTCGCTGCTGATGCTGCTGAGCAAGCCCGGCTCGGGCTGGCTGCTGGGCGAACCTTGGCTGGGCTCGTTGCTGGTGCTGCCGAGTAAACCCTGCTGAGGTTCGGGATTGGTGCTGCTGGGCTTGCTGCTGGGCAGACCTTGCTGGGGTTCGGGATTGGTGCTGCTTGGGCTGCTGGGCAGGCCCTGCTGGGGTTCGGCGCTGGGCGAACTCTGGCCGGGCTCGCTGCTCGGGCTGCTGACCGGCTGAGTGGTCGCGTCGGACGCGGGGTCGCTCGCCGGTGCGTGGTGTTTCGCCGCGCCCGGGCTCTTTGCCTTGGCTGGCTTGGTGATCTTGGTCGAGGGCCGGGTCACCGCGATGCTGGTGTGGTGGCCCGGGCCGTTGCCGGACACAGCGGCCGGACGGAAGCTCACGTCCGGCCGGTAGTCGTCGGCGGAGATGTGGAACCGGTGCAGCGAGGCGCGTTGCGTGCCGGGCATGGCCCAGGTGAGGGTGCCGGACGTGGCCGTTCCGGCGTAGCGGTGCTCCGGTTCGGTGTCGGGAGCCGAAGCGGCCGGGCGGTCGATGTGCTCGTCCGCCGCCGCGTTCGCCTGCGACAACGCCGCGCCGAGCAGCCATCCGGCCAGGGTGAGTCCGCCGGCGACGGCGATCCGGGCGGCGGGCCGGGCGATCGGAGCAGCCCAGGCTCGGGGCCGTCGTCGCGCGCCCGCGCGCGCGAAAGAGGAGTTCCGCTCGGTGCGGTTCGAAGCGCGGTCGGCCATTCCGAGCAGCGCGGGACCCGCGTTCCCAAGTGGACTGAAGCCGGACGCCACGGGATGTGCGAGGCCGCGCGAATGCGCCATGCCGGTCACGCCACCACCACCGTCCGCGCCTGAAGCTCGTGCCACCGCACGAGACTGATCTTGCTGGGGCTGTCTTCCGGCCAGGTCGCAGGTCCCCCGGGGCTGCCCTCTTTCTAGCACCGGACGCGAGTGTTTCATCTCTCCCGCGCTCGATCCACCCCGTAAGGCGGAACGTCCGCACCGGCTCTGGTGTCCGATCCGCCTTAGTCGATCACACTGCGTCGCCTCAACCGGGCCAGATGCGGCCATCCGGGCGGCCCGTCCGCGGCGCGAATTCGGGCGTTGACCCGATGTTTCGGCCACCGCGACACGCTCGGTATCTCGTTCCCGCAGGGGCGAACCGGGCCCGGGCGCCAGTCGTCAGACGAGTTTCCGCAGGCGTTCGACGGCTTCGTCGATCACCTCGTTGCGCTTGCAGAACGCGAACCTCAGCAGATGTTTCCACTCGTCCGGGTGATCCGTGAACACCTTGACGGGTACCGCGGCGACTCCGGCGCGTTCCGGAAGCGTCCAAGCGAGCTCGGCGGCGTCCTCGAAACCGAGCGGACGCACGTCAGCCGTCACGAAGTACGTTCCCGCACTCGGCCGTACTGCGAATCCCGCATCGGCAAGACCAGCGGAAAGCCGATCCCGCTTCTCCTGCAGGCTCGCGCGCAGGTTTTCGACCCACTCAAGCTCGTTGTCGAGCGCGTACGCCACGGCCGGCTGCAGCGGCCCGCCGGAGACGAACGTGATGAACTGCTTCGCCGCCTTCACCGCGGCCACCAGCTCCGGCGTCGAGCAGATCCAGCCGATCTTCCAGCCGGTGCAGTTGAAGGTCTTGCCCGCGCTCGAAATCGCGACGGTCCGCTCGCGCATCCCGGGGAACGACGCGAGCGGCAGGTGCTCGGCGCCGTCGAAAACGAGGTGCTCGTAGACCTCGTCGGTGACCGCGATGAGGTCGTGCTCCACGCACAGCCGCGCGACCTCCTCCAGTTGTGCGCGCGAAAACACGGTGCCCGTGGGGTTGTGCGGCGAATTCAGCAGCACCGCGCGAGTTTTGGGCGTGATCGCGTCGCGGAGTGCGTCGAGGTCGAGTTCGAGCTGTCCGTTCTCGGTTTCGACCAGCCCGATGACGCGTCGCTGCGCGCCCGCCATCGCGACCGCGGCGCCGTACGAGTCGTAGTACGGCTCGACCACGATCACCTCGTCGCCAGCCTCGGTCAGCGCGATCAGCGATGCCGCGATGGCCTCGGTCGCACCCGCGGTGACCAGGATCTCCGTGTCCGGGTCGTAAGTGGCTCCGTAGCGCTGGCGGTGCCTGCTGATCGCGGCGCGCAGCTCCGGACGGCCCGGCCCGGGCGGGTATTGGTTGTCGCCGCCGAACAGGGAGTTCTTCGCCGTTTCGAGCATCCCGGCGGGCCCGTCGGTGTCCGGGAAGCCCTGGCCGAGGTTGACCGCGTCGTGCCGGACGGCGAGCGCGGTCATCTCCGCGAAGACCGTCGAGGTGAACGGGCGGAGGCGGGGGACGAGAGCTGGTTCACGCACGAGAACGCATCCTCACGGACAATGGCGGTGTGGAGCAACTCACCCCTGCCAAGGTCACGCCCGCGGATCCGCCCGGCGGCACCGCCGGCGAAGAGGCGAAACGGCGCGGCCTGCGGAAGATGAAGCTGGTCGCGCTGTCCTTCCTGCTCGGCGCGACGATCGTGTTCCTGCTGACGAGCTGGGCGGAGTCGGCGGGCTGGAGCGGCTGGGTCGGCTACGTGCGCGCCGCGGCCGAGGCGGGCATGGTCGGCGCGCTCGCGGACTGGTTCGCGGTGACGGCGCTGTTCCGGCATCCGCTCGGACTGCGGATCCCGCACACCGCGATCATCCCGAACAAGAAGGACGCGCTCGGCAACAGCCTCGGCGAGTTCGTCGGCTCGAACTTCCTGTCTCCCGACGTCATCCGCGACAAGCTCCGCCGCGTCGAGGTCGCGAGCAGGCTCGGCGGCTGGCTCTCGCAGCGCGACAACGCGGAACGCGTGACGTCGGAACTGGCGACCGTCGTGCGCGGCGCGGTCACGGTGCTCCGCGACGAGGACGTGCAGGCGATCATGGAGCAGGCCGTGGTCAAGCGCGTGATCGACAAGCCGTGGGGCCCGCCGCTGGGCAAGATCCTGGCAGGCGTTTTCGAGGACGGCGCGCACCACAAGCTGGTGGATTTGATGTGCGACCGCGCCTACGAATGGGTCCGGGACAACCACCAGACGATGCTGCGCGTGGTCTCGGACCGCGCGCCGAGCTGGTCGCCGAAGTTCGTCGACGAAATGCTGGCGGACAAGGTGTACGGCGAGGTCCTGACGTTCGCCTGGGCGGTCAAGACCGACGTCAACCACCCGATGCGCCTGGCGCTGGACAAGTTCCTCGGCGAGTTCGCGCAGGACCTGCAGACCGACCCGAAGACCATGGAGCGGGCCGAGCAGGTCAAGGGCCAGATCGTGAACCACGGCGAAGTGCAGAAGCTGATCGGCAACGCGTGGGCGACGGCCAAGGAGATGCTGCTGAACGCCGCGGAGGACCCTTCCAGCGAACTGCGCCAGCGGGTTCGCGGAGGCCTGGAGTCGCTCGGCAAGCGTCTGGTGGACGACCCGTCGATGACGTCGAAGGTGGACGGCTGGGTCGAGAGCGCGGCGGTTTACCTGGTGACCCACTACTCCCGCGAGATCACGACGATCATCACGGACACGGTGGAGCGATGGGACGCCGAGGAGACGTCCCGGAAGATCGAACTGCAGGTCGGGAGGGATCTGCAGTTCATCCGGATCAACGGGACTGTGGTTGGTGCGCTGGCTGGGCTGGTGATTTACGCGGTGGCGCAGCTGCTTTTTTGAGGTTGTTGCGCTGTGCGGGCGGTGGGTTGGCCGCGGTGGCTGGGGTTGGGGGCGGCTGTCGGGGCGGAGTTCGCCTGCTCGCGGCCATCAGCCAGGGGACGTCGGCAGCGGTTGCCGGTTGGGTTGCGGGCGGCGTTTGGCCGCGGGAATCCGCCTGCCCGCGGTTGGCGATTGTCTGTACTGGCCTGGTCCGGCCGGTGTCATTCGAGACGGCGCGGTTGCCGGTTGGCAGTCGGGTCTGTTGCGCTGACCAGCGCGGTTGGGGCTCGCACGGATGCCAGTTGCGGTCGGGAGTGCTGGCGCGTCCGGCGCTGTTCAGGACCGCGCCGCTGTCGCCCGGCGGCTGCCTGTGCTGGCCCGACCGTGTCGTTCGCGATTGCTCGGTTGTCGCCTGGCGGCTGCCAGTGTTGGCCTGACCGTGTCGTTCGCGATTGCGTGGTTGCCGCCCGGCGGCGGGAATTCGATCTCTCCCGGCTCGCAGCCCGCGGGTGGCGGTGCTAGCCCGGCTGGTGCGGTTCGGGATTGCGCGGACGTCGTTCAGCGGAGGGGATTCGCTCGCTCTCAGCGCGGCGGTTTCCGCCGGGTGGCTGGCCTGTCGGGTGCGGTTCGGGAGTGCGCGGTTGCCGGTCGGTTGTAGTTGGGCGGCTTGGCTTGGCGGGTGCGTCTCGGGATCACGCAGCTGCCGGTCGGTGATTGGCTGATCTAGTCAAGCCGGGGCGGCTCAGAGTGGTGCAGTCGCCGCACGGTGGTTGGCCGTGTTGGTCTGGTTGGTGCGGTTCAGGGTGGCGTGGTTGCCGCGCGGCGGTCGGCTGACTCGGTCGCGGCGGGTCGGGGTCGCCGTTGGATCCGGGCTGGCACTCGACGCGGGATTTTGTTGTGGTTGAGCGGAATTCGCCAGCGAGCCAGTGCTCGATTGGTCACCGCGAAGCTCCGTGGGTGGCGGCTCGAAAGCGCGGGTGTCCCGGCGCTTCGGGTGCAGTGCCCTCCGTGGTTCTCCTCGGCCTCGACTGGCTGCGGCGGGTGGTCGGTCGGATGCGCGGCGTCCTATACCACAGCCGTGGCTTGTTCAAACCAGTTGTCCACAGGAAGCTGAGTTATCCCCGGGGTTATCCACAGGAATTCACGGTGATGGCCTAATCGCTGTCCACAACTTGTGGGGATCCGGGGCATCTGCACGTGCACATGTGGTGTGTGTGGACAAGTTGTCCACAGGGGGTCAGTTGTGCACAGCCGCCGTGCGGGCGCGCCAGGAGCGGGCTTTTTCGCGGTTTCCGCAGACTCGCATCGAGCACCAGGTGCGGGAGCGGTTGCGGGATTCGTCGAAGAAGGCCCACAGGCAGTCGTCGGCGGGGCAGATTTTCAGGCGGACCCAGTCGCCGCGGATGGCTAGGCGGGTGGTCGCGGCCAGGGTCGCGGTGACGGCGTCGGGGGTGAGCAGCGTCGGGCCGGTTTCGGTGAGGGTGAAGCGGAGCGGGACGTCCAACGTGGTCGCGGGCAGCCGCGGATCGCCGACGGCGGCGCGCAGGCTGTCGCGTACGGCGCGGGCTTCGGCGGGATCGTTCGGTGACACGTCGTGGTCAGCGGCCCACTGTCGCCAGAGCTCCGGATCGTCCAGCAGGTCGTCGCCCTGTTCGATGTCGACGGTGTTCAGGAAGGCGACCACCAAGGAAGCGTCGGTGTGCACCTGCCCAGTGTACGGGCGATATTGGTTGCGACCTGGCTCACTAACCTCCATACTACATTTACTGGTTACGAGACTAGGAGAGGATGGCCGCAACATGGGTGCGATTCCGACTTTCGGCGGCGTTGCGTTCGACTGTCCGGACCCAGGGGCACTCGCCTGGTTTTACCGCTCCCTGCTTGAGTGGGACGAACCTAAGATCGCTCCGGACAACCACTGGGCCACGCTCGTCGACCCGCGCGGCGGCGTTCGGCTGGAATTCCAGCGGGTGGCTGATTACCGCGCGCCCGAATGGCCGTCGCAGGACAAGCCGCAGCAGGCGCACCTCGACCTCGACGTTCCCGATCTCGAGGCCGCTCACCAGCGCATTCTCGGGCTGGGCGCGAAGCTGCTCGACGATTCCCCGGAGACCTTCCGCGTGTACGCCGATCCGGTCGGCCACCCGTTCTGCCTCTGCGCCTGCTGACACGGCGCGGCGAATCCGCGTAGGGTCGGCTGCGTGATTTGTCCGAAGTGTCAGAACATGATGCGCACTGTCGACAAGAACGGCGTCCACATCGAGCAGTGCGACGGCTGCCGCGGGATCTTCCTCGACCGCGGCGAGCTGGAGCAGATCGCCGGTGCCGAGAGCGCTTTCTACCGGCAGCAGCCACCGCCTTACGGCCGTCCCGATTCGCCGCGCCCTTATCAAGGCGGGCACTCGGATTCGCCCCGGCCGTACCGGGGTGGGCACGCCGATTCGCCGCGCCCGTACCGAGGCGGACACGCGGACTCGCCGCGGCCGTACCGCGGTGGCTACGGGGATTCGCCGCGCCCGTACGGCGGACGACGCAAGCGCAGCTTCCTCGAGAATCTCTTCGACTGAGTTGTCCACCGTTCCAGTAGCGCTTGACCTGCGGATCTGTCCGGCCTGTGGCGACCGTGCGAGTTGTCCACAGGTCGAGGCGGACCTTCTGCGGTGTGTGGAGTGCGGACACCGGTGGCAGTTCCGGCGGCTGCCGTTGTTCGCGTTGACGGGGCCGAGCGCGGGCGGCAAATCGACAGTCGGGCCGAAGCTGGCGCAGCGGTTGGCGGGTGAGGCCGTCGTGCTAGAGCAGGACGTGCTGTGGACCGGCGCGCTGCAGGACGACGTCCCCGGCAACCCGGCGTTTCGCGGGGCCTGGCTGCGGATGGCGGCGATGCTGCACCAGAACGGACGGCCGGTCGTGCTGTGCGGGACGGTCGCGCCGCAGGAGCTGGAACCGTTGCCAGAGCGCGTTTTCTTCTCGGATGTGCACTATCTGGCGCTGGTCGCGGACAACGAGACCCTCCGGCTCCGGCTGCGCGCCCGGCCGGCGTGGCGGGAATGGGACGAGCCGCGGATCGAGGAGATGCTCGAGTTCAACCTGTGGATACGCGGGCAGGTCGAGTCCATCGACACGACGGAGGCTCCGCTCGACGACGTCGTTACGGCGGTGGAGAAGTGGGTCCGGGCCAGAATTGGGTCGGACCTAGGGACTGGCGCGTGAGTTGGGTCGGACCTAGGAATCGGCGCGTGAGCTGGGTCGGACCTAAGGATCAGTGCGTGTGCTGGGTCGGACCTAGAGATCAGGGCGTGAGCAGGATTTTGGCTGGGTCGGACCTAGCGACGCCTCACGATTGTTCCGCGCGGAGCCGTTCGTCGTAGCGCTGCTGGGATTCGTGGATTTCGCCGGTGTGCGCGACGGTCCAGTCGTACAGCCTGCCGAACGGCTCGCGCAGTGATTCGCCAAGCGGCGTAAGGGAATACTCGACTCCGACCGGGGACGTCGGCAGTACTCGCCGCACGATCATGCCGTTGCGTTCCAGCCTGCGCAGGGTTTGGGTCAGCACCCGCTGGGTCACGCCTTCCAGCCGACGTTTGATGTCGTTGAACCGGCGCGGCTCCTCCAGGACCGCCATCGCCATCATCGACCACTTGTCGGCGATCTGGTCGAGGATCGGGCGGCTGGGACAGTCGGCCCGGTAGACAGTGCCGGTGTCGGGAGCGGCCATCTCGGTATCCTCCATGATCCTTGCGATGCCCAAAGTGCGTTATTGACGCTGGTCGATCCGCGTTCGAGCCTAGGTATACATCAGGAACCTAGCTGCCTGCCGGATACGTATCGGAGACCCGAATGCACCCCGACGACTACCCGACCCTGCGCGTTCGCCGCGAGGGCGGCATCGTCCGCGTCACCATCGACAACCCGCCCGTCAACGTCCTCGACGTCGCTCTCATGGCGGACCTCAGGCGGCTGCTGCTCACATTGCGAGCTGACGATTCCGCGCGCGTGATCGTTTTCGACAGTGCCGATCCGGACTTCTTCATCGCGCACGTCGACATGTCTCTGGTCGACACTCCGGACGCGTTCGACCAGTTCGCTCCCGAGATTCCCGTGGGGCTCAACGTTTTCCAAGCGCTGGGCGAACTTCTGCGGCAGCAGCCGCAGGTGACGATCGTGCAGCTTGCCGGTCTGGCGCGAGGCGGCGGGGCGGAGTTCGTCGCGGCCGCGGACCTGGCCTTCGCGGCGATTGAGACCGCGGGGCTCGGGCAGATCGAGGCGCTGATGGGGATTGTCCCGGGCGGCGGAGGAACGCAGTATCTGGCGAACCGGGTCGGCCTCAACCGGGCGTTGGAAATCGTGCTCGGTGCCGAGTTGTACGACGCGCGGACGGCCGAGCGCTACGGCTGGGTCAACCGGGCCGTGCCTGCTGACGAACTCGAAGAAGTGGTTGATCGGCTGGCCCGCAACATCGCCGCGTTGCCGGAAGGCGTGATCGCCGCGGCGAAACAGGCCGTCGTTCCGGATGATCTGGCCACGGGATTTCAGCGGGAACACGACGCTTGGGCCGGACAGTTCACGCGTCCCGCGGCGGAAGCGCTAATTCGGGGCGGACTGGCGCGGGGTGCGCAAACGCGGACGGGCGAGCGCGATCTGGAGGGGCTGCTTCGCGGGCTGGCGGGGTGATCGGCGGATCCGCCCTACAGCGGCCAGCGATTCTCGGATTGCGGATCGTCCAGCCAGAAAGTCTGCTCGTCGGCGTTGACCGTGAGGCCGAAACGCGACCGGCTGGGGCGTCCGAGCGATTCCCAGCGCCGGTGCGCTTCCTCGGCGATATTCCACAAGGCGCGCGGACCTCCTTGTGCCACCTCGAAACCGGAGTCCGTGCGACGGGTCCGGGCCCAGGAACCGTCCGGATGGGACAGTGCGAAAGCGCCGTTCGGGTCGACGTGCACCGGGCGTACCTCAGGTAGTTCCAGTGACGCAAAAAACTCGAAATGTCGTTGTGGTTTAAGCACATCTGTCATTGACAGTTCAGTCGGGCACCATTGCACATCGGCAGCGGACGGCAGGTCCGCGAGCGGCGGCAGGCGATGTGCGCGCAGGGGCATGAAGCGTCCGTCGCGGGCCAGGACCTGGCCTTCGGCGGTCGCGCCTTCGCCTGCGGTGAGGCGGACTAGCCCGCCGCCGAACGGGCGGTTGAGGGTGGTGACGATGTGTCCGCCGGGGAGGGTTTGAGCAAGCCAGGCAAGGGGAATCCGGGAGACCGACGCGGTGCACAGGACCCGGTCGAAGAGCACTCCGGCCGGGAAACCGAGTGCACCGTCGCCGGTGGCGCACGCGGGGGCGTAGCCGCAGGAGGCGAGGCGTTCCTGCGCGGCGGCCGCGATGACCGGGTCGATGTCCACTGTGGACACCTGGCCGGAACCGCAGCGGTGGCACAGCAAACCCGCGTTGTACCCGGTTCCGGTGCCGATCTCCAGCACCCGGTCGCCGTCGCGGACCAGGAGTTCTTCCAGCATGATCGCCATGATCGCGGGCATGCTGGACGAACTGGTCGGCACGCCGGGGACCGGTCCGTGCGCGCGGGCCCGGTCCCATAGCGACGGGTCGTCGTCGAGCTGGGTGACCAGGACGTCGCGCGAATAGACGCGGTCCAGCCAGTCCGGATCGCCGCGGTCGACCGCCGCCCAGCCGTCGCCGGCTGGCACGAAAAACCGCGGCAGGAACGCGTGCCGGGGGACGGTCGCGAACGCGTCGGTCCAGGCCTCGTCGTGCAGCACGTCCTCTTCGACGAGGTGCCGGACCAGGCGTCGACGCAACCGTTGTGCCCGCATAAGCCCAGGGTAACGGGGTGAGCGGAACCACACTCGATGGTTGCAAGCAGGGTGCTTGCAATAGCTAGCACGCGAGCGTACTGTCGAGTAGGTCGCGAGGAGGTGACCGGATGACAGAACCCGGCGGAGCACAGCGCCCCATGGACAAGGTCGCGGACATCGCCTCCGACATCGGCGAGTACATCCGCCAGCAGCGCAGTTCCGCGAAGATTTCGCTGCGCCAGTTGTCGAAACTCGCCGGAGTGTCCAATCCGTACCTGAGCCAGATCGAGCGCGGGGTCCGCAAACCCAGCGCGGAGATCCTCCAGCAGATCGCGAAAGGGCTGCGGATCTCGGCCGAAGCGTTGTACGTGCAGGCCGGAATCCTCGACCTGCCGACCGGCGGCCCGGTCGGCGACGCGATCCGCGCCGACGCCGAGCTGACCGAACGGCAGAAGCAGGTCCTGCTCGACGTCTACGAGTCCTTCCGGCGCGAAAACGCCGCCGCGAACACCGCACCGAAGACCACCCAAGAGACCACTGAGGAGTCGGCATGACCACGCCCAAGACCGAGGACGTCCGCAAGGCCGTCAACACCGCGCTCGACCAGGTCCGCACCCCGCTGCTCGCCGCGCTCGGCGCCGGAAACCTGGCCAGCCAGGCCGTGACCGACGCGGTCGCCAAGGCCCGCGCCAACGTCACCAAGAACACCGAGGCCGCGCGCAAGGGCTTCGAGGAGCTGCCGACCGACGTCGAAAGCCTCCGCGAGAAGCTCGACCCGGCCGAACTTCGCAAGGCCATCGACGAGTACACCGAGGCCGCGCTGAAGCTGTACAACAAGCTGGCCGAGTCCGGCGAGCAGGCGTGGGACAAGATCGCCGCGCAGCCGCAGGTCAAGAAGGCCCTTGAGCAGCTGGACGACGCGCTGACCGCCGCGCAGGAGCGCGTCGACGGCCTGACCGAGGAGACCCGCGAGCGCGTCGACGGCGTGCTGGCGAAGGTCACCAAGCGCACCCGTTCCGCTGGTGAGAAGGCCGCCCGCAAGGTGACCGAGGTGGCTGGCGACACCGCGGACGCGGTTGAGGAAATCGGCGAGAACGTCGCGCACGAGACCCGGTCGGTGGCTCGCAAGGCCGCGAACCGCACTGCGCCGAAGACCGCCACGCCGGCCCGGCGCACGACCAGCAGCACGACGGCGAACGCCAAGAAGCCGGCCGCGCCGAAGACGGAGAAGTGACGGCGGAGTCACTGCCGCACTGATCGGCGGTTCGGGTGCTCCGGCACTCGGAACCGTTGGGGCGGCCCGGTTTGCGCCGGGGTCGCCGAGGGCGAGAATTGAAAATCGAGGGGTCGCACGGCGGCCGGGCCTGGGTTGGTCCGGTCGCCGTGTGCTGTGTTGGGGATGTTCCGGGGTGCCCGTTGGGTTGGCGGCGGTGGTTGCCGTGTTGGGGATGTTCCGGGGTGCCCGTTGGGTTGGCGGCGGTGGTTGCCGTGTTGGGGATGTTCCGGGGTGCCCGTTGGGTTGGCGGCGGTGGTTGCCGTGTTGAGGGATGCTCGGGGGCGCCCGTTGTGCTGGCGGCGGTGCCGCCGGGTTGAGGGATGCTCAGGGGCGCCGTTGGGTTGGCGGCAGTGTCGCCGTGTTGGGGACGGTGGTGCCGTGCCGCTGCATGGCGGACTGTGCCTCGCGCCGCCGAATCAGGTGGCGTCCGGGGATGTGGCGGCGGGGGTGTGGTGAGGTTGCCGCCGCGCCGCTGCGTGGCGAACTGGGCCCGCGCTGCTGGTCCGCGCCGCTGAATCGGGCGGCGTGCCGGGATGTGGCAGCGGGGGTGTCGGTGAACCTGCCGTCGCGCCGTTGAATCGGAGGACCGTGCCGCCGTCGCCCTGTGCGGGGTGTTTCGGCAGCAGCGTTGCGCGGGTTGGTCCGGTCGCCGTGCGCCGCGGCGGATGTTGCGGCGAAGTCGATGTTGGGTCGAACCCACCTCGCGCGAGCATCGTTAGGTTCGGCCTAGATGCACGGAAGCGAGTTAGGCCCGACCTAGGCTCACGGGCGCCGGGGCTGGGTTCGACCTAGCTTCACCGCAGCCGACTAGGTCCGACCTAGACTCACGGCGGCGAGTTGGGTCCGACCTAGATTCACAGCCAGCGGACTAGGTCCGACCTAAGCCGAGGCACCCAACCGGAGTGACCGTTGTCACCCCGACAACCGGCGTCGAGATAACCGCGGCCAAACCCGCCCCACCCGGGCCTGACCAGCAGTCATGTCACAGTGCCGGGTTTTGGGGGAGCGGGCGGCGTGGGCGGTTTGCCGTAAGCTGGCTGCGTGCTGGTTGCCGAATGGATCCTCAGGGTCATCCACTGGGGCAGCGCCTTGGTCGGGCTCTTCGCCTTCGTTCACGCGCTGCTCCAGCGAGCCGACGCGTACTCGGCGGCCGATCGCAAGACCAAGCCGGTCTGGATGTTGATCACTGGCGTGGCCACGGTCGCCCTGGTGTTGTTCCCGCTGCAGGGGAACGGGGTCGGGTTCATCTTCTGGGTGCCCGCGATGGCGGCGGCGCTCGTCTACATCGTCGACGTGCGGCCGAAGCTCATCGAGGTTCAGCGAGGCCACCGCAACTGGTGACCGGGAAGCCCGGCGGATTACATTCGGGCTGGTGACCACCTGGACTATCGCCGGAAGCCTCACTGTCGTTCCCGCGCCGACCCGTACTGACCTGCTTGCCGAACCCGTCTCCAAGGCGCTTGCCGCGATGCCCGCGCCGGACGAGGTCGGCGTCACTGAGATCGATCCGGAGCTCGCTGACACCGCCGCGTTCTGCGAGGCGTACGGGTCGCCGTTGACTGCCTCCGCGAACTGCGTTGTTGTCGCTGGCAAGCGGGCCGGGGAGGTCCGGTTCGCCGCGGCGCTCGTGCTCGCGACCACCCGCGCCGACGTCAACGGTGTCATCAAGCGCCGCCTCGACGTGCGGAAGGCGTCCTTCGCGCCGATGGACGAGGCCGTTTCCCTTACCGGCATGGAGTACGGCGGCATCACGCCGGTCGGGCTGCCCGCGGACTGGCCGATCCTCATCGACCAAGCCGTCGCGGACGCGCCGGAGCTGGTGATCGGCAGCGGGATCCGCGGCAGCAAGCTCCTGATCTCCGGTGCGGCGCTCGCTGGGCTGCCGAACGCCGAGGTCATCGACGGGCTCGCGCGCTGAACTGTCCACAGTGGACGAACCAGTCGAGATCAGCCCGGCGGCCCTCCAGAAGCTGAAGCAGCAGCGCGAGGCGATGCTGGCCGCGCTGGGCCAGGACAGCCCCGTCTACGGCGTCAACACCGGGATGGGGCGGCTTGCCGGGACCCGGCTCACCGCCGCGCAGCAGGCTGACCATCAGCGCAATCTGCTGGTCGGCCGGGCGGTCGGCGGGAAGCCGTGGTTGTCGCCGGAGTTGACCCGGGCGTTGCTGTGCATGCGGCTGCGCGGGTTTCTCCGCGGCGACGCGGCGGTCAGTCCCGAGCTGGTCAGCTTCCTAGCAGACCGGATCAACGACGGGTTCCTCCCGGCCGTCCCGCGCGACAGCCTCGGCAGCGCCGGCGAGATCATCCCGCTGGCGCACGCGTTCCAGGCGTTCGTCGGGCTCGGCACGGTCATCGAGGACGGTGCCGAGGTCCCGGCGGCGGAAGCGTTAAGCCGGCGCGGGGTGCGGCCGTTCGTGCTGGGGCCGAAGGAGGGGGCGAGCCTGATTCAAGGTTCGCCGCTGGCCGAGGCGTACGCGTGGGTGTGCGGCAGGAGGCTGCGTCGGCTGATCGATTGGCAGACGGTCTGCGCGGCGATCACCGTGGACGTTCTTGGTGCGCCGCAAGCGATCTACCGCGGCACCCGCATCGAGGAACTCATCGAAGGGGCCGCCACCAACAAGAGCGTCGTGCAGGCGCCGATCTCGGTGCGAGTCGGGCCGAAGGTGCTTGAATACGTCAGCCGGACGGTCGAGGAACTCCGGGAAACCTTGCAGGAGTCCTGGGAAACCCCGGCGGACTCGCCGGGCTTCGTCAACGGCGAGTTCGTCCCGACGACCGGCTATCACGCCGCCGCGCTCGGGCTTCGGATGGACGCGGTCAAGGCAGCCCTCGTCCACGCGGCGGAAGTTTCGGTCCAGCGGCTTCACCGCCTCCTCGACCCGCAGTTCAGCGGGTTGCCGCCGCAGCTCGCGGTGGATCCGGGGCCGCAGGCGGGGCTTACGCCGTTGCACAAACGCGCGGCTGGCGAGCTGCATGCGATGCGTCGCCTGGCCGCACCGGCGACGCTCGGGTCGCTGGACACTTCCGCTGGTCAGGAGGACGTGCAAGCGTTTGCCAGCAAGGCTGGCGCCGAGTTGGAGACGGTTATCAAGAGCTTCTTCGCCATCACCGCGTGCGAGCTGATCGCGGGGCGGCAGGCGCGGTATCTGCTCAAGACCCCAGGCGCGCCGAGGCTGGCTGACACCTACGCCTGGCTCGCGGCGAGGATCGAGCCGGTGGTGGTCGATCGGTCGCTGGGGCCGGAGATCGACCAGCTCGCCGAAGCGTGTCTCACGAGTCCCGACGGGCCTGTTGAAGTGCGAGACCGCGAGGCGTAGCCAGCTTGGTCAACAAAGCGAACAGGCCCTCGCACACCAGCGCCAGGATCACCACCGCAAGACCGCCGCCGAAGATTTCGCCGTGGCCCTGCTCGCCGAGGGCGAAGCCGTCGACGATGTAGCGGCCCAGACCGCCGCCGTCGTTGACGATCGCGCCGATCGCGACCGTCGCGATCAGTTGCAGGAACGCCACTCGCGCGGCGGCCACGATCACCGGCGACGACAGCGGCAGTTCCACGCGCAGCATGATCTGCCATTCGCGGTACCCGGTGCCGCGCGCCGCGTCGACGACTTCCTGTTCCACCTGCACCACGCCCGCGTAGGTGTTGGTGAACAGCGGCGGCAGCGCCAGCGCGACGAGCGCGAGCAGCAGCGGCCAGAAGTCCGTGTTCGCGCCCCACCGGCTGGCCAGGAACCAGAACAGGATGATCAGCCCGAAGCTCGGGATCGCGCGGCCGATGTTCACCGCGCTGCTCGCCAGGAACTGGCCGCGCCGGTAGTGCGCGAGCCACAGCGCGAACGGGACGGTCAGGACGATCGAGATCGCCAGCGCCAGCGCGGAGAACCACAGATGCTGCACGGTCCGGAACGGAATCCCGGCCGGATCGGTCCAGCTCCAGCGGTTCGGGTCGGCGAGCCAGTGGCCCAGCTGCTCGAAAAAGCTCATCGAACGGCCCTCCGCGCCCACGGGGCCAGCGCGCGTTCGCTCAGCCACAGCAGGAAATCGACGAACACGGCCAGCGCGATCGACAGCACGATGCCGACGATGATCGGGCTCGGGTTGGGGATCGGCGTCTGGATGCCTGCCCGGATGAAGTAGCCGAGCCCGCCCTTGCCGAGCAGCGACGTGACGGTGACCAGGCCGATCGTCGTCACCGCGGCCACCCGCAGCCCGGCGATCACCACCGGCAGCGCGAGCGGCAGCTCCACCTGCCACAACAGCCGCCGCGGCGTGAAGCCCATCCCGATCGCCGCTTCGCGCACTTCGGTCGGCACCTGCTGCACGCCGGTCACGATGTTGCGGATCAGGATCAGCAGCGTGTACGTCGCCAGCGGGATGACCGACGTGGCGAAGGAGAACCCGAGCAGCGGAACCAGCAGCGCGAACGCGCCGAGGCTCGGGATCACGTAGAGCGCGCCCGCCGTGCCGATCACGAACGGATAGAACCAGCGGTAGCGCAGGCACAGCGTGGCCAGCGCGAGCGAGAGCACGAGGCCGACGCCGAGCGCGGTCGCGGTGAGGGCGACGTGCTCGCCGAGCCGCTGAAGAATCGCGTCAGCGTTGCGTTCGACCCACCGCCATTCGAAGAGGGGACGGCTGCTGTCGGCCAGCAGCGGGGTCGCGGACGCGTGCACGGCGCGACCTTACCCCGATCGAGCGACAATATTCCGGCCCGTGAGATTCCGTGGCGAGGATTCCTAACCAGTGGTTTCTGTCGGGGGTCGCGGTTAGGGTCCATTCCCACTAACGAGTGAACTGAGGAGTGTGGGGACACGTGCGCTGGACCCGGAACATCCGAGTGGCCGCGCTGCTGGCGACGGCCGCGCTCGGCTTGACCGCGTGCGGTGGGGGAAGCGACCAGCCGGCCGCGCCGAGCAAGGGCGGCGCTCCGATCGTCGTCGCCTCGTTCAACTTCACCGACAGCCAGATCCTTGCCGAGATCTACGCGGGCGCGCTGGAGGCCAAGGGCTATCCGGTCACCCGGAAGCTGAATCTCGGCTCGCGGGAGCTGGTCTACCCGTCGCTCAAATCCGGCGAACTGCAGTTCCTGCCGGAGTACCAGGGCGCGGCGATCACGACCGGCTTCGGCAAGGAAGCCACCAAGGACGCCAAGGCCGAGCACGAACAGCTGGAGAAGCTTTTCGCGCCCGAGGGCGTCGGGCTGCTGAACTACGCGGCAGCCGAGGACAAGAACACCTACATCGTGAAGGCCGACCTCGCGAAGTCGAAGGGCATCGCGTCGATCAGCGACCTGAAGAAGCTCGACAAGGTCGTGATGGCCGGTCCGCCGGAGTGCGAGAAGCGGCTGCCGTGCTTCCAGGGCTTCAAGGACGTCTACAAGCTGACGAACGCGACTTTCCAGACCGTGCAGGAGGCCGGGCCGCGCGTGCAGCAGCTCAACTCCGGCGCGGTCACGGTGATCCCGGTCGACTCGGTCAGCCCGCTGGTCGGCGACCCGCAGTACGTCGCGCTCAAGGACGACCTCGCCATCGTGCCCACCGAGAACGTGGTGCCCGCGGTGAACAAGAAGGTGCTCGACGCGCGCGGCGCGGACTTCGCGAACGTCGTCAACGCGGTCAGCGCGAAGCTCACCACGGACGGCATGCGCGAGCTGAACAAGCGGGTCGACGCGGACGGCGAACCCGCGGCCGACGTGGCGAAGGACTGGCTGAAGCAGCAGGGCCTCTCCTGACCTTCTCGGGAGCGGCGATCCCGGTGCGAACCGGGATCGCCGCCCCTCACCCCATGTGCGAAGGTGACCTCGGCGGAACCCTGAGGAGGAAACGACATGGGCAAGGTCACGGCCACCGCGGAGCGCACGATCGACGCGCCGGTGGAACGCGTGCGTGAGCTGGTCGCGGACTACGCCGAGACCCGGCCGAAGCTGCTCACCGAGCACTACCGCGACTACGAGGTCAGCGAGGGCGGCGTCGGCGCCGGCACGAAGGCCAGCTGGAAGCTGCAGGCCACGTCCAAGCGAGTGCGCGACGTCGCGGCCACGGTGACCGAGCCGTCGCCCGGCACCTTCGTCGAGACCGATGCGAACTCCAGCATGGTCACCACCTGGACCGTCACCGCCTCCGGCGAGCGTTCCCTCGTCCGCATCGAGACCAGCTGGGACGGCGCGGGCGGCATCGGCGGCTTCTTCGAGAAGACCTTCGCGCCGGGCGGGCTGAAGAAGATCTACGACGGCGTGCTCGGCAAGCTCGCGGAGATCGTGTAGCGCTGGCCACAACCCCGGGGACAATCGGAATGCGCGCCCCGGTTTCTCCGTTGGCCGGATAGACCGGGGCGCGCGCCCCGCTTCAATCCAGCTTGAACGAAACGGAGTTCGACGGTGAACGCACCCACAGCGACTGAGATCCGGCTCGCGGCCCGCCCGCACGGCGTCCCGACCATGGACAATTTCGACATCGTCGAGACCGAGGTGCCGAAGCCGGGTCCCGGGCAGATCCTGGTGCGCAACCTCGTGATGAGCGTCGACCCGGCGATGCGCGGCCGGATGAACGACGTGAAGTCCTACTCGCCGCCCTTCGTGGTCGGCGAGGCCATGCAGGGCGGCGCGGTCGGCGAGGTCATCGAGTCCACTGTGGACGACTTCGCGGTCGGCGATCACGTGCTGCACCAGGCGGGCTGGCGCACGCACGCGGTGCTCGACGCCAAGCGAGCGGTCAAAGTGGACGATTCGGTCGCGCCGCTTTCGACCTACCTCGGCGTGCTCGGGATGCCGGGTCTGACCGCGTACGCCGGGCTGCTGGTGAGCGCGGAGTTCAAGGAAGGCGACACGGTTTTCGTCTCCGGCGCGGCCGGTGCGGTCGGCTCGCTCGTCGGCCAGCTGGCCCGGCTCAAGGGCGCCAAGCGCGTGATCGGCAGCGCGGGTTCGGCGGAGAAGGTCCGCTACCTCACCGAGGAGCTGGGCTTCGACGCCGCCTTCAACTACAAGGACGGACCGGTCGCCGAGCAGCTCGCCGCGGCCGCGCCCGAGGGCATCGACGTCTACTTCGACAACGTCGGCGGCGAGCACCTCGAGGCCGCGATCGCGTCGATGAACCTGCACGGCCGGATCGCCATCTGCGGCATGATCTCGCAGTACAACGCCACCGAGCCGACCCCGGCGCCGCGCAACCTGGTGCAGCTCATCGCGAAGCGGATCACCATGCGCGGCCTGCTCGTGCTGGACCACTGGCACCTGATGCAGGAGTTCGTCGCCGAGGTCGCGCCGCTCGTGGCGTCCGGCGAGATCAAGTACTCGGAGACCTTTGTGGACGGCATCCGCAACGCGCCGGACGCGTTCCTCGGCCTGCTCAGCGGGGCCAACACCGGCAAAATGCTGGTGCGCCTCAGCTCCTGACGATTTCGTCAGCCAGCTCGGGCATCGTCGCCGCGGTGTAGGTCGCGGCGGGGAGCCCGGGCAGCGGATGGACTCCGGGACGCGCGAGCAGCGCGGTCCGGAGTCCTGCCGCTTGTGCTCCGGCGATGTCCCAGCCGTGCGCGGCGACCATCACCGCTTGGCCGGGTTCGACGCCGAAGGCACGCAGCACCTGGAGATACGGCTCCGGTGCCGGTTTGAGCCTGCTGACCTGCTGCGCGGAGAAGATCCGGTCGAATTTCGTTGCCAGGCCAGCGTTCTGCAGCTGCGCCTCGGCGGTGGCGAGCGGCGAATTCGTGAGGGCGACGACCTGGTGTCCGGCCTGGCGCAAGCGGTCCAGGCCGGGTACGACGTCGGCGTGCGCGGGCAGGGTGCGCAGGCCGTCGCCGACCTTCACCAGCTCGACGTCGGTCAGTTCATGGCCGTGCCGCGCGCACACGGCGGCCGCGGCTTCCCCGGCGATCTGCGCGAAATCGCGGTACTGGCCGGCCGCGGTCACCGTGAGCACGGTGTGGATCGCGAGCGCGAACCATTCCTGACGCGCTTCCGGATCTCCGGTGAGCTGGGTGAACAGCGGGTCGAGCGCGGTCAGGTCGAGCAGCGTCTCGTTGACGTCGAACACGCACAGCATCGCGCCTCCAGCCGGTGAACCGCTTGCGTACCAGGGTCCTCCGTCAGTCGCGGGCTAGGCAAGCGCGGTGATCAGTTCGGCGAGAACTCCCTGCCAATGGCGGCGCTGCTGCTCCCGTTCGGCGGCGTCGGCCAGGCGCTCCTGGTGAATGCGCAGCATTGCTTTGCCCGGACCGCTGGCACGCACGGCCAGCTGCAGCGTCGTCTCGTGCGACCAGCCGGCCGGCTGCCAAGTGAGCCGGATCCGGTCCATTTCGCGGAAGCTGCGCGTCTCGCCGCGGATTCCGTCGGCGGTCTCGTAGCCGACGCCGGGTTCGGGCTGGACGGTAACGCCCTCGCCGAGCCAGATCGCCACGCCTTCCGCGGACGTGATGAAGTCCCAGACGTCCTCGGCGGAGCGGCCGATCGTCTTCGAGACGCCGATCTGCCAGCCCGCGTCCTTGGTCTGCCCGACGCTCACTCGGCCACCGCCGCGATCGCGCTGACCTCGACGAGCGCACCCGGCACGGCCAGCCCGGCCACGCGCTGGACAGTGACCGGCGGCGTCGCGCCCGCCAGCGCCGCGGCGGCGGCCGGATAAGCCTTGGCGAGATCGACGTCCGCGACCAGCAGGATGTTCAGCATCACCACATCCTGGACGGTCGCGCCGCCCGCGGCCAGCGCCGTTTTCAGGTTGGCCATCACCCGCTCGACCTGCGCGGCGACGTCGGTTCCGCCGACGAGCGCGCCGTTCGCGTCGACCGCGTTCTGGCCGCCGACGTAGATCGTCGTCGCGCCTGGCGGGACCACGGCGACCTGGGCGAAAGCGGGGGACTGGAGGAGCCCTTCGGGGCGGAGCAGCTGAGTCATAAACCGAGTATGACCAGATACCCGGTCGGCTACTGTCCTAGTTTTGCGCGAGAATCGAGAGCATGACCACCACGAGCCGTCGCCTGGAGACGCTGGCGTTGCTGCAGGCGCGTCCCGGCATCTCCGCCACCGACCTCGCGGCCCGCCTCGGCGTCACCGAGCGCACGACGCGCCGCGACATCGCCCAGCTGCGCGAACTCGGGTATCGCATCGACGGCGAACCCGGCCGGGTCGGCGGCTACCGGCTCGCGCACGGCACCGCGATGCCGCCGCTGCTGCTGGACGCCGACGAGGTCGCGGCGGTTTCACTCGGCCTGCAGACGGCGGTGGCGGTCGACGGGCTCGAAACTGCCACGGTGACCGCGCTGGCCAAGCTGACCCAGGTGGTGCCGACGCGCTGGCAGGCCCGGCTCGCCGCGCTCGCGGACGTGGAATCGTTGCCCGGCAAGCCTTTCCGGCAGGCAGCGCAGGACATTCTGGTACCGCTCGCGTTGGCTTGCCGGGCTGGCGAAGCGGTGCGGATCCGGCATCGAGCTCGGGACGCTCGATCGGCGAAACCCATTGATGTGCAGCCTTACCGGCTCATCACTGTCCGGCGGCAGTGGTACCTCGTCGCTTGTCCGCGCGGAACCAGTGAATGGAAAACCTTTGCGGCGGAACGGATCGAAGCGGTCCAGCCACTCGGGATCAAACTGCCCGCGCCGGAACCACCGTCCACTGTGGTCGATCTGATCACGGACGCGGGCTGGCGGTATCGCGTTCGGGTCCAGGTGCACACGTCGGCTGATCTGGTCCGGGAACTCGTCGACCCGAGTGTGGCGACTGTTGTCGAGGACGGCGACGAGTGCGAACTCCGGTTCGGCACCGACGATCTCGACTGGGCTGCTCGCTGGCTGGCTTATCTGGGCGTGGATTTCGACGTCCTCGAACCGGCCGCGCTCACCGATCGCTTGCACGCCTTCGGTTCTTGGCTGGCTACCCGCTACGTCACCACTCCGCCGGACTGATCGCCGGAGTCCCCGCGCGGTAAGCCTCGATCACGATCCGCGCCGCCCGTCGGGACTTGGCGACGACCTGCTCCGTCGGGTAGCCGAGCCATTGGTAGACGCCGTTGAGGTAGAAATCGCCGTAGCCGTAGGCCTGGGTGTGGAGTTGTTCCATCAGTTCCAGCGCGATAGCCGGATCCGGCGCGATCGTGAGGCAGCGCAGCAGCGACGCGTCGATCAGCTCCCGGCGGGCCTCGTGCAGTTCGACGTATTGCGCGTCAGCCAGCTCCGCGGCGAAGAACACGTGCAGGCCGATCCGGGTTTCCATCAGGAACTTGGTGTGCGCGGCGGACACGGCGGCCAGCGCGGCACCGTCGTCCGTTTCGGCGGCGGCCGCTTCCTCGGCGAGTTCGCGCAGCTGTCGCGCCGCGGTGGTGGCGACCGCGGCCAGCAGCGCCGCGCGGTCCAGGAAATGCCGGTACGGCGCGGCGGTGGAGACCTTCGCCCGCCGGGCGGCTTCGGCGACCGAGAACCCGGCGACCCCGTTCTCCGCGATCAGGTCGAACGCCACGCGCACCAGCTCGGCGCGCAGGTTGCGGTGGTGGTACTGCGCCGCCATGTCGTGTGTCACACCCGATCGTGGTCGCTTCGAGGAATAAGCCGAGGCCCACGCTAGTCGATGTAAGAGGGTTCTTACATCGACTTTGTCCCGAACGGACGGGACACCCAGGAGGGCTTCATGACCACGACCACCTCCGCCATCGCCGCCGCGGCGCCGGGCGGACCGCTCGCGCCGACGACGATCGAGCGCCGTGCCCTGCGGCCGGACGACGTGCTCATCGACATCGCCTACGCCGGCATCTGCCACAGCGACCTGCACCAGGTCAACCAGGACTGGGGCACCGCGATCTTCCCGATGGTGCCGGGCCACGAGATCGCCGGCGTGGTCGCCGCGGTCGGCTCGGACGTCACGAAGTACCAGGTCGGCGACCGGGTCGGGGTCGGCTGCATGGTCGATTCCTGCGGCGAATGCGAGTACTGCCGCGCCGGATCCGAGCAGTTCTGCGTCAAGGGCAACATCCAGACGTACAACGGAGTCGGCTTCGACGGCGAGAACACCTACGGCGGGTACAGCCGGCAGATCGTCGTGAAGGACGCGTTCGTCTGCCGGATCCCGGAGGGCATTGACCTGGACGTCGCCGCGCCGCTGCTGTGCGCGGGCATCACCACGTACTCGCCGCTGCGCCGGTGGGGCGCGGGACCGGGCAAGAAGGTCGCCGTCGTCGGCCTCGGCGGGCTCGGGCACATGGCGGTCAAGCTGGCCGTCGCGATGGGCGCGGACGTCACCGTGCTCAGCCAGAGCCTGAAGAAGCAGGAAGACGGGCTCCGGCTCGGCGCGAAGGACTACTACGCGACCAGCGACGAGTCGACCTTCGAGACGCTCGCCGGCCGGTTCGACGTCATCCTCAACACCGTCTCGGCGAAGCTGCCGGTCGACGCCTACCTCAGCCTGCTGCGCGTCGGCGGTGCGATGGTGAACGTCGGCGCGCCGGGGGAACCGTTGGAGTACAACGTCTTCTCCCTGCTCGGCGGCAACCGCGTGCTGGCCGGTTCGATGATCGGCGGCATCGCGGAGACCCAGGAGATGCTGGACTTCTGCGCCGAGCACGGCGTCGGCGCGGAGATCGAGACGATCAGCGCGGACCAGGTGAACGAGGCGTACGCGCGGGTCGAGAACAGCGACGTGCGGTACCGCTTCGTGATCGACACCTCGACGATCGGCGCGTGAGGGCTGTGAGCGGTTGCTGCCGGATCTCACCGGCAGCAACCACTCACATCACCATGGTTCGGTTGCCGTGCACCAAAACGCGGCCTTCGAGGTGCCAGCGCAGGCCGCGCGCCAGCGTCACCTTCTCGATGTCCCGGCCCTTGCGCACCAGGTCCTGCACCGAATCGCCGTGGTCGACGCGGATGACGTCCTGTTCGATGATCGGCCCGGCGTCGAGGTCCGCGGTGACGTAGTGGCAGGTCGCGCCGACGAGCTTCACGCCGCGCGTGTGTGCCTGGTGGTACGGCTTCGCGCCGATGAACGACGGCAGGAAGCTGTGGTGGATGTTCAGCGCGCGCCCGGTCCACGCCGTGCACAGTTCCGCAGGCAGGACCTGCATGAACCGCGCCAGCACGATCGCATGCGGGTCGTGTGCGTCGACCAGTTCGCGAACCTTGGCGAACGCGGCCGCCTTGCCGTCCGGGTCGCCTGCCGGGAACGGCACGTGGTGGAACGGGATCCCGTGCGCGCGGGTGATGTCCGCGAGCGAATCGTGGTTGCCGATCACCGCGGCGATGTCGACGTCCAGCTCACCGGAGGCGACCCGGCCCAGCAGGTCGTAGAGGCAGTGCCCGGCCTTCGACACCAGCACCACCGCGCGCGGGCGCTCGCCGGTGTCGCGCACCTGCCAGCTCGACTCCGCGGACAGTTCGTTCGCGACCGCGCTGAACCGCTCGCGCAATCCCTCGGCGTCGAACGGCAGCGAATCGGCGCGCACGACCTGGCGGGTGAAGAACCAGCCCGAGTCGGGATCGGTGTGGTACGCGGCCTCGACGATCATTCCGCCGTGGTCGGCGAGGAAGCCCGAGATGCGGGCGATGATGCCGGTGCGGTCGGGGCAGCCGAAGGTGAGCACGTAACGCTGGGGTTCTGACACGCGCCCATTCTCACCGGCCGCTGGTCAGGGCGCGGCGAGGGGCTCCAGAAGGGTGGCGTCGCCGACGTTCTCGGCGTGGTTCGGACGGCCCCACAACGCGCGGTACACCTCGTCGGCCGGACCGGCGAGCGTGAGGTCCGGGACGCCTTCGCCCAGCATCGGCGGCCCATCCGGCTGCAGCAGCACGGTCCACGTCCGCGTGTCGGTGCTGACCTGGACGATCCCCTCGCGGCCGCTCGGCCGGGCGCGGCGCGGGGTCAGGAAGGCGAGGAACTCGTCGATGCCGTCCTCGGCGAATTCCGTGCGGTACCGGGTGACCGGCGGCTCGGCCAGGGCGCTTTCCGCGTCGAGCCGGTGGATGGCGAACTCGTGCGCGAGCCGGCGCGTCCAATCGGCCACGGTGATCGGGCCGCCGTGCGGGAACGGTGAGCGCAGCGGGGTGTCCGCCGGACGCCGCAGGGCTTCGCGGACGGCCATGCGTTCGCCGTCCCAGCGGCCGAGCGCGTCCTCCCACGTGGTCGCTCGCTGCGGCTCAGCCTTCTGGTCGGTGATCGCAGCGACCGTGTACGAGAGCACCGTCGTCAGATGCGTCACCAGGTCCAGCACTGTCCACTCCGGACAGTTCCGGACCGGCGCGACCGGACCCGCGGCGAGCGTCGCGGCCTTGATCCGGTCGGCGTGGATGTCGATCGCTTCCAGCAGCCGTGGCGCGTCCATGCACTGACCGTAGCCTGCGCACCCGGACCCGGCGGCCGAATTCGATGAGCACGACCAGCAGCAGCCCGAGCAGGAGCGACAGCAGCAGGCCGTACGCCGGACGGTCGGCGAACGCGGCCCCGCCGGCGAGCCCGATCAGCGCGCTGTACACCGACCACAGCGTCGCGCCCGCGGCGTCGAGCGGCACGAACCGGCGCAGCGGATAGCCGAGGCTCCCGTTGGCCAGCGCGCTCGCGACGCGGCCGCCGGGCAGATAGCGCGCGGCGACGATCAGCAGCGGTGCTTGCCTGCGGACCTGGTCGCGGGCCCATTCGTAGCGTTGCCGTCCGGACGGTCCGCGCTGCAGCCAGGCGACGGCACGCGGACCGGCGGCGCGGCCGACCGCGTAGCCGAGACAGTCGCCCGCCCACGCGCCGGCGGCGGACACGACGACCAGCAGCGCGAGCCTGCCCGGGTCCGGTCCGATCAGGACGGCGACGGTCACCACGGTCGTTTCGCTCGGCATGAACGGGAGCAGCGCGTCCAGGCCGGCGATCGCGAACACGAGCACCCACAGCCAGGGCGAGCCGAGCGTGCCCCGGATCAGCTCGGTGACGTGTTCCAGCAGTTCCACTCGCTCATCGTCAGCACTGAAGGTCACCAAGGGGTGACCCAGCGGGGTGCGGGTGGTGAACAGGTGGGTTCAGCGCGGCGCGACGCTGTCCCAGGACACGGTCAGCTCGCCGAGCCGGCGCCGGTCCGGATTGCCGATGACCGGCCAGCCGCGGTCGGCGAGCATGGCGACGGTGGTGGTCCAGCGGGCGCGAACGCCGAAGGAACGGTGCGGTGCCGCGGCGGCCCAGCACTCGTCCAAAGTGGACATCAGGGCGTGCACGCGTTCGCCGGGAACGTTGCGGTGGATGAGGATCTTCGGCAGCCGTTCGGCCACTGTGGACGGACGGTCGAGTTCGGCAAGCCGCAGCGACAGGGTCAGCGTGCGCGGACCGTCCGCTCCGACCGCGACCCACGTGACCAGCCTGCCGATCTCGTCGCAGGTGCCTTCCACGAGCAGGCCTTCCGGCGGCATCGCGTCGAGCATCAGCTGCCACGCGCCCGGGACCTCGTCCTCGGCGTACTGGCGGAGCACGTTGAACGCGCGCACCAGGACCGGCCGCGTCCCGGCCAGCTCGAACCCGCCGCGCCGGAAGTCGAGCCGGGGCGGATCAGCGGCGGGAAGGGCGGCGGCGACGCGCTCCGGGTCGAGTTCGAGCCCGAGCACCCGGACGTCCGGCCGCACGCGCGCCAGCCAGCGGGCCAGTTCAACCGTCGTGACCGGCGACGCTCCGTAGCCGAGATCGACGACAAGGGGACTTTCGCCGCGCCGCAGCAGCCGCGTGACGCCCGGGTCGCTCGCGAGCCAGCGGTCGACCCGGCGCAACCGGTTGGGATTGGTGGTGCCCCTGGTCGGGGCCCCCACCGGGGTCAGGCGTGCTCGGCCAGCCACTGCGCGGTGAACTCGTCCTCGTGCCGCAGCAGGTTGACCACCTGCTCGGAGACGAACTCCTCGATCCGGCCGCCGAAGAGGGGGATGCGCACGACGACCTCGCCCGTGGTGCGGAGGAGGACCTTGCCGTCCTTCGGGCTGAGGTAGGTCGAGGCGCCGATCTCGCCGGGCACGCCGCCGACGCTGACGTCGGACCGGCCGGTGTACTCGTCGCCGGACCGCTTCCAGGTCTGGGTGCGGTTGACGATGATGTCGCCTTTGTGCAGGGCGCGGACGGCTTGCGGGAGTTTGGCCGCCTTGATGCCGTGCTGGAGTTCGTAGCGGACGGAGTCGCCTTCGGCGGTGTAGGCGAGGAGTTTCGCGTCGTCGCCGCCGAGGGCGGCTAGGCGGGCTTGGAGGGCGTCCTTGCCTGCGACTGCGGTGAAGACGTTTTCGAGCGAGCCGGTGAATTCGCCGCGGTGCTCGATCCGGGATCCCATGTGACGGACAGTACCGGGAGGCCGCGGCTTCGCCGCGGAAAGAGGGTTGCGTGGGGCACCCCGAAGCCCAATTGTGCTGACGGGCGGTGGGTGCTTGTCAAGGCGGGAAAGATGCCTTGACAAGCACCCACCGCCCGCAGGGAGGCTTCGTATCGGGGTGCGGGGGAGGGGCTGGGTGCCTCGCTCGTTGGGTGCATCGGCTGCGGTTTAGGGACGTGAGGGGGGCGCTGAGGGAATCAGAGTCAATGAGGGTGGCCCTCACGGACGGGTCGATGGGGGTGGGTGGGGTGGGCAGTACCGTCAAGCTTTGTGGACATCGCTGAAACGCCTGGTCTGGTTCGTCTCGCCGACTTCACGACCCTCCGATTGGGCGGGCCGGTTCGCCGGTTTGTCACCGCGACGACCGCTGCTGAGTTGGTCGCTGCGGTGCGGGCGGCGGACGAAGCAGGCGAGCCCGTCCTGCTGCTCGGGGGCGGGTCGAATCTCGTCGTCGGTGATGAAGGCTTCGACGGCACCCTCGTGCGGATCGCCAACACCGGGTGGACCCGTGACGGCGACATCGTCGAGGTGGCGGCCGGGCAGGAGTGGGACGCGTTCGTCGCTGCGCTCGTCGACAACGGTCTCGGTGGGCTTGAGTGTCTCTCCGGCATTCCGGGGTCGGTGGGGGCGACGCCGATCCAGAACGTCGGTGCGTATGGCGGCGAGGTGGCTGAGTCGATCGTCTCCGTCGAGTTGTACGACCGGGCCGCGAAGGAGGTGCGGACGGTCAAGGCTGACGAGCTCGGCTTCGCGTATCGCACCAGTGTGCTCAAGGGCACCGACCGGGGCGTGGTGCTGAGTGTGCGGTTCCGGGTCGATCCGAGTGGGCAGTCCGCGCCGATTCGGTACGCCGAGCTGGCGCGCACGCTGGGTGTCGAGATCGACGCGAAAGTCCCCGCCGCGCGGGCTCGGGAAGCGGTGCTTGGGCTGCGGCGCGGCAAGGGGATGGTGCTCGATCCGGTCGATCACGACACCTGGAGTGCGGGGTCGTTCTTCACCAATCCGATCGTTCCCGAGGAAGACGCCGCGGCGGTGCTGAGCCGGATCGCGGAGTCGACTGAGGGGAAGATCCCGCAGTATCCGGCGAGCGGCGGGGTGAAGTTGTCCGCTGCGTGGCTGATCGAGCGGGCCGGGTTCGGCAAGGGGTACCCGGGGCCGGGGGGTCGCGTTTCGCTGTCTACCAAGCACACTCTCGCGCTTACCAACCGTGGTGGGGCCAGCACGGCGGATCTGCTCGCGCTGGCCCGCGAGGTCCGCGACGGGGTCGAGGCTCGGTTCGGGGTGCGGCTGTATCCGGAACCACTGCTGATCAACTGTTCGCTCTGAAGCATCCGGGGTAACCCGGGTGAGCAATCGACAGTAAACCGGCAGCAACCGGACACCGGGTGAAACGTCTTGCGGGGTGAAGAGGAATTTCCGGTTCGCAGGTAACGTCGAATCGCTCACCGGCGCTGTTCTGCGTGGGAGAAGCCGGTGCGGGGGACAAGTGGAGGTAAGACCGTGATCGAGCGCCGTACGGTGTTCAAGGCCGTTCTCGCGACCGGCGCGGCGGCGCTGGCCGCCGCGTGCTCGGGCGGCAGCAACGACGGCACTGCGGTGCCGCAGGGCGGGAGCGGCGACAACGGCGGCAAGCCGGTCGCCCCGGTGGCGAAGCTCACCGCGACCCCGGCCGTCGGGGCCAAGGACGCGAGCGTGCGCGAGCCGGTGGTGGTGAAGGTCACCGAAGGCAAGCTGACCGAGGTCAAGCTCACCAACGAGGGCGGCGACGAGATCAAGGGCGAGATCGCGCCCGACGGCCTGTCCTGGACCAGTTCCGAACCGCTCGGCTACGGCAAGACCTACAACTACGCGGCCAAGGCGACCGGCAGCGACCAGCGGCCCGCCGAGCTCAAGGGGTCCTTCGCCACGGTCAGCCCGGCCAAGACGGTGCGCGCCACGCTGAACCCGGGCGACGACGCCGAGGTCGGCGTCGCGATGCCGATCAGCGTGAAGTTCAACGGGGCCGCCCCGAAGGACCGCGCCGCCGTCGAGAAGGCGCTCAAGGTCAAGACCAGCAAGGACGTCGAGGGCTCGTGGGCCTGGCTGTCGGCGAACCAGGTGGACTGGCGGCCCAAGGAGTACTGGCCCGCCAACACGACCGTCGAGGTCGAGGCGAACCTGTACGGCGTCGACCTCGGCGGGGGCGTCTACGTGAAATCGGACGTCAGCACCAAGTTCAAGATCGGCCGCAACCAGGTGGTCAAGATCAACACCCCGGACCATGTGATGAAGGTCTACCGCGGCGGCGCGGAGAGCGCGAGCTACCCGTGCTCCAACGGGCTCGACTCGGACGTCCAGCGCAACACCCCGAACGGCACCTTCATCATCATGTCGAAGGAGCCGCACGCGGTCTTCGACAACGCCCGCTACGGCTACACCAACGTCAACAAGAAGTGGGCCTGCCGGTTCTCCAACCACGGCGAGTTCATCCACGAGAACCAGGACAACGCGGCCGCGATCGGCAAGACGAACAACTCGCACGGCTGCGTCAACCTGCTCGAGGCGGACGCCAAGGCCTACTTCGACACGGCGATGATCGGCGACCCGGTCGAGGTCACCGGTTCGCGGCTGGGCAGCCCGACCAACTCCGACGTCAAGGACTGGTTCTACGACTGGTCGACGTGGAAGTCGCTCTCGGCCGCGAAGTGATCCACTAGCCGTCTGCTAACAAGTAGAAGTGAACACTGAGGTAACCGGGGCAGGCGGCGTGCGGATCGCACTGCGCGTCGAGGGCCCGGAGAACGCGCGTCCGATCGTCTTCGTGCACGGCTGGGCCCAGTCCGCCGCGGCCTGGTCCGCTCAGCTGGCCGATCCGGCGCTGAGCGGGCAGTTCCGGCTCGTCGCGATGGACCTGCGCGGGCACGGCGGCTCCGACGTCCCCGACAGCGGTTACGACGACCCCGCGCAGTGGGCGGGCGACCTCGCCGCGGTGCTCGACTTCGCCGGTCCGGACGCGATCGTCGTCGGCTGGTCCTACGGCGGGCTGGTGATCGTCGACTACCTGCGCGAGCACGGCACCGCACGGCTCGGCGGCATCGTGCTGGTGGGCGCGATCACCGAGATTGGCCGCAAGCGCGAAGGCGGCGCGACCGGGCCGATCATGCGGGCCGCGCTGCCCGCGGCGCTCTCGGACGACGCGGAGGTGGCGATCCCCGCGCTGGTCGAGTTCACCCGGGCCCAGGCCACTCCAAAGGTGCCTGGTGCGTACGCGCAGGCGATGCTCGGCAGTTCGCTTTCGGTGCCGCCCGCGGTGCGTGGCGCGCTGTTCCGGCGGGACATCGGCAGTGGTGACGTGCTTGCCGCGGTCGACAAGCCGGCGCTCGTCGTGCACGGTTCGGCCGACGGTGTCGTGGATCCTTCGGCGGCAGAGTATTCGGCCGGGAAGATTCCGGGGGCGGTCCTGCGTTGGTTCGTTGAGGCCGGGCATCTGCCGTTCGTCGAGGAGCCGGAGGACTTCAACTCCGTGCTGCGGCGGTTCGCCGGGGACGCAGCCGAGTAGCAGGAGTGACCAGGTGACCCTCAAGGGATTCATCGCTGAGCCGCGCCGGATCGCGGTCTTGTCCGTGCACACCTCCCCGCTCGAGCAGCCGGGCACCGGCGACGCCGGCGGGATGAACGTGTACGTCAGCCAGACCGCGCAGGAGATGGCGCGGCGCGGCATCGAGGTCGAGGTCTTCACGAGGGCGACCTCGTCGGAGCAGCCGCCGCTGGCCGAGCTGGCTCCCGGCGTCACGGTGCGGCACGTGCCGGCCGGGCCGTTCGAGCCGCTGGCGCGCGACGAGCTGCCCGCGCAGCTGTGCGCGTTCACCTCGGGCGTGCTGCGCGCGGAGGCGTTTCACGAGCCGGGCTACTACGACCTGATCCACTCGCACTACTGGCTGTCCGGACAGGTCGGCTGGCTCGCCCGCGACCGGTGGGGCGTGCCGCTCGTGCACACTGCGCACACGCTGGCGAAGGTCAAGAACGCGTTGCTCGCCGAGGGGGACAAGCCCGAGCCGCGGACGCGCGTGATGGGCGAGGAGCAGGTCGTCGCGGAGGCGGACTGCCTTGTCGCGAACACGCAGGTCGAGGCTCGGCAGCTGGTCGATCTCTACGGGGCTGCCACGCACGCGGTGCACGCCGTACCGCCGGGCGTCGACCTCGAGCGGTTCACGCCCGGCTCGCAGCTGGACGCGCGTCGCGAGCTGAACTTGTCGCCGGACGCGGTCGTGCTCGCGTTCGCCGGACGGATTCAGCCGCTCAAGGCTCCGGACGTCCTGTTGCACGCGGCGGCGGAAATGCTGCGGCAGCGGCCGGAATTGGCGTCGCGGCTGGTGGTTTTGGTGGTCGGCGGACCGTCCGGGACCGGGTTGGAGCAGCCGCAGGCGTTGCGGGAACTGGCGGTGTCGCTGGGCATTGCCGAGCAGGTGCGGTTCCTGCCGCCGCAGACCGGATCGAAGCTGCGCACGGTGTTCCGCGCGGCCGACGTCGTCGCGGTGCCGAGCTACAACGAATCCTTCGGTCTGGTCGCGCTCGAAGCACAGGCGTGCGGTACGCCGGTGGTGGCGGCGGAGGTCGGCGGGCTGCCGGTCGCGGTGCCGCACGGGGTTTCCGGGCTGCTGGTCCCGTCGCACGGCGCGGCGGAATGGGCCGACGCGCTCGCCGCGGTCGCGCTGCGGCCGGACCGGCGGGCCGAACTGGCGGCCAACGCGGTACGGCACGCGCAGCGGTTTTCCTGGCGGCGCACCACGGATTCGCTGCTGGACATCTATGCTCAAGCGACCAGAGCGTTCCGGCAGGCGCTGGAACTGCGGGCGGAGGTGGCAGTGTGAGCCTTGACGCGACTATCAAGTCCACTTTGGACTCAAGTGGGCTCAAATACGACCGTCGCGGCGAAGGCCGTTATTTCGTGACGTTGCCGGGAACCAAGAAGCTGCAGACCAACTGCTGGCTCGTGGACGGCGACCACGCGTTCTCGGTGGAGGCGTTCGTCTGCCGCCGTCCGGACGAGCGGCACGAGGACGTGTACCGGTTCCTGTTGCAGCGCAACGCCCGGCTCTACGGCGTGCACTACACAGTGGACAGTCTCGGCGACATCTACCTGGTCGGCCGCTTCGGCAAGGAGACGGTGACCGAGTCCGAACTGGACAAGATCCTCGGCCAGGTGCTCGAGGCCGCCGACGGTGATTTCAACATCCTGCTGGAAATCGGGTTCGCCACCTCCATCAAGCGCGAATGGGACTGGCGGGTTTCGCGCGGCGAATCGCTGGCGAACCTCGAGGCGTTCAAACACCTCGCCGAACCCGCCGGAGGGCACGAACCGGGGTTGACCGAGTCGTAACCGATTCCGTGCAACGGGTCCGCCCGGTCGCTTCGTCTCACCGCCAACGACTGGAGGGAGACGGGAATGCGGACTCGATGGAGATACGTGCTCGCGGGAGCCGCGGTGCTGCTGCTGGCCGGATGCAGCGGCGGCACCAGCGCGGATTCGGCGAGGTCGGCTGTCGCGCCCGCGCAGCGGCAAGAGCAGGGGGCGGCACCGAAGCAGGGCAACGCGCAGGCGTCGGTGCCCGAGCCCGGCGCGACTGATCGCAAGCTGGCGCGCAGCGCACGGCTGGAACTGACCACCCCGAAGACCGACGAGGTCGTGTCCCGCGCCAAGGCGATCGCGACCGGCGCGGGCGGCTACGCCGGGCAGGAGAGCGCGACGGACGATTCCGCGTCGCTGACCTTGGCCGTGCCCGCGGAGAAACTCGACGGCGTGCTGGAGCAACTGGGCGGGCTCGGCCAGGTGAAGCGGCGGGAAATCAGCGCACAGGACGTGACCTCGCAGGTGGTCGACGTGGACGCGCGGCTGGCGACCCAGCGGGCGAGCGTCGAGCGGATCCGCGCGCTGCTGGCGAAGGCGCAGTCGGTGTCCGAGATCGCGTCCGTCGAGAGCGAGCTGACCAGCAGGCAGGCCACGCTGGAGTCGCTGGAGCGGCAGCAGGCGTCGCTGGCCGGGAAGGTCGCGATGGCGACCGTGTCGCTGTCAGTGAGGAAGCAGGCAGCCGCGGCGGCGGAGGAGACGGGCGGCTTCCTCGCCGGGCTGTCCGGGGGATGGGACGCGTTCGTCGTCTTCTGCAGCGGGCTCGTGCGCGTGCTCGGAGTTTTGCTGCCGTTCTTGATCGCGTTCGGGATCCCGGCGGGCGCGGTGTTCTGGTGGCTGCGGCGGCGGAAGGCCAGGCCCGCGGAGTGAGGGGCTGGCGGAACGGCTCGAGGGAGGGGGGAGTCGCGATCTCGAGCCGTCCCGCTGCAGGTCCCGCCTTGCTGGACCCGGTGACGAGGGGGATGCCAACGGGGCCGGCGGGCCGCGGCTCGGCAGGGGGGAGACGAGCCGCGGTCACTGCCCGTGATCAGCCGGGAGTGCGTGGAATCCGGCTGAGCGGGACATGCCCAACCTGTCAGATGTCGACCAGTAATCACAAGACTACTGGTTACTCCGTTCGAGTGAACTTTGCTGACGGGGATAACAGTGTGCAGCGTCTTGCACTCTTTGGCCTGCTTGTCGGCAACCCGGCTGCGCGTCGGGTGAAGGTGTTACTCCCGGGTAACGCACTCTGGGTAGAGGGGTGGACGCACTACTGGCGGCGCGGACCCGTTCTGGCAGGCTGATGGCCATGGCCGAACTTGGGACCCTGGTGCTGCTGCGGCACGGGCAGAGCACGTGGAACGCGGAAAACCTGTTCACCGGCTGGGTGGACGTGCCCCTTTCGGAGACCGGCGAGCGCGAAGCGCGCCAGGGCGGGCAGCTGCTCGCCGAGGCGGGGCTGCTGCCGGACGTGGTGCACACGTCGCTGCTGCGCCGGGCGATCAGCACGGCGAACATCGCCCTCGACGCCGCCGACCGGCACTGGATCCCGGTCAAGCGCGACTGGCGGCTCAACGAGCGGCACTACGGCGCGCTGCAGGGCAAGAACAAGAAGCAGACGCTGGACGAGTTCGGCGAGGAGCAGTTCATGCTCTGGCGCCGGTCGTACGACACGCCGCCGCCCGCCATCGACCCGAAGGACGAGTTCAGCCAGTCCGGCGACGCGCGGTACGCCGACCTCGGCGACCAGGCCCCGCTGACGGAATGCCTGAAGGACGTCGTGGCCCGGCTGCTGCCGTACTGGGAGTCGGCGATCGTTCCCGACCTCAATGCAGGCCGCACCGTGCTGGTGGCCGCGCACGGCAACTCGCTGCGCGCGCTGGTCAAGCACCTCGACGGGATCTCCGACGACGCCATCGCCGCGCTGAACATCCCGACCGGCATCCCGCTGCGCTACGACCTGACCGCGGACCTCAAGCCGGTCAAGGCGGGCGGCGAGTACCTGGACCCGGAGGCGGCGAAGGAAGCCGCCGCCGCGGTCGCGAACCAGGGGCGCTGAGCCCTTCCGCTGCTGGCCTGCTCGTGAGCGGCGTTGCCGGTGAGAACCGGACTTGCCGCTCACGAGCACGGCGGCGGGGGCCGCTTCTAGCCGCCGCTCACGAGCCCTCGCCGGATAACGCCCGGATCCCGGACACCTTCCACTCGGTGCCCTGCCGGACGAGGTCGAGGTGGACCGGCAGCCGGTTTTCTCCGGGGTTCTGGCCGCCGCTCGTCGTCACCAACGCCGACAGCACCGCCGACGCCTTGGTGCCGTCCTGGCTGAGTTCGGTCAGCGCGGCGGTCGAATCCGCGCCGAAGGCCGCCTTCTTCCCGGTCTTGCGGATGCTGTCCACGGTTTCCTGGCGGCTCTGCCGGAACTGCGACAGCAGCGGGTCGGCGGCCACCTTTTCCCATTTCGCGTAGCTGCCGTCGATGTCCTTCGGGTCGATGGTCATCAGGATCCCGCCATCCCGGACGGCCGCGTCGACAGCGGCGTCCCGGGTCGTCGCGAGGCTGTCTGCGGGGCTGGGCGCGGCGGTGAGCTTTCCGCGCGGGTCGAAGTTCAAATCTTGCAGCTGCCAGTGCCCGTTCGCCTTGCCCGCGGTGACCAGGATGAGCGCGACGCCCTGATTTTTGGCTCCGTCCGGGCGTTTGCTGTGCTGCGCGGCCACCACCAGCATCCGCGCGTGGTCCGGGGTCAGCTCGGCCAGACCGGTTTCGAGCACCTGCGTCTGCGTGGTGACCGGCTCGGTGCGGACCTCGGCGAAGGTCTTGTCGAACTGCGCGCGGGCCCCGCCGGTCAGATATTCCTGCTCGGTTTTCGCGACCTCGTCCGGCTTCGTGGAGTCGTAGCTGAACGCCGTCTCCATGGCCTTTTTGACGCCGGACACCGCGTCGCTGGTCGCCTTGGCGTCCACATAGGCCACATTCGGCGGTGCGGGAGCGGGCGCGGGCGACGCGGGTTGCTGGGAGGCGGAGCATCCGGCGGTGAGCAAGGCCGCGGCGAGAACGGCGCGCCTCACAGCAGGCCCGCCTCCCTCGCGAGAGCGCCTGCTTGGAACCGCGACGTCGCACCCAGGACATCCATCAATTCGGCCACCCGCCGACGGTACGTCCGCAGCCCGACGCCCATCGCCCGGGCCGCCTTCTCGTCGGTGGAACCGGAAGACAGCAGGTCCAGCAGCTGCGGCGTGTACTGCCGCAGCTCGGCGAACCGCGTTTCGTACGCCTCCATCGCGGTCGACGAGCGCCAGGCGGCCTCGAACAGCGACGAGATGCCCCGCACCAGATCCGGGGCGGTCACGACGTTGTAGCCGGGGCCGGCGGCGAGGATCGCGACGCGGCCGTCGAGCAGGATCGTCTCGTTGATCTCGTGGTCGCTGATCCGGACTTCCGCGCCGAGCCGCTGCAGCATCCGCAGGTGCTCGGCTCCCGCCGGGTCGAGCATGACTCGCGACAGGTAGACCTTGCGAACCCGCAGCTTCCGCTCTTTCGGCAGCTCCTGGGCGAATTTCTGCATCGCGGACCAGGTGTGCAGGTCGTTCGCGGCGCAGGCGAACTCGTCGGCTCCGGCGAGCAGGTGTCCGGCGCGCTCGACCAGTTCTCGCTCGTCGCGGATGCTCGCGACTTCCTCGGCTCGGGGCACGTCGTCCAGTGTTCCCGCGTTGGCAGCTTGCTGCCAAACCCGCCGCGGCGGCCGGCCGCGAAGCACGCTGGAGACATGACCGAAACGACACTTCCCGCCGCCGCCGCGGGCACCTGGCAGCTCGGCTCCCGCACCGTCAACCGGCTCGGCTTCGGTTCGATGCGGCTCGGCGGTTCGCTCGACCCGAACGCACCGGTCGACGCCGACCGCGCGATTTCGGTGCTGCGCCGGGCCGTGGAACTGGGCGTGAACCACATCGACACCGCGGCGTTCTACTTCGGAGCCACCTGGTCGGCCAACGCGTTGATCAAGGCCGCGCTCGCCCCGTACGGCGACGACCTCGTGCTGACCACCAAGGTCGGCCCGTCGCGCGACGAAACCGGCCAGTTCCGGCCGTTCGCCCGCCCCGACGAACTGCGCGGCCAGGTCGAGCAGAACCTGCGCGAACTCGGCCGCGAGCGCATCGACGTCGTCAACCTGCGCATCGGCACCGGCCTCGACCGCGGCACCGGTTCGCTCGCCGAGCACTTCGGCGCGCTGGCCGAACTGCGCGCCGAGGGACTGATCGGCGAGCTGGGGATTTCCAACGTCAGCGCCGAACACCTCGCCGAGGCGCAGGCGATCGCGCCGGTGGTGTGCGTGCAGAACCAGTACGGCCTGTCCGCCCGCCGCGAGGACGACGAACTGCTGCGGCTGTGCGGCGAACAGGGCGTGGCGTTCGTGCCGTTCTTCGCGGTCGCGAGCGGACAGTCCGACGCGGGCGAGCGGGTGGCCGAGGTCGCGCGGCGGCACGACGCGACGGACGCTCAGGTGCGGCTGGCGTGGACGCTCGCGCAGGGCCCGCACGTGCTGGCGATCCCCGGTACGGGTGACCCGGCACACCTGGAGCAGAACGTCGCCGCGGCGGCGCTCGAACTCACCGACGAGGACCTCAAAACCCTCGAGGACCATTCAGCACGCTGAACACCGAGCGCGTCGATTTGGCCGGAAGGTCTCGATCGGGTGAACAGGGTCTGACCCCGAGGCGAATATGTACCCCTCAGGTGTCACTCGCCTCACGACAGGGCTTCCAGGACTAGGCCGGAAGGCTACCGGGATGCTTACGATTCCCCCGTGACCACGCCTGTTGTCCTGCTGACGGCCATCGGCGCTCTTGTCGTCGGCGCGGTCGCCGGTTTCCTCGCGGCCAGGGTGCGAGCCCGGCGCGAGGCGGCCCGGCCCCTCGGCCCGACCGTCGCCGAGCTCCTGATGAGGCTGATCCGCTCGTCCAACAACGGCGTCATCGTGCTCAACCGGTTCGGCGACCTCGTGCTGCACAACCCGCGGGCGTACGAACTCGGCCTGGTCCGCGTCAACCAGGCCGATCCGCGGGCGCGCAAGGCCGCCGAGCAGGTGGTCGAGACCGACGAGCCGATGGAGGTCGACCTCTCGCCGCTGGAGAGCCGCGGCCGCCGCCAGCCGGAGGCGGTGCTCGGCGAGGTCCGGCCGCTCGGCGACGGGTTCACCGTCGTCGAGGCCGTCGACCACTCCGAGGCGATCCGGCTGGAGGCGGTCCGCCGCGACTTCGTCGCGAACGTCAGCCACGAGCTCAAGACCCCGGTCGGCGCGATCGCGCTGCTCACCGAGGCCGTGCTGGACGCCGCCGAGGACGTCGAGGAGGTCCGCCGCTTCGGCGGCAAGATCCTGCGCGAGTCCACCCGGCTCGGCCAGCTCGTCACCGAACTCATCGCGCTGTCCCGCCTCCAGGGCGCCGAACGGCTGCCGGACCTCAACGTGGTCGAGGTCGACGCCGTCGTGCGCGAGGCGCTCGGGCGCACCACGCTGTCCGCGGAATCCGCCGACATCACCATCACCACCGACACCCCGAGCGGCCTGCTCATCGAGGGCGACCGGACGCTGCTGGTCACCGCGCTGTCGAACCTGCTGGAGAACGCCGTCGCGTACTCGTCGGCGGGCAGCCCGGTGTCGATCTCGCGCCGGCTCGCTGACGGCATGGTCGAGATCGCGGTGACCGACCGCGGCATCGGCATCGCCGAGGACGAGCAGCAGCGCGTGTTCGAACGCTTCTACCGGGCGGACAAAGCCCGTTCGCGCGCCACCGGCGGCACCGGCCTCGGACTGGCGATCGTGAAACACGTCGCGGCCAACCACGGCGGTTCGGTCGGCCTGTGGAGCCGTCCCGGCACCGGGTCGACGTTCACCCTGCGCATCCCCGCGCACGTGCGCACCGAACCCGCCGACACCGCACGCAAGGCCGCGCCCGCGCGGCCGGACAAGACCCCCGAGCGGACACCCCGGCTCGTGGCAACCGGGCAGGAAGTCTCCAGCCCAGACCATGGAGGAAACCTGTGACGAGGGTTCTCATAGTCGAGGACGAAGAGTCCTTCGCCGACCCGCTCGCCTTCCTGCTGCGCAAGGAGGGTTTCACCGCGGCGGTCGCGGTGACCGGCCAGCAGGCGCTGGAAGAGTTCGACCGCAACGGCGCGGACATCGTGCTGCTCGACCTGATGCTGCCCGGGATGAGCGGCACCGACGTGTGCAAGCAGCTGCGGCAGCGCTCCGCGGTGCCGGTGATCATGGTGACCGCGCGCGACAGCGAGATCGACAAGGTCGTCGGGCTGGAACTCGGCGCCGACGACTACGTGACCAAGCCGTACTCCGCGCGCGAGCTGATCGCGCGGGTGCGCGCGGTGCTGCGCCGCGGCGGCGAGCCGGGCAGCGACGGCGAACTCGCGCCGCTGGTGCTGTCGGCCGGGCCGGTGCGGATGGACGTCGAACGGCACGTGGTGACCGTGGACGGCGGCGAGGTTTCGTTGCCGCTCAAGGAGTTCGACCTGCTGGAGTACCTGCTGCGCAACGTCGGCCGGGTGCTCACCCGCGGCCAGTTGATCGACCGGGTGTGGGGCGCGGACTACGTCGGCGACACCAAGACGCTCGACGTCCACGTGAAGCGGCTCCGCTCGAAGATCGAGCCGGACCCGGGTTCGCCGCGGCACCTGGTGACCGTGCGCGGGCTCGGCTACAAGTTCGAGACCTGAGCGGTCTCCCGGCGGAATGCGGGGTCCGCCGGGACAACCGGTCCGTGAAGGGCTCCTTGCGGGAATCTGATTCCTTCAAGGAGTCCTTCACGGCTTTTGTCCGGGTTTCTGCGCACACCGTGCCGGATCGCGCACGCTGAGTCGATGTTGATCCGAGTGGAGTTGGTTACAGTTTCGAGACCTGGCGCTGGGACCGGTACGCTGAATCCTCGTGCGCCTAGGGGTACTCGACGTCGGTTCCAATACCGTCCACTTGCTCGTGGTCGACGCCCACCGTGGCGCCCACCCGACCCCGATGCACTCCGAGAAGACGATGCTGCGGCTGGCCGAACAGCTCACCGGCTCCGGCGAATTGAGCCGTCCCGGCGAGGACGGCCTGGTCCGGGCGGTCGAATCGGCCAAGGCCGCGGCCGCGCGGCTCGGCTGCGAGGACGTGCTGGCGTTCGCGACGTCCGCGGTGCGCGAGGCGAAGAACTCGGCGAAGGTGCTGGCCAGGGTAGGTGCCGAGACCGGCGTCAACCTGCGCGTGCTGTCCGGCGAGGACGAGGCGCGGCTCACCTTCCTGGCGGTGCGCCGGTGGTACGGCTGGTCGGCCGGGAAACTGCTGGTGCTGGACATCGGCGGCGGGTCGTTCGAGGTCGCGATGGGCCGCGACGAGGAACCCGAACTCGCCGAGTCGCTTCCGCTGGGAGCCGGGCGCACCACCCGCACCCGCTTCCGCAACGACCCGCCCACCCGGTCCGAGGTCGTCGCGACGTCGGCCTGGCTCGAGGACCAGCTCGCCGGGCTCGCGAAAAAGGTCGCCGGCCAGGGCCTTCCGGACCGGGTCGTGGCGACGTCCAAGACGTTCCGCTCGCTCGCCCGGCTGACCGGGGCGGCCCCCTCGGCGGCGGGCCCCCGCGTGCGCCGTACGCTCACCGACACTGCCCTTCGCCAGCTCATCGCCTTCATTTCGCGGATGACCGCCGCGGATCTGGCCCAGCTGGAAGGCGTCAGCGGGAGCCGGTCGCACCAGCTCGTGGCGGGCGCGCTGGTGGCGCAGGCCGCGATGCGGGCGCTCTCTCTCACGGAGTTGGAGATTTGTCCCTGGGCGCTGCGAGAGGGTGTCATCCTGCGGCGGTTGGACCACGCCAATGGGTCGGACGAAACTGGAACCGCGATCTCCGGCGTTTCGGCGAGCGGGGAGGACCGGTGACAGCAGCGGACTGGACTTGGCCGACGAAGACCAGGCACGGTGAAGAGGTGACGGACATGCACTGCACGGTGTCGATTGCGCGCGGCTCCGGAGGCGGGTGTGCCCGAGTGACCACAACCAACCCCGAGCGCGCTTTGGACAGCACGGTATGACGGACCAGACCGGCGGCGACCAGCCCCAGAAGACCGTGGCCGAACTGCTCGCCCAGCACGGGCAGCAGGTCGACGGCGGACGGCGACGCAGGCGCAGGGCGGCCGATGACGAGGACGAGGCCGCCCCGCGGCGCTCGGGCCTCACCGACACCGGACCGCAGGCGATCATCGACCGGGTGGCGTCCGAGGGCGGCACCCCGCCGCCTCCTTCGCGTCCCCCGGGCGGCCGCCGCCGTCCGGACGCGGCCCCGCGGCCCGGTCCGCAGGAATCGGGCCAGTACCCGCGTCCCGGGCAGCAGCCTTCGGGCCAGTACCCCGCGCCGCAGGACGCCGGGCCGCCGCCGATGAACGGCCAGCCGTCGGGGCAGTACCCGGCTCCGAACGGCCAGCAGGACTCCGCGTACGTGCGTCCGCCTGCTCCGCCGCAGGAGTCCGGGCAGTACCCGCGACCTGCCAACGGCCAGCAGGACTCGGCCTACGTGCGCCCGCCCGCGCCGCCGCAGGAGTCGGGCCAGTTCGCCCGTCCCGCGCCGGGTCCGCAGGGCACCGGCTACCTGCGTCCCGCCGCACCGCAGGACTCCGGTTACGTGCGTCCGCCCGCTCCGCCGCAGGAATCCGGGCAGATGCCGGTGCCGCCGCGCGGCCGTCCGCCGCGTCCGCAGGCCGCCGACGAGGAGACTCGCGGCGCGGTGCCGCCGGTCCGCCGTCGGCCGGCGCCGCAGGCACCGCCGCCTCCGCCGCAGGACGGTGGCTTGGCTGCCCGGCTCGACGGTCTCGACGGCGACGCCCCGGAACCGCCCGCGCCGCCGATGGCGAGCGGTGCGTTCCCCGCGCCTGGCGCCCCGCCGGCCCCGAACCGGCCGAGGCGGGCTCCGGCCCGTCGTCCGGCTCCGAAGCAGGAGCCGCACACCGAGCAGTTCGACGCGATCGACGGCCCGCCCGCTGACGGCGTCGCCGAAGACGCGCCCCCAGCGGGTCTCGCCGGCTGGCGCCAGCGTCGGCAGGCGGAACAGCTGGAGGACACCGAGGTCGGCATGATGCCGGCCGTTCCGCCCGCTGGTGCGGAGCCGGAACCGGCCGAGGAGTACGCCGAGGACGACTACGTCGACGACGGCTACGAGGACGAGTACCCGCCCGCCGCCGCGGACTACGACGCGGGCCCGCCGACCGCGGGCTACCCGGCCCCGATGCCGTTCGCCCCGGGCGCCAAGGACCCGGTCGACGACGACCTGGCCGAGTACGAGCGCGAGTTCGCCGAGCCGTCCGGTTACCCCGACGGCCAGCCGGACTTCGAGGGCGACGACGGCTACGGGTACGAGCACGCCGAGGGCTACGAGCACGCCGACGGTTACGCCGAAGGCGACGAGTACGACGACTACCCCGAGGAAGCCGTCGCCGAGGACGCTCCGGAGGCCGAAGCCGAGCCGGAACCCGAGGTGTCCGCGGGCAAGCAGTGGCTGACGCTGGCCGGGCAGCTCGCGCTGGGCGTCGTCGGCGGTGCCGCCGTGTGGCTGGGCTTCAACTGGCTGTGGGTCAACCTCGCGCCCGCCGCGCTCGTGGGCGCGCTGCTGGTGATCGTCGCGCTGGTCTGGATCGTGCGGAAGATCCGCCGTGCCGAGGACCTGCAGACGACCCTGCTGGCGATTCTCGTCGGGTTGGTGGTGACGGTGTCGCCCGCGGCGCTGTTGCTGGTGGCCAAGTAGTCCGCCGCAAAGGACGCTGGGGCAGGATGGGCGCGTGAGTGAGAGCGCGCCCGTCCCTGTGGGTCTGAGCACCGCCTCGGTGTGGCCGCTGCGCGCGGGCGCGGCGTTCGAGCTGGCCGCCGATCTCGGCTACGACGGCGTCGAGGTCATGGTCTGGGCTGATCCGATCAGCCAGGACGTCTCGGCGATCCGGCGCTGGTCGCGGCGCACCGGGATGCCGGTGCTGTCGGTGCATTCGCCGTCGCTGCTGATCACGCAGCGGATCTGGTCGCCGGATCCGGAGGTGCGCCTGCGCCGCTCCGTGGACGCCGCGCTGGAACTCGGTGCGCGCACGGTCGTGGTGCATCCGCCATTCCGCTGGCAGCGGCGGTACGGCGACGCGTTCGGCGATCTCGTGGACGAACTGGAGGACGCCAGCGGCGTGGACGTCGCGGTGGAGAACATGTTCAAGGTCCGTCCGCCCGGCGGGTCGCGTGATGCGCGCGTGTCGGCGTTCCGGCCGTCGATCGATCCCACAGACGTCGGATTCCGGCACTACACCTTGGATCTGTCGCATTCGGCCGCGGCGCGGATGGACGCGCTCGCGCTCGCGGACCGGATGGGGGCGGGGTTGAGCCACGTCCATTTGGCGGACGGGACCGGGATTCCGAAGGACGAGCACCTGATTCCGGGGCATGGCGGGCAGCCGTGTGCGGAGTTGCTGGAGAAGCTGGTCAGTGACGGGTTCGCCGGCCAGGTGGTGCTGGAGGTCAACACCCGGCATGCCACGGGGGCGGCGGCGCGGGCGCGGGCGTTGGCCGAGGCGCTGTTGTTCGCCCGGTTGCATCTGGGGCAATGATCCCTGGGTGATCTTGCTCGGCTGTCCGGGCGGTCCCTGCCCTGCTCGGCTCGCAAAGGCGGCCGGGCACCGTAAAGTGCGGGCGTGACCTCGTTGCCATCGCCGTCTCCAGATTTCGCCGGACCCGGTTCCACGCGCCGTATCGCCGTGGCCGGTCGTCCGTGAGCGCGGCCGACGACACCGCGACCGCCTTCGACGGGGCCACCTCAGTGCGGTCGCTCGGGGACGGCACGTTCACCGCGACGTTGCGGTCGGAATGGTCGATCGGGGTCCATCCGCACGGCGGGTTCCTGGTGGCGTTGCTGGCGAAAACCGCCGCCGCCGCGTTGCACGAGCGCGGGGACGCGACTGTCGATCCGCTCGCGGTGAGCACCGAATTCCTGCACGCGCCCGCGCTCGGCCCGGTGCTGCTGCGCGCGGACGTGCGCAAGGTCGGCCGCCGGGTTTCGGTGGTCGCGGTGTCGCTCGAACAGCGCGGCCGGGCCTGCGTCGAGGCGAGGGTCACGGTCGGCCGGTTGCCGATGCGCCGTTCCGAATGGACGGACCTGCCGCAGATGCCCGCCGAACCGCCGTCGAACGCGCCGCAGCTCGGCAAGGACACTCCGGAAGGCCCGTTCCACCTGTCCGCCGCCTGCGACGTCCGCCTGGACGCGGCGACCGCGGGATTCCTCACCGGACGCACCGGCGACCCGCCCCGGCTGCGGATGTGGGCGCGTCCGCGCGTGGGCCAGCCCGACGTGTACTTCTCGCTGCTGGCGGGCGATCTCAACCCGCCGGTGGTGGCGAACCTCGGCAGGCACGGCTGGGCCCCGACGGTCCAGCTGACCTCGCTGCTGCGCACCCGCCCGGCCCCTGGCTGGCTGCGGATCCTCGTCGAATCGCGCTCGGTGCACGAGCCGTGGTTCGACTCGGACGCGACCGTCGTGGACTCCCAAGGCCGCCTCGTCGCGCAGGTGCGGCAGCTGGCGCTCGCCCCGGCACCGGGCACCTGAGCCGCGTTTGGCACGCTGAAGCACATGAGTGTGATCGCGGTGCTGGGTGCGGGAAAGATCGGCGAAGCCCTGCTGTCGGGCCTGCTCAACGGCGGCCACGAGCCAGGCGACCTGCTCTTCACCGAGCGGTACGAGGAGCGGGCGCGCGAGCTGGAAACGCGCTACCCGGGCATGAAGGCGGCGACCGTCGCGGACGCGGCGCGGCGCGCGGACATCCTCGTGGTCGCGGTGAAGCCGCAGGACATCGAGCCGGTGCTGGACGAGCTGGCCCCGCTGCTCGGTCCGGCGTCGCTGGTGGTGTCGCTGTGCGCAGGGCTGCCGACCGCGCTGTACGAACGCCGGCTCGCTGAGGGCGTGCCGGTGGTCCGCGTGATGCCGAACACCCCGATGCTGGTCGGCGAGGCGATGAGTGCGATCTCACCCGGCCAGCACGCGACGCCCGCGCACGTCGCGACGGTCAAGGAACTGCTGTCGCACGTCGGCCAGGTCGTCGAGGTCCCGGAGCGGCAGCAGGACGCGGTCACCGCACTGTCCGGATCCGGCCCGGCGTACTTCTTCTACCTGGTCGAGGCCATGATCGACGCGGGCATCCTGCTCGGCCTGCCGCGCGCGCTGGCCGGACAGCTGATCATCCAGTCGGCGGTCGGCGCGGCGAAGATGCTGGCCGAGGGCCAGGACCACCCGGTACTGCTGCGCGAGGCGGTGACGTCCCCCGCCGGGACCACCATCAACGCGATCCGCGAACTGGAGAAGCACGGCGTGCGCGCGGCATTGCTCGACGCGATCGAGGCAGCCCGCGACCGGTCGGAGGAGCTGGGGCGCGCCCACGAGAACTGATCGTCCGCCTCCGGTCGGACCGCCCCAATGCCACATTGGGGTTTCTCAGTGGCGCGGCGGGTGGCGTTGGTGCGGCGAGGCGCAGCGTCGACGGGGCTGCGTTGCTTCTCCGCTCCGGTTGACGACCTCCGCACCAACCGACCGCGCTCCTCGACCGAGGGCAGCGTCACGTGCCGCGCTCGCGGAGGGTTGCGTCCCGCTGGCGGCGGGTGGGTGCGCGGGGGCGAGGGTCGTGAAGGGCTCCTTGAGGGAATCAGATTCCCTCAAGGAGC
>NZ_SDLT01000043.1 GCF_004522235.1 Amycolatopsis nivea
GGCGTCGCCTCCGGCAACGGCAAAGGCCAGATCTTCGTCAAGGGCGAAGTCATCAAGACCGTCCCCGAGCACGCGATCGTGGAAACCCTCATCGAAGAAGCCATGCGCATCGCCGAGGAATCCGGCGAGTCGATCGGCGAGGGCGCTCCGAGCGTCACCGTCGGCTGAGTTTTCCCTGCGAAAGGGCTCCCCGGCTTCGGTCGGGGAGCCCTTTCTTTTTCAGCAGCGTTCCAGCAGGACGACCGGAACCTGCCTCCCGGAAGAGGCCTCGAACTCGGCGAATTTCGGGACCTGCGCGATCTGCTCGGCCCAGATCTTGGCGCGTTCCTCCCCGGCGGTCAGCCGTGCTTCGACCGGGATTTCCTCCGCGCCCGCCTCGATGACCGTCCGCGGGTTCGCCATGAGATTGCGGTACCACGCGGGGTCGCGCGGACTGCCGCCGTGCGTGCCGAAGACCGCCCAGCTGTCGCCGACCGGCTGGTAGAACAGCGGGCTGATCCGCGCTTTCCCGGTTTTCGCCCCGACGTGGTGCACGAGGATCAAGGGCATCCCCTTTTCCGGAAACCCCGGCATATGCGGCGGAACTGGTCGGCCCGCGGCGAATTCCTCCGGACTGCTCCAGGCGACGTGTCCGGCGTTCTCCCGGAATTCGGCGAGAATCCGGACATTCCAGTCGTCGAGGGTGGGCACGGCATCTCCTTCACTAGGCGGAGCACTTGCTCCGCAAAGTAGCACACTAGACGGAGCACATGCTCCGGGTAAGCGAGTATGCTCGGCACATGGCCGTGGCTGACCCGCAGACCCCCACCCGCCGTCGCGCCCTCCGTGCGGACGCGATCCGCAACCGGGAGGCGATCGTCGAAGCCGCGGCCGAGGTGATGGCCGAGCAGGGAGCCGCCGTCGACGTCCGCGAGATCGCCCGGCGCAGCGGGGTCGGCATGGGCACGCTGTACCGGCATTTCCCGAAGAAGGAAGACCTCGTCCGGACGGTCCTGGACCAGGACTTCTCCCGGTGGGCCGAGTCCGCGCGCCAGGCAGCCATCGAGGCGGAAGACCCGTGGGCGGCACTGACCGACTTCTATCGACAGGCGTTGTCCGGCTGCGCGCGGCACCGGGCGATCATGGAGAGCTTCGCGCTGACGTGGACCGACCCAGATCCGACGGGGATCCCGCAACTCCGTGCGGTTCTGGAGGAGCTACGGGCGCGCGCGGAGGAGTTGTTGCGGCCCGGGGTGACTACGGATGATCTGGTGCTGCTGCTGATCTCGCTGGGGTACGCGGCGCAGTTCACGGACGCTTGCCGGCCGCACATGTGGAACCGGCTGCTGCGGGTATCCCTCGACGGATTGCGGGCGGAACATCGGGAGCCGTTGCCGGAAAGCTAGCCGCCAGGGGTGATCGTGAGCCCGTGGCGCGGATCCGGCACGGCGTCGAGCGCTGTCCTGACTGACGGCTGGGCGCAGAATTCGTCGCGGATCGCCTCGGTTCTGAAGGCGATCTCGAAGACGACGCCGCGTTCGAGCGTCCGCCAGGACCATCGCACGGCGCGGTCGATGATCGCGGCTTTGAGCAACGCGTCGGAGAAGGTGCGCCGCCAATCGCTCGCGGAGGATTCTCCGTCCAGCACTTCGATGGATAACCATGGATCCGACACTGCTTCAGGCCTTCCCCGCCTCGGCGTCGCTCAACAGAAGCAACGCGTAGTAAGCCAAGAAATGCTCCACCGCATACGGCCCCTCCGTAACCTGCGGCAGCCCGGCCTCCGCGTGCTCGCCCGAAGCTGCCTCAATCACCGCGATCCGGCCGTCTCCCTCCGGCAATGCCGCCGCGATCCGTTGCCAGCACCACGCGCGGTGGAGGTTGAGCCCGTGCAGATGGGCGATCAACCCGTCGGAAGCGTCGGTCACCACCGCGGGAGTGAAGAGAGCCGCCGGGTTCCGCTCGCCGATCCCCGGCAGGAAACCCTCCAGCCAGGCACCGAAATCAGGTACCAGCTGGCTCATCAGCTCGGCTTCGGCCAGGGCGGGGCTGAGGAAATCAGCACCGGACGGTTCCCAAGCCCCGGGGTAGTCGCGGTCTGAGCCGAACCAGCGCCAGGCCGTTTCGGTGAGGACCTGCAACAGCTGCGGCTCGCCCCGGGAGGCCAGGTGCCGAGCGTAGGGAAGCGCACGAGAGAGTCCGAAAGCGCCGTTCTCGTGCAGCCCGCACCGCATCGGGTAGGTCTCGAACGTCAGCGCCAGCAGGATCGACCAGCCATACGGACGCTGGGTCGTACGGTGCTGCTTCGGCGCGAAGTAGGCGGCTTCGGCAGCCAAGGCGGGCTCAGTCAGGTGCGCATTCAGCACGGCGCGGATCTCGTCGGCCGGGGCGAGCGTCGGGTATCGGCGCAGCAGATGCACCAGCACCCAGAACATTTCCACGCACGAATGCCAGTCGAAGCTGCCGTAGAAGCAGGGGTGCAGCTCGCGGATCGCCGGGACGGGAGTGTCGTCGAGGCGCCAGTGGCTCTCGTAATGCGGATACTCGCGTACGACATTGGCCAGCGCGACTTCCGCCAGCTCACTGGCGTGCGCGACCATGTCAGCCGCGCAGGTGATGTTGGGCGGCTTCGCGGATCTGGATCCGGACGTTCTCCAGCGAAGCCGCGACCTCGTCGATCTGCCGGATCGCGATCTGCACCGACCCCTGGATCGCGGTCGCGGAGCCGGTTTCGCCGAGCAGGCCGAGCACCTGGGTCTGCAGGTCTTCCAGTTCGCCCGTGGTGGCGAGGGCGATTCCGGTCGGCACCTGGTCGGCGAGCAGTTCGAGCTGCTGTGCCTGTTCCTGGATCGTCATCGGGTTTCTCCTCATCGTGGGGACCGCTCTCCCGTGGTAGCAGAATTCGCCCGCATCGGGGCTAGCCTGGTCGCGTGAGTCACAGCTGGGCCGCCCGTCCGCCGCATCCGGTGCTGCGGGGCCTGGTCACGCGCTACGTCGGGTACGCGCAGGAGAACGTCACCCTCGAGGTGCACCGCGGGCTGCCCTCGCGGCACATCACGCTCGTGATCAGCCTCGAAGACCCGATCCGGTACGCCGGGCTGGCCGGGGCGGGAGCGCTGCAGAGCGTGGTCGGCGGCCTGCACACCGAACCCGCGCTGATCACGCAGGACCGGGTGCAGCGCGGGGTGCAGCTGGAGCTGGATCCGCTGGGGGCGCGGACGTTGCTGGGCGTCACCGCTGCGGAGCTGACCGGCCGGGTAACCGACCTGGCCGACTTCGGCGGCGACCTCGCCCGTTTGCCGGACCGGCTGGCCGCGGCGGACGACTGGCGCACCCGGTTCGCGATCCTCGACGAGGTGCTGGCCGCGCGGGCGGTCGAGCGCGCCGAACAACCGCCGGAGCTGGACCGCGCGTGGCACGAGCTGCGCCGCAGCGGCGGGCTGTTGCGGGTCGGCGAGCTGGCGAACGAGGTCGGCTGGAGCCGCCGTCACCTGGGGGAGCGGTTCCGCGCCGAGCTGGGATTGGCCCCGAAACAGGCGGCCCGCGTACTGCGATTCGAGCGGGCGGTTCGGTTGCTGCGCACCGGACATCGCGATTTGGCTGGGATCGCTTATGCCGCAGGGTATTACGACCAGGCACACTTCTCGAACGAGTGGCGTGCGCTGGCGGGGTGTTCGCCGCGGACGTGGATGGCTGAGGAGCTCCCGTTTCTCCAAGACGAGTCGAAGACCGCCGCCGCAGAATCGGTGGCATGACTCCGCAACCGACAGTCTGGCCCGCTTTCCGTTACAACGACGCGCGCGGCGCGATCCGTTTCCTCACTGACGTTCTCGGATTCGAAGAAACCCTCGTGGTGCCCGGAGAAAACGGCGTCGCGCACGCCGAACTCCGTTGGCCCGAAGGCGGTGCCGTGATGCTGGGCAGTTGCGGCGGCCCAGCCGACGGCGTGCACGACGAGATGAAACCCGGTGCCAGCGCGGTGTACGTGGTCTCGGATCGGGTCGACGAGATCTACGCCCGCGTGCGCGAAGCCGGTGCCGAAATCAGCCTGGAGCTGCACGACACCGACTACGGCTCGCACACGTTCACCGTCCGCGACCCCGAGGGGAACGCTTGGACGATCGGGAGTTACCGCGGCGCTTAGCCCTCGGGGTAGAAGACGAACAGCGTGCAGCCGGTCGCCGAAGCCGGGACGTGCCACGAACCCGCCGGGGCGTGGATGAACGTGCCGGCCGGGTAGTCGCGGGCGCCGTCGTTGAAGGTGCCGGACACGACGAAGACCTCTTCGGGACCGGGCTCGTGCACGTCGCGTTCGGGCCACGTGCTGCCGGGATCGAACTCGACCACGTTGGCGTGCGCGCCGTTTTCGCCCTTCCACAGCGGGCGGAGGCGGATGCCGGGGAAAAGGTCCTTCACCGGGGCTTCGCCGACCGGGACCGAGGTGTAGCCCGGCTGGGCAAGGATTTCGGAGTGCATGACACCCAGGTTGGCTTCCCGTGCCCGCGCGGGACAGTGTCAGGAAAGACGTCATCGGGTACTTTCTTGCCATGCATCGCGTGGTCGCCCTCGTCCGGCCGGTGCAGTCGACGTTCGAACTCGGCTGCGGCGCCGAAGTGTTCGGCACGCCGAGAGACGGCGTGCCGCAGTACTACGAATTCGAGGTGTGCACCGAGAATCCCGGCCCGGTACCGACGTCGGCCGGGTATGCGATGCACGTGTCCAACGGGCTCTCCAAGCTCGCCACGGCCGACACGGTGCTGATCCCCGGCTGGCTCCCGGTCGAGACGCCGCTTTCCCCGAAAGTGCGCCGGGCGTTGCTGAACGCGCACGAACGAGGCGCGCGGCTGGTCACGATCTGCTCGGGTGTCTTCGCGCTCGCGCAGACCGGACTGCTGGACGGAAGAACGGCGACGACGCACTGGGCGCGCGCCGAACAGCTGCGACGGGATTTCCCGGCGGTGCACGTGGAACCGGACGTGCTGTACGTGGACCACGGCGACGTCGCGACGAGCGCGGGTGCGGGAGCGGGCATCGACCTATGCCTGCACCTGGTCCGCCAGGATCACGGAGCGGCGCACGCGGCGCTCGTCTCGCGGCACATGGTGATGCCGACGCATCGCGAGGGCGGGCAGGTGCAGTACGCGCCGCCGCAAGCGTCCGCGAACACGTTGGACGGGCTGCTCGACTGGGCGGGGGAGCGGTTGGGCACGCCGCTGTCGGTGGAGGATTTGGCTGCCCGCTTGCGGATTTCGCCGCGGACGCTGGCTCGCCGGTTCGCTGATCAGCTCGGGACGAGCCCGGGTGCGTGGCTGTTGTCGCGGCGGGTGGCCGAGGCGCGGCGGCTGCTGGAGGAGACCGATCTGCCGGTGGACGCGATCGCGGTGCGAGTCGGCCTGGCGTCGGCGGTGAACTTGCGGCGTCGGTTCCGGGCACAGGTGGGAACGACGCCGGGGGCTTATCGAAGGGCTTTCCGGATAGGGTGATCGGCGCGCACCGGCAGGGAGGTCCGGTACGCGCCGATCACCGGTTACGCGGTGGTGGCTTGCACCGTCACCGCGGGGCCGACGCCGTTTCCGGTCACGGCGGCGATGGTGAACGTGTACGCGGTGCCGGACTTCAGCCCGTCCACGACACGGGTCAGGCCCTTCTGGGTGGGCTGGCTGACGATCGTGTCGCGTCCGGTGACCTCGATGGTGCGGCCGTCGGACACGGTGATCCGGTAGCCGATCACCGGGGTCGACCCGGTTTCCGCCGGCGGCGTCCAGTGGATGCTCGCCGCGTCGGTGCTCGGCAGCGCCTTCGCCTTGGTCGGAACAGCAGCGAGCTGGGTGCCCGGCTGCGCGGCGGTGACCGGTGCCGAAGGCAGCGACGGCAGGCCAACCCCGTACCGGTTGCGCGCCGCCACCGTGACCGTGTACGTCTGGCCGTCAGTCAGCTTCGGGATCACCGTGTACCCGGTGCGTGCGAAGTCCTTGGCAGACACCGAACTCGTGACGCTGTGCTTGCCGTCCGACGCGGTCAGCAGGTAATCCTGCACCGGCGCGCCGTTTTCCGCGACAGTCGGGTTCCAGGTCGCGTACAGCTGGCCGGACACCGAGAAGGTGCCGATCCGCGTCGGGGCCTGCGGAGCGGACGCGCCGTCGATCCGGCGGTTCAGCACCGAGCGGTGGCCCGGTTCGATCCCCGCGTTGTCCACAATGGACTTAGGCGCGGCGGCCGGGTTGTTCAGCAGGTGGTTGCCCGAGGTGATGACGCCCTTCTTGTCGCCGTCCGGATCGCCCTGCTCCCAGTAGTTTCCGGAGATGACGGTCGGGTCGTTGTTGCCGAGCGAGTCGCGGTAGTCGACGTGCGTTGAGGCCACGTTGGCGTACGCCGCGTGGTAAAGCACGTTGCCGGAGACGGTTTCGTAGGTGCAGCCGTTGTCGGTGTAGACCGACTTGCCGAGGCCCCACTGGTCGTAGATGACGTTCCCGGTCACCTTCTCGCCCTCGGACTGCGACGGGCCGGTGATGCCCTGGGTGTAGATGCCGCCGCCGTCGTCGAGGGAAAGCATGTAGTCGTGGATCAGGTTGTCCGACACCACGTTGTTGCGCGAGACGTTCGGCGTCGCGGCCTGCTTGATCTTGTCCGGCCAGCCGCCCCAGCCCATCGAGATGCCGGAGTACGCGACGTGGTCGATCTGGTTGTGCGACACGACATTGTCCTGCGAGTACCCGTTGACGATCGGCACCCCGCCGGTGAATTCGCGCGGCATGCCGTACAGGTGGTTGTTGGTCACCTTCACCCGCGTCGTCAGGTCCGCGCCAGCGGCGGTGGGCTTGCTGACCCCGCCGATTTCGACGCCGTTGCCGGAGATGTCGGTGAACACGCTGTCGGACACGCTGCTGTCCTGCGCGCCCTCGCCGAGATCGAGCCCGGCCGCGCCGAGGTGCGCGAACACAGCGTCCCGGAATTCGATCCGGTGTCCGTGCGACATCGAGACGTTGCCGGGTTCCTTCGTCCAGTCCGCGTACGGGCAGGTGCCGCCGGGCGTGAACTGGCAGAGACCTTGCGTGGCCCAGCCGCGCTCGCCGGTGATCCGGTAGCCGGCCTGGATTTCGGAGAAGCCTTCCGGCGACGAGGGTTCGAGCCAGGTCGCGTAGGAGAACTGGATGCCGCGGAACGAGATGTCGTGGATTGGCGCTTCGGCGGTGCCGCGACCGTCCACGAGCTTCTCCAGCGCGGGCATCTCGACGTCGGCCCAGTGCAGGTTCTCGCCCTTGCGCGGCAGGTAGTACACGGTGTGCGCGGCGCGGTCGAGGTACCACTCGCCGGGCGTGTCCAGCAGCTCGAACGCATTCTCCACATAGGACGGTTGCCGTCCGTTGGTGAGATCGCCCGGGCCGACCATGTTGACCGAACGGCCGGGGATGTCGGCGAACATCACGCGCCGGGTCGAGTTGTCCCAGCACGGCTGCGCCATGGTGATCGTCGTGCCCTGCGCCGACGCGACCGGGCAGCGCGGCTCGGTCCACTGGCCGAGGCCGTTGCGCTCGACGTTCCACAGCTCCTCGCCGCTGGTGTACACCAGTTCGAGGTCGCTCGGGTTCCGCCAGTGCGCCATGGTGTCCGCGGACGCGGTGTACCCGGTGTCGGTCGCCTTCACCGTGACCGGAAGCCGCCCGGACGCTCGCTGCGCGCGGACGCCGTCGACGTACAGCTGGCGAGTGTTGTTCAGTCCGGCGGGCGCGGGCGCGGAGTAGAGACCGGGACGTCCGGCGACCGGATGCCAGCCGGTGACCTGCTTGCCGCCGCTGACCACGGTGCCCGGCGAGCCCTGCCAGACGACCCGGTGGCCGTTCGTGCCGGAATCGGAGGCATCGAGTTCGAGCGGTTTGTCGAGCCGGTAAGTGCCGGAGGCGACATGCACGGTCAGGTCGGAGTTCAGGTGCGCGGCGCGTTGCCGGACGAGCTGCTGGGCGCGGGGGAGCGTGCGCACCGGCGACCAGACGGCCCCGGAGCCGGAATCGTTGCCCCACGGCGAGACGTACACGTCCTGGCTGCCCGGCCACGCGGCCGCCGCACCGGCGGGCAGCAGCGCGGTCGCGGTCAGCGCCGCGATCGCGAGCCCGAGGGTGCGCGCTGGTCTGAACTTCATCCGGGACCTCCGTGTTCGCCAGTGAACGACGCTGGGGCGCGCCGCAAGAAAGATAGGATCTATTCGCGATCGTGTCGAGAGGTCTCCGACGGATATTCCCAGCATTCACGGTGGTGAACAGGGTTGATCCGGTCGGCGGGTTCCGTCCCGGCTAGCGGTCAGTGATCCGATGAATCATTGCTGCGGCCGCCGCGCCGCTTGTACAACGAAGCGATCCCCGGGAGAGGTGGTCGCGATGAAGCGAAGTCGGATCGGTGTGCTGGCCGCGGCGGTGGCGGTGCTGGCCGGAGCGCTGGCGGGAACAGCCGCCGCGGACAGCCAGTCGATCGAATCCTGGACGCCGGTGGCGAGAACGCCGCCGATGGGCTGGAGCAGCTGGAGCGCGCTGCGCCGGAAGTTCACCGAGGAAACGATCAAGGCGCAGGCCGACGTCATGCACGACCGGCTCGCCGCGTACGGCTACCGCTACATCAACATCGACGCGGGCTGGAACGACCACGTCGACGAGTTCGGCCGCGTCGCGCCGGACCCGAAGAAGTTCCCGAACGGCATCGCGTCGCTGGCCCGGTACCTGCACCAGCACGGCCTGAAATTCGGCATCTACCTGGTGCCCGGCGTCCCGGCGCAAGCGGTCGCGGCCGATTCGCCGATCGAGGGCACGCCGTACCGGGTGCACGACATCGTCATGGCGGGCGCGGGCAACACCGCGGACGACAAATCCGCGAAACTCGACTTCAGCAAGCCCGGCGCGGCCGCGTACGTCCGCTCGCAGGCACGGCAGCTGGCGTCGTGGGGCGTCGACTACATCAAGATGGACTTCGTCGGACCCGGCGGTGGCAAAATCCCGGCGGACAACCGCGAGGACATCCGGCAGTGGCACGCGGCGATCCAGGCCACCGGCCGTCCGATCCACTTGGAACTGTCGAACTCGCTCAGCATCGCCGAGGCCACGACCTGGCAGCGCTACAGCAACGGGTGGCGGATCGAGGGCGACATCGAGTGCTACTCGCACTGCGTCGGCCTCACGAACTGGGACGTGCGGGTCAAGCTGCGCTTCGCCGACGCTCCCAAGTGGACTGGCTTCGCAGGCCCCGGTCACTGGAACGACCTGGACTCCATCGAGATCGGCAACGGCGACGCGAATGGCATCACCCCGGACGAACGGCAGAGCGTCATGACGCTGTGGGCGATCGAGGCGTCGCCGCTGCTGCTCGGCACCGACCTGACCAAACTCGACCCGGACGACCTGAAGCTGCTCACCAACCGCGAGGTGCTGGCCGTCGACCAGGCGGGACGGGCGGCGCGTCCGGTTTCGCAGGCGACCCAGCAGCAGGTGTGGTTCAGCTCCGACGGCCGCGGCGGAGTGACGGTCGCGCTGTTCAACCTGGGCTCGACGGAGGCCCCGGTGACCGCGTCCTGGCAGGACCTGGGTCTGCGCGGCCCGGCGGCGGTGCGGGATCTGTGGACGCACCGGAACCTGGGCGTGAGCCGGGACAGCTTCACCGCGACGCTCGCGCCGCACGCTTCGCGGCTGCTGCACCTGGTCCCGCGGCACCACTGAGCCCGCGCACGCGGCAGCCGCCCGTGAAGGGCTCCTTCACGACCGGCTGCGGGTCGTGAGGGGAACCCTGCGGGAATCTGCGTCCGTGAGGGTGGCCCTCACGGACCTTGCCGTGCCCGGGCGTCCGTGAAGGGCTCCTTGCGGGAATCCAAGTCCGGGAAGGGGCCCTTCACGGCCCGCAGGCGTCGTCGGCGAGGGGAGCCCTGCGGGAATCTGCTTCCGTGAGGGTGGCCCTCACGGACCTTGCCGTGCCCGGGTGTCCGTGAAGGGCCCCTTCACGGACGCTGATTCCCTCGGGGAGCCCTTCACGGATCCCCGGGGAAGCTCCGGAGGCGCCCGGGCGGGGTGCCTCCGGAGCGCTCTTCTCTCGATTCGGGCACGGTCGGTGGCGGAGCCCGCCGGGGCGCCGCCGTTCGGGTGCGAGGGCCGTTCATCTCAGCGTGTCGGCCGGCTCGCGTTCCGTTCACCCGGTTCATCTGGCACTCTGGACCCCGTGTTGCGGCTTGCAGGTGCACGGCTGCTCGATGATCGGGACTATCCGGCGGTGCGCGCTGCACTCGCCGCCGACCCGGTGGGCAGCTGCATGGTCAGCGCCCGGGTCGAGGCGGCCGGTCTCGACCCGTGGCGTCTTGGTGGCGAGCTGTGGGCGGCCGACGCCCGTCCGGTGCGCGCCGGACGGCTCACCGGGCTGTGCTTCGCCGGGCCCAACCTGATCCCGTTGCGCGGCAACGCTTCGGCGCTGCGGTCCTTCGCCGACCGGGCGCTGCGCCGTCAGCGCACCTGTTCCTCGCTCGTCGGGCCCGCGCCGCAGGTGCTCGGGCTGTGGGACGAGCTGTCCTCGGAATGGGGCCCGGCCCGCGAGGTGCGCGGCGACCAGCCGCTGATGGCCCTCGAAGGCGACCCGCTGGTGCCCGCCGACCCGCAGGTCCGCACCGTCCGGCCGCACGAACTGGACCGCTACCTCCCCGCAGCCGTCGCGATGTTCATCGAGGAGGTCGGCGTCGACCCGCGCGCGGGCGACGGCGGGGCCAGCTACCGCGCCCGGGTCAGCGAGCTGATCTCCACCGGCCGCGCGTTCGCCCGGTTCGAGGACGGCGAGGTCGTGTTCAAGGCCGAGATCGGCGCGATGTCCGCGCGGGTCGGCCAGATCCAGGGCGTGTGGGTGCACCCGGACCGGCGCGGCGGCGGGCTCGGCACCGCGGGCACCGCGGCGGTGGTGAACCGCCTGGTCCACGGCCTCGGCCGGACCGCGAGCCTGTACGTGAACGGGTTCAACGCGCCCGCTCTCGCGGCATACCGGCGGATCGGGTTCCAGCAGGTCGGCCAGTACGCGACGGTGCTGTTCTGAGCTGGCTGCGCCGCGGCCGGGCGAGGTCGTAGGCTGGGGGACATGTCCGTTCGCGCCCCGTTGAAGCCCGGCGTCCAGACGCCGCGCCGTGCCGTCCCCGCCGACATCGCCCGTCCCGAGTACGTGGACCGGCCGGCGCCGAAACGGGACACCGGCAACGGAGTGCGCACGCCCGAGGTCATCGAGGCGATGCGGGTCGCGTCGAAGATCGCCGCGCAGGCGCTCGAGGAGGGCGGCAAGGCGGTCAAGCCGGGCGCGACCACCGACGACATCGACAAGGTCGTGCACGAGTTCCTGCTCGACCACCGCGCGTACCCGTCCACGCTCGGCTACCGCGGCTACCCGAAGTCGTGCTGCACCTCGCTGAACGAGGTGATCTGCCACGGCATCCCGGACTCGACCGTGATCGAGGACGGCGACATCTGCAACATCGACGTGACGGCCTTCATCGGCGGCGTGCACGGCGACACCAACGCGACGTTCCTCGCCGGCGACGTCTCCGAGGAGGTACGGCTCCTGGTCGAGCGCACCCGCGAGGCGACCGCACGCGCGATCAAGGCAGTCCGCCCGGGTCGGCAGCTCAACGTGATCGGCCGCGTGATCGAGGCGTACGCGAAGCGCTTCGGCTACGGCGTGGTCCGCGACTTCACCGGCCACGGCGTCGGCCCGGCGTTCCACACCGCGCCGACGGTGCTGCACTACGAGGAGCCCTCGGTGCAGACGCTGATCGAAGAGGGCATGACCTTCACGATCGAGCCGATGATCACGCTCGGCACCATCGACTACGACCTGTGGGCCGACGACTGGACGGTCACCACGAAGGACAAGAAGTGGACGGCGCAGTTCGAGCACACCCTCGTGGTGACTGCTGACGGCGCGGAGATCCTGACGCTTCCGTGAGAATGCCGTCGTGAACAACGACGCGAGACGCGCCGCGGTGGCGGCCCTGATTCGGTTGTCGGAAAGCCCCGGCTATCTCGACCGAGCGGACGCCGGTCGCGCCCTTGCCAGCTTCGCCGAGATGCCGGAGGCCAAGGGGCCGCTGCTGGGGCTCGTGCTCGACGCGGACAACACGTTTGTCACTCGCGAGACGGCGGAGGCTTTGCTCCGCCGTCACGACTCGGCCGGGCTTGCCGTGGTTGCCGCCGCTCTTGCCGACGCCGACCAGAACCAGGGCGACTGGATTCATACCGCGGTGGACGATGTGTTCACGGTGTACGACACCGAACGGGACGCAGCGCTGCGGGAGTGCCAGGCGCTGGAAGAGGACGCGGACGAACGGACGCGCCGCGGCGCGAAGCGCTTGATCAGAGCGCTCTCCACCATCCTCGGCCCAGCGCGGAACGACTGATCACAAACCCTCGGCCCGCGCGATCAACTCGTCCAGGAACCCAGCCGCCTCGTCCGCGGCCCGGTCGGCGTCGCGCGCCTCGATCGCGTCCACCAGTTCCCGGTGCCGGATCATCTCCGCGTGTTCCGGATTGTCCGAAGTGGACGCCACGCTCGCGGTGATCGCCTCCATCAGGCCGCGGTAGAGCTCCAGCAGCAGCCCGTTGTGCCCGCACCGGACCACGACCTGGTGGAATTCCGCGTCGCTGCGGGCGAAATCGTCGAGGCGGCCCTCGTCCCAGTCGGTGTCGCGCCGGTTGAGCAGGACGCGCAGTTCCGCCAGGTCTTCCTCGGTGCGCGCGGTCGCGGCCAGCCGGGCGCCCTCGACCTCCAGCAGCCGCCGGACGTGCAGCACCTCGCGCAGTTCCGTCCCGCACAGGCGGCGGATCGCGCCGGACACCTCGCTCGTCGCGCGCACGTATGTGCCGTCACCCTGGCGGACTTCCAGGATCCCGGTGTGCGCCAGCGCTCGCACGGCCTCGCGGACCGTGTTGCGCCCGACGCCGAGCTGCGCCGACAGTTCCGGCTCGGTCGGGATCCGGTGCCCGATCGGCCATTCGCCCGCGGTGACCGCCTCGCGCAGCTGATCGATGACCTGGTCGACGAGTCCGGCGCGGCGGGTGGTGGCCAACGGCACAGCCTGATCCCTTCATCCAATCATCCTACGTATGGAATAGTAGCGCACATGCCCGCCGACTCCCGAGACGCTGCAGCCGTGTCCACCGCCACCTATTCCGACCGGCTCGAGCTCGAACTGGAAGGCAGCCTCGAGGAGGAGGTGCCCGCCGGTCGCCGTCCGGGCGTGGTGGCGGGTGGCGTGCTGCTCGCGGTCGCGGTGGTGCTGACGGCGATGAACCTGCGGCCGGCGATCACGAGTGTCGGCCCGCTGCTCGCGGAAATGCGCGGCAGCCTCGGCGCGTCCGCGGTGTGGGCGAGCATCCTCACGACCCTGCCCGGGCTGTGCTTCGCCGGTGCCGGATTGGCCGCGCCCCTGTTGTCGCGCCGCTTCGGCATCGGCCCGGCGATCGGCCTCGCGCTGGCGGTGCTGACCGCGGGCCTCGCGGTGCGGGTGCTCGACGGACCGTACGTCGTGCTCGGCGGCACGCTCGTCGCGACCGCGGGAATCGCGCTGGTCAACGTGCTGATCCCGGTGGTCATCAAGGATTCGTTCCCGGCTCGCGTCGGGCTCATGACCGGCGTCTACACCGCGGCGCTGCAGGGCGGCGGCGCAGCGGGTTCCGCGCTGAGCCCGCCGCTGGAATCGGCCCTCGGCGGCTGGCGCGCCGCGCTCGGCAGCTGGGGCGTTCTCTCGGCGATCGCGTTGGTGGCATGGCTGATCGCTTCGCGCGGCACCGGCCGTCCGCCGCGACCGGCCGCGGGCTCCGCTCCCGCCCGGTCGCTGATGCGCAGCCCGCTCGCGTGGATCGTCACGATCTTCTTCGGCCTGCAGTCGTTCATCGCCTACGTCGTGATGGGCTGGCTGCCGCAGGTCTTCATCGACTCGGGCGTCAGCAAGGCCGACGCCGGTCTGCTGCTCGGCCTGATCTCGGTGATCGCGGTGCCGATCAGCCTGGTGATCCCGCCGATCGCCGCGCGGCAGAAGAGCCAGAGCCCGTGGATCGTCGGCATGGGCGTCTTCGGCGCGGCCGGCATGCTGGGCCTTGTCATCGCGCCCGGGTTCTCGCCGCTGCTGTGGAGCATCCTGCTCGGCATCGGGATGAGCGTGTTCTCGCTGGCCCTGACGGTGATCGCGCTGCGAGCCCGGACCGGCGCCGAGACGGCGAGGCTGTCGGGGATGGCGCAGGGCTTCGGCTACCTGCTGGCCGCGGTGGGGCCGTTCGTGTTCGGCCTGCTGCACGACGCGACGGGCAGCTGGACGGTGTCGTTGATCGTGCTGCTCGTGGTGATGGTGACGCAGATGATCTTCGGTGCGCTGTCCGGGCGGCGCCGTTTCGTGTGAGGCTGGCGTGACTGTGTCACGCTGAGGCCATGACGGCGCGGCCACGACGGAGCGGCACGGTGAGCCGAGCGGTCTTCTTGTGCCTGATGGCCGTCGCCGGGGTCGCACTGATGTGGTTCACCATCGACGTCTTTTTCGTGAGCTGGAAGCCGAAGTGCCAGCCCTCGCCGAAGGTGCGCTGCCAATGGGTGGACAGCGGGAAGACCGCGACCGTCGCCGACCAGTGGGATCAGAACGCCTTCATCGTGGCCGTCATGTTCGGTCTCAGCGTGTTTCTCATTGTCGCGCCGGTCTTTCTGGCGATCCACGACGTCCTGCGCCGCCGGGACGAAAGCTTCGAGGCTCAGCTGCGCGGGTCGGATCCGCCGCGCAGCTGAACCTCTGTCAGCTCGCCAGCGCCGCCTCGGGCAGCTGGCCAGTGTGGCGGACGTCGTCCAGCGCGGCCACCGCGACCGCGAGGCATTCCGCGGCCCGTTCGGACGGCATCGCCCGAAGCTCCTCCAGCAACGCGAGCGTCGCGGCTGTCGTCCCGAGCTTGGCCCGCCGCACGGCGAACACCAGCTCGAGATCCGTCACGTCGGTCCAGCGAGCGGCCAGATTCTCCGCGGCCGCAACGATTTCCCCGGCGATCATGTCGGTCATGTCAGTCCCCGCACCTCCGCGGAGAACAGTAACAACGCGACATCCTTGTTACCCGATTCGGGAATCCCCGCCCCGGGTGATCAACTCTGGGTATCCCCGGAGTCAGTCCAGCGGCAGATTCAGCAGCGCGTTCTCCACCAGTTCCGGCATCGCCGGGTGGATCCAGTACTGCCCGCGCGCCATCGACCGCGCGTCGAGGCCGAAGCTCATCGCCTGGATCAGCGGCTGGATCACCGTCGACGCCTGCGGGCCGATGATGTGCGCGCCCAGCAGCTGCCCGGTCGCCGGATCGGCCAGCAGCTTCGCGAAACCGGAGGTGTCCTCCATCGCCCAGCCGTAGGCGATGCCCGCGTAGTCCTGCTTCGAGACCACAAAGGACAGTCCGCGCTCGGTCGCCTGCGCCTCGGTCAGCCCGACCGACGCCACCTGCGGCGAGGTGAACACCGCGTGCGGCACGAACCGGTGGTCGGCCTTGATGCGGTCGTCCGGGTGCGCCAGATTGTGCTGCACCACGCGGGCTTCGTGGTTCGCGACGTGCTTCAGCTCCAGCGGCGACGAGATGTCCCCGAGCGCGTAGATGCCTTCGACGGACGTCTGCTGGTAGTCGTCCACCACGACGTGCCCGCGCTCGGTGGTGGCGACGCCGGTGGCGGCCACGTCGAGCAGATCCGAGTTCGGCTTGCGGCCGGTGGCGACCAGGATCAGGTCGGCCTCGACGGTCTCCGCGCCCTGCGGTCCTTCGAGATCCAGCGCGACCCCGTTGTCCGTGCTGCGCGCGCGAACCGTCTTGCGGTCCAGCCGGACGTCGAACCGCTGCGAAGCCAGTTCGGTGAACCGTGCGCTGACGTCCGCGTCCTCCTGGCGCAGCAGCGCGCCGGAACGGTTCACCATCGTGACCGCGACGCCGAACGACGCGAAGACGTGCGCGAACTCCGCCGCGATGTATCCGCCGCCGAGGATGACGATCCGCTCCGGCAGAGTGTCGAGCCGCATGACCGTGTCGGAGGTGTAGTAGCCGGTTTCGGCCAGCCCCGGCACGTCCGGGATCACCGGCCGTCCGCCCGCGGCGAGCACGAACCGGTCCGCGGTGACGACCTCGTCCGGACGGCCGTCGGCGAAGCTGACCCGCAGCTCCTTCATGCCGGTGAACCGGCCTTCGCCGCGGTAGACGTCGACGTTGCGGTTGTCCTCGTGGTTCTCGCGGTACTCCGCGCCGCCCTCGGCGATCGGGTCGATCCGGCCGAAGATCCGGTCGCGGATGTCCGGCCAGCGCACCGCGGTGAGCTCTTCGTCCACGCCGAAGCGCGAGCTGTGCGCGGGCGTCGCGGCGACGTCGGCGGCGTAGACGAACATCTTCGTCGGGATGCAGCCGACGTTCAGGCAGGTCCCGCCGAACACGCCCTTCTCGACGATGGCCGTCCGGAGGTCGGCGAACTCCGGCCCGAGGATCGAGTTCCCCGATCCGGTCCCGATGATCACCAGGTCGTAGTGCGGCACGGCGGTCCTTCCCGAAAGCGGTCTGCTGCCAGCCTAGTCAACCCCGGATGCCCGCCCCGGTGTTCCCGGCTCACTCGCCGTTGGCTGTGAAATGCATCCGGTCGACCGGCGACATCCACGCCCCGCCCCACTGCCAGCCCGCCGCGGCGAAGGCGCGCACGACCGGGCCGCCCGCGGTGACCATTCCCGGCCGCACGTTCGCGCGGTCGACGTAGGCGGACGCCAGTTCGGGGAGGACGAGGTCGTCCTTGGTGTAGGGGTTGCAGAACGGATTGACGTCCACCGCGAGCCCGTACGCGTGGGCGGACCAGTTCTTCTGCCCGCGCACCGGGCGGCAGACGAACGCGCTGGTGTCGTTGCCGTCGCCGGTCGGCGGGGCGTCGAGTTCGGCGGGGGAGGTGATGCGCATTTCCTCGATGGGGAACTGCTGCGCGTACAGCTCGCCGAACGCCTTGACCACCCCTGGAGCCGCGTCCTTGTTCACCAGGAGCTCGCCGGTGTGCGTGCGATGGTCGAAGCCCCAGAAGGAAAGCGTGACGTACCGGAGGTCGGCCGACGACACCGGACAGGCGGCTTGCCAGGTGCTGCGCTTGAGCACGGCGTCGGGGACGTCGGCGATCTTCGAGGTGTACGTCGTGCCGGACGGCGGCGGGAGGAAGTCCTGGGTCGGCAGCGAACGGTTCACCAGTTCGGGTGGAGTCGGCCGGATCTCGCCGAAGCCGTCCGGGCGGCGCGGCAGCGGATGAGCACCCACCTGCCAGGTGACGGCGGGCGCGTTCGTCGCTGTCCGAGTTGCCGGAAGTGTCGGACTGGGCGGTGTCGACGGCGCGCTCAACGGGCTGGGCGGGGGAGCCGCGGGGGTGCTGGTGGCACATCCGGCCAGCAGAAAGAGCGTCAGCGCGCCGGCCGTCGCGGCTGTTTTCCGTCGCATGCCCCCAGCTAAGCGAATGCGCTCGGTGTATAGAGACTCCACCCGTTCCAGTGACACCGTTTTGGGCTTGGCCCGTTTAGGGTAATCGCGGCCGTGTGTGCACGCGCCGGAGTCGGTTGATTCCCGTGCGCGTCCAGGCTGTGCCGTCGTAGTGCCGATGAAGGGAAAGCCCATGCCCGCGAAGTTCCGTCGTCCGGTCCTGCTCGCGGCGGGCTCGCTGCTCGCCGCCGCGATCGCGGTCCCGGTCGGCTCGGCCTGGGCGGCGACGCCGTCCGACCCGGGTTCGCACGCGCAGCCCCGGATCGTCGGCGGCAGCGAGGCTTCGCTGGCCGACCACCCGTACGCGGTCTACCTCACCGACCAGAGCGGCTCGCAGTTCTGCGGCGCGGTGATCGTGAGCCCGTCCGCGGTGGCGACAGCCGCGCACTGCGCGAAAGCCCTGCCGAAGTCGTCCGTCCACGTGGTCGCGGGCCGCCAGGACAAGCGGAGCAGCGACGGCGTGGAACTCGGCGTCTCGCGGGTCTGGGTGAACCCGGACTACAGCGACCCGACGAGGGGCGACGACATCGCGGTCCTCACCGTGCGCGGACGGCTGCCCTACCGCGCGGCGAAGGTCGCGGACAAGAGCGACCAGTCGCTGTACGCGGAAGGCACGCAGGCGACCGTGCTCGGCTGGGGACGGCTGTCCGAAGGCGGGGAGCGGTCGGACGTGCTGCGCAGCGCCCAGGTGCCGCTGGTCAGCGACTCCACGTGCAAAACGGCCTACGACACCTACGACCCGTCGAGCATGGTGTGCGCCGGCTACCCGCAGGGCGGCCAGGACGCCTGCCAGGGAGACTCCGGCGGCCCGCTCGTCGAGGGCGACACCCTGATCGGCATCGTGTCCTTCGGCGACGGCTGCGGAAAACCGGGCAAGCCCGGGGTGTACACGCGGGTTTCGCAGTTCTCCGACGACATCGCGGCCCAGTCCCAGGCGCGGCTGTTCGGCTGAGCTGTGTTAAGCAAGGCGGCGTGACGACTCTGCACCGCGCCGCCGGGCCCGACCTCTCCGCGGCCGACCTTTACGCGATTCTCCGGCTGCGGTCGGACGTGTTCGTGGTGGAACAAGACTGCGTGTACGCCGACATCGACGGGCTCGATCTGCTTCCGGAGACGGAGCATTTCTGGGTGGCCTCCGATACCGAGGTTCTCGCGTGCCTGCGCGTCCTGGCCGAGCCGAGCGGCGGACGGCGCATCGGCCGGGTAGTGACGGCGAAGTCAGCCCGCGGCCAGGGTTTGGCGGCGCAACTGATGGCGGCTGCGCTGGACGGTGCGACCGGCGCGTTCGTACTGGACGCGCAGACCTATGCGCAGCAGCTTTACGCGCGGTTCGGTTTCGTGGCTGAGGGCGAGGAATTCCTCGAGGACGGGATCCCGCACATCACCATGCGCCGCCCGGCTTAACCGCGGGGCGCGGTCGCGGCGATCACCTTCACCGCGCGGTCGATGTCCGCCTCAGACAGATCCGCGCGGGCGGTAAGCCGCAGCCGGGAAACGCCGTCCGGCACCGCGGGCGGGCGGAAGCAGCCGACCTGAATCCCTTGCTCCGCACAGGCTTCCGCCCACGCGGTCGCTGCTTGCGGCGACGGCGTCCGCACCGCGACCACGGCAGCCTCCGGAAGATCGACCGGCAGACCGGCGTGCTTCAGACTCATCGCGAGGTTCCCGGCGTTCTCGATGACCTTCGCCGGCAGGTCCGGTTCGGACTTGAGCACCTGCAACGCCGTCAGCGCGGCAGCGGCACTGGCCGGCGCGAGAGCGGTGTCGAAGATGAAGCTGCGCGCCGTGTCGACGAGATGCCGGATCACGCGGCGCGGACCGACCACTGCGCCGCCTTGCGCGCCCAAGGCGTTGGAAAGCGTGAGCGTGGTGACGACGTCCGGCGCAGATGACAACCCCGCAGCGCTCACCGCGCCCCGGCCGCCTTCGCCGAGGACACCGAACCCGTGCGCGTCGTTGACGACCAGCGCAGCACTGTGCGCACGACAGATCTCGGCGAGTTCGCCCAGCGGCGCGACCTCACCGTCGGCGGAAAACACCGAGTCAGTAACCACAATCGCCCGCGGTTTGCGTCGGGTGGCCAGCGCGTGCTTGATCGCCGACGGAGTCGAGTGCTCGACAGCCGCGATGTCCGCGCGGGACAGCCGACAGCCTTCGACCAGCGACGTGTGGACGTATTTGTCGGTGACAATCGCCGATTCGGCCCCGGACAGGGCGGTCACCGCGCCGAGGTTGGCAGTGAATCCGGAGGAGAAGACGAGCGCCGCCTGGGCCCCGCAGAAGCGGGCAAGCTCGTGTTCGAGCTCGACGTGCAGCTCGGTGGACCCGGTGAGAAGACGCGATCCAGTCGCCCCGGCCCCCCACCGCAACGCAGCCGCGGCAGCCGCCCCGGCGACGCGCTTGTCGCGGGCGAGGCCGAGGCAGTCGTTGCCAGCGAGGTCGAGCACGGAATGCTGCGCGGGCCGAGGATTCATCCGCCGCGAGAGACCGGCTTCCGCCCGCCGCTGGCCTTCGGCTTCAATCCAGTCGAAGACGTTCTCAGGCGGCAGCGGCGGAGTGTCAGTCACTGAGGCAGTGTCGCATCCGGCCGGGCGCCGCGTTCCCCACCCCCGCCCGGGGACGGACGGGAAGCGGGGCAGGGCAACGGAAACAGACTGGTGCGGAGGGGTTGGGCGCGGGCTCTGGTCGGGGTGGCGGGCGCGGCTGTCGGGGTGCGGGCTGGCTGGTGGCGAGGGCCCTGTTTGGCAATGGCCCCTTTGTCGGGTGCGGACTGGCTGAGTGTCGAGATCGTGGTCGGCGGGTGGGGCTTTCCGGGGGTGCTGTCTGGCGTGCACCCCTGCTTAGCAGCCGGAGCGCGACTATCGGGATGAGGGCTGGCGGTGTGTGGTTCGGCAGGTGAGCACCTGCTCAGCGACGGCCGCCCTGTCGGGTCGTGACTCTCGGAGTGCAGGCTGCGGTGGGCGGTTTGGCCTGCGACCCCCGCTCAGCGACGACCGCCGTGTCGGGGTTCGGGCGCGGGCTGGCTGGCGCGCGAAACCCTGCTCGAAGAAGACTGCTGCGTCGAAGCGCGACTGTCGGGGTGCGATGGCGTCCCGGCCTGACGCCGAGCCCAGGCCCGGCCGCGGCATGCGACCTGGTTCAGCAGGCGGAGCCGGTCCGGAAACGAAGAACGGCCCCGCCGAAGCGGGGCCGTTCTCCATGGATCAATCAGGCGTCGTGACCGCGGCGCGGGCCGCGGCTCGGGCGGCCGAAGCCGCCGCCGGAGCGGGACTGCTGGCGGCTGCGGCTGTAGCCGCCACCGCCGCGGTTCTCGCGGGAGCCGTAGCCACCTTCGCGGGCGTAGCCGCCTTCGCGACCACCCTCGCGCGAGTAGCCGCCCTCGCGGGCGTAACCGCCTTCGCGGGAGCCCCGGCCTTCGTTCGAGCCGCGGTTGTAGCCGCCTTCGCGGGGACCGCGGTCCTCGCGCGAGCCGTAACCGCCGCGGTCTTCGCGCGAGCCGCGGTAGCCGCCGCCTTCGCGTCCGCCGCGGTAGCCGCCGCCCTCACGCGGGCCGCGGAAGCCGCCGCGGTCGCCGCCGAAGCCTCGGCCGCCGGAGCGGCGCGGGGACTCCCGGCGACGCTCCACGACCGGCTCGCCGCTCGGCTCGCGGGCGCCGGTGATGCGGGACAGGTCGTCGTCGTGGGTGCGGATCATCGTGGTCTCGGCGCGCACGCCGGCCCGGTCGGTCATCCGGCGGACGGTGCGCCGCTGGTCGTGCGTCACCAGGGTGACGACGATGCCGGACGCGCCCGCCCGGGCCGTGCGGCCGGCGCGGTGCAGGTAGTCCTTGTGGTCCGCGGCCGGGTCGACGTGCAGCACCAGCGAGATGTCGTCGACGTGGATGCCGCGGGCGGCGACGTCGGTGGCCACCAGGACCGCCGCGTGGCCTTCCTTGAAGTCGGACAGGACGCGGTTGCGCTGGCCCTGGGTCTTGCCGCCGTGCAGGGCCACCGCGTGCACGCCGCTTTCGCGCAGCCGCTCGGTGAGCCGGTCCACGTGGTGCTTGGTGCGCACGAACATGATCGTGCGGCCCTCGCGGGCGCCGATCCGGGTGATGATGTCCTGCTTGTCGGAGTGCGACACCTGGAACAGGTGGTGGTCCATCGTGGTGACGCTCGCGGTCGACGGCGCGACCGAGTGCGTGACCGGGTCGGCCAGGTACTGCCGGACCAGCTTGTCGACGTCCCCGTCGAGCGTCGCGGAGAACAGCAGCCGCTGTCCGCCCGGAGGGGTGAGGTCCATGATCTCGCGGACCTGCGGCATGAAGCCCATGTCGGCCATCTGGTCGGCCTCGTCGAGCGCGATGAAGTTGCAGTCGCCGAGCGAGGCGGTGCCCTGGCGGACGTGGTCCGACAGCCGGCCCGGGGTGGCGATCAGCAGGTCGACGCCGCGGGCGAGCGACTCCGCCTGGCGGCCGAAGGACATGCCGCCGACCGCGGTGCGGCACCACAGGCCGAGCGACTTGGCGAGCGGGGTCAGCGAGTCGGCCACCTGCATGGCCAGCTCGCGGGTCGGCACCAGCACGAGCGCGCGGGGGCGCTTCGGGCGGGCCTTGCCGCCGTCGAGCCGGGCCAGGATGGCCAGGCCGAAGGCCAGCGTCTTGCCGGAGCCGGTCTGGGCGCGGCCCAGCACGTCGCGGCCGGCCAGAGCGTCCGGGATGGTCGCGGACTGGATCGGGAACGGAGCGTCGATGCCCGCCTCGGAAAGCGCCCGCAGCAGCGGCTCGGGCAGGCCCAGCTGGGCGAAGGTCTTCACGGCGGGGGTTTCCACCGTGTCGTCGTGGAGAACGTCTCCACCGGCCGGCCGGTGCCGCGGCTTGCGCTCGGGGCGGCCCGCTCGGGAGCGGGCGGACTGGCCGGAGTCGTACGTGATCGTCACAAATGCCTCTCGGACGTGGCACGTCGCAAGGAGGCCCGGGCTGCCCGCGCGCAGGCAGGGCAAGATGGTGTGGCGATGGGCGTTCACAGGGACGGACCCGGTGTGCCGAGCCATGGCATGGCACACCGACGGAAATTGCTTCGGATGGCCGCGAGTCCTTCTGCGGACTGTGGAGGCGACGGACACCAACTCATCCACGCCGCCGTTGCGGTCTTGACACACTCTACCTGAGAGAGAGCGGTTGCCCCGCACCCAGGTGCGTGGTTGTGGGCGGGGTCGCAGGTGTGGCCTGTCGCACAACCCGCGGCCCCGCCCGGGGACTCAGCCGAGACCGGCCGCGTTTTCCAGTTCCCGCACCAGGTCATCGGTGCCGGTGACCTGTTCGGACAGTCCGCGGCTGTGGAACCAGCCGGCGAGATTCGCGACGTCGCGGGCGAGGAATTCCCGGCCGCGCGGGTTCGCGATCACGTCGACCGCCTGGGGCAGGTCGATCACCATCAGGTGGCCTTCGTGCACCAGGAGGTTGTACGCGGACAGGTCGCCGTGCGCGAGTCCTTGCCCCGCCAGGAGTTCCAGCGCCGACACGGCCTGCTCCCACAGGTCGGCCAGCTCGTCCGGCCCGGGCCGCAGCTGAGCCAGCCGCGGCGCGGCGGTGCCGTCGGACTCGCCGAGGAACTCCAGCAGGATCTCGGTGCCGTGCCGCTGCACCGGATACGGCACCGGCGCGCCGATCGTCCACAAGCGACTGAGGACGGCGAACTCCGCCACCGCCCACTGTTCGGCGATCAGGTTGCGGCCGAACGAGGTGCGCCCGGCCATCGCCCGCATCTCGCGGGACCGGCGCATCCGCCTGCCCTCGAGATAACCCGCGTCGCGGTGGAACAGCTTGTGCTCGTCTGAGCGGTATCGCTTGGCTGCCAGCAGAACTCCGTCTTCTCCGGGAAGGTTGCGGCGCAGCAGATGCACGTCGGCTTCCTTGCCGGTCTTGAGCACGCCGAGGTCGGTGTCGACCGCGGCGAGTTCGGTGACCACCCAATCGGGCCGCGGATGCGGACCCTGGTCGGCGTCGTCCCAGTTGGTCCATCGGTCGGCACCGTCGGGCAGTGCGGTTTCGGTGTAGGCGTCTTCGCGAAGCTGAGCGAGACGGACTCGCTCGGCTTCGGTGAGCCGTCCCCGGCGAGCGGGGGCGGGCCCGTCGTCGAAGCGGGGGCGACGGCGCATCCGGCGGTCGGTGTAGTCGGAGGCGTCGGAAAATTCGTCGAAATCGTGCTCGCGCACTGGTGGGTTCTCCTAGATGAGGGTGCCCACCGGGCGAGCGCGTGCTCTAGCCGAGGCGGGCGGGCGGAAGAGGGCAGGACAGCGCCCGGACAAACTCCACGACGCACCTCCCTTGCTTCCGGCAGCCGACGGCAACCCGTCGGACGCCGACTACCTTGCCGACCGTCTCGAACTCGCGCAACTGATTTATTTCGCCCGCTCGGCGCGCGTGTGCGGCGTTGGGGCTTCTGGTTGTTGTTTCCGGGACTGGTCTAGGGGATCACTCCGTCTGGGTGGGTGGGGTGGCTCGTTGGTTGAGCCGCGTGACTGGACTGTTTCGCGCCCGTCTGCCGTGTGCGTGCGGGTCGGGGAGCTTCTTGTCGGTCCCGGGACTCGGCTGGGGCGATCCGGGCGGGAGAGGGGCTTGGTTTGTCGGCTGGACTTCGTGGCTGATCGTTTCGTGCCTGCCTAGCGTGTGAGTGCGGTGCCGGGAAGTTTCCGGTTGTTGTTTCCGGGTCTGGCCTACGGGCTCGCTCCGTCCTGCGCGGGCGAGGGGCTTGGTTTGTCGGCTGGCCCGCGCCGCTGGTCATTTCGTGCCAGCCTCCGTGAGAGTGCGGAGTCGAGCAGGTGTCGGTTCTGGGGCTGGCGGCTGGCTAGGGGCTTGGCTCGTCGGCCAGGCTGTGTGGCTGGTCATTTCGCGCCTGCCCATCGCGCAAGGGCGGCGTCGAGGAGCTTCAGGTCGTCGCTTCCGGAACTGGCCCACACGATCACGCCGTCCGGGCGGACGAGGAGGCTCGGTTCGTCGGCTGGGTCGGCTACGTGGGTGAGCCGGTCGGTCAAGCCGGTGACTGCGAAGCGGCCGTCGGGGGAGCGGTCGATGAGGACGAAGCTGCCGTCGTGGGCGTGGTCGGCGAGGCGGGAGCCGGAGGTCAGGTCGACGTCTCCGGCGATTGACCCGACTGGGGCGGGGGCGTCGTCGGCGACGTCGTAGTGCTGCAGGATTCCGGACGACAGCGCGACGATGCGGTTCATCGCGGCGGGCACTCGGAGCAGTTCGCCGCCGACGATGGTGCGGAGTTGTTCGGTGCGTTTGTCGCCGCGGAGGAGGGCGACTTGGGCGCGGGTCCAGTCGAGCACTGCTGCGCCGATGGGGTGGCGTTCGGTTTCGTAGGTGTCGAGCAATCCCGCCGGTGCCCAGCCTTGGACGGTCGCGGCGAGTTTCCAGCCGAGGTTTGCCGCGTCGCCCAGGCCGAGGTTCAGGCCCTGGCCGCCGAGTGGCGAGTGGACGTGTGCCGCGTCGCCGGCCAGGAATACGCGGCCTTGGCGGTAGTGCCGGGCCTGGCGCGCGTTGTCGGTGAAGCGCGTTGCCCGGCCCTGGATTCCGGTGATGGTGACCGGGACACCGGTGACGTCGCGGACGGCTTCCTGCAGCTCTTCGACCGACACCGGGGCGTCGCGGTCTTCCGGCGGTTGCCGGAAGCGGCTGAGGAAGATGCGGCCGGGGACCGGGCCGTACGCGTAGACGCCGCGGGGTGTCCAGGTCCAGCCTGGGCGCAGGCCGGTCGCGTCTTCGAAGTCGGCGATGGCCTGGTAGCCGGTCATTTCCGGATCCGTGCCGTCGAACTCGATGCCGAGTTGCTTGCGGATGACGCTCCGCCCGCCGTCGGCCGCGACGAGCCAGCTCGCGGCGAACTCGCCCGCGCTCGTTTCGACTGTCACGGATTCGTCGGCGGCGCGCACGCCGTGCACTTCGACGCCGCGCCGGAGGTCGACGCCCAGTGTGGCGCAGTGTTCGGCGAGCATCTGCTCGACTTCCTGCTGCGGCACTCCCAGCCCGTTCGACACCGCCCGGTGCGCGGCGAGCACGGGATCGCTCTGGTCGATCAGGTCGTTGTCGAACAGGAAACCGGCGAAGTGCCCGGCGGCCAGGAACCGGCGGCCGCCTCGTTTGGCCGCCTCGACCGTGGGGCCGAATTTGCCGACTGACGCGAGGAACCGCCGCTGCGCCGCCTCCGCCGCGGGCAGCAGGCCGCGCCGGTCGAGCAGTTCGGCGCTCGCGACGTTGACCGACCCGGCCTTGATGGTCGGGTCCGGCTCCGGCAGCCGGTCCAGCACCGTCACTGTCACCCCGCGCAGCGCCAGCTCTCCTGCGAGGAACAGCCCGGTGGGCCCAGCCCCCGCGACGATCACCTCAGTCCGCTCCATGTCGTTCTCCCCTCTACCCTTGCCTGACGGCTTAACCAAGTGTGCTTACTGGGTAAGCTTACCAGGTAAAGGTAACACGGAAGGGTGGACTCATGCCCAATCGCGGCGATCGGGGCGGGGCCAAGACGCGGGCGCGGATCGCCGAGGTCGCGACCGGGCTGTTCCTCGAGCGCGGGTTCGACGCGGTCACGATCGCCGAGGTCGCCGCCGCGGCCGGGGTGTCCAAGGTGACGGTGTTTTCGCACTTCGAGCGCAAGGAAGACCTGCTCCTGGACCGCCTGCCGGAGGCGATCGACCTGGTGCGGTCGGCGGTCCGCGAACGGACTGGGGGCGTGGTGGACGCGCTCCGGCAGCTCGCGCTGACGCTGCAGGAAGAGGGGCACGTGCTGTCCGGCGTGGGCGGCGACATCGAGCCGCTGATGCGCACGGTCGCGGAGTCGCCCGCACTGATCGCGCGGCTGCGGGCGTTCGGGTACGAGATGGAAGCCGAACTGGCTGCGGAACTCGCCGCGGACGCGCGGTTCTCCGGGGATTCGACGCTGCTCGCGGCGTTGGTGGTGGCGGCTTACCGGACCGTGGCGGTGGAGACGATCCGGCGGCGGCTGGAGGGGGAGGATCTGGCTGAGCTGGCGGCGTCGCACCGGGAGCGGTTGACGCGGGCGTTCGACATGGTCGATCGCCTGGTCAGCGGCTGAGGCACGCCGCTGCGTCCAGGTCTCGCCTCGGTCAGGGGGCGGCTGAGGCGGCGCTGGACGGAAATCCAGCGCCGCCTCCGGCAAATCAGCCGTTGACGAACGCGAGGTGTGCGGCGTCGTAGCGCTCGCCCGCGAAGTTCTCCGGCGCGGCGACGGCCTCGATCGCGGCGAGATCGTCGGTGGTCAGGTCTACCGTCAGCGCCGCGAGGTTTTCCTCCAGGTACTGCTTCCGCCGCGTGCCCGGGATCGGCACCACGTCCTCGCCGCGCGCCTGCACCCACGCGAGGGCCAGCTGCCCGGTCGTGACCTCCTTCGCGGCGGCCAGCTCCTCCAGTTTCGCCACGATCGCGAGGTTGCGGTCGAGGTTGCCGTCAGCGAACCGGGGCTGGTAGCGGCGCACGTCGTTGTCCGCCATCGTTTCGGTGGAGCGGTAGCGGCCGGTCAGGAAACCGCGGCCGAGCGGCGAGAACGGGACGATGCCGATGCCCAGTTCGCGGCAGGCCGGTGCGATTTCCGCCTCCAGGCCGCGGGTCCACAGCGACCATTCGCTCTGCAGCGCCGCGATCGGGTGCACCGCGTGGGCGCGCCGGACGGTCTGCGCGCTCGCCTCGGAAAGCCCCAGGTGGCGGACTTTCCCGGCCCGAACCAGCTCCGCCATCGCGCCGACGGTTTCCTCGATCGGCACGTCTGGATCGACTCGGTGCAGGTAGTACAGGTCGATGTGGTCGATGCCGAGCCGTCGCAGCGAGGCGTCGCAGGCCTGGTGCACGTAGGCGGCGTCGCCGCGGACCTTGGTCGGTTCGCCGAGGCGGTTCGCGACGCCGAATTTCGTGGCCAGCACGACCTCGTCGCGGCGGTCGGCGATCGCGCGGCCGATCAGTTCCTCGTTGTGTCCGGAGCCGTAAAAGTCAGAGGTGTCAAGGAAGTTCACCCCGAGGTCGACGGCGTGGCGCAGCGTCTCGATCGACTGCGCGTCGTCGGTCGCGCCGTAGCCGTGGCTCATTCCCATGCAGCCCAAGCCCTGTGCGGAAACCGTCAGGCCGCCGAGGCTCCGGGTCGGGACGTCGGTCATGGTCGCTCCTTCTGCGCTGGATCCTGTCTCCGGCGACGCTAAATCCTGGAGCGCGCTCCGGGTCAAGCATTAGGCTCGCGGCGGTGGACTACGACGCGGTGATCGTCGGCGGCGGGCACAACGGGCTCGTCGCCGCTGCCTTTCTGGCCCGGGCCGGACGGTCGGTGCTGGTGCTCGAACGGCGTGCGGAGATCGGCGGCGCGGCGGTGTCGTTCCGCGCTTTCCCTGGCGTGGACGTCCGGCTCTCGCGCTATTCGTACCTGGTCAGCCTGCTGCCCCGGCGGATCGTGGCCGAGCTGGGCCTGGATGTCCAGCTGCGGAGGCGGCGGATGTCGTCCTACACCCCGGCTGGCGCCACGGGTCTCCTTGTCGACACGGGCGACGACGAGCGGACCGGCGCGTCGTTCCGTGCGGTCACTGGGTCCACAAAGGACTATGCGGCCTGGCAACGGTTCTACGCCTCGGCCGCGCGGGTGGCGGAGGCGACTTTCGATTCGCTGACCGAGCCGTTGCCGACGCGTGCTGAGCTGCGTCGACGGATTGGCGACGACGAGGCGTGGACGACGTTTTTCGAGCGTCCGGCAGGGGAAACGCTGCGCGAGCTGTTCGAGAACGACGTCGTGCGCGGCGTCGTGCTCACGGACGCGCTGATCGGCACTTTCGCCGCTGCGGACGACGAGCAGCTTCGGCAGAACCGTTGCCTGCTCTATCACCTCATCGGCAACGGGACTGGCGACTGGGACGTCCCGGTCGGCGGGATGGGCGCGGTCACCGATGCGCTCGCCGATGCAGCCCGTCGCGCCGGGGCGACGCTGGTCACAGGCGCGGATGTGCTGTCTGTGACGCCGGACGGAGAAGTTCGTTACCGCGTAGGCGATGCGGAACAAGTGGTGGTCGGTGGGCATGTGCTGGCGAATGTCGCGCCGCGCACGCTTGCCCGGTTGCTCGGCGAGGAGCCCGCGGAGTCACCGGAGGGTGCGCAGCTGAAGGTGAACATGGTGCTGCGCCGGTTGCCTCGGTTGCGGGACACGGCGGTCGATCCGCGCGACGCGTTCGGCGGGACTTTCCACGTCAACGAATCGTTTGCCCAGCTCGAAACTGCTTACCGGGAGGCTGCTGCGGGCCGGATCCCGACGGTGCCGCCGTGCGAGATCTACTGCCATTCGCTGACTGATCCGTCGATTCTCGGCCCGGCTGAGCGGGCGGCGGGCGTGCAGACGCTGACGTTGTTCGGCCTGCACATGCCTGCTCGGCTGTTCGAGGCGGACAACGACAGGGCGCGGGCGGAGGCGTTGCGGGCCACGGTGGCGTCGCTGGACAGCGTGCTCGCGGAGCCGATCGAGGACTGCCTCCTGCTGGACGGCGACGGAAAACCGTGTATTGAAGCCAAAACGCCGCTGGATCTGGAGGCGGAGCTGGGATTGCCGCGCGGGCACATCTTCCATCGCGACCTGTCGTGGCCGTATGGCGATGACGAGACGGCGGGGACCTGGGGCGTCGAGACCGGGCACGAGCGGGTGTTGCTGTGCGGGGCCGGCGCGGTCCGTGGCGGCGGGGTCAGCGGGATTCCCGGGCACAACGCGGCGATGGCGGTGCTCGGTCGACGTTTCGGCGGCGGACAGGCAGGGTGAAGACATGCGCGTGATCGTGATCGGCAGTGGAATCGGCGGGGCTTCGACGGCTTACCACCTGGCACTGCGTGGAGCGGACGTCGTCGTGGTGGACGCGGACCGGGCCGGGGTGGCGACAGATGCCGGCGCCGGGATCGTCAGCCCTTGGACGTCTTCCTGGGACGAAGCGGTCTATCCGCTCGCCGCTGCTGCTGGGCGGTATTACCCGGCTTTGGCAGCCGAATTGAGCGAGGCTGGGCACGAATCGTCGTATGAGGTGGTCGGCGGGATGGTGGTGTCGGCTTCTGAAGGGGAGCTGACTGAGGCCTATGACCGGCTTGCCGGGCGGGCGGCGGATGCGCCGGAGGCTGGGGTTGTCGAGCGGCTTGACGCCGGGCAGGCGCGGGAGCTTTTTCCGCCGTTAGCACCGGAACTGGCTGCGGTGCATTTGTCGGGGGCCGGGCGGGTGGACGGGCAGGTGCTGCGGCGTGCGCTGATCTCCGCGGCGATTGACCGGGGCGTTGAGTTCGTGACCGCTGAGGCTGCGCTGGAACCTGGACTGCGGGTGCGGGCTGGGGCGGAGGAACTCTCCGGGGACGCGGTGGTGCTTGCCGCTGGGGCTTGGTCCGGGGAGGTGGCCGAGGCGCTGGGGGTGCCGGTGCCGGTTGTGCCGCAGCGGGGGCAGATCAGTCACTTTGATCTGCCTGGGGTGGAGACTGCTGGGTGGCCGGTGGTGTTGCCTCGCAGCAGCCATTACCTGCTGGCGTTTCCCGGTGGTCGGGTGGTGGCGGGGGCTACTCGGGAGAGCGGGGCTGGGTTTGACCATCGGGTGACTGCGGCTGGGCAGCGGGAAGTGCTGGAGCAGGCGTTGGCTGTTGCGCCTGGGTTGGGGGATGCGGGGTTGGTGGAGACTCGGGTGGGGTTTCGGCCGGTTTCGCCCGACGGGTTGCCGTTGCTGGGGCAGGTGGCGCCCGGGTTGTTTTTGGCTACTGGGTTTGGGCCCGCTGGGCTTACGTTGGGGCCGTTTGCCGGGAAGTTGGTGGCGGAGTTGGTTTTGGGGGCGGATGTTCCTGGGGAGTTGTTGGCTGGGTTCGGGGTGGGGAGGTTTTCTTGAATCGTCCTCGGCTCGTCGCCTGGCGGCGACATCGCGTCCTGGCGTGCGTGGGGCACCCCGAAGCTTGATTGTGCTGACGGTCGGTGGGTGCTTGTCAAGGCGGGAAAGATGCCTTGACAAGCACCCACCGACCGCAGGGGAGCTTCGTATCGGGGTGCGGGGGAGGTCTGGGTGCCTCGCTCGTTGGGTGCGTCGGTGCGGGTGGTTAGTCGGTTAGTAGTTCTAGGGCGTGGTCGCCTGTGCGTTCTACTGTTAGGCCTGCTTTGGTGATTACGCGTACTAGCTGGTCCACAGTGGACGGTTCGGTGCGCGAGGTGGCTAGTACTGCTGCCAGTTTTCCCTTGTAGGCCTTGTTGAAGTGGCTGACTGTCGTGCGGTTGCCGTTGGCGTCTTCGGTTACTACGCGGACGGTTACTGCGTCCGAGGGCAGCTTTGCGAAGGCTGCGTACGTGCCGGAGCGGAGGTCTACCAGCAGGCCTTCTACGTTGTGCAGCACTGGTTCCAGGACTGGCTTCCACAGGCCTCGTACGGTTCCTAGTGCGGGGACCGTGTTGCCGCCGGAGAGGCGGTAGGCGGGGATGGGGTCGGTTGCCGCTACGACGCCGAACAAGGAAGACGTGACGGCCAGGCGCTGTTGTGCTTTCGCTAGTCCGGCGCGGGTGAAGCTTTTGACGTCTAGTGCGTCGTAGAGGACGCCGGTGTAGCGGTGCAGGGCGGGCATCGTCGGGGAGGTCCAGAGCTGGGCGTTGCGGGTGACCTCGTCCGATTGGCGCGCGGAGATGCCCAGTGCGGCGAGGCTCGCGGGGACGTCCGCCGCGAGTTCTACCAGGGCGTCGGCCAGTTTGGCGCGCACTGGGTTCAGCTCTGGGAACGACAATGCGTCCAGGTCCAGCGGCGCGCCTTTGCCGCCGTCGGCTTTGGTTTCTGAAGGGGGGAGGAGCACCAGCACCCCCGGAGCGTAACCGCCCGGTAATCCAGGTGCGGCGGCCGTGTGCCGGTCCTTACCCTGGCCGCATGGAACTCACCTGGCGCCCGCTCGCGCTCGCCGACGTCGAGGCCGTCACCCGGCTCTGCGCGGTCGCGGAGGAAACCGACCGGACCGGTGAGCATTGGGACGAGGGTGACGTGCGCCAGGAAATGTCGGGCCCGTCGGTCGACCTGCCCGGCGCGAGCATCGGAGCGTGGGATGGTTCGCGCCTGGTGAGCTACGCCCTGGTCATCCCGCGCGACGCCGCTGACCCGGTGCACCAGCCGCACGTGGCGGCGCTGACTGACCCGGAGTACCGGACGGACGAGGTCGCTTCAGTGCTGACGGAGTGGCTCGTGCGCACGGCCCGGAGCGTCCACGCGCAGCACTTCCCGGACGCGAAGCTCGAACTCCACGCCGGTGCGCACGAAAACGAGCATTGGTACCTCTCGCTCCTCGAACGCGGCGGGTTCAAGCAGGAACGCACCTTCGTGGAGATGCGTGCGGACCTCACCGCGCTGCCCGCCGCACCGCCGCTCCCGGACGACCTTCCGCTGGTCGCCTGCGAGGAGCGCTACGACGCCTTGGTTCTCGACGCGCGCAACGCCGCGTTCGCCGGGCACTGGGGCAGCACGTGGCTTTCGGCCGACGAGTGGAAGCACCGGTTCCGCGACAGCAAGGACTTCCAGCCGGACTTGTCGTTCCTCCTCCTTTCCCCGGAGCGCGACCGGGTGGTGGCGTTCGTGATGTCGTCGTTCTTCGATGCGGACGCACAGGCGACCGGCGTGCGGGAACTGCACGTCAACTACGTCGGGACCCTGGCGGAGGCCCGCGGGCGAGGACTGGCGTCGGCCCTGCTGGCCCACACCCTCGAAGCCGGTCGCGCGGCCGGTTTCGAGAGGTCGTCGCTGTCGGTCGACGTGGACAACACCCATCGCGCGCTCGCGGTGTACGAGCGGTGCGGGTACCGGACGGACGCACGGAATTACGGGTACGTCCTGCCGCTCGACTGACCGCCGGTGCGGGGCTGCGGCGGGGGCGGCGAGCGGGGAGCTGCCCGACGCCGACGGCAGTTGCCCGCTGACTGAGCGGACTGGCGGCCGCGCTGGACCAGACGCGCTCGCGCGGACCCGCTGGTCGAGACGCGCCCGCTTGGACGTGCTCGCGCAGACCCGCTGGTCCAGACGCGCCCGCCTAGACGTGCTGGCCCAGACGCGCTCGCGCGGACCCGCTGGCCCGAACGCGCCCGCCTAGACGTGCTCGCCTAGCCGCGCGCTGCTGGGCGTTCCGTCGCCCGCGCCCGGTCCAGCCGGGTGTGACTTGGGCTCAGCCGCGTTCGGTGCTGGTCGCAGTTCGCCGACGTTCGCGCCCAGCGCGACCCCTCACCACATCCTCAATGCGCCCCCTTCGCCGACACGCAGAACACGTTCCCCTCCGGATCCTCCAGCACCGTCCACTCCAGCCCGGGCACCGAATGCCCTCCCCGCTCCACCGCGCCCAGCCCCACCAGCCGCCGGACCTCGGCTTCCCGGTCGTCCGCTCCGAAGTCCACGTGGACGCGGTTCTTCCCGGCCCGCGGCTCCGGCACCCGCTGGAACCCCAGCCGAGGGCCGCCCGACGCCGGGTCCTCCAGCATCACGAACTCGCCGTAGTCCGCGGCCACCGAAACGCCCAGCGCCGCCGTCCAGAACTCCGCCAGGCGCTGCGGCTCGGCGCAGTCGACGGTGATCATGCCCATTTCCAAACCCATGCCCGCACGCTAACCGCGACCACCGACAAAAACGGCGTCCGCCGATAACCCGCATGCGTCGCGGCCAGGGGGTTGACTACTCTGTGCGAAACGTCTAAGGCCCGCTCAGCGCAGGGAGTTCCCAGTGATCACCAGGATGTCGTCGTTGTTCCTCCGCACGCTGCGCGAGGATCCGGCGGACGCCGAGGTACCCAGCCACCGGCTGCTGGTACGCGCCGGCTACGTCCGCCGGGTCGCCCCGGGTGGTTACTCGTGGCTGCCGCTCGGGCTGCGCGTGCTGCGCCGGGTCGAGGAGACCGTGCGCGAGGAGATGAACGCGATCGGCGCGCAGGAGATCCAGTTCCCCGCGCTGCTGCCCCGCGAACCCTACGAGGCCACCAACCGCTGGACCGAGTACGGCGACACGCTCTTCCGCCTCAAGGACCGCAAGGGAGCCGACTACCTCCTCGGCCCGACCCACGAGGAGCTGTTCGCGCTCACCGTGAAGGGCGAGTACAGCTCCTACAAGGACTTCCCGGTCACGCTCTACCAAATCCAGACCAAGTACCGCGACGAGGCGCGTCCCCGCGCGGGCATCCTGCGCGGCCGCGAGTTCGTCATGAAGGACTCCTACTCCTTCGACCTCGACGATGAAGGCCTCGCCAGCTCGTACCAGAAGCACCGGGACGCCTACATCAAGCTGTTCGACCGGCTCGGCATCGAGTACGTCATCGTGTCCGCCACGTCCGGCGCGATGGGCGGTTCGGCGTCCGAGGAGTTCCTGGCGGTCGCGGAGAACGGCGAGGACACCTTCGTCCGCAGCACCGAGTCGGGCTACGCGGCGAACGTCGAAGCGGTCGTCACGCCCGCGTCCGCTGCCCGCCCGCTCGAGGGGCTGCCCGAGGCGCAGGTGCACCACACGCCGAACACGCCGACCATCGAGACCCTCGTCGCGTTCTTCAACGCCGCCGGGCTCGGCCGCGAGTTCACCGCGGCGGACACGCTGAAGAACGTCCTGGTCAAGACGCGCCAGCCGGGCGCGAAGGAGTGGGAGCTGCTCGGCATCGGCGTCCCGGGCGACCGCGAGGTGGACTTCAAGCGCCTCGAAGCCGCGCTCGAACCCGCCGAGGTGGAGCTGCTCGAAGAAGCCGACTTCGCGAAGAACCCGTTCCTCGTCAAGGGCTACATCGGCCCGAAGGCGTTGCAGGAGAACGGGGTCCGCTACCTCGTCGACCCGCGCGTGGTCGAGGGCACCGCCTGGCTGACCGGCGCCGACCAGCGCGACCACCACGTGCTCGACCTGGTCGTCGGCCGCGACTTCACCCCGGACGGCACCATCGAGGCCGCCGAGGTGCGCGAGGGCGACGCGTCTCCGGACGGGCACGGCACGCTCGTCGCCGCGCGCGGCATCGAGATCGGGCACATCTTCCAGCTCGGCCGCAAGTACACCGACGCCTTCGAGGTCGACGCGCTCGGCCCGGACTCCAAGCCGGTCCGGATCACCATGGGCTCCTACGGTGTCGGCGTCTCCCGCCTGGTCGCCGTGCTCGCCGAGCAGAACCACGACGAGCAGGGCCTCGTGTGGCCGCGCGAGGTGTCGCCGTTCGACGTGCACGTGGTCATCGCGGGCAAGGACGAGACGGTGCGCGAGGGCGCGGAGAAGATCGCCGCCGAGCTCGACGCCGCCGGTCTCGAAATCATCCTCGACGACCGCAAGGCCACCCCGGGCGTGAAGTTCGCCGACGCGGAGCTGGTCGGCGTCCCGACGATCCTCGTCGTCGGCCGCGGCCTCGCGAACGGGCTGGTCGAGGTCAAGGACCGGCGCACCGGCGAACGCGAGGAAATCGCCGTCGACTCGGTCGTCGACCACCTCGCGAAGCTCGTCCGCGGCTGAAGCCAGTGGGCTGGTTCGGGCGCAACCGCCGCGACGACGGCGGGTACCGGGACAACGCCGCGCTGAGCGGCTTCGGCGGGTACGAGCCGTCCGACGCGCCGAAGTTCCCGAGCGCCGGGTACGGGAAACCGGACCCGGCGCCGTCCGAACCAGCCCCGGAGCCGCGGGCCGACCCGATGCGGCAGTCCCTCACCCCGGCGCAGCTGCGGCGAGGGACGCCCCGCAAGACCAATCTCCGCCTGGTCAAGGCGGTCCCGATCGTCATCCTCATCGGGGTGTTCGGCTACAACGTCTTCTCCGCCAACAGCCGCCATTCCGCCAGCACGGACGACACTCCGCGCGCCCCGTACACCTACCAGCCGGACCCCCGCGTCGTCGTGCCGCCGGTGGTCGCGGGTTGGCAGTCAGTGGCGGGCAAGGACGGCAGTTACGCGTACGACGTGCCGCCGTCCTGGGAACCGGCTCCGACCACGCTGCACGGCTGGGACCCGGTCGCCGGATCGCCCGGCATCAACCTGTCCACCAGCGCGTTCCTCGGCAAGGGCAACTGCAAGGAAGATCCGGTCGGCCAGATCGGCGGCTCGGGTTTCACCACCGAGAAGACCAGTGACGCCGCTGAAGCCGCCCGTAAGGCCGTCACCGACCTGGGCGTCAGCGCGTACACCGGCGAAGGCGCTCCGGCCGCGAAGGTGACGCCTGGTGCGCCGGAGAAGACCGAAGTCAAGATCGAGAACGAAAGCCGCGAGGGCACGCTCGTGGTTGCCGAGGTCTCCCCGAGCAACGCGCCATGCCAGCCAAAGAGCGCGCTGGTCGGGGCGCTCGCGCTCACCGCCGGCGAAAAGTCGGCCGTGCTGGTCGCGTATTCCGAACAAGGCCGCCCGGGATCCGCGTCCCGGGACGACCTCGTCCGGATTCTGCACAGTTACCGCGGCGTCCCGGCCGCGGACCGGTCCACGACCACGCCGCCGCCGACCACGCGCTGACGGCGCAGCGCCAGCTTCGCGAAGTCCATCAGCCCGGCGTTCGGCAGATACGCGCGGCCGAGCGCGATCCCGATCCGCGGCAGATCCGCTTCGTCGCGGTAAGCGAGGTACAGCGGCTCGTGCCGCGGCTGGAACTTCGCCTTGAACGCGTGCAGGGAACGGAATCCGTAGTACGGCTCCATCATCGAGCCCAGCGCGTCCAGCATCCGGTCGACCATCTGCCGCGGCGTGCTGTCGTTGCTGCGGACCAGCGGCGCGCCCGAGAGCGACACGAACTGCGCGCCCTCCTCGCGGAACGCCAGGCAGGCCGAGGCGATCAGGAACTCCATCACCGGCCGGAACCCGCCCGTGCGGCGGCGCATCACGTCGAGCGTCCAGCCGCCGACCTCGCCGTCGCCGGTGTGCACCGGCAGCCACGACGTCACGCCGTGCACCGTGCCGTCGGCGTCGACCGCGAGACCGACCCGGGTCGCCGGGTCCATCGCCTGGTCCACGCCGCCGAGCGTGAAGCCCATTTCCGGCAGGCCCTTGTCGCAGATCCACTCCTCGGACAGCGCGCGCACCTGGTCGCGGATCGACCACGGCTGCTCGGCCAGTCGCACCAGCCGGAACTCGATCCCGTCCTTCTTCGCGCGGTTCAGCGCGGTCCGCACGTCCTGCCACGCCTTGCCGCGGAATTCGAGGTTTTCCAAGTCCACCAGCGTGTCCTCGGCGACCTGCACGTGCTGCCAGCCCAGTTTCGCGGTCTGCGCGGCGGTTCCCGCGGTCGCCGAGAACACGCACGGCACGAGCCCGGTGTTCTCGCACATCGCGGCGAATTCCCGCAGCGTGCGGTCGCTCGTCCCGTCCGGCGCGACCGGGTCGCCGAGCGCCACCGCGACGCCGGCGTGCCGCTGGTAGGCCAGGTACGAAGCACCGTCGGAGGCGACGAAGTAGGTGTTCTGCGGCCACGTCGTCATCCACGAGATGGTGCTGCCGCCGTTGCGGCCCAGCAGAAGCCGGGCGAAGGCCGGGTCCGGGCCGCCGCGGAACAGCTTGCGCCGCCTGCGCCGCGAGGGCACGCGGAACGCGCGCCGCGCGGAGATCAGCAGCACCAGTTCCACGCCCCACAAGAGATTGTCCACAATGAACAGCGGCGGGTTGCTGAGTTCGGCTTCCTGCCGGACGACCTGCGTGATCGCGACGACCCCGGCCAGCACCGCCATCTGCGACGCGGCGAGCACGCACAGCGTGATCGCGCACCGCCAGGCGAACCGCGAACCCCGGCGCAGCCCGTTGAGGATCGGCACCGCGATGAGGCACAGCGGGATGAGTTCGTTGCCGGACATCGAGATCGAGTCGGACGAGCCGAACGGTCCGTCGCCGGGCACCAGCCACATCACCACTTCGGCGACGACCAGCAGCACCAGCCCGGCCGACGCGAGCAGTCGCCATTCGCGCAGCGACGGCTTGTTGGCGTTGCGCGCGGCGGGTCCGGCGAGGCGTCGGCCCAGCGGCAGCGCGAGAACGAGCGCGAAGAAATGCACGAGATCGGCGAGCGTGCCGACATAGACGATCGCCACCCCGGCGTACACGCACAGCCCGGCTCGCAGGCGCAGCCGCCACGGCGTCCGCAGGGTCGCGCTGGTGATGGCGATCGCGGCGAGCGCACCGCCGGAGAAGCCGACGTCGAGCGTGCCGGCGATCCGGTCGGCCCAGGCCCAGCCGGAATTGCGGGAAAGCTCGAGGAACTGCACCGCCACGACCGTCGACACCAATTGCCCGCCGATGGTCACCGCCATCGCGCGCCGGGTGCCGAGGTGCCATTCGGCGAATCCGGCCATCAGCGCGAAACTGCCCGCCATCGGCAGGTAGAACCACGGGCGCAGGGCGTAGAACGGGCCGGTGAACAGCGTCCACCAGCGTCCGTGTTCGAGCGAGGGAAGGCCGTAGGCGTAATAGTGGAAAGCGTGCTGGTGCTCGGCGGCGTGCCAGAGCGAACCGGTCGCGACCCCCACGATCAAGATGGCAAGCACCACGGTCGTCGTGAACGGAACCCGGTGCCACAGCACTGCTAGCCGCCCGCGTGCCTCTCCGGCCGTGAGGCCGGTTCCCCCCTGTGCGATCGTCATGGGGAAAGTTTGGCGCGGCGATCTTAAGCGGTCATCGGCCGTCGGACCTACTTCTCCCCCTAAGGGACTGCTACCCCAGGGGGACCCGACCCTGGTCCCAAGACTGACCCGCGGTGTGCGGCAACGCTCTCACCAGCGGAAAGGGACTGGCGTTCGGCTAGTAAGCGGCGCCTCCGACCCGGAGTAGGGGTTGACGCCGAAAGCCGCCCGAACGAGTGATCCCGGTCGCTTGCCTCACGGCGTTCCGAGCACTGCCGCGCGGACGGCGGAAAGGTCGGCGAGATTCGGCAAAACCGCGTGCGCACCGGCACCGGTCAGTTGTTCGGCGGAAAACCGGCCAGTAGCAACGCCGATCGCCACCGCGCCGTAATCGAGCGCGGCCTCGATGTCGTGCGGTGTGTCCCCGAGAATCACTACGGATTCGGCAGGAAATTCCGTGCCATGCTTCGTTTCCGCCGCTTTGACGGCGTGCGGGACGAGATCTGCGCGGCGGGCCGAAAGCGAACCGTAGCCGCCGATCTCCAGATCGAGATGTTCGTCGAGACCGAGCGCGGCGAGTTTGTGCAGCGAGATCTCCGGCAGGTTCCCGGTGATGAGGCTCTGCACGACGCCTTCGCGGCCGGCGAAGTCGGCGAGCACGGCCGCCGCGCCGTCGAGCGCCCGGCCTTCCTCGGGCAGCGTTTCCCTGGCGCGTTCGACGGCCGCGATCAGCTCCCGCCACATCCGCTGGATGGTTTCCTCGTCCGGCTCGATCCCGTGCATCGCCAACACGTCGGCGGTGATCGCGCGTTCGGTCCGGCCGCCGAAGTCCGGGGGCGTGCGGAACTCCGCGCCGGTCGCGGCGGCGAGCGCGGTGCCGTACCAGCCGATGCCCAGCCCGGTGTAGTCGACGAGCGTGTGGTCGATGTCCCAGAGCACCAGCCGGTGCGTGCGAATGGCTGTCACGTCCGCGATGCTACGGCGGGCTCAGCCGGTGAGGTAGCTGAAGCGGACCCGGCGGACGGGGTTGTCGACGTTCGTGTCCACCAGGCACACCGACTGCCAGGTCCCGAGCAGCAGCACGCCGCCGAGCACCGGCACGGTCGCGTACGGCGGGAGGAACGCCGGGAGCACGTGGTCGCGGCCGTGTCCGCCGGTGCCGTGCTGGTGGCGCCAGCGGTTGTCGCGGGGGAGCAGGTCGTCGAGCGCGGCGAGGAGGTCGTCGTCGCTGCCCGCGCCGGTTTCCAGCACCGCGAGCCCGGCCGTCGCGTGCGGCACCCACACGTGCAGCAGGCCGTCGGTGGCGTCGGCGTCGCGCAGGAACTTCTCCGCTTCCCGGGTCAGGTTGTGCACGACCGCGGCGTTGCCGGTGTGCACCTCGATCTCGGTGGAGTACATCCCGTCAGCGTAGGCGTCAGGAATCGAGATAGCGGAGCACGGCGAGGACGCGCCGGTTGTGCCCGTCCGACGGCGGCAGGCCCAGCTTGCCGAAGATGCTCGTCACGTACTTTTCGACCGAGCCCGCGGACAGGAACGCCTCCGCCGCGATCGCCGAGTTCGACCGGCCCTGCGCCATCAAGCCGAGGATCTCGCGTTCGCGCGGCGTCAGCTCGGCGAGCGGACCGGCCTGGCCGGTGGTCGCGAACAGCTGGCGGACGACTTCCGGATCGAGCACCGTCTCGCCGGCGGCGACGCGTTCCAGCGCGGTGAGGAAGTCCGACACCTCGGCGACGCGGTCCTTCAGCAGATAACCGACCGCACCCGCTTCCCCGGCGAGGAGTTGCTTGGCGTAGTTGGTTTCGACGTACTGCGAGAACACCAGAATCGCGCAGCCAGGCCGTTCGGCGCGCAGATCGATCGCCGCGCGCAAGCCTTCGTCGGTGTGGGTCGGCGGCATTCGGATGTCCACAATGGACACATCGGGACGATGCTCGCGGACGGCGGTGCGGAGGTCGTCGGCGTTCTTCACCGCCGCTGCTACCTCGTGGCCGCGCAGGCCCAGCAATTCGACGAGACCCTGGCGCAGGATGGCCGAGTCCTCCGCGATCACGATCCGCACGGTTTCCCCCTCATTTCACCGAGTTTAGCGGGGCAGCGGGAGCGTGGCGGTGACGACGGTCGGGCCGCCGGGCGGGCTCGACACGGTCAGTTCTCCGTCGGCGGGGCGGAGGCGTTCGGCGATGCCGGACAGTCCGCCGCCGGGGATGATCGCGGCACCGCCGGAGCCGTGGTCGATTACGGTCAGGCGCAAGACGTCTTCGCGGTCTTCGACCAGGACGGTGCAGCGTCCGGCACCGTGTTTGGACGCGTTGGTCATGAGTTCGGCGGCGGCGAAGTAGACGATCGTTTCCAGCGACGGTGGCGGACGGCGGCTCAGTTCCACGGTGACTTTCGCGGAGAAATCGGCGGAACTGGCCAATGTGGACAGTGCGAGGCTCAGGCCTTTGTCCAGTGCCGCGGGGTGGATGCCGCGGGCCAGGTCGCGCAGTTCGGTGAGGGCTTGTTTGGCGTTGCTGTGCGCGGTGTCGACCAGGGTGCGGATCTGGTCGAGGTTGACCTGGTCGGTGGCCAGTTCTTCCTTTGCCAGGCCCAGTTTCATGGCCATGGCGACCAGTTGGGCTTGGGCGCCGTCGTGGAGGTCGCGTTCGATGCGGCGGAGTTGTTCCGCTGCCTCGTCCAGGGCGGTGGCGCGGGTTTCTTCGAGGAAACGGACGCGTTCGCGCAGGCCTGGGTCGGCTACCAGCAGGCGGAGGAGGAGGCGGTCCACTCCGGCGACGAGGTGCACCACGGCGGGCCAGACGGCCAGGATCAGGATGCCGGAGACGCACCAGACCAGGGAGCCGATCCAGTTGTCGCTCTGGATGTTGAAGACGGGGAGGCCGTGGCCGGGTCTGGTCTCGAGGAGCCAGGTGAAGGGGTAGGTGAAGGAAGCCAGGCCGTAGAAGCCGAGGGTGCCGGTGCCCAGGAGGGCCAGGAGGGCGGTGGGGAGGCGGACCAGTAGGTAGGCGACGGAGCGCCAGGCTGTTCGGTCGGAGAGGCGGGCCGTTAGCCAGTTCCAGAGGCCTGGTTTGAGGTCGGTTCTCGGTGGGGGCGGGAGGGGGAGGTTGAGGAGTTTGGCGGCTAGGCGGCGGTGGAGGCTGCCTAGGAGATTGGCGGTTTTTAGGACTGTGGTGAGGATTAGGAGGCCTAGGAAGAGGGGGGTTAGGGCTAGGCCGAGGGTTGTTCCTGCTAGGAGGATTATTACGGAGAGTAGTGGGAGTAGGCCGGTGGTGGCTATCCAGGTTGCTTCGGTCAGGGTTTGGCGGGGGGTGGCTGGCCAGAGGTGGCGGAGTTGGGCAGGGGTTGGGTGACCTGGGTGGGGTTGCTTGGTGGTGGTCACCTTCTGAGTTTGCCGGGTTGCGGGGGTGGCTGGTAGCGGGGTGGCCTGTGTTGTTGGGTGGGGGGTAGCCCTACCTCGTCGCCTGGGGGCGACATTGGTACGGGCGTGCGTGGGGCACCCCGAAGTTTGATTGTGCAGATGAGCTTCGTATCGGGGTGCGGGGGAGGGCTGGGTGCCTCGCTCGTTGGGTGCGTCGGTCCCTGTTTGGTGGGCTTTAGACGTGCGTGAGGGGAACCCTCGCGGAATCAGGGTTCCGGAGGGTTCCCCTCGCGTATTGGGCTCGCGTCAGTCTGTTTTGGGGGGTTGGGTCAGGTTGGGGGCGTCTTCTTTTGCGCGTTGGGCTGCTTCGCGCATTTCGATCATGTCCGTGAACCAGTCGCCGGTTTCGCGGGCTATGTCGCGGACTGCTCCCGTGATGATCGTGGCGATGTTGCCGATGTGGGTGGCTGCGGACTCCGTCAGCTCCTGCACGGTGTCCTTGCCACTTTCGAATGGGCCGACCATGGGCTTCCTCAGGCTGCTCGGAGTTGCCGTTCCGGGTCCACGGTAGCGGGCGCCGCCGGTTTTCCGGGGAGGGCCAGCCGCGCGATCTTCTTCGCTACCGACCACAGCTGCTTGCGCAGGGGGCCGGTGTTGTAGGGCAGGCCGTAGCGTTCGCAGATTTCCCGCACCTCGTCCGCGATCTGCGGGTAGCGGCGGGCGGGCAGGTCCGGGAACAGGTGGTGTTCGATCTGGTGCGACAGGTTCCCCGACAGGATGTGGAACAGCGGGCCGCCGGTGATGTTCGCGGAGCCCAGGATCTGGCGCAGGTACCACTGGCCGCGCGATTCGTTCTCCGTTTCCTCCTCGGTGAAGCTCTCGACGTCCGCCGGGAAGTGGCCGCAGAAGATGATCGAGAACGCCCACAGGTTGCGGACCAGGTTGGCGCTCGCGTTGCCCAGCAGCGTCAGCGGCGCCAGCGGTCCGGTGAGCAGCGGGAACAGGACGTAGTCCTTGCCGATCTGGCGCGAGGCCTTGCGGACGATCCGGCGCAGCACCGGCACGTTCTCCGCCCACGTCCGCTCGCCCTTCACGACCCGCTCGACCTCCAGGTCGTGCAGCATCACGCCCCACTGGAACAGCAGCGCGAGCAGCGTCGCGTACACCGGGTTGCCCAGGTAGTACGGATGCCACTTCTGCGCCGGGTCCATCCGGAGGATTCCGTAGCCGACGTCGCGGTCCTTGTCGACGATGTTCGTGTACGTGTGGTGGATGTAGTTGTGCGAATGCCGCCAGTTCTCCGCCGGCGCGACGGTGTCCCATTCGAAGCGCTGCGAGCTCAGCTCCGGGATGCGCGTCCAGTCGTACTGGCCGTGCATCACGTTGTGGCCGATCTCCATGTTGTCCAGGATCTTCGCCGCCGACAGCGCCGCGACGCCGGCCAGCCACGCGGGCGGCAGGAAGCCGGCGAACAGCAGGCCGCGGCCGGTCACTTCCAGCGCGCGCTGGGTTTTGATGATCTTGCGGATGTACTCGAGGTCTTCCTCGCCGAGGTCGTCGACGATCCGCTGGCGCAGCGCGTCGAGCTCCCGGCCGAATTCCTCGACCTGTTCGGGGGTCAGGCGGTCCTGCAGACCGGTCATGATGCTTCCTCCGGTGGTCAGGCGTCGATTTCGACGTCCCCGACGGGGACGCTGACGCAGAGCTGGATTTCTTCGTTCTCCTCGCCGGAGACCTCGCCGGTGCGGGCGTTGCGGACGCGGCCGGCGGTTTTGAGCTGTGTGCAGGAGAAGCAGATGCCCATCCGGCACCCGTGTTCCGGCGTCAGGCCCGCGTCCTCGGCCTGTTCGAGCAGCGGCTTGCCGGAGTTGTCGCACTCCCGGCCGCTGCGGGCGAAGCGCACTCGGCCTTCGGCGGCCTCCGCGGAGAAGGTCAGCGGCGCTGCCGTGAACTCTTCGGTGTGCAGTTGTGCACTCAACCCTTCGTTTTCGAAGAGTTCGCGCGCGGCGGCCATCAGCGGAGCCGGGCCGCAGAGGAACGTCTCGGCCTCGCGGAACCACGGTGCGGCCTTCTCCAGGTGCTTGACGGAGAACAGGCCGTGCAGGTCGCCGCCGCTGCGGGCGTGGGTGTGCGCGTGGACCACGCGGAACGCCGGGTGCCGGGCGGCGAGTTCGGCCAGTTCCGCCCGGTAGAGCGCGTCCGCGGGGGTGTTCGAGTAGTGCAGGAACACGATCTCGCCGGGATGTCCCTCGGCGACGAGCGTCCGGGCCATCGCGAGCACCGGCGTGATCCCGCTGCCGCCGCTCATCAGCACGATCCGGTCCGGCCGCGGCGACGGCAGGGTGAACTCGCCGTCCGCCGGCGAAAGGCCGACCACCGCGCCGACGGCGGTGTCCTGCAGATGCCGCGACACCAGGCCCTTCGGGTCGGCTTTCACGGTGAACTCCAGGTCGCCCGTGCCCTGCGCGCCGCACGGCGAGTAGCAGCGGGTCCGGCGCACGCCGTCGATCTCCACCTGCATCCGCACGTACTGGCCGGCGAGGAAGCCCTGCCACGCCCGGCTCGGGCGCACCGTGAAGGTGACGGTGTCCGGCGTCTGATGCCGCACGGCGGTGACGCGGCCGCGGATCTCGCGCCGCACCAGCATCGGGTCGACCAGTTCGAGGTACCGGTCCGCGCCGTGCGGGGTGAGCAGCGCCTCGGCGAGCGAGACGAGTCCGCGCACGCGGCGCGGGAGCAGTGCGGTCATCACCCCTCCAGAAGTTGAGTGCACAGTCGTACACTGACTAGTGTGGGGGCAAGGCCCCGGGGCCTGTCAACGCGGAAGCGAGGTGATGTGACGTGGGCCATGCGGCGATCGCCAGTACGCTGCTCGACGTGTCCGCAGCCGAGGAGCCGGCCGGCCCGGTGAGCCGGCAGGAGCGCAAACAGCGCACCCGTCAGGCGCTGCTCGACGCGGCGCTCGACCTGCTCGCCGACCGGAGTTTCGCCAGCCTTTCGCTGCGCGAGGTCGCGAAGGGCGCGGGCATCGTGCCGACGGCGTTCTACCGGCATTTCTCGTCGATGGAGGAGTTGGGCGTCGCGCTGGTCGAGGAGACCACGCGCACGCTGCGCGGCCTGCTCCGCGGCGCGCGCACCGAGCAGAGCGGCTACGGCGGGATGATCCGGGCTTCGGTGCACACGCTGCACCGGCACGTCCGCGAGCACGAGGACCACTTCCGGTTCGTCACGCGCGAGCGTTACGCCGGCGCCGGCGCGGTGTCCCGGGCGATCGCGGTCGAGATGCGGATGTTCTCCAGCGACCTCGCCCTGGACCTGGCGCGCTTCGATCCGCTGCGCACCTGGCCCACCGAGGACCTGCACCTGCTCGCCGACCTCATCGTCACCGCGATGCTCGGCACGGTCGCCGAGCTGCTGGAAATCCGTCCCGGCGACACCGCCGCGGACGAGCGCACGTTGGCCGCGGCGGAAAAACGGCTCCGGATGATCCTGCTCGGGGTGCCGCACTGGCAGCCTTAGCGGCATGGCCTTCCTGCACCTGACCGCGATCATCGTCGACGACTACGACGAGGCGATCGCCTTCTTCGCCCGCGCGCTCGGCTTCGACCTGGTCGAGGACTCGCCGTCGCTCACCAACGACGGCCGCCCCAAGCGGTGGGTGGTCGTCCGCCCGCCCGGCGGCGAAACCGGCATCCTGCTCGCTCAGGCCGACGGCGACCGGCAGTCCCGCGCGGTCGGCGACCAGCACGCCGGTCGCGTCGGGTTTTTCCTGCGGGTAGACGACTTCGCGGCCAGTTATGCGCGGATGCGGGACGCCGGGGTCGAGTTTCTCGGCGAACCGCGGACCGAGCCGTACGGCCAGGTCGTCGTGTTCCGCGACGTCGCGGGCAACCGCTGGGACCTGCTCGGACCGGCCGCTTCCTGAGCCTGTTCTACGATCCCGGGGTCCAGCAGATCGTGGAGGAACGCTATGCCGAGCGGGTCGGAAGTCCGAGCCGAATTCACCGACCCAGTGCTCAACCTGGCGTTCGACGAGGCACTGCTGCGCGAGGGGCCGACCGCGCCGGTGGTGTGGCTGTGGCGGAACCCGGTGTGCGTCGTCGTCGGCCGCGGGCAGCGAATCGCCCGCGAAGTCCGCGTGGACGAATGCGCCCGGGACGGCGTTCCCGTGCTGCGGCGGGCAAGCGGCGGCGGCACGGTGTTCCACGACCCGGGCAACCTCAACGTGACGCTCGTGTTGCCCGGCCCCGCGCCGCGTCCGCTGGAAATGCTCGGCCTGGTGATGTCCGCCGCGGTGGAGAAACTCGGTCTGCCGGCCAGGATCGGCGACCGCGGGATCTTCGTCGGCGACGCGAAACTGTGCGGGTTCGCGGTGTTCCGGACCAAAGACGTGCTGCTGGCGCATTCGACGCTGCTGGTCGACACCGACGCCGCCCGCGTCGGCGCTTACCTCACCGGTCCGCCGCCGGACCCGAAGCCGCTGGATTCGCACCGGAGCAAGGTCGCGTCCCTGCTTGACCACGGCGTGCGGCTGCCGCTGGCGGAAGTGGAAGACACCGTCCGCGCGGCCGCGGCGGGACTGCTCGGCCCGCTCCCGCCGCGCGAACCGACGGCGGGGGAGTTGGAGCGGCAGCGGGCATTGCTGTGGAGCCGCTACGAATACCCGGACTGGCACGCCGAGGGACGCCAGCGTTCGTAATCGCTTTGCCCTGGGCGAAAGTGCGTGAGGGGAACCCTCAGGGAATCTGATTCCCTGAGGGTTCCCCTCACGGACGGATCAGGTGGCGGAGGAGGAGAACAGCACCTGCGGCACCGCGCTGGCCGCACGGCGGCGCGGCTTGGCCGTTGCCGGAGCGGCGGTCTTCGCCGGGGCGGTCTTCGCGGGTGCGGAGACCTTGGCAGTGGCGGTCTTCGCGGGTGCCGGTGCCTTGGCGGACGCAGTCTTTGCAGCTGCGGGTGCCTTAGCGGACGCAGTCTTCGCAGCTGCGGGTGCCTTGGCAGTCGAAGTCTTGGCAGGTGCCTTGGCCGTCGCGGTCTTCGCCGTCGTCGCGGCGGGAGCCTTGACCGCGGCGGTCTTCGCCGACTTGGGCGCGGACTTGGTCGCCGCGGCGCTCGTCGACTTCGCGGTGGTCTTCGTCGGCTTGGTCGCGGCGGTCTTGCGCGCAGTTCCGGTCGCGCCACCCGTTCGGGCAGTCTTCGCCGCGGTCTTCGCGGTAGCGGCGGCAGCGGTCTTCTTGCCAGCAACGGCTTTCCCGCCCTTGCCCGCCGCGGCGGCCTTCTCCGCTGCCGGCTTCGCCTCGGCCTTCTTCGCCCCGGCGACGAGCCGCGGACGCAGCTTCCGCCCGCCCGTCCGGCGGCCTGCCTTGGCGTACCGCTCCAGCAACCGCCGGAGCGCGGCCGCGTTGCGGGCGCCGAGGTCGATGTCGTACTCGATGCCGTCCAGCGCGAACGCGACGGTCTCGGCCGCGCGTCCTCCGGTCAGGTCGTCCTGAGTGCGGACAGCAGTGTTCCTCGCCATGGGAGCCTCCCGTGCTCGATCGTGGTCGTGCGTGCAACCGGCACGGCGACGACCCGGATTTCGCGGTGCCGCCGGTTTCTTGCAGCTCTCGTACGAGAATACCGGCAGGCTTGCGCGAACCTGCGCGGTGGTGTGCGCTGGGGCAATGGCAGCAGAGACTTTCGACGTGGTGGTCATCGGGGCGGGTCCGGTCGGGGAAGTGGCCGCCGAACGGGCCGCCAAGGGCGGGCTGAAGGTGGCCCTGGTCGAACACGAACGGTTCGGCGGGGAGTGTTCGTACTGGGCGTGCATCCCGAGCAAGGCGTTGCTGCGCCCGGGAAACCTGCTCGCCGCGGCCAAGCGGATGCCCGGGGTGCCGATCGGCGACGCGCTCGACGCGGGCAAGGTGCTCGCCCGCCGCGACTGGTTCACCGGCAAGGGCGACGACTCCGGCCAGGTCGAATGGGCGCGCGGCGCGGGTATCGAACCGGTGCGCGGGTACGGCCGGATCAGCGGCGAACGCGAGGTCACGCTTGACGACGGCCGTGTTTTCGCCGCCCGGCACGCGGTGATCGTGTGCACCGGCAGCGTCCCGCGCACGCCGCGGATTCCGGGTCTGGACACCATCAAGCCGTGGGGTTCGCGGGAAGCGACGTCGGCGACCGAGGTGCCCGGACGGCTCGGCGTGCTCGGCGGCGGCGTGGTCGGCGTCGAGATGGCGCAGGCGTGGGCCCGGCTCGGCGCGCAGGTCGACCTCGTGATCACCGGCGAGCGCCCGCTGCCCCGGCTGCCGGAGTTCGCCGGAGACCTGGTCCTGGACGGATTGCGCGAGGCGGGCGTCCGCGTGCACGCGAATTCGGGCCTGAGCGAAGTGTCCAGTGTGGACGGTGGAACCCGGCTGAAGCTCTCCGACGGCGGGGAGATCGTCGTGGACGAACTCCTGGTCGCCACCGGCCGCGCGCCCGCGACCAGCACAATCGGGCTGGACGTCCTCGGTCTGCCCACCGACGGCCCGCTCCAGGTGGACGAAAGCGGCCGAGCGTCCGCTGTGGAGGGTGGCTGGCTGTACGGCGCGGGCGACGTCACCGGCCGCGCTTTGCTGACCCACCAGGGAAAATACGCCGCTCGCGTCGTCGGGGACTCGGTCGCCGCCCGCGCCCGCGGCGAGGAGATCTCGACCGAACCGTGGAGCCGCTACAGCGCGACCGCCGATCATCACGCGGTGCCGCAAGTGGTGTTCACCGACCCGGAAGTGACGTCAGTCGGCCTGACCGAGGCGCGCGACGGATCTGCCGACCGAGTGGTGGACATCGACATCGCGGTCGCCGGTTCGTCCTTGCACGCCGACGGGTACCAGGGCAAAGCGCGCATGGTCGTCGACACCGAACGCGGTGTCGTGCTGGGTGTCACGTTCGTCGGGCAGGACGTGGCGGAACTGCTGCATTCGGCGACCATCGCGGTCGTCGGCGAAGTGCCGCTGGACCGGTTGTGGCACGCGGTCCCCGCGTTCCCGACGATCAGCGAGGTGTGGCTGCGGCTGCTGGAGGCTTACGGGCTCTGAATGTCGGTGCGGTCCGGTAGCGTCGGGGCATGACCAGTGCCCCCGTTCCCGGCCGGCGTGAACGCAAAAAGGCGGCGACCCGCCAGGCGCTGGCCGACGCTGCCCTGCGGATGTTCCTGGAGCGGGGCTACGACCAGGTGACCGTGCGCGAGATCGCCGATGCCGCCGACGTGTCCACCACCACGCTGATGAAGCACTTCCCGACGAAGGAAGCGCTCGTGTTCGACCGGGAGCCCGAGGTGGACGAGGCGCTGGTCTCGGCTGTCCGCGACCGGCCGGAGGGCACGTCGGTGCTGGAGGCGCTCCGCGCGCACATCCACGTGCGGGCGACCTCCGGCATCCGCGCGGAAGCCGAACCACTGCTGCGGCTGGTGCGGGAGACGCCCGCGCTTTCCGAGTACTGGCACAAGATGTGGATGGGGCACGAGCACACGCTGAGCCGCGTGATCGCCGCGGAAACCGATGCGCCGGAGGACGACCCGCGGTGCGCGGTGCTGGCTCATTTCGCACTGGAGACGGCCTCGCTGGCCGACCGTTCGGACGACCCGCCGCGGGTCGTCGACGTGGCGTTCGACCTGCTGGAGAACGGGTGGCAGTGAGTTGTTCGCGCGGTGCTGCGGTGGCGGTGGGTTGGTGAGCTGTTGGCTCGGTGCTGTGGTGGCTGTTGGTTGGTGAGCTGTTGGCTCGGTGCTGTGGTGGCTGTTGGTTGGTGAGTTGTTCGCGCGGTGCTGCCGTGGCGGTCGGTTGGTGAGTTGTTGGCTCGGTGCTGTGGTGGCGGTCGGTTGGTGAGCTGTTAGCTCGGTGCTGCAGCGGAGATCGGTTGCTGCGCCGTTCGCCGGGTGCCACGGCGGCGGGCGATTGCTGGGGCATTCCCTCAGGCCAGAAGTGGTGAACTGAACCCGGTCGGCCGCTGAGCTGTTCCCTCAGGACGGCAGCTGCAAGTCGAGCGCGCCTTTCGCCGCGCGGGCGAGGCCGGGATCGTCCGGAGTGGACGGTCCGGGCTGCCAGACCGCCTGCACGATCCGGACGCCCTTCCCGTCGATCTTGCTGGCGTAGGCGGCGCCGTCGAACTGCGGCGGCCCCGAAGGCCACTTGCCGGTTTCCGTGGCGACGTCCAGGATCCCGCCGCCGCCCGGGTTGTCGGCGATCTGCTTGAGATGATCGGCCTGCCCGGCATCGGAAAATTCGACCACCGCGACGGTCACCGCGGCCGGCCGGCCGTCCACGAGCGCCGTGTAGCTCGCCCGGCGGACCGCGGAGCAGCTGGTTTGCTGGAGGCTCGCCTGGACGTCCCCGAACGCGTGCGAGGCGCACTTCTGGTCGGCGCTGCTCGCACGGGGTTCGAAGGTGAGAGTCGGGGCCGGCGGGGCGCTCGACTGGACGCTGCTAGGCGCGGGACTTGGAACGCTGCTCGGCGGCGCACTGCTGACGGGCGCGGCGGCGGTGTCGTCACCGCCGCTGGTCGCCACGACGATCGCCGACACCACCAAGACGACCAGCAAGACGATCGCCGCGATCGGCACCCACTTGACAGTCCGGGAGCCCGGTTTCCCAGGCCCGGCAGGGGAGTTCGGCCCAGCCGGGGAGTTCGGCCCGGCTCCGGCACCGGTTCCCGCGGCGGTTGTCGCTGCTCCTGCCCCGGTGCCGGTCCCCGCGGAGGTTGCCGCAGCTCCCGCCCCGGCCACGGTTCCCGCGGGGGTTGTCGCTGCTCCTGCCCCGGCCGCCCCGGCACGGTTTCCCGCGGGAGTTGTCGCAGCGCCCGCCCCGGTTGCCCCAGCGCCGGTTCCTGGCGTGGCGGTTGCGGCTGAGCTTGCCCCAGTACCGGGTCCGGCCATGACGGTTGCCTCAGGTCCTGCCCCTGCTGTCCCGGTGCCGGTTCCTGGCGTGGCGGTCGCGCGTGTTCCGGCAGCGGAGGGTGCACCTGCTCCAGCTCGGGCTGCCCCAGGCGCAGGTCCTGCCGCAGCGGTTGTTCCGGTTCCGGGACTGACTGCCTTCGATCCGGTACCGGGGCTGGCGGCCGAGCTTGCGGAGGGAGCCGGTCGCGGGGGTTGGGGCGGACTGCTCGGCACGACTGGCGGAACGGCACCGCGCGGACGTCCGGCAGGCTGCGGCTTCGCCGGGGACGGCATCTTCTCGGTCGGCGCCTCAGGCGGGTCCGCGGACTCGGTAGGCGCTTCGGAAAGCGACTCCAGTTCGATCGACGGAATCTCCGGACGAGGCGGCCGTACCGCGATGATCTTCGGCCTCGGCACCGGCGGAGTGACGGACTTCGGTGCGGCGGAAGGGTTGCTGGGGGAAGCAGCAGCCTTCGGCGTCGCGGTGCCTGCGGATCCCGACGTCGGGGCACCGGGGAAGACGGGAAGCCCTCGGACATCACCGGCACCGGCTGGAGTTTGCGGCCTCGCAGTGCCGCCGGGGACGGCCTCCGCGGTGGATGGAGCGGTACCGGGAGCGACAGCGTTCGATCCGGCAGCACCGGAAGGTGTGGTACCGGGAGCGAGAGCGTTCGATCCGGCAGCACCGGAAGGTGTTGTGCCGGGAGCGACGGTGTTCGATCCAGCGGCACTGGACGGGGTTGCGCCGGACCCGACAGCAACGGCCCGAGCCGAGTCTGGAGCGGAGTTTCCCGGGCCTGGCGAGCCGGAACCGGCGACGGCCCCAGCAGGATCGGGCTTGGCGGCGGTTCCAGCAGGGCCGGATGTCGCCGCGGTGGCCGCAGCAGCTCCGAGCCCTGCGGCCGCAGTCCCAGCGGATACCCCCGTTCCGACTGCGGAACCGGGGTTCGCGGCGGCAGTGCCATTGCTCGCCGGGCCAGTGTTGACTGCGCTCGCGGCAGGAGCCGAACCAGCCGAACCAGCGCCAGCCACCCCGGCAGCCGCAGCACCAGAACCAGCCGAACCCGCAGGAGACCGGGGCCCAGGAGGAACCGGAACGTCGTCCGCGAACCGGACGAAACCTTCCCCGCGCAGGACCTCGTCCGAAAGCTCCGGCGCGTCCGGCGCCAGCGCCGCGATCAACGCGCGGGCCTGGTCCACTGATCGCGGATGCCGTGCCGTGGCGAGGGAGACCGTCGCTGCCAGCATGGTCGTCGGCGTCGGGTGCAGGACGCGGACCGGGCCCGCGAGGTCGCCGGGGGGCTGGTCGACCGTCTCGACGTACGGGCCGACCGCCACGATCGTGCCGACCGGGCCTCCGCCTAGTTCCGCGATGCGGCGCTCGCATTCCTGGGACAGGTCGAGAGCTTCGGTGGCGGGGTTGACGTCGTCGCCGTGGACCAGGGGCCAGCCGTCCGCTTTCCACGGGCCGCTCAGCGGGGCTTCGAGGCGCAGGGCCGGGTCGGGCAGGTCGACGCCGATCACGACGAGCACGCCCGCGGGCAGCACCACGACCGCCTCGACCGAACGGTCTCCGGTCGGGCGGGCGCCGACGAGCGCTACGCCGCCGATCACCGTGCTCCCCCGGCCGAGGGAGGCCAGTGCGGCCCGCACGTCTTCCGCGACGCGCGAGGGCTGCTGCCCGAGACGGACCAGTCGCACCGAAATTCTCCTGTCGAATCCGCAGCGTTTCCGGTGCACCACGCTAGCGTGCCGGGCCGCCGGAACCGTGCTTCGCGCCCTCGCGTCGGCGTGGCTCACCACAATGGGTCGTCCGCTGCGACTTGTGGTGTTCATGTGGCCAAACGGCACGGTTGGGGTGCAGAATGTGCTACACAGGTCGGGAACTGCCGTGGAGGCTACGCAACCTGCGCAGGGTTCGAGAGGTCGTAGGGGAAGACGTCCCTCGTCGAACAAGCGGAGGTCAGCAGTGAGCACCCGTGGCAGCACCCGAGGCGTGGTGTACGTCCACTCGTCGCCGTCTGCGGTATGTCCGCACGTCGAGTGGGCGATTTCGGGCACCCTTGGTGCCCGTGTCGAGCTGAAGTGGACGGCCCAGCCGGCCAGTCCGGGACAGCTCCGGGCCGAATGCAGCTGGAGCGCGCCCGCAGGAACCGCGGGCAAACTCGCCGGCGCGCTCAAGGCGTGGCCGATGGTGCGCTTCGAAATCACCGAGGAACCCAGCGCGGGCGTCGACGGCGAGCGGTTCTGCTTCGCGCCCGGACTCGGGCTCTGGCACGGCCGCACCAGCGCCAACGGCGACATCGTCGTGGGCGAGGACCAGCTGCGCGCGCTCGTCAGCATGACCCGCGGCGGCGAAACCCTCGCGCACAAGCTCGACGAACTCCTCGCCGCGGCCTGGGACGAGGCGCTCGAGCCGTACCGGCACGCGGGCGACGGCGCCCCGGTCACCTGGCTGCACCAGGTCGGGTGAGCGGGGGCGGTACCCTCACCCGGGTGAGCGTTCACCCGGCCCCGCCTTCCCGTCAGCGGTGGTTGATCCCCGTGCTCGTGGTGGTCCTGTCCATCACCGTCGCCGGGGGTCTGCTCGCCCGCGAGCTGTACCGCCGCCCCGATTCGCCGCGCGCGGCCGACGGCGAAGCCATGGCTCCGTCCGCCACCACCAGCGGCGGTGCGGCCGACAAGTCCGGCGCGGTCGAGGTCGGGGCCACCCCGGACGCCGAGAACCACCCGCAGGACGACGCCGTCCGCACGGTGCTGAAGTCCTATTTCACCGCGGTGAACCAGAAGGACTACGAAGCCTGGGCGGAGACGGTCAGCGACGCTCGCCGCAGCAAGATGCCGGAGTACGACTTCCACCGGAGCTTCCAGTCCACTAAGGACGTCGACGTGATGCTGTACCGCATCGAACCGGGCGCGCAGGGAACGCTGCGGGCGCTGGTCGGGTTCACCAGCACCCAGTCGCTCAACGAGGCCCCGGTCGACTTCCAGGAGAAGTGCATCCACTGGCGGCTGGTGCTGCCGCTGAAGTTCGAGCACGGCTCGTACCGGATCGACACGGTCGACGGCACGGCCACCGAACACGACAAGTGCTGAGAACCCGGTGAAACGCTGAAGGGCCCCGCGGAAGATTTCCGCGGGGCCCTTCAGCGTGAAAAGGACTCAGTTCGCCGGCGTGAACAGCAGAGCGGTGTTGTGCCCGCCGAAACCGAACGAGTTGGACAGCGCCGCGGCGAGTTCGACCTTGCGGTTCTCCCCGGCCACGACGTCGAGCTGCACCTTCGGGTCCAGTTCGGTGAGGTTCAGCGTCGCGGGAACGACGCCCTCGTACAGCGCGAGAATTGTCGCGATGCCCTCGACTGCGCCCGCCCCGCCGACAAGGTGGCCGAGCGCGCCCTTCGGCGCGGTGACCACCGGGTGCTCGCCGATCGCGGACCGGATCGCGGCCGCCTCGCCGATGTCGCCGACCACAGTGGACGTCGCGTGCGCGTTCACGTGGCCGACGTCCGAAGGGGACAGTCCGGCCATCGTCATCGCCGCGCGCATCGCCGCGATCTGCCCGATGCCCTCCGGGTGGTTGCCCGTGATGTGGTAGGCGTCGGACGTCAGGCCGTAGCCGGCCAGCTTCGCGTAGATCCGCGCGCCGCGGGCCTTCGCGCGGTCGGCCCGCTCGAGCACGACGACGCCGGAGCCCTCGCCGAGCACGAAGCCGTCGCGGCTCACGTCGAACGGACGCGACGCCGCGGCCGGGTCGTCGTTGCGCGTCGACACCGTGCGCGCCTGGGCGAACCCGGCGACGGTGATCGGGTGGATGCACGCCTCGGAACCGCCCGCGACCACCACGTCGGCCCGTCCGGACCGGATCATCTCGAAGCCGTTCGCGATGCCCTCGGCCCCGGACGCGCACGCCGACGCGGGCGAGTGCACCCCGGCCCGAGCCTTCAGGTCGATGCCCACGTGCGCGGCGGGCCCGTTCGGCATCAGCATCGGCACGGTCAGCGGCGACACCTTGCGAAGACCCTGCTGGTGCAACAGATCGTTCTGGGTCAGCAGGGTCACCGGCCCGCCGACCCCGGTGCCGATCGAGACGCCGAGGCGTTCCGGTTCGACGTCGGCGTGCTCGTCGGTCTGCTCGGCGAACCCGGCGTCGGCCCAGGCCTGACGGGCGGCGATGATCGCCACCTGCTCGCACCGGTCGAGCCGGCGGGCCTGCACGCGGGGCAGGATGTCGGTCGGCTCGACGGCGAGCTGCGCCGCGATCCGCACCGGCAGGTCCAGCTCCGCCGCCCAGTCCGCCTCGATCGTGCGGATCCCGCTGCGGCCGGCCAGCAGACCGTCCCAGGTGGACGCGACGTCCCCGCCGAGCGGCGTGGTCGCGCCCATTCCGGTGATCACGACGTCGATGTTGCTCATGGGTGTCTCCCCAAGGTCGGCTCCGGACCGGGGCCCGGGTACGAAGAGGACTTACTTCGAGTTGGCGGACACGTAGTTCACCGCGTCGCCGACGGTCTTCAGGTTGGCCAGCTCGTCGTCCGGGATCTTGACGCCGAACTTGTCCTCGGCCTGCACGGCGATCTCGACCATCGACAGCGAGTCGATGTCCAGGTCGTCCACGAACGACTTCTCGGCGGTGACGTCGTCCTGAGCCACGCCGGCGACCTCTTCGACGATCTCGGCGAGGCCGGCGAGAATCTCAGTGTTGTCAGCCATCGGTGTTGTTCCCTTCTCGGTTCTTCTGGAGGTCCGCTCGCGGGCACGGTGCCCGCGGGGGAAGTATCGCTCAGGGCAGGACGAACGCCTGCGCGGCATAGGAAAGCCCGGCTCCGAAGCCGACCGCCAGCACCACGTCGCCGCTTTTCGCCGTCCCCGCCTTGCGCATGTGGTCCAGCGCCATCGGGATCGAAGCGGACGAGGTGTTGCCCGAGTACTTGATGTCGTCGGCCACCACCATGTCCTCGCGTGCCCCCTTGGCGCGCAGCTTCTTGGCGATCGACTCGACGATCCGGAGGTTCGCCTGGTGCGGGGCCAGCACGTCCACATCGGACGGTTGCAGCCCGGCGGCTTCCAGCGCGCGCAGCGCGATCGGCGCGATCTGCGTGGTCGCCCAGCGGAAGACCGACTGGCCCTCCTGGTAGATCCATTGGTGGTCGCGCATGTAGATGAGGTCGACGAGGTCGCCCGCGCTACCCCACACGACCGGGCCGATGCCCGGTTCGTCGGACCCGCCGACCACCGCGGCTCCCGCGCCGTCGGCGAAGATGATCGCGTTCGCGCGGTCGGTCGGGTCCACGACGTCGGTGAGCTTCTCCGCGCCGATCACGAGGACCTTCTTCGCCGAGCCCGCGCGCACGAGGTCGGAGGCGACGCCGAGGCCGTAGCAGAATCCGGCGCACGCGGCGTTGAGGTCGAACGCGCCGGGGGCCGCGACGCCGATCCGCGCGGCGACCTGCCCGGCCGCGTTCGGGATCTGGGAGGGCATGGTGCAGTTGGGCACGATGACCGTGTCCACTTCGGACGCGTCGAGGCCCGCGTCGGCGAGCGCTTCGGACCCGGCGGCGACGGCGTAGTCGACCAGCACGTCGTCCTTCTCGCCGAACCGCCGCTCGATGATGCCGACGCGGTCGCGGATCCACTGGTCGCTGGTGTCCATGACCTGCGACAGGTCGTCGTTCGTGACGATCCGGTCCGGCTGGTAGCTGCCGAAGCCGAGGATGCGGGCGGCGGGGGCGCCCTGGGTCAGGCGCAGGGTGGGGCGGGCGGTCACTGGGCGTCCTCCTCGCGCAGCGCCGCCAGCTCGGCGGGCGACTTCAGCGCGGTGGTAGTGGTGACGACGCCCTTGAGCTGCCGCTTGACCAGTCCGGTCAGGGTGCCCGCGGGCGCCAGTTCGACGGTGCGGTCCACGCCGAGCGAGACGAGCCCGTCCATGGTGAGGTCCCAGCGGACCGGGCGGGTCACCTGGGCGACGAGCCTGCGCAGGTACTCCGCGCCGCTCGTGACGACCTGACCGTCGGCGTTGGACAGCAGCGGGCGCGTCGGGTCGGCCGGGGAGAGACCGGCGGCGTGCTCGCGCAGGGCGTCTTCCGCGGGGGCCATGTAGGGCGTGTGGAAGGCGCCGGCGACCTTGAGCGCACGGATCTTCGTGCCCTCCATCGGCTCGGCGATGATCTTCTCGATCGCGGCGGCGGACCCGGAAGCGACGATCTGCCCGGCCCCGTTGCGGTTCGCGGCGGCGAGGCCCTGGCTTTCCAGCCACGCGGCGACTTCCTCGGGATCGCCGAGCATCACCGCGGCCATCGACGTCGGTTCGAGCGCGCAGGCCTTGGCCATCTCGGCGCCGCGGACCGCGGCGAGCGCGACGGCGTCGGCCGGGCTGAGCACCCCGGCGATCGCGGCCGCGGCCAGTTCGCCGACGGAGTGGCCGGCGACCGGAGCGTCGTCGGCGACCGGGAGGTGCTCGAAGGACAGCAGGGACAGCGCGACGATCAGCGGCTGCGCGACAGCGGTGTCCTGGATCTCCTCGGCGCCGGCCTCGGTGCCGAGCCGGATGAGGTCGAGCCCGCAGCGGGCGGACCACTCTTCGACGCGCGCGCGGGCGCCGTCGAGATCGAGCCACGGAGCGAGCATGCCGGGGGCTTGGGAACCCTGGCCGGGGGAGAGGACTGCAACTGTCACGCTGTCTATGAGACCACGGGACCCGCCGCGCTTCGGCTGCGGGCGGTCACCAAGTCCGCGCGGCGTTATTGGAGAAAACCTCCAAAGACCCGCCGGAGAACCCGGCCCTTAACCCATCCGCCTTGTGGGATTCAACCAGCGCTTGCCGTGAAGTCTGTCACCCGTCACGCGCTCGCCGCGTCCCTGTCACACCGTGGTCGCGCCTCGGCTCGAAGGGGCGGGGCGGGATGCTCCCAATGTGGCATTGGGTGCGTCAGACGCACCGAACGCCACATTGGGTGCATCCGACGCACCCAATGCCACATTGGGGTTTTTCAGCAGCGAGGCGTGCGGCGTTGCCGCGTCGACCGGGCCGCGCTGCTTCCCGCTCCGGGTGGCGTCTGTGAGGGGGCCTCTGAGGGAATCAGATTCCCTCAAGGAGCCCTTCACGGACCGAAACGGGAGAGGAAGCCTCCCTGTCGGCGGGTGCCCGCAGCACCTCGCAAGCACCGCTGCCGCTCGCGCACCGCGCTACTGCGAAAACCGCACTGGAACGGTCACCAAAGCCCGCGGGCCCGGGCGAGTCTGCCCACCGTGAGCGCGACCCGCAGCACCAGTGCGTCGCGGGCGTCGGTCGGGTTGCGGCCGGTGAGTTCGGCGGCTTTGCGCAGCCGGTACCGGACCGTGTTCGGGTGCACGAACAGCGTTTGCGCGCAGCGTTCCAGCACCCCTCCGGTGTCCAGATAGGTCTCGACCGTCCGCTGCAGGGCGGCTCCGGCTTCTTCCAACGGCCGGGCCACGAGGTCGACCAGCAGCCGTTCCGCGCCGGGGTCGCCGGAGAGGGCTCGTTCGGGGAGGAGGTCGTCGGAGCGCACCGGGCGCGGGGCGGCGGGCCAGCCGACCACCGCGCGCAGGCCGGACAGCGCCTCGGCCGCGCTGTGGTGCGCCTCGGCCAGCGTCGGCACTGTCGGGCCGGCGACGACCGGGCCGTCGGCGAAGACCGTTGACATCCGGGCCAGGATTTCGCGTTCCTTCGGCCCGCCCTCGGTGGGGCCGCCGATCACGATCACCAGCCGCGAGCCCTGCACCGACAGCAGCACCGCGCGGCCGACGCGGGCGGCGCGGGCGCGGACGTCGAAAACCACCGTCGGCGGGTCGTCCGACGGTGGATTTCCCACCAGCACAGTCGCCGCCGCGGCCGGATCCCACCCGAGCGCCGCGGCTCGCGAAAGGACGGATTCTTCGGCGTCCCCGCGGACGATTCCGTCCACCACGAGCGCTTCGAGCCGGGCGTCCCACGCGCCGCGCGCTTCCGCCGCCGCGGCGTAGGAATTGGCCGCGGCGAAAGCGATTTCCCTGCCGTAGCGCAGAATTCCTTCGATCAACGCGGCACGTTCGGCTTCCGAAGCGGCGAATTCGGGGAGCTGCTCCTCGAATACCTCGATCGCGAGCCGCACCATCGCGACGGCCTGGCGCAGGCTGATCCAGCGCGACACTTCGGTCGGCGCGTCGCGGAAGGCCTCGGTGGTGAGCTTCAGCGCTTCCTTCGAATCCCGCAGCCACGCGACGAATCCGCTGGCCCCGGTCTGCGTGATCAGCAGAACGCTGGCGCGCTGGTCGGCGGGAAGCCGCGCGAACCACACCAGCCGGCGTTCCATTTCCGCGACGCTCGCGCTCGCCAGCCGCCCGGAGGCGTGCTCCAGGCTGCGCAGGGTTTTCGCGGACAGTCCGTGGTGCTTGCGCGCTGGGCGTCCCGTGGTGTCGGCCATGTCGGATCCGATCCTACGTGCCGCGCGCGACCCGCAACTTTAGGCGGATGCGACGGCGACCTCGGGCGGTGGGCGGCGCCTGGACGAAGTGCCTAGGATCCGGGGTGGGGTGGTAGGGGATCACCCCGCGCGAAAAAAGAACAGGGGGACGGGCCATGCCAGAGCCCGGACTGGAGATCGACGGGATCTCCAAACGGTACGGCGCCGTGGTGGCGCTCGAGAAAATGACGTTCGACGTGCGGCCGGGGGAGCTTTTCGGATTCGTCGGCAGCAACGGGGCGGGCAAAACGACCACCATGCGCATCGCGCTCGGGGTGCTGAGCGCCGACGCGGGCCAGGTTCGCTACGCGGGCGAGCCCATCACGCACGAAACGCGCCGGCAGATCGGCTACATGCCCGAGGAACGCGGCCTGTACCCGAAGATGAAGGTCGGCGAACAGCTCACGTATCTGGCCCGGCTGCACGGAATGCCCGCCGCCGCGGCGAAGGCGTCGAGCGAACGGTGGACCGAACGCCTCGGCGTGGCCGCGCGCCGCGACGACGAGGTGCAGAAGCTCAGCCTCGGCAACCAGCAGCGCGTGCAGCTGGCCGCCGCGCTGGTGCACGAACCGCGGATTCTCGTGCTGGACGAACCGTTTTCCGGATTGGACCCGGTGGCCGTCGACGTGATGAGCGACGTGCTGAAGGAGAAGGCCGCCGAGGGCGTTCCGGTCGTGTTTTCCAGCCACCAGCTGGATTTGGTGGAACGGCTGTGCGACCGGATCGGGATTGTCCGGAGTGGACGGATGGAGGCGTCCGGCACGGTGGCGGAACTGCGCGCGGGCGGGACCGTCCGGCTGCTCGTCGACGCGCCGGAGGCTCCGGAAAACTGGGCCGCCGCGCTGCCCGGCGTGACCGTGCTCGGCCGCAAGGGCCCGGTGACCGAACTGGAACTGGCTGACGGCGCCGACGACCAGGCGGTGCTGCGCGCCGCGCTGGCGACCGGCCCGGTGCGGGAATTCGCCCGCAAACTGCCGTCCCTGACCGAGTTGTTCCGTTCTGTCGTGTCCGAGCAGCAGGAGGCCGCGGCATGACCGGGTCGAACATCCAGATGAGCCCGATGTCCGCGGTCGGCCTCGTCGCCGGGCGGGAAATCACCACACGGGTCAATTCCAAGGCCTACCGCATCACCACGCTGGTGATGGTGGTCATCGTCGTCGGGCTGGCGCTGGTCTTCAAGCTCTTCAACGGCGGCGGGGGCGCCGACGCGACGGTCGGCTACGTGCCGGCCGCCTCGCCGCTGGCGCAGCCGCTGAGCGCGACGGCGAAGTCGATCGGCCAGACCGTCGCGACGCAGCAGGTGCCCGACGAGAAGACCGGCCAGGACAAGCTGCGGGACGGTTCGATCGACGCGCTCCTGGTGCAGGACGCGAAGCGGGTGCACGTCCAGGTGAAGAAGGACCTGGACGCGAAGCTGAAGAACACGTTCACCGTGCTCGAGGGGCAGCTGGCGCTCAACCAGCAGATCGAGTCCCTCGGCGGCGATCCGGCGAAGGTGCGCCAGGCGACCGCCGAGGCGACGATCGACGAACTGCCGCCGCTCGAGAAACCGTACGACTACAACGGGCAGCAGCTGGTGCTCGGCATCATCGCGGGCATCCTGATCTACCTCTCGCTGATGCTCAACGGGCAGAGCGTGGCTCAGGGCGTCGTCGAGGAGAAAACCTCGCGGGTGGTCGAGCTGTTGCTGTCGACGATCAAACCGTGGCAGCTGATGGCCGGGAAGGTGCTCGGCATCGGCGTCGTCGGGCTGATCCAGATGCTGGCGATCGGTGTGGCGGGCGTCGCGGCCGGGCTCGGGTTCGGGGTGCTGACGATCTCGGTGAACGCCGCGGTCGGCACCGTGATCTGGCTGATCGTCTGGTACCTGCTCGGGTTCTTCATGTATTCGATCGTGTTCGCCGCTCTCGGCGCGCTGGTGTCGCGGCAGGAGGACGTAGGCGGCGCGACGATGCCCGCGCTGATGTTCGTGATCGCCGGGTACGTGGTGGGGATTTCGATCCTGCCGTCGAATCCGGGCAGCCCGCTGGCCGAGGTGCTGTCGCTGATCCCGGTGTTCGCGCCGACGCTGATGCCGATGCGGCTCGCGATGGGCGGCGTGCCGGTGTGGGAGGCGGTGCTGTCGGTGGGTCTGGTGATCGTGCTGATCCCGGCGCTGATCTGGCTGGCCGCGCGGATCTACCGCAACGCGGTGATGCGCACCGGCGCGAAGGTGAAGCTGCGGGACGCCCTGCGCGCGGCCTGACAGTGAAGTTACAGACGGCGGGCCGCGGCGGAATGCCGCGGCCCGCCGTTTGTGTGCCGAAGCCTCTACTCTCGGTGGACGCGTTGTCCCGGTGAGGGACCTGGGCAGCGGAGGCCCTAACCCACGTGGGTTAGCGGCATCGGGTGAGTTGCGTGAACGCCGCCCTCGCGAACCCGCCGTTCCGGCCAACCGGCCGAGCGCCCGTTAATGACCTTCGCGCGGCATCTCCGCCGGGCGCTATTGCCGCCGCGCGGTAATCCGGCACGTGTGCGGAAGGCTCGCGCAATTCGCCGCCGCGGGCTGTCGCGCGACGCGAATTCGCACCGCACAGACCGCGCCCGCACGGGATTCCCGTCCGGACATCTCCGCCGCCGTCCGCTGGTCGGCACGCAAATCCGTCGGCGACTCGCCAATCGCCCGAACATGAAGGCCAGATGAACGGCGGAGAAAACCCGAACCGTATTCGTCTCGGAAGCGCCCGCGCGCGGCGATAAAGAGCGGAAAATGTTCGAGGCCGCTCGGCGCTTGCGGTTTTCGCTGCGCCGAGCGGCCTCGTCTCCCCGGTCCCCACCGGTAGGACAAGTATGGCGGCGATTGATCTTCCCGCGCCAGTCGTCTCACTCGATCGTGGTGCACAGCACTCGGGCGCAGTGGGTACCTGTCCTGCGACCCGGTGCGACAGGACGGTGCCGGAATCCACGTCGAACCGCGGCGAAGGGAGCCAGCGTGGGTGAACAACTCAAGGACGGACTCGGACAGGCCTGGAATCTGGTGGCCACGTTCGTCCCGAAACTCGTGGGTTTTCTGATCATCCTCTTGATCGGCTGGCTGATCGCGAAAGCCGTGTCCAAAGCGGTCGGGCTCGTTCTCGGAAAGCTCGGTTTCACGCGGATGGTGGAGAAGACCGGGCTGACCGGAATGGTGAAGGGCGCGAATCTCGACGCCACCGCGGTGCTCGTGAAACTCGTCTACTACTTCATTCTGCTGATCGCGCTGCAGCTGGCGTTCGGGGTGTTCGGGCAGTCGAACCCGGTGAGCCAGCTGCTGAACGACATCATCGCGTTCCTGCCGAGGATCCTGGTCGCGGTGGTGCTGATCATCGTCGCGGCGGCGATCGCGAAGGTCGTGCGGGACGTCGTCGCGGGCGCGCTGTCGGGCCGTTCGGCCGGGCGGCTGCTCAGCACGATCGCGTACTGGCTGGTGATGGCGTTCGGCATCATCGCGGCGCTGGGCCAGGTGAACATCGCGACGGCGGTGACCGGCCCGATCCTGATCGCGGTGCTGGCGACCGCGGGCGGCGTGATCGTGGTCGGCTTCGGCGGCGGCCTCATCAAGCCGGCCCAGGAACGCTGGGGCGGCTGGCTGGCGAACCTGCAGGGCCAGGTCGGCTCCGGCAACGGTGCGCGGGAGCAGGGCCAGGTGAGCGGGCAGCACGCGCACGCCGGGCAGGCCCGGACGCAGAGCTACCCGCAGTCCCAGTCGGGCAGCCTTCCGCAGCCGGGCGAGCAGACCCGCCAGATGCCCGCGGACGGCGGCCGCCCGCCGGAGCCGCCGACCCCGCCCGCCGGGTTCGGGCGCGTGGACCGCTGAGCGGAGGCCAGTCGAGCCGGGGATTCCGCGGACAGCGAGCTGATCCGCGGAGGTTCGCCGGCTCCGGGCCGTGCTGCTGACCGGATTCGAACCCGGCAGGCGGCTTCGCTGACGGCCTTCCCCGATCCGCGGATCGGGGACAAGGGGCCGCGTTGCTTCGGCAGCGCGGCCCCGCGGTCTGCCCGCCGCCATTTTGCTCGTGGCGGTCGGCAAGGGCGGCACGCGGGGCTGGGTCTCGATGACCCACAGTCGGCCCCGCCGTTCCGGGCGATGGAGGCCCGGCGCCACCTCGGCGCCGGGCCTCCGCCATGTCCGGCTCCGGCGTCCACTCAGCGGGACTGTCTGCAGTCTCACATCGGCACGGGAATGGCGGCTCCGTGTTGCATGTTGGGAGGCGTAGATCGGAAGGGGTGCCGACGTGGACTTCCTGTTGCATCACGGCGTGACCGTGTTCGGCCAGTGGATCTCGATCGCCGAGCTGGCCGGGCAGGTGTTCGCGCTCGCGGTCGTGTTCCTCGCGCAGCGGCGGACGCTGTGGACCTGGCCGGTGCAGGTCGGCGCGACCGTCCTGCTCTTCTCCGTGTACGCGTCCGCGCATCTCGGCGGCCTCGCCGGACGGCAGGTCGCGATCCTGCTCATCTCGCTCTACGGCTGGTGGGCCTGGAACCGCCGGACCGACCCGGTGTACGGCGTCGTGGTGCGCAAGGGCCGCTGGACCGAGCGGGCCGTGATGCTCGGCGCGTTCGGACTGGGCACGGTCGCGATGGCGCTGACGCTCCAGGCACTCGACGCCTCGTGGGCGCCCTGGCCGGACGCCGCGATCTTCGTCGGGACGCTCGTCGCGTTCGCCGCGCAAGGCGTCGGGCTCGTGGAGTTCTGGGGCGTGTGGCTGGTGGTCGACGCGATCGGCGTGCCGCTGCAGATCAGCTCCGGCCTGTACTTCTCGGCCGCGATCTACATTGTCTTCGCCGCGCTGGTCGTCCACGGCTGGGTCACCTGGAACCGCTCGGCGCGCACCGCGGTGTCCGGCGAGAAGGCCGTCGCCGCGGCGCGCTGAGGTCAGGCGCCGAGCGCGAGCTGCCCGTCCGGGGTCAGCTCGGCCCGCGTCCACTGCCCGACCGGTCCGCCCAGCGCGGACACCGGGCGGACCAGGCCTTCCCGGACGAGATCGTGCGCCGTCGTCTGGTCGCAGCAGGGCAGGCCGTCGACCCTCAGATCCGGTTCGCAGCTGCGGGTGAGTTCGGCTCGGCCGGCGGCGATCGCGCGGAGCATCGCCAGCGCGCGGCGGTTCAGCGTGACGGACATGGTCTTTCCCCCTCGGATCTTCCGAAGGCAAGAGACGTGATGTCCGTCACTGGATACGCGATTACGCCGACCGCACCAGCCCGCGCCGACGCCCCGCTCAGCGGAGCGTGGCGTGGGTGGGGCGCAGGTCGTCCACCCGCCGGACCCCGAGCAGCTGCATAGTGCGGATCATCTCGGTGCGCAGGATGTCCACGCAGCGCTGCACGCCGCGTTCGCCGCCCGCCATCAGGCCGTACAGGAACGCGCGGCCGATCAGCACCGCGTTCGCGCCGCGGGCGAGCGCGGCCACGATGTCGCCGCCGGACAGGATGCCGGTGTCGACCCAGACTTCTGCGCTGTCCTGGACCGCGTCCAGCGTCGCGGGCAGCAGCTCGATCGGCGTCGGGGCCCGGTCGAGCTGACGGCCGCCGTGGTTGGACAGCAGGACCGCGTCCGCGCCGTGTTTCACCACCTCGCGGGCGTCGTCGACGTTCTGCACGCCCTTGATCACGAGCTTGCCCGGCCAGGTCTGGCGCACCCAGTCGAGGTCGTCGAAGTTCAGCGTCGGGTCGAAAAGCTTGTCCAGCAGTTCCGCGACGGTGCCGCCGAACCGGTTGAGCGACGCGAAGTTCAGCGGCTCGGTGGTCAGCATGTTGAACCACCAGGCCGGATGCATCGCGCCGTCCACGAACGTCTTCAGCGTGATCGCGGGCGGGATGGTGAGGCCGTTGCGGACGTCGCGCAGCCGCTGGCCCGCGACCGGGGTGTCGACGGTCAGCAGGAGCGTGTCGTATCCGCTCTCCCACGCGCGATTCATCAGATCTTCGCCCGCGCCGTGGTCGCGCCACACGTACAGCTGGAACCACTTGCGCGCGTCCGGTGCGGCGGCCGCGAGATCCTCGATCGACGTGGTGCCCATCGTCGAAAGCGCCATCGGCATGTTGTTGCGCTGCGCCACCCTGGCCACCGCGCGCTCGCCCGCGGTCTGCATCATCCGCGTGAACCCGGTGGGCGCGAACGCGAACGGCAGCGCCGAGCGCTTGCCGAGGATCTCCCTGCTGGTGTCCACATCGGACACCCCGCGCAGCACGTTGGGCTGGAATTCCACCCGGCGGTAGGCCTGCCGGGCGCGGCGCAGGCTGTCCTCGAGCTCGGCCGCGCCGTCGGTGTAGTCGAACGCCGCGCGCGGGGTCCGCTTGCGCGCGATCATCCGCAGGTCGGCGATCGTGTGCGCGCCGGCCAGGCGCCGGTCGGTCGGATTGAGCACGATCGGCTTCGGCCGCAGGATCTCTTTGAGCTCGCTGGGCCGGGGCAGGCGACGCTGGGTCACGCTCGACCACCTTTCGTCAGGCATCCGGATACATCCGATGTCTACCTTAAGGCAGAGGCCCCTCCGGGACATCGTCCCGGGAGGGGCCTCCGCGGTCAGGCAGCGGTCACGCGTTGCCGGAGTCGGACGTCTGCGGCCCGGCAGCCGCCACGTCGTCGAGCCGGTAGCGGCGCGCCGCCTCGGCGACCTTCGCCTGGTCGAACTCGCCGCGCTTGGCGAGCGCGGACAGCGCGCCGACGGTGATCGACTCGGCGTCCACCAGGAACTTGCGCCGCGCGGCCGGGCGGGTGTCGGAGAAGCCGAACCCGTCGGTGCCGAGCGTGAGCATGTCGGTGGGCACCCACGGGCGGATCATGTCCGGCACCGCGCGCATCCAGTCCGACACCGCCACGACCGGGCCGGAAACCTCGGCCAGCTTCTGCGTGACGTACGGAACCCGCGGCGTCGCGTCCGGGTGCAGCAGGTTCTCGTGGTCGATCTCGACCGCTTCGCGGCGCAGTTCGCCCCACGACGTCGCCGACCACACCGCGGCCCGCACGCCCCACTCCTCGGCCAGCATCTTCTGCGCCTTGAGCGCGTCCGGCATCGTGACGCCGGAGACCAGCACCTGAACCTCCGGACCGTCGCCCTCAGGGGCGTCGGCGTACCGGTAGAGGCCCTTCAGGACGCCGTCGACGTCCAGGTTCTCCGGCTCCGCCGGCTGCTGGTACGGCTCGTTGTAGATGGTGATGTAGTAGAAGACGTTCTCGCCGTTGCCGTCCGGGCCGGTCTCGCCGTACATCCGGCGCAGGCCGTCCTTGACGATGTGGGCGATCTCGAACGAGTACGCCGGGTCGTACGCCACCACGGCCGGGTTCGTCGCCGCCAGCAGCAGCGAGTGCCCGTCCGCGTGCTGGAGACCCTCGCCGGTGAGCGTGGTGCGGCCGGCGGTGGCTCCCAGCACGAAACCGCGGGCCATCTGGTCCGCCGCCGCGTACAGGCCGTCGCCGGTGCGCTGGAACCCGAACATCGAGTAGAAGATGTAGATCGGGATCATCGGCTCGCCGTGCGTCGCGTACGACGTGCCGACGGCGGTGAACGACGCGGTGGAACCCGCCTCGTTGATGCCCTCGTGCAGCAGCTGGCCCTTCTCGGACTCCTTGTACGCCAGCATCAGGCTCGCGTCGACCGAGGTGTAGGTCTGGCCGTGCGGGTTGTAGATCTTGGCGGTCGGGAACATCGAGTCGAGGCCGAACGTGCGGGCCTCGTCCGGGATGATCGGGACGATCCGCTTGCCGATCTCCGAGTCCTTCGCCAGCTCGCGGATGAGCCGGACGATCGCCATCGTGGTGGCGACCTCCTGCTTGCCCGAGCCCTTGCGGACGCCCTCGTAGACCTTGTCGCCGGGCAGCACGAGCGCCTTGGCGGTCTTCGGGCGGCGCTCCGGCAGGTACCCGCCCAGCGCCTTGCGGCGGCCGCGCATGTACTCGATCTCCGGCGAATCCGGGCCGGGGTGGAAGTACGGCGGCAGCTTCGGGTTCTTCTCGAGTTCCTCGTCGCTGATCGGGATCCGCTGCGCGTCCCGGAACAGCTTCAGGTCGTCGAGGGTGAGCTTCTTCATCTGGTGCGTGGCGTTGCGGCCCTCGAACGACGGGCCGAGGCCGTAGCCCTTGATGGTGTGGGCCAGGATCACCGTCGGCTGGCCGTGGTGCTCCATGGCCGCCTTGTACGCCGCGTACACCTTGCGGTAGTCGTGCCCGCCGCGCTTGAGGTTCCAGACGTCGGCGTCGGACAGGTCCTTGACCAGTTCCTTCGTCCGCGGGTCGCGGCCGAAGAAGTGCTCGCGGACGAAGGCGCCGTCGTTGGCCTTGTACGTCTGGTAGTCGCCGTCCGGCGTGACGTTCATCAGGTTGACCAGCGCGCCGTCGCGGTCGGCCGAGAGCAGCGCGTCCCATTCGCGGCCCCAGATGACCTTGATCACGTTCCAGCCCGCGCCGCGGAAGTAGGACTCCAGCTCCTGGATGATCTTGCCGTTGCCGCGCACCGGGCCGTCGAGCCGCTGCAGGTTGCAGTTGATCACGAAGGTCAGGTTGTCGAGGCCCTCGCCCGCGGCCACGTGGATCAGGCCGCGCGATTCGGCCTCGTCCATCTCGCCGTCGCCGAGGAACGCCCAGACGTGCTGGTCGGAGGTGTCCTTGATGCCGCGGTCGTGCAGATAGCGGTTGAACCGCGCCTGGTAGATCGCGTTCATCGGGCCGAGGCCCATCGACACCGTCGGGTTCTCCCAGAACTCCGGCATCAGCCGCGGGTGCGGGTACGACGGGAGGCCGCCGCCCTCGCCCGCGTGGCTGTACTCCTGGCGGAACCCGTCGAGCTGCTGCTCGGAAAGGCGGCCCTCGAGGAACGCGCGGGCGTACATGCCGGGGGAGGCGTGGCCCTGGAAGAAGACCTGGTCGCCGCCGCCGGAGTGGTCCTTGCCGCGGAAGAAGTGGTTGAAGCCGACCTCGTACAGCGCCGCCGACGAGGCGTAGGTGGAGATGTGGCCGCCGACGCCGACGCCCGGCCGCTGCGCGCGGTGCACCATGATCGCCGCGTTCCAGCGGATGTAGCGGCGGTAGCGGCGCTCGATCTCCTCGTCGCCCGGGAACCACGGCTCGTTCTCGGTGGGGATCGTGTTCACGTAGTCGGTCGACGTGAGCGCCGGGACGCCGACGTTGCGCTCCCGGGCGCGCTCGAGGATGCGCAGCATCAGGTACCTGGCCCGCTGCTGGCCCCCTCGCGCCAGCGCCTCGTCGAAGGAGTCCAGCCATTCGCTGGTCTCTTCCGGGTCGATGTCGGGAAGGTGCGCCGCGAGTCCGTCACGGATGACGCGTACGCGAGCCGGGGTCTCCTTGCCGGAGGCGCCGTCGTTCTGCGGGGCCAAGGGGTCTCCTTGTAGCTGGTTGTAGCCGTTGTAGCTGGTGGGCGGGAGTGCTCGCCGACGTCCATGGTCGTCCCGGTTGGGGTTCCCGTCACCTGTACTGCCCGGTAACATCGGCCGCCCGAGTGTCGCCACTCCCCGCGCACGGTGTATCGCGCGCGCGTTTTCTCTCCCCCACCCTAAAGGAGGCTCTCGGGGAGGGCGTCGCAGCGGTGGGTACTGAGTGCCACCCGGAGTCGGGCGGGGAGGCGGCAAGCCCCTACGCTGCAGACACGACTTGCCAAAGATCCGGTGTGGACGGTTGCGCGCAGCGCCGCGTCAGTGTTCGCTGTTCGACAACCGTGTATCCGAGTGCGGCGGACCTACCGCCGCGCTCCGTCGTAGTTGGAGGAGTGGAAGCAGTGGTCGCCGCGGGAGACGCAGGCAACGCCGGCGTCGCCGAGAGCCTTGGCATCAAGCCGGACATGGTGGTCCAGGAGATCGGCTGGGACGAGGACGTCGACGACGACGTCCGCGCGGCGATCGAGGAAACCATCGGCGGTGAGCTCCTCGACGAAGACGCGCAGGAGGTCATCGACGTTGTGCTGCTGTGGTGGCGCGACAACGACGGAGACCTCGGGGACGCGCTGGTCGACGCGCGAGGCCCGCTGGACGAGAACGGCGTGATCTGGGTGCTGACCCCGAAGACCGGGCAGCCCGGGCACGTCGAGCCCAGCGACATCGCCGAGGCGGTGCCCCAGGTCGGGCTCGCCCAGACGGCCAACATCAGCGTGGGCCCCGGCTGGCTGGGCACCCGGCTGGTGTCGCCGAAGTCCTCGAAGGCCAAGCAGCGCTGAGGCCGCGATAGGGTGGGCGGCACGCTCGTGTTCGCTCTGGAGAGGAATCGCCGGTATGGCCGTCGAGGTCGGTTCGCAGGCCCCTGACTTCACGCTCAACGACTACAACAAGCAGCCGGTCACGCTGTCGCAGTTCAAGGGCGACAAGCCGGTCCTGCTGGTGTTCTACCCGTTCGCTTTCAGCGGGATCTGCACCGGCGAACTGTGCCAGCTGCGCGACGAGTTCGGCGACTACGACGGCAAGGGCGTCCAGGTGCTGGGCGTCTCGGTCGACACGCCGTTCTCGCTCAAGGCGTGGGCCGAGGTCGAGGGCTACCAGTTCCCGCTGCTGTCGGACTTCTGGCCGCACGGCGAGGTGGCGCAGAAGTACGGCGTGTTCAACGACCAGGCAGGGCTCGCCGTCCGCGGCACCTTCCTGATCGACACCGAAGGCGTGGTCCGCTTCGCCGAGGTCAACGCGCCGGGCGAGGCGCGCGACCAGGCCGGGTGGAAGAAGGCGGTCGAGGAACTGACCGCCTGAATTCTTTTCGCTCGCCGGGGCGGGGATTCCCCGTTCCGGCGCGCGGGCGCATAGCTCAGCGGGAGAGCACTCGGTTTACACCCGAGCGGTCGCAGGTTCGATCCCTGCTGCGCCCACCGTTTTCGAGCCGACCCCATCCGGTGGAGTTTTCACCGGATGGGGTCGCTTGTTTTCGTTGCCTGGACTGTCGAGCATCCGGTGCGGTCTCCGCGGACGCAAGAGAAGGCCCCTTGAACCGGGATCCCCCATCGTTCCCGGCCCAAGAGGCCTTCTCGTTCCTCCCCTTGCCCCGTCGGGCCTGCCCCCTCGACAGGCCCGGCCGCAGCGCACTCCGCGGGTGTACGCGAGACAAGAGGCGGCTTCGGCGGCGCTGGATACTGCGCCAACCGGGTGATCTCACCGCGTGAGTGCGGCGACCTCTCCGATCAGCCGGTCGATCTCCTCGTCGGTGTTGTAGTAGTGCACCGACGCGCGCACCAGATCCGGCAATTGGCGGGCGGTGAAGTCGTACTGCGCCGACGGCGGGCGCGCCACGCTCGTGTTGATTTTCGCCGCGTTCAGCCGGTCCTTGATCTCGTCCGCGGGCAGTCCGTCGACGCTGAAGGTCACGAGCCCGCATTTGCGCGCGCCAGCGTCGTGCACGGTGACTCGGTCCAGTTCGGCCAGGCGGGAGCGCAGGGTCGCGGCCAGGGCGGTGACGCGTTCTTCGATCGCGGGCAGGCCCCATTCCAGCGCGTAGTCCACGGCCGCGCCGAGGCCGAGTACCGCGGCGTAATCGCGTTCCCATACCTCGAATCGCTTGGCGGTCGGGTCGACGACGTACTCGGTGGGGGAGGTCCACTTGGCCGAGTGCAGGTCGAGCATCGCCGGTTCGAGACGGTCGCGCAGCCGCGGGTGCACGTACAGGAAGCCGGTGCCGCGCGGCCCGCGCAGGTACTTGCGGCCGGTGGTGGTCAGGGCGTCGCAGCCGATGCGTTCGACGTCGAGGTCCAGTTGTCCGGCCGACTGGCACGCGTCGAGCAGGAACGGGATGCCCGCCTCGCGCGCGACGGCGCCGATTTCCTCGGCGGGGTTCACCAGGCCGCCCTGGGTGGGCACGTGGGTCACCGCGATGAGCTTGACGTCGGAGTCGATGCGGCGGCGCAGGTCGGCGACGTCGAGTTGGCCGGTTTCGTCGTCGCCCACGACCTCGACGGTCGCTCCGGTGCGGCGCGCGATCTGGAGGTAGGCGATGGCGTTGCTGGCGTATTCGGCGCTCGCGGTGAGGATCCGGTCGCCCGGCCCGAACGGCAGCGCGTAGAAGATCGCCTGCCACGAGCGGGTGGCGTTGTCGCTGAGCGCGATGTCTTCCGGGGCGGCGTTGAGCAGCCGCGCGATCGAGGCGTACACGCCGTCGATGCGGTCCTTGGCCTGTTCGACCGCTTCGTAGCCGCCGAGCAGGGATTCGGTGCGCAGGTAGTCGATCACGGTGTCGGTGACGCGTGCGGGAGGGAGGGCGGAGCCGGCGTTGTTGAAGTGCGTGACTCCGACGCACCCTGGGGTTTCGGACCGTGCGCGGGCGACATCGAAAGAGCTGGCCATATGAACTGAATACAGTACGAGTGAACTGTGTGCAATACTCGCCGCATGGGCAAGAGACTCCTGCGCGGTGAACTCATCGAGGAGATCACCGCGCGCGTCCTCGACGGACGGTTTCCCGCCGACACCCGGATCAACGAGGTCCACCTGGCGAACGAGCTGGGCGTCTCCCGCACGCCGTTGCGCGAGGCGCTGATCGGACTGGCCGACCGCGGGCTGCTCGTCGCCGCTCCGGGGCGCGGATTCCTCGTCGCGCCACTCGATCCGCAGGAAGCGCGCCGGCTGTACCCGCTGATCGCCGAACTGGAAGCGCTCGCCCTGCGCTGGACGTCGCCGCTGGAACTCGCCTCGCTGCCGGACGCGCTCGACCGGATTTTCGACGAGATAGCCGATTCCTGCGATCTCCCGGCAGCCGACGACCGTTGGCACGCGCTGCTCACGTCCCGCTGCGGCAACCCCCATCTGCTGCGCTTGATCGAGCAGACAAAGCCGTTGCTCAAACGCTACGAGACGGCATACTTCGGCGGGCGGGACCGAGTGGCGGAGAGCGTGGCCGAACACCGCGAGATCGCGGCGGCCTTGCGGGCGAACGATTTGCCCGGCGCGTCCGCGCTGCTGGTCCGGAACTGGGTGAAAGCGTTGACGTACTTGCAAGGGAGCTGATCCGGTGCGGGTTTTCGCGCATCTTTCCGACATCCACCTCGACGGCAGCGAGCGCGCCGACGCACGGGCCGCCGCAGTGACGCGGTACCTGCGAAACCTCGAAGCGCCGGTCGACGCTGTGTTCGCCACCGGCGACATCGCCGATCACGGCCTGCCCGAGGAATACCGTCGCGCGGCCGAACTGCTGGACCTTCCGGTGCCGGTGGTGGTCTGCCCCGGCAACCACGACGTCCGCGCGCAGTTTCGCGAAGCGCTGTTGGGAGAACCGGCTGGCGACGCACCGGTGAACTCCGCGACCAAGGTGGCCGATGTCCTGCTCGTGTCGTGCGATTCGACGATCCCGGGCAAGGGCGCGGGCTACCTCGCCGACGAGACGCTCGCCTGGCTGGACGACACGCTCGCTGGCCACGACGGCCCGTCGTTCGTCGCGTTTCACCACCCGCCGCTCGACGTCGGGGTGCCGCTGGTGGACGCGATCCGCCAGACCGGCGAAGACCGTCTCGCTGCCGTGCTGAAGCGGCATCCCGGCGTCGTAGCGCTGTTGTGCGGGCACGTGCACACCGGCGCTGCAACAGAGTTCGCGGGCGTGCCGGTGCGGATCGCGCCGGGCGTGGTGTCCGGATCACTGCTGCCGGTGGAACCCGGCGCGGGCCGCGGCTGGGACGAAGGCGGGCCGCTGGACTTCGACAGCCCGCCGTCGCTGCTGCTGCACGTGCTGCACGACGACGGCAGGCTGACGACGCATCAGCGCACGGTCACCGAGTAAAGACCGGCAGCGTGACCCGCGAGGGCCGGGTCTCGTCGTGGAACACCTCGAACCGGTTCGGCGTGCCGCGCACCGCGGACGAAACCCGTTCTCCCGTACCGTGATTGCGCGCGAACCGGGGGAACGCGCCGCCCGCGACCTGAACCCGCAAGCGGTGCCCGCGACGGAAGCGGTACGCGGTCGGGTCGAGCTCCACCTCGGCCCGCACCACTCCGTCGGCGTCGGCTTCCGGCAGGCCGGGACGCAGTCGCAGGATTCCGTCGGTGACGTTGCGCGAGATGCCGCCGGGATCGACGTCGCACAGCCGCACGTACACGTCGGCGTCGGCCAATTCGGTCCGCACGAACACGGTGGCGGACACATCGCCGATCACGTCGACGTCGTGCACCAGCGGTTCGCCGGTGAACACCAGCACGTCGTCGCGCGCCTCGATCTCGGAATTGTCGCGCTGCTTGGACTTTCCCATCAGCAACGGCCCGCCGACGGCCGGGGTCGGGTCCGCCGGGTCGTAGGTGAAGGGCGTGGGCAGGGCCTCGCCGGGCACCGTTTCGCCGAGACCGCCGACCGGGCGCAGGTGTGCGTGCGTGGGCTCGGAAGCCGGCGGCCAGTGGTCGAAATCGAGCCAGGTCGACGCCTTCTGCAGGAAGATCCGCACGGGGGAGCGCTGTAACTGGGTGCGGTCGTCGGCGAGGTGCGCGCGCAGGAAGCCGAGCTGGTCCTGGATCAGCACGCGGAAGCTGGCCGGTTCGCCGTGCGACCACGGGCCGACGGTGATCCGCGGCGACCGTCCGGCGTCCTGCAGCGTGCGGAAGTCCCGCATCTGCGCGCGGATGAACAGGTCGTACCAGCCGGTGACCATGCTGACCGGCACGTCGAGTTTCGCGACTTCGGCGCTGTGGTCGGACATCTGCCAGAAATCGTCGTCCGGGTCGGCGTGCTCGGTGACGTCCTGGAGGAACTGCACCGGCTTGCCGATCGCCGCCACGTCCGCGCCCGCGATCGGCAGGTACGCCATCGCACTGCGCGTGCGCCGCGTCTGCAACGGGTTCGGCAGCGCGGCGAACCGCTCCTCCTGCTTCCCGATCATCGCCGACCAGGACACCATGTTGTCCGCCGCGAGCACCCCGCCCGGATAGAACGTGCTGACGAATTCCGACGCGGTGATCCCGAGGCACATGGCTTCCAGCGGCGGGTCGAGATACGGGCCGACTGCCCATTGCGTGTGGCCGAGGTAGCTCGCGCCCGCCATCGCGATCCGCCCGTCGCACCAGGGTTGGGCGCGCAGCCATTCGGCGGTGGCGATCCCGTCCTCGCGTTCGAGGTGGAACGGGCGGAATTCTCCTTCGGAGCCGAAGGTGCCGCGGGTGCTTTGCAGGACGGTTTGCAGGCCGTGGCGCGCGAAGGTTTCGCCGAAGAGCTTGGCGAGGGGGCCGGTGCGGCCGTAGGGGGTGCGGATCAGGACTACGGGGCCGTTCGTCAGGCCCGCCGGGGTGTAGCGGTCGGCTAGCAGGTGCACGCCGTCGTGCATCGGGACGCGGAGGCCCTTGGCTGCGGTCGGGGCCGGACCCTCGGCGGCGGGGAGACCGAGCAGTCGGTCGACGATTCGGTTCAGCACGTAATCGAACGTACGCGAGTCGCTACCGTTCCGCTCCTGCGGAGAAGGCGGTCCGTGAGGGGAACCCTGGGGGAATCAGCGGCTGTGCGGGTTCCCCTCACGGACTTAGGCGGCGAGTGCGTCCGTCACCTGGAGAGCGGGGTTGCGGAACGGGGCGAGCAGTTCCGGATCGACGCCTGCTCGTGCCAGCGCCGCCGCGAGTACGGCAGGACGGGCTCGGTCGCCGCCGTCCGCGATCTTCAGCGCCACTGCGGTTCCGTCCGGCAACGCGGCGAGCTGCACGGCCTCGAAACCGTCCTTCGCGATCAGTCCCGGCACGGCCCGCATCAGCCGGGTGACGTCGCGTCGGCTCCCGGCCACCAGATCCGGATGCTGCCGGATCCCGTTGGCCACCAACGATTCCGGCGAACCCTCTGGCGCGGTCGCGATCCGCGAAGCAGCCTTCGCCAAACCTCGCAGAGACAGCGCGAACAGTGGCGCACCGCAGCCGTCCGTGGCTACGCGCGGCACGGTTTGCCCGGTCAGTTCCTCGACGGTTTCCCGGATCGCACGCTGCAGCGGGTGTGCCGGATCGAGGTAACCGTCGACGTCCCACCGCTGCTCTTGGCACACGGCCAGCATCGCGGCGTGCTTGCCGGAGCAGTTGTGCGCGAGTCGCGACGGCTGCCGTCCAGCAGCGATCCAGGCGTCCCGCTCGACCGGGTCGTAGGGCAGGTCAGCGGGGTTGCCCAGATCGGTTTCGGTGAAGCCGCGGCTTTCCAGCACGGCGGCGGCTGCCTCGAGATGCCGCGGTTCGCCGGAGTGGCTGGCCGCGGCGATCGCGAAACCGGACGGGTCGAGGCGCAGTCCGAGCCGGGCCATCGCGGCGGCCTGCAACGGCTTCGCGGTCGAACGCGGGTACATCGCGACGTCGGGGTCGCCCGCCTCGAACAGCGTCGAACCGTCGGGCGAGAGCACGACGACGGAACCGTGGTGGACGCCCTCGACCATGCCGTCGCGCAGAAGGTGGACCAGCGGGACGTGCCGCGGTTCGCGTTCCTGCGGGATCACGACGCCTCTGCCTTGTCGAACGCGCTCATGTCGATCCGCTTGCGCACGACGAACCAGCCGGCGACGAGCGCGACGACGATCACCGGCAGCGCCATGAGGGTGATCCGGCCGGTCTTGTCGAAGCCCATCAGCACGACGACCGCGGCGAGGAAGGCGAGCGTCGCGATTTCGGTGTAGGGCGAGAACGGCAGCCGGAAGTGCGGCCGGGTCACCTCGCCGCGCTTGGCCTTCCGCACGAACAGCAGGTGGCTGAGCACGATGATCGCCCAGGTGCCGAGGATGCCGACGGCGGCGAAGTTCAGCACGATCTCGAACGCGTCCTTCGGCACCACGTAGTTCAGCCCGACGCCGACCACGCACACCGACGACGTCAGCAGGATCCCGCCGTAGGGCACCTGGTTGCGGTTCATCACGCCGGTGAACTTCGGCGCGGACCCGGCCAGCGACATCGAGCGCAGGATCCGCCCGGTCGAGTACAGGCCGGAGTTGAGGCTCGACAGCGCGGCGGTCAGCACGACCAGGTTCATGATGCTGTCCGCGCCGGGCACGCCCAGTTTCGCCAGCACGGTGACGAACGGGCTCTGGTCGGCCGAGTAGGCGTCCCACGGCAGCAGCATCGCCAGCAGCACGACCGAGCCGACGTAGAACAGCGCGATCCGCCACATGATCGAGTTGATCGCCTTGGGCACGATCTTCTTCGGGTTCTCCGTTTCGCCCGCCGCGACGCCGACCAGTTCGCACGAGGCGTAGGCGAACACGACGCCCTGCACGATCAGGATCATCGGCACGATGCCCGCCGGGAACACGCCGCCGTGGTCGGAGATCAGCTGCGGGCCGGGGATGTGGCCGTCGATCGGATGCTGCGTCACCAGCAGGACGATGCCGACGATCAGGAACAGCACCAGCGCGGCGACCTTGACGATCGAGAACCAGAATTCCATCTCGCCGAACAGCTTCACCGACACGAGGTTCAGCGACAGCACGACCGCCAGCGCGATCAGCGCGAGCACCCACTGCGGGATCGGCGTGAAGAACGACCAGAAGTGCGCGTACAGCGCGATGGCGGTGATGTCCGCGATGCCGGTCGTCGACCAGTTGAGGAAGTGCATCCAGCCCGCGACGTACGCGCCCTTCTCGCCCATGAACTCGCGCGCGTAGGACACGAACGCGCCGGACGACGGACGGTGCAGGATCAGTTCGCCGAGCGCGCGCACCACGAAGAACGCGAAGAGCCCGCACACCGCGTACACGATCGCGAGCGCCGGACCGGCCTGCGCGAGCCGTCCGCCCGCGCCGAGGAACAGGCCGGTGCCGATCGCGCCGCCGATGGCGATCATGTTGATGTGCCGGGATTTCAGCGCCTTGTTGTATCCGGCGTCGCCCGCGTCGGCGGGACCCGCCTCGGCAGTGGCGGGCAGGGTTTCTTCACTCACGCGGTGGTACCTGTTTCTGCTTCGCCGGCGCGCGCCGGTCGGACGATCGTGGTCAGGGTCTTCTCGACGTGATCGAGATGCTCGGTCATCGCGGCCGCCGCCGCGTCTTCCTCGCCTTCGGCGATCGCCGTGACGATGCGCCGGTGCTCGACGTTCGACTGGGTGCGCCGTCCGCCGAGCTGGTTCAGGAACGCCGACTGGCGGGCCAGTGCGTCGCGGATCTCCTCGATCACCTTCGCGAACACCGGATTGCCAGATGCCCGTGCGATCGTGACGTGAAACTGTGAGTCGAGCGCCACCCAGGCGGCGTCCGCGGTCTCGGCGTCCATCCGGTCGACGAGATCGGCGAGCCGGGCGAGCTGGTCGGCGTCGCGGCGGCGCGCGGCGTACGCGGCCACCGGGACCTCGACGTGCCTGCGCACCTCGACCAGGTCGCGGGCCGAGTAGTCGCCGAACGTAGGGTTCTCCGGCGGGCCGCTCGCGGTGACGAACGTGCCGCGGCCGGTGCGCGACACGGTCAGCCCGAGCGCCTGCAGCCCGCGCAGCGCCTCGCGCACGACCGAGCGGCTGACCTCGAACTCCCTGCTCAGCGCGGCCTCCGACGGCAGCTGGTCGCCGATCGCGTACTCGCCGTGCTCGATCGCCTGCCGCAGATGGCCGAGGACGGCCTCCATCGCGCTGACGCGCCGGGGGAGCGGTCCGGCTGCCCGGCTGTCAGACAGGTTCACGCGACGGATCGTCGGTTCCGGCCCGGCCGCTGTCAAGCGGAGCCATGGCCCCTTGCTCGGCGGTTGTGGGCTGGTTCACGCTCCCGGGTGACTCTGGGGGCCCGGCTGTCCGAGGCGCCGGTTTTTGTCGGTGCCGGGTGCGACCGTGTCCGGGTACTGAGGGGCGCACCGGCGATCACCACGCCGAACGCGCCCGGCGCGTCGGAGCCGCGCCCGGCCTACGGAAGAGAGAGGATCCAGACGGAGCGCTCAGACCGCGGCGGACTAGGGTGGACAGCCCGGGCCCGCCGCGTCGACCGGAGCCGGGAAGCCGTCTGCCTAGGGGAGGTTTTCGCTGGTGTCGAACGATTCTTTCGTCCACCTGCACGTCCACACCGAGTACTCCATGCTGGACGGTGCGGCGAAGATCGGTCCCTTGTTCGCGGAGGCGGCCCGGCTGAACATGCCGGCGGTCGGGATGACCGATCACGGGAACATGTATGGCGGGGACGAGTTTTATCAGACGTCGAAGAAGCACGGGATCAAGCCGATCATCGGGATCGAGGCGTACATCGCGCCGGAGTCGCGGTTTCACAAGAAGCCGGTGTTCTGGGGGCAGGCGTCGCAGCGGGGGTCGGACGAGTTCGGCGAGGGCGGCGACGTCTCGGGTGGCGGTGCGTACACGCACATGACGATGGTGGCGGGGAACGCGACGGGGTTGCGGAATCTGTTCAAGCTGTCGTCGCTGGCGTCGATTCAGGGGTATTACCGCAAGCCGCGGATGGATCGGGAGCTGATCGCGGAGAACGCGTCCGGGATCATCGCGACGACCGGCTGCCCGTCGGGCGAGGTGCAGACCCGGTTGCGGCTGGGGCAGCGCGAGGCCGCGATCCAGGCGGCCTCGGACTACAAGGACATTTTCGGGGCGGGGAATTTCTTCCTGGAGCTGATGGACCACGGGCTGCCGATCGAGCGGTCGGTGCGGGAGGGTTTGCTGGAGATCGGGAAGCTGCTGGACCTCCCGCCGCTGGCGACGAACGATTCGCACTATGTGACGAAGGACCAGGCGGACACGCACTCGGCGTTGCTGTGCGTGCAGGCGGGGAAGACGCTGAACGATCCGACGCGGTTCAAGTTCGACGGGGACGGTTATTTCCTGAAGTCGGCGGAGGAGATGCGCGAGTACTGGGACCGGGAAGTCCCGGGGGCGGCGGACAACACGTTGTTGATCGCGGAGCGGGTCGAGTCGTACGAGGACGTGTACACGCACAAGGACCGGATGCCGGTCTTCGACGTCCCCGAAGGACACACCGACGCTTCCTGGCTGCGCCACCAGGTGGCCGAGGGCCTCAAGTGGCGGTTTCCCGAAGGCATCCCGGACGGGTACGAGGAACGCTGCGACTACGAACTCGGCGTCATCGAGGGCAAGGGCTTCCCGTCCTACTTCCTCATCACCGCCGACCTCATCCAGCACGCGCGGGAGGTCGGCATCCTCGTCGGCCCCGGCCGAGGGTCCGCCGCCGGCGCGCTCGTCGCGTACGCGCTCGGCATCACGAACCTCGACCCGATCCCGCAGAAGCTGCTGTTCGAGCGGTTCCTGAACCCGGAGCGCATGTCGATGCCCGATATCGACATCGACTTCGACGACCGCCGCCGCGGCGAGATGATCCGGTACGCCACCGACAAGTACGGCTCGGACCGGGTCGCGCAGGTCATCACCTTCGGCACGATTAAGACCAAGGCGGCGATCAAGGACTCCGCCCGCGTGCACTTCGGCCAGCCGGGCTACTCGATCGCGGACCGGATTTCGAAGGCGCTGCCGCCGCCGATCATGGCGAAGGACATCCCGCTGTCGGGCATCGTCGACTCGAAGCACGAGCGCTACGCCGAGGCCGCCGAGGTCCGCACGCTGGTCGAGACCGACGAAGAGTGCAAGACGATCTTCGACACCGCCCGCGGCCTCGAAGGCCTGATCCGCAACGCGGGCGTGCACGCCTGCGCGGTGATCATGTCGAGCGAGCCGCTCACCGACGCGATCCCGGTGTGGCAGCGCGACGACGGGTCGATCATCACCGGCTGGGACTATCCCTCCTGCGAGGCCATCGGCCTGCTGAAGATGGACTTCCTCGGCCTGCGCAACCTCACCGTCATCGGCGACGCGCTGGAGAACATCAAGGCCAACCGCGGCGAGGAGATCGACCTCGACCGGCTCGGCTTCGACGACCCCGAGGCGTACAAGCTCCTCGGCCGGGGCGACACGCTCGGCGTGTTCCAGCTCGACGGCGGCGCGATGCGCGACCTGCTGCGGCGCATGCAGCCGACCGGGTTCGAGGACATCATCGCGGTGCTCGCGCTGTACCGGCCCGGTCCGATGGGCATGAACGCGCACAACGACTACGCCGACCGCAAGAACAACCGGCAGCAGATCAAGCCGATCCACCCGCAGCTGGAGGAACCGCTGCGGGAGATCCTGTCCGAGACCTACGGCCTGATCGTCTACCAAGAGCAGATCATGCAGATCGCCCAGAAGGTCGCGGGCTACACGATGGGCCGAGCGGACACGCTCCGCCGCGCGATGGGCAAGAAGAAGAAGGAAGTCCTCGAGAAGGAGTACGAGGGCTTCGAAGAGGGCATGAAGTCCAGCCCGCTGGTCGAGGGCGGCTTCTCGCCGGAAGCGGTCAAGGCGCTGTGGGACACGATTCTCCCGTTCGCCGGGTACGCGTTCAACAAGTCGCACGCCGCCGCGTACGGCCTGATCGCGTACTGGACCGCCTACCTCAAGTCGAACTACACCGCGGAGTACATGGCCGCGCTGCTCACGTCGGTCGGCGACAACAAGGACAAGTCGGCGATCTACCTGTCGGAGTGCCGGCGGCTGGGGATCAAGGTGCTGCCGCCGGACGTGAACGAGTCGGCGCTGCGGTTCGCGGCCGTCGGGAACGACATCCGGTTCGGTCTGGGCGCGGTGCGCAACGTGGGCGCGAACGTGGTGGAGTCGATCATCAAGACGCGCGAGGAGAAGGGCAAGTACTCCTCGTTCACCGAGTTCCTGGACAAGTCGGAGCTGGTGGCCTGCAACAAGCGGGTGATCGAATCGCTGATCAAGGCGGGCGCGTTCGATTCGATGGGCCACACGCGGCTGTCGATGATCCAGGTGCACGAGGACGCGGTGGAAGCCGTCGTCCCGCTCAAGCGCCAGGAAGCGATGGGCCAGTTCGACCTCTTCGGCTCGTTCGGAGCCGACGACGGAGACGCGGCCGAAGCGGCGCCGTCGTCCTCGCCGCTCGCGCACCTCAAGTTCGGCGAGGAGGAGTACCCGCGCAAGCAGCTCCTGGCCTATGAACGCGAAATGCTGGGCCTGTACGTGTCGGCGCACCCGCTCGACGGGGCCGAGCGCATCCTGCGCAAACACGCGCCGAAGCCGATCGCTGCGCTGCTCGCCGACCCGCCGAAGGAGGGCGAGGTCGTCATCTCCGGCCTGCTCACCTCGCTCGAACGCCGGGTCAACAAGAAGGGCGAGCCCTGGGCGATCTGCACCGTCGAGGACATGGACGCCGCGCTCGAGGTGCTGTTCTTCGCCAAGGCGTACTCGATGTTCGCCGCGGACCTGGTCGAGGACAACGCGGTGCTGGTGAAGGGCCGGGTCAACTGGCGCGAGGACAAGATGTCGGTGTTCGGCGGCGGGCTCGTGCCGCTGGACCTGTCCGAGATCGGCAACGGCGACGAGGAACCGCCGCTGGTGCTGCTGGCCGCCGCGGAGAAGATCGACCAGGCCGTGGTCAGCGAGCTGAAGTCGACGCTGCTGGCGCACAAGGGCGATACGCCGGTGCACCTCAAGCTCGTCGGCAAGAACCAGACGGTCTTCGCGCTTTACGATTACCCGGTGAAGGTCAGTTCGATGCTCATCGGTGAGCTCAAGGGCATCCCTGGGATCACCGCCAACACCTGATGACCGGGGCGGAGCCGGATCCCCGCCGCTGGCGGGCGCTCGCGGTCACCCTCGCCGCCGGGTTCATGACGCTGCTGGACGTCAGCATCGTCAACACGGCTCTGCCCTCGATCCAGCGCGACTTGAACACCGGCGCGGGCACCATCCAGTGGGTGGTCTCGGGCTACGCGCTCGCCTTCGGCCTGGTCCTGGTCACCGGCGGCAGGCTCGGCGACGCGCTGGGCCGCCGCCGGATGTTCCTCATCGCGCTGGCGGCGTTCGTCGCGACGAGCGCGCTCGCCGGCGCGGCCCCCGACCCGGCGACCCTCGTCGCCGCCCGGCTGGCCCAGGGCTGCGCCGCGGGCATGCTGACGCCGCAGAACAGCGGCCTGATCCAGGATCTGTTCCACGGCGCCGAGCGCGGGCGGGCGTTCGGCATGTTCGGCGCGGTCGTCGGCATCTCCACCGCGGTCGGGCCGGTGCTCGGCGGCGTGATCCTCGCGCTGTTCGGAGACCCGGACGGCTGGCGGTGGGTGTTCTACGTGAACGTGCCGATCGGCGCGATCGCGTTCGGGCTCGCGATGAAGCTGCTGCCGCGCACAGACCGGCGAAAACTCCGGCTGCGCACGGAAATCGACTACGCCGGGATCGTGCTGCTGGCCGTCGCGGTGCTCGGGGTGCTGCTGCCGCTCGTGCAATCCGAACGGGGCGGGTTCGGCCGGTTCTGGTGGCTGTTCGGGGTGGCGATCGTCTTCGGCGCGGCCTTCGTGTGGTGGGAACGGCGCGTCGTGCGCAAGAACCGGCCGCCGTTGCTGGACATCCGGCTCTTCACCGGCACTCCGGGCTACGCGAGCGGCGCGGCGGTCGGGGCACTGTACTTCTGCGGGTTCGCCGGGATCTGGCTGGTGTTCGCGCTCTTCTTCCAGCAGGGCCTCGGCTACACGCCGCTGCAGTCGGGGCTGGCTGTCACGCCGTTCGCGCTGAGCTCGGCTGTGACAGCAGCCGTCGCCGGACGGCTCGTGGCCCGGTTCGGCCGGAAGCTGACCGTCATGGGCCTGAGCATCGTCGCGCTCTCGCTGCTTTCGGTGGGATTGGTCGTGCAGCTGGTGCCGCCGTCGGCCGCGGGATTCGCGGTGGCCGGACCGTTGCTGATCGGCGGGATCGGCGGCGGGATGGTGATCTCGCCGAACACGACGCTCACCCTCGAATGCGTGCCGAACCGGCTGGCCGGCGTCGCCGGGGGAGCGCTGCAGACCGGCCAGCGGATCGGCACCGCGATCGGCACGGCCGTGCTGGCGTCGGTGTTCGAATCGGTGGTCGCGACCGCCGGGCACCAGACCGCGCTCACCGCGGCGATGTGCTGCGCGGGCGGGCTCACCCTGGTCGCGCTGGCTTTCGCGACCCTGGAACTCCGCGCCCGCCGGCGGCGTGCCATCCTGACGGAGGACCAGCAAGCGGCGCAGTCCGCGGCGAATATTCACCGAACGTGACCACGCAACGCTGATCCTGCCTATTCGGTGAGCTACTTACCGCCACCAGGTGATACTCCATCCGGGTGACAGGTGACCTTCGCCCCTAGTGCTACTCAGAGCAACCGAGTAGACCTTATGGAGCCTTCAGAACGGCACTTTGGCTACCGACAGTGGCAATTCGCTCGATCGACCGGGGATGGGTCGATCGGCCGGACGGCCCGGGAGTCCGAAGTTCCGGGGAATGGACACCCGGAGTCGCATCCCGGTACGAAATTCGTCGGCGTCCGCGGGGGACCGTACGGCGAATCGCCGGGGCACTGCCCGGAGTGGCAGGCCGAGTGCGTGCGAAGGCAACGGGGCGGGCCCGGGCGAGGGGGAACCGGGCCCGCCCGCCTTTCTTCCTCCCCGGCCTTCCCTCGGTTCCGCGAGGCTCCGGAACGCCGGGGCCGCCGCGCGCTTGACCTTCCCCTCGGGGCTGGCCCCACGCTCAGGGTGTTCCGAACGAGGGAGAACCCATGCCGGACCTGCTGACCATCGGCGCGTTCGCACGCCTGGCCCGCCTTTCGCCCAAAGCGCTGCGGCTGTACGACGAGACGAACCTGCTGCCGCCTGCCCGCGTCGACCCGGACACCGGCTACCGCTGGTACTCGCCGGACCAGCTCGAGCGGGCGCGCCGCGTCGTCCAGCTGCGCCGGATCGGGATGCCGCTGCCGCGGATCCGGACCGTCCTCGACCTGCCGCCGGAAGCGGCGGCGGCCGAGGTCCGCGCGTACTGGGACGAGCAGGAGCGGGAGTGGCGCGCCAAGCGGGAACTCGCCGGGTTCTTCCTCGACCGACTGGCCGGGAAGGAAACCCCGATGTACGACGTGTCCGTTCGCGAAATGCCCGCCCGCACGCTGCTCGTCGCCTCCGAGCACCTGACCGCCGACCGGATCGGCGCATTCGCCGCCCCGCTGTTCGCGTTCTTCGGCGGCCCGGCGGTCCCGCGTCCGTCCGGCGATGCCGGAAGGCCTTTCCTGCGCTACTACGGGGAAATCAGCGATGACAGCGACGGCTTGGTCGAATTCTGCTGTCCAATCGACCCCGACGGCGGGGACATCGCCTTCCCGGACATGACGCTCAGCAGCGACGACGCGGGCCGCGAGGCGTACGTCACCGTGCCGAAAGCGAACATGAATACCGCGCTCGGGGCCGAATCGCTGCACCGCTGGCTGACCGACCGGGACGTGCGGGCCGACTGGAAGCCGCGGCAGATCTTCCTCTGCGATCCCGGACAGGCCGCCCTCGACGATCCGGTCTTCGAACTGGCGGTCCGGCTGCGCTGAGGCGTCCGGTTTCACCCGGTTCCGGCTGCTCGGGATGTCGCGCTCGCGCCGCGCCGTCGATCATGTTGGGATGGCCGCGTTCTGCGGAAAGGGGAGCGCACATGGCCCACGAATCAGTGCCGGGCAACCGGATCCGGGTGTGGTACCGGCCGATGCGACCACGCGACACCAGCGAAGGGCACCGCGCGTCAACGCCGCTGGAGCTGCTGTTCGACCTGTGTTTCGTGGTCGCCGTCGGCCAGGCTGCCGCGCAGCTGCACCACGCGCTTTCCGAGGGGCACGTCGGGCACGGGGTGCTCAGCTTCGGGATGGTGTTCTTCGCGATCTGGTGGGGCTGGCTGAACTTCAGCTGGTTCGCGTCGGCGTTCGACACCGACGACGTGCCCTATCGCCTGGCCACTCTCGTCCAGATCGGCGGCGGTCTGACCGTCGCGGCCGGCGTGGACAAAGCCTTCGAGGGCGACTTCACGATCGTGGTCATCGGGTACGTCCTGATGCGGTTGGCCGCGGTCACGCAGTGGCTCCGCGCGGCGCGGCAGTCACCGGAAATCCGCACGACCGCGTACTTCTACGCGGCAGGCATCACGCTCTGCCAGATCCTGTGGATCGCCCGGCTGGCACTGCCCGGCACTGCTGGGTTCATCGGCTTCTTCGTGGTGCTGGTCCTGGAACTCGCGGTGCCCGCGGTAGCGGAGGCGCGAACGACCACGCCGTGGCACTCGCACCACATCGCCGAGCGGTACGGGCTTTTCACGCTGATCGTGCTCGGCGAAACCGTGCTCAGCGCCACCAACGCGGTGAAGGAGGGGATCGCGGAGGGGGAGCACACCGGCGAGCTCGTGTCGCTGGCCGTCGCCGGCCTGGTCCTGGTGTTCTCGATGTGGTGGCTGTATTTCGACCAGCCGGGGCACGCCCGCCTCGAACGCGGCAACTCGCGGTGGACCGCGTTGAGCTGGGGGTACGGCCACTACCTGATTTTCGGTTCGGCCGCGGCGGTCGGCGCCGGACTGGAACTGGCGGTCGGATTCGACAGCGGGCAGGTGCACGTCAGCGGCATCGTGACGGCGCTGGCCGTGACGATCCCGGTCGCGGTCTTCCTGCTGAGCGTGTGGCTGCTGCACATCGGCCCGACGAACGAATGCCGCCCGATCGCGATCGGCTTCCCGGCGGCCGCGGTGCTCGTGCTCGCCGCGTCGTTCGGCCCGGCGCCGATCCACGTGACGGCGGCCCTCGCGGCGATCCTCGTCGGCGTCACGGTGATCGCGACGCACGGCGAGCGCGAGCCCGGCTGACCGGCTTCCGGCCGCGACCGCCGGATCGACGCAGGTCAGCGGCTTGGCGCGAAAAAAGGGACCCCCCTGTTCGAGGGCTGTTTCGGGGCGTGTAATGTTCTCTTCGTCGCCAGGGAGACCGGGCGGCCGCCGGGAACACGAACCAAGCTCCCACAGTAGTGGTAGAGTGGGTGGTCCCAAACCTCCGGAGCTGAACCAGCCCCCGACGAAGCCTCGAGCTTCCCAGGGTGTAGAGTTGGACTCCGGAAAAACAAAAGCTTGAAATAACGCATCGAGCTTGGCCTGGTTGATTACGGGGCTGGTTCGGGGTGTGTTGCTTGAGAACTCAACAGTG
>NZ_SDLT01000044.1 GCF_004522235.1 Amycolatopsis nivea
CCGTCACCCGGCTGACCAACCTCCCTGGACATCACAGTTAGCGCCCCAATGTGGCATTGGGTGCGTTGGATGCACCGAACGCCACATTGGGTGCATCTGACGCACCCAATGCCGCATTGGGGGCGCATCCCGGGTGGCGGGCGGGGCGGGCAGCGGCCGGGTGGTCCGTGAAGGGCTCCTTGAGGGAATCTACGTCCGTGAAGGGGCCCCTCACCGAACGAGCGGCCGGTCGTGAGGGCCACCCTGGGGGAATCTGTGTACGTGAGGGTTCCCCTCACGTACTTCACGTTGCGCGGAAGCAGCCTTTTACGTGGTCGTCGACCATGCCGGTGGCTTGCATCAGCGCGTAGCAGGTGGTCGGGCCCAGGAAGGCGAAGCCGCGCTTCTTCAGGTCCTTCGCCATTGCCTTCGACTCGTCGGTGATCGCCGGGACGTCGGCCATGGTGCGGGGGCGGCGGTGTTTCGCGGGGGCGAAGGACCACAGCAGCTTGTCCAGTGGGATGTCCAGGTCTGCGACAGCGCGGGCGTTCTTCACGGCTGCCTCGATCTTCGCGCGGTTGCGGACGATTCCCGCGTCTTGCATGAGGCGGTTGACGTCCTTTTCGCTGAAGCGGGCGACCTTCTCCGGTGCGAAGCCTCGGAAAGCTTTCCGGAAGTTCTCGCGTTTGCGGAGGATGGTGATCCAGGACAGTCCGGACTGAAACGATTCCAGGCACAGGCGTTCGTACAGCTCGGCCTCGCCGTGGAGCGGGACGCCCCATTCCTCGTCGTGGTACGTCGCGTAATCGGGGGCTGAGTTGCCCCAGCTGCAGCGGGCGATGCCGTCTTCGCCCAGTAGTTCCGTCATTGTTCCCCCATTGAATAATTTTCCGCGAACCTCGCGAACTGCCGCAGTGAATGGCGTACGCCGAGGGCGAACGCGGGGCGCGCCAGGGGCCAGCCTGCGCGGCCTAGCAGGCCGAAGGGCAGTTTGAGGTGTTCGGCCCACACGAAGGTGCAGTGGCCGGCGCCCTTCGACAGCACCTGGAACACGCCCGTTCCCTGCACCAGGCTGCCCAGGTGGCGCACCGTGCAGCGCAGGGGCGGTTCCCAGGTCGTGATCTCCATCGTGTCGGTGAAACCGATGCCTCCGAAGCCGGTGAAGGCCGCGAGTTTCGAGCCGACGCTGCGGCCGTTGCCCTCGACGACCCGTACCTGCGTGCCGAGCATCCACTCGCCTTGGCGGGCCCAGTCGGTGAGTGCGAGCCAGGTCGTGCCAGCCGGTGCCGCGACGTCTACCGACAGCACCAGGTCACTCACCCGTCGGCCTCCGGTGCGCTGCTTCGCGGGGCTGTTGCGCGGCCTCGAGCCGGGCGACCCGTTCGCGCAGTTCGTCCAGTTCCACGCCGGTCCTGCGCAGCACCCAGTCCACTTCGGACATCTTGTACCCGCGGAACACCAGCTGGAAGCGTACCTGGCGGACGTCCTCGCCGGTGATGTCCTCGGCGGGCAGACGAGTGGGCGAGCTGCCCGGCGGCAGCGGCGCCAGTTCCTCGCCCCGGCCGAACACCACAGCGGCCAGGAGGAACACCACGGCGGCCACCAGCAGCATGACTACGAGGTAGATCAGCGCGGTCGTCACGCGACGATCGTGGCACACCGCCGCCAGGAACGTCGCGCTAGCACGACAAGTCGGAACGACAGGACCACCCAGGCGACCATCAGCACGCCGCACGGACCGCTCAGGAACAGCCGCGCCGCGTCGACCACCCCGGTCGCTCCGATCAGGAGCAGCACGGAGAACAGGTTGAGGCCCACCGCGATCGCGCCGAGCGTCCGGCTGACCCGGGCCGTGCGGACGCCGTCGAACCGGCGGCTGAGGAACCGCGTGCCCAGCAGCGCGAGCAGGCCGAGCACCGGCACGGCGTAGATCGCGGCGTGGGTGAACTGCGTGACGTACGGATACCAGCCGGGGTTCGGCGTGGTCAGCCGCGACCAGGAGCCGTAGGTGAAGATGCGCGCCACCTCCCACGACGTCTGCATCGCGGGCACGCCGAGCACGAGCAGCCACAGCGTCCGTACGCCGTTGTGCATGCTCAGTTCCGCTTGGTAGTCACCGGCGATCTCGCGGACCTGACCGAAATCCGCCACCGCGCGGCGTTGCGCCTCGACCTCGCTCCAGCCGCCCTCGCGGTGCGCCTCGGCCGCGTCGCGCAGACCGTCGCGGGCTTCGGCGAGCAGGTCCGCTTTCGTGCCGCGGCGGCCGATCAGCGCGCGGTCCAGTTCGGCCAGGTAGGCCTCGATGGGGCTTGCCGCGGTCTGGCTTGTCGTGGTCATGGTTCCAGCACTCCACCGATCACCGTGGTGAACTCCCGCCACTGCACCCGTTCCGCGGCCAGCGCCTGCTGCCCGGCGCGAGTGAGCCGGTAGGTGCGCCGCTTGCGGCCGGACACCACGTCCCACTCGCTGGCAAGCCAGCCGGCGCGCTCGAGCCGGCGCAACGCCGGGTACACCGTGCCGGTGGGCAGGTCGAGCGCTCCGTCGCTGCGCAGCGCCAAAGCCTCGATGATCGCGTATCCGTGCAGCTTGCGGCCGTCGAGTACGGCGAGCAGCAACGCGTCGAGGTGTCCGCGCAACGTGTCCGCTTTCATAGGTCGGCAGTCTACTCATCTTGACCCTGGCAGGCTAATCTCCGCGCCTCCCCGAACCGTCCGGGAAAAACCCTGAGATCACCCCCGATCTCATGGGTTTTGCCGCTACATGTAGCGGCGCTACGTATAGGCTCCGTCGGCATGGACCCACTGCCGATAGCGCGACTCCAGTTCGCGACCACGACCACGTTCCACTTCCTGTTTGTGCTGCTCACCCTGGGTTTAGTGACCATGGTGGCGATCATGCAGACCCGCGCGACGCTGCGCGGCGGCGAGCAGCTGCACCGGATGACCGCGTTCTGGGGCCGCCTGTACGTGGTCAACTACGCACTCGGAATCGTCACCGGAATCGTGATGGAATTCCAGTTCGGGATGACCTGGACCGAGCTGTCCGCGTTCGCCGGGGACGTTTTCGGCGCGCCGCTCGCGATCGAGACGCTGGTGGCGTTCTTCCTGGAATCGACGTTCCTCGGCGTGTGGATCTTCGGCCGCGGCCGCATGAACAAGTGGCTGCACCTGGCGGTGTTATGGCTGGTCACGCTCACCGCGTACGCCTCCGCGCTCTTCATCATGGTCGCCAACTCGTTCCTGCAGAACCCGGTCGGTTCGCGGATGGAGAACGGCGTGCTGCGGCTGGACGACTTCGGCGCGTTGTTCGCCAACCCGGCGCTCGTCGCGTCGCTGCCGCACGTTATCGGGGCCGCGTTGCTGACCGGCGGCTTCTTCGTGACCGGCGTCAGCGCGTACCACTTCCTCAAACGCACCAGCGAGATCGACTTCTTCCGCCGGTCGCTGCGGATCGGGGTGGTGACGTCGCTGATCGGCAGCGTGCTGGTGGTCCAGGCCGGGTTCGCGCAGTTCGCCGAGGTCGCCGGGTATCAGCCGGACAAGTTCAAGGGTTCGGTCGCCGTCGGGCTGCCGCTCGGAATGATGATCAATATCGGCTTCTTCGCGTTCTTCGCGGCGTTAGTCGGCACGCTGCTGTTGTTCCGCGACCGGCTGCTCCGGGCACGGCCGGTGCTCATCCTGATGGTGCCGGGGATCGCCGTGCCGTTCATCGCGGCGATCCTGGGCTGGCTGGTCCGCGAGATCGGCCGTCAGCCTTGGCTGGTGTGGGGCAAGCTGCGCACCGCGGACGCCGTCGCCGACGTCAGCGGCGGGCAGATCCTGTTCTCCTTCATCGCTTTCACGCTGTTGTTCGCCGTGCTGGCCGTCGCCGACTGGGTGCTGCTCGCCCGGATCGCCAAACGCGGTCCGGCCGTCGCCGCGGCGGAAACCGAACTTCCTGTCCTGAGTGGAGTGTGACCCGTGGTGACGATCTGGTGGGGTGTGCTCGGTTTGCTGCTGGGCGGCTACTTCGCGCTGGCAGGCTACGACTACGGCGTCGGGATGCTCCTGCCCGCGCTCTCCCGCGACGAGGCTGGACAGCGGCGCGTGCTCGGCGCGGTCGGCCCGTTCTTCCTGGCGAACGAGGTGTGGCTGGTCGCGGCGGTCGGCGTGCTGTTCGGCGCGTTCCCGCATCTGGAAGGGCGGGTGTTCGCCGGGGCTTACGTGCTGATTGTGCTGTTGCTGCTGGGCTTGGTCACGTTCACCGCGGCAGTGCAATTGCGGAGCCGGCATCCGGAGGGCAACCGGCGCGGGTGGACGTTCGCCATTACCGCGGGTGCGCTGGTCACCGCGGTCTCGTGGGGATTGTTCCTCGGCAACCTCGTGCGCGGGCTTCCGCTCGACGCGCAGGGCCGCCCGGTCGACGACGTTCTGGCGTTGTTCAACCCGTACGCGGTCTTGTGGGGACTCGGGTTTGTCGCCCTGTTCTGCTTGCAGGGCTTGGTTTTCCTCGCAGTACGTGGCCCGGCGGAAATTGCCGGACGGGTTCGTCGGCTGACTCGGTCGTTCCTGCTTCCGGTGGGCGTTTTCCTGGTGACAGCGACGGTTTGGGGAGCTTTCTCCGGTGGTTCTTGGGCCGCACTGGCGGTAGTAGCGGTCGCCTTCGCCGCCTACCTGACAGTCCTTTTCGGACTCCGGCGACCACGGTTGGCGCTCCCCGCCATCATGCTGCTGAGCGCGTGCCCCGCGCTGCTGGTCGGCGTGCTGCGGTTCCCGGTCGTCCTGTCCTCTAACGCGGGCTACCAGCTGACCGTCGACCAAGCCGCCACCACGCCGGACATGGCCGCGGTGCTCGGCTGGTTCGCCGCGCCCACGCTCCTCGTGCTGGTCGTCGTGCAGTGGCTGACCTGGCGGGCGCACCGACGTCCGGTCGACGAGAAGTCGTTGCTGCACTATTAAAAGGAGTCTCACCATGCCTGGTCTTCGCGGTTACCTGACAGCGCTCGCCGTGCTGGGCGTCGGCACCGCTGTCACCGTCCTCGTCCAGGCGGACGGGCTCGCGACCCTGCTCACTGGCGGCGGCGTTTCGGTTGCCCTGTGCGTCGCCGTCGGGGCGAGGCTTCTGCTCGTCGTCGCGCAGGGCCTGCTCACCAGCCACTTCGCGGCATCGGCACAAGCAGGCCTGCGTCGTCGGTTGCTAGACGCGACCGGCGACCCCGGCGTGACCGCCACCCGCATCACCAAAGGCGTCGATGCCACCGCCACCTACCTCACGGGCTACTTACCAGCGATGGTGCTGTCGGTCGTGGTCCCGATCGCAGTACTGGCAAGGCTTTTCACTGCCGACCTGACCTCCGCCTTGATCGTCACCGCCACCGTCCCGTTGATCCCGCTCTTCGGCGCGTTGATTGGTGCGCACACAAGAGCTCGTACACAGTGGACACTCCTAACGCGACTGGGCGGACACTTCCTCGACGTCGTCCGAGGCTTGCCGACGCTCAAACTGTTCGGCCGCGCGCAAGCCCAGACCCGGATCGTGCGCGAAATGGCCGACGCGCACGCCGACGCCACCATCCGGACGTTGAAAGTCGCCTTCCTGTCCGCGCTGGTGCTGGAACTCGTCGCCACCCTGTCGATCGCGCTTGTCGCAGTACCCATCGGGTTCCGCCTGCTGTCCGGCTCGATGACCGCGCACACCGCGATGCTTGTCCTGGTCCTCGCCCCGGAGGCGTACCTGCCGCTGCGCGCCGCCGGAGCGAAGTTCCACGCCGCCGCGGAAGGACTCACCGCATGGAAAGAAATCCTCAGCGCACCAACGACAATCCGCCGGTCCGGTACGCGGACACGTCGCCTCGGTCCGCCGGAAGTGGTATTCGACCACATATCCGTGCATTACGGCGAAACTTGCGCACTGTCCGAAGTAGACCTAACGATTCAACCCGGCGAACACCTCGCCTTGGTCGGACCGAGCGGTTCCGGCAAATCCACCCTGCTCGCCGTTCTGCTGGGTTTCGTCGAGCCGACCGCCGGGCGAGTGCTCGTCGACGGCGTCGACCTGCGCACCCTCGACCACTCGTCCTGGCTGCGCGACACTGCGTGGCTACCGCAACGTCCGACGCTCTTTCGCGGCACCCTCAAGGAAAACACCGGCGGACGCCGCGTTGACGACATCGTCACCGACCTCCCCGACGGCTACGCGACGCAGATCGGCGAACTGGGCGCCGGACTGTCCGCCGGGCAACGCCAACGCGTCGGGCTGGCCCGAGCCTTGTCCCGCACCAAAGCCGGACTCGTCCTGCTGGACGAACCCACCGCCCGCCTCGACGCCCGCACGGAAGCGACCGTGCTGGCCGGTGCCAAGGAACTGCTGCCCGGCCGCACCGCGGTCCTGGTCGCGCACCGACCCGCGCTGGCGGCACTCGCGTCGCGGACGGTCGAACTCAAGCATGGGGTGACGGTATGAAACTCGTCCGCGCGACCCTCCTCGCCGTCGGTGCGGAACTCGCCGGACTCGGCCTGACCGGCACCGCGGCCTGGCTGCTCATGCGTGCCGCCGAGCAGCCTCCGCTCGCCGCGCTCACCCTCGCGATCGTCGCCGTGCGCGTCTTCGCCTTGGCGCGCGGCGGACTCCGTTACGCCGAACGCCTTGCCGGACACGACGTTGTCCTCCGCTACCTCGGCTCCCTCCGGACCCGGGTGTACCAGGCCCTGCTCCCCCGTCGCGTCGCCGAACACTCCGGCGCGGACCTGGTCACCCGCCTGGTGTCCGATGTGGACGCCGTGCAAGACGCCATCCTCCGGCTAGCGCTACCGGCCGTGGTCGCAGGCACTGTCGGTCTCGCGGTAGTGATCTTCGCCGGGCTGGTAAGCCTTCCGCTCGCCGGGGTTGTCCTCATCGGACTGCTCGCAACCGGACTTCTGTTAATCCCCCGAAGCAAAGCCCCCGAGCCACGGCAGGAACTCGCCGAACGCACCGTGGAACTCGTCCTCGGCCGCCACGAACTCATCGCCTACGGCTGGGAACAACGAGAAAAAACCCGTGCCACCACGGTCATCGACAAGCTGGCCGCAGAATCCCGCCGCACCGGCCGCCGCCTTGCCCTGACCACTGCCGCCGGAGTGGCCGTGCAGTTCGCGACCACCGCCGCGGTCGCGCTGCTCAGCCCCGCGAGCATCCCGGTCACCGCCGCCCTCACCCTGACCACGATGGCCCTGTTCGAACTGGTCCTTCCGCTGCTCCCCGCCGCCGAGCGAATTCCCGAAATCCGCGCCTCGCTGAGCCGGGTCCGTGCCGTCCTCGCCGCGCCGGACCCAACCCCGGAACCGATTCCCGGACCAGGGCATTTCCGGCTGACCAAAGTCGGTGTGCAGCATCCCGGCCGCTGCGCCGCGCTCGAAGGCATCGACCTCGACCTGCCGCCCGGCACCCGGCTAGGCATCCTCGGCCCCTCAGGCGCCGGAAAAACGACCCTGCTGCACGTCCTGCTCGGCTTCGTCTCCCCCACGTCCGGTTCGATCACCGTCGACGGCCGCCCCGTGACCGGACCCCACCCCGCGGTGATCTCCGGTGCCCTCTCCGACGCACATGTCTTCGCCACGAGCGTCCGCGAAAACCTGCTGCTCGCCAACCCGGAGGCCACCGACGACGACCTGCGCGCCGCCTGCGAAACCGCCGGATTCGACCTCCCGCTGGACCGGGACACCGGCCAAGACGGCGACGCCCTCTCCGGCGGTCAACGGCAACGGCTGATCCTCGCCCGCGCGGTACTCGCCGCACCGCCGGTCCTGGTCCTCGACGAACCGGTGGAAGGCCTCGACCCGGCGCACGGCGACGAGGTCCTGGCGAGGGTTCTCGCTCAGGCGAAGGGAACCGTCGTGCTGGTGACGCACCGACCAGAGCACGTCGCCGGGTTCGACCAGATCCTCATGGTCGAAGACGGTCGGCCAGCGCTCACTGTTCCCGGATGAGCTGGATCGGCGGGTCCATCGGATCGAGGTGGAACAGGTCGTTGGCGTCAACGTACGGCTGCGATTCCGGCGATCCGCGGAACAGCGCGACGACGACAGCGGTGAGCCGGACTCGGCCGCCGCCGAGATGAGTGATCCCCTTCGGCTCGGCGAGACCGGCCAGCCACTCGGCCTGCACCGGGTGCATCGTGGCGGTGTAAGTCCCGGTCCGGCCGGCGCGGGCGGCCAGGACGTCGCCCCACCGGGCGAGCGAGAGGATCTCGTCGATCGCCAGCCGGATCTCGTCGCTTCCCCCGTAATCCAACGCCGTGTACCCGGCCTGGCGGGCAATTCCGCCGCGCCAGTAACTGGAGTCGTCGCCGGGCACGCTCCGGTAAACCGTCTGCCACGCGGGCCGCCGGTGAAAAGGATGCGGAGCCAGTTCGGCCCAGCCGACCAGGAACCCGTCCCTGCTGCCGTCGTCCGCGTAGACCCGCACGGTGTTCCGGTCCGGCTGCCGAAAAACCAGATCGCGCAGTTCCAGCCGGCGCGCGCTCGAAGGATCCAGTCGGTCTTTGGCCACGTCCATCGCCCCCGCTGCTCGAATCGGATCGGCTCCGGAACATAGCGCGCGGCGATGACATCTCGATGAAGCCGCGTTCTGTCCACTGTAGACAGAGGGTCATTCCCGCCGGGCGGCCAGCACCTCGCGCATCGGCGGCCGATCCGCCACCGGCACCTCCGTCACGTCGGGCACCCATTCCTCGGACACCTGCACGAACTGCGTGAACCGCGCCGCCTCCGCGCCCGGCATCCCGCAGCGGGCCAGCGCGGTGCCGAGGATCTGCCGGGCCATCACGCCGAGTTGCAGCAGCGACCGGTTGCGGTGTTTGCGCACGCCGAGGTTGACCTGCGCCAACCCGTCGAGGCCGTAGCGCTCCTCGGCGTCGAGCAGCAGGCCGATCTCGACGCCGTATCCCCCGGCGAACGGCACCGACTCCAGGAACTCGCGCGTGCCCGCGTACTCGCCGCCCAGCGGCTGCACCAGCTCGCCGAGGGCCGGGCGCAGCGCGGACAGCACCGGGCGCGCCAGCAGCTCGGTGACCCGGCCGCCGCCGGTGCTCTCCAGCCGCAGCGGGCGGCGGTAGAAGCCCTTGACCAGGTGCACGCCGTCCTCGGTGAGCAGCGGGCCGAGCAGCGACGGCACGAACGCCGGGTCCGGGTCGACCAGGTCGGAGTCGAGGAAGACCACGACGTCGCCGGTCGTCGCGGCAAGTGAGCGCCACAGCACCTCGCCCTTGCCCGGACGCGGCGGCAGCTCCGGCACGACGTCCTCGCGGCGCACCACGCGAGCCCCGGCGGCCGCGGCGACCTCGACGGTCGCGTCGGTGGAGCCGGAGTCGACGACCACCAGCTCGTCGACCACTCCGCCGAGCAGCGGGCGCACCGAGGCGACCACCGCGGCGACCGTTTCCTCCTCGTTCAGCGCCGGCAGCACGACCGACACGGTCCGGCCGCGTTTGGCGGCGAGGATGTCCGCGGCGCTCCACCCGGGCTCCTGCCAGGTGCGACGGTGAAACCAGCTCATGGAGGCGATCGTGCCATGCTGGAGCCGGTGCCCGATCCTCCGGAGGGAGAACCCTTGCTGTCGCTGCTCGTCCGTTTCGTGCTCGGACCGCTGGTCCGCGCGCTTTACCGGCCCCAGGTCGAGGGGGTCGAGAACATCCCCGAGGACGGTCCGGTGCTGCTCGCCTCCAACCACCGGGCGGCGCTGGACACGGGTGTGATCACGTTCACCACCCCGCGGCAGGTCCGGTTCCTCGGCAAGGCCGAGTACTTCACGGGCAAGGGCGTCAAGGGCCGGTTCATCGCGAAATCGCTCGACGCGCTCGGGTACGTCCCGGTCGAACGCGGCAACGCACAGGCCGGGCTCGCCGCGCTCGAAGCGGGCCGGAAGGTGCTCACCGACGGCGGCGTCTTCGCGATCTACCCCGAGGGCACCCGCTCGCTCGACGGACGGCTGCACCGCGGGCACACCGGCGTCGCCGCGCTCGCGCTGTCCACCGGGGCGAAGGTGGTCCCGGTCGCGTTGTTCGGCACCGAGGGCATCCAGCCGAACGGCGCGAAAATCCCGCGGCTCGCCAAGATCAAGGTCCGCTTCGGCGAACCGCTGGACTTCGCGCGCTACGAGGGCCAGGACTCGTCCTCGGCGATCCGCCGCTCGGTCACCGACGAGATCATGTACGCGATCCTGGAACTGTCCGGGCAGGAATACGTCGACACCTATCACAAGCGACCGGACGAAAAAGCGTCGTAGGCGCCTTATCCGACCGAGCGGCTCATGATGTCGACCAGCTTGTCCGCGTCGGACGCGACGCTGATCAGCTCCCGCGTTTCCGGCCGCAGGAATCCCTTCTCCAGCATCTGATCGGCGAACGCCACCAGCGGCGAGTAATACCCGGCCACGTCGAGCAGCCCGATCGGCTTGCGGTGAATGCCGAGCTGCGCCCACGTCCACACCTCGAACAATTCCTCGAGGGTGCCGACCCCGCCGGGCAGCGCGACGAACGCGTCCGACAGCGCGGCCATTTTCGCTTTGCGCTGGTGCATGTCGGCGACCACGTGCAATTCGGTGAGACCGCCGTGCGCGATTTCCACGTTCGACAGCACTTCCGGGATCACGCCGATCACTTCGCCGCCCGCGGCGAGCGCGGCGTTCGCCACCACGCCCATGGTGCCGACGCTCGCGCCGCCGTAGACGAGGCCGATTCCCCGCTGCGCCAACAGTTTCCCGACGCCGGCCGCCGCTTCGGCATACTCCGGCGAAAAACCCTGCGCCGAACCGCAGAACACACAGATCCGCATCAGTGCGTGTCCTCCCAAGCCTGATAAGACTCCTGCACGACGCGCACCGCGTCGTCGATGTCGTCGGTCAAGTGCAGCAGATCGAGGTCCTTCTCGCCGATTTTCCCGCCGTCGAGCACGGATTTCGCGATCCAGTCGTACAGCCCGCCCCAGTATTCGGTGCCGAACAGCACCACCGGGAACTTCGTGACCTTCTTGGTCTGGACCAGCGTGAGCGCCTCGAACAGTTCGTCGAGCGTCCCGAATCCGCCGGGAAGGCAGATGAACGCCTGCGAGTACTTGACGAACATGGTCTTGCGCGCGAAGAAGTAACGGAAGTTCACGCCGAGGTCGACCCACGGGTTCAGGCCCTGCTCGAACGGCAGCTCGATGCCGAGCCCGACGGAGAACCCGCCCGCCTCGTTCGCGCCGCGGTTCACCGCTTCCATCGCGCCGGGACCGCCGCCGGTCATCACCGCGAACCCGGCGTCGGCGAGCGCGGCCCCGATCTTGCGGCCCAGTTCGTACTCCGGGTGGTCGCGTTTGGTGCGCGCCGAACCGAACACGGTCACCGCGCGCGGAACCTCGGCCAGCGCGCCGAATCCCTCGACGAACTCGGCCTGGATCCGCAGCACCCGCCACGGGTCGGTGTGCACCCAGTCGCTCGGCCCCCGCGAGTCGAGCAGCCGCTGATCGGTGGTGCTGCCCTGGTCGCGCCGATCGCGCCGGAGCACCACCGGGCCCTTGTGCCGCTCCACCGGACGTTCGGGGTACTGGCCGTCGGGAAATTCAGACTGTTCGCTCACCAGCCAAGCCTACGGGCCGATCGGCCGCGGCGGGCGCCCGAGGCGGCACCGGAGCGTGACGGCTCGGTTGCCCGCGGCTGAACGCGGGAAAGCGGACCACCAGCGGGTTCCGGTCCTCCTACCAACGGCCGGTTGTCAGGAACTACCTACGAAAGTCGTCCGGCCCGTCCCAAACCGGCGTTTTCCCTGCTACGGGGCTACTTGCGGGGAATAGTCCCGATCACCCCCGAGGTCCCGCTGGTCCGTTCAGCGCATTGACCGCCCCCGTGAGCGCTTTTTTACTCACGGTGTCCGCGGCCTGATCAGCCCAGCTCAACGCGTTGCGCTTTTCCCCATCGTGTACCCCGAAAGGACTGTCGATGACGTCCAGAAGAGGGCTCGCCACCGGCATCGCAAGTGTCGCCGGTCTCGCCCTTTCCCTGCTCGCGCTGCCGGTGACCCCGGCATCCGCGGCCCCCGCCCACCCCACCGCAGACCCGCAGGCCACCGCGATCGCGGCCGCCGACCGGGCCGCCGCCGCAGGCGCGGTCGGGCTCCGCAAGAGCTCGGCCGAAAGCCTGCACCGCGTCAGCACCACCCTGGGCGACGCCGGGCTGTATTACAACTCCTACGAGCGCACCTACGACGGCCTCCGGGTCGTCGGCGGGGATGCGGTGATCGTCGCCGACGGAACGGGCCGCGTGCGCGGCACCGACTCCGCCGAGGGCGCGGCCATCACCGTGGGCACCAAGCCCACTGTCGACGCGGCGCGCGCGGCCTCGGTCGCCCGCGCCCAGTTGCCGACCGTGAGCACGGTGAGCAAGCCTGATCTGGTCGTTCTCGGCGGCGCACAGCCGAAACTCGCCTACGAGGTCGTCGTCAAGGGCCGCACCGCGAAGGCGCCGAGCAACCTGCACGTCTTCGTAGACGCCGCCACCGGCAAGGTCCTCGACCAGCGCGACGACGTGAAGGCCGAAAGCCCGGCGAAGTCCGGCGCGAACGCCGCGGCCCCCGCCGCGGCGGGCAACGGCAACAGCTACTACGTCGGCCAGGTCAGCATCGACACCACCGGGTCGGGCAGCTCGTACTCGATGCGCGACCCGAACCGGTCGGGCATCAGCTGCGGCCGCGAAAACGGCTCGGTGTTCACGAAGTCCAGCAACAACTGGGGCAACGGGCAGGGCACCGACCTCGAAACCGGTTGCGTCGACACGCTTTACAGCGTGCAGACCGAGTGGAACATGCTGAAGGACTGGCTGGGCCGCAGCGGCATCGACGGCAACGGCCGCGGGTTCCCCGCCTCGGTCGGGCTGAACGACGTCAACGCGTACTGGGACGGTTCGTCCACGCACTTCGGCCACTCGCAGGACAACCAGCGCCAGGCGACGTCGATGGACGTGGTCGGCCACGAGTTCGGGCACGGCATCTTCCAGAACACGCCGGGCGGCGCGGGTTCGGGCAACGAGAACGGCGGGCTCAACGAGTCCACCGGCGACATTTTCGGCGCGCTGACCGAGTTCTACGCGAACAACCCGGTCGACAAACCGGACTTCACCGTCGGCGAGGGCGTCAACCTGGTCGGACAGGGCCCGATCCGCTACATGTACAACCCGGGCCAGATCGGCGACCCGAACTGCTACTCGTCGTCGATCCCGAACACCGAGGTGCACGCCGCCGCGGGCCCGCAGAACCACTGGTTCTACCTGCTCGCCGAGGGCAGCTCTCCCTCGGACGGCCAGCCGTCGAGCCCGACCTGCAACAACAGCAGCGTCACCGGCGTCGGCATCCAGAAGGCGGGCAAGATCTTCTACAACGGCCTGCTGCACAAGACCTCGTCCTGGAACCACAAGGCGGCCCGCAAGGCCACCCTTCAGGCCGCGGTCGACCTGTTCCCGGGCAGCTGCACCGAGTTCAACGCCACCAAGGCGGCGTGGGACGCGGTTTCGGTCGGCGCGGTTTCGGGCGAGGCCACCTGCACCGGCAACCCGCCGGCGGGCAACGACTTCTCGGTCGCGCTGTCCCCGGCGACCGCGACTGTCCAGCCCGGTGAGTCGGCCAAGTCCACGGTGACCACCAAGATCACCAACGGCAACGCGCAGTCGGTCAAGCTGACCGCGAGCGGCCTGCCCTCGGGCGCGACCGCGACCTTCGACCCGGCGACCATCCAGTCCGGCGCCACCGCGACCGTCACCATCGCCACGACGGCCAGCACGCCGAAGGGCACCAGCAAGGTCACGATCACCGCGACCGGTGCGAACGCCACGCACACCTCGGACTTCACCCTCACCGTGGGCAGCGGCACCCCGCCGGGCTGCGGCGGCATCGCGGCGTGGGACTCGAACACGTTCTACGGTCCGGGCGACGTGGTCTCGTACAACAACCACAAGTGGACCTCGACGTGGTACTCCGTCGGCGCTGAGCCGGGCGCACCCGGTTCCTGGGCCGTCTGGACCGACAACGGGGCCTGCTGACGCAGTAACCGCACTCTAGTTTCTCGGCCTTTTAGACCAGCCGGGCACGGCGCCTCGTGCCCGGCTGGTCTGTGTTCAGCCACTTGTCCAGACCACCCTTGCTGGAATTTGTCTAGACCATACGTTCGGGGGTAGGAATCCCCCGGTGCGCCGCTTACCGTTGCGACACCACCGTTACCGGGGACGGGAGCCGTGATGAACGGACGGAAATCGCGCTGGTTCGGGACCGCCGTGGCGGCCCTGCTCGCACTGCCGCTCGCGGGAATCGCCCCCGCCTCAGCGGCCGCTCCGCAGTCGGACACCTGCGCGGTAAAACCGAGACCCTCCGGTTCGGTGCTGCAAGGCTATTGGGAAAACTGGGACGGAGCCTCGAACGGCGTCCACCCCGGCATGGGCTGGGTGCCGATCAACGACCCCAGCATGGCCGCACACGGGTACAACGTCATCAACGCCGCCTTCCCGGTGATCCTTTCCGACGGCACCGTGCAGTGGGAAGACGGCATGGACTCGACGGTGAAGGTCTCCACGCCCGCCGAGATGTGCGCGGCCAAGGACGCCGGAGCCACCATCCTGATGTCCATCGGCGGCGCGGCAGCGGGCATTGACCTGTCGTCCAGCTCGGTCGCCGACAAGTTCGTCAGCACCATCGTGCCGATCCTGAAGAAGTACAATTTCGACGGCATCGACATCGACATCGAGACCGGCTTGTCGAGCAGCGGCGACATCAATTCGCTGTCCGCCTCGCAAGCAAATCTGGAACGCATTATCGACGGCGTACTGTCCCAAATGCCCGCTGGCTTCGGCCTGACCATGGCCCCGGAAACAGCATACGTAACGGGCGGCTCGGTAACCTACGGCTCGATCTGGGGCGCATACCTCCCCATCATCAAGAAGTACGCCGACAACGGCCAACTGTGGTGGCTGAACATGCAGTACTACAACGGCTCCATGTACGGCTGCTCCGGCGACAGCTACGAAGCCGGGACCGTGCAGGGATTCACCGTGCAGACGCAATGCCTGGACAAGGGCCTCACCGTACAAGGCACCACAATCCGCGTCCCACTGGACAAACAGGTCCCAGGCCTCCCAGCCCAACCAGGCGCAGGCGGCGGCTACATGGATCCGGGCCTGGTCTCGCAGGCGTACCAGAGCGTCCCCGGACTCAAGGGATTGATGGACTGGTCAATCAACTGGGACGGCTCAAAAGGCTGGACCTTCGGCGACAACGTGAAATCGCTGCAAGGCCGGTAAAAAAAGCTGCTGTGGGCCGGGGTGCTTGCGCATTGCGCCGCCCCGGCCTCAGCCCACAAACCAACGGGCCGCCGGTTCTCCCCGGCGGCCCTTTCTGCCGTGAGGGGAACCCTCACAGACGCTGATTCCCGCAGGGTTCCCCTCACGACCATGCTCCGGACGTGAGGGGCCCCTTCACGGACCCAGATTCCCTCAAGGAGCCCTTCACGGACCGCCCCGCCCGGCCCGCAGCCGCCGGGATGCCGCCCCAATGCGGCATTGGGTGCATGGGACGCAACGAACGCCACATTGGGTGCATCCAACGCACCCAATGCCACATTGGGGCGCAAGCCCCGCCCGAAAACCGGCAGCCGACGCACCCAACCGTCGAGACACTCAACCCCACCCGCAGCCAGTGCACCCAACGAGCGAGGCACCCAGCCCCTCCCCCGCACCCCGATACGAAGCCTCCCTGCGGTCTGGGGGTGCTTGTCAAGGCATCTTTCCCGCCTTGACAAGCACCCCCAGACCGTCAGCACAATCAAGCTTCGGGGTGCCCCACGCACGCACGGGCCAATGTCGCCGCCAGGCGACGAGGCCCGAGCCGAGACAGAATCAACTCAAAAACCGCCTCAACACCTCAGCAACCCCCCGAATCTCCCCAACCCGAACCCACTCCTGCTGCGTATGCGCCAACGTAGGATCCCCAGGCCCGAAATTCACCGCAGGCATCCCCAACGCAGCGAACCGAGCCACATCCGTCCACCCCAACTTGGCCGCAGCCGACCCGCCAGCCGCAGCCACCAGTTCAGCAGCAGCAGGCGCAGACAACCCAGGCAACGCCCCAGGCGACATATCCACCAACGTCACATCAAACCCATCAAAAACCCCTCGCACATGCGCCTCGGCCTCCTCCGCCCCCCGATCAGGCGCGAACCGATGATTAACCGTCAGAACGGCAGCATCCGGCACCACATTCCCAGCCACCCCGCCGGAAATAGCAGTAGCCTGCAGCCCTTCCCGATAAGTCAGCCCGTCAATCTCCACCACCCGAGGCGAATAAGAAGCCAACCGCTGCAACGGCTCCGCCAACGCGTGAATCGCATTCGACCCCATCCAAGCCCGAGCAGTGTGCGCCCGAGCCCCGGAAGTCCGCACCTCAACCCGCAACGTCCCCTGGCAGCCAGCCTCAATCACCCCATTGGACGGCTCCCCGACAATCGCGAGGTCCCCGGCAAGCCACTCAGGCAACTCCCGCTCGATCCGCCCGAGCCCGTTCCGAACAGCCTCGACCTCTTCATTGTCGTAAAACACAAACGTCACATCATGCCGAGGCTCCGGCAATGTAGCGGCGAGATGCAAGAAGACCGCATCCCCGCCCTTCATGTCCACCGACCCCAGCCCATGCAACACGGAATCGTCCCCGACCCCAGTAAGCCGAGAAGGCAAGTTGGAATTCTCCGGGACAGTGTCCAAATGCCCCGCGAGAATCACCCGCGAAGGCCGCCCCAACCGAGTCCGTGCCAGCACCGCGTCCCCATTGCGCACGACCTCCAAATGCGGAGCCTGCTCGGCCAGCGCCGCCTGCACCAGGTCCGCGAGCTTGCCCTCCTCCCCGGAGACGCTGAACACATCCACAAGGGCAGCGGTGAGGTCGGCCGGGTCGGCGCGCAGGTCAAGGGAGGTCATACCGGCACCGTACCCAGCAGGCGCGGGGGCTACCGTGAGGACGTGCGCACGCGAAGCTCCCTGGTCGCTCTCGGCGTCCTCGCCCTCGTCCTCACCGGCTGCAGCAACGAGGCCGGGCCCAAGGCCCGTCCGGGAGCCGGCGATCCGGGTCCGGACGCCCTGCCGACCAAGCTCGAGGCGCTGTCGGCCGACGCTTGCTTCACCGGTCCGCAGACCCAACTGCCCAAGGGCTGTGAGAAATACGTCACCGAGGTCGGCAACACCGCCGGTTCGGTGCACAAGCTGGCTAAAGCGGGCAAGACGGTCAACCAGCCGCTCGACCGCGACGCGACCGCGCTCGACCAGGCGGTCGGCGCGTTCCGCCAGGCGGGCTGCACCACCGTGCCGACCCCCGGCGGGGCGTGCACGCAGGCGCTCGTGTCCATCTCGACCGCGCTGACCGAGGTCAAGCAAAAGGTGAACCAGCTGGCCACCACAGGTTGATCCGGCCCGCTTCGGCTACCGTGACCGGCGTGAGCGAGCAGACCCCTGACCCCGAAACGACCGGCGCCGTCGGCGTCGGGCTGGCCACCGTCACGTCCGACGGGACCGTGCTGGACACCTGGTACCCGCACCCCAAGCTGGTCGACGCAGGCACGAGCGGCACCGAGCGGCTGACCGCGGAGCAGACCACCGAGCTGCTCGGCGAGTCCGCGGCCGCGCTGCTCGGCCCGGACACCGACCGCGGTGTCGAGGTCGTCGCGGTGCGCGTCACGATCGGCAGCCTTGCCACCGCGCCCGCCGACGCCCACGACGTCTACCTGCGCCTGCACCTGCTGTCGCACCGGCTGGTCCAGCCGCGCGTGCAGAGCCTCGACGGCATCTTCGGCCTGCTGGCCAACGTCGTGTGGACGAGCCACGGCCCATGCCCGGTCGAGGGCTTCGAGCAGACCCGGCTGCGGCTGCGGTCGCGCGGCGCGGTCTCCGTGTACGGCGTGGACAAGTTCCCGCGGATGGTCGACTACGTGCTCCCGACCGGCGTCCGCATCGCCGACGCGGACCGCGTGCGGCTCGGCGCGCACCTGGCGTCCGGCACCACCGTGATGCACGAGGGCTTCGTGAACTACAACGCGGGCACGCTCGGCGCATCGATGGTCGAGGGCCGCATCTCGGCGGGCGTGGTGGTCGGCGACGGCAGCGACGTCGGCGGCGGCGCGTCCATCATGGGCACGCTGTCCGGCGGCGGCACCGAGGTGATCTCGATCGGCGAACGCTGCCTGATCGGCGCGAACGGCGGCGCGGGCATCTCCCTCGGCGACGACTCGGTGATCGAGGCCGGGCTGTACATCACCGCGGGCACCAAGGTCGAGGTCGACGGCAAGACGGTCAAGGCACGCGAGCTGTCCGGCATCTCGGGCGCGGTGTTCCGCCGCAACTCCGCGACCGGCGCGGTCGAGGTCGTGCCGCGCGGCGGCGTCGGCATCCAGCTGAACGAAGCACTGCACGCCAACTGATCCAGCTCTTCGACGAGGGTGCGCTTCCCGCAGCGGAAGCGCACCCTTTCGACGTTTTCGGCGGATTCGATCTGATCGTCGCTCACCTACCATTAACCAGGTGACTTCCGAAGCGACCAGCCGCCGCCGTACTCCGGAACCGACGACGCCGGCCGCTCTCGGGCTCCCCGCCGAACCGGCGAAGGCGGGCCCCGAGGCACCGGCCGCCGCGCACGTCCGCGCCAAACTCGACCACGAACTGCGCGAACTGCTGTCCCGCGAACCGGGCACCCGGACTGGGGCCGATCCGGAAGAACTGCACCAGATGCGCGTCGCGCAACGGCGGATGCGAAGCGTGCTGAAGTCCTCGAGCGCACTGGTCGGCCCCACCGCGGAACCGGTACGCGCCGGCCTCGGCTGGCTGGGCCAGGTCCTCGGCGAGGTCCGCGACTACGACGTCCTGATCGGCCACCTGCGCGAGGTGATCGCCGACTTCGACGTCCGAGACCAACCCGCCGGACGACGGCTGGTGTCCCGCTTCGTCTCCGAACGCACCACCGCCCGCCGCCGCTTGAACCGGGCGCTGTCGAGCCCCCGGTACGCGACCCTGCTGCAGGGCATCGCCCAGCTGTCCCGCACCGCCGAGCACGAGATCGACGAAACCCCCGCCGAGAAGCCCAGTTTGGCCGCGGACGTACGAAAGCCGTACCGGAAACTCGCCCGCGCAGTCGCCGCCCTGCCCCCGAATCCCCCGGACGACGACCTGCACGCACTGCGCATCCACGGCAAGAAACTCCGCTATACCGCCGAATTGGCCCGATCGGCGGCGAAGAAGAAGCAGGCCGCGAAACTGTCCGAACTGATCAAGGCGACGCGCAAATTCCAGACGGTGCTGGGCGATCACCAGGACGCGGTGTTCGCCGCGGAGAAGGTGCGCGGAGTACTGCCCAACGCAGACGCCGAAATCGGCTTCGTCGCCGGACGAATCGTCGAACACGAACTCGCCAAACGCGCCCACGCCCGCGCCACCTGGCTCGACATCTGGCACCGCATCGAAGCAGCCGAACACGCAGTCAGCTAACCGACCACACGTACCCATCCGGCCGCACCAGCACCCGCTTCCCCGGTGCCCCCTCGTACGCCGCGTACGCATGCCCGCCCGCGTCCACGAATTCCCCCGTCGCACCCTGCGGCAGGATCCGGTACGCGGGATGCTCCGTCCCGAGCGGTCCGTCGCCGAAGACCAGTTCTGTCGCATGTGGACCCTGGAACAGCTCGAACAGCCGCACGCTCTTGCCGTTCGCGTCCACGAGCGGCGCGTCCGGCGCCCGGTCTCCCGGCCGCAACGCTCCCACTCCAACCGGCGACAGCGGGCCGCCCCGGTAGGTCAGGTCGAGTTGCTGCGTCTCCGGCCCGCGTTCGTGCGCGTCCTCGGCACCCTCCTTGTACTTCTCCAGCAACGCAGTGCTCACCCCCAGAACCCGCGCCGCGACCGCGCGTCGTTCCGCCTCGTAGCTGTCCAGCAGCGCGGGCGATCCGTCGGCGAGCTTCCAGGCCAGGTTGTACGCGTCCTGCACCCCGGTGTTCAAGCCCTGCCCGCCGGTCGGCGGGTGTACGTGCGCGGCGTCCCCGGCGAGGAACACCCGGCCCTGCCGGAATGCCGCCGCCAGCCGGATGTTCGGCCGCCACACGGTTGACCACGCCAGCTCGAGCAGCCGGATCCCGCCGCCGGACACCGCGTCCAGGTGCTCCTGCAACTCGCTCAGCGAGGTGCCCGCGTCGCCGTCGCCGAGCGGGGAGGCGAACTGGAAGTACGGCGTCCCCGGGAGCGGCGTGAACGCGACGCCGGACATCGGCTCGTCCGCCTTCGCGAACCAGTACGCCGAGCCGTGGTCGAGCCCCTCCGCGGAGACGTCGCCCAGCAGCATCCGGATCGACTCGTCAGTGGTCCCCTCGAACGCGATCCCCAGCGTCTTGCGCACGAAGCTCTTCCCGCCGTCCGCGCCAACCAGGTAGTCCACGCGCACCGTCTCCCCCGTCGACAGCTCCGCGGTGACGCCCTCCTCGTCCTGTGTGAAGCCGGTCAACGCGGTGTTCAGCTCCACCCGCACGCCGAACTCGGCCAGCCGGTCCCGGAGGATCCCCTCGGTCTGCGACTGGCCGAGGAACCAGGCGGTCGGATACGGCACCGCGGGCGTCGGCTCGACCGGCTCGGCCATCCGTCGCACCATCGTGAACTCCCCGTCGAGGTACACGCGCATCTCGTGCGGCGGCGCACCCGCGGCGAGCACCGCGTCCAGCACGCCCAGATCCTCGAAGACCTCCATCGTGCGCGGCTGCAGCCCGTCGCCGCGCGAGCCGACGAAGTACTGCTCCGCCTTGTCCACCACCCGCACGCCGACCCCGCGCCGCGCCAGCTCGATCGCCAGCGTGAGCCCGGTCGGGCCCGCCCCCGCCACCAGCACCGTCATGTCCTTCTCCCGTCTGACTGAATTATGATTCACTGAATTTAGATTCAGCATGCCCGCTGATAGCGTTCGCGTCAAGGGAGGTGCCGGATGACAGCGACGAGCCGCCGGGACAAAGCCGCCGAAACGGAAACGGCGCTCAAGGACGCGGCCAAGCGCGTGTTCGCGGCCAAGGGCTACCTGAACACGAAGATCACCGACATCACCCGGGAAGCCGGCCGCGCCGCGGGGTCGTTCTACAACCACTTCGCGGGCAAGGAAGAACTGCTGATCGCGCTGCTGGCCGACCTGGCCGAGGACAGCGACCAGCAGGCCATGGCCGAGGACCATCTGTCCGATTTCAGCGATCCCGCCGCGGTCCGCTGGCACGTGCGGCAGTACTGGGACTTCTACCGCGCCAACGCGCCCACGATGCTCGCGCTGCGCCAGGCGGCGATGGTGAACGAGGACTTCGCCGCCGCGTACGCGAACTTCGGCGCCACCCAGGCCTCGGACGTCGAGAGCCACCTCGAGCACGTCACCGCGGCCGGCTTGCGGCTCCCGGCGAACACCCAGCTCACCATCGCGATGATGTACCAGCTGATCGACAACTTCGCGCAGATGTGGCTGGTCACGCCGCCGCCAGCAGGGTGGAACCAGCCCTCCGACGAGGAAGCGATCGAGGCGCTCACCCGGTTCGTCTACCGCGGTTTCACCGGCCGCGACTACTGACGGCCGGTCACCTTTCCGGCCCCCGCCCCGTCAGGGAAGTGGGACCGGAAAGGAGCAGCCATGGAAACCGGACTTCTCGTCGCCACCTTCGTCTGCGTCGCGATCAACGCCTTCGAGGTCGTGGCCAAAGCCGTCCGAGCGCGGTTCGTGGTGCAGAACTCGACCGAGGTCGGCGTCGGCCCGCGATGGATCCCCTACCTGGCGATCCTGGAAGGCGCGGGCGTCGCCGGGCTGGTGGCCGGCCTGCTCGGCTGGCCTCGCCTGGGATTGGCCGCGGCGATCGGGCTGACGCTGTTCTTCGTCGGCGCGGTCGGAGCGCACATCCGCGCGAAGGTGTTCCACAACATCGCGTTCCCGGCGGTCTTCCTCGCGCTGGCGGTCGCGGCGACCGGGTATTTCACGGGGTCAGTCGCCTGACCCCGTGCTCTCAACCCTGCGCCAGCCGTTCCGCGGCCGCCTCGATGCGCTCGTCCGTTGACGTCAGCGCGACCCGCACGTGTTCCTTGCCCGCGGGCCCGTAGAAGGTGCCCGGCGCGACCAGGATGCCGCGCTCGGCGAGCCATTCCACCGTGGCCTGCGCGGATTCCCCGCGCGTGGCCCAGAGATACAGCCCGGCCTCGGAATAAGTGATCTCGAAGCCGTTGTCCTGCAACGCCTTCCGCAGCACGACCCGCCGGGCGCGATAGCGTTCGCGTTGCCCGGCAAGGGCTTCGTCGTCGGAAAGCGCGGCCACCATCGCCTGCTGCACCGGGCGCGGCACGATCATGCCGGCGTGCTTGCGCACCTCCAGCAGGGTCTTCACCAGCTTCGGGTCACCCGTCACGAATCCGGCGCGATAGCTCGCGAGGTTCGCCGACTTCGACAGCGAGTGCACCGCGAGCAGGCCGTCCGTCTGTCCACCGTGGACGGACGGATGCAGCACCGACAGCGGTTCCGCCTCCCAGCCGAGCGAGAGGTAACACTCGTCGGACACCACGACGGTGCCGCGTTCGCGCGCCCATTCGACCACCTTGCGCAGGTGGTCGACGCCGAGCACGCGGCCGGTCGGGTTCGACGGCGAGTTCAGCCAGATCATCGCCGGGCGGCGCGGGCCGAGCTGGGTCAGCCCGTCCGCGCGCACCACCTCGGCACCCGCGAGCAGCGCACCGACCTCGTACGTCGGATACGCCAGCTCCGGGATGACCACCAGGTCGCCCGGCCCGAAGCCGAGCAGCCGCGGCAGCCAGGCCACGGCCTCTTTCGAACCGATCGTCGGCAGCACCGCGTCCGGTTCGACGCCGGTGATCCCGTACCGCCGCTCCAGCGCCGCGACGGCCGTTTCCCGCAGCTCAGGCGTGCCGTGCGTCGCCGGATAGCCGGGGATCTCCGACACCGACGCGAGCGCGGCGCGGATCGAGTCCGGCACCGGGTCGACGGGCGTGCCGACGGACAGGTCGACGATGCCCCCGGGATGCGCCTGCGCGCGGGCCTTGACCTCGGCGAGCGAATCCCAGGGGAAGTCGGGCAGCCGGGTCATTCGCCCTGCGGGGGCAGAGCCTTGATGAACCCCGGGTCGTGCGCGGTCTTGCCGACCTTGGAGGCGCCGCCGGGCGAGCCCAGCTCGTTGAAGAAGTCGACGTTCGCCTTGGTGTAGTCGGACCAGTTGTCCGGGACGTCGTCCTCGTAGTAAATGGCCTCGACCGGGCAGACCGGCTCGCAGGCGCCGCAGTCGACGCACTCGTCCGGGTGGATGTACAACATCCGCTCGCCCTCGTAGATGCAGTCCACGGGGCACTCGTCGATACACGCCTTGTCGAGCACGTCGACGCAGGGCTCGGCGATCACGTAGGTCACTGCGTACTCCTGGCTTCTCCTGCTGGGCCGGTCGGTGCGGACATTACGCGCTTCCCTGGCCCCCGGTGGTGGTTAGGCGACCCTTATCCCACCCCTGGAAACGGGGCGGATCCGAGCCGCTCAGCGGTCCCGGCGGCGCGGTTTCGGCGCGTTCCGGGCATCGCCGGTAATGGTGAAGGCGGGTCCGGCGGGCTTGCCGTCCTCGCGTTTCTCCTCGAGAGTCCGCTTGAACCCGTCGGCGATCTCGTCGACAAGCTCATCGTTGTGCCGGTCGTCCTTGCGCGCGTAACTCATGGGGTTCTCCTGCGGAACGGGACAGCTCTCTCCGTCACAATCTAACCGTGAACTCCCGGGAAAAGCTCGAAATCGTGTGTGCGAAAGCGTGGCAGGCGGTGGTCGAGGAGCCGCTCGGAGAATGGACTCTGCGCTGGGCGGACGGCTTCACCGGGCGCGCGAACAGCACACTCGCGGTCGGCGACCCCGGCTGCCCGGTCCCGGACGCGCTCGCGGCCGTATGTGACTTCGCCCACGCTCGCGGCATTCCGCCCGCGGTTCAGGTGCTGGAAGACAGCGAACTGGAGCGCGCGGTGGCCGCCGCGGGCTGGCGCGAGCAGGTCGAGCACGCCGCCGGGTACCGGGTGTCGGTGCTCACCGGTCCGCTGCCGTCCGGTCCTTCGCCCGACGCTGAGGTCCTCGACCAGGCGACGCCGGAATGGTGGGAATTGGCCGAGAACACCACCGAGCCGGGTTCCGCCCAGCGGCACGTCGTGACCACCGGAAAGGTCGGTTACGGCGTCGTGCTGGCCGACGGGGTCACCGCCGGGGCGGTGCGCGGGGCCGTCGTCGACGACTGGCTCCACGTCGCCCGTCTCGCGGTCGCTCCGGAGTTTCGCCGCCGCGGTCTGGCCACCACGGTGCTGCACGCGCTCGCCGACTGGGGCCGCGCGCACGGCGCCGACAAGTGGGTCCTGCAAGTGGCGGTGGGCAACGCCGGCGCGCTCGCGTTGTATTCCGCGCTGGGCTGTTCGGAGCACCACAGGTACCGGTACTGGGGCCCGGCGCCGCGGACGTGCGAGGATCGCCAGTCGTGAAGATCGTCGTACTGGTAGGCGGGGTGGGCGGCGCCCGCTTCCTGCTCGGGGTCAAAACCGCACTCGGACTTCCCGCGATCGGCGCGGGCGAGTCCCCGCACGAGATCACCGCGCTGGTGAACACCGGCGACGACGTGTGGATGCACGGCCTGCGCATCTGCCCGGATCTCGACACCTGCATGTACACCCTCGGCGGCGGCATCGACACCGAACGCGGCTGGGGCCACGCGGGCGAGACCTGGACGGTGAAGGAGGAACTCGCCGCCTACGGCGCGGAGCCGACCTGGTTCGGGCTCGGCGACAAGGACATCGCGACCCACCTCATCCGGTCGCGGATGCTGCGCGCGGGCTATCCGCTGTCCCAGGTCACCGAGGCGCTGTGCGATCGCTGGCAGCCCGGCGTGCGCCTGCTGCCGATGTCGGACGACCGGGTCGAAACGCACGTCGTGATCGACGATCCGGACCAGCCGGAGCAGCAGAAGGCCGTGCACTTCCAGGAGTGGTGGGTGCGTTACCGGGCCGGCGTGCCCGCACATTCGATCGTGGCGGTCGGCAATGACGAGGCGAAGCCCGGTCCGGGGGTGCTCGAAGCGCTGGCCGAGGCGGACGTCGTGCTGTTCGCGCCGTCGAACCCGGTCGTGTCGGTCGGCACGACGCTCGGGGTGCCCGGCGTGCGCGACGCACTGCGGAAAACTCGCGCCAAGGTCGTCGGGGTGTCGCCGATCATCGGCGGGAAAGCGTTGCGCGGCATGGCCGACGCGTGCCTCACCGCGATCGGCGTGGAGACCTCCGCGGAGGCGGTCGGCCGCCACTACGGAGCGCGTTCGGAAGGCGGCGTGCTCGACGGCTGGCTCGTCGCGCCGGAGGATCACGAGGCCACGGTGCCCGGCGTGGACGTGCGCGCGGTGCCGCTGCTGATGTCCGATGTGGACGCGACGGCGGACATGGTCCGCGCGGCGCTCGACGTGGCTGGAGTCTCCAGTGTCTGATGCAACACAGCTTGACCACGCTTCCCAGAAGATCGAGATCCTGCCGGTTCCCGGGCTGCCGGAGTTCCGTCCCGGCGACGACCTGACCGGCGCGATCGTGTCCGCCGCGCCGTGGCTGCGGTCCGGCGACGTGGTCGTGGTGACCAGCAAGGCGTTCTCGAAGATCGAGGGCCGCTTGGTGCGCGTGCCGAGCGACCCCGAGGCGCGCGACGCGGCCCGGCGGAAGCTGATCGAGGAAGAATCGGTGCGGGTGGTCGCCCGGATCGCGCGCACGCTGATCACCGAGAACAACCTGGGCATCGTGCAGGCGGCGTCCGGGATCGACGCGTCGAACGTGCGCGGCGACGAGGTGGCGTTGCTGCCCGCGGACCCGGACGCGTCCGCTTTGGCTCTGCGCAACGGTTTGCGCGAGCGGCTGGGCGTGGAGGTGGCCGTGGTCGTCACCGACACCATGGGCCGGGCCTGGCGAGTCGGCCAGACCGACGCCGCGATCGGCGCGTCCGGCCTGCGCGTGCTGCACGGGTACGCCGGTCAGGTCGATTCGCAGGGAAACGAGCTGGCCGTTACGGAAATCGCGATCGCGGACGAGATCGCCGCCGCGGCGGACCTGGTGAAGGGCAAGCTCGGCGGATTGCCGGTCGCGGTCGTACGCGGTCTGCAGATCCACGACGACGGATCCACCGCGCGGGACCTGATCCGCCCGGGCGAAACCGACCTCTTTCGCTTGGGCACCAACGAATCCATCGCGCAGGGCCGCCGGGAAGCGGTACCGCACCGGCGTTCCGTCCGGCACTTCAGCGACGAGCCGGTCGACCCCGAAGCCATGCGTCGCGCGGTCGCGTCCGCGCTCACCGCGCCCGCGCCGCACCACACGCACCCTGTGCGGTTCATCTGGCTGCGCGACGAAGGCCTGCGCCGCGAACTCCTCGACGCGATGCGCGCGTCCTGGGAAGCCGACCTGACCAGCGACGGCTTCACGCCCGAGCAGATCGCGAAACGCCTTTCCCGCGGCGACATTCTTTATCGCGCGCCGGAACTGGTGATCCCGTTCCTGCTGCCCGAAGGCGCGCACACTTACCGCGACGACCGGCGAAACCGCCACGAGCGCACCATGTTCACCGTCGCCGCCGGTGCCGCGGTGCAGGGCCTGCTGGTCGCGCTGGCCGCCGAAGACCTCGGCTCGTGCTGGATCGGCTCGACCATTTTCGCCGCCGACCTGGTCCGGTCCACTTTGGACCTGACCGACCAGTGGCACCCGCTCGGCGCGGTCGCCATCGGGCACCCGGCCGAACCCGCTCCCCCGCGCGGACCGCTTTCCACCGGCGATTGGCTGATCGAACGATGACCCTGCACGACTCCGCGGTCGCCGCGCTGACCGAATGGAAGCCCTCCGAACCGGCACAAGAGTCGCTGCGGCAAGCGTTTCTCGGTTTCCTGGCGTCGCGTTCGGACACTTGCCAGCGCTCCTGCGAAGCCGGGCACCTGACCGCGTCCGCGGTGGTCCTCGACTCGACCGGCACGCAGGTCCTGCTGACCCTGCACCCGCGCGTCGGCCGCTGGCTGCAACTCGGCGGGCATTGCGAACCGTCCGACGCGTCGCTGGCCGAAGCCGCGCTGCGCGAGGCGACCGAGGAATCCGGCATGAGCGGCCTGGTGATCGGGGAAACGCCGGTGCACCTGGACGTCCACCCGATCACCTGCTCGCTTGGCGTCCCGACCCGGCATTTCGACGTCCGGTACGTCGTGCACGCCCCGCCCGGCGCGGAACCCGTGCGCAGCGAGGAATCCGACGACCTGCGCTGGTGGCCGGTCGACGCACTGCCCGCGGGTTCGGAAGATCTGGCCGAATTGATCGCCGCGGCCCGTTAACCTGGACGCATGGACCTGGCGCGACCGCACCTGCACCCGGGCGACACCGGCGCGGCCATCAGCGGATGGGTGGTGCTGATCGGCTTCGCGGTAGCGTTCGCGCTGCTGGCGCTGGGCATTGTGGTCAGCATCCGACGGAAACGGCGGCAACAATGAGCATCAGCTACGACCCGGCCTCGGCTGTCCCGCCGTTCGAACAGGTCCGGACCTCGCTGGCGAACCAGATCAACGACGGCACCCTGGCGGTCGGCACCAAGCTCCCGACGGTGCGCGGGTTGGCCGCGGAACTGGGCATCGCGCCGAACACTGTCGCGCGTGCGTACCGGGAACTCGAGGAAGCCGGTCTGCTGGAAACCCGAGGCAGGGCAGGCACTTTCGTCGGCGCGACCGGCGACGAGACGCTGTCCCGAGCCCAAGCCGCCGCGGCCACGTACGCCGAGGTGATCCGAGGGTTGGGCTTGTCGGCCGAACAAGGCGTGGCGATCGCGGCGGCGGCCCTGCGTTGATCGCGGCGAGGAATTAGCATCTGGTTTTGTCCTTGCCCGACCCGATGGGAACCTCATGCTGAAATTCGTCCTGCCGGTCGTGCTGATCCTGCTGCTGATCCTCATCCTGGTCTTGAAATTCGCGGTGGGACGGCCTAAGCAGCCGCCGCAGGCCGGGCCTGGGCAGTACCCGGGACAGCAGGGGCCCGGTGCGCCGTATGGTCAGCAGCCGCAGGGCCAGTACCCGCCGCAGCCTGGTCCTCCGCAGCAGTACCCGCCGCAGCAATATCCGCCGCAGAATCCGCAGGGCTGACCCGCTTCGTCCTGCGGCAAAGCCTTGACCAGGGGAGGGTCTTCATGGCTGTACAACCGTGGCATCTCATCATCCTGCTGCTGATAGCAGGCGTGGTATTCGCGATCGTGCGCGCTTCGGCCAAAAAGAAGCAAGGCCCGCCGCCGGGCTACTTCCCGCCGCAGCAGGGCTATCCGCCACCCGGCCAGAGCTATCCCCCGCCGGGACCGCAGCAGGGCTACCCCGTCCAGAACTACCCCGGCTATCCGCAGCCCGGCCCGCAGTATCCGCCGCAGCCCGGCGCCCAGTACCCGCCGCAGCCCGGTGTCCCGCCGCAGAACCCGCAGTATCCGTACCCGCCGCAAAGCCCCGGTCAGTAGACCGCGGCACGCCGGTCAGGCACTCACATCGCCCGGTAATCCCGCAGCTCAATCCGCGGCCCGAACCGCGGCCGCCGAGCTCCGGCCGCTCCCAGATACCGGATCGCCCGCTGTCGCTGCGGCGCGTACGGGGCGAGCACCTGCGCCATCTCCTCGTCGTCGATCTCCCGCCCGAGCAGCGTGTGCCCGACCACCGCCGGGATGTTGTAGTCGCCGAAGCTGACCGCGTCCGGGTCGCCCCACGCGCGCTGGGCGATCTCCGCCGCCGTCCACACTCCGATGCCCCGCACCTTCCGCAGCCACGCGCGTCCCTCAACCCCGCGCAACTGCACCGCTTCTTCGAGCCGCGGAGCGACCCGGGCCGCCTCGATCAAGGCCGAGCGGCGCTTCACATCCACCCCGATCTTGTGCCAGTTCCAGTCCACAATGGACCGAATGGCGACCGGGTCCGGCGGCACCCGCAGGAAGTCCGGGCCGGGGCCGGGGGCGCGCGTGCCGAACCATCGGCACAGCTCCGCCCACGACCGGATCGCTTCCTTGCCGCTCACCTTCTGCTCGAGGATCGCCAGCACCAGCGCGTCCCACACCCGCCCGGTCGAGCCGAGCCGCAGCCCGGGCGTGTCGCGGCGGGCGGCGGCGATCACGTCGTGGTGCGCGACGAATCCGGTGTCGTCATCGTCCGCGCCGAGCAGCGCGGGCACGCCGGCGAGCAGGAAATCCGCGCCCTCGCCCCAAGCCTCGGCCTCGACGACGCCGTCCGGCCGGTGCAGCAGCGCGAGCGTTCCCTTGCCGCCGGGCGTGTTCGCGGCCAGCCACCAGACGCCGCGGTCGCGCCGGAAGTTCAGCGACCCGCGCCCACGGCTCAGCGGACCCAGCACCTGCGCCAGATCCACCGGAAACCCCGGACGCCACTCCATCACGCGTCGCTCGAAAACCGGATGCCGCCGTCCGGCACCGAAACGCCGGGCCAGATCCGCACGCCGTCAAGCAGTTCGCAGCGAGCCCCCACCGACGCGCCGTCGCCGAGCACCACGCCGCGCAGCACCGCGCCCTCGCCGACCTGCGCTCCGCGGCCCAGCACCGAGTTCTCGACAATCGCGTCCGGGCCGATCACCGCGTCGTCGAACACGACCGAACCGGACACCGTCGCGCCCTTCCCGACGACAGCCCGCGCGCCGATCGTCGTGCCGTCGGTGAGCTTCGCTCCGGTAAAGACAGAAGCCCCGTCCAGCGCCAGAAAATCGCCGGTCGGCCCGGCCAGCGCGGAAGTCGGCGCGACGCCGCGGACCAGATCGGCGCTGCCGCGCACGAACGCTTCGGGAGTACCGACGTCGAGCCAGTACGAAGAATCAACAAATCCGTGCAGATGCGCTCCATTTTCGAGGAGCCCGGGGAACGTCTCGCGTTCGACCGACACCCGCCGCCCGGCCGGGATGGTCTCGATCACCGGACGGCGGAAGACGTAGCAGCCGGCGTTGATCTGGTCGGTCGGCGGGTTCGGCGTCTTCTCCAGGAAGGCGGTGACCCGGCCGTCGGAGTCGGTCGGCACCGAACCGAAGCGGCTCGGGTCCGGGACGCGCTGGAGGTGCAGGGTCACGTCCGCGCCGGAGTCGAGGTGGGTGCGCAGCTGGGCGTGCAGGTCGGCGCCGGAGAGGATGTCGCCGTTGAAGACGATCGCGTGGTCGGCGCGCAGCCGGTCGTAGACGTTGCGGATGGCGCCGCCGGTGTCGAGCGGCTCCTCCTCCACCACGTACTCGATCTCCAGACCGTGCGCGGACCCGTCGCCGAAGTACTCCTCGAACACCTCGGCCCGGTACGACGTGCCGAGCACCACATGCCGGATCCCGGCCGCGCGGATGCGGGAGAACAGGTGGCTCAGATAGGGCGTGCCCGCCGTCGGCAGCATCGGCTTCGGCGCGGACAGCGTGAGCGGGCGCAGCCGCGTGCCCTGGCCGCCGACCAGTACGACGGCGTCGACCTCGACCTCGGACGTCACAGAAATCTCCTTTGTATCACGCACCGCTGAGCGACAAGCCGCGGGAAACGTGGGCGGCGCGGGCCCCGAGGGCCTACCCTAGACAGGAAACAGGCGGGCCTTTCCCTAGAGGCCCCGGGTCAGTCGGGAGGCCGAGGGGAATGGACCCCCGCGATCGCGCGGACGCATTGCTCGCACGCGCACGATCCCGCGGCGCCTTCGTGGTGACGCCGGACAACATGACGTCTCCGATGGATTCCTCCAGCACTCAGCAGATCTCCGCCGCGGTGGTCTCCGGGCTGGATCCCGACACGACGACGCAGCTGCCCGCGTCGCTGATCGAAGAGAACGACCATCCGCTGGCAGCGGGCACGCGCACCCAGCCGTCGCCGCATCCGCTGGCCCAGCCGACGCCGACGCGGCCGCTCGAAATCCCCGGCGCGCAGAACACCGCTCCGCAGCCGACGGTGCCGAGCCCGGCCGCTCCGCAGACGACGCCGCTGGTCCCGCGCCCGCAGGCGAAGCCGGTGGCGAGCCCGCTGAAGGATCCGGCCGAGGAGGAAATGACCGGCCTGGTCCCCACGATCAAGCAGAACAGCGGACGGTCCAACCTGTCCCGGCGGCTCGACGGGCTGTGATCCTCGCGGGGTCTCCCCGGGCCCGGGCTGCCCGGATTGCCCGGGGAGACTTCCCGTTCGGGAGGTCGCGTCTCCCGCGAGCGATCTTTACGACCGCAAAGTGTTGCGGCGGCTGAGCATCTGGACGATCCCGGGGGCACGCCGGTTGCCCGGGCGTCCTTTGCGGACCGTCAGCCCTTCCGGGTCTCCAGCTTCACCCGCAGCGCCAGCCCGAGCTTCACCGCGGCCAGCACCGGCTTCCACAGCAGCCCCTGGTGCCGGTCGGCGAGGTAGCGGTAGGCGCTCGCGTGGTGGGCGCGCAGCATCTTCGCCGACGCGCGCGCGGTCGAGTGGCCGCCGATGTGCATCACGCTCGACGACGGCGCGTAGACGTTCTGCCAGCCCGCCTTCGCGAGCCGGTCGCCGAGGTCGACGTCCTCGAAGTACATGAAGTAGCGGGTGTCGAAGCCGCCGACGGAGTCGAACGCCTCGCGCCGGAAGAGCTGGCAGGAGCCGGACAGCCAGCCGGACGTGCGCTCGACCGGCGCGGCGTTTTCCTGGCGGTATTCGCGAGTCCACGGGTTGCCCGGCCAGACCTTGCCGAACACCGCGTGCCCGATCCCGCGTCCGAACGACGGCAGCAGCCGCGCGGACGGGTAGACGGTTCCGTCGAGGTCGTGGATCAACGGCCCGAACGCGGCCCCGCGCGGCCAGCGCCCAGCGACCTCGATCAGCGCGTCGAGCGAGCCCGGCTCCCATTCGAGGTCCGGGTTGACCACGACGACCCAGCCGTAGCTGTCGTCGAGCGCCGCGACGCCGCGGTTGGCGGCCGTTCCGTAGCCGACGTTCTCGCCGATGCTGACGAGCGTCACGTTCTCGCGCTCGGCGGCCTTTTCCGGAGCGCCGTCGGTGGACGCGTTGTCGGCGACCACGACGTGCACTTCGCGGTCCGTCGCCTTGTCGAGCGTGTCGAGGAACTTCTCGAGCGTTTCGCCGGAGAAGTAGGTCACGGTCACGACGCCGACGCGGTCACCATACGTGCGCTGCTCAGTCACGGCGCCATTGTCCACTGCTCACGGACGGCTACGTCAGCCCACCGACCCGGTCACCCGCAGTGATTCCCCGGACCGCCTTTCAGCTCCGCCAGTTCGTCGTCGATCAGCAGGCCCGGGTCGAATTTCATCCCGGTGAAGTGGCCGGCCAGTTCGAGCGACAGGACCCCGTGCAGGCGGGTCCAGAAGGACAGCGCGCGCCGCACCGCGCCGGTGCCGGCGGTGTCGCTGTCCACCCACTCGCGATGGGTTTCGAGGTGCACGTGGAACGTCGTCGCCGACTCCGGTTCGCCCAGTGCCGCGTTCGCCTCGATCAGGACTTCCATGACCTCGTTGGAGATCGCCGTCGTGTCCGGCGGCGCGTGGTAGCCGGGCACCGGCGTGCCGTAGATGAGGAAGTAGCGCTGCGGATCGGCCTTGGCCCAGTCCCGGATGACGTGCGCCAGTGCCAGCAGGTCCGCCCCGGAATCCGCCGCCGCGCGGACGGTGTCGGCGAGGCTCCGGAACGCGTCCCGGATCAGCGCGGTGATCAGCTCGTCCCGGCCGCGGTAGTACCGGTACAGCGCGGGCACGGTCATGCCCATCTGCTTGGCGATCGCGGTCAGCGACAGCGCGGGCAGCCCCGCCTCGGCGATCTGCTGCCGCGCGTGCTGCTTGATCTCCTCGCGCACCTGTTCGCGGTAGCGCTCCCGTGGTGCCTGTTCGGCCATCGGCTGTTCCCCTTCGTTCCTCTCCGCTCAGTGTAGTTAAGCCCCTTCACGCCCGCTATTGACGTTCACGGTTGCGAGCTTGTACGGTCTTAACTGAAGTTAAGTCTATTAACTCTCACTAATGGAGTTCACCTTGTCGAACCTCAAGCCGCGCCTGCGCGCCGCACTGCTGGCCCTTCCGATCGCCGCTGGACTGCTCGGCGCCGCACCCGCCCAAGCCGCCGCCCCGCACCCGAGTTCCCTGACCTGCCAAGGAAAAGGCATCGACCCGACCGCCCACCTCCACCACCGCGCGGAGACCTTCATCAAGGCCCCGCTGAGCACCGTGTGGCGACTGCACACCAGCGTCGAAAGCTGGCCGCGCTGGCAAAAGCCGGTCATGAGCATGAAGCGCCTCGACCCCGGCCGCCTGCACCCCGGTTCGCGGTTCCGCTGGACCACACCCGCTCCGCCCACGCCGTCGACCCCGGCCACCACGCTGGTCATCACGTCGACCGTCCACCAGGTCAAACCCGGCCAGTGCATCCGCTGGTCCGGCCCGGCGATCGGCCAGGGCCTGCGGATCGACAAGGGCACGCACGTCTGGAACTTCGTCCCGGTGCGCGGCGGAGTCCTCGTCCGCACCGAAGAAAGCTGGACCGGCCAGCAGATCGAGGCCGACCCGGCCACCGCGATCAAGTACCTGGCTCCGGGACTGGACCTCTGGCTCGCCGATCTGAAGACCGCCGCCGAAGCTCACTGCCACCGCTGAACCCTTACCCGCGAAGGAGAATCGTCATGCCCGTGTCCCGCGCCTCGCTGCCTGTCCTGATCACCGCCTGGTCCGTCCCGGCTCTCGTCCTCGGGCAGTTCGCGTTGCTCTCCGGTATTCCGTTGATCGCGCTTCTCGTCTCCAGCCTGCGCAATTCCCAGCCGCGCGCGCTGCGCTGGTGGTCCGCCGGATTGGCCGCGGTCTATCTCGGAGTGCTCGCACTTTGGGCGTTAAGTCCGGAAAGCGCGCCGAGTTTGTCTAAATCGATGAATCCGGCGGTCACGGCATTCTTCGTCGCGAGCGGAGTCGCGGTCGCCATCGCCCACCACGTCCGCAAACGCCCCGGTGCCGTTAACTGAAACTGGTAACCTCGAAACCACCAGCCGTAAAGAGGGGGCCGATGAAAACCGTCGCCATCGAGGAGCACTGGACCACCTCCGGCATCGACCGGATGCTGCGCACCGAATCCGGCGACCCGAGCATCGCGCACAACGACCGCGGCGATCTCGCCGAGCGCCTGCTCGACATCGGCGACCAGCGCGTCGCGTGGATGGACGAGGCGGGCATCGACGTCCAGCTCCTCTCGATCGCGCCGCCGGGAACGCACGGATGCCCGGCCCCGCAGGGCATCGAGCTGAGCCGCGAGGCGAACGACCTGATCAGCGAGGCCGTCGCGAAGCATCCCGACCGCTTCCGCGCCATGACGACGCTGCCGATGTCCGATCCGGACGCAGCACTCGCCGAACTGCAGCGGACCGCGAAGGATCCGGCGCACGTCGGGATCATGTCGTACGGCCGCAGCGGCGACCGCCCGCTCGACGATCCCGCGTACGACGAACTGCTCGGCGCGGCCGCCGCGCTCGGCAGGCCGGTTTTCGTCCACCCGCAGATCCCGGTGGAGTCCGTCCGCCAGGCTTCCTACAGCGGTTTCGGCCCGGAACTCGACCTCGGACTGGCCACGTACGGCCTCGGCTGGCACTACGAGGCCGGGCTCGCCGTCATCCGGCTGATCCTGCGCGGAACCTTCGACCGCCACCCGGATCTCCAAGTCGTCCTCGGCCACTGGGGCGAGGTGGTCCTGTTCGCACTGGACCGCATCGACAGCCTGTCGCACACGGCCACGCATCTCGAACGTCGCGTCTCCGAGTATTTCCGCACCAACATTCACCTGGCGACCAGCGGAATGCTCGTCCCGCGAATGCTGCGCAATGCTCTCGAATACACCGGCACCGATCGGATCTTGCTTTCCGGCGATTATCCATTCCACCGGGTCCAATCCACAGCTGTCGCGGAATTCCTGCAGAATTTACCCGACGAGGAAGACCGGGAAAAGATCGCGCACGCCAACGCGGAAGCCCTTTACGGTCTCCGTTAACGATTGCGCAAATGCTGATGCCAGGCTTTTCCGTAAGCCTCGCGGTGCCGATCCGCCGTTGTCGTCCACGAGAATTCCTTGGCGCGCCGCTGCGCCGCGGAAGCGAGTACTGAGCGACGCGACGGATCGGCCAGCAATTCCGTCAACGCCGCGGCGACATCGCCCGCACCGACACCGCAGTACGCGACCGCGTCGCCGCCGACTTCCGGCAGGGAGAGGCGGCGCGTGGTCAGTACCGCGGCTCCGCAGGCCATCGCTTCGAGCACCGGAAGCCCGAAGCCTTCGCCGAGGCTCGGGTACGCCACGAGTTCCGCGCCGCCGAGGAATCCGGCGAGCGTCCCGAACGGCAGATACCCCGCGCGGATCACCCGAAGCCGGTGCGGCACCGCGTCCAGCGCGCGCTCCACCTGGGTGTCCCAGCCAGGCTGCCCGGCGAGCACGAGCGCCGGCGCGTCTCGCTGCCCAGCGACCGCGCGGGCGTAACCGCGGATCAGCGCGGGCACGTTTTTCCGCGGTTCGAGCGCCCCGAGGAACGCGATGTACGGCGTCGAGCCGAGCCCGACCGCCTTCCGCGCCGCCGCGATCTCCTCCGGGGACGGCGGGTGGAACCGTTCGCTGTCGACGCCGTGATGGATGATCTCCAACTCCGCGTGCCGAACCGGGCTCACCCGCGCCAGCTCTACCGCTGTCGCGTGACTGGGAACTACGCAGAGTGTCGCCCGCCGCAGCGCGGTAGCGGTCCATGCACGGAAGAACCGGGCCTTGACCGACGAGTGGAGGACCGCGTCGGTGAAGAACGTCGCGTCGTGCAGCGTGACCACCGAAGCGGCCCCGCTGGCGAGCGGCATCGTGTAGTGCGGAGAGTGCACGACGTCCGCAGCGAGCCGGCGCACGAGCCGGGGCAAGGTGGCTTGCTCCCAGGTCAGCCGGGCAGTGCGCGTAGAGGTCGCGGGCGACGCGGCGACAATCCGGGAACCAGGCGCGAGCTGACTGTAAAGCGGCAGGTCACGAGGCTGGCAGACCACCGTCAGCCGCGCCCCGTCCTGATCGAGCGCACCGACGAGCGAGTCCACGTATCGGCCGACCCCACCCCGATCCGCGGGCACCGCGGTCGCGTCGATCAGCACACGGGGATCACCGGTCACGAGTGCAGCGTACGGCGATCACCCACCGCACAGGTCAGGAACCGGCAAACTGCCGCCGACTCCAGGCGCCACCACCCTCGCCCACCTGCACTCACCCGTCCGGGTTCACCCGACCGTGTTAGGCCGATGGCAGCCTGACGACTGCCGACGCCGCAGCGCCCCGCGAACACCTGCGCCTGCTCCCTGCCGAGCTTCGACAGCCCCGCCGCCCCTCGGCAGCCGCGGCGCTGCCAGCCCGACCGCCCCGGTTCGACCAGCACCGGAACCTTCGCGAGCACCCGACCGCCTCCCGAACCCCTCAGCCCGGCCGCCAGAGGCCAGCCCCGACCGCCGGTGCAGCCGCCAAAGCCCGACAGCCGACTCCGCTGACGAGCGCGCCGCCAGTCCGGCCGCCGATGCCCAGCCGCTACCCGAACCCGACCGCAGCCTGCCCGATCTGCCCGGCCCGCCAAACCGCCAATGCCCGACCGCAACCCTGAGCCCAACCGCAGCCCGCCCCATCTGCCCGGCCGCCGATGCCCAGCCCGCCAAGCCGCTGCTACAGCCACCATTGCCCAGCCGCTACCCAAACGGCCGCCGGTGCAGCCGCCGAAGCCCCGACCGCAACCCGCCCACCAAAGCCCCCACAGCAGCCCGACAGCAGCCCGCCCGCCGACGCAACCGCAGTCGCCGCTCCCGCTACAAACCAGCCGCTCGCCGCCGCAGTCGCCAAAGCCCAATTGCCGACCCGCCGCAAGCCCGCCAGCCGTCAGCCAGCCCGACCGCCGACGCAGCCGTCAGAACCCACTCGCCGCCGACCGCAGCCAGCCGCCGCAGCCGCACTCGCCACCCCGCTACAAACCAGCCGTCAGCCAGCCCGCCGCAGCCGCACTCGCCACCCCGCTACAAACCAGCCGTCAGCCAGCCCGCCGCAGCCGCACTCGCCACCCCGCTACAAACCAGCCGTCAGCCAGCCCGCCGCAGCCGCACTCGCCACCCCGCTACAAACCAGCCGTCAGCTAGCCCGCCGATGAGCCGCCCACACCGCCTCAGCCGCCGCTCGCCAAGTGAACGTCCGGGCCCGCTCCCGCCCCAGCTTCGACAGCTCCGCAGCCTTGTCCGGCGACAGCAGCACCTCTTTCAGCGCCCACGCCAGCGCGTCCGCATCCCCGCGCGGCACCACCAGCCCGGCCCCGCCGGAGACCTCTACCAGGGCCGGGACGTCCGTGTGCACCACCGGGACCCCGATCGCCATCGCTTCCAGCAGCGGCAGTCCGAAGCCTTCGGCGAGGCTCGGCATCGCCAGCACGCTCGCGCCGCGCATCGCGGTCGCCAACTGGGCGTCGGTCACCTTCCCCAGGACCCGCACCGATTTCAGGCCGCGGTCGGCCGCCAGCCGCACCGGGTCGATGCCGCCCCAGCCGGGCTGGCCGGCGAGCACCAGGCCGACGTCGCCGACCTCGTCCGTGCCGTCGAGTTGCGCCACCGCGTCGACCAGCACGTCCATGCCCTTGCGCGGTTCGATCGTCCCGACCGCCAGCACGTACCGCGACGGCAGGTCAAGCTGGGCGGACCCCTCCGGCACGGTCACCCCGTGCGGCACGACCCGCACCGGGACGTCCACGTCCAGCAGCACCGCCAGCTCGTCGGCAACCGCCCGGGTCGGCACGATCAGCCCGGACGACCGCCGCGCCGCCCGCGCGATCATCGACCGGTGCCAGCTGACGCCGCGTGCGGTCAGGGTCTCCGGATGCGTCCACGGCACCGTGTCATGCACGGTGACGGTCAGCGTTCGCCCAGCCGGGGCACGGGGCGGCGCGAACGGGGTCGGCGCGTGCACCGCGTCACCGCCCGGCCACCAGCGCAGGCCCAGTTGCCACAGCGCGACCAGCGCCCTCGGCGGCAGCGGCAGCACGCGCGGTCCCTCGACCCCCTCGACCTGCGCCGCGGAGACGTCCGCGTGCCGCGCGACCACGCTGGACACGGTCCAGCCGGGCGGCGCGGTGCGGGCGAGCGCGGGCAGCAGTTCGGCGGTGTACCGGCCGGTGCCACCCGGAACGGGGGCGAGCAGTTGCTCGGCGATCACGACCAGTTCGGGCACGCCGCTATTCTCTCCCAGGTGACCAGCGCGGAATCCGGCACCACCGTCGTCGTGGTGACCTGGCGTGGGGAAGCCCACCTCGCCGCGTGCCTCGACGCGCTCGCCGCCCAGGACCGTCCACATCGGACACTCGTGGTGGACAACGCCTCAACCGACGGCACCGCAACGATTCTGGCCGAGCACCCGAGCCGTCCGGAGGTCCTCCGGCTGCGTCGCAACACCGGTTACGCCGGTGCGATGGCCCACGCGCTCGACCGCATCGGCACCCCTCGCGTCGCCTGGCTCAACGACGACGCCGCCCCTGAACCGGACTGGCTCGCCAACCTCGAAGACACCCTCGACAGCCAGCCGCTCGCCGCCGCCGTCACGTCCCGGCTCGAACTGACCGACGGCAGCACCCAGTCGACCGGCGTCCGGCTCACCGCCGACGGCCACGGCGCCGACCTCACCGAGCCCAGCGACGAGGTCTTCGGCTTCTGCGGCGGCGCCGCGCTGCTGCGCACCGACGCCGTGCGCGCGGTCGGCGGCGTCCCGGCGAGCTTCTTCTGTTACTACGAGGACACCGACACCGCGTGGCGGCTGCGGCTGGCCGGCTGGCACGTCGTCGCCGCGCCGAAAGCGCGGGTCCAGCACCTGCACGGAGCCAGCACGAAGCCCGGTTCACCGCAATTTCACCGCTGGAACGAACGCAACCGCCTGCTCATGCTGCTGCGCTGCGCCCCTACGAAAGTCGCGATCCGGGAATTGGCCCGCTTCGCCGCGATCACCGCGCTGCTTCCGCTGCGCCGGCGCCGTCCGGACGCGGCGAACTTCGACCCCGCGCTGCGGCTGCGGGTACTGGCGGAGATCGTCTTCCGGCTCCCCCGCACGCTGCGGGAACGCGGTCGCGTCAGCCGGATCTCGGCGCTGGGCCGAGGCGCGATCTGGGATGCCTGGGCTGGCCTTTAAGCTGGGCGGAAATTCGACGGAGGAGCTCGTCTTGGCAGTGGGGGACCCGCAACCGCTCGTCTCGGTGATCGTGGTGAATTACCGCGGCGCCGACGACACCATCACCTGCCTGCGGGCGCTGCGAACCGACCTGGATTACGCGAATGTCGAGCTGATCTGCGTCGACAACGCTTCCGGCGGCGACGACGCGGCCCGCATCCGCGCCGAGGTGCCCGACGTGCGGCTCATCGAATCGCCGGTCAACACCGGGTTCGCCGGCGGCTGCAATCTGGGCGCGAAGCACGCGAACGGCACCGTCCTCGGCTTCCTCAACAACGACGCCCGCCCCGCTCCGGCGTGGGTCTCCGCGGCCGTCGCCGAACTGCGCGCGCAGCCGACCGTCGCCGCGGTGGCGAGCAAGGTCCTCGACTGGGACGGCACCGGCACCGACTTCGTGGACGCGGGTCTGACTTGGTTCGGCATGGGCTACAAGCGCCACGCCGGCAGCCCGATCGCGGACGTGCCCGAGGCCGAGCACGACGTCGCCAAGGACGTCCTCTTCGGCACCGGCTCGGCGCTGTTCGTGCGCGCGTCGGTGTTCGCCGAACTCGGCGGTTTCGACGAGCGTTTCTTCATGTTCTACGAGGATGTCGACCTCGGCTGGCGGCTCAACCTGCGCGGCTGGCGCGTCCGCTACGTGCCGGAATCGCTCACCTACCACCGCCACCACGGCACCATGGCAGCCGTCGACGCGCCCGACACCGGCCGCGAGACGTTCCTGCTGGAACGCAACGCACTGGCCGCGCTGTACAAGAACCTCTCCGACGAATCCCTGGCTCGCGCTCTTCCCGCGGCCCTCGCGCTGGCCGTCCGCCGGGCGACCGCACGCGGCGGCATCAACCCGGACCAGCTTGATCTGGAAAAGGGCGTCGGCCCCGTCGACACCTCGGAGGTCGCGGTCCCACGCACCACGCTCGCCGGAGTGCTGGCAGTGGACCGATTCGTGGAGATGATGCCGTCGCTGGCGGAGTCCCGCGCAGTCGAGCAGGCCGCGCGCGTGCGTACCGACGCGGACCTGCTTCCGTTGCTGCGCAAGGCACTTGAGCCCGCGTACCCGCTGCCGGATTACCTTCGCGCACACGAAATCCTCGTCGAAGCGTTCGGCATCAAGGACGTGTTCGGCCAGCGCCGCAAGATCCTCGTGCTGACCGGCGATTCGATCACCGAGCGCATGGCCGGCCCGGCGATCCGGGCGTGGAACATCGCCTCGACGCTGTCCGCCGAGCACGACGTGCACCTCATGACCACCAACCCGCTGGTCTCGCCCCCGCCGGCGGCCTTCCAGGTCAGCTCGGGCAAGCACCGCGACCTCGACGGCCCGATCGAATGGGCGGACGTCGTGATCCTTCAGGGGCACGTGCTGGAGCTGGCGCCGTCGCTGAAGAAGCAGCACGAGCACAAGATCGTGGTCGCCGACGTGTACGACCCGATGCACCTGGAGCTGCTGGAACAGGGCAAGGACGCTCCCGACGACCAGCGCGCGCTCGACCTGGCCGGCGTCACCCGCGTCCTCGACGCCCAGCTCGAACGCGCCGATTTCTTCCTCTGCGCCTCCGAACGCCAGCGCCACTTCTGGCTGGGCCACCTCGCCGCGCTCGGCCGCCTGTCCCCGCGCCTCTACGACGCCGACCCGACCACCCAGTCCCTGCTCGCCGTCGTCCCGTTCGGGCTCTCCCCGCAAGCCCCGACGCGCACCGGCCCGGGTCTGCGTTCCGCTCTCGGCATCGGCGAATCCGACCGGGTCGTTTTGTGGGCAGGCGGCGTCTACAGCTGGTTCGACCCGCTGACCCTGATCCGCGCCTTCGGCCTCCTCCGCCACCGCCGCGACGACGCCCGTCTGGTGTTCCTCGGCATGAAGCACCCGAACCCCGAGGTCGCCGAAATGGACATCGGCGCGCGGACCGTGCGGTTGGCGGATTCGCTGGGCCTCACGGACAAGAACGTTTTCTTCAACGAACAATGGGTCCCGTATTCGGACCGCCAGAACTGGCTTCTCGACGCCGATTGCGGTGTCACCACGCATTACGAACACGTCGAGACGACTTTCGCTTTCCGCACCCGGGTTCTCGACTACCTGTGGGCCGGTTTGCCGATCGTGACGACCGACGGTGACGCATTCGCCGACCTCGTCCGCGCGGAGGGTCTCGGCGTCGTCGTCCCCGCCGAAGACGCGGGCGCGTTGGCAGACGCTCTGGAAAAGTCGTTGTACGACCGGGAATTCGCCGACGCGTGCGTCGAACGGATCCGAGTAGTCGCGCAGCGCTACGCCTGGCCGGAAGCGCTGAAACCCCTGGTGGAGTTCTGCCGCAACCCGCGCCCCGCCGCGGACCGGTTGCCCGGCGGCGCCGACCTCACCGTCAGCGACCCGGTCCGCGGCACCGCGATGGTACGGCGGGATTTGGCTCTGGTACGGGAATATCTCGCCGCTGGCGGCCCGAGCGAACTGGCGAAGCGAGCAGCAGGACGGGTCACGAAGGTAGCGCGGGAGCGGTTGCGCCGTGGCTGACCGTCCGCTGCGTGTCCTGCTAGACGGCACCCCCCTGCTCGGTTCCCGGACGGGCATTGGCCGGTATACCGCCGCGTTGAGCGAAGAGCTCGCTTCGATGTCCGAAGTGGACCTTCGTGCAGTCGCGTTCACTCTGCGGGGCTGGCGGAAACTGCGGCATGTCTTGCCGCACGGCGTTCAGGCACGCGGAATGCCAGTCTCCGCAAGGCTGCTGCGAGCCACCTGGCTACGCACCCAGCTACCCCCCGTCGAACTTTTCGCCGGACCAACCGATGTAGTCCACGGCACGAACTTCGTCCTCCCCGGCCGCCTCCGTGCCGCAGCAGTACTGACGATCCACGACCTGGCTTTCATCGACGCCCCCCAGGAACTCGCCCACTCCGACCGAACCCTCCCGGAATTGGTCCGACGCGGCGCCCACCGGGCGAATGTCATCTGCACCCCCACCGAGGCCGTCGCGGATTCCGTCGCGGAGAAACTGGATGTCGATCGATCGAAGATCATCGCCACCCCGCTAGGCGTGAACCCAGCCTGGTTCACCGCCCGCCCGCCGGACGACGGAGTGCGAGCGAAGCTACGGTTGCCAGAGAAGTATTTGCTGTTCGCCGGCGCCGCCGGACCACGCAAGGGTCTCGACTGGCTAGCCGCCGCCCACGCCGCCGCCCCAGACCTGCCACCGCTGGTCTTCGCTGGCCCCGGCCCATTCCCCAGGTTGCCGAGGTCAGGACAGACCGGCTATCTGTCCGATGTGGACCTCCGCACGGTCGTGGCTGGCGCCGCAGCATTGGTTCTCCCGTCGAGGGATGAAGGCTTCGGCTTGCCGGTCCTGGAAGCAATGGCCTCGGATGTCCCAGTCGTCTGCACCGACATCCCGGCCCTGCGCGAGGTAGCAGGAGACTGCGCAACCCTAGTCCCGTACGACGACGTAGACGGCCTCGCAGAAGCCTTGCGCCAAGCCGTAACAGACCCCCACGGCCTAGCCACCTCCACCGCCCGCAGAACTCACGCGGCAAGCTTCACCTGGCACAACACCGCACTACGCACCTTAAACGCATACCGCCAGGCAACCGAAGCGTAAAAGCTTTAAACCGCAGCATCAACGCATAACAGGGGCACCACCCAGACCCCCGCATCCCCGATCCCCGCCAAGCACGCGGTCTGAGGTGCTTGTCAAGGTACTCTTTCCAGCCTTGACAAGCACCTCAGACCGTAGTGACAATTAAAGGATCGGGGTGGGGGGCCACAAGCCGAGAATCCGGCGAAGCCGGGAAGAACCGGCGAAGCCGGTGAAAAAGAACCGGCGAAGCCGGAAAAGAAAACCCGCCCGGAGAAAGGCCCCGAAGCCCAATTGTGCTGACGGTTCGGGGCGCAGGGAGGGGGCTGGGCCTTTCTCCTCTTTAGGCGTGGATGTAGCTGTTTAAAGCCTCGCGCCAATCCCTCAGTGGGGTAAGTCCTGCGTCTCGCCAAGACGCGTTGGAGAGCAAAGAATAAGCGGGGCGGGGTGCTGGGCGGGGGAATTCTTCGGTGGTGCACGGCTTTACTCGTTCGGGGTTCGCTCCGATTTCTTCGAAGATCGCCCTGGCGAATCCGTACCACGACGTCTCTCCGCTGCCGGTGCAGTGCAGGACCTTTCCTTCAGGTCCGCGTCCCTCGGCGATCGCTCCTGCCAGTTCCCAGAGGCCCTGGGCGAGATCAGCTGACCAGGTCGGTGCGCCTACCTGGTCATCTACCACCGACAGCTGGTCTCGTTCCGATTCCAGCCGCCGGATTGTCTCTACGAAGTTGGCTCCGGTCTTCCCATAAACCCAGCTCGTCCGCACTACCCAGGCCGACGCTCCTGACCCGAGTACGGCGTCCTCCCCTGCGGCCTTAGTCCGTCCATAGGCATTCTTGGGCCCCAAAGCGTCATCCACCTCGTACGGCCGATCTCCATCCCCAGGGAATACATAATCCGTAGAGATGTGAATCAACGGCACTCGCCGTGAAGTGCAAGCCGCTGCCAGTACCCGTGGTCCGTCGACGTTCACCGCGAACGCTCTAGCCTCATCCGACTCCGCTGCGTCAACCGCCGTGTAAGCCGCGGCGTTGATCACGACCGGCACCGCACCTGCCGCCGAAGCGCGCTCTGCCAGTTCTCCCACGGCGGCGATCACCTGGCCGGTTGCCGTGATGTCCAGCTCCGCCGACGAAGGCGCCAGCACCTCCGTTTCCGGGCCCGCGGAATTCACCAGGTCCCGGCCTAGCTGGCCAGAACCGCCGGGCACGAGCACTGCCAGCCGCACCGGCGTACCTCCTACTGCGAAAAGGGTTTCAGGACGTGCCGAGCGCGGCGCGGGCCTTCAGCGGCTCCCACCACGCGCGGTTGTCGGCATACCAGCGCACCGTCTCCGCCAAACCGTCCTCGAACGACACCCGCGGAGCGTAACCGAGTTCGCCGCTGATCTTCGCGATGTCGACCGAGTACCGCCGGTCGTGGCCCTTGCGGTCGGCCACCGGTTCGACCATTTCCCAGCCGACGCCGACCGCGGCGAGCAGGCGTTCGGTCAGGTCCCGGTTGGTCAGTTCGGTGCCGCCGCCGATGTTGTAGATCTCGCCGGGACGGCCGCCGTCGGCGACCAGCTGGATTCCGTGACAGTGGTCGTCCACGTGCAGCCAGTCGCGGACGTTCAGGCCGTCGCCGTACAGCGGGACCTTCTTGCCGTCCAGCAGGTTCGTCGCGAACAGCGGGATGACCTTTTCCGGGAACTGGTACGGGCCGTAGTTGTTCGAGCACCGCGTGACGCACACCGGCAAACCGTGCGTCCGGAAGTACGAGCGGGCGATCAGATCCGACGAGGCCTTCGAGGCGGAGTACGGCGAATTCGGCTCCAGTACGTGGTCTTCCGACCACGAACCGTCCTGGATGGACCCGTACACCTCGTCGGTCGAGACGTGCACGAACTTCCCGACCTGCGCCTCCAGCGCCGCCTGCAACAAGGTCTGCGTGCCGAGCACGTTGGTGAGCACGAAGTCCGCCGAGCCGAGGATCGAGCGGTCCACATGGGACTCCGCAGCGAAGTGCACGACCAGGTCGATGCCGTTCATCAGCTCGGCGACCTGCGCGGTGTCGCAGATGTCGCCGCGCACGAAGCGCAGCCGCAGGCTGTCGGCGACCGGGGCGAGGTTCGCCTCGCTGCCCGCGTAGGTGAGCTTGTCGAGCACCACGACCTCGGCGTCGGACAGTGTCGGATACGCCCCCGACAGCACCTGCCGCACGTAATGCGAACCGATGAACCCAGCACCGCCCGTGACCAGGACCCGCATCCTCATCCACCCCTTCCGCCCGACCGGGCACTCTCGCCACCAGCCTACGGGTGGCTCACCTGAGACTCGGTAGAGTTCGGCAAAGCGCGAAAAGCGCTGGGCATCCTGGGGAGGAACAGTGGCCGAATGGCCGGGGACGCCGCTGCCGGCGCACCGCGGTCGCGGCGTGCTTGTCGTGCTGCGGCGAAGCGGGAAGATCCTGCTGTCCGTCGTGTCCGTGGTCGTGCTGGCGGTGACCTGGTACGGCTGGCAGTTCATCGGCGACCCGCGGTCCGGCTTCTCCACCACGGCGATCTTCGGCGAACAGCAGCCGCACGCGAAACCGCTCGACGGCGCGATCGACATCCTCCTGGTCGGCCAGGACAGCCGCACCGACGCGCAGGGCAATCCGCTGCCCCGCGAGGTGCTCGACATGCTGCACGCGGGCGAGTCCGACGGCGAAAAGCAGACCGACACGATGATCCTCGTGCACATCCCGCAGAACGGGGAGCACGCGATCGCCATCTCCTTCCCGCGCGACTCCTACGTCGAGATCACCGGCGGCTTCGGCAAGCACAAGCTGAACAGCGCGTACGTCTACGCCTACAACGACACCGCCAAGACGCTGCAGGCCAAGGGCAACGCCGACCTCAAGGACGTCGACGAGAAAGCCAAGCTCGCCGGACGCAAGAACCTCGTCGCGACGCTCGAGAAGTTCATCGGCAAACCGGGCATGATCGACCGCTACGCCGAGGTGAACCTGGCCAGCTTCTACGAGGTCACGAAGGCCATCGGCGGCGTGCAGGTGTGCCTCAAGAACCCGGTGAAGGAAAAGAAGTCGGGCGTCGACCTGCCCGCGGGCAAGCAGACCATCGAGGGCGTCCAGGCGCTCGCGTTCGTCCGCCAGCGCTACGGCCTGCAGAACGGCGACCTCGACCGGATCGCGCGCCAGCAGGCGTTCCTGTCCGGGCTCGCGAGCAAGGTGCTCTCGTCCGAGGTGCTCGCGAACCCGGTGCGGATCGCGCAGCTCATCGAGGCGGTGAAGAAGTCCGTGGTGCTGTCCGCCGGCTGGGACCTGTCCGAGTTCGCCGCCCAGATGCGCGGGCTGACCGGCGGAAACGTCGAATTCCACACCATTCCCACCGAGGGCAACGCGGTCATGGGCGGCGCTGACGTGCTGCGCGTCGATCCGGTGAAGGTCCGCGCCGAGATCGACCGGCTGACCTCCGACGGCAGCACCCCGACCCCCAGCAACGCGCCGTTGCCCGGGGCCGCGCAGACCACCGTCGAACTGTTCGACGGCTCCGGCTCGGGCGCCGCCGATCAGGTGCAGACTCTGTTGCAGGGCAAGGGTTTCCAGCTCGGCACCAGCACGAAACTGTCCACCCGCGCGACGACCGTGTTGCGCTACCACCCGTCGGACGAGGCCGCCGCCGATCTGGTCCGCCAAGCTCTCGGCAGCAACGCTCAGGCCGAGCCGGACGCCGACGTCGCCGCCGGGCACGTCCGGGTGATCCTCGGCAAGGACGCGCGCGACACCGCCGGCGCGCCGGCCACGACGTCCTCGGCACCTCCTGCGGCACCGCCCGCGTCCACGCCGTCCGGAGCCCCTCCGTCCAGCCCGTCGAACTCACCCGCGCCGCTTATCACGGCGGGCGATGTTCCCTGCGTCAACTAGAGTCGAGCACCCAGCGTGCCGGTGCGCCGCAGGCCGTACGCTGGTGAGCGGGGAGGTAACCGGGGTGAGCGAAAACCAGGACAAACCGGACCGGACGGCGGATTCCGCCGACAGTCCGGCGGTTTCCGACGCCTCGGACCGCGGATCCGACGGAACGCCGGAGCCGAAGCACGCGGTCGCCGAGCCTGCTGCCGAGGAATCTGCGTCCACTGAGCCAGCTGCCGAAGAGTCTGTGGCCGCTGAGCCCGCTGCCGAGGACGCTGCCGAGGACGAAACCAAGCCGGTCGCCGAGGGCACCGCTGCCGCTTCCGAGTGGAAACCCTCGCCGCACCCGCGCGTCGAACTCCCCCAGCCGTCGAACCCAGCGCCGCCGGAACCGCAGCGCCGCTCGGGCCGGGCCACCCGGATCACCCGTCGCGTCGCGATCGGCCTGGTCTCGCTGCTCGCGCTGAGCGGCACGGGCTACGCATACGTCACCAAGGACAAACTGCAGGACAACGTCGCGACCGCCGACGTCCTCACCCCGCGCGCGGGCGAGCCCCCGGCCCCGCCCGCCGACGACGGCGGCACGGACATCCTGCTCGTCGGCAGCGACGCGCGCACCGACCAGCAGGGCAACCCGCTGCCGCCCAGCATGCTGAAGTCGTTGCGCACCGAGGACAAGGCCGGCATCAACACCGACACCGTCATCCTGCTGCGGATCCCGAAGAACGGCGGCAAGGCGTCCGCGGTGTCGATCCCGCGCGACAGCTGGGTCGACGTGCCCGGCCGCGGCAAGGCGAAGATCAACTCCGCGTACGGCGTCGCCAAGGCGCACGCCGAACAGGAGGAACGCGCGCAGGGCGAGCGCGACCAGGCGAAGATCGCCCGCGATTCGGACGCCGCCGGGCGGCGGGCGCTGGTGCAGACCGTGCAGGACCTCACCCAAGCGCGCATCGACCACTACGCCGAGATCAACCTGCTCGGGTTTTACCTGATCACCGAGGCCGTCGGCGGCGTGCCGGTGTGCCTCAACCACGCGACCTCGGACAAGGACTCCGGCGCGAACTTCCGCCGCGGCGTGCAGACGGTGAGCGGCGGCGAGGCGCTGTCCTTCGTGCGCCAGCGCAAGAACCTGCCGAACGGCGACCTCGACCGGATCAAGCGGCAGCAGGCGTTCCTGTCCTCGGCGCTGCGCAAGGTGCTGTCCGCGGGCACGCTCGCCAATCCGGGCACGCTGAACAGCCTGATGGACGCGGTGCACCGGTCGTTCGTCCTCGACGACAGCCTCGACGTGCTCGAGTTCGCCCAGCAGGTCAAGGGCATCGCGTCCGGCGACCTGACCTTCGCGACGATCCCGGTCATCACCACGAACGGCCGCAGCGAGGACGGGCAGAGCATCGTCGAGGTCGATCCGGCGGCGGTGCGGAAGTTCGTCGCGGGACTGGCCGGACGCACCAGCACCGGCGGCACCGGGGGCGGTGGTGCGGCGGCCGGTGCGGTTTCGCAGAGCCTCGACTCCGGAATCCCGGGCGTGCCCTGCGTCGACTGACGCCGCGACTAGCCTGAAGACATGAGCGAGCTTGCGAGCGAATCATCCAACACTGCGCCTTCGGCTCATGCCGCGCCGAGCGCTAGCGAGGCGGGCGCATGAGCCTCACCGAGCAGCTGCTGCGGCCGCTTCTGTCCTCGCCGGCGAAACCGCTGATCACGCACTACGACGACCGGGTCGGCAGCCGGGTCGAGCTGTCCGTGGCGACGATGCAGAACTGGGCCGCGAAAACGGCGAACTGGCTGGTCGACGAGTTCGACGTGGAGCAGGGCGACGCCGTCGCGGTGCGGCTGCCCGCGCACTGGCAGACCGCGGGCGTGCTGCTCGGCGCGTGGTGGTGCGGAGCCCGCGTGGTCGCGGAACCCGACGGCGCGCGGGTCGTGTTCACCACCCCGGACGAGGAGATCGACGCCCCGGCCGTCGCGATCGTGTCGCTCGACCCGATGGGCCGCGGCCTGTCGACCCCGCCGTCCGGCGGAGCGCTCGACTACCTCAGCGAGGCCCGGATGTCCGGCGACCAGTTCTTCCCGGCGCAGCCGACGCCCGGCGACACCCCCGCGCTCGGTTCCTCCACAGTGGACGAAGTGTGGGCGGAAGCCACTGCGCGCGCGGCAACACTCGGCCTGACCGCGGCAGACCGAGTGTTGTCCACGATGGACTGGACGGTGCCGGACGGCGTACTCGACGGCCTGCTCGTTCCGCTCGCCGCCAGCGCGCACCTGGTCCAGGTGACGAACGCCGACCCGGCGAAACTGTCCGCCCGCCGCGAGGCCGAACGCACCACCGCCGACCTGCCCTCGTGAGCGCTGGCGCCGGTTCTAACCGGCACCAGCACTCACGACGCGCTCAGGCGCTCTGCAGCTCGTGCGCCCCTTCGCGGCGACGCCGGAACAGCACGTGGTCCAGGGACAGCCGTCCGCCGTTGAAGCCCAGCGCCAGCGCGGTGAGGCCGAGCACCAGCACCAGTTCGTAGCCGCCTTCGCCGGTGAGACCGTGCGCCGCGTGCACCGAGATCAGCGCGCCGGCCATGTTGATCGCGTAGCCGATGGCGACCACCGGCAGCAGGAAGCCGACGACGAACGCGATCGAGCCGAGCAGTTCGAGCACGATCACGAGGAACGCGGAGACGCTCGGCAGCGGGATGCCGATCTGGCTGAACATGTCGGCGGTCGCCCCGACGCCGCTGTCCCATTTCTGCAGGCCGTGGGCGAAGAACACCACCGCGATGCCGATCCGGCCGAGCAGCAGCGCGACGTCCTTGACTCGAGTCAACATGGAGACAGCTCCCGATAGGTGAAAATTCAACTGACCAGGCCCACGGTAGGGCACTGAACACCGCCGCGGGGGTGTCAGCCAGTGATCGACAGGAAACCGACAGGCACCGAAAACTCGCTGTACACCGCGCCCGGCCCGGCGCTACCGTGCCGATAACCGCGGGTGTGTGCTGCTCGCGGCCGTGTTGTTCGCTGTTGTTCGCCACCTGCGAGGAGTCCCGATGCGCCGACAGTCCGATCGACCCCAGTTCGGCCTGTCTCCCGCAGCTGAGGACTTCCGCACGCATGAAAACACTGACCATCGGCATCCTGGCGCACATCGACGCAGGTAAAACCAGCCTCACCGAACGTCTGCTCTTCGAGACCGGCGTGATCGACCACGCCGGTCGCGTCGACGACGGCGACACCCAGACCGATTCGCTCGACCTCGAACGCAGGCGCGGCATCACCATCAAGTCCGCCGTCGTGGCGGTCAGCACGCCTGGCCACCGGCTCAGCCTCGTGGACACCCCCGGCCACCCCGATTTCATCGCGGAGGTCGAACGCGCCGTCGGCGTGCTCGACGGCGCGGTGCTCGTGGTGTCCGCGGTGGAAGGAGTGCAAGCCCAGACCCGCGTGCTGATGCGCACGCTCGTCCGGCTCGGCATTCCGGTGCTGGTATTCGTGAACAAGATCGACCGCACCGGCGCACAGGAAGCGTCGCTGCTGGAATCCTTGCGTACCAAGCTTTCTCCGCATTGTGTCGCAATGAGCACGGTAAAAGAGCTCGGCACCGCTAACGCACACCCAGTGCCGCTGCCCCTCGACGAACGGCTCGCCGACGCTCTCGCCGGAGACGACGTCTTCCTTGAGTCCTATGTAGCCGGTACAGCGTCTCCTGTGGATTACCGAAAAGCATTGGTGCGCCAGGTATCCACCGCCTCGGTGTATCCAGTCTTCTTCGGCTCCGCAGCCACCGGCGCTGGCGTCGCCGACTTCATCGCCGGGGTTTACGAATTGCTGCCATCTCGCGAACGCCGCGGCGACGGACCGCTCGACGCCACCGTCTTCAAAATCGAACGCGGCCGCTCGGGCGAGAAAATCGCTTACGTGCGAATGTTTTCCGGCACGCTGGCAGCACGTCGACCGGTACCCTTCCGCCGCGTAGGCGCGGAAGGCGTCGGCCGCCCGTCCGCAGTACGAGTATTCGAGCACGGCGCGACCCCCGTGTCCGGCGAGGCGCTGGCCGGAGATGTCGCACGCGTCTGGGGCTTGCCGGAGATCCGGATCGGCGACCGATTAGGCGACAGCGCCGACCTGTCTCAGGACCGGTTCTTCGCCCCGCCGAGCCTGGAAACGCTGGTGTACCCGGTCGATCCAGAGCAGACCAGTGCGCTGTACACCGCGCTGACCCGACTGTCCGAACAGGACCCGCTGATCAGCATCCGCCGACAGGACCAGGAAATCACCGTCCGCCTGTACGGCGAGGTGCAGAAGGAAGTCATCCGGACGACCCTTGCCGAAGAGTTCGGCATCGCCGCCGAATTCGAGGAATCGCGACCGTTGCTGGTCGAACGTCTACACGGGACTGGACATCGCGTGCGCCGCCCGGCCCCGGACGAGCGAGTGTTCTTCTGGGCAACCGTCGGACTCCGCGTCGAACCCGGCCCGCCTGGCTCCGGTACCGACTACCGGCTGGAAGTCGAACTAGGCTCGCTGCCGCTTTCCTTCCACACGGCCATTGAGGACACTGTCCACGAGGTCCTGCACGAGGGTTTGCACGGCCGGGAAGTGATCGACTGCGTGGTCACCCTCACCGACACCGCGTTCTACCCACCAGCCAGCACCGCCGGCGATTTCCGCGGCATGACACGGTTGGTACTGCAGGAGGCCCTTCGCCAAGCCGGAACCCGCGTGTACGAACCAGTCCACGCGTTCGAACTGGAGGCTCCGGCTTCCGCGATCAGCGCCGTACTGCGCAAGCTAATCGAGCTACGCGCAGTCCCCGGCGAACCAGTGATCACCGACGACCGGTGCACTGTGGACGGTCATCTCCCCGCCGTCTCAGCGCACGAACTGGAACAAGCACTGCCCGCGCTCACCCAAGGCGAGGGCACGTTGGTCACCAGTTTCGCCGAGTACCGGCTCAAGCCGGGTGGCGGCGGGCCAGGTCGAGTTCCGTCCAGCCGCCGTGGGCGGACAACAGCGTGAGAACGCGCTCCGCGAGGGCCGAAAACCGGCGCAGGTCCTCGTGGAGCGCCTTCGCGCGGGTGGAGTCGAGCGGGGCGTGGTCGTCCCACCAGAGACAGATGACCGCGCTCGCGCACAGCACCAGCGGCTGAACGATGTCCGCGAACTCCGCTGACGGCTCGGCCGTTTCCCGGCACGTGCTCTCGATTTCGTCGCACGCGTCGAGCAGTTCGCGCAACGGACCCACCGCGCCGGACGGGGTGCCGTCCCACGACGCGGTGGGCCACGCGCGGTCGCTCAGCTCGAGCCAGAGCCGCCATCCGGCGACCAGCTCGGCCTCGTCGTGCGGCGTCCAGGTGTCGGGGAGCAGCCAGAACATGTCACCGACTGTGACACCGGGGCCGGAGTCCGCACAACCAAGTCGGCGAAAGTGTTCGCGTTTATACCCCGGGGCGGGGGTATCTCAGCTGATCACCGGGGGCACGAACACGCAGTTGGGCTCTTTCGCGTGCTGCGGGTCGAGCGCGTTGAGCACCTCGCGCTGCGCGATCGGGTCGTAGGTGATGCCGAGGTGGTCGGTGTAGTCGAGCCCGCAGACGTCCTGGAGGACGAGGTTCTTCACGTTGGGCGCGGGCTTGAGGAACGCGTTGGTGTACGGGGTGACAACGTCGTCATACCTGGTCTGGATGACGGTGTAGTCGACGCCCGGAACCGTGTCGCCGCCCGCGTTGAGGTCCTTGAGGAACGCCGACCCGGTCGACTGCTCATTGCAAGCCGCACAAGCCACGCCGACGAGATCGCGCGCGGGCGGGATCGCCTGGATCGCGGTGAGCAGGCCGAACAGGCTGGTGCCGTAGTTGGACGGAGACAGCCCGATCAGCTTGCCGATCTTGCTCGCGCCGCCGAGGTACTTGATCCAGTAGCGCGGGTTCATCCCGCCCTGCGAATGCCCGACGACGTCGAGCTTCGAGGCCCCCGTGGCCTGCAGGATCTTGTCCCCGAAGGTCGCGAGCTGGCCCGCCGTCCCCGCCACCGGACCGACCGTCTGCAGGAACGCCCCCGGCGACCCGCCGAAGTTCCCCGCGAACACGCAGTACCCCTCGTCGGCGAGCCGCTGGGAGAGGTTCGCCCAGTTCTCGTACGCGTTGGCCGTGGTGCCGTTGGACAGCAGCACCGGGTTCGGATGCTCCGCGGAAGGTTTGCAGTTCCAGTCGTTGGCCCCCGGCGGCGCGATCGTCGGCTGCCCGGCCGAGTAGATCGCCGCGGCGATGATGTTCGGCTGCACCGGACCGGTCGGTTCTTTCCCGGTCGCTGCCACCGCGGTGCCCCCGCCGAGCGCGACCACCGCCGCTGCCAGGAGGACCATGCCCCGTCCGAACGCGCGTACGCCCATTCCGTTTCACCTCTCTGTGAACCCGACGCCTTGGTTAACGCGGAACACGAGAAAGGGAAACGCGGTTACTAGTTTTTATCGCAAACTGACGAGTGCCCGGTTCACCGCATCGATCAAGGAGGCCCGATTTCCCGGGTAGACGCTAATCTGCGCCTCGCCACCGTTGGTGGTCTGGAAGCTCAACACCCGCCCGCGCCCACTGAGATCAAGCACCGAGAGCGGCGAGCTGTACCTCCGCTCGCCCCGCCCGTCCCGGACCGCGGCATGCAACTGATGCACCGCGTCGCGCGGCGCCCGCATCAGATACCGCAACTCGTCCGCCTCGCCACCCTCCTCAGCCAGCGGGTCCGCTCCCCCGTTCTCGTAGTACTCCCGGCTGACCCGCATCGCCCGCACGGAGGCCGGCGGACATTCCGGCATCGCCATGACCAAACAAGCCGCCAGCTCGTCCGGCGACACCGGATCCAGCTGAACGAACTCCGCGTCGGTAATCAACCGAACGGCGTCGGGTTTGGTCGCCGCGACGAGAATCGCCCCGTTGTCCTCTTGATGGGTGCCGAAGTCAGTCCACCCGTACACCTCATGCCGCGCCGTCGCGAGCAGCTTGAGCGTGCCGCGCAACGCATCCGCCGTCTCCCCAAGGTCTTCGAGAAGCCCCCGCGTCCGCTTCGCCCGCTCGGCCGCGCCCTCCTCGGTGAGGTACATCGGGGTGTCCTCAACTACCACCGGCGCTTTCCCGAGGTTTTCCTCGTGCCACAGCGCCAAAAACACCGACCGCGGCATCCGCAGCGGTCTGTCGATGATCGTCATCGAGCCCCTCAACCACCAATCGTCGGAGGCGTAGGAGGCAGCCCGGTCCGGGGGTCGAGGGTCCGCTCGCCGTTCTCGTCAACGAGCGAGAAGGCCGAGTCGTCGTCGATTCCGTACTTGCGTTGGTGTTCCTTGTCTTCCTCGCCTTTGCCTTTTCCTGCGCCGGCCATGCCACCCATTCCGGGTGCGCCCTTGGCTCCAGCCGCGCCCTTGCCCGCCGCTCCGGCCCCTCCGCGGACCGCACCTTCTTCACCCGCGCCGACCCCGGCTCCGGCTCCTACGCCTGTGCCTGTGCCCGCACCCGCACCGCCGCCAAGCCGAGCCGCGATCCCGCCACTGCGCCCCGCGGTTTCGCCTGCTCCACCGAACGGCCCAAACCCGCCCGGCGTCCAGGTACTACCGCCGCTGTTGCCGGCGCCGGTGCTAGTGCCGCTGCCGTTGCCGTTGCCCCAGGAAGTCGGCGTCGACGGAGTCCAACTCGACCCACCACCCCGATCAACCGACGGCGGAGTCCACCCAGCTGTCGAAGTCCCATCACCATCCCCCGGCCGATACCCCGGCGGCACCGTGACACCTCCAGGCGGGTACGACACCCCACCAGGTCCGCCAGTAACCCCAGACCCACTACCCCCAGGCCCACTGGTTCCCGGCCCACTGGTTCCCGGCCCACTGGTTCCCGGCCCACTGGTCCCTGGCCCGCTGGTCCCTGGCCCATTCCCGGGCCCGCCAACGGCCCCCGGCCCACTCCCAGGCCCACCAGAATCCTGCCCACCTTTTCGATAGACCTTCTCGTGCGACCCGGTCTTGCCCTTGCCGCGATCTTCCCCGGAGTCGATCTTGAGGTTCTGCCCGTCGAACCCGGAAACCTGACCGTAATTGCTATTCAGCCCCTGACCATTGGTCTTAGCCTGGTCAGCGTACTTCTGATATCGCTCGACATTGTGATTGGCAGCAGCGTTGTACTCGTTGATCTGCTTCTCGGTATCAGTGTCCCAAGGAGTCCCCTGGTCCCAAAGATTCTTGTGCGGAGGCGTGGGAGGCATCGCCTGCAACGCGATCTTCATGTCGTTATAGCCGTGCGTGGTGTCGACCAACTTCTGCCCATTGACCACGTACGCCTGCGCAGAAGTAGAAGAAGCATCCGACAACGGCCTCAACCGAGCCCGAGCCGCATCCGCACCGTCGCCGGTCCAGACAGATTCCAGCATGGTAGTGATCTGCTGCGCGTCATCGCTGTTCTGGTTGTGCTCCTGGATCATCTTCTGAACCATGGAACTACCGCTGTCCCACGACGAAGTTCCGGGCCCCTGCTGAACCTGCTGCACAATCGCAGGTGCCGGAAGGGCTTGATCGCCGAGGTTCCCGTGGTAGAAGTCGGAAAACCAGTTTCCCGCATCCTTGAGCCGATCGTTGACCCAGTCATCCGCGTCACTGATCCGGTCGCCAATCCAGTGGGCTCCCTCGCCGATGAAGTCGAAAAACCCCATCGGTCACTCACCCGCCTTCTTCTTCAGATTGGTGACCACCATGCCCGCAACGACCGCCGCCGCATCACACGGATCCGTCTTGCCGATCTGCGAATAGCCAAGCGTGACTGATGCGTCAATTGTTTTCTGGTCACTAATACCAACAGTCACTTGACAGAAAGAATTTTTCCCTGCCTGCTGCTGATAAACCGAAGAAGCTACAGCTGGAAGGCCTTGAATAGGGGACAACGGGCGCCATAACTTCGACTGTGGCTTCGTGTTCGCATATACCGCGCTTAACCCATCTGCCACCTTGGTCGTATAGAGCACCGTAGCCAATGAGCCGGCATCCTTGTTCGACCAATGACACTCTGCCCCGAGTGCCGGGTTGTCGGCATGTTCACCCTGCGTCGGCTTCCCGAGAAGAGTGTTCACCTGCTCCGAAGTAAGCGCACCGTCACACGGATGCACGGACAACACCGACTCCGGCAATGGATGCTCCACCTTCGGAGCACCCGCATACGGCAACGTCTTGCCCGCTGCGGAAGATGACGGGGGAGCATTCGTCGCGCCAGGAGAAGTACTTGGCGTCGAACCGCCGGAGCACCCCGCCAGCAATACAGCCGTCGCGACGCTGACAACCGAGACCGAGAACCGCATCCTCATCCAAGTAGCCCCTTGCCCTGCTCGGTCTCTCCGACAGCCTTCACGTCCGCAGCCGCATGGCTGTCCGATTCGCTGACGATGCCCAATGCCTTCTCCAGGCGGCCAATCAACTCCACCATGTACTGGTCCATGGCATTCAGCGAGTCCCTGCCCGCTGAGAAAGTGGTGACCGCCTGCTGGTTGAATCCCACGCTTCCCGGGTCCGGCGAGGGCGGAGTGAGCCTGGCCAGCGCTTGCGCATCCGCCTGCATCTTCGCCACGTTTTCCCTGAGCCTCTTCGCCCGCTCGAGGAGCGAACGAGCCTCATCCGGACTCAGGGTGAATCCGGCACCTGCCTTCGTGGCAGATGCCACCGCGGCAGCGTCCGACACCCCCTGAGCGACGTTCATCGCAGTGCCCACGACGGTGATCGGCAGCCCGGTCAGCCACCCGGTCGTTTCTATCGCTTTCCCCAGGCCGTCCTCAGCCATGCCTGCCCCTCCCGTGCCCGTGCACCGCCTCTTGACCAGGCAACCAGTCAGAGGCCCCTCCGGATGCCACTGTAACCAACTGCTCACACCGGGGTGCCGGAAACAGGCAAACTCACCCCACTGTGCGCTACGCCGAGCAGCCCAAACCGCTGCGTGCCACCAGCTACGCAAGCCACGGTTAGGTGCTCGCCTTCCGCTTCAGGTTGGCGATAACCATGTCTGCGACCGTTGCTGCGGCATCACACGGATCCTGCCTGCCGACCCTTGAGGCTCCTAGACCAACCGATACATCGACCGTGTACTTATCGGTGCAACTGCGGTCAAGCTTGCGAACCGCACCTTCGTACGACAGTCTCTCCCCTGCGGACACGGCCTCCCCGACGAGACAGTAGCCAAGTCACGGCAGGTTCGGACACGAAAAGAGCCCCACCACCCGATCCGGGCAGTGGGGCTCTTCAACGGAGTGCCGAGAACTCAGCCCTTCAGCAGGGCCCGCGCCATCACGACCTTTTGGATTTGGTTCGTGCCTTCATAAATCTGCGTGATCTCTCGGCCGATCTGAGCCGACCTGGTGATCATAGCTGAAAACAGCCTCTGAGCTGCGGCGATCCATCTCGGCAGTTCTCGGTGGATCTTGGCCTTCCCCGACGTCCGACGGCCTGTACACGGCCTGGCGACGTCGGAGGTCTTGCCGTGTCTGGCGGCTCGCGCCTGCCAGTCGATGAGTTGGAAGCGGCTCCACAACGCGTGCTGGTTGGGGCTGCGTCGTCGGCTCGGCTGCTTCATCGTCTGCACTCCTCCGGCTGGTCGGCGTCGGCGAGGCAGGTAGCGCGGTGGCTGTCCGTCCCCGTCTTCCTCGCCCCTGCCGCGCTTAGCGCCGGGTCGTTGGTGTCAAGGGTGAGCGCAGCTCATCGCGGAGCGACGCCGTAGGCGCCCTTGATGGCGGCGGGCCGGTGTTAAACGATCGCCTGCGAGGGAGCGGCCACCGCTGTCGAGTGAGCCTCGGCGTAACACTGATCGACTCGGCGACGTTCTTTGCCTTATGCAGCTCATCGGCTCAATCTGCCGTCGGCGGCGCGCGTACGCAGCCGGCCTCTCGGCGGGCTGCCCGGCGACCGGTGGCCGGAGCGGAGCGGCAGGCCGTCCGTGTCGCACTCGGGCAGGCCCGCCGCACGGGTGGTGACGTGCGCGCCGCCGACGGCGGCGCCTTGATCCCATAGAGCCAAGTTCGGCAAGATTTGTAAAGTAAGTTCGCTACACACAATCGAGGATGAAGGTGCAATGTCCGAAGTCTACTCGGCAATACTGTGGGGTTGGGCTCCTCATTTTCTAACGTCTGCGCAACATACAGTGACCGAGGCTTTCACATCACTCGGACATCCAGGACGAACAGACTTCACTATCGTCGGAATCAAGTGGACCAGTGATACAACCTTTGACATATTCATGGACCGAGACTTCGAAATCAAAGGATCCTCATCATTTTCCCAGGTTGAGCAACGGTCAGTTGAATTATACGAAAACCATCCGGATCGAAACTCGATTTATTCAGACGGCAGACAACACGAGCGCCGTCATCGTGAGCTTAAAGAAAAAATGCGAGGGCAGGCCCTCGCCGAAGCCCTGAAAGCCGGCAGCATAGATTCACGGTTTGAGTACTTCTTTGGAGCGCCCGCCGCCGTTGGCGAACTTCAAGTCTATCCCGTGGTCATGCTAGAGCAGAAATTCTATGAAACTGCTCCAAGACTGGCAACGCACGAGCGAGATAACATCACGATTACACCCGGAATAGTAGAGGCACTAATAGCAGAGCTTCTAAGCCATGCAACGATGTCGCTGAATCTGCCTGAGCCAGGCGCCTTATACGGCGACAATCCGGATATACTACGCAAGGCCGCTCAAGATTTTGTTGGTTCGGTCCTTACATGTGCAGGATACTGGTTTGGATATACATCCGACACTCTTTTGCATGCAATCTCTACGCTCCCCTACGAAGGGCGGTCCAGCAAAGGAAGATTTATCATCGCCCGGATAGAAAGCTCTAATATTATTGCTTCCCTTCGGCTCGATAGTCCAGTCGATTTGCGCGATACACGTGCAGCGCGAAAACTCTTGGAGGGCTCCGGTAACGCCGCGCACGTACTAATGGATGGCGAAAAAGTCTACGGATTTGGCCTTGTCAGTCCCGATTACGACCCGACTACTGAAGAAGTATTTGAGATCGAGGTCGAGGGCCGCGGTCGCTGGACGCTTTTCAGCGGAAACAAACCTCTCATCAGCTTCGAAGACGGACGGCCGACACTTCCACAAGTCAACGTCGATATTGAGCTCCTCATCGACGTGCTTCTACGCACCCTGTCCGCCCCAGACACCGCCTCCCTGACCAGGTTGGCACTGGCGGTGGCCGAAAATGAGCATGGCGCCATGCTCATTATCTCTGACGACGCTGAATCCGAGGCTAAACGGCTCAGCCCTCAAGCTTGGACAGTTTCACCTGAAGTCCTTTCCAGCGAGATCGTCTCTCAGCTTACGTCAATCGACGGCGCCATCCTTGTCAACCCTCAAGGAAAATGCCACGCTGTCGGCGTAATCTTGGATGGCAAAGCGAACGGGAAAGGTGTTCCAGCACGCGGAAGCAGATACAATAATGCTATTCGATACTTAGAGAGCGATCCACCTTCGACCGTCATACTAGTATACAGTTCCGACGGATCTATTGACATCTTGCCACATCTCCGCAAGAGGATTTATCGAGAGACAATAACGACAGCAATTGTAAATTACAGAGTTGCTGCCGATGACTACATCGAAGGACTGACACAAGATCAGTTTGGGCCCCGCAGGTTCGTAGCCAGGACCCGCCAGGAGGTCGAAGAACTCCAGTTCTATCTAAGCCCGACACAATGCGCCACGCTTAACGAAATTAGCAGGAAGGTCCGCGACTGGGAGAAAACCAAAGGAGGGATAGTAATTACGCAAGCTGACTTTGTCGCCGACCCTGACATGAACGACAGCTACTTTTTTTAAATCTACCATTCAGAGAGCGCGCATCGCCACAATGCACACTTACTCAACCGATGTCTCCCGGTCACCCAAGCTGTATTTCCTAGTCGCAGCTGCGTCAATAGCGGCAGCCTGGATTCTAGGCCTGCTCTTTAATTGGCTTGGATTTACCCCGCCATGGTGGCTGGACACGCCAGCCACACTCGGATTTTTTGGAGCATTCTGGACACTGTACGACCAGCAGCTATGGCGCTTACACTTAGGGAAGCATCGACTCGCCGGGATTCCCGACCTTTCTGGACAATGGAACGGTACAATCGAGAGTAATTTCGCCGGCGGCACACAGATACCATGCACAGTAGACATACGGCAGACGTCGACAAAAATCCTCTTAAAGCTAGATACTGGTACGTCGCGCTCTAACTCGATGATGGCCTCGATACGAACAGATCCAAGCCTACGTGGGGTACACTACGAATACACGAGTCAGCCCAAGACGCTAAGCAGTCGAAGCATGCACCCTCACAAAGGAAGAGCGCATTTAGACTGGAATGACGATTTTTCGACACTTGAAGGCGAATATGAGACCGACCATCGGAGAGGAAACGAGGGAAGGATTCGCCTGCGGCGAAGTTCAACCGGTGTCACGCCCAGTTGACGTAAACACCCGCGAGGGCCGCAGCGACCGCTGTTAGTCTTGACGGTATGCGTGGTGCGGGTGATCAGCTCAGCATCGGGGAGCGTATTGTCTTCTACCGGCGGCGGCGTGGCCTGTCGCAAGCGGTGTTGGCCGACCTGGTGGGCCGGTCCGAGGACTGGCTGAGCAAGATCGAGCGGGGCGAGCGCGATATCCGCAGGTTGGACGTGCTCGCCGACGTCGCGCGGGGTCTGCGCGTCACGTTGGGAGACCTCCTCGGCGAACCCGTTCTCCTGGAAGACCAGGACGAGAACGACGACGTCCCGGCCATCCGAGACGCGCTGATGGCCCCTCGGCGCTTGTCCCGGACGCTGTTCTCCTCGTCGATCTCCCCGGAGTACATCGATCCGGCACCGGTGGCGCAACTGGTGGAAGGTGCCTGGTCGAGCTACCAAAAGGGCGACCTCGGCCGCGTGGTGACCGCTCTCCCCGGGCTGATCAAGACCAGTCAGGGGATGGAAGCGGCGTCGGCGGACGACACGACGTACCGGCGGGCGTGTGCGGCGGTGTCGGCGCGGGTACATCATCTGGCCGCGACGACCCTGAGCAAGATCGGTGAGGCTGACCTCGCCTGGATCGCGGCCGAACGAGCCATGCAAGCGGCGGACGAAGCAGATGACCCGCTGGTCCTGGCCTCAGCCGCGCGATCAGGCACGCACGCGCTGCTGGCGGTCGGCCGGTTCGACGACGCCCTTGAGCTGGGCGACGTGGCCGCGAAGTGGCTCCTCCCCAGGATGGCGGCCGGTGATCCGGCGGCGCTGAGCCTCTACGGAATGCTTTACCTGCGGACGGCCGTAGCTGCGGCCCGACACCAGGACCGCTCGACGGCTAACGAGCTGCTGTCGCACGCCAACCGCGCGGCTGATCAGCTCAGGGTGGATGCGAACTACTGGCAGACCGGATTCGGCCCGGCGAACGTAGAGCTGCACCGGCTCTCGGCCGCGCTCGACCTGGGCGACGTCTCGCAGGTGATCGAGTCCGCGCCCCGGATCAACGTCGACCACCTGCCGGTCGAGCGACAGGTAACGCACCTGATCGACTTCGCGCGGGCGCTGAGCCTGGTCGCGAAGGACGAAGAGGCACTTCAGACCCTGCTGGCGGCGGAGCAGAAGGCACCGACGATCGTTCGACACAGCACGCTGGTTCGCGAGGTCGTGCGGTCGATGTACCGGCGTGCCCCGGCGACCGGCGGCAAGAAGTCGTCGCTACTGCTCGCCCTGGCCGAACGCTGCGGCGCGGTGAGGTAGTCGAATGGGCTCGCGTGTTCTCGGACTGGTCGGCTCGGGCGCCGGTGGCGTCGAAGAGCTGGTTCCTCGCCTGATCAAGCCTGCCCAGCAGGACGGCTGGACCGTCGCGGTGACCTTGACTCCGACCGCCGGCCGTTGGCTGGCCGAGTCCGGCGGTCTCGCCGAGCTCGAAGAGGTCACCGGCTACCCGGTCCGGGTCGAGCCGCGCTCGCCGAGCGCCACGAGCCCACACCCGCCGCCCGATGTCTACCTTGTTGCCCCGGCCTCGGCGAACATGGTTGCGAAGCTCGCCCTCGGCATCGCCGACAACCAGGCGCTCACGCAGGTCAACGAGGCAATCGGGACCCGGAACCTGCCCGTCGTCGTCTTCCCGCGCGTGAACGCCGCGCACGCCCGTCACCCGTCCTGGGACATGCACATTGAGGCGCTGCGCCGGGCGGGCGTGCACCTCGTCTACGGTGACGACGTCTGGCCGCTGCACGAGCCGCGGAGCGCGCCGGGGCGAGAACTGCCCTGGTCAGCGGTGCTCGACGCCGTTAATACGGCCGTCTCCCCCTCACGCTAGGCCCCCTCTCACACCTACCCGGACAGTTTGTCCGGGTTGATCCACTGATCCGGGTGTCTCCTGGTTCCAGCGGGCCCGACCGGGCACGCCGAGACCGAGACATCGGGAGTGCAGATGGGCATTCACGTGGTGATTCAGCCCCTCGTCGGCTACGGCGCGGCGGTAGTTTCACCATCACCGGGCGTTCGCCAGCTCGTGGCGGGCAGCGAAGAGGCGTCGTTCATCGTTCAAGTGCCCGCCCGCATCGGCGGGCTGATGGACACGGCGCGGTTCGCGCGCAGTCTGGCCGTTGCCGCCAACGAGTTCGGCGAGTGGTGCGAGGCCCAGAACCGCACCCGATCGTATCCCTCTTCCCTCGAACAGCAGTGGTCCAGCGCGGTCGACGACGCCGCGCCGGGCGAGCGCGACTGATTCCAGAGAACACAGTAGACACAACAGGGGCAAAAATGGCTATCTGCAAGGGTTTCCGCTTTCCGATTGAGTTCGACGACGCCTTCGCGCAGGGTTTGGTCATGGTTGGCGAGGTCTCGCCGGACAACGAATACCAGTCCCGAGAGGACAGGGCAGCCGGTCGCCCGGCGCGCCAGCGGATCGACGAGGTGACCGGTAAGCGGCAGTGGAAGGTGACGGTCACCGACCCGGACGAGACGAAGGCGAAGCGCGCATCATTCGAGATCACGTTGCTCGCCGACGTGCAGCCGGTCCCGGCGACGTCCGAGGCACTGCCGGGGATGCGGCCGATCGAGCTGGAGGGGCTGACGGCGGAGCCGAAGGTCGCGGGGCAGGGCGAGTTCAAGTACCAGTCCTACCTCTTCCGGGCGACCGGATTCAAGGCGGCGGCCACTGGTTCGGGCACGAAGGCCACGCGGTCGGCGTCGGGTGGCGAAGGGGCGGCGAAGGCAGCGTGAGTGGAGCGAACACATCCGGACCGGTTCGCGACGCCAGGGCGTTTCAGGACCTCGTCCGGGCGTGGGAAACGGCGTACCGCGACTACATGGCGGCGTGGGAGCACGGTTCCCGGGTGCTGTCGCCGGGGGCATCGTTGAACACGTCGAATGCGGCGCGGCGGGTGTCGCGGGCGTGGCACGAGCTGGCCAAGTCGCGCGGGCTGCCGTGGTGGTGTGTGGCGGCGCTGGAGTCGGCGGCCGAAGGGTTCGCGGAACTGGCACGAGATTGGGCGAGTAAGGCAGACGGTGATGGGGCTTCGGGTCGACGGGTTCGGCGTGACGTGGACGGTCGAGTCGCGGGATTCGGTGACGGTGGAGGAGACCGGGGCGCATCCGACCAGTCCGCCGATGCTGGTCGTGACCGGGACGACGTCGGTGGTTTCTCTGGTCCTGCCAGGGGATCTGGCCGAGTGGCCGGCGTGCGTGGCGTTCCTGCTCCGGCTCCGCGACGGGGTGGACGACCTGGCGGGGCTGCTGGCTGCGCGCGTGGCGGCTCCGGTCGAGTCTGATGGGGGCGGAGACGGTGGTCAAGTCGTATCGCGAAGTTGCGACGCTGGCTGACGCGCGGGAGGCCGTGTTCGTTCTCCGGCCTGAGCGGGACGCTGACCCGTCGGTCTGGGTGGCGTTTCATCGGGCGAACGCTGCGATGTATGAGCGGGTCGCCGAAGTGGATAGTCGTCATCACTGGGAGGCGTTGTACTGGGTCGGTTATGAACTCCGCCAGGTTGAGAAGCTGACGCAAAAGCCGGAATGGCGGTCGAGCTTCAACACGGACGGGAGGGAGTGATGGACGACGGCGCAGCGGAACGCAATGCGCAAATGCTGGCCGCGCATGCCGCTGGGGTGCCGGTTGTCGAGATCGCTCAGCGGTTCGATCTTTCGTTGAGCTGGACCGGGTCTCTGTTGCGACACCATCTCGGCGCCGATGTACCGGAGACCGGACGGGGTATCCGTTGCGATCTCGATGAGGCGCAGCTCGCTGGGGAGTACCGCCGTGGCGCAACGGTTCGGGCGCTGGCAGATGCATACGGCGTGTCCTACGGCACCGTGCACCGGCGGCTGAGCAAGGCAGGAGTGACGTTCCGTCCCCGGGGTACGCCTCGGGACTAGCAAACGCTAGAGATCTAAATATCCACAATTTAAGCACGCGGGGACGCGTGGCGGATAAACACGTCCTTGCACGCCTTGAATGACCCTTTAGAGCGCAGAACCGGTTCCTGGCTACCAACCTTTTCGCCGGTTCTGCGCCTGTCCACTGGAGAAGTGAACAATGCAGACGATAAATGATGACAACCAACGTCAGTCAACCGGGGTCACCCGGATGCGCTGCGCGGAATGCAAGCGGTTCGCTCGGCTGCTGCCGGGTGAGACCAAGTGCGCCCCGTGCCTAGGCGCGTTGCCGCTGGATCTCTCGGCGGTCCTGCGAGGTGGTCGGCGATGACCTCTCCCGGCTTGCTCATGATCGCCCTGGCTGGACTCGGGCTCGGCGTGTGGGTGCTGGCGAAGATCGGACGTGCGTTGGCGTCGATGGCTGAGGCGCTGGCCGCGATGGCCGTCGTGTTCTTCGCCCTGTGGTGGGCCTGCAAGGCCGTGTTCTGGCTGCTCTCCCAAATCCTGATCCACTGGCGCACCTCCCTGGCCGTGATCGCGGTCTACCTGTGGTGCGTCTGGATCGGCTGGGTCTGGCTCGTGCTCAACCTCGGCGGCCTGGCGCTGATCCTCCTCGCGTGGCGACTGGTCGACGTGGTGTCGTTCGACCAGTGGTGCGGCCGGCCGCTGCGGTCATGGTGGCTGCGCTGGGCCGTCTACCACCTCAAGCTCCCCGGCTGGCTGCACGCGTGCGGCCTCAGCGTCCGCGACGACGCCGTGCCGGTGGAAGTGACGGTAAACCTGGTTGGGCGCCGCAAAGCCTCCCGGGCGACCGCTCGGCAGTCCGGGGTGGAGGTGCCCAAGGTCCTCGGCGTCCGCTCGAGCCCGTCGTGGGATGAGGTTCGAGTGCGGCTCGTGCCGGGGCAGAAGCCGGAGGACTTCGACGAGGCTGCCCGTGCGCTGGCCTCGGCGCGGAAGGTCGCGCGGTGTCAGGTGCGGGAACTGGAGCCGAACGTGGTGTCGGTCGACTTCCAGCGCCGAGACCAGCTGGCCTCCGTCGTGAACTGCCAGGCCGTTCCCGAGCAGGCCTCGGAGTCTGCGGTGGACCTGCGGCGGGTGTGGGCCGGTCGCACCGAGTACGGCCACGACTGGCGGGTCCCGTTGCTCGGCTCGGGCGCGCACTGCCTGACCGCCGGTGCCTCGGGTGCAGGCAAGAACAGCGTGATGTGGTGCCCCCTGGTTTCGGCGGCCCCGGCGATCCGCTCCGGGCTGGTGCGCATGTCGGGGATCGACCCCAAGGGCATGGAGCTGGCCTACGGGCGTGGGATCTTCACCCGCTACGCGGTGTCCGGGAAGGACGCGCTCGAGGTGCTGGACGGCCTGGTGGCCGAGATGGAATCCCGCAAGCGGGAGTTCGCCGGGCGGGTCCGCACCATCCCGCTGTCGACCGAGTACCCATTGGAGCTGCTGGAGTTCGACGAGATCGGCGCGCTCACCAAGTACACCGACCGCAAGACCCGCGAACAGATCGTCGAGCGGGTGGCACTGCTCAACACCCAGGGCCGGGCGCTGAACATCTCGGTGCGGGGCTACGTACAGGAGCCGACGAAGGACACCGTGCCCGTCCGCGAGCTGTTCACCCGGCGCGTCTGCCTCCGCGTCACCTCGAAGACACACGTACCGATGGTCTTGGGCGAGGGCGCCTATGAGCGGGGCGCGTGGGCCAACCGCATCGGTGACTCCGAGGCTGGTGTCGGGTTCGTGTGGGGCGAAGGCATCCGCGAGCCCCTGCGTATCCGCGCCGGGTGGGTCTCCGACGAGACCGTGAAGGCGCTGGAGCACTACGTCACCAACGGCGGCACGGTTCGTCCTGCGCTCGGCGGCGAGGGGGTGGCCGCATGAACCGGCTGATGGTTTTCCTCGACACCATCCGGGACCACCTCGACCTGCACCAGCTCCCGCCGGTCGCCACCCTGACCGTGCGGACCTGGTCGGACCCGCTCACGGTCCAGCTCGACGCCCACCGGCTGACCGACGTCGCCGGAGCCTTGTTGACCTGGGCGAACACCCTCGACGACGTGGCCGCCTCGCTCTGGCGCACCCCGGACGGCGACTCGGTGCACCTATCGGTCACCGGCCGGACGCCGTGCGGCATTCCCGTGGAGGTGTACAGCGGCGTTGCCTACGACCCGGCGGTGTTCCCGGACCTGCCCGCCGGAGTCCGGCAGGACATGCCCGTGTTCCAGTTTCGGCAATGGTCTCGCCCTGGCGAGGTGGCTGCCTGATGACAGCCGAACGGACCCAGCCGGCCACCTCCGGGACGCGGGCAGAACGGATGCGGGCACCGCTGGCTGCCGACGTGATCCGGGCGACGGCGGAGAAGCACGGTGTCTGCATCCGCCCGTTCACCATGGAGGTCGGCGACACCACCACCGGCGAACTCCGCTACGTCCCGGTCCCCTGCGGCTCCACAGTGGAGTCGGTCTGCCTGCCGTGTGCACGGAAGGCGAAGGCGCTTCGGCAGGCGCAGTGTCGCGAGGGCTGGCACATGACGGAAGAACCCATCCTCACCGCCGAGGCACCCTCGGAAAATCACAAGGAGCTGCTGACCTACCGCGCGGACCTGGTTGCCGCATACCGGGACGTGGTCGAGCACGACCAGGCGGAGGCGGAGGAGCTGCGGGAGGAAGTCGCCGGGGTCGATGCGGAACTTCGGCAACTCGGGATGCGCGGCCGACTGCCCGCCCTCGACATCCCGACCAAGCGGACGGTCAAGCGGTCGACACGTCGTCGGCAGGATGCGCCGAACCTGCCTCGGCGGAAGGTCGCGAAGACGACCGTTGGGCGGGAGTACGCGGGCAAGTTCCGGCCGTCGATGTTCGTCACACTGACCTGCGACACCTACGGCCCGGTCCGTGGCGACGGTTCCCCGGTCGACCCCAGCCGGTATGACTATCGGCGCGCGGCTCGGGATGCTGTGCACTTCTCCGCGCTGGTGGACCGCTGGTGGCAAAACCTGCGCCGGGTCGTCGGCTGGGACGCGCAGTACTTCGCCACGGTCGAGCCGCAGAAGCGGACAGCTCCGCACCTGCACGCAGCGATCCGCGGTGCGATCCCGCACGACGTCATCCGCCAGGTCACCGAAGCCACCTATCATCAGGTCTGGTGGCCCAACCACGACCAGGTGCTTTACGCCGAGCGGCTGCCTGTCTGGGACGGCGACACCCGGGCCTTCCTCGACCCGGACACCCGGGAACCGCTGATCACCTGGGACGACGCCGTGGACCAGGTCGAGGACCCGGCGCACGTGGTGACCTTCGGGCGGCAGGTGCATTCGAAGGGCATCCTCGGCGGCACCGAAGAGGCCGGCCGCCACATCGGCTACCTGACCAAGTACCTCACCAAGTCCACCGGTGAGGTCGTGGAGGCGGACACGGCGTGGCTGCGCGACCATCACGACCGGCTGCACGCCGAGCTGTCGGTTACCCCGTGCTCGCCGCGCTGCGCAGTCTGGCTGCTCTACGGGGTCCAGCCCAAGGGCGTCACGGGCAAGACGACCCCAGGGCACTGCAAGGGGCGGGCGCACCGGCGGACCACTCTCGGGCTGCCCGGCCGCCGGGTGCTGGTGTCGCGGAAGTGGTCGGGCAAGACCCTCGATGACCACAAGGCCGACCGGAAGGTCTTTGTGGCACAGGCGCTGGCGGCGATCGGGATCGAGAAACCACAGCCCGACCCGGCCCGGTTGGTCTGGCGGAAGGTCGAGCCCGGTGATCCGCAGGTTCCGCCGCGTCCGCACCTGGTAATGCGGGCGATCGCGGAACGGATCACGTGGAAGGCCGAGTACGACCGGGCGCTACTCGCGGCAGCCGGACCGCCAGGGGACGGTCCGGAAACTTCGGCAACTCGGCACGCGGCCTGATGGGGGAAGCAATGAACAACCACAACACGAACCGGCTCTGGTCGGTCGACGACGTTTCAAACTACCTCGGTGTCCCGGTCAAGACGCTCTACCAGTGGAAGTGGCGCGGCGAGGGGCCCCCGGTCCGGAAGATCGGGCGTCACCTCCGCTACGACCCAGCCAAGGTGCAGGCCTGGGTCAATGGGGAGGTCGCGGCCTGATGGGGCACATTCAAGATCGCTGGTACCGCCCTGCTCGGGACAAGGAGACCGGCAAAGTCCTGCTGAACAAGCGGAACAAACCTGTGCTTGAAAGGACCGAGCTGTACGGCGTTGGTCTGCGGTACAAGGTGCGCTACCTCGACCCGGACAACGAGGAGCGCTCGAAGTCCTTTGCGGACAAACAAAAGAAGCGCGCGGAAGACTTCCTCATCGGGGTGGAGTCCGACAAGCGCGAGGACAAGTACATCGACCCGCGCTCGTCGTCCAAGACGTTTCGGCAACAGGCCGAAAACTGGCTCAAAGCACAGTCACCGGACCCGGCGACGCGGGAGATCCTGCGCAGCCGTCTCGAAAGCCAGATCTACCCGATGTTCGGACACCTGAAGTTCAGTCAGATCAAGCCGTCGACCATTCGCGACTGGCTCGGCGTGATGGAAGACAAGCGGCTGAGCGCCAACTACCAAGTAGTGCTGTTCACCATCGCGACCGGCGTCCTCGACTCGGCGATAGACGACAAGCTGATCCGGGAGAATCCCTGCCAGACGAAGACCGTTCGGCGCCCGGTGGGCAGTAGCCCGCAGGTTGTGGTGTGGCCGGAAGCGCGCGTTCACCACGTGCGAACCGGACTCGCCGAGCGGTTCCGCGTCGTCGTCCCGCTCGGGTCCGGGCTCGGGCTGCGGCAGGGCGAGATTCTGGGGTTCTCGCCAGACGACATTGACCGGGACGAGATGGTGGTCCGCGTTCAGCGGCAGATCAAGACGGTCAAGGGCGTGATGATGTTCGCTCCGCCGAAGGGCGGCAAGACCCGCACGGTGCCGCTCTCCCCCGCCATGCTGGCGGAGATCGACGACCACGAAGACCGGTTCCCGGCGACGGCCGTCACGCTCCCCTGGAAGAAGCCCGACGGCGACCGGGTGACAGTTCGACTGCTCGTCACGGGCGAGGCCGGCCGCCTGTATACCGGTGACCTGTTCACGAAGGTCGTCTGGCAGGGCGCGTTCAGGGTGGCCGAGATCACACACCGTGGCCGGGCCGACGGCATGCACGCGCTGAGGCACTTCTACGCCTCGACCCTGCTGTCCCGATCAGTCTCGATCAAGGAGCTGGCCGAGTACCTGGGGCACGCCGACGCGGGCTTCACCCTCCGGACGTACACCCACCTCGTCCCGTCGAGCCATGAGCGCGCTCGGCAGGCCGTTGACGCGGTGTTCGGGCGGCCTGGTGCTGATGACGGCCTGGAGGCGGCCTGATCATGGAATACCAGGACCGCCCGAACCACCGGGTCAAGATCGATCTAGCCCTTGAGCAGGGCCCGGGCCATGACGACCTTCTGGATCTGGTTGGTGCCTTCGTAGATCTGCGTGATCTTCGCGTCCCGCATCATCCGCTCCACCGGGAAGTCACGCGTGTAACCTGCGCCGCCGAACAGCTGCACTGCGTCCGTCGTCACTGACATTGCCACGTCGGATGCGTACGCCTTGGCTGCCGATGCCGTGAAGCCAGCGCGTTTGTCGCCTCGTTCGGAGGAGGCTGCGGAGGCGTACACGAGGTGGCGGGCGGCTTCGATTTTCGTTCCCATGTCGGCCAGCATGAACTGGATTCCTTGGAAATCTGCGATTGCCTTGCCGAACTGCTTGCGTTCCTTGACGTACGCGACGGCGGCGTCCAGGGCGCCTTGGGCGATTCCCAGGGCTTGTGCGCCGATCGTCGGGCGGGTGTGGTCTAGGGTGCGCAGGGCGGTTTTCAGGCCGGTGCCCGGTTCGCCGATGATGCGGTCCGCGGGGATGGTGCAGTTTTCGAAGTAGATTTCGCGGGTCGGCGAGCCCTTGATGCCCAGCTTCTTTTCCTTCGGGCCTACCGAGAATCCCGGGTCGTCCTTGTGCACGACGAATGCGGAAATGCCGTTGGCCTTCTTTTCCGCGTTCGGGTCGGTTACGGCCATCACCGTGTACCAGGACGATTCGCCGGCGTTGGTGATCCAGCACTTGGTTCCGTTGAGGACCCAGTGGTCGCCGTCCAGGCGGGCGCGGGTGCGCATGGACGCGGTGTCCGAACCGGCCTCTCGTTCGGACAGGGCGTACGACGCTGAGGCTTCACCCGAGGCGATCGACGGCAGGACCAGCTTCTTCAGGTCCTCCGAAGCGGACAGGATGATCGGCTGCGTGCCCAGTTTGTTGACCGCCGGGATCAGGGACGCGGACGCATCGACGCGCGCGACTTCCTCGATCACGATGCACGCGCCGATGGCGTCGGCGCCCTGGCCGTCGTATTCCTCGCCGATGTGGACGGCGTTGAAACCCGCCTTGATGAGCGCTTCGTTGGCTTCGACCGGGTAGCGCTCCTGCTCGTCGACCTCCGCCGCGTAGGGCGCGATCTCCTTTTCGGCTAGAGCCCGGACCGCGGCCCGCAGTTCCTCGTGCTCTTCGGCCAGCTGATACAGGCCCTCGGCCACCTTCAGTCACCTCTTCTGCAGCGAAACGGGAGAAAGTCCCTCGATGTTAGCCCGCGTTCACTCCGAACGCGGCAGCTCGCTTCTTGTGTCCTCGGCCTCACCGTTCGTATGGTCAAGCGATGGCTGCCACTGCGTCGACCCCGCCGCCCGGATTGCCCGCTTCCCTTGACTACCCCGAGGTGCCGATCGGTTCGGTACTCGCCGGCGCCGCGACGCGCTACGGCGATCGGGTCGCGTTCGCCATGGACGGCGACCAGCTCACGTTCGCCCAGACCTGGCAGGCCGCCTGCCAATTCGCGCAAGCACTGCTCGCCCGCGGCATCGGGCGGGGCGACGTGGTCGCCGTGCATCTGCCGAACTGTCTCGCGTATCCGATCGCCTACCACGGCATCCTGCTGGCGGGGGCGACGTTCAGTCCGACGAACCCGCTGCTCCCGCCCGACGACCTCGCCTTCCAGCTCACTGACTGCGGGGCCGCCGCGGTCGTGACGTTCGGGCCGGTCTCGGGCACGCTCGCGGCGGTCGCCGACCGGATTCCGGCACGGCTCACGATCGTCGTCGCGCCGACCGGCGAGCTCGGCGAGGGGAGCGTGGAGTTCCGCGAGTTCTTCGCTGACCAGCCCGCAACCAGGCCTGACGTGCCGATCGACGTGGACCACGACCTCGCCCATCTCGCCTACACGGGTGGCACGACCGGGCGGTCCAAGGGCGTTGAGCTCACGCATCGCAACGTCGTCACGAATACGCTGCAGCACACCTGCTGGTCGACCGGGTCGGTACCGGCGCTCGACGCGAACGGCGACGTGACGATCGACCAGATCGGCAGCCCGGACGAATGGCCGACCCGGCTCGGCACGGGCACCGGCATCAACCTGACGCCGTGGTTCCACGCGATGGGCGTGATCGCGGGGCTCAACGGGCCGTTGATGGGCGGCGGTACGACGGTGCTGCACGCCCGGTTCGACCCGGCCGCGTACGTCGCTGACGCGGAAAGGCTGCAGGTCACGACGATCGGTGGCGCGCCCGCGCTGTTCGCGGCGCTGCTGGCCACGCCTGCGTTCCACACTGCTGACCTGTCGTCGGTGCGCAACATCGGCTCCGGTGCGGCACCGATGAGCCACGAGATGATCCGCGCGCTGCACCAGCGGTTCCCTGGCGTCGTGATCGCGGAGGGCTACGGACTCACCGAGGTGACAATGGGTGCGGTGATCTCGCCGAGCTACCGGTCCGGCGTGCGCAAGGTGGGGTCGGTCGGCAGGCCGATCTTCGACACCGAGGTCAAGCTCGTCGCGGACGGCAGCGAGGAGCCGTTGCCACCTGGGCAGGAGGGCGAGGTGTGCTTGCGCGGGCCGCAGGTGATGCGCGGGTACCGGAACCGTCCGGAAGAGACCGCTGCCGCGTTGGTCGACGGATGGCTGCACACCGGCGACATCGGGGTGCTCGACGAGGACGGGTATCTGTCCATTGTGGACCGCAAGAAGGATATGCTGCTGTACAAGGGATACAACGTCTTTCCGCGCGAGCTCGAGGAACTGCTGAGCGCGTCGCCGGGCGTGCTGTCCGCAGCAGTGGTCGGACGGCCGAGTCCGGAAGTCGGCGAGCTGCCGGTGGCGTTCGTGGTGCGGAAGCCGGACTCCTCAGTGGACGCTGAGCAGCTGATGGCGGCGGTGAACGAGAAGGTGTTGCCGTACAAACGCCTGCGGGAACTGCACTTCGTGGCGGAGATCCCGGTGTCGGCGGCGGGCAAGGTGCTGAAGCGCGAACTGCGCAAGCAGCTGCCAGACCCGGCCTGAACCGGCGGGATGCGCGGATGCCGGTTCCGGACCGGCATCCGCGTGCTCGGACTTACTTGCCCGCTTTTTCGCGGAGCTTGGCGTCCTTGTCCAGGACGAGCTGCTCCAGGTCCTCCTGGAACTGCGTCAGCTTCGCCTGCAACTGCAGGTCAGCGGCGGCGAGGATCCGGACCGCGAGGAGACCGGCGTTGCGCGCCCCGCCGACGGACACCGTCGCGACCGGGATGCCGGCGGGCATCTGCACGATCGACAGCAGCGAGTCCATGCCGTCCAGGTACTTCAGCGGGACCGGCACGCCGATCACCGGCAGCACGGTCGCCGACGCGACCATGCCCGGCAGGTGCGCGGCACCGCCCGCGCCCGCGATGATCGCGCGGATGCCCCGGTCGGCCGCGGACTTCGCGTAGTCCAGCATCCGCTGCGGGGTGCGGTGCGCCGAGTAGACACCGACCTCGTACTCGACGCCGAACTCGTCCAGCGCTTGTCCCGCGGCCTCCATCACCGGCCAGTCGGAGTCGCTGCCCATGATCACGCCCACCTGCGGCGCCATTGTGTTCCCCTTCAGTGGATCTCGTAGCCGTCGAGCCAGACGGCGTGGGACAGCCAGTGCGCGGACAGCAGCGCGCGATTGCGCAGGTCGTCCATGCGGTCGCCGATGAAGTTGACGTGCCCGAGCTTGCGGCCGGGCCGGTCCTGCTTGCCGTAGAGGTGGATTTTCACCTCGGGGAAGCGCGCGAACAGGTGGTGCACGCGCTCGTCCGGGCTCATCTGCGGCGAGACGTCCGCGCCGAGCACGTTCGCCATCACGCACGCCGGCGCGATCAGGTCGGTGCGGCCGAGCGGGTAGTCCAGGACGCCGCGCAGATGCTGCTCGAACTGCGACGTGCGCGAACCGTCCATGGTCCAGTGACCGGAGTTGTGCGGGCGCATCGCCAGCTCGTTGACCAGCAGGCCGGTCTCGGTCTCGAACAGCTCGACCGCGAGCAGCCCGGTGACGTCGAGCGTCGACGCGATGCGCAGGGCCAGCTCCTGCGCCTCGTGCACGCGCGACTCGGACAGCCCCGGTGCCGGGGCGAGGACCTCGGTGTTGATGCCGTTCGTCTGTACGGTCTCGACGACCGGGTACGCCGCTCCCTGGCCGAACGGGGAACGCGCGACCAGCGCGGACAGCTCGCGCTTCATCGCGACCTTTTCCTCGACCAGCAGCTCGGTGCCGGCCTCGAGGAGTTCGGGAACGGTCTCGCGGGCCTGCTGTGCGGTGTCGAGCATCCAGACGCCCCGGCCGTCGTACCCGCCGCGCGACGCCTTCAGCACCACCGGCCAGCTGTGCTCGCCGCCGAACGCGATCACATCGTCCACAGTGGACACTTCGGTGAAGGCGGGGCCGGGCACGCCCAGGCCGGCCATCATTTCGCGCATCACGAGCTTGTTCTGCGCGAACCCGAGCGCGGTGGGCGCGGGGCGGACGACGAAGCCCTCGGTGGCGAGGGTGAGCAGGTGCTCGCCGGGCACGTGCTCGTGGTCGAAGGTGACCACGTCGACCTGGCGGGCGAAGTCGACGAGCGCGTCGAGGTCGGTGTGGTGGCCGATGACGACGTCGCTCGCGACGAGGGCCGCCGCGTCGCCCTCGTCGGCCGCCAGCACCTTCAGCGACTGGCCGAGGGAAATCGCCGCCTGCTGCGTCATGCGGGCGAGCTGCCCGCCGCCCACCATGCCGACGATGGGAAGACCGGTTCGTTTGTCCATAACGCAGCCCAGGTTACTGGGCGAGAAGTGGCGGACCACGGGCGACCTGCGGCGGAGGGGGCTGCGGGTGGGGTGTGGTTGGGCTCGGGCGGCGGGGGTGCGGGTTCGCGGCGGTAACTGGCTGCGGCGGGCGGGCCAAGGCTGCGGCAGGTGGGGTGCGGTTGGGCCGAGACGACGAGCGGTGCGGGTTTGTGGCGGGAAGGCAAAGGCAGCAGCAGGCAGGGTGCAGTTAGGCCGGGCCTGCGGGGGCCGGTGGCGCGAACCGGCTGCGGCAAGGAGGTCAAGGCGGCAGAGGGCGGGGTGCGGTTGGCCGGGAGAGGTTGCGGTTTGACGCCGGAAGCCGACTGCGACGGGGTGAAGGCGACCGCACACGGCTTCAGTTGGGCCGGGACGGCGAGGGTTCGCGGGCTGGCAACGGGAACCGGCTGCGGCGAAGTACCGCCCGTGGTGAGAACCGGCTCCGGCGCGCACCGGCTATGGCGGCGGCCCGGCAGCGGGCAGGAGCTCTGGCGCGCACCGGCCATAGCGGCAACCCGGCAGCGGGCACCAGCTCCGGCGCACCCCAGAGAACTCGTCTGACCAAGCACCAGCCGAAGCGAGCTGACGGAAGCAACCACCAAGACCCACCCGCAAGCAGGCGACACCCGCGCGTCAAAGCCCACCCCGGAGCGGCTCGCTGCAGCAGGATGGCTGGATGGACTCTGTCACCCTCCCGCGGCCGGTTCTTTACGCGCTTCGCCAAGCGAGTCTCTCCGGAGTGGCCACCGAAATGCTCACCGGCGCGTCCCGGCCGTTGACCTTCCCCACCGGGTTCGGCGAAGTGCTCGCTTGGCTCTGGAGCACCGACTCCAACGCGGCCGTGATCTACCTCGCCGAGTTGATGAAGCAGCTCCGCGAACGGCACCCGCTTGCCAAGACCGTCTCCCCGCCGTTCCGGTTTGACGAGTTGCTCACCGCCGCGCGCGAATGTCTTCCGGACGACTTCGCGCACGCCGAGTTGCTCATTCAGTACACCCGCACCGCGCTGGGCGACTTCTACGGTGGCTCGGAGAACTGACTAGGGCTCACTATTCGGCTGATCTGTCCGCTTAACGCGGGAGCAGAACGAGGGCCGTGCCCGTCCGCGAGCCAGGGCTCCGGACGGCCACGTAACGACCGCGATTCAGACAGTAACCGTCGCCACCGACAAAAAACGGTCGGCAAGACCCTGAACAGGGCAAAAGGGCTAAGAAGAACCAATACGGTTGCGAGCTCGCCGCTGCAGGCCCCACCGCACGGCCAGGGCGACGGCGAGCACGACTGGCGTGAGGATGTAAGCGTCGCCGAGGATGTTCTGCCACACCTTCCAATGCAGCTCGACGTTTCGGCCATTTGGCAAGATCAGCAGCACGCAACTGACGAAGACGAAAGCCACTAGGAACGTGCCCAGCCACCGCTTCCAGGCGGTCGCTGGGGTGGTTTTCGGCAACCTGGACACCAGGAGCACGACCAGCGGCGCAACCCAGACCCAGTGGTGCGACCAGGAAATCGGCGAGATCAGCAGGATCCAGAACGCGGTGACGAGCAGCGCAGCAAGCGCTTGGCCGCGCCGGTGGAAGCGGAACATCAGCCACAGGGCCGGGATGGCGAGCACCAGGCCGATCGCGGTCGCTGCGGTCGAGGCCCACGGGGCCAGGTCCGTGGCGCGGTTCATCAGAGCGTTCAGCGACTGGTTGCCCGCCCAGTGCACCGGGCCGATCCGGCCGGTGTCGGGGAGCGTTTTGGTCCAGTATTTCCACGAATCGTGCGGGTTGATCAGGAACAGCAGCGCCTGCATGCCGACGAAGGTCGCCAACCCGCGCAGGGCGTCTTTCCAGCGGCCGGTGACCAGCAGGTGGCCGAGGAACACGATGGGGGTCAGCTTGATCGCCGCCGCGAGGCCGACCAGCACTCCGCCCCAGCGGCTGCCTCGGGCACCGATGACGAGCATGTCCAGCAGGACCATCGCCATCAGGATCAGGTTGATCTGACCGAGGAAGATCGTCCGCCACACCGGTTCGAAACCGAGGAAGACCAAGAAGAACACGATGGTCGACCGGGCGGGCGAGGCCCACCAGCGAGGACCGTCGGCGGCCGGGCGGGGCAGTGCGCCGATCGCGATCCGGATCGACAGGGCTAGCGCGGCCAGCGACGCCACGGTCAGGAAACCCCAGGCCACCTGCACTGGCACGACCGCGAGCGGCGCGAACAGCAGCGCCGCGGTCGGCGGGTAGGTGAACGGGAGCAGCGCCCAGCCCGGTTCGGTGGGCAGCGTGTTCGCGTCGTAGAGGTTGTCGCCGCGCAGCAGCTGCAGCGCGCCCGCCCGGTAGACCGCGCTGTCCACGCCGAGGTTCCAGTCGTGCGTCCATCCCCAGAACCCGACCGCGATCGCCAGCAGCGGGAACACCGCGAGGATGAGCATCGACCGGGGGCGCACGGACAGCCGTGCCAGAGATCGGCGCAGAGCCAGCCGGGGTTGCCCGGATCGATTCACCGGAGCTTCGCCGTCAGCAGCGGAGGGTACGGTCCTGGTCACCACACCAGGAAAGCACGAGTGCGGGAATGCTGGTCGGGAAGGGGGACCGGGGCTCAGCTGTGCGCCAATTCCGTCAGCAGCTCGCACGCCCGGTCGTGCGTCCCTGGCAACCGGACAGCGGACACGAGCGGACGGGCGACGTCGCGCAGTTGCGGGTCCACCGAAAGGCGTTCGTTGAGCGCCCTTCGCAGCGCGACCCCGCGCGTGGCCAGGCGTTCGTTGCGTTCGGCCAGCACCGCGACCGCGGACGGGCCGATCGTCGCGTAGCACTCGCCGGTGTCGAACACGGCTTTGACCGCGTCCGCAGCAAGGATCATGGCGGTCAAGCGCGGCCAGCCGGACACTGACGTCAAGTCCAGCGACACGGTGAGCAGCACATTCGCCTCGTTGACCCCGCCTCGGTAGATCTCGCCGAGCCGGGTCCGCAGGTACGCCGCGGACGGCAGGCCGGTGAGCGGGTCGGTGACCTCGGTGTGCACGAGCTGGTCGGTCGCGACGTCTGCCCAGGCCAGCGCCGTGACACGGAGCAGCCGGGCGGGGGTGGCGTCGACATCCGGCGCGACGAATCCGTCGACGGCGTCCGGATCGGCGAGCACCGCGTGCAAAGCGGCCAGGTCGGACAGCGTTTCCGACAGCCCCGCTCCCGCCGCTGCCCGCGCCCTGCCGAGTCCGGCCAGCGCGTTCTCCGCGCCCGTCGAACCGTGCCGGACGACGGCCGCGCACACCGCGTCCACTTCGGGCAGTGCCCAATCGCTCGGGAAACGCCAGCCGGCGGCGAGGCTGGCTGTTCGCCAGCGAGCTCGCAATGCCCGCAAATGGCGGTCCCGCTCGAACCGCGCACGCGTCTCGTCCCCCGACGAGTCGCCTGCGGAGCCGAACCGCGCCCCGGTCGCCGGTACGTCCACCGAACCCCCAGCTCCTTCCGGTACCTGTCGATCTTGTTCCCCAATCACGGAGGGGACGCGGCGGTACTCCCCTCGTGACGCGTTTTCCCCGATCTTTTTCGCGTAATCACCAGACGAGGAGGTGAACTTGCTGCGCCTACTGAGGCATCTGCCGGACCACGGCGTGACGAGTGTCGCCGCATCCGTCACACTTGGTGTGCGTTGTAAGGAGCAAGGCGCGTGGAGTCCGCCGCGCGTGGAGCATCGAAGGAGCCCCGTGTCCACCGTTCCCGCCGATCTCTCCGGTAAGAGTGACGCCGAGCTGATCGCAGAGGTGCGCGCGGGAAAGATCGCGTCCTACGGTCCGCTCTACGAGCGGCACAGCGGTGCCGCGCACAACCTCGCCCGCCAGCTCGCACGGTCCAGCTCGGAGGCCGACGACCTCGTGTCGGAGGCGTTCTCGAAGGTATTGGACACGCTGCGTGGCGGGAAGGGCCCGGACAGCGCCTTCCGTGCGTACTTGCTTACTGCGCTGCGTCACACCGCGTACGACAAGACGCGCCGTGACCGGCGGATCGACCTCAACGAGGACATGAGCGACGTCGGCGGTGCCGCCGGCGAGGCGCTCACCGTGCAGTTCTCCGACACCGCCGTCGCGGGCCTCGAGCGCACGATGGCCGCGAAGGCCTTCGCGCGGCTCCCGGAACGCTGGCAGGCAGTCCTTTGGCACACCGAAATCGAGCAGCAGAGCCCGGCTGAAGTCGCGCCGCTGCTCGGGCTGACCGCGAACGGCGTGTCCGCGCTCGCGTACCGCGCCCGGGAAGGGCTTCGCCAGGCGTATCTGCAGGTCCACCTGCAGGAAACCGGTGCGGACCGCTGCCGCGCGACCGCCGAGCGGCTCGGTGCTTGGACGCGCGACGGACTTTCGAAGCGCGAGCGCTCGCAGGTCGAGAACCACCTGGACGAATGCGAGCAGTGCCGGGTGCTGGCGGCCGAACTGGCCGACGTCAACGGCAGCCTGCGCGCGATCATCGCCCCGATTGTCCTGGGCGGCGCCGCTCTCGGCTACCTGGCGACGATCGGCGCGGCCAAGGCGAGCGCGGCTACCGCCGGTGCCGCCGCTGTCGGCGCCGGAGCCGCCGCGGCAGGCGGGGCCAAGGCGGGTGCGGCGGCAGCTGCGTCCGCGCCGCGGCAGTTCGCCGGGGTCGCCATGTCCGGGGCCGCGATGGTGGCCGCCGTCGCGGTCGCGCTGGCCGCGGGCGG
>NZ_SDLT01000045.1 GCF_004522235.1 Amycolatopsis nivea
CGGTGGATCCAGGTCAGATTCCCTCAAGGAGTCCTTCACGGACCTGTCTGCATGGTCCAACGGGAGCTGATCGGGCCGGGGAACCGTCCTGGTGGGGTTCTCTGCGCGTTGACAAGAACACTGTTCGTTGGTAGAACGGTGTTCGTGGAAGTATGGACAGAGCGGCCGGTGGCGAAGACCTCGCACGGCCAGGTGCGCGGGACCCCCTCGGGCTTCCGCGGCATTCCCTTCGCTGCGGTGCCCGTGGGCGACCTGGCACCCCAGCCGCCTCGTACCTGGGAGTACGTACTTGACGCCGGGGAACTTCGGACGGATTCCGGCCCAGGCGTCCTCGTCCGCGATCGGGCCTCGGCAACCTGACCGGTCCGCAGGTCGGGAAATTGCTGGGGCCGCAACCGAATGCCGAACTCGCCGCGCTCTGGGCGGCGATGAGAACGGCGCGGACCCGATCGTGCGGCCTTGTCCGGAGCAGCTGTCCGCGCACCTGCGGGCTAGCCACGACTTCCCGTGCCTGCCTCTTCGATCCTCGGCCTCGCGCCGGGAAGGGATTGCCTCATGAAAACGGTCCGGTTCAGCACCTTCGGCGGCCCGGAAGTCCTCGAACTCGTCGACGTCCCGGATCCGCATCCGGGCCCCGGCGAAGTCCGGATCTCGGTGCGTGCCGCGGGGATCAACGCGAGCGACTGGAAGAAACGTCAGGGCCTGATGGACCAGGAACTCCCGCAGACGATGGGACACGAGGCGGCGGGCGTCGTGGACGAACTCGGCGAGGGCGTCACGGATGTCGCGCTCGGCGACCGCGTGTTCGGATTCTCCGCTTCTGGTGGCGCACAAGCGGAATTGACCGTGCTGTCCTGCTACGCGCCCATCCCGCCGTCGCTCAGTTTCGCCGAGGCGGCTGCCTTGCCCGCCGCAGCCGAGACGGCCGCGCGTGCGCTCGACCAACTCGGCGTCGAGAGCGGGGCCACGGTGCTCGTCAACGGTGCTTCCGGCAGCGTCGGTGCTGCCGCGGTCCAGCTCGCCGTGGCGCGGGGCGCGCGGGTGATTGGCACAGGAAGCCATGCTACGCATGACTTTCTGCGCTCGCTCGGTGCCGAACCCATCGCCTACGGACCTGGTATGTCAGACCGGGTCCGTGCGCTCGCACCCGATGGCGTCGACCTGGCGCTGGACGTCGCCGGAAGCGGTGTCCTGCCGGAACTGATCCAGCTCGCAGGCGGTCCGGAGCACGTCATCACGGTCGCCGACTTCGCCGGTGCCCAGCAGCACGGCGTCCGCTTCAGTCGCGGCGACGGCGGGCACGCGCTGTACGTGCTATCTCAACTCGGCGAGCTGGTGGAAGCCGGAAAATTCACCCTGCCCGTCGGGCAGACCTTCCCGATGGCCGACGTCGCGGAAGCGCACCGCGTCGGCGAATCGGGCCGGGTACGCGGAAAACTCGTACTCCTGCCCGGCTGACGGGCCAACTCAATCGAGAGAACTTCATGAACTCTGACCTCTCGCCGACCGGGATCGCCCAGTCGGCTCCCCGAAGCGCGCCCGGAAACGCCGCGCGCCACCAGTACCGCTGGCTGACGCTCGTCGTGCTGAGCCTCGCCCAGCTGATGGACATCCTCGACTCCACGATCGTCAACATCGCCCTGCCGAGCGCACAGCACGACCTCGGATTCCCCGCCGATTACCGGCAATGGGTGCTCACCGGCTACGCGCTCGCGTTCGGCAGCCTCCTGCTCCTCGGCGGCCGGCTCTCCGACTACTTCGGCCGGAAGCGGCTGTTCCTCGTCGGCGTCGGCGGGTTCGCCGTCGCTTCCGCGGTCGGTGGCGCCGCCGGGAATTTCACGGCCCTGCTGGCCGCGCGAATCGGCCAAGGCGCGTTCGCCGCGATGCTCGCCCCGGCCGCATTGTCCTTGCTGTCCATCACTTTCGCCGACGACGCCAAGGAACGCGGCAGCGCGTTCGGCATCTTCGGCGCAATCTCCGGTGCGGGCGGCGCAGTGGGATTGCTGCTCGGCGGCGTCCTCACGCAGGGCCTGTCGTGGCGATGGTGCCTCTACGTCAACCTGATCATCGCGGCGCTCGCGTTCGCCGGCGGACTGGTTCTCCTCCGCGACGGCGACCGGCCGCAGCGGGTCCGGCTCGACGTCGCGGGCACGGCCGCGGTGGTGCTCGGCCTGATCGGGATCGTCTTCGGTCTCGGCACCGCGGAACGCAACGGCTGGTACGACATCCGGACGCTCGGACCGGTGCTCGCGGGTGTCGCGCTCATCGCCGCGTTCGTCGTCGTCGAACGCCGCACCGCCCACCCGCTGCTGCCGCTGCGGGTGATCCTCGACCGGGTCCGCGGCGCCGCGTACCTGACCTTGGGCATCACCGGGACCGGGATGTTCGCGATCTTCCTGTTCCTTACCTTCTATCTCGCGAACACGCTGGGGTTCAGTCCGCTGCAGACCGGCGTCGCGTTCCTTCCGATGATCGGCCTGGTCATGGCGGGAGCGGTGTTCTCCGGTGCCGTGCTCCTGCCGCGCTGGGGGCCTCGGCCGATCGTGCCGCTGGGCTGTCTCCTCGCCGCAGTCGGCATGGTCATCCTCACCGGAATCGGCGCGGACTCGAGCTACTCCGGGAACATCCTGCCCGCCCTGCTCGTCACCGGGATCGGCTTCGGATTCATCTTCGGCCCGGTGCAGAACGCCGCGACCAGCGGAGTCCGGCCGCACGACGCCGGGGTGGCCTCCGCGCTGGTGACGACGGCCCAGCAGATCGGCGGCTCTATCGGAACCGCGGTGTTCAGCTCGCTCACGACGTCCGCGATCGCAGGCTACCTGGCCGCACATCCAGGAACCCTCGCCGCGGCGACCTTCGCCGGATACCACCTGGTGTTCTGGACCGCGGCGGCGGTTTTCCTGTGCAGCGCGCTGCTGGCTGCGGCGCTGTTCCGCAGTGGTCCGTTGCCGCTGCCCGCAGACCCGGCGGTCTGAGACGCGAACGCTAGCCTGGTGGTATGGCAGACACCCGTCCTGGAGGCCGGGCGGCGCACAATGCCGTGCGCGAGTCGCCGTCCGGAGTTCTGGGTCGCCCGCGGCATAGACTGGCCTGCGTGGCCGGCCAGAAACTTCTAGCTTTCCTCCGCGAACTGTGGGCGACCACCACCTGGAAGGTGACCGCCGACGACACCTCGGTGAGATGGCAACTCATCGGGTTAACGTGGCAGACCACGGTGATCGTCGACCCTCGGCGCTGGCTCGGGCTGGAGTTCGAGGCACGGGACTCGGCGACCGGCAAAGCTTGTCACGTACGACATCGACACCGATCTGTACGACATCACGCAGGAGCGTCAGCGCGAGTTCGCCGAGGAGATCGAACGCGACATCATCGAGTTTCTCGACAACCTGCGGAAGGGCTCGATGCTGCGCGGAGCCGACGGCGCGCTCGTCTTCCCGCTCGACGGCTCATGGATCCGCGTCGTCCGAGGGCGGTTCCTGACCAGCGCGTCGACGCACACTGATGCTGCGGCAGCCCGGGCCGGTGGTGACTATGCCGTGGTGCGGTAAGGGCTGCTGATACTTCACCGGGTTGCCGTTCAGATCGCCGCCGTCGCACGGCCAGGGTCCGTCGTCCTAGGGGCCGAGCCCGCTGCCGTCGTCCGAGAAACCGGCCGCGATGCGGTCGGCAGCGATCAACAGTGGCTGCCAGCGTGCCGCGGCGAGGTCGGTGTCCTCTGGTGTCAGAGAACCGAGCGGGATGGCGGTCGGCCAGACTGACCGGCCATCGGAAGCCAAGACACGCAGACGCCGTCCGCCAGCAGGACGAACGCGCCGAGCTATTCGTGCTCGAGCGCGACCGAACGGAGGACCGCGCCGACGAAGTCGAGTTCGGCCAGGACGTAGCCGCCCGCGTCTCGGTGGGCGATCCACACCGTCCCGTCGAGGCTGACTACCGGCGGGTACGGGTGGCCGTCGGCACGGGGCTGCAAGAGGACCGCACCCGAGGAATCGAATGCGGTGTAGGTGAAGGGAACCCTGACGGAATCAGATTCCCCCAGGGTTCCCCTCACGTACCTCGGCAGCGCTTACGCGGCAGTGCCCTCGATGTGCGCCTTCAGCAGTTCCAGCCCGGGCTGGATGCGGGCCGAGTCCTCGACCGGGTGCGGGCCCGCCGGTTCGGTGGGCGGGACCAGGCGCTCGAACAGGCGGCAGAACAGCGTCGTGCCGTCGCCGAGGTCGAAGGTGGTGAAGGTGGCGATCGCGTGCATCGCCGGCGCCAGGGTTCCGTCGTCGAGCACGTCGCGGCCGACCACCGTCCACAGTTTGCCCGGCACTCGCGCGACGACGGTGTACAGCTTCGGCTTTTCGTTCAGGTCCGGGACGATGGTTTCGAGCAGCACGTCGCCGAGTTCCGCGGGGACGTCCGCGGTGCCGCGGCGTACTTCGGTTCCGGTGGTCATCGGCAGCCACTTCGGCAGGTTCGACCAGGTGGTCACCCAGTCGTAGACCTCCTGTGCCGGGCGGTTGACCACGATGCGGTTTTCGACGAAGCGGATGTTCAGGTTGTCCGGGATCTGCGGGACGTACAGTGCGGTGGACATGATTGTTCTCCTTTTCGGGGTTATTTGGTGGAATGCTGACCGGTCATGAGCGCGCCGAGGTCGTCCGGTTCGAGGAACGACGGCGGCGGGGGCGGGCCCCAGCTGAACAAGCCCTGTGCGCCTTCGAAAACCTCCGGCGTCCAGATCTCGTCCTTGGGGATGCAGTCCATGTCGGCGTAGTACTCGCTGAAGTTCCCCGCCGGGTCTTTGAGATACCAGAAGAAATTGGACCCCGCGTGATGGCGGCCGAGGCCCCACACGTGCCGGTCGGGGTGGCCGTTCAGCATCGCTGCTGCGCCGCGGCCGACGTCGTCGATGTCGTCGACCTGCCACGACGTGTGGTGCAGGAAGTTCACCGGGGCCGCGAGCGCCAGCACGTTGTGGTGATCCACCGAGCAGCGCATGAAGGCGCCTTTGTGCCCGATGTAATCGCTGACCTTGAAACCGAGTGCCTCGGTGAAAAAGCGCATGGTGGCATCGAGATCGGTGGTGCCCACGACGCAGTGGCCGAGTTTCTTCGGGCGGATCGGGTACTCGCGCACGACACCGGGCGCGCGGCCTGACCGTTCGATGCGGCCGGGGCCGTTGTACGGCGTGGCCAGGACGGGGTTTTGCGTGATCCGCGGCGAAATCTCGACCCGGACCGTGAATCCGGAGACTGGCTCGATCGCGCAGACGGCGGTGCAGCTCTCGGTGCTGACTACGCCGAGCCGGTTCAGGCGCGCCGCGGTTCGGGCGAGGTCGTCGGCGTCGTCGACTCCCACGCCGAGTTCGAGCAGTTGCCGGTAGGGCGCGTGCCGGACGCGCAGCTGCTCGCCGCCTTCGAGGGTGGTGAACGATCCGTCGCCGATATGGGTGAGTCCGAAATCGGCGTAGTAGGCAATGGTTTCCGCGACGTTCGGCACGCCCATCGTGACGCGGGTCAGCCGGTGCATCCCCATGTCAGTCCTCCAGCGTGGCGACGAAGGTCTGCCGCATTTCGCCGAGACCTTCGATCCAGCTGACCAGTTCCTCCCCGGCCCGCAGGAACCGTTGCGGCGTACGGCCGACACCGACCCCGGACGGGGTTCCGGTGAAGACGAGATCGCCCGGGTACAGGGTGATCGTCTGCGACAGCGCGGAAATCAGCCGGGCGACCGGGAAGATCAGCTCGCGGGTCCGGCCGTCCTGCACGGTCTCGCCGTCGACCGCGCAGCCGAGCGCCAGGTCGTCGCGGTCCGCCAGTTCGTCCGGCGTGACCAGCCACGGCCCGACCGGGGCGAAGTCCGGGAAAGACTTGCCGAGGCTGAATTGCGGGGCCGGGCCGGCCAGTTGCGAGACCCGTTCGGAGAGGTCCTGTCCGATCGTCACCCCGGCGATGTGCTCCCACGCTTCGGATTCCGCGACGCGGTGCGCGGTTTGTCCGACGACCGCGACGAGTTCCACCTCCCAGTCGACGTTGCCGCCCGGCGGCAGCACGACCTCGGCGTCGGGACCGGTCAGCGCGGAAACGAATTTGGTGAAGACCGGAGGAAGGCCGTCGGGCGAGGCGAAACCGGATTCCGCGGCGTGTGCGTCGTAGTTGAGTCCGATCGCGACGATCTGCCGCGGCTCGGGGGAGGGCGGACCCAGCTGGGTCCGGGCGAAGACGACGTCGGGTTCGGCGGTGAGCTTTTCCGCCCAAGCCTGGAATTCGGTCCAGTTGCGGTACAGCGAGCCGAGGCCGAAGAGGCCGCCCGACGCCTTGGCGACGTCGATTCCCTTGTCCTCGGCGGTCAGCAGGACGGCCCGGCCGTCCACATTGGCCAGTTTCACGGATTTCTCATTTCTGGAAACAGAGTGTCAGATTGGTTCGAACGGCGAGCGGGAGACTGACGACGAGGTCGGTCCCCTCAAACCGGGTGCGCAGGCCGGGCGAGTCGGCGGCGAGCACGTCGTCGCGGAACAATTTCCAGGGCCGGTCGACGTTGCCGATCCGCAGCGTCACGTCGGCCGGTTTCCCGGCCACTGGCCGCAAAGTCAGTGCCAGCAACGACTTTTCCCGGTCGTACCAGGCGCGAACGAACTCGGCGGGGCCTTCGATCGCCGTCACCGCGGGCTCCCGGAAATGTTCCGCGGTCCACGGATGGTGATACATCTTCCACAGCCCGTCGGCGACGTTCAGCCGGGCGTAGCCGAGCATCGCGTTGCCGGTCAGCCGGTCCATGAAGATCATGTTGCCGTTCTCGTCGAACGACCGGTCCTCGCGCGGGTAGAACAGTCCTCCGTTCTCCCAGGTCGGGTTCAGGTAAGCGTCGGCGTAGCCGAGGAGGCCGCGCAGGTTCTCGTGATCGCCGACCTCGGCCATGCAGGCCGCGACGTAGCCGAAAGCCGGGGCGCGCCAGGCGAAATCCAGGTCGCGGGTGAACTCCGGTTCCCGGCCGGCGAGGCGCGCCTTGCGAGCTTCCAGTGCCGCGGTCGGTTCGGCGAGGGTGACCAGGCCGTCCGGGGTGCGCCGGATCTCGTCGCGGATCTGGTCGGGATAGAGCCGGTGCACCAGGTCGCGGCTCCAGGCGTTCAGGTTCAGCGCCGTCCAGGCGTTGCCGCCGCCTTCCAGGGGCATCTCCGGCCGGTTCTGCTCGACCAACCAGAGCCGCCAGTACTCGCCGTACTCGTTGAGGATGCCCCGTTCGTCCCACGCCGCCTGATAGTTCCGGGTGACCTCCTCGGCGACCGACGTGCCTTTGCGCAGGTCGAGGAACCGGAAGCCGAGGATCGGGAACTGGTTGCAGACGAGGAAAAGGCAGTTGGGTTCGCAGACGATGCCGTACCAGCCCTGTTCGGCCATCTGCCAGTACAGGTTGTCGGCGAGCGAGCTGAGCGAGTACTCGTAGATCTCGGTGCCGAGTCCTTGGAAGAGCGGGTCCCAGCGGAAGGAAAGCGCGCCTGCGCGGTCGTACTGGTCGCTGTCGAACAACATGCTGTGCATGCCGAGAATCGCGAAGAACCGGCCGCTGTACATGATGTTTTCCTTGACCACCGGATCGCGCCAGCCTTCACGCAATTCGGTCAGGTCAGGGTTGTTGCGGATGCTTCCCCGGCTGGTCTCGCGCCAGTACGCCCACACTTCCGGAAGCTGCATTTTCCGGATGATCTCCTCGAACACCGGCCGGAACGCTCCGGGGGCGGCGGGAAGATGGTGGAAATGCGCGAAACCCAGCGTGTAAGCCATCTGGGTCAGCTGGTAGCGGTAGGCGTCGGTCCATTCCTGGCCCCACCGCATGCTGCCCATGTTCGCCCATTCGTTGTCCTGCTGGGCGATCAGATTGCGCACGTGCTGGACGTGGCCCGCTTGCTTGTCGTCGAGTGCCGGATACCCCGAGATGTCCGGGGCGGCCGGCGTCACCGATCCGCCAAACAGGACTTAAGTGCGGCGGCGATGTCGTTGCTGTCTACCGGATCCACGAAGTGGGCGAGGTATTCGCCCTCGGGGCCCATGAGGTAGGTGAACGCGCTGTGCGGCATCCGGTAGCCGTCGGGCTCGTCGACGCGCCGGGAGTGCACGTGGTAGGCCTTCTTCGCCGCCTCGATTTCCGCGGCGGGCCCGGTCAGCCCGGTGATCCGCGGATGATTGGCCGCCAGGAAAGCGCGCATGACCTCCGGGGTGTCGCGTTCCGGATCGACCGTGACATAAAGGGCTCGCACTCGATCCGCGTGATCGCCGAGGCGGTCGAGCGCCTGGTCGATCCGGGCCAGCGCGGGCGGGCACACGGTCTGGCAATGCGTGAAGCCGAAAAAGACGAGGAGGTATTTTCCGAAATAGGAACGTTCGGTGACCGCGGTGCCGGAATCGTCGATCAGCCGGAAACTTCCGCCGACTGTCGGAACCGGGCGCGAAATCGTCGCGGAAGCGGAACCGGACCCGGATCCGGATCCGGGAGGAGTGCAGCAGGAGGAATTCATTTCCATGACTCACACGCTAGGAGCCGTGGTCATGCCCGTCCAATGCCGCGTTGGCGCTCGGCTATGTCGGTTGGGTATAGCCGCTGATGGTCGCCCGGATCTCGGCCGCGACCTCGTCCAGTTTTCGCATCATGAGCAGCATCGTCGGGGTGAGCTGCCTGCCCGCGGGCAGCGTGACGCCGACCGATTCCACGATGCCGAGGTCGATCGGCAGCGCGGACAGCTCCGGTTCGGTGTCGGCGACCAGCTGCGGCATCACGACGAGGGTGTCGGTCTCCAGCGCGATGGCGCGCACGGCGAGGAACGAACCGCATTCGATGCGGTTGGCCGGGGTGGAGAGGCCGCGGCTCAGGAGATGTTCCTCGAATTGCCGTCGCTGCGGGTTGTCGGCGGGCGGCATCGACCAGAGTTCGCCGACCAGATCGGCGAGCGTGAGTCCCGGCCGCCGGTGCGCGGGATGCTGGCGGCGCGCCACTACGCGAGCGGGCTCGTAGTAGAGGTGATGCTGGCGCAGCCGGTCGTTGTTCGCCGGTTCGAGCGTGCCGACGACCAGGTCGACGTCGCCCGCGAGCAGCGCCTCGTACAGCGCCTCCGGGCCGCCGTGCCGGATGATGACGGTCAGGTCGGGCGCGACGGCTTTCACTCGCGCGACCGCGCGGGGCAGCAGCACGCTCGCCCCGGCGAGGAAGGTGCCGATCGTGACGGTGCCGGCGTGGCCGTCGACGAGCTCTTCGAGATGCCGCCCGGCTTGGCGGAGTTCGGCGAGCACTGCCCGGGCGTGGTCGACGAAGACCTCGCCGAACAGCGTCGCCGTCATCCCGCGCGGGCTGCGCTCGAACAGTTCGACCTTGAGGATCGACTCGAGTTCGCGCAGCCCGCGGGTCAGCACCGGCTGCGTGATGTGCAGCCGTTCGCCCGCGGCGACCAGCGAGCCCTGTTCGGCGATCGCCACGACGTAGCGCAGATGGCGCAGCTTGAGCCTGCCGTCGGCGAGATCGGTCATCGGGAACGCTCGGCTGGTCGCATGCGCCCGATTCTGCCGGTCCGCTCAGTGGTGGCCGCCCACCGGCACGACGAAACTGACGGTTTTGCTGTCCAGGACGTGGTGCGTCGGGTCGGCCAGCCCGATCCACACCTTGTGCGGGCCGGGCGGCAGCGCCTGGATGATCAGCGGTTCGCCGCTGCCGTCGGCCCAGTGCCACGGCGCGTCGTCGACCGTCACGTGGATGTGGCCGATGCGCGGCGAGACGTCGAGCGCGGCCGGGCCGTAGACCGGGACGATGCGCAGGTTGTCCGCCCGGTAGCGCAGGACGACCAGGCCTTTCGCGAGCTGTTCCGGCAGCGGCGCGTCGACGGTGAGCGCGGGCGGCGGCTGGGACGGCAGCGGCACGACGGGGGCGGGCGGCCACCCCGACGCCGCGGCGGGCGGAGGGGCGGAGGCCACCGGAGGCGCGGGAACGGCGGAAGCGGAGCAGGCGGTCGCCAGCAAAGCGGCTGAACCGAGGATCGCGGTGCGAAGAAAATGAGCCATGGCACGAAAACTAGGCAGCCGTTGATCATCTTCGCGTCGGTCGGACGACCGGATCGCTGTACGCCATGAGGGAAGTGCCGTGCGTGCCGCTGGGGTCGGCACGCACGGCACAGGTCAGCGGCAGCGGTAGCTGGACGCGACGGCGGGGTCGCCGTAGCCCTTGTACCGCGAGACCCGCGGGTACGCGCACAGGTTGCGGGTCTGCTTCCCGTCCGCGGTCGCGGCCGCGAGGGTGGCCGGGGCCTTGCCGTGTTCGACCCAGTCGACCAGCGCGCCGAGCGGATTGGTGGGCGTCGCGCCCGTACCGCCGCCGCAGTGTTCGACGCCGGGGGCCAGGAACAGCCGGTAGAAGTCGTTCACCCGGTGGGAGCCGCCCATCGCCCGTTCGACCTCGGCGCGGTAGCGCAGGGTGCCGCCGGGCGGGATGAGCTGGTCGTCCGTGCCGACGAAGGTCAGCAGCTTGCCGCCGGTCCGGCGGAAGGCCGACAGGTCCGGGTCGGCGGTGCCGATGACGTCGTCGTACTCCCGCACCGACTGGCGGAACACCTGCGCGAACTGGGCGTAGCTGAGCTTCGAGACGTCGAAGTCGGCCTGCTTCTCCACGAACGACTGCACCCACTTGACCGCGACCGGGAACCCGGTGGCGTACGGGCTGTCGCCGGTTCCGGCCAGCCAGGTGAAATCGGCGCCCTTCGGGAGGCCGTCCCACAGCTTCCGGCCGCGTTCGTCGGTCGGCCCGGCCCAGATCTTCCGCATGACGTCGGCGTCCTTGGCCGTGACGGTGATTTCCTTGCCGTCGCAGAGGACCTTCGTGCCGATCAGGGAGCGCGGGTCGTAGCTGCACTCGTCCGGCCGGTCGACGATGCCGTTCTTGACGCCGTCGTTCGCGTCGCACGCCTGGACCGCGGCCTGCCGGAACGCGGTGAAGACGCACGCGCTCGGGAAGTCGTGCTCCTGGTTCATCACGATCTGCGGCCAGAGCGTCGCGACCGCGAACTGAGTCCAGTGGACCGCGGGCGCGTTCGCCAGGATGCCGTCGAAGTCGCCGGGGTAGTTCTGTGCCTCGGAGTAGCCCTGGCGGCCGCCGGTCGAGCAGCCGTTCCAGTACGAGTAGGTCACCGGCCGGTGGTAGAACCGCTGCGTGACGTCCTTGCCGATCAGCGCGGCCTCGTGCACCGAGCGGGTGGCGAAGTTCGTCAGCAGCGGCTGGTCGACCTTGCCGGGCGCGGTCAGCGCCCACGAGGTGTCGAGCCCGGACAGGACGCCGGCGTCGGTGGTCACGCCCGCGTAGCCGTCCTTGGCGGCCTGGGCCAGCGGTGCGCCGAAGTCCCCGGCGGCGTACGCGCTTCCGCCGACTGCCTGGAGCCGTCCGGTCCAGCCGGTTTGCGGCAGGGCCACCCCGACCTTGACGTGGTCATTGGCCCCGGGATGGGTGAGCGTGACGGTGATTTCGCAGTAGCCGGGCTTGGCTTCGGCCTGCACGGATTCGATCTTCGCGCCGCTGGGCGCGGTGACCGGGACGGTGGCGCAGGCGGTGGGTTCGGCCGCCGCGGCGCTGGGCGCGAGCTGGGTGACGGTGGTCACCAGCAGCGCCGCGAGCGGCAACGCCGAGAGAAGTGTTCGGGTGCGTCTCATCGCTTTCCTTTGTGGAGGGTCGCTTTCGCCTGAAACTAAGGCGGCCGCCGTACCCTTCGCGCCCGTCGGACGACGCCGTTGACGTACGTCGTCGCCCGGTATCGTCAGGGATCATGACGCTGCGCGGACGGGACGCCGAGCTCAAGGAGCTGACCGAGCTGGTGGACGGCCCGGAAGGGCGCGTCGGCGTCCTCGTCCGGGGCGAGGCCGGCATCGGGAAGTCCGCGCTCGTCGGCGCGGCGGCCGCGGCCGCGTCGGTCGCGGGCATGCGGGTGCTGCGGACGACCGGCGCCGAGGCCGAACAGGACCTCGCGTACGCCGGGCTGCACCAGCTCCTGCACCCCATTCGCGCAGGTGTGGCCGGGCTGCCCGCGCCGCAGCGGACGGCGCTGGAGACCGCGCTCGGGCTCGCGGACGGACCGGAACCCAGCGCGTATCTGGTCGGGCTCGCCGCGCTGACGCTGCTGGCCGACACCGCCGCCGCGAAGCCGGTGCTGGTCGTCGCCGAGGACGTCCATTGGCTCGATCGCGCCAGCGCGGACGTCCTGGCGTTCGTCGCCCGGCGGATCGAGACCGAACCGGTCGCCCTGCTCGCGACGCTCCGCGACGGATCCGGTCCGCTGGTGGACGCCGGGCTCTGCCTGATGCCGCTCGACCGGCTTTCCGACGACGCCGCCGCGGAGCTGCTGGACTCGGTCGCGCCGAGGCTCGACCCGATGGTCCGTACCCGGCTGCTCGCCGAATCCGCGGGTCATCCGCTCGCGCTCACCGAGCTTCCGGCCGCGGTCGCCGACCTCGACGTGCTCGATCCGGTCCTGCCGCTGACCGAACGGCTCGAGCGGACGTTCGCCTCCCGGGTCGCGACGCTGCCGGAAGCCACCCGCGCCGCCCTGCTGGTCGCGGCGCTCAACGAGACCGGTTCGATCGCGGAAACCCTTGCCGCGACGGGAGTTCTGCTCGGCGCGCCGGTGGAACCCGAGGTGCTGAGCCCCGCTGTCGACGCCCGGCTGGTCGAGTTCGCGGTCGGGTGCCTGACCTTCCGGCATCCGCTGATGCGGTCGGCCATTCCCGCGGCGGCGACGCTCAGCGAGCGTCGGCGGGCGCAGCTCGCGCTGGCCGAGACGGTGCGCGAACAGCCGGATCGGCGGGCCTGGCACCAAGCCCGGTCTGCCGCCGGTCCGGACGAAACCGTGGCCGCGGCCTTGGAATCGGCAGCCGACCGAGCGCGGCGGCGAGGCGGGGCCGCGGCGGCGATCGCGGCACTCGAGCAGGCGGCGCAGCTCAGCGAAAACCCGGACGCCCGGGCGGATCGGTTGCTGCGGGCCGCCGAGCTGGCCGTCGAATCCGGTCGCCGCGAGACCGCTGAACGGCTGGTGCGCGAGGCCCGGAACGGATCGCTCTCCGCGCGCCGGAAGGCCACCGCGAGCCAGTTGCTCAGCGGTTTCGAGGACGGCGTCCGCGAGGATCCCGCCCGGATCGGGGAGTTGGCGGCGCTCGCCGAATCCGTCGCCGCCGACGGACAGGACGACGCCGCGATGCGGATCCTGTGGGGCGCGGCGATGCGGTGTTTCTGGGCTGAACCCGGCGCGACAGCCCGTCAGACGCTACTGGACGTCGCTGCCGAGCTGCCGCTCCCGTACGACGACCCGCGCCTGATCGCGGTCGCTGCGTACGTCGCGCCGTTCGAGCGTGGCACCGCGGTCCTGGAGCAGCTTCGGGTGCTCGTGGGCGCGACCGGGGCCGATCCGGAAACCGACCGGTACCTGGGCAGCGCGTCCTTGCAGGTAGGCGCCTTCGACCTGGCCGCCCGCTTCTCGACGGCCGCGGTGCCGGGCCTGCGCGCGCAAGGCAGGCTCGGGTTGTTGCCGCGCGCGTTGGCCGTCCAGGCGTGGAGCCGGGTTCGGCTCGGCGACCTGGCTGGCGCGGCACCGTCTGCCGCCGAGGCGGTCCGGCTCGCGCAGGAGACCGGGCAGCCGTTCATGGGCGGGCTGGCGTTGGCGGTCCAGGCCGAGATCGCCGCGCTTCGCGGGGACCACAAGCAGGCCAACGCCCTCGCCGACGAGGCCGAACGCGCCGGGCTCGCCGCTGGCGCGCGTCCCGTGCTGGCCACGGTCCAGCTCGCGCGCGGGCTCGTGGCGTTGAGCGAAGGCCGGTACGAGGACGCGTTCGCCGATCTGCGCCGGTTGCTCGACCCTGCGGATCCGGCGTACCAGCTGGCCCTGCGCGCGTACTGCGTCGCGGAGCTGACCGAAGCCGCCGTCCGGGCCGGGCAAACCGACGCGATGCGGGAAATCCTGGCCGAGCTGGAGCCGTTGGGAGCCGCGTCCGAGGCCCCGGCGCTGCACATCGGGCTGCGGTACGCGCGGGCGGTGCTCGCTCCGAAGGAAACCGCCGAAGACCTGTTCACGGCGGCTTTGCAGGCGGACTTGAGCGGATGGCCTGCCGAACGCGGGCGGGTCCACCTGGCGTTCGGGGAGTGGTTGCGGCGGCAGCGCCGGGTCGTCGAATCGCGGGCGCACCTGCGTACCGCACGGGAGACTTTCGACGCGCTCGGTCTGGCGGCGTGGGCCGAGCGGGCGCGGCGCGAGTTGCGCAGCGCGGGGGAGTCGAGCCCGAACCGGAGCCCGGACGCCCGCGACAAGCTGACGCCGCACGAGCTGAGCATCGCGCAGCTGGCCGCCGAGGGGCTGACGAACCGGGAGATCGGGCAGCGGCTCTATCTTTCGCACCGGACCGTCGGGACCCACCTGCACCGGATCTTCCCGAAGCTCGGCGTGAGCTCCCGCGCCGAGCTGGCCGACGCGGTGCGGGCGCTCGGCGACTGACTTACGCCGGTTGCGTCATCCGACGGGCGCGGGCGCGCGGCCGGGCTCCCTAGCGTCGAGACCGTCCCACGGTCTTGCGCACAGGAGTTCAGATGATCAGCAGGAGACGATTCACCCAGATGTTCGCGGCCGGTGTGGCAGCGACCTCGCTCGCCGCCTGCTCGTCGCCTGCCGCTTCGCAGCCCGTGGCTCCCGACCTGCGGGCGGGTTCGGGCGAGCACACCTCGCTGGGCACGATCAAGCACGCCGACGCCGGAGTCGTGAGCATGGCGTACGCCGAATTCGGCCCGGCAGGCGGCAAACCGGTGATCCTGCTGCACGGCTGGCCGTATGACCCGTACAGCTACGCCGACGTCGCGCCGTTGCTTGCCGCGCAAGGGTTCCGGGTGATCGTCCCGTTCCTGCGCGGGTTCGGCCCGACGGTGTTCAAGTCCGCGGACACGGTCCGCAACGGGCAGCAGACGGCCATCGCGCTCGACGTCGTCGCGCTGATGGACACGTTGAAAATCGACAAAGCGATCCTCGGCGGATACGACTGGGGTTCCCGGACCGCCGCGGTGATCGCCGCGCTGTGGCCCGAGCGGTGCCAGGCCGTCGTCCCGGTCAGCGGGTACATCGTCGCCAACCTCAAGGCGAACCTGCAGCCGCTGCCCCCGGCCGCCGAACTGGGCTGGTGGTACCAGTATTACTTCGCGACCGAGCGCGGCCGCGCGGGCTACGCGGCGAACCGGCACGATTTCAACAAGCTGATCTGGAAGACGGCCTCGCCGACCTGGCATTTCGACGACGCGACGTACAACCGCAGCGCCGCGGCGTTCGACAACCCGGACCACGTCGCGATCGTCATCCACAACTACCGCTGGCGGCTCAGCCTTGCCCCCGGCGAACCGCGATACGACGCGGACGAACAGAAACTCGCCGCGGGCGCGACCATCGGCGTCCCGGCGATCACCCTGGCCAGCGACTTCGACGGCGCGGCCAAGGACGGCAAGGGCTACCGCGCCAAGTTCACCGGAAAATACGAGCACCGGATCCTCGACGGCATCGGGCACAACGTGCCGCAGGAGGCGCCGAAGCCGTTCGCACAGGCGATCGTGGACGCGGCCAAGCTCTGAGGATTCATCGAGGTTTGATCGAGAGCGAATACGGTGCGCACGCCTCTCGCCGGAAACCCGGCGGCTGTCGAACTTGAGGAGTGCGATGAGACGCAAAGCTTTCGGTGCCGTGGCGGTCGCGGCCGCCTTGATCGGCCTGGCCAGCCCGGCTTCGGCGGAAACGCCCGCCGACATCCTCCAAGCGGGTGCCCAGGCCGGCGTCAGCGCGGGATACCCCGGGGTGATCGGGCTGGTCCGCAACGGCGAAAGCACGCAGTACATCCACGCCGGATACGGAAACCTCACCACCAAGACCCCGGCGGACCCGAAAGCGCAGTTCCGGATCGGCAGCGACACCAAGGCGTTCACCGCCGCGGTGCTGCTGCAACTGGAAGCCGAAGGCAAGCTCTCCCTCGACGACACCATCGCCCGCTGGCTGCCCGGCGCGGTGAACGCCAACGGGAACGACGGCACGAAGATCACCGTCCGGCAGGTGCTGCACCAGACCTCCGGATTGCCGGACTACACGGGCGATTCGCGGTTCATCAACTCCTACGTCGCGAACACCAACCCGCGCCAGGCGTGGCCGCCGCAGACGCTGGTGGACATCGCGACGTCGCATCCGTCGCTGGGCACGTCGTTCCACTACTCGAACACCAACTACATCCTCGCCGGCATGGTGATCAAGGCGGTGACCGGAAACGAGCCGGCCGTCGAGATGCAGCGGCGCATCTTCGAGCCGCTCGGATTGAGCAACACCTCGTTCCCGACCGCCGACCCCGGGATGAGCGGCAATTACCTGAACGGCTACTACATCTCGTTCGGCGTGTTCTACAACGACTTCACCGTGTCGAATGTGCAGGCGTTCGGGACCGCGGGCGCCATTGTGTCCACAGAGGACGATCTGGCGACGTTCGAACGAGCGCTGTTGAGCGGAAAGCTCCTGCCACCGCAGCAGCAGGCCGAGCTGAAGACGACGGTGCCGATCGACAACGCGGGCAACCAGTACGGGCTGGGGATCGGCCTTTCGCCGACGGCCTGCGGAATGGCGTGGAATCACAGCGGCGGGGTGCTCGGCTACTTCAACACGTGGCTGACCAGCGACGACGGCAGCAAGCAGGTGCTGGTGGCGGCCAATGAGAACCATCTGGCCGGAGCCGCGACCCGGGGGCAGACCACGCTCGGCAACGCGGCGCTGAAGGCCTACTGCGCGTCCTAGGCCCGCTGCCGGTCGTGTGGGGAACCCTGCGGGAATCAGACTCCTTCAGGGTTCCCCTCACGTCCAGTCCGGGTCTGCTGGGCTCGGCTGGGCGGCGGAGTTCCGGTCAGCGGCACCTGTCCGGCGTGGATTCCCAGCACCAGGCGGCCGCTGCGGACTTTCTGGGAATCACCTCGTGACACGGGCCGGTCACGGGTGGTTCACTATGTTAGGAAGTTTTCCTAATGAAGGCTGGAGGTCGCCCGGTCATGTCATCCTCCCGTAGGCGTTTCGCTGTGGTCGGCGCCGCCCTGGCGCTCGCCGTGCCGCTCGCGGTCAACTCCGCGCACGCGGAAACCGCCGACGCCACCGCCAAGTCCTATACGGCCGCGCAGGTGCTGGCCGGCGTCAAGAAGAACAGCACGGACGCGAACAAGGTCAACTCCAAACCGCACATCAACACCATGACGCGGGCCAAGAACGTCAACGTCTACCAGGTGGCGAAGGGCGTCTACGCCTACGGTTCCGGACTGGCCGTCGACACCGACGGCAGCGACCCCGACCCCGATCCCGACCACCAGGGCACGACGACTTTCAAGGACAGCAACGGAAAGTCGCTCGGCGCGCACCACGTGCCGTTCTACGTCCTCGGCGACGACTGCTACGACAAGAAGAGCCCCTGCCCGCATTTCTTCTACAAGGAACACGGCATCAAGGGCCGTCAGTTCGCGCTGATGTTCTACAAGAGCAAGGTGATCGGCGCGATCTTCGGCGACACGCAGACCGCCAACGACCAGGACACTTCGGACAACGACTCGCGCGAATTGGGCGAGGCGTCGGTGAAGGCGGCTTCGCTGCTGGGAATGAACAGCAGCGGCACTGACGGCGGCGTCGACAACGGCGTGACCGTGGTGATCTTCTCCGGTTCGGACTGGGTCGTGAACGGCACCAACTCCAACCTGAACGCGACCGCTCAGGGCATGGTCACCAAGGCGCTGGACAGCCTTGGTGTGAGCATGGGTATCTGATTTCTCCGCCGAACGCGGTCACTGCCGAGGCTGGCAGTGGCCGCGTTTGACGTGTTGTTCTCCGGTTCGGTTGACGGCGAAGTTTGCGCTGTTCGCCAGTCTCCGGAGAAGATGTCTTATGGCGACCACGACCACCGTCATTGTCGACCAGGACGGCGGTGTCGACGACGCGCTTGCTCTCGTTCTCCTGGCCCGTGCGCCCGGGGTGGAGATCGTCGGCGTGGGTTCAGTGCACGGCAACGTGTCTTCGGCGGCCGCGGCCGACAACGGCTTGCGAGCGCTCGAGCTCGCGGGGGATCACTCGACACCGGTCGCGGTAGGAGCTTCTGATCCGCTTGCCCGTCCGCTGCATCTCGCCCATCCCGAAGACCTCCTGGGCAGGGCGGCGGGTTCGCCGAAGCGGGAGCCCGTACGGGAGGAAACCGCCGCTGAGCAACTGGTGCGTCTCGCCCGGGAGAGCCCCGGCCGGGTCGATCTTCTGACACTCGGCCCGCTCACCAATGTCGCGCTCGCTCTGCAGGCTGAACCCGAGTTGCCCCGGTTGGTCCGGCGCATGGTGTCGATGGCTGGCGCATTCGAGGTGACGGGCAATATCAGCGAGTGCGCGGAAAGCAATGTGTGGCACGACCCGGAGGCAGCGGCCCAGGTCGCGGCGGCTGGGTTCGACCTGACGCTGGTCCCTCTAGATGTGACCCGAAAAGCCACCGTCACCCGGCTATGGCTCGAACGCCTCGCTGCCGATCAGGACCGGCTGTGGGGGCGGATGGCGGCGATGCTCCTTGCCCTGCCGGGAAAGTTACCGGCTTTTCCGCTGCATGATCCCTTGGCCGCCGCGATCCTGCTCGACCCGTCGATCGCCAGGTTCCGCCACGCGTCGGTCACCGTCGACGTCGGGGAGCGGCGTGGGCAGACTCGAGCTGGGGAGGCGTCGCCCGGGGTGAACACGGCTGTCGTCGTTGCCGCTGATGCCAGCGCCCTGCTTGCACAGTTGACCCGCACTTTGCTGCCTGGTCGGCGCTAGGAGAGTGTCTTGTGGAAATTTCTTTCTCGCCGAGTCCCGTCTACACGCCTGCTGGGCGAGAACATGCCCATGCTGAAGGCTTGGCTGCCATTTCCCGACACGATTTGCAGTGGTATTTCTTCCTCGGCCAGCTTTCGATCTCCCATGCCGGAATCGGGATCGGGCCTCCGTGGGGATGGGTGCCGTTGTTCGACGCCATGTTCTGCGTGCGGAACGTGATGGCCGTCGCCCGGACAGGAAGCGGAACCTGGACGATCGACTTCACCGAGAACGCCGAACTCATCGTTTTCGACTTCGATCGAGGTTCCCTCCTGGTCACTCCGACCTATCTGGATGCCGTAGTGCATTGCTCCGCCGACGAATTCGTGGCCGCTGGGACCGGCTTCATCACGGGAGAACTGCGCCGGGTGCTGGCCGAGTACCCCTCGCTGGCCCGCAACCAAGCTGCTCGGACGCTGGCGCGGGACGTGGGGCTGGAGCTCCCCGCCGGGTAGTGCGGCTTCCCGGCTGCCCCTTTGTGTCGCGGAACAATCTTCTTTGGCGCGTCCCACAATCGCAAGACAATTTCCCTGGAAAACGCGCCAGTGAAGATCATCCCGTGTTGACGCCCCCTTTTCTTCTCCAGTACACCAGACCTCGGACTCGCCCTGTCCGGAGGTATTCGGGCAGGAGAAGAAAATCCCGGAAAGGAACGGCGTCGTGGCGAAAGCGGTGGGCATCGACCTGGGGACGACCAACTCGGTCATCGCGGTGCTGGAGGGCGGTCAGCCCGCGGTGATCGCCAATGCGGACGGGGCTCGGACGACCCCGTCGGTGGTCGCGTACACCGATTCGGGCGAGCGGCTGGTCGGGCAGCTCGCGCGGCGGCAGGCGATCATGAATCCGAAGGGCACGATCTCGTCGGCGAAGCGGTTCATCGGCCGCCGGTTCGACGAGGTGGCCAGTGAGATCGACGCGGTGTCCTACGACGTCGTGCCGGGGCCGGACGACGCGGTGCGGTTCGACGTGCACGGCAAGAAATACGCGCCGGAGGAGGTTTCGGCGCTCGTGTTGCGCAAGCTGGTGGACGACGCGTCGAAGTTCCTGGGCGAGAAGGTCACCGAGGCGGTCATCACGGTGCCGGCGTATTTCAACGACGCGCAGCGGCAGGCGACGAAGGACGCGGGCCGGATCGCGGGGCTCGAGGTGTTGCGGATCATCAACGAGCCGACCGCGGCGGCACTGGCTTACGGGCTCGACAAGAAGCAGCACGAGACGGTGCTGGTGTTCGACCTCGGCGGCGGCACGTTCGACGTCAGCGTGCTGGACATCGGCGACGGCGTCGTGGAAGTGCGCTCGACCGCGGGCGACACGCATCTGGGCGGCGACGACTTCGACCGCCGGGTCGTCGACCATCTCGCGGACCAGTTCGAGCAGGAGAACGGCATCGACCTGCGGGCGGATCCGCAAGCGCTGCAACGGTTGTTCGAGGCCGCGTCCAAGGCGAAGGAGGAGCTGTCCTCGGTCACGCAGACCACGATCAACCTGCCGTTCATCACCGCGGACGCGTCGGGGCCGAAGCATTTGAACACGACGTTGATGCGCTCCACTTTCGACCAGATCACCTCCGACCTCGTCGAGCGCTGCAAGGTGCCGGTGGAGCGGGCGCTGGCCGACGCCAAGCTCACCGCGAACGACATCGACGAGGTCATCCTGGTCGGCGGTTCGACGCGGATTCCGGCGGTGCAGGCGCTGGTGCGGCGCATGACCGGCGGCAAAGACCCGAACATGACGGTCAATCCGGACGAGGTCGTCGCCCTCGGCGCGGCGGTCCAGGCGGCCATCATCAAGGGCGAGGCCAAGGACGTCCTGCTCCTGGACGTCACCCCGCTTTCCCTCGGCATCGAGACGATGGGCGGCGTGATGACGAAGGTCATCGACCGCAACACCACGATCCCGGCCCGGCGCAAGGAAACCTTCTCCACCGCCGAGGACAATCAGTCCGCAGTGGACATCGTGGTCCTGCAGGGCGAACGCGAGAAGGCGGCGGACAACCGGGTGCTCGGCCGGTTCCGGCTCGAGAACATCCCGCCCGCCCCGCGCGGCGTGCCGCAGATCGAGGTCACCTACGACATCGACGCCAACGGCATCCTCAACGTCTCGGCCAAGGACACCAACTCCGGCCGGGAACAAACCATCACCATCTCCGAAAGCTCCAATTTGGACTCCGCGGACGTCGACCGCATGGTCGCCGACGCCGAGGCGCACCGGGCCGAGGACGCCAAGCTGCGCGAGATCGTCGACGCCCGCAACACCCTCGACAGCGCCGTTTACCAGGTGGAGAAAAGTGTCTCCGAGCTGGGCGAAGCGGTGCCGGTCAACGAGAAGGCCCGCGCGGAGAACCTTGCCGTGGACGCCCGGGACCTCCTCAAGCAGGACGAGCCGAGCCTGGCGAAGCTGCGGTCGATGACCTCGGAACTCCAGCAGTTGTTCCACGGTCTGTCCGCGGTCGCGTCCACCGCGGGCGACGCGCCCGGTGCGCAATCCCCAGACGACGGCGACGACGTGGTCGACGCCGAATTCACCACCTCCTGACCGCCATGGAGAACCAGCGGCAAGACGCCGCGGAATCGGAAAGCAGCACCGAACTCCAGGCCAGAGTCGCCGAGTTGGAGAACAACTGGCGCACCGCGCTGGCCGATCTGGACAACCTCCGCAAGCGCACTGTGCGGGACACCGTGCAGGTGCGGCAGCAGGAACGCAAGCGGGCCGCCAAAGAACTCCTGACCGTGCTGGACAGCTTGGACCTGGCCATCGGGCACGCCGAGGCGGACCCCGCAACCATCGTTGCCGGGGTGCAAGCGGTGCGTGCGCAGGCTGACCTGGCGATGTCCAACCTCGGGTTCCCGCGGCACGCGGACGACCAGGGGGAACCGTTCGACCCGCAGGTGCACGAGGCGGTGTCGGTCGTTCCGGCGGTGGGCGTCGAGCCGGGCACGGTGGTCCAGGTCGTGCGCCCCGGCTACGGCGACGCCGAGAACCAGTTGCGGCCCGCGGCGGTCGTGGTCGCGAAGGCGGATTGATGAGCGACAGCGAGGACTTCTACGAACTGCTCGGCGTCTCCCGGACAGCCAGCCAGGACGAGATTCAGAAGGCGTACCGCAAACTCGCCCGCAAGTACCACCCGGACGTCAACAAGGACCCGGGTGCGGAGGAGAAGTTCAAAGCCGTCTCCGAGGCGTACGACGTGCTTTCCGAACCGGAGAAACGCAAGCGCTACGACGCGTTCGGCAAGGACTTCCGGCAGGTTCCCCCGGACATGGACCCGGACACCTACGCGCGCGCCAAGGCGGGCGGCGGTTTCCAAGGCGGCTTCCAGAGCAGCGGTTTCCAGAGCGCCGAAGGAGTCAACTTCGAGGACCTCTTCGGCGGCATGTTCGGCGGCTTCCAAGGCCGTCAGCGCGGCCCGATCCCCGGCGCCGACCAGGAAGCTGGCGTCGAGATCCGCCTGGACGAGGCCTTCCACGGCGGACGGCGGTCGTTCACCCTCGACGGCCCGGAGGGTTCGCGCACGGTCGACGTCAACATCCCGGCCGGAGTGACCGACGGCAAACGCATCCGGCTGGCCGGGCAAGGCGGCTACGGCAGCGGCGAAGGCGCGCCGCGCGGCGACCTGTACCTGGTGGTGCATCTGGTGCACGACAAGCGCTACCGGGTAGAAGGCCGGGACGTGACCGTCGATCTTCCTTTGCTGCCCTCGGAAGCGGCGCTGGGCGCGACCGTCGCCATGGACCTTCCCGGCGGCGGCGAAGCGAAACTGAAAATCGCGGCGGGAACGTCCAGCGGACGAAAGCTGCGGTTGCGCGGCCGCGGCATCCCGAACAACCGGGGCAACCCCGGCGATCTGTACGCCGCAGTCAAGATCGTCGTCCCCCAGCACCTGACCGACGAGCAGCGGAAGCTCTACGAGGAGCTGGCCGCCGCCACCGACGACAACCCGAGGAGGCCGGGATGACCTACGCGCTCGTGCGCCGCAGCCCCGGCGCGGCGCATCTGGACCTGCCGACGTTCGCTCACGCGACCGGCCTGCATCCGGAGCTGGTCCGCCGGTTCACCGTGCTGGGCCTGCTGGAACCGGTCGAGGACGCGCGCGGCGAATGGTGGTTCCCGGTCGCGCAGGTGTCCGCGGCGGCCCGGATTCAGCGGCTGCGCGCCGGGTTCTCGCTGAACTACGCCGCGGTCGGCCTGGTCGCCGATCTGCTCGACCGCATCGCGGACCTCGAAGCGGACCTCCGTACCCGATCCCGACGCAGCGGAGACTGACCATGGATCCCAACCGGCTCACGCAGAAATCCCAGGAAGCGCTGCACGCCGCCCAAACCGCCGCGCTGAAATACGGCCAGCCGGAGGTCGACGGCGAACACCTGTTGCTCGCGCTGCTCGACCAGCCCGACGGGCTCGCGTCCCGGCTCCTCGAAGAGGCGGGCGCGGACCCGGCGCGGCTCAGGCAAGAGCTGGAAGCGGAACTCGGCCGCCGTCCCAAAGTGAGCGGCCCCGGCGTCACGCCCGGCGAAACCCGCGTGACCGCCCGGCTGGCCCGCGTGCTCGACGCGGCCGATCGCGAAGCGGGGCGGTTGAAGGACGATTACGTGTCCGCCGAACACCTCGTCGCGGCGTTGCTGGAGGAGGGGAGTTCGAGCGCGGCCGGACGGCTGTTGCGCGGCGCGGGCCTGACCCGGGACAAGTTCCTGGAGGTGCTGCGGAAGGTGCGCGGCAACCAGCGGGTCACCTCGGCGACGCCGGAATCCGCTTACGAGGCCTTGGAAAAGTACGGCCGCGACCTCGTCGCCGACGCGGCGGCGGGCAAGCTGGACCCGGTCATCGGGCGCGACGCGGAGATCCGCCGGGTGATCCAGATCCTGTCGCGCAAGACGAAGAACAACCCGGTGCTCACCGGCGATCCGGGCGTCGGCAAGACCGCGATCGTCGAAGGGCTCGCGCAGCGCATCGACCGCGGCGACGTGCCGGAAGGCCTCAAAGGCAAGACGGTGTTCTCGCTCGACCTCGGCGCGCTCGTCGCGGGCGCGAAGTACCGGGGCGAGTTCGAGGAGCGGCTGAAAGCGGTACTCAACGAGGTGACCGCGGCCGAGGGCCGGATCCTGTTGTTCGTCGACGAACTGCACACCGTCGTCGGCGCGGGTGCCACCGAAGGCGCGATGGACGCGGGCAACATGCTGAAGCCGGTGCTCGCGCGCGGCGAATTGCACCTGATCGGCGCGACGACGGCGGACGAATACCGCAAGTACATCGAGAAGGACGCCGCGCTCGAACGACGGTTCCAGCCGGTGCTGGTGGACGAGCCGTCGGTCGAGGACGCGATCTCGATCATGCGCGGGCTGCGCGAGCGGCTCGAAGTGTTCCACGGCGTGAAGATCCAGGACAGCGCGCTGGTCGCGGCCGTCGTGCTGAGCCATCGCTACATCTCGGACCGGTTCCTGCCGGACAAGGCGATCGACCTGGTGGACGAGGCGTGCGCGATGCTGCGCACGGAGATCGACTCGATGCCCGCCGAACTGGACGAGCTGAGCCGGCGGCTGACCCGCACTGAGATCGAGGAAGCCGCGCTGGCCAAGGAAACCGACGCGGCGAGCCATGCCCGGCTGGAAGAACTGCGTCGCGAACTGGTCGACCTGCGCGCCGAGGCGGGCGGGATGCGGACGCAGTGGGAGGCGGAACGCTCCGCGCTGCACAAGGTGCAGGCGCTGCGGGAGGAGATCGAGCAGGTCAGCCGGGACGCCGACGCGGCCGAGCGGGCCTACGACCTGAACAAGGCCGCCGAACTGCGCCACGGCAAGCTTCCCGAGCTGGAGCGTCGCCTGGTGGGCGAGGAAGAACTGCTCGCCACGCGGCAGGCGGGCACCCGGTTGCTGCGCGAGGTCGTGACGGAGGAGGAGATCGCGGCGGTCGTGTCGCGGTGGACCGGCATTCCGGTCAGCCGGCTGCAGGAGGGCGAGCGGGAGAAGCTGCTGCGCCTGGACGAACTGCTGCACGAGCGCGTGATCGGGCAGGACGAGGCGGTGCAGCTGGTCGCGGACGCGATCATCCGGGCGCGGTCGCGGATCAAGGACCCGCGCCGTCCGATCGGCTCATTCCTGTTCCTGGGCCCGACCGGGGTCGGCAAGACCGAACTGGCGAAGGCGCTCGCCGCGGATCTGTTCGACACCGAGGACAACATCGTCCGGATCGACATGAGCGAGTACCAGGAACGGCACACGGTCTCGCGGCTCGTCGGCGCGCCGCCCGGGTACGTCGGCTACGACGAGGGCGGCCAGCTCACCGAAGCCGTGCGACGCAAGCCGTATTCGGTGGTGCTGTTCGACGAGATCGAGAAGGCGCACGCGGACGTGTTCAACACGCTGCTGCAGGTGCTCGATGACGGACGGCTGACCGATTCGCAGGGCCGCACGGTCGACTTCCGCAACACGGTGATCATCATGACCTCCAACATCGGCGCGCATTTCCTGCTCGACGGCGTGAATGCCGAGGGCGAGATCACCGAGTCCGCGCGCGACGAGGTGATGGCGGCGCTGCGCGGCCACTTCCGGCCGGAGTTCCTCAACCGCATCGATGACATCGTGCTGTTCAAACCGCTGACGCTGCCGGAGATCGAACGGGTTGTCGAACTGATGCTGGGCGAACTGCGCAAGCGGCTCGCCGAGCAGAACATGACGCTGGAGGTGTCCGACAAGGCGCTGCGTTTCATCGCGGAACAGGGCTTCGACCCGGTGTACGGCGCCCGGCCGCTGCGCCGGTTCCTCGCCCGCGAGGTCGAGACCCGGATCGGACGCGCGCTGCTGGGCGGCGAGGCGCACGACAACACGGTCATCGACGTCAGCCTCGACAACGGCGTGCTCACCGTGACGTGCCGGGACCACGCGGCAGCGGCGTGATCCAATGACCGTCGGCGAACTCGTCGCGTGGGTCCGGCAACGGCTGCCGCGGCTGATCGAGGACATCTGCGCGACGGTGTGCGAGCGGATCGACCTCTACCGCGACGAGAAGATCGTGCCGCGCGCGGACCTGCACCGCTCGGTCGCGGTCAACGTGCGGTTCCTGGTCGACGCGCTCGGCGGGATCGAGGACCCGGACCAGGGCGCACCGCAGGAGACCGGCAGCAGGCGCGCGCACCAGGGCGCGCCGCTGCCGGAGGTGCTGCAGGTGTACCGGATCGGCACCGCGATGCTGTGGGACCTGCTGGCCGGGCACGCCCGCGAGACCGGCAGCACCGACGTGCTGATCGACGCGGCCAGCCTGCTCTGGCAGGTCACCGACGAGCACGCGGTGCACGTGACCGAGGCTTACCGGACGGCGAGCGCGGAGCTTCTCGTTGCCCAGCAACGGCGTCGCTCCGCGTTGGCCGAGGCGTTGTTCACCGGCCAGCGTCTCTCCGGCGCCGGACCGTGGGAAGCCGGACGGCTGCTCGGCCTGCCTCCGGACGGCAAACTCGCCGTCGTCGCGGCCGAGACGCGCGGGCTGGCCGAGGAGAGCCTGGTCGGCATCGAACGGCGGCTCGGGCAGCTCGGCATCGTGTCGGCGTGGCAGCTCACTCCGGCCTGGCAAGCCGGGCTGGTTTCGTTGCGCGACGAGCAATACCGCGCGGTGCTGACCGTGCTCAACGAAGTGGCGTTGACCCGCACCGGGGTGAGCCCGCTGTACACGTCGCTCGCCGACACTCCGCGCGCGCTGCACCTGGCGCGGACCGCACTGGCCAGCGGACCGCCCGAACGCGTCGAGGTCCGCGCGTTCGATCCCAGCCCGCTGGCCGCGCTGGTCGCCTACGACCCCGACGAGGGCCGTAGGCTCGGCGACCAGGTCTTCGGCCCGGTCCTGGATTTGCCCGCCGACGAACGAGATCTGCTCCTGGAGACCCTCGAGGCCTACTTCTCCGGCGGCGGCTCTTCCGAACGCGCCGGGCAGATCTTGCACTGTCACGCCAACACCGTCCGCTACCGGCTGCGGCGGATCCGGGAACTCACCAACCGGTCGCTCACCGATCCGCGCGACGTGGCCGAACTGGTCACCGCGATGCAAGCGCTGCGCGTCGACACTCAAGCCCGCTCTCAAAGGAACTGACGATGCACCAGATCACCGCGAAAACCCTCGGCACCCCGAGCGGCGGGCTCTTCGACAACCCGTGGCCGCCGGATTTCCCGGCCGCCGGACAGCGCGTCGCGATCTTTGCCTACGAAGTCACCAGGGTCGACGGCACTGACCAAAACATTCGCACGTATCACGTTGGTCCCGCCGAAACCGCCGCGCAGGGACCGATCGGATCGAGCCGCGACGAGCCGCAAGGCGTCACCGTGGCCTGGCGCGGCTGCGGCACCGGCACGGTCACGTCGGTGTCGGCGCCGCTGGGCCGCGAACGCACCTGCGAGGTCACGCCGGACGAGCCGGGCCTGCTCTGACCGCCCGGTAACCCGGTTTCGCGTCAATTCCTCACCGCAGGCGGCTGGCGAAGAACGACACGATTTCGCGGACTGCGTCGCCGCGCTGCTGTCCCGGAGACAGTTTGCCGACGCAGTCCGCGGGCGCGTCGTCCTCGCCGCCGATCTTGCCGGGGGACCATTCGGTGTTGAAGAAGTTGTGGTTGGCCCCGGTCAGCGTCACCGAACTGATGTCGGGGTTGCGTCCTTCGGCGTCCTTGACGTACTGCAGGCCCACGGTGCGGACCGCGCCGTCGCAGGTGCCGACGACCACCTTGAACGGCACCCGGGTGACCAGCACGTCGCTGTTGTCGTCCTCAGTGGAATTGAAATAGACCGGCGCGAGCGGGACGACCGCGCGGATCCGGACCCCGGCGGGCCATTCGGGCGTGTGCTTGTCGGAGGCCTGCCACATCACGCCCTTTCCGCCGCGGGAATGCCCCATCGTCCCGACCCGGGAGAGGTCGACGTGCCCGCGGAACCGCCCGAGCGTGCGGGCCAGCGGTCCCTCGCCGCGGGCGAGGTCGCGCCACAGCTCCAGATGCTTGTTGACCAGATGCGCGCGCGAGTAGTAACCCTCGTCGCCGAGCAGATGCGCGTTGATGGCGTTGGCGCTGATCGACACCACGATGAAGCCCCGCTCGGCCAGCTTCTCGCCGAGGTAGTCGTAGCCGCGGAAACTCGGCAGCGACCGCTGTCCCGGCGGACACGGCCAGTCGCCTCCCGGGGTCTTCGCGACCGGGTCCACGCAACTCCACCAGCTGCCGTGCTCCTGCACGATCAACGGATGCGGCCGTCCGCCGAGATCGCGCGGATAGTGCACGACGGCGGCCAGTTCCATCGGCACGGACACGGTCGGATCGTGGAAGGCCTGATCGCCGAGGTTGTACTCGACGACGCCGACGCCCTGTCCGGTTTCTGCTCCTGCTTGCGGTGCCGCGATGGTCACCGTGGCCAGCACCAATGCGGCGAGGGCCAGGCGAAGGAAAGTCATGCGGGAGAGGGTGCCGAGCGAGTGTCAGGGACTCGTGAGCGTCGGAGGAACGGGCCGATTCATTGCCCGATGAGTCCGGGTTTCCGGCTTGCTACTCACCTTCACCGAGATGATTCCGCCAATCGTTCTCCGTGAAGGGAATTGCGCCGACTGGATAACTAGTGCCGCCGAGTTTTACCGCCGCGTGGTACCAGCGGCGATTGCTCTCCACCATCTGCTCGGCGATCGCTGCGGTCCTTGCGTAGCGGAGTGCCGCGACGAGGAAGATCGTCGGCGCGTCCGGCACCCGGAAAAGGGGCGTGGTGAGCACGTCCGCGGGAACGGGGTAAGTCAGGATCAGCCCGGAATCTCCCAGGTCGGCGTGCGTGAGGTCGGACATGATCCCGTCGACGAAAGTGTCGACGGCGTGGTCGGGCAGAAACAGGTTCGCCCACGGATGCGGCGAACGCCATTCGCCGGTGGATTCGAGATAAACGACGGTTTCGTCAAGCCGGGTGGCGAACTCCGCATAACTGAGGTCTTCGATTTTGTCCCTAGCCGCGTCGAAACCGAGGCCGTCGAGCAAGGCGTCGTCCGGTTCCGCGGGCGGAGTGGAGAAAGCGGCGACGTCGAGCAGATGGAGCCAGCCCGCGTCGCCGGGGATGATCTGTCCTTGGAGAAAGTCGAACCGGCGCTCGCGGAGGAGTTTTCGTTGCTGCGTGCGAAGTTCGGCCGCAGTCGGGTAGTAGATCTTGACTCGCCGCACCCGCGCCGGCGCGGGAATGAGCGGAATGGTCGCGCGCACGATCACCCCGTCTCGGCCGAACCCGGCGAGCACCGCTGCGAAGAGGTCCGGTGCTTCGGTCGGGGAACAGGTCCGGAGTGCCCCGTCGCGGGTGACGACGTCGAGGGACAGCACGTTGTCGGTCTGCACCCCGTACCGGTGGCTCGTGCCGCCGATCCCGCCGACGGACAACGTCCCGCCGACGGAGAGGTGGAGGTAGTCGGTGAGGACGCGGGGAGTCAAGCCGTGCTGGAGAGTCGCCGCCAGGAGTTCGGCCCAGGTCGTACCGGCGTCGACGACTACGCGGTCCTCGCTGATGTCGTGCACGGTACTGAGGCCACTGAGGTCGAGCACGATGCCGGAAGCGGCCTGAGCCTGGCCCATGCCGGTGTGGCCCTGTCCTCGTGGCGTGACGGAAAGGCCGTGCTCCGCGGCGAAGCGGAGGACCTCGCTGACATCTCGGGACGAGCTGACCCGGGCGACCGCCAGCGGGGGACGGGAGACGATGCCGCCGAAGTCGGCAGCGGCGTAGGCGATTTCGGGTGGGTCGGTGGTCAGTGTGCCGTCGAGCTGGAGTCCTGCGAAGGGTTGCCCGGGCATGCACTGCCTCCTGGTGTCCTCGCCGTGCGCTTCGGCCACGGTAGCCCCGGAACGCTGTTCCGGTTCCGTGGCCGAAGTGCGCGGGGCTAGGACACCGCTTTGGCGGCGGAGACGTCGACGCCGTGCGCGGCCACGACCTCGGCGCTGCCGTCGGCCAGCCGGTAACGCAGGCCGACGACCGCGGCCCGGCCGTCCGCGACCCGGTCGGCGAGCACGCGGGAGCGGTCCAGCAGCAGGTCGACGGTGTGCTTGACGTGCTCAGCCAGAATCTCGTGCGGCTCGACCCGGCCCGCGGCCCGCGCGGCGAGGACGCTGGGCGTCACCTTCTCGACGACGTCGCGGACGTAGCCGACCGGCGCGAGCCCGTCTTCGAGGGCGGCCCGGGCCGCGCCGACGGCACCGCACGAATCGTGGCCGAGCACGACGACGAGCGGGCAGTCCAGCAGGTCGACGCCGTACTCGATGCTGCCGAGCACCTCCCCGCCGATCACCTGGCCCGCGGTGCGCACGACGAACAGGTCGCCGAGACCGCGGTCGAAGATGATCTCGGCGGCGAGGCGCGAATCGGAACACCCGAACAGGACCGCGAACGGATGCTGGTTCGGCGCGATCGCCGCGCGGCGGGCAGCGTCCTGGTTGGGGTGCTCCGGGGCGCTGGTGACGAAGCGGTGGTTGCCTGCCATCAGCAGGTCGAACGCTTCCTGCGGAGTCGGCGGTGTCGTGTCGGCCATGCCCTCAGCCTAAGCCGACCGACGCCCCGAACGGTGTTGCGATCGTCTCTCCGGGCCCAGGTTTGAACGGGCGGCGGACGGGTTAACGGCCCCGGCCGAGCGCGGACCGCTTCACGAAGCCGACCGCGGCGGTCGCCAGGAACAGGACCGCGCCCACGACGACGAGCCAGAACAGGCCTTTGATCACCACCCCGAGCACGATGCACACCAGCCAGATCACCAGAAGCAGACCGAGCAGTGCCAGCATGGAGCCCTCCTGACCGTCGCCGGGAAACCGCGGTACTCGGGAGGGGTACCCGTTCGCGGCCGGGCTATGCGAGCCGTCCGGCCCCGGCCGCCTGGGGAAGGCGACCGGGCGTCGGTGTGCTGCGGAACCACTGCCTGAGGACGTCGATCAGGAACAGCGCCAGACATACGGGTGGTAGATCCCGTCGGCGTCCATGCGCGCCCCGGCCACCGTGCCGTCGTCGCCGATCCGGGACGGGAGGTCGCGCGTGATGTCGCCGAAGTTCGACACCCACGCGCCCTGCCGCCACACGCCATAGCCGGTGCCCTTGGAGTCGTTGCCGCCGTGCGCCTCGTCGATCCGGCCGGTGATCAGGCCGTCCCGGTTGAGGGTGAGCTGCGGGTTGCCGTTGGACAGGTTGTAGCTGGAGCCGGGCAGCACGTGCGCGGCGCCCTGCTGGTCCCAATAGACGCCGACCGGCTTGTTGTTGTAGCTGGCGTTGCCGACCACGCGCCCGTTGGAGAACGCCGTGCCGTCGGGGAACTGCAGGCCCGGCAGGGTACCGAGCGGGGTGATCGTGCCCGCCCGCCAGATCGCGAGACCGGAGTCGCGCAGCAGCAGGACCGAGCCGTCCTCGTCGACCGCCTGGGGCTGGGTGGGGTCCGGAGCCAGCCCGGGAAGCGCGGTGACGGTGCCCGGTTGCGCGGCGGGCCAGCGCACCACCGTGGTCAGGCCGGTGCTGTCGCCCCAGACGTAGCCGGTGATGTCGCCCGCGTCGTTGATGCCGAGCGCCGCGGCCTTGGTGTTGTTCCCCAGCTTCGGCAACTCCTCCAGCACGTCGCCCCGAGAGCGGAACGCCGTGCTCACCGAGACCCCCGGGAAACTGACCCGGGTTGTGCCGACGATCGTGCCCGCGCGGTTTTCGTCGGCCACCTCGTAGCTGAGCACGTCGTTCATGACGGTGAAGACGGAGTACGCACCGTTCTTCCAGGCAACCGGCCGCTGTCGCCCGCCAATGTCGGCGACGCCAGCGAAGCCGCCCTGGTGGTCGGTCGCAGTCGGCATCCCGCCCTGGCCCGGCACGGGAAGCGCCGTCGCCCGCCAACTGCAAGCCGCCGCGGCGGACGCGGTCGAGGTCGGGACGAGCAAGGCCGCCGCGACCAGCAAGGCGCTGCCTAGTAACCGGTATCTGTGCACGTTTCCCTCCAAAGGGTGGCGGTGAACGCCGTCTAGGATCGCGTTCACGGCCGTGGGAGGGGGCGTGGATAGGGGTGGTTTCGCGTGATCAGGGGGGCCGCTGCGGTGATCGCCAGGGCGGATTCGGTGCTGGGGGCACGAGGTAGCGAGACAATGGCCGAGTGGTGCTGCGAGCGAATGCGGCACGACAGCAATTCCCAGCGTTTGACTGGTTACGGGACCCAGGATGGTTGACATGCCCGAGTGGGATCCGCCCGTCCATTGGTGGAGGAGCGCGATGGGGTCGGTGCGGATGTCGTGAGGGGAACCCTGAGGGAATCTGATTCCCTCAGGGTGGCCCTCACGGACGTCAACGGGAGCGAGCGATGGCACGGTGGCCGCATGTCGCCCGGGGCGGCGAGTTCGGAGATTCTGGACACAGATCTGCGGAAACGAGTTAAACGCGCCGTTTCGGAGTTCGGGCTACCAAATCCATAGCTGTCGTTGGTCCGTCCAGCCGCTTTCGTCGATGCCGACGAGGTGGGCGGCTTCGGGGCCGGTGCGCGAGTCCTCGTCCAGCGGGATGGCGAAGCGGTGTTCGCCGGAGTCCACCGCGAGGTAGCGATCGGGGAGCAGTTCGCAGTGGTCGATCACTGTGCCGATGTAGGAAAGCATGACGACCGGCGATTGTCCTTCCGGGAAGCGCCATGCGCGGCAGCCATACAGACCGAACGGGTTGGCGAGAGCCCGCAGGACGGGGCCGTCGAAGTGCAGTTCGACGTAGTCGCGGACGAAGCAGACCGCGCTGATCTCGCGGCCGACGAGGAGTTGCAGCGGCGCGGCGGGGTCGTCAGCGGTGGTCATGCGACCAGGCTGCCAGAAACTCAGGCGATCGTGACGCCCCGCGCCGGAGAACTCCCGCCGCCCGGAAGTCAGTGCGGCGGTCCGTACAAATCGGTCCTCCGGTCCCCGAAAAGATGGTTGCGGGTACTGATGTTCTTGTCCCGCCCCGCGGAAAGCTCGGTTTCCCAGCAAGCCCGCCCGTCCTCTCCCGCCACGGCGGCGACCCAGCCGTTGTGGTCGACGATTGCCGTTCCCTCCGTCCACCGCTGACCGCGTTCAAGCCCGGAGCGGTCGCAGCACGCGATGGCGACCCGGTTGACCCTGGCGGCGGCTTGGGCGATGACTACCTCCGGCGGTCGCTCACCCGCAGGGCGGGGGACTTCGGGCCAGTTGGTCGGGACCGCGATCACATCGGCGCCCTCGAGAGCGGCCCGGCGAGTGTACTCAGGAAACTCGAGGTCGTAGCAGACCATCACCGCGATCCGGCCGAAGCGGGTGGTGGTGACGGGCGGCGGCTGGCTTCCCGGAGTGAAGAACAGCTTTTCCCGGTCCCACAAGTGGGTTTTGCGATAGCGGGCCAGTACACCAGTAGCGTCGAACAGCACCGCGCTGTTGTAAAGAGCACCGTCCGGGCCGCGTTCGGCGTATCCGCACACGACGACCGAGTCGCCGTCGATCGCGGCCGCCCACTCGGCGATCATCGGGTCATCAGACGGGATCGCGCACTCCCGCGCCTCCGCGGGCGATTCGAAGACGTATCCGCTCGTCGCCAGTTCCGGCAGCACGAGAATGTCGGCGGTCGTGTTTTCGCTGATCGTGCGGACGATCTGCCGGTGGTTTTCGGCGAGGCGGCCGACCTGCGGGGCGAGTTGCGCGCAGACGATCCTGGTCATTCGCTGTCTCCCGGTTCGGCGATCTGCGTCCGGACCCGCTCGGCCAGGCCGGGCACCGCGGCCACGACGACGGTCGCGACGACGAGGACTCCGAGAATGATGTACGGGAAGAACCGGTAGGGGCCCGACACGCCCACCACGTTCTTGAAAATGGTGTAGGCGATGAAGGCGAGCGCGAGCACCGGGACGACCGCCTGCCAGCGGGGCGCTTTCGGCTTCCCGCTGAGGAAAAGGAAGCGAAAAGCGCCGATAGTGGCCATGGCGTAAGCCACCAGCAGGGCGATGGTTCCGATGGTGAGCCAGTAGAAAGTCGCGTCCAGGACCCCGGTGCCGGCCAGCCGCTGCCCGACGGCGAAGCAGAGGATCAGGACGCTGGTCACGACGATCGTGCCGACCGGGGCCCCGCGTTTGGTCAGCCGCGCGACTGGTCCGGGGACTCCAGCGTCGCGGAGCAGCGCGTAGCCGACCCGCGCGGCGCCGTTGACGGTGCCGAGGGTGATCGCGAACAGGCTGACGCTGGCGACCAGGTTCAGCAGGACGCTCATCGCCCTGCCGAGATACTGACCAGCCAGATCGCCGTACGGATCTTCGGCCGCGGCGAAGGCTTTCACCCCGTCCGGCCCGGTGCCGTAACCGAGCGCCTGCCCGGCGATGGCGAGCAGGAAGAACACGCCCACCACCGCGATGGTGATCTTCAGCGCCCGCGGGATTTCCCGCTTGGGGTTCATCGTCTCCTCGCCGAGCGACGCGGCGCCCTCGAACCCGGCGAACGCGAGGAATCCGAATACCGCGGCGCCGGCGATCGTGCCCACTCCGGTTCCGGCGGGCAGGTGCAGGAAATTCCAGCTGAACGTCTGCCCGTGCGGGCCGTGGCCCGTCGCGACCCGCGCGATGATCACAATGCTGAGCAGGCCGACCAGCGCGGCCCCGGCCAGTTCGCAGATCAGCAGGATCCGCGTGATGACCCGGATTTCGCTCAGCGACAGCGCGACGACCAGGACCAGCACGACCAGCGCGGTCCAGATCCATTCGGCCGACCCGGCACTGGCCAGGCCCAGCTGGCTGAGGACTTTGTTGAAGAACAAGGCGATTTCGGCGGTCGAGCCGGTGCCGATGGTCGCGTACGCGGTGAACAGCGCGGTGCCGGCGACGAACCCGGCGCGCGGGCCGAGCGTGCGGCCGACCAGCGCGTAGACGGAACCGGTGTGCGAGATGTGCTGCGACAGCTTCACGAATCCGTAGCCGACAAGCGAAACTCCGAGGATGGCGAAGACGAAGGCCCAGGTGGCCCCTTCGCCGAGCAGCCCGGCCGCTCCCACGCCGAGCAGCGCCATCGCGCCGACCGGGCCGATGAGACCCACGGAGAACGCGGCCGCGTCCGTGACTTTGAGTTCTCGCCGCAGTTTTTCCGGTGCGGCCGCGGCTTGGTTTCCGTTGGCGGGTGCGGACATGTCCTCAGCCTCTGTCTGGTTTTCGGTGCCGGGGAGCGGCAAGGGGCGGCGGGCCGGACCGGCGGACGCGGTCCGGCCCGGGAAGCGGGCTCAGGCCCGGTCGACGGCGGGAGTGCCGTCGAACGCACCGGAATGCCTGCCGAGGTGTTCGATGCGGACGGTGGCGGTGGCCTCGTGCGCGGCCAGGCCCTCGAACGCGGAGATCCGTTCCACGGCAGGGGCCAGCGCCGCGGTGCCTTCCTTCGCGGCGCGCTGGTAGGTGAGCGGCTTGAGGAACCGCGACACCGACAGCCCGGCGTTGTAGCGGGACGTCTTGCCGGTCGGCAGGACGTGGTTGGTGCCCGCGATTCCCTTGTCGGAGTAGGCGACCGTGCTCCACCGGCCGAGGAACAGCGAGCCGTAGTTGGTGAGCGTCTTGAGGTAATAGTCGTCGTCGGCGGTCTGGATTTCCAGGTGCTCGGGACCCCAGACGTCGCTGACCGCGACGGCCTGGGCGCTGTCGCGCGCGACGACGACCGACCCGAAGTCGCGCCACGCCGGACCGGCGACCTCGCGGGTGGCCAGCGTCGCCAGCCTGCGGTCGATCGCGGCGACGACCTGGCGGCCGAGTTCCTCGGACGTCGTCACGAGCGCGGCGGGCGAGTTGGGGCCGTGCTCGGCCTGCCCGAGCAGGTCGGCGGCGACCCAGTCGGGGTCGGCGGTCTCGTCCGCGAGCACGGCCACTTCGGACGGTCCGGCCAGCAGATCGATGCCGACCCGGCCGAACAGCTGCCGCTTCGCTTCGGTCACATAGGCGTTTCCCGCGCCGACGAGCATGTCCACCGGGGCCTCGTCCAGCAGTCCGAACGCCATCGCGCCTAGCGCCTGGACGCCGCCGAGCGCGAAGACCCGGTCCGCGCCGGACAGGTAGGCGCCGTACAGGACCGCCGGGTGCGCGCCGTGCTCGCCCGACGGGGGAGTGCACGCGAGAACGGACGGCACACCGGCCGTCTTGGCGACCCCGACCGTCATGAACGCACTGGCCAGCAAGGGAAACCGGCCGGCGGGCAGGTACGCGCCGACCCGGCTGACCGGCACGTAGCGCTGTCCGCAGACGACCCCGTCGGCCAGTTCGAGTTCGAAGTCCGTCAGGTGCTCGCGCTGGGCGGCCGCGAAGCGGTGGGTGCGCTCGTGGCCGAGTTCGAGCGCCGCGCGCAAGTCGGCGGGGAGCTGGTCGCCGGAGCGGCGCAGTTCGTCGCGGCCGAGTTCGAGCGCGCCGGTCCAGCCGTCGAGGTCCTCGGAGTAGCGCCGCACCGCGGTGAGACCGCCGTGTTCGATGTCGCGCAGCATTTCGCTGACGCGTTCGACGACGCGCGGGTCGCGCTGGGCGGGCGGTCCGTCCACGGCGGGCTTCTTGAGCCAGGTCAGCGGGCCGAGCTGGGCTGCCTCGGAGGGAGTGATTTGCATGGCACGAGACGGTAAGCGCGATCTGGCCCCCGGACTAGAGGGTGCGATCCTGGGCGAGCCATCGGGTTGCCCTATGCCAACGAGGACAAAATGTCCACTATGGACAAAAGCGGAACCGTCCACACCGGACCCGGTCAGCCTCGGGTCTGCTTGGGCCGTGCGGCAGCCGGGCCGCGCGCGTCGCTGACCGCGTCCTCGGCCAGCCGGGCCAACTCCCGGGTGGCGCGCGACAACGGACGGCCGCGTTTGCGGGCGATGGCGATCGTGTCGAAGAGCGGCTCCTCGAACGGAGCCGTGTGCAGGCCCGGCGGGAAGGCGGCGCTGCGGACCACCGCGGTGCTGGCGATGGTGTCGCCCGCCCCGTCGGCGACCAGTTTCAGGGCCGCTTCCACGTGTTCGATCTCGAAGACCGGTTCGATGCGCACGCCGGCCAGCTGCGCCCGGTCGGCGAGCTGGCGGCGGGTGGGATCGCGCCAGCCGTAGCGGGCGTCGTAGAGGACCAGCCGCGCGGCCGCGAAACGCCGGATGCTCACCGGTGCCGCGGCCGCGGCCGGGTCGGCGCTCACGTAGAGCACCTCGTCCCGCATCAGCGGGGTGATGTCCAGTCCCTCGTCGTCGACCGGGAGCACGATGAGCCCGGCTTCGATGTCGCCCGCCCGGATCGCGTCCGCGGTCTCCGCGGAATTCTGCCCGACCAGCCGGACCTTGACCGACGGATACCGGCGGTGAAAGGTCTGCGCGAGATTGCCGAGCAGGTAGTAGTCCGCGTTGCGCAGGACGCCGAAGGTGGCGGTGCCGCCGCCGAGCGAGCCCAGCGACTGCACCGCGCGGACCCCTTCGTCGGCCGCGTGGACCGCGCGCCGCGCGAACGGCAGCAGTTCCTCGCCGGCCGCGGTCAGCGTCAGCCGCCGGGCACCGCGATGGAAGAGCACCGCGTCGAGTTCTTCCTCCAGCCGCCGGATCATCTCCGACATCGAGGCCTGGGACACCTCGAGCTGGGCCGCGCCCCGGGTGAACGAGCCCTGGCTTTCCGCCGCGACGAACGCCCGGAGCTGGTTCAGGGTCACCCGGTCGCCGTCGCGGGACTCCTGCTCCATCGGCCGATCCTAAGCGGACGGACGTCCCGCCGCGCTCAGTAGATGTTGGTGTCGGCGAACGAGCTTTCGTGGCCGTTGATCTGCGCCCGCAGCGCGATCTGGTCGAAGACCCGGACCTCGCGGACGATCCGGCCGTCCTGGACGAGGAACTGCGAAACGCCGAGCAGGTCGACCGGTTTGCCGGTCAACGGCCCGAAATCGGCGACCCCGCGGTACTCGCCCCGCATGACCCACAGCACGGCGACGCGCAGTCCCGCGTACCGCTCGGCGTAGTTGGCCTGCACGTCGCGGATCTCGAACCGGGCGTCCGGGAACGGCGCGATCTGGGCGAGCAGGTCCTTCTGGTAGCCGTCCGGGCGGAGGACCGTGCGGTCGCCGACGGTGTGCAGGAAGAGGTCCCGGTGCATGAAGTCGGTGACCTTGTGCAGGCGCCGCGCGTTCCAGACCTCTTCGACGAATTCCAGCACCATTTCGCATTCGGGCCGGTAATCGTCCGCGCGCGGGCCGCTGTCGCCGATGGCCAGGACGTCGGCGGGCGCCGGTTTCGTCATCGATCCCTCGTAGCCGCGGAACCGCAGCCCGCGCGCCACCTCGGCCGGGTCGAGGCCGAGTTGCAGGCAGTCCGCGAGATCGTCGCGGACGACCCATTCCTCGACCATGCGGCCCCGCCGGTACAGGCAGTTCGCGATGGTGCGCTTGCGGATCGGCACCGGCCGGCCCGCCACGAGGTGCGTGTCGGCGGAGAAGACGAGGTGCGAACTGAGGAAGGCGTCGTCGCCGCGGGCCTCCCAGACGACGTCCTCGGCCTGGCCCACGTGCTGCGGCACCTGCGCGATCCGCATCAGGCTGCCCTCGATCACGCCGTCCCGCCCGGTCACGGTGCCGAGGCCGCCGTGCACAATCGAGTCGGGTTCGTAGTTGTCGACGATGTAGGAGATGTCGCGCTGCACCCAGATCCGGTCGGTGACCTCGCGGATGAAATCGTCCGGGTCCGCGTAGGGCTGGTAGGCGACCGGGTCGAGCGGCATGGCGGGTTCCTTTCTCGGCTGGCAACGTGCGCTGGGCACTGTATCCGTATGCATTGCTCCGGGCAAGAGCAGCCGCCGAACCGTGGCCGCGGCTGATCTTCCGCGTGTGACCTCGGCAAAATTCGCGGCAGCGGCGGTCTTGACCCGGTGACCCGGGCCACTTAAGTTGCCATCCATACGTATGCAGACGGCTGAGCCGTTGTGAGACGCCACTGGAGGTGTCATGTCCACCGTCACGCCGACCGCGGCCGCGACGGCCGAGGCGACCGGACGTCGGAAGGCGATCCGCAAGGTCGTCCTCGCCGGCAGCATCGGGAACTTCGTCGAGCAGTTCGACTACGGGCTCTACGGCTACATGGCCCCGGTGCTCGCCGCGTCCTTCTTCCCGGCCAGCGACCACACCGCCAGCGTGCTCAGCGCGTACGCGGTGATCGCGATCGCCTGCCTGGTGCGCCCGCTCGGCGGCACCCTCCTCGGCCGGTGGGGCGACCGGCTGGGGCGCAAGCGGGTGCTGTTGTGGACAGTCCTGTTCATGGGCGTGTCCACGGCGGCGATCGGCGTGCTTCCCACGTACGGCCAGATCGGGCTGGCGGCTCCGCTGATCCTGCTCGTGCTGCGCGTGGTGCAAGGCATGGTCGCGGGAGGGGAGTACGTCGGCGCGGTCGCGTTCGTGGTCGAGTGGGCCGAGCCGCGCCGACGCGGGTTCTACACGTCGTTCGCGTCGAACAGCTGCTTCCTCGGCATTCTCGCCGGGGCCGGCACGGCAGCGCTGATGAGCGCCTTGTTCAGCGACGCGGCATTGCACAGCTGGGGCTGGCGGATCCCGTTCCTGGCAGTGCTTCCGCTGTGCGCGATCGGAGTCTGGCTGCGCAGCCGGCTCGACGAGACCCCGGAATTCGTCGCCGCCACCGAACACGGCACGAACGTCGTCGCGGCGCCGCTGCGCGAGGCGCTGCGTTCCCAGTGGCGGCCGATCCTGGTGTTCTGCGGCGCGTCGATCATGCTCGCGATCCTGTCCTACACCTGGGTCACCTTCTACCCGGAGTACCTGTCCGAAACGCTGCACCTGCCGAAGTCCGCGGCGTGGCTGTCGAACATGATCTCGGTCGCGGTGCTGATCCCGCTGCTGCCGCTCGCCGGGGCGATCTCCGACCGGATCGGGCGCAAGCCGATGCTCATCGCCGGAGCGGTGTGCTGCATCGTGCTGGTGCCGCTGGCGTTCAAGGTGGGCGAGGCGGGCACGTTCGGGGCCGCGGTGGCGAGCCAGCTGATCTATCTGGTCCCGGAGTTCTTCCTGACCGGCATCGTCACCGTGTGCGCGGCGGAGATGTTCGCGACCCGGACCCGGTTCAGCGCGAGTTCGATCGCCTACAACTGCTCGTTCTCGATCTTCATGGGCATCACGCCGTTCGTCGCCACGCTGCTGGTGGCGGAGTCCGGCACGATCTACGCGGTGTGGATGTACCTGGCGGCCGCCGCGGTGCTCGCCCTCGTGGTGATCACGGTGTTCATGAAGGAGACCTACCGCAGCGACCTCTCGGCGGACAAATACGCCCGGTGACCTGCCGGGGCCCCGCGTCCGCCGCCGCGGCGGGCGCGGGGTTCACCGCGGCGCGTGCGTTCCCCTGGGCACCAGCGACGGGGCGAACACGGTCCGCCGCGGTGCTTCGCTGTTTCCGGCGAGGCGGTCGACCAGCAGGCCCGCCGCGGCCTTGGCCATGCCGTCCAAGTCGTGGCGGACGGTCGTCAGATCGAAGGTCTCCCAGGAGGCCATCGGCAGGTCGTCGAACCCGATGACGGTGAGGTCGCCCGGGATGTCGATGCCGAGGCGCCGGGCCGCGTTGATCGCGCCGATCGCGATGACGTCGTTGCCGCAGAACACCGCGGTGGGCCGGGGGTTTTCCGCCATCAGGTCGAGCAGTCCCTCGTACCCGGTGCCGTGGTCGAACGGGCCTTGCCGGACGCGGCGGCGCGGCAGGCCGACGCCCGCCTCGGACAGCCCGATCCGGAAGCCGAGCTCGCGGTCGCGTCCGGTCGTCGTCTCGGCCGGGCCGCCGATCAGCGCGATGTCGGTGTGGCCCAGCCGCAGCAGTTCCTCGGCGACCAGCCGCCCGCCCGCCTCGTTGTCCACCACCGCGGCGTCCGCGTTGCCGGCGCCGGTCTCCCGGTTGAGGAAGACGAACGGCAGCCCGCGCCGGGTGAGTTCGGCCGGAAGGCCGGAGCCGATCACCGCGGTGGTGAGCACCACCCCGTCGATCGACCGGTCGAGCAGCCGCTCGGTCTCCAGCGCGGCCTCGCTGCGCTCGGCGAAGAGCATCATCCGGTAGCCGTGCTGTTCGAGCGTGTCGTGCAGCGGCCCGATCAGATGCGGGTAGAACGGGTTGGTCAGATCCGTGACGACCACCCCGACGCAGTGCGTCGACCGGGTCGCCAGGCTCCGGCCGGCTTCGCTCGGCACGTAGCCGAGCGCGTCCGCCGCCTCGCGCACGCGGGTGCGGGTGGCCTCCGAAACCCGGTGGTCCCCGCGCAGCGCCCGGGAAACGGTCGGCTGCGAGACCCCGGCGAGCCGGGCCACGTCATGACTCGTGATCGACATCCGCTCCTCTTCCGCGCAACGGGCGTGCATACGGATCCTAGCGGAAATTCCGGACCGCCCGCGCGAAGGCCTGACGCTGGAGCGTCTTGACAGAATCCGGCGGCGATGGTCGTATGCATACGTATAAACAACCAGGTTTCGGAGGGGTGCCATGCGTACCGACGAAGGGCCGGTGACGGCGGGCGAGCTGGCCCGCCGGACGATCCGGCGGACCGATTTCGTGTCCTGCGACCAGGCGTTCATCGACTGCCGGACGCCGGGGTCGGACCGCAAGGAGAACTACTCGATGATCGGCCCGGGGGTGACCCAGAACGCGGACCAGGTGGTGAACCTGCGCGAGCCGCACGGGTTCAGCATCGGGGCGGCGGCGATGCCGCACGGGATCACCAACAACCTGCACCTGCATTTCACCGCGGAGGTGTTCCTGTGCTTCCGCGGCGAGTTCCTGCTCCGCTGGGGCGCGGACGGCGACGAAGGCGAACTGGTGCTGCGCGAGGGCGACATCGCCTCGATCCCGACGTGGATCTTCCGCGGGTTCACCAACATCGGCCCGGACGACGGCTGGCTGTTCACCGTGCTGGGCCACGACGACACCGGAGGCATCATCTGGGGCCCGTCGGTGCTGCGGGAGGCGGGCAGGCACGGCTTGCACCTGACCGCGGACAACCGGTTGATCGACACTCTCGCCGGCGACGAACCGCCCGACGCCGCGGAACTGGTCCAGCCGATGGCTCCGGCCGACATCGCCGCCCTGCCGTCCTACGACGCGGCGAAGCTGCGCCGCCGCGTGGCCACGGCCGATGATCTGCAGTGGTCCGCGCACGCCTTGCTGGGCGGTGCCGTGCCCGGCGGGCGCGCCGAACTGGCCCCGGTCATCGGCTTCGGCATGACCGAAGACCGCGACCAGGAACCGCCCATCTACAACCCGCACGGGCACAACGTCGCGTGGCTGCGCGCCGAGCCCGGCGAAGGCATCCCGCTGCACCGGCACGACGAAACGCAGGTGCTGCTGGTCAAGGACGGCGAATGGGAGGTCACGCTCAACCGGCACGACGAGACGAGCGTGCGGCTCGGCCCGTGGGACATGGTTTCCGTGCCGCGCGGCGCGTGGCGCAGTGTCCGCAACGTGTCGGACGAGCGGGCGACGCTGCTGGTCGTCAACGGCGGAGACGGCCGCGTGCGTCTCGACTGGGACGACGAGGTCGTGAAGGCGGCTGCCGACGCGGGCGTCGGCCTGGACCACAACGGTTACCTCGCGCCGTGGCATCTGCTGCCGCGCGCGGCAGGCCGGTGACTGACCTGCCGGTGGTGCTGGTCCCCGGAATGCTGTGCGACGCCGAGGTCTGGCCGCGGCTGCCCGGGCGAGTGGTCTACGCGGAGATCACGGAGCCGGACATCGGCGGCATGGCCGAGCAGATCCTGGCCGCGGTCGAGGGCCGGTTCGTGCTCGCCGGGTTGAGTCTCGGTGCGATCGCCGGGTTCGAGGTCGCGCGCCGGGCGCCGGAGCGGCTCGCCGGATTCTGTGCCGTCTCGACCAATGCCGGCGCGCCGACCGCGGAGCAACTCGCCGCCTGGGCCGCGTTCGACCGCCGCACGCTCGCCGGGGAATTCGACGACGTGGTCGCGGAGGAAATCCTCCCGACGATGTTCTCCGGCCCGGATCCGGTGCTGGAACGGCGTTTCCTCGCCATGGCGCGGCGGATCGGGCCCGGCGTGTTCCGCGCCCAGCTCGCCGCCCAGGCGACCCGGCGGGACGCGCACGCCGCGGTGGCGGGCCTGTCCTGTCCGGTGCTCGTCGTCTCCGGGGCGCAGGACCGCTTGTGCCCACCCGAATTTCACCGTTCGATCGCCGCGCGGGCGCGAAATTCCGTGCTGCGGGTGCTTCCGGAAGCCGGGCACCTGCTGACGCTCGAGGCGCCCGGTGTCGTGGCGTCGTCCTTGACCGACTGGCTGTGCAGTCTTTCCCCATTCTCGAAGGAGTCCTGAATGCCCAAGACCCTGAAATCCGCTGTCCCCGCCGAGCAGGTCGCGGCCGGCCGCACCGACGTCGGCGACCGGGTCCGCGCGATCATCGCCGACATCCGCGAACGCGGCGACGCCGCGGTCCGCGAGTGCTCGGAGAAATTCGACTCGTGGTCGCCCGAGTCGTTCCGGCTTTCGCCCGAGGAGATCGAGAAGATCGTCGCCAGGGTGCCCGGGCAGGTGCTCGACGACATCCGGTTCGTCCAGGATCAGGTGCGCGCTTTCGCGCAGCGGCAGCGGGACTCGTTGCAGGAGTTCGAAATCGAGACTCTTCCGGGTGTCCACTTGGGACAGAAGCATGTTCCGGTCGCCGCCGCGGGCGCTTACGTGCCCGGCGGCCGCTACCCGCTGACCGCCTCCGCGCACATGACGATCGTGACCGCGAAGGTGGCCGGGGTGCCGCGGGTGGCCGCGTGCACGCCGCCGATCCGCGGTGAGGTGCCGGAGGCGACCGTCGCCGCCATGCATCTGGCTGGCGCCGACGAGATCTACCTCCTCGGCGGCGTGCAGGCGGTCGCCGCGCTGGCGGTCGGGACCGAAACCGTCGGGCGCGTCGACCTGATCGCCGGGCCGGGCAACGCTTATGTCGCCGAAGCGAAGCGGCAGCTGTTCGGCGAGGTCGGGATCGACCTGTTCGCCGGCCCGACCGAGGTGCTGATCGTCGCCGACCACACGGCCGACCCGTTCGTCGTCGCGGTGGACCTGCTGTCCCAGGCCGAACACGGCCCGGACTCCCCGGCTGTGCTGATCACCACGTCCGAGGACGTCGCGCGGGAGGTGCTGGAGCACGTCGAGGCGCTGCTGCCGGGCATGCCGACCCATGACTTCGCCGCCCCGGCCTGGCGCGACCACGGCGAGATCCATGTCGTGGACGACCTCGACGAGGCGTTCGCGCTGGCGGACTCCTACGCGTTCGAGCACGTCCAGGTGCTTACCGAGCAGCCGCGTCAGGCGCTGACGAAGATGCGGGACTACGGCGCGCTTTTCCTCGGCCCGGGCACCTGCGTGTCCTACGGCGACAAGGTGATCGGCACCAACCACGTCCTGCCCACGCGCGGCGCCGCCCGCTACACCGGCGGGTTGTGGGTTGGGAAGTATTTGAAGACGGTGACCTATCAGGAAGTCACGAGCAGCGAGTCGAGTGTGCGGCTCGGCGAAGTCTGCGGACGCGCGGCGCGGGTGGAGTTGTTCGAAGGCCACGCGCGGTCCGGCGATGTGCGCGCGGCGGAGTTCCGGCGGAGCGAGCTTTCCTGGAACCCGGCGTGACCGCGTCGCTTTCGGGACGGACCGCGCTCGTCACCGGCGGCGGGAACGGGCTCGGGCGCGCGATCGCGTGCGCGCTGTCAGCGGCCGGCGCGCGGGTTGTCGTGACCGGGCGGCGGCGGGACGCCCTCGATGCCACGGTCGCGGCGCTGTCCGGACCGGGCCGGGCAGCGGTGTGCGACGTCGCCGATCCGCGTTCGGTCACCGCCCTCGCCGAGGAACTCGCGGACGAGGAGATCTCGGTGCTGGTCAACAACGCCGGGGTCGCGGGGCCGGTGAAGCCGCTCGTCGAGGTCGAACCGCAGGAGTGGGACGAGGTGTTCGGCGTCAATGTCCGCGGGGTTTACTTGGTGTGCCGCGCTTTTCTGCCGGCGATGACGGCGCGTGGCGCGGGCGACGTTGTCAACATCGCTTCCGTGAGCGGGAAACGGCCGCTCCTGCGCCGTACGCCGTACTGTGCTTCGAAAATGGCCGTGCTTGGCTTGACGGCCACGCTCGCCGGCGAGGTCGGGCCGTACGGGGTGGCGGTGAACTCCCTGTCGCCCGGGCCGGTCGAGGGCCCGCGGATGGAACGGAACTTCCGGTTGGAGGCGGAACGCACCGGCGTCACTTACGCCGAAGCCGAACGCGCGTTCACGGGCCGCGCCGCACTGGGCCGGATGGTTACCGAGTCCGAGGTAGCCGCCGCGGTGCTCGCGATGCTGGCGATGCCTGGCCTGTGCGCGGCGGACATCGACCTGTCGGCGGGAATGGTGGCGCGGTGACCACGCTCAAACAACGCCTGCGGTCCGGGGAACGGCTGCTCGGCGGGCTGCTGCGGCTGCCGTCGGAGACGCTGGTCGAGATGGCCGGGGTGGCCGGGCTGGATTTCGTCGTGCTCGACTGCGAACACGGACCGGCCGACCTGGTGCCCCTACAGCAGCATCTCGTCGCCGCGCAAGCACACGGCATGGGCGCGCTGGTCCGGGTGGGGGCGGCGGAACCGGCGCTGGTCCTGCGGGTGCTCGACCTGGGCGCGGACGGCGTGATCGTGCCGCACGTCGACACCGTGGACCAGGCCCGCGCCGCGGTCGCCGCCGCGCATTACTCGCCGCTCGGGCAGCGGGGTTTCGCGACCTACAGCCGAGCTGGCCGGTTCGGTGCCCGCACCAGTGCTGAGCATCTGGAGACGGCGGCGGAAACCACTGTCGTCGTGCCGATGCTGGAAACGCCCGAAGCGTGCGCGGCGGCGGGCGAGATTCTCGCGGTCCCCGGAGTCGATTCGGTGCTGGTCGGGCCAGCCGATTTGGCGGTATCCCTCGGTTTGCCCGGCGGTGCCGCCGAACCGGCCGTCGGGCGCGCACTGGACGCGGTCGCGGCAGCGGCGAAGAGCGCGGGCAAGCCGATGACCAGCATCGTGGGAACCGTGGACCAGGCTCGGCAGGCACCGCCCGGGGCGGTGGTCTACAACCTCGCGCACGTGCTGCTCCACGCTCTCGGCGACCTCACCGGGGCGCGGACCGCGGACCGGTAACGCGACGTCAGTTCCGGCCGAGGTGCGTTCATCGCGCCTCGGCCGGGCCCACGTCGGGGAATTCGACCGGCACCGTGGCGACCCGGCGGGCGGTGGCGTAGGCGTGGGCGACTCGTTCGAGGACGGACGCGTCACCGGATTCCTTCAGGTTCTCCTCGACCGGTTCGCCGGCGTGCGCAGCCCGGCTGGTCCGGATGACGTCCGCCCAGTCGCCGAAGTACGTGATGTCGGCCCGCGGCGACGGTTCGAGGGAGAAGCGCGCGCCGAGGCCGCGGTCGAAGCGCAGCACCCAATGCACGGTGCCGGACGGGCCGTCGCTCAATTCGTAGGCTATTTCGCAATCCCGGTCCAGGTCCGCGCACGCGGCCCGGACCTCGGCGGAAGCAGCGAGCAGTTCGTTCATCCGGGCGACGTGTTCGGGGGACATGAACATCGAGGCAGGCACGGGACCTCCTGATTCGGGTCGGGTTCTTGGCACGGTCGGGTCAGCGGTTCGCGTAAGCCCGCACATTGAGCTCGACGGCGGTGAGCGGGAGAGTGCCTTGTCCCAGCACGGTTTCGTGGAACTCCCGCACGTCGAATCGGCTGCCGAGCGCGCGTTCAGCGGTGCGGCGCAGCTCCCAGAACTTCTCGAAACCCAGCCGGTAGGACAGGGACTGGGCAGGCAGATCGGTGCCGTACCGCAGGATTTCGGTGGACACCTGGGCCGGCGACTCCATGGTCGTCGAGGACAGGTATTCGCGGCCCTTGTCCTCGGACCAGCCGAGTGTGTTGAGGCCGGTGTCCACGACCAGCCGCTGGGCCACGAACCGTTGGTGCAGGCAGGCGCCGTAGCGGTCCCACGGGTCGCTGAACAGGCCCATTTCGAAGCCGAGCGAGGCGGCGTACTCGGCCCAGCCTTCGCAGTAGGCACCGAGCGATTCCGCGGCGGCTTGCCCCTGGAGCGGGTGCAGGGTGGCGTCCTCGGCCTGGCGGGCCAGGTGGAAGTGGTGGCCGGGCACGAGCTCGTGGAAGATCAGCGCCGCGGCCGAGATCTGCGCGCGGCCGGCGAGGCCGGATCCGTTGAACCGGTAGCGGCCGACCGGATTCGCGGCGATCGGCTGCTCGTAGTAGCCGAAGGTCATGCCCGCTTCCAGCTCCGGGTCGAGCCGCTGAACGCCGAAGGCGGCCCGCGGCCGGACGCTGAACCACTGGTCGAGCAGCGGTTCGATCGCGTCGATGTGCCTGCGGTAGGTGTCGGCGACGTGTTCGGGGGAGGGGGCGTGGAAACGGGGGTCGGCTTCGAGGACGGCTCGGTAGGCGGTCTCGTCGCCGTCGAAGCCGACCTCGCGGCGGATTTCGGCCAGCTGCTCGGTGAGCTCCGCGACGGCCTTCAGACCGAGTTCGTGGACTTCTTCAGGCTCGATGGGGTAGGTGGCGTAGTGGCGCACCAACCGGCGGTAGGCCTCATGCCCGCCCGGGTACTGGCCGAGGCCGATGCCGTCGACGGCGCTCTGCGCGCCCGGTCCCTCCAGGTGCGCGAGAACGGCGTCGAAGGCGGGCAAGAGGTCGTCGGCGACAAGCCGGTCGACGCCGTCGGTCAGCATCGTGCGCGTCGCGGGATCGAGGTCAGCCAGGCGGGACTCCGCAGGCCGCAAGAATTCGGCCGCGGCGGCCCGATGTGCGCGGACAGCGGCCAGGAAGCCGGGCAACGCGGGGCGCGGCAGCACGATGCCCTGTTCGGCCTGGCCGATGAGCTTGGCGTGCGCGGCCTTGATCGTGTGCGTGAAGTCGTTGACGAGGGACAGATAGCGCTTCGCCTCGTCGCCGGCGGTGAAGGCGAACGGGCGGAACACCTGCTGGCCGTACAGGGTCCAGCCGAAACTCTGGTAGGGCGCGACCGGGAAGCTCCACCAGTAATCCTCGTCGGCTCCGGCCAGCTGGGTGGCCAGCGCACGGACGACAGCGGCGAGGGAAGTGTCCACATCGGACTCCGGGGTCCGGTCGAGTCCGGCCAGAATCCGCCGGCCCAGCGCGGCGGCTTCGCTCGCTTCCTCGTACGTGCCGCGGGGAAGCTGCGTGACCGGTTCGCCGGCGTGCAGCGCGAAGTGCGGCTGGGTGCGCTGGAGATGTGCCCACAGCTCGTCGGCCAGGTGACGAGTCGGATCGCTCGGTTCTGCCATGCCAGCGAACGTATCGCCGGTCGCGGCGGGCCCGGAATCAACAACGGTCGCGTCTTGCGCGGGAGATGCTGCGCGTTTGTCGCGGGCGCCGGCGCCGGTCAGCCGCCGAGCCGGTCGTCGTACGCGGAGGCGAGCAGGCGCAGTTTGAGGCCAAGGTGCAGCATGAGCCGGTCGTCGCCGTCGTCGAGGCTGCATCCGGTGATCTGCTCGATCCGTTTGAGCCGTTGGTAAAGCGTGGCCCGGTGCACGCGCAGCGTGTCGGCGGTGCGCTGGATGTTGCCGCCGTGGTCGAAGAACGCGGTCAGTGTGTCGAGCAGGACGTGGTGCCGGTCTTCTCGATCGAGGGCCTGGAGTGCCGGAACCCGGGCACTGCTGCGCAGGTCGTCCGGCGGCAGCTTCAGCAGCAGTTCGTAGGGTCCCAGTTCGCCCCAGCGGGCCAGGTCGCCGACGCTGGGCAGCAGCAACGCGGCCCGCACCGCCAGCGACGCCTGCTGATACGACTCGAGGACAGCGTCGAGTTCGGTGACGGTTCCGCCGAGACCGGCGACGGGCCGCGCGGCGCCGTCGGTCAGCCGCTGGAACCGGCTGGTGATCCGCTCGGCGATCGCGTCGACGAGAGCGCGCGCCGGCGGTTGCCGCTGGACGAGGAGAAGCCAGCCCCGTGAGCGGTTGGCCACCATCAGCGCGACGTCGTCCACGACGGTGCGCACGCCCTCCTCGATCGCCGCTTCGAAGGCGACTTCCTGCGGCGGCGCGGCTGCTCCGGACACGCGGCATTGCACCGCGAGGACGGTGAAGCAGGTACGGTCCTCGCCGAACAACTGCTCGGCCCGCAGGTCCGCGATCGCCTGCGCGCGCATGTCGGCATCGGGCGAAACGAGTTCGCGCAGGATGCCCTCGTGCCGTGCCTTCGACCGCTCGTGCAGCAGCAGCCTGCGGTAAAGCACGGAGCCGGCGGCCTCCGCGGCGGCTGCGGCTGCCGACAGTTCGGACTCGCTGAACGAGCCGTCCTCGTCGATGAGCCACAGGTAGCCGAGCAGCATGCCGTTGCACCGCACCGGCGCGCACAATCGCGGCTTGGCCCCCTCGACGCGGACGATGCCGGGTTCGGTCCAGCCGGCGATGCCCAGCGCGAAGAGACCGGCGGTGATCTCGGGCCGCACGGCCCGGTTGAGCACCGAGCCGACCCGGACGGCGTCCTCGTCGCCGAAGTGGCGGCTGGCCGCGAGGAGACGGATCGCGGGGTCGTCGATGGCCACCGAGCGGTGCAGGCGCTCGGCCAGTTCGTCCACAATGGACTGGAGGTCACCGTCGGACATGGGCGTCCATTCCGCTTCGCGCGCTCTTCCGTGCCGAGCACCGACGCTACCACCGTCCACAGAGGAGCGCGGTCAGCCGAGCACGGTTCCGGAGCTGTTCTGGTGGTGTTTCCGCTTACGGGAGAACGCGCCGAGGTCGATGGGCAGGCCGGTGTGTGCACCGGTGTACTGGACTGGGTGTGCGTCGTGGTCGGCTCCGGCTTCGACCTGCTCGATCAGGGTGCTCATCAGGCGGCCGACGACCGGCGCGTTCTTGAACTGGTTCCCGCTCGTGCCGATCGCGACGTAGAACCCGGGCAGCTCGGTCCGGTCGTAGATCGGCGTCCAGTCGTCGGCCACGTCGTAGACGCCGACGACCCCACGTGCCCGGTTCGGCACGCGCAGCGCCGGCAATCGGCGGGCCGCGCGCGTCACCTGTGCTTCGAACACGGCCATCGTCGGGTTCGGATCGGCGTCGTCGGGATCGTCGAGCCACTGGAACGGATCGCATTCCGGCTCGGTCCCGCCGACGAGCAGCCCGCCGCCGACCTCGCCGCGGAAGTACGTGCCCAGATCCATGTCCGCGACCGACGGCCCGACCCCGCCGCTCGGGTGATAGCCCTCGGGGGCGAGCACGTGGGCGACCTCCTGGCGCATCGGCCGCACTGAGACGGCGAAGTCCGACCCGACCCCGGCCATCCGGTTGAGCTTGCCCGACCAGGGCCCCGCCGCGTTCACCACCACCGGGGCCGCGATCCGCGTTCCGTCCGCCAGCACGACCGCGCCGACCCGGCCGTTTTCCGACTCCACGCCGGCGACCGTCGCGCGGAACCGGAACTCCGCGCCCTCCTTCGCCGCGGCCGCTGCCAGGTTCTGCGCGGCCAGCTGCGGATCGCTGACGTAACCAGCGTCCGGGGTGTAGACCGCGCCGAGCGTCGTGGCCGCGTCGGACCAGAACTGGTCGTCTTCGATGCGCTTCGGCGGCCAGTAGCGACCGTTGTCGATCCCGGGCAGCCGCCGCGACAGCGTCGCGCTGTCCCACTCCTCGTACGGAACGCCGACTTCGTCGAACAGCGGCAGCCAACCCGCGCGCGGAGCGGCGTCCACGTCGAGCATGACCATGCCGCTGCGCGTGAACCGGGCCAGGTCCCCGACGTCGTGGCCGAGGTGATCGGCCCAGGACGACCAGCAGAAGTGCGATTCCCAGGCCGTCGTCACGCCGGCCAGGGTGGAGAAGTTGTACCGGATCACGGCACTGGACGCGCTGGTCGAGCCTTGGCCCGCCGCCGCGGCCCGGTCGACCACCACCACCCGGCGCCCGGCCCGGGCCAGCTCCAGCGCAACCGCCGACCCGATCACCCCCGCTCCGACGACAACGGCATCCGCATTCATCGTGGCCTCTCCGCAGTTCAGGTGCTCAGTGCTGCCGATTCTGGCGCGCGGGAACCCGGTTCCGCGATCGACATGTGTCGCGGCGATCGACCTGCTTGCGCGCCACCTGTCGTTCGGAATCCGGGCGGCCGCGGGGCACAGTGGATCCGTCCACAACGGACACCGGCTAGGCGGAAGGATCGAGTGATGGCCGACGAACAGCTGGACTACCCGGTGGCGCGGACTGTCGACGCGCAGGACACGGTCGCGGGCCTCAGCTTCCCCGATCCCTACCGCTGGCTGGAAGACGACGGCGAGGAAAGCGAAGCGTGGCAGCAAGCGCAGAACTCGCTCACCGACGCGTTCGTCGAAGACTGGCCCCATCTGGCCGCGCTCCGCGCTTCGGTCGACCGCTGTGTCGCGGACGGCACCGGCTCGGCCAACTGGATGGTGGAGCCGGCCCCGCGTTTCGCCGGCGGCCGCTGGTTCCGCCTCGACCGCGGCCCCGGGCCGGACTACCCGGACCGTGCGGTGCTCGTCGTATCCGACCTCTCGGACGGCCCCGGTCGGGTGCTGTATGACCCCAATGCCGACGGAACCCGGCAGATCTCCTGGTTCGTGCCCTCCCCGGACGGCCGGATCGCCGCGCTGGGCGTGTGCGAGGGCGGCTCGGAACTCGCCGAGATCTGGTTGCTGGACACGGAAACCGGCGAACGGCTGCCGGACCGGATCCCGCAGCCGACGATGGGGCCGACGGTCGTCCCGCAGTGGCTGCCGGACAGCTCGGGGTTCTTCTACACGGCCGGCGACCTGACCTCCGAGGCGTTCGCCTTCCGGGCCTATTTTCACGTCGTCGGCGGCGAACCGGCCAGCGAGCCCGAACCGGTCGATGTCGTGCACGCGCCGACCGTCCAGGTATCCGCGGACGGCAAGCGCGCCGTGGTGACCGCTGTGTGGCCGCTTCCGGAGTATGTCTGCGAATTGCCGCAGCGGACGTGGCGGCCGTTCGTCCGAGGGCTCGACTCGTCGGTGGCAGGCGTGATCGACGGTGACCGGTATGTCGCCGTCACGAACCACGGAGCACCGCGGGGGAGGATCGTCGCGATCCCGTTCGACGCGGCCGTTCCGTCCGATCCGGCGACCTGGACGGAACTGGTCCCGGAATCCGGTCGCGTGCTCAGCCACCTCAGGCTGGTCGGCGACCGCCTGGTGGTGACCGGGTCGGTCGACGCCGAGGCCCGCGCCTGGGTCTTCGACCGCGACGGACGGGAGCTGGAGGAAGTCCCGCTTCCCGGCCGGGGCGCGCTGCCGCTGGAGGTCCTGCCGACAGCCGGCTTGGCCCCCGACGGCCATCCGGACGAGTTCGTGTTCCTGTTCTCCACTCCCGTTTCCTCGCCCGGCCTCTACCGCTACCGCCTGGGCTCGCCCCAGGTCGAGACGCTGTGCTCGCCGCGCGTGCACCTCGCGGGCGCGACTGTCTCGCTCCGCTGGGCGGAGTCCCGGGACGGCACCCGCGTGCCGTACCACCTCGTCCTCCCGGACGGCGCGGACGGAACCTTGCCGACTCTCATCACCGCGTACGGCGGCGGCCGCGTCTCGTGGCCAGCGCAGTTCCCAGGCCCGGTGGCGGCCTTCGTCGAGGCCGGCGGCGCCCTGGTGATCTCCCACCAGCGCGGTGGCAGCGATCTCGGATCCGACTGGGCCGACGCCGGGCGGGTCGAGAACAAGCAGAACAGCTACGACGACCTCTACGCCATCGCCGAACACCTTGTCGCCAGCGGCGTGACCTCTCCGGACCAGCTCGCGGTGACCGGCTGGAGCAACGGCGGGGTCATGGCCGCGACCGCGTTCACGCAACGGCCGGAGCTGTGGGCGGCGGTAGTGGCCCAATGCCCGGTCGCTGACCTCATCGGATGCCACCGGCACCCCTACGGCCGGTTCGCCGTCACCGCCGAATTCGGCGACCTGGCCGACCCGAAGGACATCGCCCGGCTAGCCCAGATGTCGCCGTACCAACTCGTCCGGCCCGATGTCGCGTACCCCGCCCTCTACGTGCACGCCGGGGGTGCCGACGTCGCGTGCCCGCCGGGCCCGACCCGCAAGTTCATCGCCCGGACGCAAGCCGCGGCGCGGGCTGCCGCGCCGATCCTGTTGCGGGTGTGGGAAAACGTCGGGCACGGAACCGCGACGAGCCGGTCCGAAGGCGTCGCCCACACGACGCATTGGCTCGCCTTCTTGATGAAGCGGTTCGGCATGGTGCCGCGCGCGGACCGCTGAGCTGCATGCATCCGGCGGTCAGGACGGCCGAACGCAGAAGGGATGTCCCGCAGGGCTCGCGTAGACCCGGACGCCGGATCGCTGACCGGGCTCCAGGCACCGTCCGCCTGCTTCCAGGACCAGCCGGTGCGTTTCAGCCGGGTCGTCGGTGCGCAGGTCGAAGTGCAGCTGTTGGTCGTTTCCGTCCGGCCAGGTCGGCGGCACGTGGCCGGGCACGGCCTGTACCACCAGCGCGGGGAATCCGTCGGCCTGGAGGAAGTGGTGGCTCGCGGTCTTCGTGACCGAGGCGCCCAGCACCCGTTGCCAGAACGCGCTTTCGGCGTCGATCTCGGCGGCGTCGATCACCAGGGAAAGAAGGGTGGTGCGCATGGGTTTCCTCTCGTCAGAGGGCGGGGATGATCCCGCCGTCGACCCGGAATTGCGCCCCGGTGAGCCAGCCGGCCCGGTCCGAGGCGAGGAACGCGATCATCTCCGCGACGTCCTCCGGTTCTCCCGGCCGTCCCATCGGGATGTCGAGGTGATCGACGATCTGCTGTTTCACCTGGTCGAGGCCGACGCCGCGCTGATCTGCGATGCGCTGCAGATGGGCGAGCGCGCCGTCGGTGACCACGAATCCCGGAAGCACGCACACGACCCGCACCCCCTGCGGACCGACCTCGGTCGCCAATTCGCGGCTGTAGGCGTTGAGCGCTGCTTTGGCGGCGGCGTAGGACGCTTCGGTGCGCTGCGGCAGCCGGCTCGCGATCGACGAAACGTGCACGACTACGCCGGACCCGCGCTCCACCATGCCGGGCACGAGAGCGCGGTCGAGACGGACGGCGCTGAGGAGGTTCATGTCCAGGTCCGCCAACCAGGATTCGTCGGTGCGGCTCAGCGTCGGAGCCGCGGAACTGGCCGCGGCGGCGTTGTTGACCAGGACATCCACCCCTCCGACGGCTTCGGTGACGCGCCGTCCGAGTTCGGCGGCTCCTTCCGCGCTCGACAGGTCGGCGGCGATGAACGTGGCAGGCAGACCGTCCGCGGGTGCGGTGCGGGAGGCGGCCAGCACGGTCGCCCCGGCTGCCGCGAACCGGCGCACGGTCGCTTCGCCGATGCCGCGGCTGCCGCCGGTCATAGGACCCGCAGCCCGTGCAGTTCTTCTCCTGGCGGCTTCATCCAGGCCTCGCTTCAGTAAGGTGAGTCTGACTCCGTTAATAGTACACAAGCGGAGTCGGACTCACCTTATGGAGGTTCTGGTGCCGTCGTCCCGTCCGCTGCGCGCTGATGCCCGGCGCAACCGCGAAGCGCTGCTGGCCGCAGCTCGGCAAGCCTTCCTCGCGGGAGACGCTGATGCGCATGTCGAGGACATCGCTCGCAACGCGGGCGTCGCGATCGGGACGCTCTACCGTCACTTCGAGACGCGCGAAGCCCTGATCGAAGCGGTCTACAGCAAGGAAGTCGACGAGCTGTGCGACGCACCGGCCGCACTGCTGGAGACGCGGTCCCCGGACGAGGCGCTGCGGCATTTCCTGATGCTGCTGGTCGACCACGCCGCCGTGGGCAAGGGGATGGCGGTGGCCCTGCAGCACATCATGACGACGAACTCGCCGGTATTCGGCGAGGCCCGCACCCAGATGGCGGGCGCCCTCGCCCGGCTGCTTGCCGAGGGCGCTTCGGCGGGTCTCGTGCGGGACGACATCGCCGGTACCACCCTCCTGCACGCACTCGGCGGCATCTGCGCGTTGCAGGTCACCGACGGATGGCAGGACGAGGCGCGGCAAATCGTGTCGATCCTCTTCGACGGCTTGCGCATCCGGTGACCACGGACCGGATGCTTCGACTCGCTTGCGTCCTAGCGCTGCGGTGAATCTTTCGCGGCGAGGTGAGCGAGCACGAGACCGAACGAGGCGATGATGATGTGCGGAAGGGCTGCCTGGAGACCGTTCCACTTGCTCGATTGCCACATCTGAAACCACTCTCCGCCTATCGCCAGGAAACCGATCCCGAAAAGCATCAACTGCATCACCCAGCCCAGGCCGGACAGCTTATAGGCCGTCGACGAAGCGTGCCCGGATATGTGGTTTCGTATGCAGCCGATAAATCCGCAAATGAGCACCAGCGCGGTGAGAACCTCCCACGCGATGATGGCAAGGTAGGCGGCATCGGCAAGTCCGGGGCTGGTTATGGCGCGCCACATCATGTTGGGCGACTGAAATGTGGTGTCCATCGCCAGAACATGGCGGACGAAATCTTGATTGGTGCCGAAGTCCGTGATGTTTCCGACTGCGACAAGTGTCATCTGCAGGGCTGTTGTTCCCGTGAGAACTGTGACTGCGGCGGGGAGGGCGCTGAACCTGCTGAAAATAGGCATACCTGAATACTAGACTTATGGGCAAAGTGTTTTAGGGGCGAATTGCGGGGATGCGCAGTTGTGCCACACGCTTCCCGGGCGATCGTGAGCGGCCGCCGCGGATCGCGAGGGCTGGCGACGCTTGGAGGCTCGCGTACTAATCTCTTGCTCACCCGGGTCCGATCAGGAGCCGCCTGGTCAGGACGGATCCGCCGATGAGCGCAGTCCCCGATGCCGACACGCCGCCCGCGGACCGCGTCGTAGTTCTCGAGCCGGAGGAGGGTCTGCCGGCGAATCAGGACCGATCGTTCGCGCCGAGCCTGCGCTGGAACCAGGGCAAATTGCGCAGACGCGCCGTGATCCTGTTCGCCCTCGTGGCGGCGGGCGTGGCGCTGATTGTGTTCGCCCGGTCGAAGATCTACCTCGCACTTCCCGCTGTCGCGACTGCTTTGGTGGCTGCCAGGCCCTGGCTGCTCGTCCGGGCCACCTTCCGTGCCCCGCGCAAAGCGCGGGAGCGATTGCTCGACCTGCCGTTCCGCAAAGTGCCCGTGGACGGCAGCATGCTCCGGGCCACGAAGCGCGCGCTGTACCTGAGGCTGGCCGACGACCAGTGGTTCCGCATCGGCCCGCCAGTGGTCAACGGCTTGATCAACAGCAGGGGCTATGTCTGGGTGGTAGGCCCCGAACCTTCCGGCCGGGCAGGGCTCGTGGTCCCAGGCACCGTGAGCACGGCCGTCCTGCGCGCCCGCGAACTGCCGAACTCGGCGCATCCGGTGTCGGCTTCGGTGCTGCCTCCGACGCACAACGAGCAACTCGGCCTCATCATCAGGCTCTACCGGCCCCGGAGAATCGCGGCCGCCATCACGAAGCTCGCACTGGCGGCCTGGCTGGTCGCCACCTATGCGCCCCTGCTGCTGCACGCTTACCGGCAATCCGACGAACTGCTCGGGCTCGCCACGTTCCTCGGGCTCTATCTGGCCGCCGCTCTGGTCTGGACGTCAGCGACATCCCTGCATCAGTGGCTGATCCGTGCACCGCGGGCAATTCGGGCAACCCACTGGACGCCACTGCGGATCGTCCCCGACTCGCTGAGAAACGGCGGCAGTCGCCGGAAACTCACCTGCCGGGTCACCTCGCCGGAAGGATCCCGCACGGTGTCCATCGGCGATTCCCCCGTCGTCCCGACGGTGCGGGCGACCGGGGTCCTGTGGGTAGGGGGCCAGCCGAAGAAAGGCGTTGTGGCGATCGGATTGCCCGGCTACCCGATCCTGGGCCACGCGAAACTCGGGCGCATCGAGCACCGTTGAGGCGGCGCGCGGTCGCCCCTCAGGACAAATCCACGAACCCGACCGCGAGGCGTTCGGCCATGCGCATCAGTGCGTCGATCAGTTCCGGCGCGGTCATCGGCACGGCTTTGGAGCGCCACGCCGTCGCCGCTTCGACGAAGCCGCCGATGCCTACCAGCAGTGCCACCCGGAATTCGGCGGCGGACGCGTCCGGGGCGAGTTTCGGTTCTGCGTACGTCATGAACATGTCGACGACGGCGTGCACGGTGTCGCGCCGCATCGACTCGAGGACGTCGCTGCCGCCGTGCTCGCCGAAGAAGATCTGGGTGGTGCCGAAGTTGTCGGCGATCTGGCTGACCACGACCTCGAGGGCGGCTCGAAGCTGTACGCGCAGCGCTGCGTCGCGACGCGGCAGAACCGCCTCGAGAATCAGGGCGAGGATTTCGTCGCGCACGCTCTCGGCGACCGCCACGAGCAGTGCGTCCCGGCCGGTGAACGACTCGTAGAAGTACCGGTCGGTGAGGCCGGCGCGGGTGCAGACACCGCGCATCGTCACCGAAGCCCAGCCGCTCTCGCACCACAGTTCGCGTCCCGCGAGCAGCAGTGCGGCCCGGCGCTCCGCACGCCGCTCGTCAGCTGATTTCCCGCCGTAGGGCCGTCCCTTCTCGACTCGCGCCATGGCCCGATCTTGACAGCCGAAGGCGCGAACCTCCAATCTGAGGGCATGCGCCTTCAGAATTACCCGGCCCCGGGACTCTCGCTGCGCAGCCGCGCGGCGATGGGGTTGCTCGGCGCGACCTGGCGGCCGCTGACCCGGCTCATCCCGAACGGACGGGCCGGCACGCTCGTGAGCCGGTCGCTCATCGCCGCGGGGCTCCGGTTCGGATCCCGCCCGGTGCGGGGCGCGACGTTCGAGCGGGTCGAGGAGGGCGCGGGTCCGGTCGTGCGCGGCGAGTGGGTGCGCACGCCTGCCGCGGACCGCTCGGACGGCGTCGTGCTGTACATCCACGGCAGCGGGTACGTCGTGTGCTCCAGCCGCACCCACCGCGGCCTGACCTCGCAAATCGCCGAACGCACCGGTCTCCCGGTCTTCTCGGTCGACTACCGTCTCGCGCCGTCCCACGCCTATCCCGCCGCGTCGGACGACGTGCGCGCCGCCTGGGACTGGCTCGTCGCGCAGGGCCACGACCCCGCCGGCATCGTGGTCGCCGGCGATTCCGCGGGCGGTCATCTGGCCCTTCTGCTGGTGCTCGAACTCGTCCGCGCGCGCCGGCCGTTCCCCGCCGCGCTCGTCGCCCTCTCGCCCGTCGTGGAGCTCGACCTCGCCCGCGGCATGGTCCGCGACCGGATCGAGCGCGACCCGTTCGCCGCCGCCGCGGTCGCGCGGCGCGTCCTGCGCCGGTACGCCGACGAGGAGGCCCTCCGCAGCGATGCGCTGCGCGTGGCCTTCGACGACCTGGAGCATTTCCCGCCCGCGCTGGTGCACGCCGGTTCCCGGGAAATGCTCGCCGCCGACGCCACCGAGCTGGCCCGCCGGATCGAAGCAGCGGGCTTCACCGTGGACCACCGGATCTGGCCGGGGCTGATGCACGTCTTCCAGGCGATGACCGCCGTGCTGCCGGAGAGCGAGGCCGGACTGGCCGCGATCGCGGACTTCATCGAGACCCATCTGCCGCGCGGTTCGGCGCGGCCAGTCCCCGCGGAGGTGGCTACGGCATGATCGGATTCACCAAGCCCGTGACGAAGGGCGCTTCAGCCGTCGTCACGGGAGCAGGCAGCGGAATCGGGCGCGCGTTCGCGATCGAGCTGGCGAAGCGCGGCGCCCGGGTCGTCTGCTCCGACATCGACGAAGCCAGCGCCAAGGAAACGGTTGCTCTCGTCGAAGCAGCCGGGAGCGTCGGTCTCGCCGTACGGTGCGACGTCGCCGGCTCCGAGGAAGTCGCGGGTCTGCGGGACCGCTGCCTCGAGTGGTTCGACGGCGCCCCGACGCTGCTCATCAACAACGCGGGCATCGGAGCCGGGGGCCACACCGTCGGACACACGCCGCTCGAAGAGTGGGAACGCACGCTGCGGATCAACCTGTGGGGCGTCATCCACGGGTGCCACCACTTCCTGCCCGCGATGAAAAACGCGGGCCGCGGCGGTGTCGTCAATGTGGCATCGGCCGCGGGGTTCGCGGCTGGGCCGAGGATGGCGGCGTACAACGTGAGCAAGGCGGGCGTGATGAGCCTGTCGGAGACCCTCGCCGCCGAGCTCGCCGGCACCGGGGTGCGGGTGACGGTGCTCTGCCCGACGTTCGTGCGGACGAACATCTTCAGCGGCGAGCTGATCGACCGCGCGGCATCGGGCGCCGCGGCCCGCATCGCCGACGTGGTCGGGATGTCGCCGGAGAAGGTCGCCCGGATGACGCTCGACGGGCACGACAAGGGCCGGTTGTACGTCGTTCCCCAGCTCGACGCCCGCGCGATCTGGCTCAGCAAGCGCCTCACCCCGGCCGCGCACGCACGGATCGGCGGCTTGCTCGCGCGAGTAGCGCCGTTCAGCACCGAAGCGGATCCCGAAGGAGCAGACCTGTGACCTATGACTTCGACGCCATGCTGGCGAAGATCATCGGAAAGCAGTGGTCGCTGGCCGACATCGACTGGGACGCGCCGGGCGCGGAGACGATGTCGGACGAGACGCGGGCCAGGATGAAGCCGTTCATGGCCGATCTGGTCTGGATCGAGCACATCGGCGCGCGTGGCTTCGCCGCGTTGGCGAAGAAGGCGCCCACGCCCGCCATCCGCGAGATCTACCGCTACTTCCACGCCGAGGAGCAGAAGCACGCCAACGCGGAACTCGCCCTCATGCGCCGCTGGGGCATGCTCGAGGACGGCCGCGTCCCCGAGCCGAACATCAACGTCAAGCTCGCGATCAAGGTCCTCGACACCTACGGCGACCAGCTCCCGCTGACCGGTCTGGCGGCGCTGATCCCGATGCTCGAGGTCGCGCTCGACGGAGCGCTCGTCAAGTTCCTCACCGACGAGGTCAAGGACCCGGTGTGCCACGAGGTTTTCCGGCACATCAACTCCGACGAGGCACGGCACATCACCACCGACTTCGAGGTCCTCGACCTGATCGGAGCCCGCGGCCCGGTCGAGAACCTCGTCAAGGGAGTCGGGCTCCTGGACCCGCGCGTGCTCGTCGGGCTGATCGTGGTGTTCGTGCCGCTGATCAACAAGATCCGCGACAACGTCGTGGGAATGGGCCTGGACGAGCGCAAGCTGATGAACGCGGTCCGCCGGTTCGCGAAGATCGGCGGACGCGGCGAGCACACCCGGTACGTGCCGACGTACCACATCTTCCGCGTGCTGGCGGGGATGATCACCGACCGCGAGCACCCCTACCACCGGCTCCTGGCCGACCCGATGGTCAAGCTCACCGGGAAGATGCCGGCGAGGCTCCTGGGCAAGCCCCAGTCCTGGGTCAAGGGCCTGTCTCCCGAGGCGGTCGCCTGATGGCCCGTCTCCTGACCGGAACCGACTGGTTCGAGCACTCCTACGTCGGTGAACGGGTGGCTCTGCTGGCCACCGGTGCCGAGGCCGCTTCGATCCTGCCGGAGCTGCTCCACACGGCTTCCTCGGTCGTCGTGTTCGAGGAAAGTCCCGCCTGGGTCACGCCCGTCGGCGTGCCCCCGCCACTGCGCCGGGTCGCGGCGAAGACCTGGCTGCGGCTGGCGGTCCGCGATGCCTGGACCCGGCGCCAGCTCACCCCGCACCGCGCTTACGACTCCGGCCGCACCCAGGTGAGCCCGAGCTACTACGCGGCGTTGCAGGACCCGCGGACCCGGTTGGTGCACTGGCCGGCGTACGCGATCGTCGACCAGGGCGTCCGCGCAGCGGACGGCGTCGAGTACCGCGTCGACACCGTCGTCGTCGGCGCCACCTCCCGATTCGCCGCCGCGCGGATCCAGGCCAGCAAGGAGTCCGCATGAACATCCGTCCCGACCACGAGGTGCTCATCGTCGGGGGCGGACTGTCCGGCATCGGCGCCGCCATCTTGCTCGACCGCGCCGGGTTCGGCGACTACCTCGTCCTCGAGGAGGGCGACGGCTTCGGCGGCGCCTGGCACTGGAACACCTACCCCGGGGTCGGCGTCGACATCCCGTCGTTCTCCTACCAGTTTTCGTTCGAGCAGCTCTCCGGCTGGTCCCGCGTCTACGCGCCCGGCGCCGAACTGAAGGCCTACGCCGAGCACTGCGTCGACAAGTACGACATCCGCCGCCGCAGCCGCCTGCGCACGACAGTCGCCGGAGCCGAGTACGACGACGCGACCTCGCTGTGGCGCGTCCGGCTAGGCGACGGCGAAACCCTCACCGCCCGATACGTCGTCAATGCCACTGGCGTGCTCACGAAACCCAAGAAGCCCGACATCCCCGGCGTCGACGACTTCGCGGGCACGCTCATGCACACCGCCCGCTGGGACCACGGCGCGGATCTGACAGGCAAACGCGTCGCGATCATCGGCACCGGTGCCTCGGCGGTGCAGATCATCCCGTCCATCGCGCCGGACGTCGAGCACCTCGCGGTTTTCCAGCGCACCCCGATCTGGTGCCTGCCCAAGCCGGACGCCAGCATCGCCGGACCACTTCGGACCGCACTCGGACTCGTCCCGGGCAGCAAGGCCGTCGCCAGGCTGATCAGCCAGTCCTATGTGGAAGTCACGTTCCCGCTCGCCGCGCACTTTCACGGCTACGTCCCGACGGCCAGCTTCGGGGAAAAACTCGGCCGCCTCCACCTCAAGCGCTCAGTCAAGGATCCGGAGGTGCGCCGAAAGCTCACCCCCGCGTACTCCTTGGGATGCAAGCGTCCCAGCTTCTCCAACAGCTACCTCAAGACGTTCAACCGCCCGAACGTCCGCCTCGAGACAACCTCCATCGAGGCGATCGCCCCGACCGGCGTGCGCACGACCGACGGCCGCACCCACGAGGCCGACGTCCTGATCCTGGCCACCGGCTTCAAGGTCTTCGAGAAGGGCAACATGCCAGCGTACCCGGTGCGCGGCTCCGGCGGAACCGACCTGGAGACGTTCTGGACCGAGAACCGCTTCCAGGCCTACCACGGCGTCAGCGTGCCCGGCTTCCCCAACTTCTTCTCGATTCTCGGCCCCTACGGCTACAACGGATCGTCCTACTTCACCCTGATCGAAACCCAGAGCCAGCACATCATCCGCCTGCTCAAGGCAGCCAGAAAACGCAACGCGACCCGGATCGAGGTGACCGAGGAAGCGAACGCCGAGTACTTCCACGCGATGCTCGGACGACGCGACAAGCAGATTTTCTTCCAAGGCCAGTGCTCTTCGGCGAACAGCTACTACTTCGACGAACACGGCGACGCGCCGCTTCGCCCGGCGTCCACATTGGAAACCATGTGGGACGCCAACCACTTCCCCCTGAGGGCCTACGAATTCAGCAGTTCCGCTCGATGACCGCGGCTACCCGCGTCTCGCGGCCGGGACGCGAAGAACGCATAAAACCCGTTGCGCAATGCGGATTTCACGTTGACAGCGCATGATCAACTGCTCGATTCGGATGTTGATGGCCCGAGGCCCTGACAAGTGTCTGAGCTGGCGAGCGAAATCATCCGCGCGGAACGTGTTGGGTATGTCCGAAGTTCCCGGAATCGCCCTTGACCGGCACGATCGCTCCCTCGATAGTGGGCGCATGCATGACTTCGACTTTCTCTTCGGTTCCTGGAATGTGGCCAATCGACGGCTGACTGCCTTCCTCGAGTACTCGACGGAATCGGCAACATCGATGAGGTGACCTTCCCGACGCACGGGTTCGGCGGCGTCACCCTGCGCCTGTTCGACCTGGAGAAAAAAGTGTGGCGCATTTACTGGTCGGACACCCGCAGCGGAGTGCTGTTCCCGGCGGTCGAGGGGGTCTTCCGGGACGGACGCGGCGACTTCTACGGCAACGATGTTCACGACGGCGCGCCGGTCCGGGTCCACTTCGTCTGGTCCGGCACCACGACGGACACTCCGCGCTGGGAGCAGCGGTTCTCCCGCGACGGCGGCGAGACCTGGGAGACGAACTGGACCATGGACCTCTCCCGGGCTTGACCCGAGACTGGGGCATCCCAGGCGGTTGCTTTTCGTTGCCGGAAACGGAGACCCGGACATGGTCGCCGACTGCCATACTTCAGTGTTGCCAATGCCGCGGCAGACAGTCGACCGGTTGATCGGCCGGTCATGAGACGACGCGGATAACGGCAAGGTTCGATCGCAAAGGGCTCGCGAGGAGGAACAGTGGTCACTGCCGAGGACATCCGCGCGCTCACCGCGTCGTTGCCGCGAAGCGAGGAAGGAGTCGTGCGAGACCAGGTGAAGTTCCGCGTCGGACGGCTCGTCTACCTCGCGTTGTCACCGGACGAATCGACGATGGGGTTCGCGTATCCGAAGGAGCATCGCGCCGGACTCGTCGCTGCCGAGCCGCACAAGTTCCAGCTTCCCCGTGAGTCGGACCTGCGCTTCAATTGGGTCCGTGCGGTGCTGAGCGAACTCGACGCTGACGAACTCGCCGAGCTGGTGGTCAACGCTTGGATGATGTGCGTGCCCAAGAAGGTGGCGGCGGCGTATCTGGACGCGGGCTGAACCGAGACGGCCACTGCCTGGCGCGCACCGCCGCGGCTGCGTGACCTCGACCCTGATCAGTGCCTCGTCCGGCCGCGGGCGGAAAGCCGAAGTATCCCGGCACGCCCGAGGCAGAAGCGTCGGGCGGCACCGTGATCGTGACTGAGCCGGAACCCCGCTCGCGGACGACAGCCGCTCGAACCTGGACCGCGATGCGTCATGCTGATCGTGCCGACTGGTCGATCACGAGCGCAGCGGCTCCTGGACGTCTTCGAAAACTGCGGAAACCTCGGCTGGAAAAGGAAACAAATACGTTTTGCATCGATATTGAGGTGCAAATTATCGCGTTTCATGGAAGCATTCTGAGCAAGGTGGCGTTGCTTGAGCCTATGCGACGACGCCTTCGCGGGCGGCGAGGAAGTCACGAGTCAGGGGAGTGCCGACGGGGTATGCATTCAGTATGGGAGGACGAAGACCAGAGGAGCTGGAACCCGGCGAAACGGTCCTGTGGACCGGCCATTCCCCGTTCCGGAAGCGGCCCCGGTGGCCGTGGGTGTTGTTGCTCGGATACGTGACCGGACTCGCGGTGCTCGGGTTTGCCTGGCGTTGGGGTGTCGCCATCCAGGCGGGCCTTACGACGTTGACCTTGACGCTGGCCGATCGGCAGTGGACGAAGGCGACTCTCACGCGCGGCCGCTACACCGTCACCACCCGGCGGGTTCTGGTCGAGGCAACGTGGTGGGGACGTCCGATCTGCCGCGCCGAGCGCCTGTCGGACCAAAGTACTTGGGATACACGAAGACCGAGCAGGTGTCCGCAGGTAATACAGCGATCTGGGAGAACATGGATGCCGTTTTCAAGGGTGCGAATTTCCGAAATCCCTTCCAGCCGACTAAGGACTCAGCTCGAGATGGAACCTGCGGACTGGACATCGGGCCTGATGGAGAGCTGTGAGGGCTGACATGGCTGGCGAAATGAGCAAGGAGTTGATCATCAGCCCTCGCAGTGAGCGAGTGAGAGAGGAGTTGGCAGACGCAGATGCCTGGAGTTCGTATGCGGCAGCACTGCGCCAGGTGCTCACTGCGGTGATCGCGAAGAGCGGCATTGACTTTCTAGAGGTCGGCGAGCTACTGGTGAATGACCCCCTTCCTGACAGGCACCGCGGCCTTCGCAACGGCGCGGAGGTCCAGTTCCCGCAGGCGATTGACCTTGTCGAGGGAATGGCAGCGGGGCGCGGGCCGTATTGCCAGCTTTCCATCCCGGAGCGGCTTCAGATCGAGTCGGGATGGGACGGGGCTGTACACCTCTACCTGACGCGAGCGGTGGCCGCCGATCTCGCGAGACTCCGTTCCCAGGACGCGATTCTCCAGTGGCGCGACGCAGCTCCTGAGCCCACCGCGATCTCGAATCCTGTTGGTGCCGTCGCGGACGAGAGTTTTTGGGAGACGGTGGCGAAGATATCCGAACGCCTCACCTTAGTGTGTGAGCGCTGGGCGTACGGTACCTCCGGGTGCCGATGGTTCCGCGTAAGTCGGGAGAACGCAGCCGAGGTGGCCCGGCTCATGCGGCCACGTTCACTGGTTTGCGTGATAAGCGATCCGGCGTTGCAACCCCGGAATGAGCTATTGGAGGACGACTTCACGGCCTTCGCAGCCCCACTGCTGCCCGGTGAGCTGCGCTATCGGGCCTACCCCGGTGGTGCCGATACGCTCTCTGAGGTTACGGGTGAGGGTTTCTCCCTCATGCTGGCGGACAGATTGATGGGCGATTGGTGCGCCGTGATGCCGGACTCGGACGGGGTGAACAGGGCGCAATGGGAAAGCCCAGGGGCCTAGTTTATAGGCCAACACTCTAGGTCGGCGTCCTCAGTTAAGTGCTCAACGGTTGGCCTGAGGTCGGGTTGTAGCGGAGTGAGCCGGGTGGGATGTTCCGAATACTTCTCCGTGACATGCTGATGCCCGTATAGCCCCGGCGGCGTTCGGATACCTTCGCCCTGAGCCGCAACAGAAGCGCCAGCGCGTGGGCGCGTGTGCTCGGACGCAATACTCGCGTCGGTCGATCCCCGGATCCGCGCTGCCGTGCGTGCCGCAGCCGACGCGCTCGAGAGGGCCGGGCGTGAACTGGTCGAAACCGACATTCGGTTGAGTGAAGAAGCGACCGCCGCTTATTTCACGGCCTGGGTCGCATATGTCGCGCAACTGCCGGTCCCTGTCGGACGCGAGAACGATCTGCAGGAGGTGACCAGGCTACTGCGGCGGCTCGGAGCCGCTGTGGTGCCGGCCGACCTATCAGGCGAGGTCGCGTTGCTGGACGCTGCCCACAACCGAGTGGATGTCGAGCTCGGTCCCGGCTGTTCGCGTCCGAAACTGGCGATCGGTGAGCTGCGGCGTTCCGACCCGGTGGCTGCTGTAGCAGCGCAAGCTGAGTTCGCGCCGTTCACGATCCCTGCCAACGTCGAAGGCAGACCAAGCATCACAGTCCCGGTTGGGCTCCCGGCGGACCCGGGCCCCCTTTCGCTGTAATGCTGTCCGCACGCCGTGGATATGATTGGTGGCTCTTGGTATTTGCAGCCGAGGTCGAGCACGCTGTGGATGGCTTCCGACGGCCGGAATGCCCATCGCGCACGTGCACCACTGGGGGAGATTCGTGGTGACAGCATCGTCCAGTACAGCGGAGAAAGCCGTGCTTCCCCGCATTTTTCACGTCTGGCTGGGCGGTGCTCTGGTGTCGCAACTCGGCGACGCCGCTTTGTACTTCGCATTGGGGTGGGCGGCCTCGGCTCACGGCGGCCTGGCGTCCGGTTGGATTCTGTCGGCGGTCGCGCTGCCGCGGACGATTCTGCTCTTGTTCGGCGGCGCCGTCGGCGATCGGCTCGGTGCCCGACAGGTCATGATCGTCGGTGATGCCGTGATGCTGGTTGTCGCCGTAACACTGGCTGTCGTGTCGGGGGCAGCTGGGGCACCGTTGGCCATTCTCGTGATAGCTGCCCTCATAGTCGGCACAAACGACGCCTTCTACCTGCCCTCGTCCGGATCGATGCCCCGCCGGCTCGTCGAGCCCGAATTGCTCCCGCGGGCAGTCGCGCTTCGTCAGAGCGGAACGCAGGTGATTAGTCTGGTCGGTGCTCCTATCGGTGGTGCCTTGGTGGCATTCGCCGGGCTCTCCGCGGCGGCATGGGCCGACGCGATCACCTTCGCCGTGGTACTGGTCGTGCTGGTTGTGGTGCGTCCGCCGTTCACCCCGCCGTCGCCCGCGCAGCGCAAGCACATCCTGCGCGAGGTGTGGGAAGGGATCCAGGTCGCGGTCAGGACCTCCGGACTGGGACCCGTCCTGTTGCTCGTCGCGGGCGCGGCGGGATTCGTGCTGCCTTTTGCAACTTTGCTGATCCCGCTGCTGGCGCGAGAGCACGGATGGGGTTCGACCGGTGCGGGGTTTGTGGTCGGAGCCCAGAGCATGGGCACGATCGTCGTAACCCTGATCATCAGTCGCCGCGGGATCTTCGCCCGCTCCGGCATTGTTGCCGCGCTCGCGCTGGCGGTGGTCGCCGTGGGCGAACTGGCGGTTGGCCTCGCGCCAGCGCTGCCAATGGCCATCACGGGCGCGTTAGGCGTCGGCGCGGCGAGCGGCATGTTCGTCAGCCACCTCAGCCCGCTGCTCCTCAGCGCCGCTCCTGATACTCATCTCGCTCGTGTCCAGGCAATCCTCTCGGTGATCCAGAGTGTGACTCTGTTGGCGACCAACAACATCATCGGCTCAGTTGCCCACGCGCTCGGACCTCAAGCCGGGACCCTCGTGTGTACGGCCGCGCTGCTTATGTGCGCCGCGGCGGGACTCTTCAGCCGGCCCATCCGCAGGATCGCCCGACCGGCGGGTCGGGTTGTGCGTTCTTGATGGTCTGTCCGCAAGGGCATCGTCTGAACAAGGACAGCGGACGATGGTGCTAGCCACGACACTCGCGGTTGAAATGTCGGCGGCGCATATCGGTTTTCGGCAGCGGCACCGCGACGTTGCGCGCGTATGAGCCTGCGAGGCCTGGCCGCGGCCGGATCACGTTCCCCCGCCACGGGCCCGTGCGCCCGCTCAACACGAACAGCCGGCCCGACGAACTGCCTGGCGTGCTCACTCCGGACGGGAATCCGTCCGGGGCGCTAGTCCTGGGGCAGTTGTCGTTCGGGGATGCCTGCGCTGACGTTGGTCGCGGAGCGGCGGAACGCGGTCGGCTCAGGCGGGCGGGAGCGCTGTTCGCGGTCGGCGCACTGTTGGACATGATCCGCAGGTCCGCGATGGACATCCTATTGCCCTGGCTGATGGACGACTACGGGCAAGGTGGTCGGCCCGCTGTCCACCATGGACGGCATCGCGTTCTTCGTCGAGACGATCTTCCCCGGCCTCGGTCTATACGCCTGGGGCCATCTCCTGCCACGACGGCACCTTCATCTGGAGCAAGTGCTGGCCGAGTATGTCGATTACTTCAACCCCCATCGACCTCATCGCTCCTTGCATCAACGGCCGCCCGATCAAGTCTCGGTACCCGGCCGCATGACCGGCTCGGGGCGGGTTCGGCGTCGTGATCGGCTCGGCGGACTGATCCATGAATATCAGCAGGTCACATGGCGTGACACAGTTCTCGGCACTCACAGGATGCTGCGGCATTCCTCGATCACCGTCACCTCCGACACCTACACCACGGTCCTGCCTCAGGTCGCGTTCGTGGCGGCGGAAGCGACGGCGGCGATCATCCCGCAGCAGTCGGCGAGGAGTCTCGGGCTCGCCAACGACCACAATGGACAGTCCAGAACCGGAAGAAAAGCTTCCGGAAAACCCAAATCCCCAGGTCGAAAACTTCTCGAACCTGGGGAGTGAGGGTGCGCCATCAGGGACTCGAACCCCGAACCCGCTGGTTAAGAGTCCACGGTCTGACCTGCCGGGCGGTGCCGAGTGACGTCGGACAAGACCTTTTCGTCCGCTCAGGGTGCGGATTGGACAGTCCGAAGTGTTGTCATCTGTCACTCGGTGTCGTCGTGTCCATGTTCTCTCGGGCTCCCCTCGGGCTCACAGATGTCGGTCTCTGTCGCATGGTCCGACCGGGTTCGTGGTGCTGGGGTCGCTGGGCGGGTCGGCGGGGGTGGTGGCGATGAACGTGGTTGGTGATCGGGTACGTCGGGATAGGGCGTTGTGGATCCAGTGTGGATGTACGGAATTGGTGGCTCTTGGTGCGGCATACGCGTCGTATCGTCATGGTCGGGAGTTCGTGTTGCGGTTTAGTGCGGATGCGTCGACGGCGTCGATCTGGCCGTTGATCGTGGACGGTCTGCTGACTACGGCGACGGTCGAGCTGTGGAAGAACGGCCATAGTGCTCGTGCTGGTGGGCGCTGGGCGGCCTGGCTGGCCTTCGGCTTCGGTATCTCGCTGTCGCTGTGCGCGAACATCGGTTCGGCTTCGCGGTTGAGCGTGTTCGGCGTGCTGGTGGCTGCGTGCCCGCCGCTGGCGGTGTTGCTGCCGGTGGAGCTGCTGAACGGCGCCCTGAAACGGCGAAGGGGCCGAGGCTGCGCCTGTGGCTACGGGTCGTGTTTCCGAGACCGGCGACGAGAGTGAGGACTGGCGCGAGTCTCATGTCGAGACTGGGGCGGAGGTCAGTCTCGCTGTGGTCTCGGACGAGGCGAGGCTGACCGCGGAGGAGCGGATGTGGGCCTACTTCGTGGTGGAGCGCGCGAAGGGGCGCACGCCGAGCGGTGCTGAGCTGGATCGGATGGTCGGCATGCACAATTACGGTCGGCGGATGGTCCGGAGGTGGCGTGACAACGGGCGGCTATCGGCGTCAGTGGAGCAGCGACCGTTGCGTGCCGTCCAAGCCTCTCTGTGAGTCAGCCTGGAACTTGCGCCGAGGGTTGGCCGGTAGATCGTGGGACTCCGGCCAGTACGGCGACTGGACGTCGCTGTGGTCCCGCCGGTTGGCCCGGAGCCTGGTCGGAGCGGCCCGCCGGTGCCGCCTGGCTTGATCGTGATTGGGGCACGGCTTGCCGCTGGCTCGTGTCGACCGTTCGGGGCCGCGAGACTGGCTCCACGCACGGGCTTCTGCTGCAGGTACGAGCCTGACGTGAACGACCGACTTCGTCCAACGGGGGAGACCGTTGCTGAGCTCTGGTCTGGCCATGTTGGTCAAGTAGGTCCGCAGGAGTGAAACCCACGTTCAGTGTCAAGGCGGATCTCAGTTTATTCGACCACCAAGGGCCGTAACTCCTCTCTGAACCGGGGGTGAGCTGGCGCATCTACGAGGTGGAGGTGCACTCTGGCGCCGGCGAGCCGGTAGCTTTCAAGCGCTACCAGATCGTTGTCCGTCCACCGACCGTCGGTGATCAGGTGAACGTAGAGATTTATCCGGTGAGCTGGGACATTGCCTAGCCCCGCTTGCCATTCGGCCACTGCTCGTTCGAGGTCCTGTCCGCTGTCGCCCGGTGCAAGCTGAATCCGAGCTTTCGCGATTGCTTCGGCGGAAAACTCCCGAAGCAACCTGAGTCCAGGCGTCGGGCCGCCGAAGGTCGACAGGAACAGGAGGTCGGCTCCGGCGAGGCTGTCGGCCCAGCGAGGACGGGGTACGTTTCTGGCCAGCTCTGCCATGGCTTGAAGATGCTTCTTCGCTGCACGCGGTGGCATGCTTCTGCTGATGTCACCGGCGATGATGGTGACCTGCGGTCGGGGGAGTTCCTGCCACAACTCCACTAGCCACTCGGTGGTTGCAGGTCCTGAGGCGGATCCGGGAACGAGGGCTTCGGCAACTCCCACCGGGGTGCCGGCGAATTGCTGGACGTGCAGCTGATCAGTGCCCGTGCTGGTGAAGTAGGACGCGCCGAGAACTCGGCGGGGTCGCCACTCGAGCAGCGGGAGGGTCGCGCTCTTGAGGTCCTGCGGTCCGTAGTTGGAGCGTGCTTTCGCTTCGACAGCGAGCAGGACCGGTTCGATATCGGTGCCCGGTGAAGCTGGTTCGGTGGGTGCCTGGGCAAGAGTGACGAGGAGTTCCGGACGGTCGCGCAGGCCTGGGAACAGTGAGGCTGGCGGGACCGACTCGTGCTGGTAGTAGCAGCGGAGTTCTGTGCCGTCGATCAGCTGTGCTGTCGCGATGGCCTCAGGGTTCGTAGAGCCTGCCTTGAGATCCCATGCGCCGTCAGTCAAGGCGGGAATCCATCGACTGGTGTCGTAGCTGTCGAGAACCAGCCTGAGGATCCACAGCTCGTAGACCTGCCATCTGGCCTTCCAATACGGCAGGTCGAAGAATCGCTTCAGCTGTTGGGCACTGACGTCGCGAAAGCAGCCGATGAGGTCCGGCAGGCCTAGGCGGAGGTAGTCGGCGAAGAACCGAATGCTGTATGGACACTCCGGCCTGGACCACACGCGAGATGTGACCTTGGGGAGCAAGCGCGCCAGGTCTTCGAGGAAGCCCGTTCTTCCGTCGACGAGTGTGTCTGCCTGCATGTCGTCATCGGACATCGCTGCGACGGCGACACGCAGTAGCTGCTCCAGTTCGCGGTACTCCGCGGCAACTCCGGGGCGGCAGTTCTTGCACCGCGCGGACGGCGGGATCGTGCCGTCGAGGCACGAGGGCTTCCAATGTGAGTCGTGAAGGGTCAAGAGCTTGCTGTCGGGTGATAGCAGGGATGGGTCGAACTCCGTCCTCGACACTTCCTCCACGATCGTTTGCTCGTAGGCTTCGTAGCGGGAGGGGTCCAGGTCCATCGTCTGTATCTGGGCGTCGGTCACCCTGACGCTGAGGTTGGCGGTGGACCGGACGTCAGCCAGTCTTCCGAGCCACGCGTAGAGGTCGTGGACCATCCTGGCCACCGGAGCGACCGCCGAGGCGAGCGCGGCCAGCACGTCGCCCGGTGGCACGGCCTCCAGCGCGTTCGCCAGGTCGGCTCCGGGGGCGACGCCGAACGCGCTCCGGAGCTTGTCGGCGAGGTCGGTGTCGCCTGAGGCGGTGCCGAGTTCCAGGACGGCGATGAGATCGGAGACGGAGGCCTGATCTGCCATCCCCCGACTTTGCCAGAGCCGCTATCAGCCGCTCCGATCGGTACCCGTCGCCGGACCAGGAGCCTCGGGGGTGCCCCAGCGACCCTCGCCGCTGATGGTCAGCACGAGGTAGATCGGCTGGCTGGTGACGCCCGTTGTGGATCTTCAGGTTGGGTGCCGTCGAGGAGGATCTTCGGACCGCGCAGGCGAGCGGCCGCATTTGTTACTCCACCATCGCCTCGTGCGCCGTGTCCTTGCCCGCCTCGGGATCGGCGTCCCACTCAGTGCCATCAACAGGCCGGAGGCGGTCGAGCGCTGGCGGAGTAGGAGATTCATCCGTTCGACGAGCTCCAAGACCTCCCAGCGGCAGGAGTGCAGGCGCTCGCCGACCTTGCTGGAGGACCTTGCCGAGCACTCTTGTCAATGCAAGAGTCTCACAGCGTAACGCTAAAGGAACAATAGCCAGATATCCAGGTTAGTCTTCTTTGTATCAACAGAATAAGGCCAGCTTGCAGGTCCTTGTGTATAATCTTGAAACGTGATCCCGTCGATCGGTAGAAAGGGGAGGGGGCTCGTGGGCGCGGATCCCTTGGCGCGCGTTATGGCAATATTTGGTGCAGTCATTTCGTTTGCAAGCCTGATAGTATCGATCGCAAACTACCGAAGGGGGGCTCGAAGAATAGAGGTCGCCGTCACTGCGGTCGATATCCGGACAACGCACTCGATGGACCGATATCGGCCATTTGGTGACGTAAGTGGTACCGTGCGGGTTTCCAACCACGGGCCGCATAGTTTTCCTATCAAAAAGATCAGCATAGTCGGAGAAACTGTGGAGATTCCAGTGAATCCGCGTGAAATGGACGAAGATCCGCCGGAAATTAAGGAATTGCGAATAATAAGTCCGAGTCATGAAGAGTCTATCGAGCTGCGCAGTCATGGTTCCATTACTCAATCATTTAAATTTGTGTCACAAGTGGAAACAAATCTAAGTCGATATAAATGGTACCTATATCCGAGTATTACACTGGAAAACGGCGAAGTGATCGCTGGTCCTTCGTTCCTGAAGTCAAACTGGCCTGCGGACTGGGTGAAAAGGCTGTAGCTTCACCACGTGCCAGAGTGTTCGTGTGCACACGTGGCCATGGTTGCAATCCCTCGCGATGGCTGCATGTTGGAGGATGTCCCCGCCGCAGCTGTCGACGGGCAATCGTGGTTAGTCGAGTTCGCCCTGGCGTCGGGTCATGGTGTACTGGGGGGCGAGCACCGGGTCCCGCGACATATGGAGCTGCCATGCGGCGAGCCACCCCACGTGACGGAGCAGTGGATCGGTATGGGCGGGGCCGCCGTGGCGCCGACGTGTCACGTGCTGGCATCGTCTCGGTGGCAGTCCAGGGGTGCGTAGCGTCGAAGACCTGCTTGCGAACCGGCAGTGCGAACTTCGCTGGCACGTCATCGCTGCGGTGCGGTGGCGCGTGCTCTAGCCGTTGGTGCAGCTTAGTACTCCAGCTGTAGTTCGTGATCGGGTGCTGGTTGTCGGTGTCGTCGCTGGTAGTGGCATTGTCGGGCGCGGTGTTGGTGGTGCCGGCGCCAGGTTGACCAGCCCATGATGTCGATGACGGCGCGGGCTGGTTCGAGGACGAGTGTGCAGTAGAGGTGCTTGATCTCGTTGCGTGTCAACGGGATCAGGCCCTCGGGTGGCATCGTGTCGCGGGCGTGGGCAGCGACGGCGGCGAGGAAGGCGTGGGCGAGCATCACCAGCGTGGTCCACCGGTACCAGGAGGTCCAGGTGCGGACCTGGTGCTGGTCGAGGCCGGTGAGTTCTTTGCCGGTCTGGAAGGTTTCCTCGATGGTCCAGCGTCGTCCGGCGACCCGCGCCAGCTCGGCCAATGCGACCCGTTCAGGGCTGTAGCAGCGGTAGAACGCGGTCTCGCCGGTGCGCCGGTTGCGGCGCATCAGCACCCAGTGACAGCCCGTTTTCCCGTCCGGACGCAGCCGGATCCGGGCCCAGTCGTAGAAACGTTGTCCTTTCGCGCCGGCTCCGACGGACAGCTTCTGCCAGGCCCGTTTCCGCAGGCCAGCAGCGATCTCGTCGGCTCGGACCCTGCCTGCGGCGGTCGGGACGCGGTAGTCGCACGCGACCGCCAGCACGTAGGCCTGGCCCCGTTTCTCCAGCGGGTCGCGCAACCCGGCGGCGTCTTTGCCGTAGACCTCGTCGCCGGTCACCCATCCCACCGCGACACCCGCGTCGAGCACCCGCGCGATCATGGCCGCGCCCTGGCGGGACTTCGTCGAAAACCTGACCTCGCCCGGAACCCCGGCCTTCTCTCGCCGATCCCGGTCGTCGGCCCAGCTCTCGGGAAGGTAAAGCTCCCGGTCGATCAACGTGTGCCCGCGCGAGGTCGAGTACGTCAGGAACACCGACACCTGCGAGTTCTCGATCCGCCCCGCGGTGCCGGTGTACTGCCGCTGCACCCCGACAGTGCGGACGCCTTTCTTCACATCCCCGGTCTCGTCGAGAACCAGCATCGCGTCACTGTCGCCGAGGTGCTCGACCACGAAATCCCGCAAGTCGTCACGAACCCCGTCGGCGTCCCACGACGCCCGCGACAACAGGTGCTGCATCCCGTCCGGAGTCCGGTCCCCGACCTGCTCAGCGATGGTCCAGCAGTTCACCCGCGGCAGCTCCGAGAGCAACCCCTGCACGAACCGGCCCGCCCGACGCCGGGTCTCCACCCGGCGAAACCGGCCCGCCACACGGGCCATGACCTCACCCAGCAACCACTGCCACCGACCACGGTCTACGCTGGCAACCGCGGCCACCACACGATCTTGAGTTGTCTTCACAAACACCCATGATCACGTGGTGGCCGCGCCTATCTCACGGACACGCCCAGCACATCACGAACTACAGCTGGAGTATTAGAAAGCGTAACATCTGCGGCGGATCGGGCAGCGCGAGGAGAGCCCTGATCCGACAGTTGTTCGGATTTGGCCCAGCAACTTGCCGATCCGGGCCTGAATGCGAAGGAATCGACTCCTGGTGAAAGGAGACTTGTGTCATCTGAGGTTGTTGTGATGGCAGCCCTTCTGATCGGGCTCGCTGTTGGCTACTTCGCGGCGCAATATCGCTCGCGACGTGACATCCGAGTGCTTGAGCGAAACATCGATGTGCATCTGACGCTGGCTCGCGCGCAGCTCCAGATGCAGGTGGACTCGGCCGCGGAGGCACAGAAGAATGCTCGGCGTGCCGAAGCCTACGATCAGTTGGGACGATGGCTACATGATCTCGAACGTACAATTGACGAGGTTTGGTCCGGGTGCTGCATGGACGACGCTTCTGTGCGTGATCAGGCAAGAGCTACATTGGATCGGTGGCCCTGGGAGACTCTGAGGGTGCCATATGAGTTCGCGTCAGCTCAGTTCTATTGGAGCGAGATGACCCGTGAGCGGCTGCGTGAATTTTCCGGTATCTCGAGTAAGTTTGTCAACAGCGCCATGATAGCCATTGGTGCTGATATGTCAGGCGAGGAGGAGCAAAGGCGGTTAGGCGAATGGAAGTCTCGGGTGTGGGAAAGTCGGTCAGACCTGCTTGCTGCCATAGATCGAGTTCGTGACCGAGTCGGCGTTGAACTCGAAGGCGTGACTCGGCGCTGAGGAGACGTCAGTCGGCTCGCCGCATGGAAAGTTTCAGTCTGCGCCATCCCTGTCGGATCCTGCGAGGCGGTGGAATCTCGACATAGAGTGGTGTCCCCAAGATGAGTCTGGTGACCCGCTTATCGTCGTCGATATCTCGCAGGACGCGAGCTATCCCTCGAAGTCGTCCGCGGTCCGGAGCGGGAAAGGCCGATCGCATGAGTCCGCCGAAAACCTCACGGACGATACTATCGGGATCCAGGCGGGGGCGATTCCAATGCACCAGGCTGGTAAGAAATTCCGGCACCACGTGGATGCCCTTCCGATCACGTTCCTCGAGTGCTTTGATAACCTCATATAGCCAGTCGCTTCCTGAGCCCATGCGACCGCTGGAGGCGATTCGATCTCGAAGATGATTGACAGACCCGCACAGGAGCAGTTCGATCTCCTGAGATCCCGGCCCAGGGTCGATACTGCCTCCGAACAGGACGATATCGTCGCCGACCTCGGGGATGGCACTGTCCTCATGCCCGGTTCCGTACGTCATGTCGAGGTCAAACGACACCCACTGATTGGCTTGAAGCCCGGGTGACGAGAAGTCGACAACGCGGCACGTGCGCTCGAGATACCGAATCACTTTCTCCAGCTTCGCGGCCGTTTCAGCCGACGTCACAGCGGTGTTCGCAGCTCCCCCGTATGTCAGCTTCGTCGAAGCGCCGGGCACGCCCACGGTCGCCTCAACGGACCGGGGTCGTATGGTCGACCACTTGGTTTCGGCAAGTTGAATTGGCTCCGGTGCGGCATCTTGA
>NZ_SDLT01000046.1 GCF_004522235.1 Amycolatopsis nivea
AGCCGCTTGACAAACAAAACCCAGGGATGTCTTCACGGACCGCCAGTCAGACCATTGCGGGCTTCCGCAGCAAGTTTCCGTAGGCCGCGGCGAACAAGGCGGAAAGCAGCGCGGCCACCGCCGCCACCGCGAAGCTCCATCCCGGACCGCCCGCCGACAGCACCACCGCGCCCACCGCTCCGGCGAGGCTGCTGCCCACCACCCGGACCAGCGCGTTGATCCCGCCCGCCGCGGCCGTCTTCGCGGGCTCGACGTGCTCGACCGCCATCGTGCCCAGCGCGGCGTAACCGAGCCCGATGCCCAGCCCCAGCACCGCTGCGACGGCATAGAGACCCAGTCCGTCGCCAGGCAGCAACGTCAGCCACAACGCGGCCACCAGCACCACCGCCGAACCGCCTGCGACCAGGGCGGGCGCGCTGAACCGGCGCATCAACGCACCGGCCAGCACGGAAACCACGAGCATCAAGATCGTCGTCGGCAAGAGATAAAGCCCCACCTGCAACACCGACGCCCCGAGCATCCCCTGCGCGTACGCGGAAAGCGTCATGATCGTGGCGAACAAAGCGAAACCGAGCAGGAAAGACGCCACTGTCGCGCCGACCGTTTTTCGGTGCAGCAGCATGGGAATCTCAATCAATGGCGTCTTCGTGCGCCGCGCCGTCGCCACCCACACCGCCGCCAGCACCACGGCCGTGACCAGGAGCCCGACGGTCGCCCAGCCCCATTCGGAACCCTTGCTGATCGCCAGCAGCAGGCAGATCAGCCATCCCGACACCAGCACCGCGCCCAGCAGATCCGGCGAACCGCTCCGGGCCTCGGCCGTCCGGTCCTCCCGGACCGCGGCGACCAGCGCGAACGCCACCACGCCGAGCGCCGCCAGCACCCAGAACACCAGCTGGTGATCGCCGCCGGCGAGCCCGGCGAGGATCATCCCGCCGCCGCTGCCCGCGCCGATCGTCGCGCTCAGCACGCCGATCGCGGTCGGCAGCGACCGAGGCGGCAGCACGTTCCTGACCTGGCCGATCGCCAGCGGCAGCAACGGCGCGGCGGTCCCTTGCAGGATCCGGCCGACGACCAGCAGCGGCAACGATTCCGCGACCGCCCCCAGCACCGATCCCCCGACCAGCAACGCGAGCACGACCAGCGACATCGTGCGCCTGCCGTAGAGGTCGCCCAGCTGCGCGACCAGCGGAATCGCGACCGCGCCCGCCAGCAGCCCCGCGGTCAGCGCCCACGACACCGAGCTCAGCGGCACCCCCAGCTTGAGCTGCAGCTGCGGCAGCAACGGCACCACCACGGTCATCTGCAAAGTCCCGACCGCCACCGCGAACGCCAGCGCGGCGACCGTCCCCCAGTAGTTTTTGTACATGTATAAAAAGTAGCATGGCGGCATGCCAGCGCGCACCGGCCGACCGCCGAAGATCTCCAAGGCCGACATCGTGGCCGCCGCACACCGGGTCATCGACTCCGAAGGCGTCGACGCGCTGACCATGCGCCGCCTCGCCCGGGAGGTCGGCAGCACGGCGATGGCGCTGTATCACCACGTGCGCGACAAAGAGGGGCTGCTTCTTCTGCTGCTCGACGACTACGCGCACCGCGAAATGCCTCGGCCGGAGAACCTCCCCGAGGAACCGTGCGACCGGATCGTGGCGGTCGCGACGGCGATGCGGGACGGGCTGGCGAACTGCCCGTGGATCGTGGAAGTGCTGCGCTCCGACGACCTGCTGTCAGTCGGCGGGCTGTGGTACCCGGAGAAAATCGTTGCGGCGGCGGGAAAAGCCGGGCTGCCGATCGAGGCGGCGGTGGAGGTCTACCGAGCGGTGTGGCACTACACGCTCGGCGAGATCAGCTCACGCGCGGCCGCCGCGCGACGGCGCGATCAGGGCGGCGACACCTATCGCCAGCGAGTCTTCGCGGAACTGGACGCGACGGAATTCCCAGCGCTCGCCCAGATCGGCCCGCGCTGGGAAACCCTTACCGCACAAGACAATTACGAACGAGGCGTGCACGCGCTCGTCAAGGGATTGCTGCCGTGAGGGGAACCCGCCCGGGCTCCCCTCACGAGCGCTAGGTCAGGCCCAGAGCTGACCGTCAAGCCGTTCCGCCGCTTCGTCCAGCGACCCGGAATACGCGCCGGTCGACAGGTACTTCCAGCCGGCGTCCGCGACCACGAAAGCCACGTCCGCCGTCTCGCCGCGGGCTGCGGCCTTCTCCGCGACCCCGAGCGCGGCGTGCAGCACCGCTCCGGTGGAGATCCCGGCGAAAATGCCCTCGTGCTCCAGCAGCTCCCGCGTCCGCCGGAGAGCGTCGTACGCCCCCACCGAATAGCGTCCGTTGAGCACACTTTCGTCGTACAGCTCCGGCACGAACCCCTCGTCGAGGTTGCGCAGGCCGTACACCAGCTCTCCGTACCGGGGCTCGGCCGCGATGACCTGGACGTCCGGCTTGTGCTCGTGCAGGTACCGGCCGACCCCGACCAGCGTCCCGGTCGTCCCGAGGCCGCCGACGAAATGCGTCAGCGTCGGCAGGTCCTTCAGCAGCTCCGGCCCGGTCCCGCGGTAGTGCGCGTCCGCGTTGGCCGGGTTGCCGTACTGGTAGAGCATCACCCAGTCGGGGTTCTGCTTCGCCAGCTCCTTGGCCCGCCGCACGGCCTCGTTCGAGCCGCCCGCGGCGGGCGAGAACACGATCCGCGCGCCGTACGCCTGCAGCAGCTGCTTGCGTTCGGCCGAGGTGTTCTCCGGCATCACGCACACCAGGCCGTAGCCCTTGAGCTTCGCGGCCATGGCCAGCGAAATCCCGGTGTTGCCCGAGGTCGGCTCGAGGATCGTGGACCCGCGCCGCAGGATGCCGTCCCGCTCCGCCGCCTCGATCATGGCCAGCGCGGGCCGGTCCTTGATCGAGCCGGTCGGGTTGCGGTCCTCGAGCTTCGCCCACAGCCGCACCTCGTCGGTGGGCGACAGGCGGGGCAGGCCGACGAGCGGCGTGCCGCCGAGCGCGTCGAGGAGGGACTCGTAGCGGGTCATCGGCTCAGCGCGCGCCGCCCGCGACGGCGGGCAGGATGGTCAGGGTGTCGCCGTCCTTGACCTCGGCGTCGAGCCCGCCGGAGAAGCGCACGTCCTCGTCGTTGACGTAGACGTTGATGAAGCGGTGCAGCTTCTCCTCCTTGACCAGGCGCGCCTTCAGCCCGGCGTGCCGCGACTCGACGTCGTCGATGATCTCGAGGACAGTCTTGCCCGACGCCTCGACGGACTTCTCGCCGCCGGTGTGGGTGCGCAGGATGGTCGGGATGGACACGGTCACGGCCATGGTTTTCTACCTCCGGGTGGGTTCCTACACGCTGACGTATCGGACGCCGCGCTTTATTCCGCGAGAGTTCAGTCGACGATCTCGACCGGCTCCTCGGTGATCTCGGCGTCCACGATCCGGTACGAGCGGAACTCGTGCGAATCGGGCTCTCTTGTCGAGACGAGCACGTAGTGCGCGTCGGGTTCGGCGGCGATGTTCGCGTCGGTGCGCGACGGATAGGCCTCGGTCGCGGTGTGCGAGTGGTAGATGACCACCGGGACCTCGTCGTTCGCGTCCATCTCGCGGTACAGCTTGAGCAGGTCGCCCGAGTCGAACTCGTAGAACGTCGGCGAGCGGGCCGCGTTCAGCATCGGGATGAACCGCTCGGGGCGGTCCGAGCCGGCAGGACCGGCCACCACCCCGCACGCTTCGTCGGGGTGGTCACGGCGGGCGTGGGCGACGATCTCGTCGACGAGTTCACGGCGGATCCGGAGCACACGGACATCTTAGTTCGTGGACCGAACGAGTCCACACTGTGAGAGCTACCGCTCATCCGCAGGTCAGGGCACAATAACGGGATGCCGGTGTCGTCGAAGATCCGCGAACGCTGCCGTGGCCTGCTGGCCGAAGGGGACGTCGTCCAGTACGTGTTCCCCGCCACATCGCTGATGGTTTCGATGATGGCCGCGCACCGGAACTTCGTCGTCGTGGTCACCGACCGGCACGTCACGGTGCTCGCCTGCAGCACTTTCCGCCGGTGGAGGCCGGTTTCGGTGTGGGCGCACTTGCCGCGCTCGACCGAACTGGGCCCGGTGGACCTGCATCCCTCGCTCGGGCCGACGGTGTCGTTCGGCGGCTTGGTGCTGGAGATCGACGACGAGTACGTGGCCACCGTGCGCGCCGCCGACCTCGAGCGGAGCGAGGACGCGCTCCCTAAGGACCCGTTCTGACCGTCAGCGCCTCCGGCCACACATCCCGATAAGCCGGGATACCGGCCGCTGAGGTCGCCGCCAGCAGTCCGTGCACCATCGCCCGCGCGAACACCCGCGCCGCCGCCGAGCACAAGGCGTCCAGTGCGCCCGCTCGCGCCGCCACGGCGAACGACCCGGGCTCCCCCGGCAACTGCTGCGCGCCCGTCGCCAGCGCGAACACAGTGTCGCCGTCGAACATCGAGTGCGCCGGACGCACCGCGCGCGCCAATCCGTCCTGCGCGGCGACCGTCAACCGGCGTGCCTCTGCCTTCGTCAACGCCGCATCGCAAGCCACCACACCGATCGTGGTGTTCAGATCGGTCCGCTGCCCCGGCACCTCACCGGGCCGATCCGGCCAGCGGACGCCGAACTCGCCGTCCACCTCGTGATCAGCGGCAAAAGCCCGCCCCGTCGCGAAATCCACGGCCTGGCCCGCCGCGTTCACCGCGGCGATCGCGCCGACCGTCACGTCGCCGACGACCTCGCTCGCCGTCCCGATGCCGCCCTTGAGCGAACCGACAACGGCACCGGAGCCCGCGCCGACAGTGCCCATCGCGAAGGTCTCCCCGGCGGCTTCGCAAGCGGCGTAACCGAAATCGGCGTCCGGCCGATTGCCCCACGCGCTGCGCGGCAGGTCGAACAGCACCGCCGCGGGCACGATCGGCACCACCTCATACGGCTGCGCGCCAACGGGAAACCCGTAGTTCCGCTCGGACAGCCACCGCATCACGCCGTCCGCCGCAGCGAGCCCGTAGGCGCTTCCGCCGGACAGGCAGACCGCATTCACCTGCTGTACCAGGTTTTCCGGCTCCAGCAGGTTGGTTTCGCGAGTGCCGGGCGCGCCGCCGCGCTGGTCGACCGCGCCGGTCGCCCCGTCCGGCACGAGCACGACAGTGGTTCCGCTCGCCCAGCCGTCGCCGAGCCGTTGGTGATGGCCTACGAGAACGCCGGGAACGTCGGTGATTTTCCCGCCGGTCAGGCGGTCAGCGCTTGGATCAGCGTCTCCTGCACCCATGTCAGCCAATGGTAGACGCCGAGATGGGGTGCGCGGGGGTCGTCTTCCGGCAGTTCGTCCGGCATGTCCTCGGTGACGTCGAGCGCCGTGCCCAGCGCCAGCCGGACGTCGTTCAACGCGCCGAGCCAGGCGTCGGCCTGCTCGAACGACAGCTTGACCGAACCGCCGTCGCGCGGGAGCGTGTCCAGCACGATCTTCGCGACGCCGACCTTCTTCTCCAGCAGCTCCGGTTCGTGCAGCGACCGCATCGCCGCCGCCGAATCGAGGTCCTCGCGGCTCGGGTTGTCCGGGTCGAGCCGGTGGAAGTCCGGCAGCAGCCGCGACAGCACCGGGTCGTCCGGCGATTCGGCGGGCCCGGTGCGGATCCCGGTCAGCTCGGCCAGTTCGTCCTGCGGGGCCTCCTCGGCCCGCGCGGTGAGCATGTCCTCGAGCTGCCCGACCAGGCCGCGCAGCACCGCGGCCTCCTGCTGTTCGAACCCGGCGAGGATGGCGTCCCCCTTGCGCCGCCAGGCCTTCACGAGGGCTGTTCCATGGTCGCCCACAGGCCCGCCGCGTGCAGCTTCGCCACGTCGGTCTCCACCTTCTCCTTCGAACCGGACGACACGATCGCCCTGCCCTTGTTGTGCACGTCGAGCATCAGCTTCGTGGCGTGGTCCCGGCTGTAGCCGAACAGCTTCTGGAAGACGTACGTCACGTACGACATCAGGTTGACCGGATCGTTCCAGACGATCGTCCGCCAGGGCTGGTCGGATTCGGCCAGCTCGGCCCCGAGTGGATCGACCTGCGTCTGTTCGGATGCGACAGGCGTGGACATGCACACCATGGTGTCACGGGGCCATCCCGGTACGCCGCGCCAGGTCCGTCCATGTGAGTGAATAGGCTGCTCCCATGGGTTCCCCCGAGCCGGTCACCAGCGCCAGCACGGCGCTGCTCACCGACCATTACGAGCTGACCATGCTGGCGAGCGCGCTCGCGGACGGGACGGCCGACCGGCCGTGCGTGTTCGAGGTCTTCGCGCGAAGGCTTCCCGACGGCCGCCGCTACGGCGTCGTCGCGGGCACCGCGCGCGTGCTCGACGCGATCGCCGACTTCCGCTTCACCGACGCCGAACTGGCCATGCTGGAGCAGACCGCGGTCGTCGACCCGGAAACGCTGGCGTGGCTGGCCGACTACGAGTTCCGCGGCGACATCGACGGCTACCGCGAAGGCGACCTGTACTTCCCCGGTTCGCCGATCCTCACCGTGACCGGCAGTTTCGCCGAAGCGGTGGTGCTGGAGACGGTGGTGCTGTCGATCCTCAACCACGACAGCGCGATCGCCTCGGCGGCGGCGCGGATGTCCGGCGCGGCGCACGGCAGGCCGATCATCGAGATGGGCGGACGGCGCACGCACGAGTACGCCGCGGTCGCCGCCGCGCGCGCCTCCTACCTGGCCGGATTCGCCACCACGTCGAACCTCGAGGCGGGCCGCCGCTACGGGATCCCCACCCGCGGCACCGTCGCGCACGCCTTCATGCTGCTGCACGACAGCGAGGAAGCCGCGTTCCGCGCCCAGGTCAGCAAAATGGGTCCGGACACCACGCTTCTGGTGGACACCTACGACATCACCGCGGGCATCGAGGCGGCCGTGCGCGTCGCCGGCCCGGAGCTGGGCGCGATCCGGATCGACTCCGGCGACGTCGGCCCGCTCGCCCGCAAGGCCCGCGACCAGCTCGACGCGCTCGGCGCGAAGGACACCCGGATCGTGGTGTCCGGCGACCTCGACGAGCACGCGATCGCGGCGCTGCGCGCGGAGCCGGTGGACGCGTACGGCGTCGGCACCTCGGTGGTCACCGGATCCGGCGCGCCGACCGCCGGGATGGTGTACAAGCTGGTCGAGGTCGACGGCCGCCCGGTCGCGAAACGCAGTGCGCACAAGGAATCCCGCGGCGGGCGCAAGCACGCGCTGCGCCGCCACCGCAGCACCGGGACCGCGGTCGAGGAAGTGGTCTGGACCGCCGCGAGCGGCCGCCCGGAACCCGGAGAGAACGATCTCGACCTGCAGATTCCTCTGGTGCGAGATGGCGCGCCGGTGGAGGATCTGCCCACACTGGACGACGCGCGGGCCCGGTTGCGGCGCGCGCAGGTGAGCCTGCCGTGGGAGGGCCTCAAGCTCTCGCACGGCGAGCCCGCGATACCGACGACTTTTCTGTAGGGAGCCGACCATGGGAACCGCACTGATCGTGGTGGATGTGCAGAACGACTTCTGCGAGGGAGGCTCGCTCGGCCTGCCGGGCGGGGCGGCTGCCGCGGCGGCCATCTCGCAGAAGATGGCCGAAGGCGGCTACACGCACATCGTCGCCACCCGCGACCACCACATCGACCCGGGCGACCACTTCAGCGACACGCCCGACTTCAACACCAGCTGGCCCCCGCACTGCGTCGCGGGCACGGCGGGCGCGTCGTTCCACTCGGCGCTGGATGTCGTGCCGGTCGAGGCGGTGTTCTCGAAGGGCGAGTACACCGCCGCGTACTCCGGTTTCGAGGGCAAGTCCGGCGACGGCAAGACACTCGAGGAATGGCTGCGCGCGCACGAGGTGACCGACGTCGACGTCGTCGGCATCGCGACGGACTTCTGCGTGCGCGCCACCGCCCTCGACGCCGCGGGCGCCGGGTTCAACGTGCAGGTGCTGCTGGACCTGACCGTCGGCGGCTCGCAGCCGACGGTGGACGCGACGCTGAAGGACTTCGACGAGGCGGGGGTGCGCTACACCGGCACGCCCGCCCTGCCGCCCGCCTGATCGGTTATTGCTGGGGCGCGCCGCCCTTGCCGTACGGGTTGCACGCCGCGGTGCCGAGGTAGATGTCCCCGCTCGCCGGACCGCCTTGCGGGAACAGCTTCACGTGCACCGCGTGCGTGACCAGGCTGCCGTCGGCGGGCTGCGGCGTCACGGTCTCGTTCAGCGTGATCGTGGCCAGCGCCGTGCCCGCCGCGCCGCCGGGGATCGTGACGCGGTAGTTCGCCGGGATCGACGACGGCACGGTGAAGCCGGAGACCTCGCCGATCGACATCGAACCGGTGCTGCCCGAATCGGTCGTGGTGGCGCAGCCGACCGAGTACGTGCGGACCTTCAGCTCCGGCCCGCCGTACCGGGTGAGCAGGTCGGATTCGAACCGCTGCCCGCCGGTCTTCACGTCCGCGACCGGGCCCTTCCGTTCGCAGGTGGTGCCGCCGAATCCGAACACCGCGACGTCGCCGGCCGCGCCGCCGGGGGTGCGCGCGGAGGCCGGTCCGTCGGCGTCGCACCGGGCCAGTTCGCCGGTGACGACGTGTTCGTGGTCCACCAGCACGTCGAGGCTGCCCGCCGAGCCCCAGCCGGTGGAGGTCGGCGGACCGGCGTGCGCCACCGCCGGTGCCGTCGCTAGGAAAACCCCGGTGACCAGCAGGATCCGTCCGCGCATTCGCCCTGTCTCCCTTCGCCCGTGCTTCGACATCGGCAGCGCGGCAGGGGTCCCAAACGTCGACGGTCGCAGCTCACCCGGACGTGTGGCGGAAGACAGGGGTGGTGAGGAACGCAACTTGTCTCGTTCCGCCGCCTCGCTCGACGATAACCTGCCCGGACGTCCGTTTTCCGTGGTTGGAGGTCCCGTGTCGTCACTGTCTCTCCCGGCCCGCCGTCAGGTGCTGGCCGACCTCGTGCCCGGCACCCTGGTGCGCGACCTGGCGCTGGTCGCCGGCGGCGCCGTGCTCACCGGCGCGGCCGCGCAGCTGGTCATCCCGCTTCCGGGCACGCCGGTGCCGATGACCGGCCAGACCTTCGCCGCGCTGCTCGTCGGCGCGACGCTCGGCATGCGCCGCGGTGCGGCTTCGATGCTGCTGTACTTGCTCGTCGGCGCGGCCGGCGTCCCGTGGTTCCAGGGCGGCACGTCCGGGCTGTCCGGGGCCTCGGCGGGTTACATCGTCGGCTTCGTGTTCGCCGGTGCGCTCGTGGGCGCGCTCGCCCGCCGCGGCGGCGACCGCACCCCGCTGCGCATGGCGGGGACCATGGTGCTCGGCAATGTCGCGATCTACGCCTTCGGCGTGCCGTGGCTGATGGCCGTCACCGGCTTCGATCTCGCCACCGCTTTCGACAAGGGCGTCACGCCGTTTCTGATCGGTGACGTGCTGAAGACCGTGGTCGCGGCCGGCGTGCTGCCGCTCGCGTGGACCGCGGTTTCGCGCTTCCGCAAGGAAGACTGAGCCGGATTTCCGGGAGCTTCGATCCGGCGCGAGGGGTCCGTTCGCGCCGGATCGAAGATCCTGTCGGACCCGGCGGCTATCGTGTCTCGCTGTGCCCGCCCGAACCGATTTCCCCGGCGTCCTCGAACTCCTCACCCACGCGGTGGAGTCCGTCGGCGGCGCTGAACGCCCCGGCCAGGTGAAGATGGCCGATGCCGTCGGCCACGCCATCCGCACCGGCGAACACCTCGCCGTGCAAGCGGGAACGGGCACCGGCAAATCGCTGGCGTACCTCGTGCCCGCGATCCGGCACGCGGTGGAGAAAGACACCACCGTCGTCGTCTCCACGGCCACCATCGCGTTGCAGCGCCAGCTGGTCGACCGCGATCTCCCGCGCCTGGCGAAGGCGCTCAAGAAGCCGCTCGGGCGCGAACCGACTTTCGCGATCCTCAAGGGCCGCCGCAACTACCTGTGCCTGCACCGGCTCGACACCGGCCCGGCCGACGAGCCCGAGGACGCGCAGCTGTTCGACCCGTTCGCGGTGTCCCGGCTGGGCAAGGAAGTCACGCGGCTGCACGAGTGGACGTCGGACACCGAAACCGGCGACCGCGACGAACTGGTGCCCGGCGTCTCCGACCAGGCATGGCGGCAGGTTTCCGTCACCGCAAGGGAATGTCTCGGCGCCGCGAAGTGCCCGGTCGGCACCGATTGCTTCGCCGAACGCGCGCGAGCCGAAGCGGGTCGTGCCGATGTCGTGGTCACCAACCACGCGCTGCTGGCCATCGACGCGTTGCAGGGCTACCAGGTGCTGCCGGACCACGACCTGGTGATCATCGACGAGGCGCACGACCTGGTCGACCGGGTCACCTCGGTCGCGACCGGCGAACTCACCAGCGCCATGGTGTCGGCCGCCGCGCGGCGCTGCGGAAAGCTGATGGACGCGGGCATCGCGGACCGGCTGCTGGAGTCGTCCGACGGCCTCGCGCTGATCCTCGACGACATCCCGGCCGGAAGGCTCGACGCGCTGCCCCGCCCGTTGCAGGGCGCGATCCCGGCGGTGCGCGACGCGGCGAAGGAATGCCTCACCGCGCTGGGCTCGGATCGCAAGGAAGACGTCGGCGAGGCCACCGCGCGCAAACTGGCGCGGTCGCTGCTCGAAGAAGTGCACGACACCGCGGTCCGGCTGCTCGACGCGTACGACGAGGATCTGGCGCACCAACGCGACGTCGTGTGGCTGACCGGCGACAAGTATTCGGCGAACCCGCGTCCGCCCGCGTTGAAGGTCGCGCCGCTGGGCGTCGCGGGGCTGTTGCGGGAGCGCGTGTTCAACCAGCACACCACCGTGCTGACCTCGGCGACGCTCACCCTCGGCGGCGAATTCGACACGATGGCACGGCAATGGGGCCTCCCGCCGAGCGGCCCGCGCGTGGTGAAGTCGCCAGGCACGGCCACCGACAAGGAAGCCCCGTCGGACGAGGACAGCGGCCCGAAGTGGACCGGACTGGACGTCGGCTCGCCGTTCGACCACCGCCGCAACGGCATCCTCTACCTCGCCAAGCACCTGCCGCCGCCCGGCCGCGACGGACTCGCGGAGTCCACAATGGACGAACTGGCCGGACTGGTCGAAGCCGCGGGCGGCCGTACGCTGGGCCTGTTCTCCTCGATGCGCGCGGCGAAACAGGCCGCGGAGGCCATGCGGGAACGGCTCGACCACCCGATCCTCTGCCAGGGCGACGACGCCACGCCGTTGCTGGTGCGGCAATTCGCCGAAGACGCGCGCACCTGCCTGTTCGGCACGCTCACGCTGTGGCAGGGCGTGGACGTGCCCGGGCCGTCGCTGCAGCTCGTGGTGGTGGACCGGATCCCGTTCCCCCGTCCGGACGATCCGGTGTCCTCCGCACGCCAGCGCGCGGTGGAAGCCCGAGGCGGCAACGGATTCCTCACCGTCGCCGCGACGCACGCCGCGTTGCTGCTGGCACAGGGCACCGGACGGCTGCACCGCTCGGTCACCGACCGCGGCGTAGTGGCCGTACTGGATTCCCGGCTGGCCACCGCCCGCTACGGCGGTTTCCTGCGCGCGTCGCTGCCGCCGTTCTGGCCGACAACAGATCCGCAGGTCGCACGCGACGCACTGAAGCGCCTCGACGCGGCCGCGCCCGCCTGACCGAGCGAACCGGACAGGCGGGTACGGTGAGTGGAACGAACACGACAGGGAGCACCGTTGACCCAGGATTCGTCCAGCGCCCAATCCCGGACCGTCAGTGTTGACGACACCGGGGTCCGGCGCCGGCTCGCCGATGGCAGCGAAGAAGCTGTGACGTGGTCGGACCTGCAATCCGTCATGGTGAGAGTCATCCCGGACGGCCCCTGGAACGAAGACGTCTTCTTCATGCTGGTCGGCAACGACGGCAAAGGCACCGCGGTCCCGAGCGGCGACCCGGCCGCGGACGCCCTCATCGAACGCCTGCAGACCTTGCCCGGCTTCGACAACGAGAAGTTCATCGAGGCGATGACCACGGACGCCGACCAGGCGTACGTGGTGTGGCAAAGCTGAACCGGATCAGCTCGACGCCGGGTTGCTTTTGCTGAAAGCGACCCGGCAGGGAAGCCTTGCTGGGCAAGGGTTGGCGCTCCGCGGGTTTCGGTTTCAGCGGCTCTGCTGTGGCCGGCAGGAGCGGCTCGGCAGGCATGACCTTCCGCGCCGCTCCACCGCAGACCTTCGTCGGCCGCTTGACTGCGCGACTCACGAACCGCCCGTCGCAGCCTGACATCCTTGCCACGAAGCGCCCACTAGCGCGATTCGACGGCCCACCGCTGAGACTCAGGCAGTCGGGAAAGTCTCCGTCACCGGAATCGCCTTCTTCAGCGTCCGGCTCACCGTGCACAGCCGCTCGATCGCCCGGTCCACCGCGCCCGCCAGCGCCTCCCGCTGGGTTTCGTCCAGCGCCGACACGTCGACGTCGAACGCGACGTGCACCGCGTCCAGTTCCGAAGCTCCCTCGCGCCGGTCGGCGGTCACGGAGACCCGGAACTTCGAGTCCTCGCCCACCCGCCGCGTGATCAGCTGTTCCGCCGTCACCGCGGAGCAGCCCGCCGCCGCGATCTGCAGCAGTTCCGCCGGGGAGAACGCGCCCTCCGCGCCGGCCCGGCCCAGTCGTACTTCCGCGCCGCGCTCGTTGCGGCCTACGAAACTGTGCGTGCCTTCGCGCTGTACTTCCAAGGTCATCCGAGACGCCTTTCCACCCGTCGGGTCACTGCATTGGCGCAACCGCGCGGGTCACGCCGATGTTCCGGGCTGCTGCGCCAGCACGGTGATCGTGCCGGGATCGACCTCGGTGAATCCCGCGTCGCGGACGGCGATGACGCGGTTGTCCCGCCAGCCCGCCTCCGGGTCCTCGACCGGGCACAGCTCCTTCCACCGGGCCGGGCTGGGCGTGCGGACCGCGACCCGGTAGTCCTTCGCCGCCCAGGCCGCCAGTTCGTCGTCCGGCAGCAGTGCCGCGAGGATCATCGTGGCGTGCCCGACCTGCGCGGACGCCTTGCCGACGGTCATCGGGACGTCCGGGTTCAGCATCACCAACGGGACGTCCGCCGGGGCCGGGCCGGGCGTGTCGGCGGGCAGTTCGCTGCCGGAGATCTGCAGTCGCGAGACCTCTTTCGGGGCCTGCCTGACCAGCCCGGGCACGAGCGCCCGCGCCTGCGCGCCGTCCACCTCGATCGTGATTCCCGGCTGGTCGAGCACCGCCTGCCAGTGCGCGCCACGAGCCCGGCGCGCGACCTTCCGGATGCGGTTGTCGAGCCACGTGTGCACCGGCTCGGCCCATTCGCCGCCGGGCTGGACGCGGTCGTCCAGGCACACCGCCAGCGCCGCCGCGGCCGCCGCTTCGAGCAGTGCGGTGCGGCCGGGCGGTTCGGCGCGTTCGATCCGCAGGATGATCGGCATCGCGCGGACCTCGTCCGGGTTCTCGTCGGACGTGTCCGAGGTGTCCTCGGCGGGCAGCCCGAGCCACGAGGCGTACCGGGCGCGCAGCGGTTCGAGCAGCGGGTTCACGGGCGGGCCAGTTCGAGTCCGTCGGCCGCGTCCGCCGCCTCGACCTCGGCGCGCGTGACGCCGAGGACGAACAGCACCGCGTCGAGGTACGGGTGCGAGAGCGCGGTGTCGGCGACCTCGCGCAGCGCGGGCTTGGCGTTGAACGCGACGCCCATGCCGGCCGCGGCCAGCATGTCGATGTCGTTGGCCCCGTCCCCGACCGCGACGCACGCGCCCAGCGGGATCCCGTACTCCCCAGCGAACCGGCGCAGCGCGGTCGCCTTGCCCGCCCGGTCCACAATGTCGCCGACCACGCGGCCGGTGAGTTTGCCGTCCACGACTTCCAGTTCGTTGGCCGCCGCGAAGTCGAGGCCGAGGTCGTCCACGAGATGGTCGATGACCTGGGTAAACCCGCCGGAGACGACGCCGCAGCGGAAGCCCATGCGCTTGAGCGTGCGCACGGTCGTGCGGGCCCCCGGGGTCAGCTCGAGCTTCGCCGCGACCTCGTCCATCACGCTGGCGGGCAGCCCGGCCAGCAGCGAAACGCGCCGCTCCAGCGACTCGGCGAAGTTCAGCTCGCCGCGCATCGCGGCCTCGGTGATCTCGCGGACCTGCTCCTCGACCCCGGCGTACGCACCGAGCATCTCGATGACCTCGCCCTGCACGAGCGTGGAGTCGACGTCGAAGACCACCAGCCGCTTCGCCCGGCGCGTGATGCCCGCGCGCTCGACGGCGACGTCAATGTTGGCCTCGGACGCCGCGTCGGCCAGCATGGACCGCAGTTCGGCGTCCGTTTCCTCGGTGTCTTCGCGCACCGAGACGTACAGCTCGAGCCCGGTCACCGGGTAGTCGGCGACGCTGCGGATCGAGTCGATGTTCGCCCCGACGCCCGCCAGCCGCCGCGCGATCTCGGAGAACGCCCGCGCGGTCACCGGACGCCCGAGCAGGACGAGCACGTGCGACGAATCGCGCCGGCCGAGCGCGAACGGGTCCGCGCCGATCGCGTCGCCGATCCGGACCTCGACCTCCATGCCGACGGTCGCCATCGCCTGCTCGACGGACTCCTGGAGCCCCTCCGGGTCGCGGTAGACGCCGGCGAGCACGCCGAGCACGAGCTGCCCGCGGATGACCACCTGCTCGATGTCGAGCACGTCCACGTCGTGCCGGGTGAGCACGGCGAACAGCACGGACGAGACCCCGGGCTTGTCCGGACCGGTCGTGGTGATGAGGACGGGAGTCTGGCTCACTGGTTCGGTATCCCTCGTTCGTCTCGGCACCGACGCTTAGGCCACGGCGAGTCGGCACGCCCAGTCTGGCCTCCCGCGGCGGCGGGCAGAACGCCCCCGTGCCGTGCTTCACACCGCCGGTGCCACGAACGGGCGATGAGCGACGCTGGGCGGGTCGGATGAGGCCGGGTGAGCGGCGGGGTCAGGCGCGCGCGGCGGACGGCTAAGAGTCCACGGGCAGGTGCGGCACGGGCAGTCCTCAGCGACGGCAGGCGGGCGGCTCGGGCAGCCGAGAGGTCTCCGCCGAGAGCAGGTCGAGCGGCAGCGGACCGGCCGCGCGAACGGTGCTCGGGCTAGGTCTGGCGGCCCAGTCGGTCCGCGGGAGCCTTTACGCCGGTTTCAGCCAGCCGAGCCCAGCCACGGCACTCCGGGCGCAAAAACGGCGCGTGCCCGGCCGAGAGAAACTTCGACCGGGCACGCGCCGGGCACATCCTGCGAGCGCTGGGTTACTGCTCGCTCGCGTTGTCCTTGCTGTGGTCGCCCGGCATGGTGGCGTCCACGAGCTTCTGCGACGGGGCCCCGACGTGCTTGGCCTTGCCGAAGAAGCCGATCTCGCCTTCCGCGTGGAGGCGTTCGACCATGTGCGGGTAGTGCAGTTCGAACGCCGGCCGCTCGGAGCGGATCCGGGGCAGTTCGGTGAAGTTGTGCCGCGGCGGCGGGCAGGACGTGGCCCACTCGAGCGAGTTGCCGTAGCCCCACGGGTCGTCGACCGTGACGATCTCGCCGTACCGGTAGCTCTTGAACACGTTCCAGATGAACGGCAGCGTGGACGCACCGAGGATGTACGCGCCGATCGTGGAAATCGTGTTCAGCGTGGTGAACCCGTCGCTGGCCAGGTAGTCCGCGTAACGCCGCGGCATGCCTTCCGCGCCCAGCCAGTGCTGGACCAGGAACGTGGTGTGGAAGCCGATGAACGTGGTCCAGAAGTGCCACTTCCCGAGCTTCTCGTCCATCATCCGGCCGGTGATCTTCGGGAACCAGAAGTAGATCCCGGCGAAGGTCGCGAACACGATCGTGCCGTAGAGGACGTAGTGGAAGTGCGCCACCACGAAGTAGCTGTCCGACACGTGGAAGTCGATCGCCGGGGCGGCCAGCATGATGCCGGTCAGACCGCCGAAGAGGAAGGTGACGATGAAGCCCATCGAGAAGATCATCGGCGTCTCGAAGGACAGCTGGCCCTTCCACATCGTGCCGATCCAGTTGAAGAACTTCACGCCGGTCGGGACCGCGATGAGGAACGTCATGAAGGAGAAGAACGGCAGCAGGACCGCGCCGGTCGCGTACATGTGGTGCGCCCACACCGCCACCGACAGCGCCGCGATCGACAGCGTCGCGAACACCAGGCCCTTGTAGCCGAACACCGGCTTGCGGCTGAAGACCGGGAAGATCTCCGACACGATCCCGAAGAACGGCAGCGCGACGATATAGACCTCGGGATGGCCGAAGAACCAGAACAGGTGCTGCCACAGGATCACCCCGCCGTTGGCCGGGTCGAACACGTGGGCGCCGAGATGCCGGTCCGCCATCAGGCCGAACAGGGCCGCGGTGAGGATCGGGAACGCGAGCAGGATCAGGATGCTCGTGATCAGGATGTTCCAGGTGAAGATCGGCATCCGGTACATCGTCATGCCCGGTGCGCGCAGGCAGACCACCGTGGTGATCATGTTGACCGCGCCGAGAATCGTGCCCAGACCGGACACCGCCAGGCCCGCGATCCACAGGTCGGCTCCGACGCCGGGCGAGTGGATGGCGTCCGAGAGCGGCGTGTAGGCGAACCAGCCGAAGTCGGCGGCGCCGCCGGGCGTCAGGAAGCCGGACAGCACGATCAGGCTGCCGAACAGGAACAGCCAGTAGGAGAACGCGTTCAGCCGCGGGAACGCCACGTCGGGCGAGCCGATCTGCAGCGGCAGGACGAAGTTCGCGAACCCGAAGAGGCTCGGCGTCGCGTACAGCAGCAGCATCACCGTGCCGTGCATGGTGAACAGCTGGTTGTACTGCTCCTGGGACAGGAACTGCTGCCCGGGCTGGGCGAGCTCCGTCCGGATGAGCATGGCCATCGCGCCGCCGATCATGAAGAAGGCGAACGACGAGACCAGATACATGATCCCGATCTGCTTGTGGTCCGTCGTGCGGAACAACCGCAGCAGGTACGAACCCTTTGCCGTCTCGCGCGCGGGATACGGGCGCGTCGCGATCGGCTTGGGGGCTACGGCCGTCACTCCTGCCTCCAACACTGCAACCTTGTGGTGGTCAACTTCGGGGCGCTCGGGCTCAGGCGGGCCTGATCCGGGCGGTCAAGGGGATCGTAGCCCTCGGTACCGACAGTCGCTCGCACCGGCTGCTTAGATCACCGCATGACCGACCCGTTCCGCGCCGCGGCGGTCTCCTCCGCGCTCGCCGCCGGCCGCCGGTTCGGCCTGGCGACGGGGTCGGCCGAGGTGCTGCACGAGCGCTCGAACGTGCTGGTGAGGATGGGTCCGGTGGTGGCGAGGGTCCCGGCCACCACGCGGTTGCTGCGGCCGGACGCGACGGCGTGGCTCGAACGGGATGTCGCCCTTTCGGCCTACCTCACCGAACGTGGTGTGCGCGTCGTCTCACCGACCGCGGATCCCCCGGCCGGACCGCATTTCGCGGAGGGGTTGCCGGTCACGCTCTGGCACTGGACCCCGCACGATCCGGACCTTCGGCACAGGCCGGACGAGACCGCCGCGTCGCTCGCCCGGGTCCACGCCGCGTTGCGCGGCTATCCCGGCGAACTGCCGTCCCGCGGCCCGGTCGGCGAACTGCTGGACACCGTCGCCCGCAGCGGCTCGCTGCTGGACGGCTTCGCCGACCGGATCGGCGCGGAAACCGAACGGCTCGCCGCGCTGCTGCCGTCCGGCCCGGTCCAGGCCCTGCACGGCGACGCGCACCCCGGCAACCTCATCGAGACTGCCGACGGCCCGTGCTGGCTCGACTTCGAGGACACCTGGCGCGGACCGCTCGAATGGGACCTGGCGATCCTCGCGCGACAGGGCGGCTCGGAGTTCCTCGCCGCGTACCCGGGCGAAGCGGACGAAGCCGTCCTCGCGACGTGTACGCAGCTTCGCTCGCTCTTCGCGGTCACGTGGCGGTTTCTGATCGCACAGCGCTTCCCGCACCGCCTCGACGAAGCGCGCGCCGCGGCCGTCGACTACTTCAGCTGACCCAGCCGAGGATCGCTTCGACCACCCCAGCCGGGTCTTCCAGCGGCGTCAGGTGCCCGACGTCCGGGAGAACGGCGAGGGTCGCGTCGGGCAGCGCCTCGACCATGGTGTTGGCGGCGTCGAGCGGCGTGATCGCGTCGCGCTCCCCCACGATGACGAGCGCCGGGACGTCCGTTTCGCGCAGCAGGTCAACGGAATCGGGCCGGTTGCGCATCGCCCGCGCGGCCCAGGCGATCCCGGACGGCGGCTGCGCGTCGATCAATTCGCGCACGCGCGCGCGAACGTCGGCGGACGCGGTGTCGGCCAGCAGGTTCGGCAGATTCGCGTCGGCCAGCCAGCCTTTGACGCCTTCGGCCTCGGCGCGATTCGCGACGTCGAGCCGGGTTTGCGCGGCTTCGGGCGTGTCCGCGGCGGCTTTGGTGTCGATGAGGACCAGCCCGCCGACGCGCTCGGGAGCCTGCCGCAGGACGGCCATCGCGAGGTAGCCGCCCATCGAACAGCCGCCGAGAACCACCTGGTCGAGTTCGAGCTTGTCCAGGAGCGCGACGACGTCCCTCGCCGCGTCCGCCAGCTCCGGCTCGGCTTCGCTCTCCGGCAGCGGACTCCGGCCGAGGCCGCGCTGATCAGGCGTGATGACCCGGAAGCGCTCCGCGAGCGGCGCGCGGACCGGGTCCCACATGCGGGCGTCGAGTGGGAAGGCGTGCAGGAGCACCAACGGCAGTTCGGTCATGGCGGAGATTGTCGCTGTTTTTGGGCGCGATTTTTGTCGGACCCCGTCGTTATGGTCGGGGGCGTGACAGAGATCGTGACGGAAAGGCTGGTGCTGCGGCACTTCGTGGAGGCGGATCGGCAAGCGGTGGTGGAGATCCAGAGCGACCCGGAGACGAACCGGTACAACCCGCGTCCGCCGGACACCGCGACCACGCTGGTGATGTTCGACAGTTGGCTCGAGCACTGGGCGACGTTCGGCTATGGGTACCTGGCGGTCCGGGAGCGAGGCAGGCCGGAGGCTGCTGACGGGTCGGATGTGATCGGCATGGCCGGAGTGCGCAACCGGGAGTTCCGGGGCGAGAAGGTGCTGAACCTGGCGTACCGCTTCCGCCCGTCGGCGTGGGGAAAGGGCTATGCGGTGGAGGCCGCGCGGGCGTCGGTGGAGTGGGCGGAGCGGGAGATACCGGCGATTCCGGTGCTGATCAGCGTGGCGGTGACGAACACGCCGTCGTTGCGGGTGGTGGAGAAGCTGGGTTTTACGGATTACGTGGAGGAGGAGTACGACGGGGCGGTTTCGCGGCATTTCCGGCGGTGAGGGGGCTTGGGAGGTGTTTCTCGATCGGGCGCGGGGTTCGTGGGAGGGCGCTGACGGCTGCTGGCCGCGGTCGCGGAGTGGCCGGGCGTGCGATCGCTACGTCTTTTGCTCCGCGCGCCAGCACAGGCTGCGCGGGACGACGCATGCACTCGTAATCGCCGTTGCCGAAGCGGGCGGGCGAACGCGGGGTCTTCCAGAACCCGATCCGGAGCGGGCTTCGCGAGACAACTGCTGCGCCGTCCCAAAGGGGCCCGTCGAAGGCGAGGTCTTCCGTCCTAGCTCGGTACAGGCTTCGCGAGACAACTGCTGCGCCGTCCCAAAGGGGCCCGTCGAAGGCGAGGTCTTCCGTCCTAGCTCGGTACAGGCTTCGCGAGACAACTGCTGCGCCGTCCCAAAGGGGCCCGTCGAAGGCGAGGTCTTCCGTCCTAGCTCGGTACAGGCTTCGCGAGACAACGCATGCACCCCTAACCGCCGTTCCTCAAGCGACCGGACGAACACGAGATCGCCGGGTCTTCCAGAACCGACCGCGCGCGGGCATCGCGAGCCAACAGCTGCACCGTCCTAAAAGGCTCGGCGAAAGCGAGGTCTTCCGTCCTCGCTCGGCACAGGCTTGGCGAGACAACGCACGCACCCGCAACCGCCGTTCCCGAAACGACCGGGCGAACGCGAAATCGCCAGGTCTTCCAGAGCCCGGCCCGGCACGGGCACCGCGAGACAACGCCTGCCCCGTAAACGCCGTCCTGGAGCGGCCGGGCGAGCGCGACATCGCGAGGCTTTGCCCCGTCGCGCAGACTTCACGAGGCGACTCCGAGGTCCCGACCCCGACTGTCCTAAACCGGCCGCGCGCGACCCGTCGCCGCCGAACTGGGCACATCCGGTCGGCCAACGCGAGTCGCGCCAGCGGCGTCGTCCGGTGCCCCCGGAAGCCCGCGTCCGGCGACGATGTGCGGGGAACGCGGGCCCAGGGGCAGCAGGCTCAGAGGCGGCTGGCGTTCTTCCAGTCCTCCGCGGTACCGGAGTCGGCGAACAGGGTCACCACGGTGTCGTCCGGCGTGCGGGTCGCAGCCAGGCGGCGGGCGGTGATCCAGTTGGCCGCCGCGGAGCCGCCGATGGCGGTGCCGGTCGCGGCGCGGAAGTCGCGCATGCCGCGCAGCACCTCGGGGTAGGACACGGTCTGGTGCTGGACTCCGGGGATCAGGTCGCTGACGAAGCGCTGCCGCATCCCGTACCCGAGGCCGCCCGCTCCGGGGAACTTCGAGGTTTCGTTGGGCGGGCTCGTGGTGCCGAACGGAAGTTCGGCCGGGGTCACCGCGACGACGTCGAGGGCTCCGTACTCGGTGCGCAGTGCGCGGGCGACTCCGCCGAGGGTCGCGCCGCTGCCGACCGCGGCTACCCACGCGGACGGGCGCCGTCCGGCCAGCTGGGTGATGATTTCCTGGCCGGTGAGAAACTGGTTCACCGCGAAGTTGTGCAGGTCGCGGTGCTGCGCGACCATCGTCCACCGGGGGTCGGCGTCGGCGATTTCCTTGGAGAGCTTGAGAAAACCTAGCACGAACTCCGAACCGCGGGAGAATTCCACCGACGCTCCGGTGCCGCGGATCTCCTCGACGACGCTCTCGGCCATCGAACTCGGCAGCACGACCTTGATCGGGATTCCGGCCAGTTTGCCCAGCTGCGCCAAGGCACGCGCCATGTTGCCGCCCGAGCCGGCGACGATGCGCAGGTCGTCGAGGCGGTCGGCGTTGGCGTTCACCGCGCCGCACAGCAGCGAGTACGCGGTGCGGTCCTTCACTGAGCCGAACGGGTTCTCGAACTCGTACTTGGCGAAGATCTTCGCACCACCGTCCGGCCCGGGGACCTCGACGAGCCGGGAGTGCCCGAGCCGGTCCCGGAATTCCTTCAGCGCCGGGAACTGTTCCAGGGTCAGCCGCTCGTCGAACATCTCGTCCAGCGGATCGCCGATCGTCAGGTCGATCACGTCCTGGTAGGCGTTCGTCATGACTCCTCTTTCTCGCCTCGGAAATCGCGTCGAACTGTAACCGTTTTTTCTTGCGTATCAACGTTTTCCCGCACCAGTGGCTGAACGCTTCAGCCAGCGAGGGCGCGGGTCAGGCCAGTCAGCTGATTCGCCGCCGCGCGGTAGCTCAGCGGCGGTTCGGGCTGCCACGAGTAAACCCGCCCGGCCTGGACGGCTTTCTGTCGTTGCCAGAACGGATGTCCGGCGACGTCTTCGGGCTGCAGGCTCGTGGAACGGGCGTCCACCATCAGCACGTCCGCCGGGTACCGCAACGAGTTTTCCCACGACAGTTTCAGCGCGTACTTGCCCCCGGGCGGGAGCACGACGGGCACTCCCAGCGCGAGGTATTCCCGCAGCAACGGCCATCCCGTGCGTGCGATCCGGATCCCGTCCGGATCGATCGAAACGAACAGCACCCATGGTGCCTGCCGCGCCGCCGCACGCAGTGCCGCACGTGCCCGCAGGTACTCGGCCCGCTGCGCCGCGACGCCGGACGCGCCGAGCGACGCGGCCAGGTCGCCGAACCGGCGCAGCGAATCCGGCAACTCGGCCGCATAACTCTCGAAGGACGCCACCGGACAGAACTTCCGCACCTGCGCCCCTACCCCTGGATCGAGCTGGGAAAGCCCGTACTGCAAGGAGTCCAGCACCAGGTCTGGCTTCAGCGCGCCCGCTCGTTCCACGTTCAGCTGACCCCACGCGGAGCCCAGAACAACGGCGCGGTCAAGACTTCCCAGCGTCGCGCGATCAAGCTTGCGCCCCTGCGCCAGAACTCCGCCGTACACCCCGGCCACGTCGACGCCGTAGTCGTGCAGAGTGCTGGCCACGGTGGCGTAAGCGATGATTCTCCTTGGCACCGAAGGGAATTCCAGCCGTAGACCGGTGTCGTCGGTGACCGTCCACGAACCCGGTGGCACTTTCCGGACCGGGCCGGCCTCCGCGGAATCCGCCGACAGTCGCGGTGCGACCACCGCGGCGGTCGCGGCGATCCCGCCGAAGAGCACGGTCCGCCGGGCGGGCTTGCCCGCGCCCCTCGCCATCAAACCTCCTGTGCCGCAGGGAGAAAGTGTTCGTCCGGCCCCGTCGGACACTTGCTCGGATTAGGGTTGCCTAACCATAATCCGGCTCCTGCGAACGGAGAAGCCGCTCGCCTTCTCCGGAGATGAACATGGCGCAAGCTCAGCGAACGCACCGAACCGTCGTGCGGCCCGGCACGGGATGGGCCGCCGTGCTCGCGGTGCTTGCGCTCGTCGCGCTGGCCAGCGTGTGCGCGGGAGCGACGTTCGTTTCCCCTGGCACGGTTCTGGACGCACTGCTGCACTACGACCCCGCCCGGCTGGACGAGCTCGCGGTGCGGACGCTGCGGCTGCCCCGCACCCTCACCGGGCTCGCGGCCGGAGCCGGGCTCGGCCTTGCCGGGGCGATCCTGCAGTCATCGGTGCGGAACCCCCTGGCAGATCCCGGAATCCTGGGCATCAACGCCGGAGCGGCACTGGCGATCGTCCTGGGTCTGACCACCATGGGTTCGCTGACCGGATCGTCCACCGCTTGGCTCGCCCTGGCCGGTGCCGCGACCGCCGCGGCCGTGGTGCACCTGCTCGCTCTCCGGTCGCGCGGTCCGGTGACGCTGCTGCTCGCCGGGACCGCACTGACCGCGATCCTCACCTCGGCGACCAGCGCCGTCCTGCTGACCGACGGCGGCACGTTCGCCCAGTTCCGGTTCTGGCAGGTCGGTTCCCTGACCGGACGGCCGGTCTCGGTCCTCCTTTTCGGCGCGGCCCTGCTCGTGCCCGCGCTCGGTTGCGGGCTGCTGCTCGGCAGGGCGCTCAACGTGCAGGCGCTGGGCGAGGACCTCGCGATCTCGCTGGGGCACCGAACCGCGCCGGCGAAACTGCTGTCCAGCGCGGTGGTCGTGGTGCTGTCCGGGGTCTCCACCGCGATCGCCGGACCGATCGGCTTCCTCGGACTGCTGGCGCCGCATCTGGCGCGGCTGATCACCGGACCGGACCAGCGCTGGGTGCTGCGCTATTCGGTCGTGCTGGGCTCGCTGCTGCTGTTGCTCGCCGACCTCCTCGGCCGGTTCGCGGCCGGACCGGCGGAGCTGCCCGCGGGAGTGGTGACCGCGGTGCTCGGGACGCCGGCGTTGATCGTGCTGGCTCGCCGCAAGAAGCTCTCGTCGGCCTGAGGTGCGCCCCGCGCGGGCTGACCTGACTCGCGCCCCTCGCCCGCCGGCGGCTTCCCGCCATTCATCCCCGCCCACCGTGCGCAATCCAGGCACAACGACCCCACGGCAGTCCACCATGAACCGAACCGCCCGCCTCGTCCTGCCGATCCTCGCCGTCCTCGTCGCCGGTCTTCTCATCGCCGGACTCCTCTACGGCGACTTTCCCCTCTCGCCGTCGTCCGTCCTTCGCGCACTCGCCGGAACCGCCGACCCGCGGGCGAGCTTCTTCGTCCTGGACGTCCGGCTCCCCCGGTCGCTGCTCGCCGTGACGACCGGGGCGGCCTTCGGGCTGGCGGGCGCGATCGTGCAATCCCTGGTCCGCAATCCGCTCGCCAGCCCGGACGTGCTCGGCACGACCTCCGGCGCCGCGACGGCCGCGGTGTCCGCCTTGCTGCTGTTCGGCTGGACCGGGCCTGCCGTGTCGGGGTCGGCGCTGGCCGGCGGGCTGGTCACCACCGGCGCAGTGCATCTGCTGGCCACCGCGCGGGGGCGGAATCTCGTCCTCATCGGCGTGGCGGTCGCGGCCTTGCTGGCCGGCGGGGTGTCTTGGCTGCTCACCGTCGGCGAGGTGACCGAAGCGCAGGCCGCGCTGGTGTGGCTCACCGGGACCCTCGACGGCCGGTCTTGGCCGGAACTGGTGCCGCTGCTGTGGTTCACGATCCCGGCGGCATTGGCCGTGGTGCCGTTCGCGCGGCCGCTGACGCTTCTCGGGCACGGCGACGACCTCGCCCGCTCGCTCGGAGTCGAGGTGGGCCGGACCCGCGTTTTCCTGACGATCGCGGCCACAGTGCTCGCTTCGGCCGCCACGGCGGCGGTGGGGCCGGTTGCCTTCGTGGCACTCACTGCCCCGGCATTGGCCCGGCTGCTGACCGGCCGCCGGGAGCCGTCGCTGGCGGCGTCGGCGTTGCTGGGGTCCGCGTTGCTGATGCTGGCCGACCTGCTCGCGCGTTCGCTGAGTTCGCCCGCCGAAATCCCGGTCGGAGTGGTGACCGGGATCGTCGGCGGGGCGTATCTGCTGTTCTTGCTCGTCGGCCGGGGAATGCGGTGAAGGAATACGGCCGAACTGTTCACACGATGGTTTCGCACTCTTCAATCGACGCCAGCAGGAAATCGCACCCGCCGGCGCAATCGTCGATTCGCAGGGAAACGTTTCCGATCACCCGGGAAAGGTCCGCGGCCATCCGGCGCAGTTCCCGCTCGGCCGAGGCGACGCCGGGACCCGCGCTGAGCTGCCGGATCCAGCTCAAGTCCTGCGCCGCCCAGGAAAGCAGCGCGCGGTCGTCCAGCCTGCCGTCCAGTGCCAGCAGCTGATCCACCCTGGACCGCAGCGCGCGGACCATCAGCGGCTCGACCGGGACCGGGGCAGGTGCGGGCGGGCAGACGTCCCGGGCCGCCAGCGCGGGCCACAGGTTCGCCAGCCGGATTTCCTCGCCCAGCTCAGCGGAAAGGATCGAGGCGACCACCGCGGGCAGCGGATCGCGCGGCGTGACCCCGCGCAGCCAGTGGTAAGGGGCCTTGGCGCTGATCGTGCCCGATCCGAGCCTGCGGTTGATCTCGCGGGCGAGCCGGTCGGGCGACCAGGAAAGCCGCCGCAGGCACGCGCCGAGAACGCCTTTGGCCGCGGGCGAAACCGACGGCCGGGAACCCGGGCGCGGCGAACCGGACGGGGCGGTCCGGCTCGCACGTCCGCGACTGAGCGCGTTGCCTTCCGGGCCGGGCACATGACTTACTCGTATCGGATACCGTGCCTGCACGAAATCCCCCACATCCGCCGGATCGCGACGTCTTGCCTCGATCCTAACGGACTGGCCGCGCCGCGACAATTGACCGGTGCCGGTGAGCTGTCTCACGAATACCGGGAAAATTCCGTCGCGACGGTTTTTTTCGCCGTTCGATTACGCGGTCCGCGGAACAGCGAGCACTTTGCTTCCCGCGGGCACGTCGGAGACCACGAGCGCGGTCGCGCCCACGAACGAATCGTCTCCGACCTCGACCGGGCCGAGCACCGTGGCACCGGCCCCGAAGGTGACCCGGTCGCCGACCGCCGGATGCCGTCGTTCGCCCGCGTCCCTTCTGTTGTCGCGCCACCAGCCGACCGCGCCGAGTGTCACGTGCTGGTACAGCGTCACGTCTTGGCCGACTACCGCGGTCTCCCCGATGATCACCCCGGTGCCGTGGTCGATGAACAACCGGCGGCCGATCACCGCGCCGGGATGGATCTCGACGCCGGTGAGCACCCGCGCGAGATTGGTCAGCAGCCGTGCGGCGATCCGGTGCCCGCGCCGGTAAAGCGCGTGCGCGACGCGATGGATCCAGACCGCGGGCAGCGTGGAATGGGCCAGCGCCTCGGCGAGAGTGTCGATCGACGGATCCCGTTCGACGATCGTGCGGAGGTCTTCGCGCATCCGTGCGAATGCCCCGAGGCGACCGGAATCCGCGGTGGCGCCGGACTCGGCACGACGCGGCGGCGCCGGGCGGACGGACCGGACAGTGACCATCGTTCAGCCCTTCCCTTTCGTCTTTTCCCAGATGTCGACTACTGCGGTGACCTCGTGCGGGCCGTCCGGAAAAATCGTGACGACGACGTCCTCCGGCGGCAGCTTCGCGGCGACCGCGCGGGCGACGAGCCAGTTCGCCGCCGAGGCCGGGCCGATCTCGCGATTCGTCGCGGCACGGAATTCCCGGACCCCGGCGCGGGCCTCGCCCGCACTCACGCTTTCCGTTGCCAGGTCCGGCAATTCGCCCTCCACGAGCGGCTGCCGGTAGCCGTGGCCGAGCCCGGCCCATCCCGGCAGCCCGGACCTCGGCGCGGCCGCCGACCCGTACGGCAGCTCCGCGGCGGTCACCCCGGTGACGACCGGGTCCGCACCCGCCGCGCGCAACGCCCTGGTCACCCCGGCGAGGCAGCCGCCGGAGCCGGTACCGCACACCCACGCGGCCGGGATGAGACCGTCGAGCTGGCCGATGATCTCGCGTCCGGTCACGAATTCGTGCATCGCCACGCACACCGGATCACGATGCGCGTCCAGGAGAATCCACTCCGGTTCGGCTTCCGCGATCTCCCCGGCCAGCGCGATGGCGGCGAGCGGCCCGCCTTCCGGATCGGCCCGCTCGACCCGCAGGCCCGCCCCGTCCGGACCGAGCGACACTTCCTCCGCGAGCACCAGCCGCAGTGGCACGCCGATCAGCGAGCACAGGTGGCTCAGCGCACGGGCCAGCTCCGGCCCGGCCGCGGCGACGAATCGCGGTTCGCCGGGGGAAGCGCCGATCGCCTGGCAGACCAGTGCGTAAGCCACCCGGTCCGCGTCGGATCCGGTCGGGTTCTCGTACTCGTGTTTGGCCAGCACCCGAGCCCCGCCCGCCGGTCCGGGCGCCTCGGCGAGCCGGGTCAGGCCGAGCCCGGCCCGGAAGGCGCGCAGCCGGGGAAACCGGGAAAGCGGGACGCTCTCCCGGAACAGCGAACCGTGCGGCTCGGACAGTGCGGTCCAGTTCGGGAACCGTCGCGTGGACACCACGCTCTTCACTCCTTCGGTTCAGCGGGCACGGTCTTTTCCAGCGCCTCGGCGAACGCGGCCGGGGTAGGCCGCCCCAGCACGTCCGGCAGCGAGACCTCGCGGCCCAGCGCGGCGGCGAGACCGGCGCTCAGCTTCGCGGCGAGCAGCGAATGGCCGCCCAGTTCGAAGAAATCGTCGTGCACGCCGATCGGCCGGTACTGCAGGACGTCCTCCCACACCGCGACGATCCGGCGGAGCAGTTCGGTGTCCGGCGCGGCGAAACTCCGGCTCAACTCGGCCGGCCGGGAAACGGCTTCGTCCGCCGGGACCGCGGCGGGTTCCGGAGCGCCCGGCTGCCGTCCGATCCAGTAGCGCTGCCGGGCGAACGCGTACCCGGGCAACGAGACTGTCTGCCCGGCTCCGTCGTGCACTGCTTCCAGATCGACCGGGCAACCCCGCTGCCAGAGCGCGCCCATCGCGCCCAGCAGCACCTCCAGTTCGGGCCGGTTTTCGTTCGGGCGCGGCATAGTGCGCGCCACCGCGACCCGATCGCCGAGCGTCGCCCGGGCGAGCGTGCCGAGCGTGGCGCCGGGGCCGACTTCCAGCACCAGTCCGCCGCCCGCGCCGGCCAGCGCGGCGGCGAAGCGAACCGGTTTCCTCGCATGCGCCGCCCAATACCCGGGATCGACAGCCTGCTCGTCGGTGAGCAACTCTCCGGTCACCGCGGAGAACACCGGCACCTCGGGCTTGCTGAGCCGCGCGGTGCCGAGGAAATCGGCCAGCCGCGGCACGACCCCGTCCATCATCGCCGAGTGGAAGGCGTGCGAGGTATGCAGCGGCTTGTGCGGAATCCCTTGCCCGGCAAGCACGTCAGCGCATTTCGCGATCGCCTCCGCGGGCCCGCTCAGCACGCACAGCTCCGGTGCGTTGACCGCGGCGACCGTGACCTCACCGGACAGCAGCCCGGCGATGCGCTCCTCAGCCGCGGAAACGGCGAGCATCGCTCCCGGCGGCTGCTCCGCCATCAGCCGCCCCCGCTCCGCGACGAACCGCGCCGCGTCCGGCAGCGACAGCACTCCGGCCAAGCAGGCGGCCACCAGTTCGCCGAGGCTGTGGCCGACCATGGCGTCGGCGCGGCAATCCCAGCGGAGCAGTTGGCGAGCGAGCGCGTAGGAGGTCACGAACAACGCCGGTTGCGCGAGTTCGGTCGCCCGCAGCCGAGCGGGATCGGTGTCCGGCGAGAACATCAGCTCCCGCAGATCGACGCCGAGGCGCGGCGTCAGCTCCCGGACGCATTCGTCGACGGCTTCGGCGAAGCCGGGCAGTTCCCGGTAGAACTCCGCGCCCATCCCGGGGTACTGCGTGCCCTGCCCCGGAAACATCCACACCACCCTGAGCTTGTTCGCCGGAGCCGCGGACGCTGAAGGCGCGAACTCGGCGGACGACTCGGACACCACCACCGCGCGCCGGTACCGCCAGGTTTCCCGGCCGCGCCGCAACGTCGCGGCGGCATCCGCGATGGCAGGCGCGTCCGGCCCCCGAAGCACCGCGGCCAGCTCGCCGGCCATCGTTTCCAGCGCTTCCTTCGTTTTCGCCGACAGCACCAGCACTTGCGGACGGCGCGCCGGCGACGTCCGCTCCGGCCGGGCCGCTTCTTCGAGCAGGACGTGGGCATTGGTCCCGCCGATGCCGAACGCGCTGACCCCGATCCGCCTCGGCAGCCCGCCGGTCTCCCATTCCCCGGCCTCGGTCCGCACCACGAACGGCGTGCTCGCGAAGTCGATCGCCGGATTCGGCTCGGCGAAATGCGCCGTCGGGGCCAGCACCCCGTGCCGCAGCTGGAGAATCGCCTTGATCAGCCCGGCGATCCCGGCCGCGGACTCCAGGTGCCCGACGTTGCCCTTCACCGAGCCGACCGTGCAGAACCCGGTGCGCGAGGCGCCGAACGCCCGGCTCAGCGCGGTGATTTCGATCGGGTCGCCGATCGGGGTCGCGGTGCCGTGCGCCTCGACGGCGGTGATCGTCTCCGGGTCGAAGTCCGCGTCCCGCAGCGCGGCGCGCACCACTGCCTCCTGGCCGGCGGCGCTCGGCGCGGTGAAGCCGACCTTGCCCGCGCCGTCGTTGTTCACCGCCGAACCGGCGAGCACCGCGAGCACCCGGTCCCCGGCCGCGACCGCGTCGTCGAGCCGTTTGAGCACCACGACGCCGACCCCGTTGCCGAACACCGTCCCGGAGGCCGCCGCGTCGAACGGACGGCAGTGCCCGTCCCGCGAGAACACCATGCCGCGTTCCCAGCGGTAGCCGACCCGGTGCGGAACCCGCACGCACACCCCGCCGGCGAGCGCGATCTCGCACTCGCCCGCGCGCAGCGCCCGCACCGCCTCGTGCACCGCGACGAGCGAACCGGAGCACGCGGTCTGCACGCTCACCGCCGGTCCGGTCAGGCCGAGCCGGTGCGCGACCCGGGTGGCGAGATAGTCCTTGTCGTTGTGGATCTGCAGTTCGAAGATCTCCGAGCCGAGCACCACCGGACGCCCGCCCAGCAGGTTCGACATCAGGTACGCGGGCATTCCGGCCGAAGCGAACACCCCGCCGCCGCGCGCGTCGCCCGGCCGGATCCCCGCGTCCTCCATCGCGTGCCACGCGCATTCCAGAAAGACCCGGTGCTGCGGGTCCAGCAGCGCCGCCTCGCGCGCGCCGAAGCCGAAGAAGCGGGCATCGAACAGATCGTGCTCCGGCAGGGTCGCCGCCACCGGCACGTAGTCCGGGTGCGAGATTTCCTCGGCAGGCACGCCTTCCGCGAGCAGTTCGGCTTCGCTGAGCGCAGCGATGGATTCGACCCCGTCGCGAAGGTTGCACCAGAACGCCGCCATGTCGGGTGCGCCGGGGAACCGGCCCGCCATGCCGACGACGGCGATCCGCCGGTCCGCACTCACTGGACGGCGGCCCGGAGGCCGGTCAACGCGTGCCGGGCGATGTCGTGCTCGGTTTTGCCCTGGGAAAGCAGGTCGGCGCAGATCCGGCCGAACAGCGGGACCAGCTTGAACGCCCAGCCGCCCGCGGCGACCACGACGTTCTCGCCGCCGTCGACCAGTCCCTCGGCGGTGCCGAGGTAGAACTGCCGCCGCGGGTCCCCGGGCAGCACCGCGAGGCAGGTGCCGGTGGACACCGGTTCCGGGTCAAGCCACGGCAGGTGCGCCCGGACCCAGTCCGACACCCGTTCGACGTGCGCGGGACGCGGACGGCCGGTGGCGAGATCGGCGTCGGCCAGCGCGTCCACCTCGAAGTCCGGGCCGAGCCGGGCGAGCCCGTCGTTCGCCCACGGATTGGGCGGGAAACCGTAGAACAGGTTGGTGTCCTCGGCGGTCGGCTCCTGGAAGGCGAACCAGAACGGCCTGCGCACGCCGTCGCCGTTGTCGCGCAAGGTCACCAGCGCCATCTCGTAGGTGTGCAGGTCCAGTTCTCCCGCGCCCCACGGCCGGATCAGCTCGTTGACGTGCGCGTTGGCCGCCAGCACCACCTTGTCCGCGCGGTAGGTCGCCCGGTCGCTGCGCACCACGACGCCGTCCGGTCCCGGTTCGACCGCGAGAATCCGTTCCGGCGACTGCATCCGCACGCCGTTCAGGTGGCATTGCTGCACCAGCGCGGCCAGCGTGCCGCGCACGTCGATGGCTCCCCCGCTCGGCTGCAGGAAGCCCTCGAAGTGCGCGGGCAGGTTACGGAATCCGTAGCGGCGCTCGATTTCCTTGCCGGACAACCATTCGTAGGGCACGGACAGCTCGTCCATCGCAGCCGCGGTGTCGGCGATGTGGCCCTCGTTGGTGGGCACGTGGGTGTCGCCGAACCACAGGCTGCCCAGTTCGTGCACGAGAGTGCGCCCGGTGTCGGCTTCCAGTTCCTTCCACAGCGGCGCGGTCGCCAGCGTGAGCCGGAAGATGTCCGGCTGGGTGTACTGCACCCGCCAATGCCGTTCGCCGCCGCTGGATCCGCAGCTCTCGTTCAGGAAGCCGAACCGGTCGGTGACGAGCACGCGCGCGCCGCCGGCCGCGGACCGCCACGCGGCGGACAGCCCGATCGGGCCGCCGCCCGCCACGATCACGTCGAAATGCTTCTCGGCACTCATGCCAGTACGTCCTCTCGTCGAAGAATCCCGGTGATCGCGGCGACCGTCTCCGCCGCCGATTCGCGCAAGTAGAAATGGCCGCCGGGAAAGACCGTCCGGTCGAAACCCGCCCGGCACCACGCGGCCCAGCCGGCGACCTCGTCCGGGCTCACCGCCGGGTCGCCAGCCCCGCAGAAAGCGCTGACCGGCACGGTGATGCCCGCGGTGCCCGGCCGGTAGGTTTCGACCGCCTCGTAGTCGGCGCGGACCAGTGCGGCCACGAACGCGCTGAGCCGCGAATCGGCCCGGATGCCGGAGGATCCGCCGGCGAGCCAGTCCACGAGGTCCAGCACCGCTTCGTCGCCGAAGTCGCGGACTCCCCGGTCGGGCAGCAGCCCGGGCGGGAACTGGCTGGACACTATCAGCCGCCGCGGCACCGGAAAACCGTTCTGCCGCAGCACATTCACCAGTTCATAGCCGACCAGCGCACCCATGCTGTGGCCGAACACGGTGTACGGCGCGTCCAGCGCGTCGGGCAGTGCGCCGGCCACGCCTTCGGCCAGCTCCGCCAGATCGGTCAGCGCGGGCTCGCCGATCCGGTCCTCCCGGCCCGGATACTGCACGATCAGCAGTTCGACCTCCGGCGGAAGCAACTGCCGCCACGGCCGGAACGCCGACGCGCCGCCCCCGGCGTGCGGAAGGCAGAGCAATTGCTGCCGGACCGGGCTTTCCCCGGGAATCCGTTTGATCCACGCGGAACCGGTCATCCTCGCGTCCCGCTCAGCATCGCGGCGTCCCACGACCCGGCCGCGTCCCGGCGCAGGGCGGCTTTGTCGACTTTGCCGGTGCCGGTCAGCGGAAGCGCGTCGAGGACGACGAGGTGCTCGGGGAACTTGTACCGGGCAAGTCCTTGGCCGTCCAGGAACTTCCGGACCTCGCGCAGTCCCGGCCGCTCGGCGCCGGCGGCGGGCACCACGCACAGGCAGACCGTTTCGCCGTGGATCTCGTGCGGCACGGCGACCCCGGCCGCTTGGGCGATCGAGGGATGCCGCAGCGCCATCGCTTCCAGTTCCTCGGCGGAGATTTTCTCGCCGCCGCGGTTGATCACGTCCCGGAGCCGCCCGAGAATCTCCAGGTTGCCGCCGGGATCGACGCGGACGAGGTCGCCGGTGCGGTAGAAGCCGTCCGGCGTGAACGCTTCGGCGGTCGCTTCGGGATTGGCGTAGTACCCGGCGACGGTGTAGGGCCCGCGGGTGAGCAGTTCCCCTTCCTCGCCGGGCTCGACGTCCGAACCGTCGGCGGCGACCACCCGGATCTCGTCCTCGGGCAGCAACGGCCTTCCCTGGGTGTCGCGGATGACGTCGTCCGGGTCGTCCAGGCGGGTGTAGCAGAGCAACCCCTCGCTCATCCCGTAGCACTGCTGAACGGTGCCGCCGAGCGTGGTGCGGAGTTCGTCGGCAGTCCCTGGCGCGAGCCGCGATCCGCCGACCAGCAGCACGCGCAGAGACGACAGATCGCGGCTGGTCCGCTTCGCTTCGGCACTCCAGCGCAGCGCGACCGAGGGCACCAGCGTGCTGTGCGTGACCCGCTCTCGTTCGATGATTTCGAAAGCACCCGAAGGAGATTCGGGCGAACTCATGACCACGGTCGCCCCGACGGACAACGCGCCGAGAATGCCGGGGCAGTTCATGACGAAGCCGTGTTCGGCGGGCATCACGACCAGGTTCACCGCGTCCCGGGTCATCGCGTTCACGGTGATCGCGTGCCGGATCATGCAGCCGTAGCCCTCGTGCGTCCGCGCGATCGCCTTGGGCAGGCCGGTGGTGCCGCCGGAAAGCAGGAACACCGCCGGGTCGGACGGGGCCGCCGCGGGCTTCCACGCGCTCGGCGTTTCGCCGCCGGGTTCGCACAACAGCGCGAGATCGACCTCGTCGCCGGCGGTCTCCCCGCCGCGCACGAGCAGATTTTTCAGCCCCGCATGGCGTTCTCGCAGCCGCCGGGCGACGGTCAGCGCTTCCTTGCGCCGTCCGGTCGCGTCCACCGCCAGCAGCACCGGCCCGGTCACCGCGACGACGTGGTCCAGCTCGTGTTCCCGGAAGGCAGGCAGGATCAGCACCGGCGCGGCGCCGAGTTCCAGCGCCGCCAGCACGAGCACGACGTACTCGGCGCAGTTGGTCAGCGCGACCGCGATCCGATCGCCAGGACGCACGCCCAACCCGGCGAGCCGGTCTCGCGCCACGCCCACCGCGTCGCCGAGTTCCGCGTAGCCGAGGCGGCGCGCACCGTCGACCACAGCGCACCGGCCTGCCGCTTCGGCGAACTGCCGGCGGATCGGCGTCACCACGAGTTCGTCTTTCCACAGCCCGGATTCCCGGTACCGCCGCGCGCGTTCTCCGGTCACCCCGGTCATCGGGGCACCGCCGCACCGGCCAGTTCGGCGAGCCGGCCGAGGGTGTAGTCCTCGGTGTCCCACAGGTTCACCGCGAGCCCGAACCGGGCGGTGAGCTCCAGTTGCAGGTCGGTCGTCTCGACCGAGCTGAGCGCGAGGTCCGCGCGGAGCCGGGTCGAGGAGTCCGCCTCGGCCAGGGTTTCGGCGTCGATGCCGATTTCGGTCAGCAGGTCGAAGATCTCTTCCGCGGCCGGGGCCGGGTGCGAGGATGGCACAGCTCTCCATACCTTTCACGGTCTTGTCCCGCGTCCGGGCGCGCGGGAGTTCGGAAGCGGCCGTCCGGGGTTTTCCGGACGGCGGGGCACAGCAAGGCATTCAGTGCGGATCCGGCAGCGCCGCGCGGATCTGCTCGGCGAGCCCGGACAGGTCCCGCGCGTAGGCCTCGGCCATCGCGGCCACGGCGGGCAGGCAGTGCGGCGGCACCGCGCCGAGGATGTCCGACCGGCGCCCGAGCGCCTGTCCGGTCAGGTTGAGCAGGTGCAGCAGCACTCGCCCGGGTTCGCTCGAACGCAGCGCCGGGTCCGTGCGGAGCTGGCGCAACAACAGCGCCGCATCCACCCGCGGCGGCGCTTCCGGCACGGTCTCGGCGCGCGGACGCCGCTGGTCCGGCACCGGATCCTGGCCGGAATCCAGCCGCCGCCGCACGTCGTGCGCGGTGCCGAGCGAGATCCCGGCGCGGCGGGCGACCTCGCGCAGGGACAGGCCGGGCTCCTCGGCCAGCAGCGCGCCGGCCTGGCGGCGTCCCTCGGCCGCGACGGACGGGCGCGCCCGTCCGTCGCGGCCGACCCGCGCGGTGTTCGACCCCGGAATTTCCGCGGTCGAACGCCGCAGCGCGCCCACCGTTTTGTCCGAGAGCCCGGCCAGATCCGCTACCACGTGGTCCGACCAGCCCGGGAATTCCCGCACGATCCGCACCGCCGCGGCCCGCCTGCTCTCCAGTGACAGCGGAAGGCCGTGCGCGACGTTCGACCGCACCGCGTAGAGGAAACACTCGGATTCGGTGCCTTCGCACAGCACCGCGCGGATCCGCTCGTCCTCGCGCAGCACCGCCGCCCGCACGCGGTGTTCGCCGTCGATCACGCGCAACGTGTCGCGCTGCACGACGATCGGCGGCAGCACCGCGGGATCGCGGCCGGTCAGCATCCGGACGTGTTCGGCGACCGGGCCGTCCACCCGCGGCGAACCGCCGAGCACGAGGTTCCGCACCGGCAGCGAAACCGGAGCGCCGGACAGCACCGCGCCGGGCGTCGCGAAGCCGATCACGAGCCGCTCGCCCGCGCCCCGGCCGCCACCAGCATCGCCGGGGCAGGCCCGTTGAGGTCGGCGAGCACCCGGTCCAGCGTGTCGACCAGATAGTCGACCTGCGCCAGGCGCAGCCCCGGATGGCACGGCAGGTTGATCAGCGAGCTGAACCACAATCGTTCCGCCACCGGGCATTCGCCCGGCCCGTGCCCGCGGTGGCGCCATTCCGGGAGCAAATGCTGCGGGAAATAGCGGAGCTGGATCTCCACTCCGCCGCGGTCGAGCGCGAGCACCATTTCCTCGCGCAGTTCGGCGGTTTCCGCGAAGCAGGTGTAGAGGTGGTAGGCGTGCGTGCTGCCCGCCGGGGCGGATTGCGGGGTGACGAACGAATATCCGTCGATCACCTCGTCCAGCCGCGAGGCGATCGCCCGGCGCAGCGCGGCCAATTCCGGCAACCGCGCGAGCTGCACCACCCCGACCGCGGCGGCGGCCTCGGACATGGTCGCGTTCGTGCCGCTGCGGCGGATCCGGTGCACCGTGTCGCGGTATACGCCTTCGGAGTACTTCATCCACGGCAGCAGCAGCGGTTCGTCCTCGCCGGGCAGCGCCGAGGTGCTGAGGTGGCCGTCGTAGTCGTTGCCGCGCAACCGCCGCAGCCGGTGCGCCCAGACCTCGTTGTCGCAGGTGATCATGCCGCCCTCGCCGAGGGTGGTGATGTTCTTGGAGTTCTGGAAGCTGAAGCAGCCGAGGTCGGCCAGCCCGCCCGGCGCCCGCCCGCGGTAGCCGGCGCCGAGCGCGTGCGCGCAGTCCTCGACGACGAGCACCCCGTGCGCACGGGCGATCCGCATGATCGCGTCCATGTCCGCGGGACAGCCGCCGTAGTGCACCAGCAGCAAAGCCTTGGTGCGCGGGGTGATCAGCGCCTCGAACGACGCCGGGTCGACGGTGAGCGAACCCGGGTCGACGTCGCAGAACCGGACCCGCACGCGGTGGTCGAGCAGCGGCTGGACGGTGGCCTGGTAGGTCTGCGGGGTCGCGATGACCTCGTCGCCCGGCTCGAGATCGAGCATCTCGACCGCGAGCTGCACCGCGACCGTGCCGCTGGTGACCGAGACCGCGTGCCGGGCCCCGACCGTCGCGGCGAACTGCCGCTCGAACCGCCCGCGGTGCTCGCCCATGGACAAAGTGGACTCGCTGGTGACCAGCTCGACCAGCGCGTCAGCCTCGGGCGAGGCCAGCACGCTGCCGCGCAAAGGACAGGGAACGATGAATTTTCTGGACACGGCCGAACACATCTCCCCAGTTCAGGTCGAATGCCATCCGCCTCATTCAAGCATCGCGGACGAACCCGCTGGAAGTGTTTTGTCCCGACCGGGAATGTCAACCGGGTAAAGCTGTTTTACCGACCCAAGTTCCTTGCGCGGCACGGCGCGGACTGCTATCGACTGGTGAACTTGTCACCTCGCCCGTACGCTGAATGTACATTGTGGACAGACGTTTTTGGCAAGGCCGAACAATAGCAATCGTCCCCCGTTTCCAGCTTCCTCCTTTCAGGTGACGAAACAGCGGTCAATTCATTCCTGAGCGTTGCCCCCGGAGCCATCCCGAAGCAGCCAGCCGCCCGTGAGTCCGCTCACTGCCGCGAGCACGCCGCACACCAGCAACACCAGCAACACCCCGTGCGTCGCCCCGGCACTCCCCTCGCCGCGGGTCGCGTAAACCGCGCCGGACACCGCGATCCCGAGCGCCAGCCCGAGCTGCCGGGAGCTGTTCGCGGCTGCGCCCGCTGTGCCGCCGTACTCCGCGGGGACCGAGGCGATCGCCACCGCGGGGAAGACCGGCGACACGATGCCCGCGCCGATTCCGGTCAGGACCAACGCCGGCAGCAAGGCGATCCAGGTCGGGCTGAGCAGCACCGCGACCGCGGTCAAGCAGCCGAAGCCGATCAGCATCGTCGCGCCGCCCAGCACCCGGCCCGGCGACCTGGCGTGCAACCGTCCGCTGATCAGCGCCGACACCGCGACGAACACCACCACCTGCAGCGCCAGCACCGCCGACGTCGCCGCCGAACTGAGGCCGGTCCCGTTCTGCAGCCACAGCGAAATCACCGGCAGCGCACCGAATCCGGCGAAGTAGTAGCTGAACGCGACGAGCAAAACGCCGAGGAACCGGCGCGTCGCGAACAAGGCGGTCGGCACCATGGGTGCACTGCTGCGCCGTTCGACGACCACAAACGCTCCGATGGCGGCCGCCGTGACCAGGTACCCGATCACCGCACCGGCGGAGGCCCATCCGCGATCGCCGCCGGTGATGACGGAATAGGTGAGGCCCGTCGCGGCGAGCGAGAACGTGGCGATGCCCGGGTAGTCGACGGCGCGGCCGCGCGCTCGCGGCCCCTCCTTCAACGACGTCGCCGCCATGACGATCGCGACCGCGCAGATGGGCAGGGAAACGAAGAAAATCCAGCGCCAGCCGAGCACCTGCGCGAGCACGCCGCCGGAGAAGGTGCCCACCGCGCTGGCCACTCCGGCGACCGTTCCCCAGACCGCGAACGCACGGGCGCGGTCCCGGCCCTCGTAGGTCAGCCCGACCAGCGGCAGGATCGTCGCGAACATCGCCGCGCCCGCGACGCCCTGCACGACCCGCGCGGCGATCAGCTCGCCGGGCGTTCCGGACAGGCCGCAGGCGAGCGTCGCGACGGAGAACAGGACCAGTCCGGCGAGGTAGACGCGCTTGCGGCCGAGGAGATCGCTCAGCGAGCCGAAGCCCAGCAGCAGACCGGCGAGCGCGACCGTGAAGACGTCCACGATCCATTGCAGCTGCCCGTATCCCGCGCCGAGCTCGGCTCCGATCGCGGGCAGCGCGACGGTGACGATGCTGGTGTAGATCAGCAGCAGGAACGTGCCGACGCACGCGGCGATCAGCGGAACCCAGGACGGCGCGGCCACCGCGGGTTCGGCGCGACTCGTCAAGTGAGGCATACCTAAGATCGTGGTGTAATAGGCTTATGCCGCATAACTCTTACTACCGGAGTTTCCTCAAGTTTGTGACCGGCCTCACCAACGATCGCCCGGCGGACGTCGCTGACCTGGTCGGACGCTGGGACGAGCCGGAGATGGGCCCGGTCCCGCCCGTCTCCGACGAGGACTTCCCGGAGGTGAGCGCCTTCCTGGACCGGTGGGTCGAGGTCATCGACTCGACCGGCGAAGCGGACCGGGTCCGGTTGCTGAACGCCCTGCTGGCCGAGGCCGCCGCCTACCCGAGGATCACCGAGCACGACGGATACAGCTGGCATCTGCACTACCAGGACGACGGGATGCGCCTGCCCGCGGTATTGCGCGGGGTGACTTCCGTGGCGGCGGCCCAGTACCTGACCTCGACCAGCCTGCACCGTCTCGGCCGCTGCGCCGCGGCGGAATGCCGCCGAGCGTTCGTCGACTTCACCCGCAGCGGGACGCAGCGGTACTGCACCCACGCGTGCGTCAACCGCGACGCGGTCCGGAGGCACCGGGCGCGCCGGAAGGAAATGCTTTCGCGGTAAGGGGTTTCCGTTGCCAACGCCCGTCCGGCCACCGGGGTCGAGGTCCGCGCGCCGCGGACTCGCCGCGACCGGAGCGGCCTCGGCCGAGGCAACCGGATGTCGGCGCACAGCGCGGCCGCGCGGCAGTCCGGCGGCAGCGATTTCCGGGTTCACAGCGCCAGATCGTGGTCGGCGAGCCAGGAGTCCAGTTGCACCATGAACTCCAGCCCGGACCGGGCCGGCCAGCCGTTCGCGGACCCGAGCCGGGCCGTCGCGCCGCCGTCGATCAGCGCGTGCACGGGGGTGCCGGGAGAACCCGCGAGCCGCGCGAACTCGGCGCGCAGTGCCGCGTCGTATCCCGGGTCGTGCGTGATCGGGTACGCGCTCTTCTTGCGGTTCGCCACCGGTTCGGGGAGCAGGTCGCCCGCCGCCGCCCGCAGCAGGCTCTTTTCCTTGCCGTCGAAGAACTTCATCCGCCACGGCACGTTGAACAGGTAGTCGACCAGCCGGTGGTCGCAGAACGGCACCCGCACCTCGAGGCCGACCGCCATGCTCATCCGGTCCTTGCGGTCCAGCAGCATCGGCACGAACCTGGTCACCGCGAGGTAGCCGACCTCGCGGATCCGCCGCGCCTCGGCGTCCTCGCCGGGCAGCACCGGCACCTCCGCCAGCGCCTCGGCGTACCGCTGAGCGCGGTAGCCCTCGACGTCCAGGTCCGCGAGCAGCCCGGGATCCAGCAGCCCGGACAGCGCCGGGAGCAGGTCGTACCCGGCGGCCACCCACGGGAAAGTGTCCGCGTCGCGCAGCTCCGGCACGTGGAACCACGGGTAGCCGCCGAACAGTTCGTCCGCGGCTTCCCCGGACAGCGCCACCGTCGACCGTTCCCGGACCGCGCGAAACAGCAGGTACAGCGAGGCGAACGCGTCGCCGAGCAGCGCCGCGGGCACGTCGTGCGCCTTCGGGACCACGGCTCGGGTCGAGGAAGCGGAGAGTTCGCCGAGCCCGAGCACCAGGTTCGTGTGCTCGGCCGCGACGTGCCGCGCCATTTCCGCGGCGAACGGCGCGTCCGGCGATTCGTGCACCAGGCTGGCGGCGAAATCCCGTTCGTTGCCCGCGAAATCGACCGAGAACGACCGGACCGGACCGGTGCCTTGAGCGGCGAGCGAGCGCGCCACCAGCGCCGTCACCACGCTGGAGTCGAGGCCGCCGGAAAGCAGGGTGCACAGGGGGACGTCGGCGACCAGCTGGCGTTCCACGATGTCCTCGAGCAACGCGCGGACAGTCCGCACGGTGGTGTGCAGATCGTCCGGATGCTCGCGTGCCTCCAACGCCCAGTACCGCTCGATTCGCCTGCCCTCGCGGCCGAAGACCAGCAGGTGTCCCGGCCGCAGTTCCCGCATGCCGCGGAAGATCGCGTGCTCCGGGGTTTTGACCCCGGCCAGCAGCTCGCGCAGCCCGTCCCGGTCCACCACCGGCGCCACGTCGGGATGCGCGAGGATCGCCTTCGCCTCCAAACCGAACAGCAGCCCGCGGCCTGCCGGGCAGTAGTAGAGCGGTTTGATCCCGAGCCGGTCGCGCACGAGCACCAGCCGCTCGCTGCGGGCGTCCCAGATCGCGAACGCGAACATCCCGTTCAGCCGCCGCGCCATCCCGGTGCCCCACTGCAGGTACGCGTGCAGCACCACTTCAGTGTCGCTGGAGGTCCGGAACCGGTGGCCGAGCGCGGTGAGTTCCGCGCGCAGCTCGCGGTAGTTGTAGACCTCGCCGCTGTAGGCGATCGTCAGCACCGTGGCGCCGAGGTGCTCCAGCGTCATCGGCTGGCTGCCGCCCGCCGGGTCGATCACCGACAGCCTGCGGTGGCCGAAAGCCACGTGCTCGTCGAACCAGCAGCCGTGCGCGTCCGGGCCCCGGCACGCCATCGCCTCGGTCATGTCCTGGAGCACCTGTGGTTCCCGGCCGGGAAACCGTTCGAAATCCGCGCACCCCGCGATGCCGCACATCGGATCTTCGCCTCCTCTACGCCTGGATTCACCAGGTCACCGGGAATTCGTGGATGCCGTAGATCTCGGCATCGGTTTTGAACCGCAGCCGCCGCACGGGCGCCGCGGCGCGCAGGCCGGGCAACCGGGTCGCCAGCGCGGTGTAGACGATGTCCAGCTCCGCCCTCGCCAGATGCTGGCCGAGGCACTGGTGCGGGCCGTGCCCGAACGCCAGGTGGTCGCGAGCGCCGCGGCGGGAGCCGGGGAACACCGCCGGATCGTGATCAGCCGCGTTGCACAGCAGTACGACCACCTCCCCCGCGGCGATCCGTACGCCGTCGAGACGCACGTCCTCGGTGGCCACCCGGGTCGGGATGAACTCCGCGATCGTGAAGCGGCGCAGCAATTCCTCCACGAGCAGCGGGGCGCGTGCCGGGTCCGCGCGCAGCGCCGCCGCCAGCATCGGCCGTTCGGCCAGCTTCAGCGCGCCGAGCGAAATCATGTTCGCCGTCGTCTCGTGTCCGGCGACGAGCAGCAGGAAAGCCATCCGCACCAAGGCCGTCCGCCGGTATTCGCCGTCCTCGCGGCCCTTCCGGATCTGGCGGCCGAGCAGATCGTCGGGCGGGGCCGCTTCCTTTTCGACGATCAGCGTTTCCAGCGCGGCCAGCAGTTCGTCGATCGCCCGCAACCGCTGCGGCGCGGTGGCGGTGCGCAGCAGCATCGTGGTGGAGCGGGTCTGGAAGAAGTCGTGGTCGGAGTAGGGCACCCCGAGCTGTTCGCAGATCACCCGGGAGGGCACCGGCAACGCGAGCGCGCGGACCAGGTCCGCGGGTTTCGGGCCGGCCAGCAGGGCGTCGAGGCATTCGTGCACGACGCGTTCGATCCGCGGCCGCATCCGCCGGACCCGGCGGACGGTGAACTCGCCCGCCACCGCGGATCTGGCGGCGCGGTGCTCGGCACCGTCCATGGAGATCATCGTGCGGCGGAAGGCGCCCGGCTGGCCGTCCACGGGAAAGGGGAAACCCTGCCGTTGCCGGTCGGCGCTGAACCGGTCGTCGGCGAGCACGGCGCGGATGCCGCGGTGCCCGGCCACTGCCCACACCGGCATCCCGGACGGCAGCCGCATCCGCACCGGGCGGGCCGCGTCCCGCACCCGCACGTGCTGCGCGTTGGGCCGGTAGGGGCAGGCCCGGGCGAGCTCCAGTTCGGGAGCCGCGGTCAGTTCGTCTTCCGGAACGGGCACGGGAATCTCCTTTCGCTCATGCGGTTTCGGGCTCGCCGTTCCCTTCCCTCGGGCGCGCGAGCACGAACAGGGCAACTGCCGCCACGAGCGCGAAACCCAGCACCGCGACGGCGGTGGACAGCGCGGTGGTGGCTCCGGCCGCGCCGGGCAGCGGGGCCGCCGCCGCGCCGATCAGGAACTGCGCGCCGCCGATCAGGCCGGAGGCCGCGCCGGGGGCGTCTCCGCCGATCGCGAGGATGATCGTCGTCGAAGCGGGCAGCACGATGCCGAATCCGAAGGTCGCGCCGAACAGGCAGATCCAGGTCGTGGGCACCGTGCTGACGCCGGCGAGAAGCAGCAGCACGAGCGTGCCCGTCGCGAGCGCCATCACGAGCACGCCGATCGTGAGCAGGGTGTTCAGCCGCACGCGTCCGGCGAGCCGGGCGAACAGCGCGCCGGCCACGACGGTGCCGGCCGCGTTCGTCGCGAAAACGAGGCTGTAGACGGCGGGCGACAAGCCGTAGCCGTCCTGGAAGACGAACGGCGAGCCGCTGATGTAAGCGAACAACGCGCCGATCCCGCAGCCGGCCACGAGGAGATGCCCGACCAGCGCGCGCCGCCGGAGCAGCCGGCCCATCGCGGCGGCTGCCCGCCGGGAGCCGCCGGGCAGCCGCCGGTGCGCGGGCAGCGATTCCGGCACCCAGGAGCCGACCCCGGCCAGGAGCAGCATCCCGGTCACGGCGAGCACCGCGAACACCAGCCGCCAGGAACCCAGCCCGACGACCGCCCCGCCGAGAACCGGGGCCAGCACCGGCGCGGTCGACCCGATCACGCTCAGCGCGGTCAGCCTGCGAGCCGCGCCCGCGCCGGTGAACAGATCGCTGATCACCGCCCGTCCGAGCACGATCCCAGCGCCGCCCGCCACCCCCTGGCACAGCCGGGCGAGGTCGAACACCGCGAGGTTCGGGGCGAGCGCGCACACCACGGAAAAGATCGCGAACAACGCGGCGCCGGCGAGCAGCAGCCGACGGCGGCCGAGCGTGTCGCTGACCGGGCCGAGCACGAGCTGCCCCGCCGCGAATCCGACGAGACACGAGGTGAGCGAGAACTGCACCGCCGCGGTGGTGGTCCCGAACGAGGAGACGATCTGCGGGAATCCCGGTGCGTACATGTCGACCGCGAACGGCGACACCGCGGAAAGACCGCCGAGGACGAGGACAAGCCGTCCGGTTCCGGTACGCGGGGTCGCGGTGTCGATGCCGCCGTTCATGAGCCTCCACTCCATCCGAGCCACAACGCGGCCGGCGAGCGACCGCTGCCGTCATCGTCGGCGGCTCGGCGCGGTCGTGGTGTGGAGCGCGAGGCTCAGTGCTGTGGAGATCGTTGCGGCGTCAGGTCCGGTCGCGCCGGAACCGGGCGGGCGAACTCCCGCGGTCCCGGCGGAAGGCGTACCCGAAGTTGCTCGCCGACGCGTACCCGACCTCGGACGCGATCCGCGCGACCGGCCAGTCCGTCTCCACCAGCAGGGCCGCCGCCCGGTCGAGGCAGCGACGCCGGTGGTGCTCCATCACCGGAATCCCGTACAGGGACCGGAATCCGGTGGTGAGCCGACGCACCGACATCGCGGATGCCCTGGCCAGCTGAGCCAGCGTCGGCGGGTCGTGGCGCTGCTGCCACAACAGGTCGGGGACACGGCGCAGAGCGGCCGCCTCGTGGTCTTCCAGCTCGGGTTCGCCGGTTTCGGCGGGCGTGGCTCCCAGCCCGTCGGCCAGTGCGGCGAGCGCGGCCATCAGCCGGGATTCCAGGAACAGCAGGCGGCCCGCGGAACCCCGGCGATGCACGAAGATCTCCCGCAGCGGATCGGCGGCGGGCAGCAACGCCGTCGAGCGGCCCAGATACCGCTCGCGGGCGAGGTGTTCCGGCCCGATCGCGGGCAGCGAGTACGCGCCGAGGTCCTGGAGGTAGGACTCCAGCCCGGTCCAGGTCCCGGTCACCGAGACCGCGCGATAACGTTCCCCCGCCTCGTATTCGACCATTCCTTCGAGAGCGCTGCGGGAACTCAGCGACACCGCGCTGGCGCGCATCTCGCCGATGCCGGCGCCGGACTCGCGGATGCGCATCCGCCCGCCGAGGCAGTGCTCCAGCTCGAAATGGTCGCCGGGGAACCGGTATTCGACCCGGTGCGTCCCGGAGAACTCGACGTCGTAGCGGACGAGCGACAGTCCGCGGCGCAGCGTCGTGACCTCGATCGCGCCGTCGCCGAACTCCGGCCGCAGCCGGTGCCGGACCGTCCCGTCGGGCCCTGGTTCGGCGCACGCGATCGACGACAGGTAGGCCGCGTGGCTGTCCTCGGCCGCGGCGGAGCCGGTCGGACCGCAGATCTGGTGAGACTGGATCACGACAAGCAAGGGTAGCCTTACTCGCTGGCTCGTGTCGCTTTCCCGTTCACCATCGCCGGTTCGGCCGCCGCCGTGCCCGGGCCTCCCAGCAGGGCCGATGCCAATGTCTGCGATCCGCGACGCCGCCGGTCTCGTCGGCGGGCCACACGACCAGGTGCGGGACGCCCGGGCGGATCTCGTGGTCGCAACCGGGACAGCGGTAGGTCTTGGCGGCCTGCGAGCCGGGGACCGTGCGCACCAGCCAGTCGCCGTCGGGGGCGGATTCGCTGCGGGCCCAGCCGCTGACCGCACCGGCATCCGGCCGCTCGACGGGACCGGGACGGCCTCGGCCGGGTCGATTGCGTCTGGGCACGCAGCCACGGTAACCGGACGTCGGGACGGTTCGGCCACACACCCCGAGCCGCACCCGCCGACGCCGCGGAAGGTGCGTGAACTCCGGCAGGGGGTCAGCCTCGGGCGATCGCCAGTGGGACGAGTTGCTCCGCCGACGTCAGCGAGCCGTGCTGGCCGACCAGGTTCGATTCCACGGCCTCGGCGAGTTCGCGAACCATGCCGAAGGTTCCCGTCGCCGCGGCAACGACGTCGCCGATCCGCGGACGCACCCGATCGCTCACCGCGGCGCCGAACCAGCCTGCCGCGATCGCCTCCTCGCGCGGCAACACCCAGGCCCGCTGACCGAGGACCTCGCGCCACGCGGCCACCACATCCGCCGTCGCGCCAGGTTCGGTGTAGACGTGCCGCGCGCGGACCTCGCCGCCGAACGCGCGGACGCCTGCCAACAGCTCCGGAGTGTCTTCCAGGTTCAGTTTCTCCTCGACGGTCACCATTCCGTGGTCCGCCACCACCGCCAGCACGGCACCCGGGGGCAGTCCGTCCACAATGGACTCCACCAGCCGGTCGACGTGCCGGAGCTGCATCCGCCACGCGGTCGAGCCGGGGCCGTAAAGGTGGCCTAGCAGGTCCAATTCGCTGTGGTAGGCATAGCAAAACGCGCGCGACGAGAGGATGTCCAGGGTTCGCGCGGCCAGATCGCCCAGCGCGTGTACGCCTGCGTATCGGGCACCGCTTTGCGTTGCTTGCGTCAGGGCCGTATTGGCGAAATGTGCCGAGGACACCACCGCGGCCTCGATCCCCGCGGCGGCGGCGCGTTCGAAGGTCGTCGGGAGGGGTTGGACTTCGCGGGGCGGCAGGGCGCCTCGGAGGTCGCTGCCGTCGTCGTGGGAGCGCCAGCGCAGGGCGTTCAGGACGCCGGTTCCCGGGATCTCGAAGGTGTAGCCGACCATGCCGTGCTCGCCCGACGCCAGACCGGTGCCGATCGCGGCGACGCCGGCGGCGGTGGTTGACGGGAAGCCGACTCGCAGGGGGCTGCTGGCGAGTTCGGTGAGGACGGGGGCGTCGGCAGCGTGCTGGGCGAGCAGTTCCCAGCCGAGGCCGTCGATGAGGAGCACGCACGCGCTGCGGGCTTCGGGCAGCGCCAGGCCGCCGTCCTCGCCAGGCACGCCCAGCGCGCCGAGCAGGGCGGGAACGACCTGGCCGAGGTGCGGAACATCCGCGTACTGAGGCACATCCACCCGGACAGCTTCCCACCAACGCGGCCCGCCAGCGATAATCAACGCATGCCCACCTACGCCTACCGTTGCCGCGACTGCACCGAGACGTTCGAACTCCAGCGCCCGATGGCCGAGTCCAGCGCGCCCGCCCCGTGCCCGGAGGGGCATACGGACACGGTCAAGCTCCTCACGACGGTCGCGCTCACCGGTTCGGCCTCCGCGCCCGCACCGGCTGGCGGAGCGTGCTGCGGGGGCGGTTGCTGCAGCTGACCGGCCCGCAGCGCGGCTGGGACTCCCGGCTGGCTAGGGGCTGGCTGGCGGAGCTTCCGGCCTAGCTCGACACGGTTACCGCAGCCGATCAGCGCACCTCGCGACCGGGCCGACCGGTTGCCGAGGGGCTGGTTGCCGAAACTGGCTGGCAAAGCTTCCCGCCTAGCTCGGCACGGTTACCGCAGCCGATCAGCGCACCTCCCGACCGCGCCGACCGGTTGCCGAGGGGCTGGTTGCCGAAACTGGCTGGCAAAGCNCCGACCGCGCCGACCGGTTGCCGAGGGGCTGGTTGCCGAAACTGGCTGGCAAAGCTTCCCGCCTAGCTCGGCACGGTTACCGCAGCCGATCAGCGCACCTCCCGACCGCGCCGACCGGTTGCCGAGGGGCTGGTTGCCGAAACTGGCTGGCAAAGCTTCCCGCCTAGCTCGGCACGGTTACCGCAGCCGATCAGCGCACCTCGCAACCGGGCCGACTGGTTGGCGAGGGGCTCGGTGCCGAAGCTGCCTGGCAAAGCTTCCAGCCCAGCCCGGTGCTCACCGGTCCGGCGAACTCTTGAACCCCGGCATCCACCGCCAACCCAGGCGGTGGATGCCGCGAGCACGTCCGATCAGCAGGACTTCAGCGCCTGATCCAGGTCAAGCCACAGGTCCTCGACATCCTCCAGCCCCGCCGAAAGCCGCAGCAGGCCGTGGGTGATGCCCGAGCCCGTACGGTCGTCCTCGGCGACGATGCGGTGCGTCAGCGAGGCCGGGTGCTGGATCAGCGTGTCGACGCTGCCCAGGCTCACCGCAGGCGTGATCAGCCGGACCGCGCCGATGACCGCGTGGGGGTCGCCGGTTACCTCGAAGGCCACCAGCGGCCCGCCCAGTTTGGGGTAGTGCACGGCGCTTACCGACGGGTGCGAAGCCAGGCGCGAAGCCAACACGGCGGCGGTTTCCGAAGCAGCTTTGACCCGCAGCGGGAGTGTCGAGAGGCCGCGCAGCAGCAGGTATCCGGCGAGGGGGTGCAGCACGCCGCCGGTCGCGAAGCGCAGGGAGCGCAGGCGCGCGGCTTCCTCGGCGTCGCAGGCCACGATGCCGCCCATGACGTCGCCGTGGCCGCCCAGGAACTTGGTCGCGCTGTGCAGCACCATCCGGGCGCCCAGCCGGCCGGGGCGCTGCAGGACTGGCGTCGCGAAGGTGTTGTCGACCAGGACCGGGACGTCGCCGCAGGCCTCGGTCAGGGTGGCGATGTCCAGTTCGCTCAAGGTCGGGTTCGCGGGCGTCTCCACGAAGACCAGGCCGGTGTCGGGGCGCAGAGCCTCCGCGACATCCTCGGGCGCGGTCCAGGTGACCTCGGTGCCCAGGAGGCCGGTGGTCAGCAGGTGGTCCGTGCAGCCGTACAGCGGCCGGACGCCGACGATGTGCCGTTTTCCTTGCGATACCGCGGAAAGCAGGCACGCGGAGACCGCCGCCATGCCGCTCGCGAAGGCCACGGCGTGGTCGAAGCCTTCGAGTTCCGCCAGCGCCTGCTCGAACCGTTCGACGGTCGGGTTGCCGATCCGGCCGTAGATGCCGGTGACGTTTCCGCCCGCGGCGAACTCGTCGATCCGGCGGGCCTCCTCGGCACTGTCGCGCGCGGGGTAGGTCGTGGAGAAGTCGAGCGGGGCGGCGTGCAGGCCGAGGTCGGCGAGATCGTCGCGACCGGCGTGGACGGCTCGGGTGCGCAAGGCGGAAGTCATGGCAATCACGTTCGGACACAACACGGCGGCAACGCAACAATCTCGGATAAGATTCAGCGATGAGCGAGACCGTCGAACTGAGCCCGGTTGATCTTGAGATTCTGCGGGTGTTGCAGAACGATGCCCGGACGTCGAACAAGGAGCTCGCGGCCGCGGTCGGGCTCGCGCCGTCGACCTGTCTGGACCGGGTGGCGCGGCTGCGCGAGACCGGCGTGATCACCGGACAGCACGCCAAGGTCGACGCGGCGAAGGTCGGCCGTCCGCTGGAGGCGTTCCTGTTCGTGCAGGTCCGGCCGCATCGACGGCCGCTGGTCGAGCAGTTCGTGGAACATCTCCTGACGCTGCCGGAGATTCGCGCGGTTTACCACCTGACCGGGCCGGACGACTTCCTCGCGCACGTCGCCACCACCTCGGCCGCGGAGTTGCAGCGGCTGGTGCTGGACGAGCTCACCTCCCGCGACGAGGTCGCCCGCGTGCACACCAACCTTGTGTTCCAGCAGTGGCAAGGCGGCCCGCTGCTGCCGCCGGACGGCGAACCCGCCCAGGGCGCGCGCATCCGGCGGCGCGACCGGTGATCGGACCGTTCTCTACCCATAGAAGCGTCAGTAGTCCTTGAAACCCTTGCCGGTCTTGCGGCCCAATCGTCCCGCCGTCACGAGGTGTTCCAACAACGGTGCCGGCGCGAAGCCTTCTTCGCGGAACTCGTTGAACAGCGTCCGCTCGATCGCCAGCGACACGTCCAACCCGACGACGTCCAGCAATTCGAACGGTCCCATCGGCAAACTGCAGCCGACCTTCATCGCGGTGTCGATGTCATCCGCCGACGCGTAATGCGCTTCCAGCATTTTCACCGCGTCGTTGAGATACGGGAACAGCAACGCGTTCACGATGAATCCGGCCCGGTCGCCGCAATGCACCGGGTGTTTGCCGACCGCCGCGCACACTGCCGTCGCGGTCGCAGTGACGTCGGGAGCGGTGGCGATCGTCGACACCACTTCCACCAGTTTCATCACCGGTGCGGGATTGAAGAAGTGCAGGCCGATCACATCACCGGGGCGCGAAGTCGCCGCCGCGCATTCGATGACCGGCAGTGAGGACGTCGTGGTGGCGAGCACCGCACCCGGCTTGACGACCTCGTCCAGCGCCGAAAACACCGCCTGCTTAACGGAAAGCTCCTCGGCCACCGCTTCGACGACCAGGTCGACGTCGGCCAGTTCCTCGAATTCCGTCACCGGACGGATCCGGCCAAGCGCGGCCGCAGCGTCCTCTTCGGACAGTTTTCCCTTCACCACGGCCTTGTCGAGCGACTTCTTCACCTTCGCCACCGACGCTTCGGCCTTCTCCAGGCTCCGCGCCCGCAGCACGACGTCAAACCCGCGCTTGGCAAACACTTCCGCGATGCCGGTCGCCATTGTCCCGGTGCCGATCACGCCGACAGACCGCACTTCGCGAGCCACCGAAGAGTCCACTTCGGACGAAGTGACCGAATCCACCACCACCGGCGAATCGGGTGCGTCGTAGGTGTAGAAACCGCGTCCGCTCTTGCGACCCAGCTGTCCCGCGGTGATCATCTGCTTCAGCAAGGGCGCGGGCGCGTGCAGCCGGTTCCGCGATTGGTGGTACATCGTGTCGAGGATTTCGTACGCGGTGTCCAGCCCGATCAGGTCGAGCAGCGCGAGCGGGCCCATCGGGTAGCCGCAGCCGAAACGCATTGCCGCGTCAAGATCTTCGCGGGTGGCGTAGCGCTGCTCGTACATCCGCACCGCGTGGTTGAGATAGCCGAACAGCAGCGCGTTCGCGATGAACCCGGCCCGGTCGCCCATCACCACCGGCGATTTGCCCAGCCGCTGCGCGAATTCCACGACGTCGGACACCACGTCCGGCTCGGTGACCACCGTGCGCACGACCTCGACCAGCTTCAGCACCGGAGCCGGGTTGAAAAAGTGCATCCCGACGACCTTGCCCGGCCGCGCGGTGTGCACGCCGATCTCGGTGATCGACAGCGAGGACGTATTGGACGCGAACACCACGTCCGGCCGCGTCACCTGGTCCAACTGGGTGAACACCTCGGCCTTCGCCGCGAGGTTCTCCGGGATCGCCTCGATCACCAAGTCCACTTCGGACAGTTCGGTCAGCGAGGTCGTGGTGCGGATCCGGCCGAGCAGCGCCTCGCGGCCCGCCTCGTCGAGCTTGCCGCCCGCGAGCGCCCGTTCGGTCGAATGCCGCAGGTGACCGAGGCCGCGTTCGACCCCGGCCTCGTCGAGTTCCACCGCGACCACGTCGAGCCCGCTGCGGGCGAGCACCTCGGCGATGCCCGCGCCCATCGTGCCAAGACCGACCACACCGACCGTCGAGATTTCCCGTGCCACAGGGCCTCCAGAGGTTACCCGCTGGTAATTGCCGCTCACTGTGCCACGCGAGACCCTCGAAAGCACATCGGAATCGAGTCAGTCCGGGCGAAGTCACCCGGTCGGAAACCGGCGTTACTCCCCGAAGTTCGACTCCACCAGCTCGGCCACCTTCGCGACCGCCTCCGCCGCCTGGAGCCCGCGCGCCCGCACCACGATCCGGTCGCCCTGGCGCGCGCCGAGCGACATCAGCGCCAGCACGCTGTGCGCGTCCGCCTCCTGCTCGCCCAGCCGGATCGACACCTCGGCCTCGAATTCCGCCAGGCTGCGCACCACGACCGCGGCCGGGCGCGCGTGCAGGCCGACGTCGTTGGTCAGCGTGAATTCCTTCTCCACCACGCCTTCCTCGCCGGCCGCCGACAGCTCCACCGCGGCCAGGTCGGGTGCGACACCCGCGCTCGCCGCGGCCTCGCCCACCGCCTTGGCGTTCGCGCCGCCCTGCGCCGCGACGGCCGCCGCCACCGCGCCTTCCACCAGCGGCGCGTCGACCACGACCGCGGCGGACGGGTCAGCGAGCGATTCGACCGCCAGCTCAGCGGTCATCTGCGCGCTGCCGAGGTCGTACAGCAGCACCACGCCGTCGCCGGAATCCGCCCGCTGAGTGGCCGCGACGACCTCGTCGTAGTCGGTGCCGATGCCGCCGCCGTCGGGCAGCCCGCCCGCCGGGACGATCCGGACGTCCGGGGCCATCTGGGCCGCCAGGTCGGCCAGGCCCTCGGCCAGTTTCGCGCTGTGCGACACAAGAACTATTCCGACGGTCACCGGGCCGCCTCCGCGAACGCACGCAGCAGCAGCGCCGTCGAACGAGCGCCCGGATCCATGTGCCCGACCGCCCGTTCCCCGAGGTACGAGGCACGTCCCTTGCGCGGGATCAAGTCCACAGTGGACTCCGCACCGCGATCCGCTCCGTCCGCCGCCGCGGTGAGGACGTCCGCGATCGTTCCGTCCGCGGCGCCTTCAGCCGCGGAGAGCGCCGGGATCAGCGCGTCGACCATCGTCGCGTCGCCGCCCACTGCCTTGCCGCGCGCCTGCACGCCTTCCAATGCTGCCCGCAACGCGTCCAGCAGCAACGGCACATCGATCTCCGCCGCGTCGCCGAGCTTCGCCGACGCGCGCAGGAAAGCCGTGCCGTAAAGCGGTCCGGCCGCGCCGCCGACCTTGGAAATCAACGTGGTGGCAGCGAGTTTCACGACTCCGGCCGGGGTTTCCGGCACCGCAGTCTCCAGCGCGGAGACGATGGCGGTGAACCCCCGGCTGAGGTTCTCGCCGTGGTCGGCGTCGCCGATCGCGCGGTCCAGGTCCACCAGTTCGGTGCGGTGTTCGGCGATCACTTCGGCGGCGGCGCGCAACGCGGCCGCGACCCCTTCGGCAGTGCAGGCCATCAGATCCCCCACCGCAGCGCGGGCGTGCGCACCGGCGCGTCCCACAACTGCGTAAGCTCGTCGTCCAGTTTCAGCAGGGTCAGGCTGATGCCCTGCATTTCCAGGCTGGTGATGTACGGGCCGACCAGCCTGCGTTCGACCAGGATCCCGCGCTCGGCCAGCAGCCGCTCGGCGATGCCGTGCGCGAGGTACAGCTCCAGCTGCGGCGTGCCGCCCATCGAGTTCGTGAACAGCAGCACCTTGTCGCCGGATTCGAACGGCAGGTCGGACACCACCGCCTCGACCATCCGGGCGACCAGCGCGTCCGCCGGTTCGGCCGGGATCCGTTCGCGGCCGGGTTCGCCGTGGATGCCGATGCCGAACTCGATCTCGTCCGGCCCGAGGTCGAAACTCGGCTCGCCGGCATGCGGAACGGTCGGCGCGGACAGCGCTACCCCGATCGACCGGACCTGCCCGATCGCCTTGCGCGCCAACGCTTCCACCGCGTCCAGCGCATCGCCGCGCTCGGCCGCCGCACCGGCGATCTTCTCCAGCAGCACGGTCCCGCCGACGCCGCGCCGCCCGGCGGTGAACGTGGAGTCCTTGACCGCCACGTCGTCGTCGATGACCACGCTGCGCACGTCCAGGTCCTCGGCCGCGGCCAGTTCGGCGGCGGTTTCGAAGTTCAGCACGTCGCCGGTGTAGTTCTTCACGATCAGCAATGCCCCGGCCGGTCCGGTGGTCGCCGCGATCGCGCCCTGCACCGCGTCCGGGGTCGGCGAGGTGAACACCGGCCCGGGCACCGCGGCGTCGAGCATCCCGGGGCCGACGAACCCGCCGTGCAGCGGTTCGTGCCCCGACCCGCCGCCGGACACCACCGCGACCTTGCCCGCCACCGGCGCGTCCGCGCGCACGACCAGCGCCGGATCGTCGCGCACGCGCAGCAGGTCCGCGTGCGCGACCGCGAGCCCTCTCAGCGATTCGGCGACGACGGCCGCCGGATCGTTGATGATCTTTTTCATGGCGGACCTCCGGCACCTCGGCGTCGTGGACGACCCCAACCTATGAGGTCGCCGGGCGCGCCGCAAAGCGCCCCCTGGTCACGCCGCGGGCAGTTTCCCGGCCAGCTGCTTGGCGAGCCCGACGGTCTTGCCGCACGGGTCGTCCTTGTCCGGCTGCGCGTCGGAGTTCGTGTACTCCAGCTGGACCACCTCGACGCGCTCTTCCTTCCACTGCCGGTGCTGCCATTTGACCTGGCAGCTCGACCCGGAGGTGCCTTGCTTCGAGTACGCCTGACTGGGCGTGCCGACGTCGGCCTTCAGCCAGCCGTCGCCCTCGCTCGGCGCGACGCCGGGGAACATCGTCACCCGGACGCTCGGGATGAGGCCCCATTCGCACGAGTGCAGTCCGGACGGCCGCGGCTTCCCGCCCTTCACGACCCCGTCCACCGCGGCCGGGTCGAGCACCGTGCACGGGTCGACGGCGAGCAGCGTGCCAGGACCGGGCGTGTACTTCTGCGGGTTGTTGTGCAGCTTCTCGACCGCCGTCGCGACGAGCTTGCGGCCCGCGGCGCAGGCGTCGCCGCCGGTGTAGTCGATCCGGAAGGAGACGCCGATGGCCGGGTTCCGCGCGGTGAGCGCGCTGACCACGCAGCCGGATCCGCCGCCGAGATCGGGCACCTCGACCTGCGGCAGCCCGCCGACCGCGCCGGTGGTCTTGTCGGAGGCGAACGTCACGAGCCCGCCGACGTCGACGCTCGCCCGGATTTCCTTGCCGCCCGGGTCGGTCGCCTTCGCGACACAGGAGTCGAACTGCGTGCTCGACGCGGTCGCCTCGCCCTTCATGGTGCCGAGCGGGCTCATCGCGGTCTTGTCCACGAACTGGCACGGCAGCAGGTCGCGCAGCACGGCGGGAGCGACCGCGGGATCGGTGATCGGGCCGGACGTCGCGGCGCTGTCCCCGCCGGCAGGGACAGTCGTGCGCGCGAAGTTCTCCTTGCCCAGGTTCGGACCGCCGCACGCGGACATCGCGATCACGCCCGTCGCGACCAGGGCGGACAACTTGAGGAACCGGCCGAACCGGCGATCGTGCACCACGTCCGGCAACCTAGCGGGCCAGGTCGCCGGACGTGGGCGCATTGAATATTTCGGCGTGGCGAAGCCACTCCGTTGAGGGTGGCGGCGGGGCGGGGCCCGGGTTATTCGGCGGGTGAGGTTTCCGTCGTTTCCGTGCTCGGCGGCACGACGAGCGGCCGCAGCACCGCCCACAGCACGAACATCGCGGTCACCACCAGCAGGCCGATGCCCGACCAGAGGTTGATGTTCACGTCGGCGGCCTTCTTGAGGTCGTCGTCGCTGGTGAACCCGGCACCCATGATCGTGAGGATCACGCCGTAGACGCCGAGCAGCAGCGCGATGATCAGCCGGATGTCGAAGGCGCCCGCCTTGTGCGGCCGCGAGGTTTTCTCGGTCATGCGGGCCTCCTCAGAAGATGATGTTGAGAGCGATCGTGAGCACGAGGACGATGCCGGCCAGCAGGCCCGGCTTGCGGTACCAGCCCGCGTTCTCGCCCGTGTTGTCGTGCTTGAGCGCGTCGCGCGGGGTCAGCGAGTAGACCAGGCCGACCAGCTGCGCGTCCGGCTTCGGCTGAGTGGCCAGCGAAACCCCGACGCTCACCACGATGTCGACCACGAACGCAGTGCCCGCGGCCACGAAGCTGGTGCCCTGCCCGGCGAGCGACAGCACGTCCAGCTGCGACAGCGCCCAGATCGTGATCGCCGACGCGGTGCCGGCCACCAGGCCGATCCACCCGGCCGCCGCGGTCATCCGCTTCCAGAACATGCCGAGGATGAACGTGGCGAACAGCGGCGCGTTGAAGAACGAGAACAGGTCCTGCAGGTAGGTCAGGATGTTCGCCGACCGCGACGCGACGAACGCGGTGCCGATGGCCAGCACGGTCGCGACGACCGTGGTCTTGCGGCCGAGGCTCAGGTAGTAGCCGTCCGGCTTGTCCTTCTTCACGTACGTCTGCCAGATGTCGTACGTGAAGACGGTGTTGAACGAGCTGAGGTTCGCCGCCATGCCCGCCATGAACGACGCGAGCAGACCGGCGATCGCGATGCCGAGGATGCCGTTGGGCAGCAGGTCGCGCATCAGCAGCAGGAGCGCGTTGTTCGCGGTGACCCCGCTCGGCGCGGTCTTGTCCTGCAGCAGAAGTCCCTTGTCCTGCATGTACTCCGGCACCACGACGCCGGCGATCATGCCGGGGATGATCACGATGAAGGGCACCAGCATCTTCGGGAACGCGCCGATGATCGGCGTCCGCCGCGCGGCCGACATGCTCTTCGACGCCATCGCGCGCTGGACCTCGACGAAGTTCGTCGTCCAGTACCCGAAGGACAGCACGAAGCCGAGACCGAACACGATGCCGAGAACGGACAGGAAGTTGTTGCCGAAGCCGGTCAGGTTGTCGCCCGGCCAGGAGTGCAGCTGCGCGGTGCCGCCGGGGCCGTCGGTGATCTTCTGCACCAGGCCCTGCCAGCCGCCGACCTTGACCAGGCCGACGATGGTGAGCGGCAGCAGCGCCACGACGATCACGAAGAACTGCAGCACCTCGTTGTAGATCGCGGCGGACAGCCCGCCCAGCGCGGTGTACGTGAGCACGATGGCGGCCGCGACGACGATCGACACCCACAGCGGCCAGCCCAGCAGCAGCTTCACGACGCTGGCCAGCAGGAACAGGTTCGCGCCCGCGATGAGGATCTGCGCCGCGGCGAAGCTGATGCCGTTGACGAGGTGTGCCGTCGGACCGAACCGCCGCCGCATGAACTCGGGGACGCTGCGGACCTTGGAGCCGTAGTAGAACGGCATCATCACCAGGCCGAGGAACAGCATCGCCGGGATGGCGCCGATCCAGAAGTAATGGACGGTCGGCAGGCCGTAGAGGACGCCGTTCGCGGACATGCCCATGACCTCGACCGCGCCGAGGTTCGCGGAAATGAACGCCAGACCGGTGACCCACGCCGGCAGCGACCGGCCCGACAGCAGGAAGTCGAGACTGCTCGACACCTGCCTTCGCGCGAGATAGCCGATGCCGAGCACCAGGACGAAATAGAACGCCAACTCGATGTAGTCGATCGGACTCGCGTCGAGCCGCAAGTTCGCGTCGGCGAGGAACGGCACCCTGCCACCTCCGAATCAAACATTCTCACACAGAAAACACCATCGTTCCTGTCAGACCGGCACAGTACTGCATGGATTCCGAAGAGGCACCCCGACACCGCGGTTTTTCACCAACCTGCCGCTGACCTGTGCATTCCGCGTGCCCGGAAGCACCCGTGTTGAGTCCTGTCGCTTCGCTCGCCAACCCCTCACCAACGGGACAGATTCACTCGTTCCGGGGTGCTGCTCGGCGTCGGGCCCATAAGATCCCGGCGATGACCGGCCCCGCGCTGCCCCTCCCCGGACGGCTTCGCGCCGCTTTCGGGCTCGTGGTCCTGCAAGCGCTGCTGAACGGCGCGTTCGGCGTCTTCGCCCATCGGCAAATCGACAAGCAGCGCGCTGGCGGCGAGGAACCGTTTTCGATTCTGTACTCGCTGGAGTACCTGTCGTACGCCTTCGCCGCCGGACTGCTGGCGGCCGGGATCGTGGTTCTGCTCGGCTACGGCTGGGGCCGATGGGCGCTGCTCGCAGTCGAGGTGTTGTCCGCGCTCGGCGGGCTGCTCAACCTGGCGGGCGGTGGCGTGGCCGCGGCGGCGGGCCTGGTGCTGGCTGGAGTGGTGGTGACGACGTTGTTCCACGCGGAAGTGAAGGCGTGGTTCGCTGCGAAGGCTGCTCAGCGTCGAGCCGGGTCGGCGATCTGACGCACTCCGTCGGGCGTCATCGGCTGGCTTCGTTGAGGCGGGCGAGCCATTCGCGCAGCAGACCGGCTTCGAAGACGCTGAAGCCCGCTTCGGTGACCGGGTCGGCATCCTTGGTGGGAGTGACGATTCCGAGCAGAGCCTGCGCGCGGTCGGCGATCGGGGAACTTCCGGGGGCCGGTTGGTCGATCAGCGCGTCGAGCACCAGGTCGCCCAACGGCCGGATCACCTCGATATCCCGCGCCTCTTCCGGCTGGGCCAGCAGGTGCAGAACCGCGCCGGTCGTGGACGCCTCGATCGCCACCGCGGCCGCCTCGACCGGCACTCGGAGCCGGCCCTGCGCGTTGGCGCGTTCGAGCATGCCGCACAGGATGGCCCGGTTTTCCGCCGCCGCCGCGGGCTGTTTGCCCGGCCGGACGGTTCCGTACATCAGCGTGTAGATCGCGGGATTGGCCAGCCCGAACGCGACGTGCATCTCCCAGCCGTGGCGGAGGTCCTCGACCGGATCCTCGCTGGGCTCGAGCGCGTGCTTCTCCGCGAGGTAGCTCTCGAAACCGAAGGTGACCACGGCGTCGAGCAGCCCGTCCTTGTCCGCGAAAAGCCGGTACAGCGTCGGAGTTTGCACTCCGGCCGCCGCCGCGACCGCCCGGGTGGACAGCCCCGACGGGCCGGCCGTCGCCAGCAGTTTCACCGCTTCGCTCAGGATGCGCTCGCGCTGGTCGTCCGATGCCATGTGCCGACGATAACAGATTCCTGTTGACGTTGACACTGACGCTGTCATCGGAATAGCGTTATCAACGTCAACAGCGAAAGGAACCTCTGATGTCCTCTGTTCACGTCGCCATCGCTTACTTCTCCGGCTACGGGCACACCCTCGAGATCGCGAAGGCCGTCGCGGCGGGCGCCGAGTCAGTGCCCGGCACCCGCGCCGACCTGGTCGACGTAGCCGAAATGACCGACGCGAAATGGGAAACCCTCGACGCCAGCGACGCGATCATCTTCGGCACGCCGACCTACATGGGTTCGGCGTCCGGCGCGTTCCACGTGTTCGCCGAAGCGACCTCGAAGCGCTGGATGTCCCAGCGCTGGCTGGACAAACTCGCGTCCGGGTTCACCAACTCCGGCTCGATGAGCGGCGACAAACTGCACACGCTGCAGTACCTGGCGCTGCTCGCCGCGCAGCACGGCATGCACTGGGTCAGCCTCGGCCTCATGCCCGGCTGGAACACCACCACCAGCAGCGAACACGACGACAACCGGCTCGGGTTCTACCTCGGCGCGGGCGCGCAGACCTGGAACGACCAGGGCCCGGAAGCCGTCCACGCCGCCGACCTCGCCACCGCACGCCACCTCGGCGCCCGGGTCGCGACGCAGGCCCGGCGCTACCGGCAGCCGCTCGCCGCCTGACCCCGGGCGGTGCTCAGAACAGCCGGAACTCGTCCGAATCCGTGCCGCGCAACGCGTCGTAGTCCAAGACGACGCAGCGGATCCCGCGGTCCTCGGCGAGGACGCGCGCCTGCGGCTTGATCACCTGCGCCGCGAACACGCCCTGCACCGGGGCGAGCAGCGGGTCGCGGTTGAGGAGTTCGAGGTACCGGGTCAACTGCTCGACCCCGTCGATCTCGCCGCGGCGTTTGATCTCCACCGCGACTGAACCGCCGTTGGCGTCGCGGGCCATGATGTCGACCGGGCCGATCGCGGTCGGGTACTCGCGGCGGACCAGCGTGTAGCCGTCGCCGAGGGTTTTGATGTGCTCGGCGAGCAGTTCCTGCAAATGCGCTTCGACGCCGTCCTTCTGCAGGCCCGGGTCGACGCCGAGGTCGTGCTTCAGGTCGTGCATGACCTCGTCGATGGTGATGACGAGTTTCTCGCCCGCCTTGTTCTGGACCGTCCAGACGTCCGGGTCCTCGATCAGCCAGCACGGCGGCGACATCCAGTTCAGCGGCTTGTAGGAGCCGCCGTCGGAGTGCACGAGCACCGAGCCGTCGGCCTTCACCATCAGGACGCGGTTGGCCATCGGGAGATGCGCGGTCAGCCTGCCGACGTAGTCGACCTGGCACCGGGCGACGACGAGCCTCATCGGACCCGCCCCGCACGGAGCGGGCTGGCTTGCTGGGAAGGGAGCACGAGACGCACCCGCCGAGGGTAGGACAGGCTCGGCGATACTGGCGAGGTGGACCCCATTCAGCGTGTCGCGACCCGCGAGGTGTATCGGAACAACTGGATGACGGTGCGCGAGGACGCCATCCGCCGCGCCGACGGCAGCGACGGCATCTACGGCGTCGTCGACAAACCGACCTACGCGCTGGTCATCCCCCTCGACGGCGACCGGCTGCACCTGGTCGAGCAATTCCGGTACCCGCTCGGAATGCGGCGCTGGGAATTCCCGCAGGGCACCGCGCCGGACCTCGCCGAGACCCCGCCCGCCGAACTGGCGCAACGGGAATTGCGGGAGGAGACCGGATTGCGGGCGTCGGCGTTCACCGAACTGGGGATGCTGGACGTCGCGCCCGGGCTGACCAGCCAGCGCGGGCACGTGTACCTCGCGACCGGCCTCACCGAGGGCGCGCCGGAGCGGGAACTGGAAGAACAGGACATGCGGACGGCGTGGTTCAGCCGGGCCGAGGTGGAGAAGATGATCTCCACCGGGGAGATCTCGGACGCGCAGACGGTGGCGGCTTATACGTTGCTGCTGCTGCACGAACGCCGCTGACTCACGGCAGCCCGCCCCTCCCGCTCACCGCACGACCGAGCGGTCCGTGAAGGGCTCCTTGAAGGAATCTGGTTCCCGCAAGGAGCCCTTCACGGACTTCTCCGGAGCAGAAGAGCCGGGCGTCAGTCCGTCCAGTCGGGTTTGCGCTTCTCCAGGAACGCCGCCATTCCCTCCCGCGCCCCCGGCAGCTGCGAAGCCGAAGCCATCACCTCGACGGCGATCGCGTACGCGTCCGCTTCCGGGCGGTCCAGCTGCGCGTACAGGGTCTGCTTCCCCATCGCCTTGCTCGCCCGGCTGCCGCGAGTCGCGCGGCCGAGCAGGTCGGCGACCGCCTCGTCGAGGGAATCGTCCGGGACCACGCGGTTGACCAGGCCCCAGTCCAGCGCCGTCGCCGCGTCGATCACGTCGCCGGTCAAGGCCAGTTCCATCAGGCGTTTCCGGCCGATCGCGCGCGCCACCGGCACCGCGGGCGTGTGGCAGAACCAGCCGCCCTTGCCGCCGGGCAGCGCGAATCCCGAGGACTCCGCCGCGACCGCCAGGTCGCACGACGCCACCAGCTGGCATCCGGCGGCCGTCGCCAGGCCGTGCACCCGGGCGATCACCACCTGCGGGACCGATTCCATCGTCCGCATCAGCGTCGTGCACAGGGTGAGCAGTTCGCGCACCCCCATGAGGTCGCGGGCGGCGACGTCGCCGAAGTCGTGCCCGGCGGAGAACACCGGCCCCGCGCCGGCCAGCACGATGCCGGTCGCGTCGGACTCGCCCGCCTCGCGGAACGCGGCGAGCAATTCGCCGAGATGGTCGGCGGACAGCGAATTGCGCCGTGCCGCGCGGTTCATCGTGATGGTGACCGTGTCCCCGTCCCGCTTCACGAGGAGGTGCTCGTACTCGCCCATGCCCCGACCGTAACCCCGACCGGCGGGATGCGGAAAGTGCGCCGATACGAATCCGGCCCGACCCCGACCTCCGCCCGCAGCCGTCGGCGCAGGTTCGCGGCGCTGCCGAGCCCCGCCCGCTCGGCCACCCGGGCGACCGGCAGATCCGTGGTCTCCAGCAGCCGCTGCGCGTGCTGCACCCGCTGGACGAGCAGCCACCGGCCGGGCGTGCTCCCCGTCGCGGCAGCGAACTCGCGATGGAAGGTCCGCGGGCTCATCCCGGCGTGCTCGACCAGATCCGGCACCCCGATCTCGTCCGCGAGCCGGGTCAGCGCCCAGTCCATTGTGGACGCGATACCCGGCCGGGAAGCGTTGGCGGGCAACGGAGCCTCCGCGTACTGGCGCTGGCCGCCTTCCCGCACCGGCGGCATCACCAGCCGTCGGGCAAGCCGCGCGGCGACCTCAGCTCCATGGTCACGGCGCACCAGATGCAGGCAAAGATCAAGACCGCCGACGACGCCCGCCGAGGTAAGCACGCCGTCCTGTTCGGTGTAGAGCACGTCGCGGCAGAGTTCGGCAGCCGGCGCGGCCGTCGCGAGGGCGTCCAGATCCCGCCAATGCGTGGTCGCGGGCCGGCCGTCGAGCAATCCGGCAGCAGCGAGGGTGAAAGCTCCGGAGCAAAGCCCAGCCACCGTCGAACCGGCACGATGGGCCCGGCGAAGCGCGGCGCGAGCGGCGGCGGGCACTTCGGCCAGCGGATCGTCCCGTCCGGGGGCAAGCACCAGATCGCAGTCGGCCAAGCCGGAAAGCCCGTGCGTCGCGACGACTTCGCCGAACGGCGACACCCGCGTCCTTCCTCGCCCCGGCGCGCAGACGCGCACCGCGAACGGGCCGATCCCGCTGTCGGTGCGGTCCTGCGCCCACACCTCCGCGATCACCGCGAGGTCGAACATCCGGCTGCCCGGCAGGAGCAGCACCCCGATCGTGCGCATGGCAGAAAAGTATCGCATCGCGCGTCTTGTGCCACTCCCCGCCGCGTGCTCCCCCGGACAGAATCGAAGCCATGACCACCGCATTGCTGCTGATCGACGTCCAGCGAGGATTCGACGACGCCGAGTTCTGGGGACCGCGCAACAACCCCGGCGCGGAAGCGAACATGAAGGCTCTGCTCCAAGCCTGGCAGGACCGGCGCGACCCGGTCGTGCTCGTGCACCACGACTCGACCACGCCCGGTTCGCCGCTGCGCCCGGGCCAGCCCGGCAACGATTTCAAACCCGAACTCGACGGCGCCCGCCCGGACCTGCTCTTCGGCAAGAAGGTCAACTCGGCGTTCCTGGGCGACGTCGACCTGGACGCCTGGTTCAAGACCCGCGGCATCACGAGCTTCGTGCTGGCCGGGATCCAGACCAACTTCTGCTGCGAAACCACCGCGCGGATGGGCGGAAACCTGGGCTACGACATCACTTTCGCCCTCGACGCGACCTTCACCTTCGACCTGGAAGGCCCGGACGGCACCGTCCTCACCGCCGACGAGCTGTACCGCGCGACCGCGACGAACCTGCACGGCGACCGTTTCGCGACGGTCAAGTCCACCAAGGAAATTCTCACTCTCGATCGATGACGGCGCGCAGGAATTCCTTCGTGCGTTCGTGTTCCGGCGCGGTGAACAACCGATCCGGCGGCGCATCCTCCAACACCTGACCACGGTCGAACATCATCACCCGATCCGAAACGTCCCGAGCGAACTGCATCTCGTGCGTCACGCACAGGATCGTGATGTCCGTGGTCGAGGCGATTTCCCGGAGCACCCGCAGCACCTCCGCGACCAGTTCCGGGTCCAACGCCGACGTGACCTCGTCCAGCAGCAGCACTTCCGGCCGCATCGCCAGCGCGCGAGCGATCGCGACGCGCTGCTGCTGGCCGCCGGAAAGCTGCGTCGGATGCGCGTCTGCCTTGTCCGCGAGACCGACCAATTCGAGCAGTTCGGTCGCGCGCGCCGTCGCGTCCCGCGCGGACAGGCCGAGGGCGCGGATCGGGGCCTCGGTGATGTTCTGCAGCACCCGCATGTTCGGGAAGAGGTTGAACTGCTGGAACACCATCCCGATCGACCGGCGCATCCCGCGCAGGTATTTCTCGTCCGCCGGAACGAGTTTTCCCCGCCGGGGCATGTGGCTCAGCGGCTTGCCGCCGACCTCGATCCGGCCGCCGTCGACCTTCTCCAGGGTCATCAGCAACCGCAGAATGGTCGTCTTGCCGGAACCGCTCGGCCCGATCAGCGAGACGAATTCCCCTGGCGCGACGGTGAAATCAAGGTCGCGCAGCACGGTGGTGCCGCCGAACTTCTTCACCACCTGGTCGAAGCGGATCATCGGTTCATCTGCTGAGTCCAAAACGACGCTCCAGGAATCGCACGAGCAGGGACGCCGGGTAGCTCAGCACGAGGAAGAGCACGCCCGCCAAGGTGAGAGGTTCGACGTAGCGGAAGTTCAGCGAGCCGACCTCGAACGCGGCGCCGGCGAGGTCGAGCACGCCGATCGCCAGCAGCAGCGGGGTTTCCTTGAACATCGAGATCGTGTAGTTGCCGAGCGCGGGCAGCACCCGCGGGATCGCCTGCGGCAGGATCACCCGCAGCCAGGTGCGCGCCTTCGGCAGGCTGAGCGCGACCGCGGCCTCCCACTGTCCTTTCGGGACAGCGTCGATCCCGGCGCGGTACACCTCGGACGTGTAAGTCGCGTAATGCAGCCCGAGTCCGAGCACGCCCGCGGTCAGCGGCGAGAGCGTCACCCCGAACTGCGGCAGCACGAAGAACAGGAAGAACAACTGGACCAGCAACGGAGTGCTGCGCACGAACTCCACCACCAGCCAGGTCGCCCAGCTGACCGCGCGGATTCGCGACCGCCGGAGAATCGCGAAAACCAAACCCAGCACGTAGGCGAGCAGTGCGCCGAGGACGGTCGCCTCGAACGTCACCAGGAGCCCCTCCAGCACCGAAGGAAGCACCTTCCACAGATAAGCCCAGTCCCAGCTCATGTGCCCGCCCCGCTCAGCACTGCCCGCCGCCGGGCGGGTGCGCGGCCTACCCGCGCGGCTGTCCGCCGTTCCAGCAGTTTCATGCCGCTGCTGATCAGGATCGACAGGACCAGGTAGAACACCAGCACGATCGTCCAGATCAACGCGGCCTGCCCGGTGTAGCGCGTCACCAGGACCTGGCTCGCCTGGTAGGTCATCTCGGGCACGGTGATGAAGGTGAGCAGCGCGGTGCCCTTGAGCAGTTGGATGAACAGGTTCGTGAACGGCGGCACCATGTCGACCAGCGCCTGCGGCAGGATCACCCGCCGCATCCGCTGCGCCGGCGTGAAGTTGAGCGCGACGCAGCCTTCCCGCTGCTCACGCGGGACCGCTTGCACAGCGCCGCGCACGATCTCCGCGCCGTACGCGCCGAAGTTCAGGCCGAGCACCGCGATGCCCGACCACAACGGCAGGATCTGGAAACCGGTGAGCACGGGCAGCGCGAAGTAGATCCAGAACAGCTGGACGACCTCCGAGGTCCCGCGCCACACCTCGACGTAGATCCGCGTGACAGCACGCAAAACAGCGAACCGCGACAGCATCGCCAGCCCGGCGAGGAACGACAGGACGGTGGCGACCAGGATGCCGCCGACCGTCGCCTCGACCGTCAGCAACAGTCCGTTCGCGACGGTGGAGACGAACAGTCCGAAGTGGTCGAACATCAGCCGTCCACCGCCGTCAGGAACCCGAGCAGAGCTGCTCGGTCGTGACGTCGGCGGGAGGCAGGTTGTCCTTGGTGAAGCCGAACGGCTTGACGATCTCCAGCCATTGGCCGTTCTGGTGCAGCTTCGCCAGTTCGGCGTTGAACGCGTTCACCAGATCGCTGTCGGTCTTGCGGAACACGAAACCGCCTGCCTGGATCTGTTTCTTGCCCTGCACCTGCGGCACGAATCCGCTCGTGACCTCCAGCGCGGCACCCGGATTCTGCTTGAGCAGCGCCTTCAACGAGATGTCGGTGAGCGCGCCCGCGTACGCGCGATTCGCCTGCAATGCCTGCAGCATCTGCGGTTGACCGTCGTAGGTCTGCAGCTGGCTGTCCGGGATCCCGGTCGCCTTCGCCACCTGCTGCTCGACCGTGCCGGACAGCACCGCGAGGTTCACGCCCTTCGCCTTGATGTCCTCAAAATTCAGGACTTGCTTCGGATTCCCTTTCGGCACCAGGAAAGCCGTGGGGGTCACGTAGTCGACCGCGGAGAACGCCGCCTGTTTGCACCGGTCCGGCAGGATCGCCATGCCCGCGGCGACCATGTCGTACTGGCCCGCGGCGAGCGCCGGGATGAGCTGTTTGAATTCGACCTGCGTCGCTTCGACCTTCGCGATGCCGATGTTCTTGAAGACCGCCTTGGCGACCTCAGGCGATTCGCCGGTCACGTTGCCGCCGTCGGTGTAACCGTAGGGGATCTCGCCCGCGATGCCGACCTTGATGGAGCCCGCCTTCTTCGCCCGGTCGAGCGCGCCGCCGCCTTGCCCGCCTGCCTGCGGGGCTTGGGTGCACGCGGCGGCGAACGCGGTTCCGCCCAGCACCACCGCTCCGGACGCCGCCAGCCGGAAGAAGTCCCGTCGCTTCCATTCGTCGTGAACCATGTCGCGGCCCCTTCGCCCTGATCGGGTCACGAACCCGTGACCTGCGATTTCCGGTCACGGCCGGCCAGGGACCCCACCCCGCGAAGCTGGCGGCAGTGACGCCGACAAGGATCGAACGTAGGCACCCGCCGGGGCGCGGTCAAAGATTCTTTTGCGCCCGGTCGGTTCTGTTACCGATTAGAAACGCGCTTCCCGGCACATTTTTCCGGGCGGACGGAAATTGATCATCGAGGATTCCGCCCGGACGCAGCGGCTCCCCGGTAATTCGATCATCCACAGTGGACAAAAATCGGCCGCAGGCCAAGATTGCGCCACTGTAACGGTAATCGATCACCGCGGGGTTTCACGCTGGAGAACCGAACGGCTACGCACCGCTCAATCCGTGCCGTTCGCGAATCAATTCCACGATACCGGCCATGATGTCGGTCAATTCGTAGTCCTTGGGCGTGAACACCCGCGCGATCCCGCGTTCGGCCAGCAGCGCGGCGTCGTCCGGCGGGATGATGCCCCCGACGATCACCGGGATGTCCCCGGCCCCGGCCGCGCGCAGGCCGTCGACCACCAGCGGCACAACCTCCAGATGCGACCCGGACAGCACCGACAGCCCGACGACGTGCACGCCCTCCTGCACCGCGGCCGCGACGATCTGGTCCGGAGTCAGCCGGATGCCCTGGTAGATCACCTCGAACCCGACGTCGCGGGCCCGCACCGCGACCTGTTCGGCACCGTTGGAGTGCCCGTCCAGCCCGGGTTTCCCGACGAGAATCCGCAGCCGCTCGCCGAGTTCGGTTTCGGTGCGGCGCACCAGTTCCCGGACGCGCTCCAGTTCCGGATTGCCCTGCCCGGCCACCGAAGCCGCGGAAACGCCCGTCGGCGCCCGGTATTCCCCGAACACCTCGCGCAGCGCGCCCGACCATTCCCCGGTCGTCACGCCCGCCCGCGCACAGTCCACAGTGGCCTCGAACAGATTGTCCGAAGTGGACGCTTTCGCCTTCAGCGCGGCGAGCGCCTTCGCCACCGCGGCGTTGTCCCGTTCCTCGCGCCACTTTTCCACCGCGGCGACCGCGGCCTTCTCCACCGCCGGATCGATCGTCTCGATCGCTTTGGCCCCCTCCGCCTGCAACGGCGACGGCTCAGTGGTCTCGAACTTGTTGACCCCCACCAGAATTCGCTCGCCGTTCTCCATCCCCCGCCGGTACTCCGCGAGCGACGAAACCAGCTGCGACTTCATGTAACCGCTCTCGACGGCGGCCACCGCCCCGCCAAGGTCCTGCACCCGCGCGATCTCCTCGCGCGCGCCGGAAACGATCTCGTCGACCTTCGCCTGCACCACGTGCGAACCGTCGAAAATGTCCTCGTACTCCAGCAGATCCGTCTCGAACGCGAGCACCTGCTGCATCCGCAGCGCCCACTGCTGGTCCCACGGCCGAGGCAGCCCCAGCGCCTCATTCCACGCAGGCAGCTGAATCGCCCGCGCCCGCGAACCCCGCGACAGCGAGACTGCCAGCATCTCCAGCACGATCCGCTGGACGTTGTTTTCCGGCTGCGCCTCGGTGAGCCCGAGCGAGTTCACCTGCACGCCGTACCGCAGCCGCCGCGCCTTCGGGTTCTCGACGCCGTAGCGCTCGCGCGTCAGCTCGTCCCACAGCTGCGTGAACGCGCGCATCTTGCACATCTCTTCGACGAACCGGACGCCCGCGTTGACGAAGAACGAGATCCGCGCGACGACCTTCTCCATGTCGGCCTGGTCGACCTGACCGGAGTCGCGCACCGCGTCGAGCACGGCGATCGCGGTGCACAGCGCGTACGCGACCTCCTGCGTCGGCGTCGCGCCCGCTTCCTGCAGGTGGTAGCTGCAGATGTTGATCGGGTTCCACTTCGGCACGTGGTGCACGGTCCACGCGATCATGTCGGTGATCAGCCGGAGGCTCGGCCCGGGCGGGAAAATGTAGGTGCCGCGGGAGAGGTACTCCTTGATGATGTCGTTCTGCGTGGTGCCGGTGAGCTTGGCCAGCACCTCGTCGACGTCGCGTCCCTCGGCTTCGGCCTGCTCGCGCGCCACCGAGACGTACAGCGCGAGCAGCCACATCGCGGGCGCGTTGATGGTCATCGAGGTGTTCGCCTCGGCGAGCGGGATGCCGTCGAACAGCTGCCGCATGTCGCCGATGTGCGAAACCGGCACGCCGACCTTGCCGACCTCGCCGCGCGCGAGCACGTGGTCCGGGTCGTAGCCGGTCTGCGTCGGCAGGTCGAAGGCGACCGACAGCCCGGTCTGCCCCTTGGCGAGGTTCCGGCGGTACAGCTCGTTGGACGCGGCGGCGGACGAATGACCCGCGTAGGTGCGCATCACCCAGGGCCGGTCGCGCTCGTGGTCGGTGGGGTACGGCACGGTGCACCTCTCTTCGCCGAGACGACCGCCCGAGTGTACCCGCCGGTAACTTAATCGGCGGAGTGGATTCGGCCACTCCCGGGTGAAGCCCCGGGCCGGACGACCACTACCCCGCGGTCGAGGTCGACGGTACCCAGCGGAGGCGCTCCCTGCGCGTCCTCCTCGAGGGTCATCTCCACCGAATCCCGGTGCTCGAGCTCATTGCGCTTGGTGCCGTAGAGGAACGCGGTGACCTCGTCGAGGTACGTCGAGGACAATCGCGCCTTGAGCCGGGACGGCTTGTTCCTCCGGCGCAGCTCCCATCCGCCGACAATCAGCAGCACGATGGTGGCGACCGGCAGCGCGAGACCCAGCAAGGTCAGCAGCATGTTTCACCCAACGACCGGGGCGCGCGGAGCGTTCCGGGCGATCAGCTCGGCGACGTGCTCCGCTTCCTCGAAGCAAGCAGTTCGGGCAGCATCATGGAGAGCGACGACTGCACCCGGTACTGCTGATCGCGCAGAGTGGGCCGGAAGTCGACGGTGCCGGTGCCGTGGTCGAGCACTCGCGGTTCGCGCAGCTCCGGATGCCAGATCCAGCGGAACTCGATGCCGCCCGGACGGTCGGCGACGAAAATGAGCCTGCGATCGGTCACCAGGTAAGTCAGCACCCCGAGCAGCAGCTTCCGCTGCCGGTTCCGCTCGGCGGACAGTCCGGTCAGCATGCCGAAGAAGCCCCGGGACCAGTGCGACCCACCACCGCTACGACGTAGCCGTGATAATCGCGGTAACGCCGCACGAACCGCTGCGGTTACCCGGACCAGAGCAGTTGTTCGCCTTCGGACAGTGGGTACATGACGCCCTCCTCGCTCCCGGAGAGAGCACGCCGCCTGGTTCGACTGGGTTGCCCGGCTGGCCGGAGTCAGCTGGATGTTCCGCCCGACGGCTGGAGAGTGCGGAGTGTCCGAGCGATCAGTTCGGCGACGTGCTCCGGCTCCTCGATCGCGATCAGTTCGGGCGTCATTGTCGTGAGCGACGACTGCGCCTGGAACTTCTGGTCGCGCAGCCGGACGCGCGAGGGCCCCTTGAAGCTGACGGTGCCGGTCCCGTCGCCGTGGTCGCGCACCCGCGGCTCGTCCAGGTCGGGAAGCCACACCCAGCGGAACTCGATGCCGCCCGGACGGTCGGCGACGAAGACGAGCCTGCGATCGGTCACCAGGTAAGTCAGCACGCCGAGCAGCAGCTTTCGCTGCCGGTTCCGTTCGGCGGTCTGCGCGACCGCCGCGCCGAAGAAGCCCGGCAACAGCGCAAGGACGGCGAGCTCCATGCCGAGCTTCACGCTGGCGAAAACGCCTAGCGCGCCTAGCGCGGCGAAGCCCACCGTCGCTGCGACGTACCCGTGAAAGTCCGCGTACCGACGCGGGTACCGCTGCGGCCGCCCAGACCAGAGCAGGTGCTCGCCTTCTGCCAGTGGAAACATGACGCCCCCTCTTCCCGAAGAGAGCACGCCGTTCGGTTCGCCCAGGTTGCCGAACCGGTGTGACGGAAATCCGCGAGACGTCGGCCGGTCCGGGATCTACCGTGGTCAGACGTGACGTGGAGCGGGTACGGCAGTTATCTGGTGATCGTGGTTCTCATCGTGCTCGCGCCGGGGCCGGACACGATGGTGATGCTGAAGAACGCCCTGTCCGGCGGCACGCGCGGCGGCTTGCTGGCCACAGCGGGCATCTTCGCCGGCAACGCGGCGCAGGGCACGGCCGCGGCGCTCGGGCTCGGCGTCGTGATCGCCCGTTCGCAGCCGGTGTTCCTCACGCTCAAGTGGCTCGGTGCCGCATACCTCCTGTTCCTCGGCTTCCAAGCGCTGCGCGGCGCCTGGCGCGGCAACTACGACGCGGTCGCCGACACCCAGCGCAAGCGCACCAGCGGCTTCCGGCGGTGGCGCGAAGGGTTCCTCTCGAACATCACGAACCCCAAGGTGCTGGTGCTGTACCTGTCGGTGCTGCCGCAGTTCCTCGACCCGGTGCGCACGACGACCTGGGACGCACTGGTGCTCGCGTACACGGTCGCCGTGCTGGGCACGATCTGGCTGCTGGTGCTGCTGTTCTTCGTGCACCGCGTCCGCGCGTGGCTCAGCCGCCGCAAGGTCCGCCGCGCGCTGGACGGGGTGACCGGCACCGCGCTGGTCGGGTTCGGCGCGGCGCTGGCCCTCGAATCCTCGTGAGCGTTGGCGGACGACGGAGTGTCCGCGATGTCCTGAGACATCAACTGTCGGCGATGTCCTGAGACTCAGCAGCCGGTGAGAACCGGCGCCAACACGCACGAGAACTCACAGCACGTCGTCCAGCCAGTCATAGATCCGGCCGCTCGCGAGCCGCATCGCGCCGACGTGGCAGTGTGCGTCCGCGCCCTCCGCCGCGGTGAAGTTCAGCAGCTTCTTCGGGCCGCTGATCCGGTCGTACAGCTGCTGCGGCTGACCGGTGAAGAACAGGTCCTCCGGGGCGTCGCAGATCAGCGCCGGGCACGTGATGCGCTCGGCCACGCCGTCGTGGAGGTTGTACTCGAGGTACTTCGCCAGGAACTCGCGATCGGTCGCGCCGCCCATCACGTAGCGGCCGTGGCCCAGCGCCCAGCGGACGGTCGGGTTCTGCTGCACGAATCCGGCCATGTCGTGCTGGACCAGCAGGTCGAGCGCGTGATCGATGAGCTGCATCGAACCCCCTCCTCAGGAATGGACGAGACGGTACCGTCTCATCCACAATGTACACGGGACGGTACCGTCCCGTCCACACGCTATGCTGATCGCCATGACGACCCGCCGGACGCCGACCGGAGCTGCCGTGCTGCAGCCCGACGTCACCTACGCCATCACCGAAGCCGTGATCGACGAACTGGCCGACCACGGCTTCGGCAGGCTGTCGATGGAAGCGGTCGCGAAACGCGCGGGCGTCGGGAAGAGCGCGCTGTACCGGCGCTGGCCGTCGAAAGACGAAATGATCGGCGCGGTCATCGCGGAATTCAGCGTGGCGCGCGCGGTGGACCCGGACACCGGCAGCCTGCGCGGCGATATCCGGGCCTCGCTGGAAGCGCTCTGCGAATGGATCACGCATCCGCGGTTTTCGCGGATCTTCCCCGGGCTGATCGCGGAAGCCCGCCGGAACCCGGCCATGGCCGAATTCGCCCGCCTGACGATCGGCGGCCCTCGGCGGGCGGTCAACCGGGCGGTGTTCACGAGAGCGATCGAGCGCGGGGAGATCCCGGCGGACACGGATATCGAACTGGCGCTGGATATGGGCGCGGGAATCGTTTACTGGCGGCTGATCGTGCGCGGGGTTCCGGCGGAGGAGGGGTATTTGGACCAGGTGACGGATTTGGTGGTGCGGGCGTTGAGCGCGTAACCGGCTTTACAGCAGGGTTTTCAGTTCCAGCGACACTTCGACCGGAGTGGCGACCTGGAAAGTGCCCTGGTGCGCGCCGGTCGGGACGTACGAGCGGGTGGTCGCGTCGAGTCGGTAGCAGAAGACGGTAAGCCCGCCGACCTCGTCGGTGGTGTTCTCGACCCGCCAGAACTGCGGAATCCCGGCGGCCGCGTACTCAGCGGGTTTGTCGATCTGATCGACAGTGATCGATCCTGGCGACATCACCTCGACAACGAGGCGGCAGTGCTCCGGGCGCAGCACTGCGTCGGTGGGCAGATCTGCGTCGTAGACGACCAAGTCCGGACGCCGGTTCAGCAACGGGACATCGCGCAGCCGGAGGTCGACGTCGAACTCTACGGCGAGCTCGCTGCCGCAGGCCGATTCGAGTTCGTAAGACAGCCTCCGAATGATTCGCTGATGCCTTCGCGACCGCATCGGCCGAGCACGGATTACCCCGTCGACGACCTCGACGTCGCGGCAGCTTTCTTCGTCCCGCTCCGCGTAGTCGCCTGCGGAGCACCCGTCGCTCAAGCCCGCTCCGGCTCCCCCGTCACCCGCTCGATCCGGGCACCCAGCCGGTTCAGGTTTTCCACGAAATGCGGGTACCCGCGGTCGATGTGGAACACGTCCCACACCTCGGTCACCCCGTCCGCGCACAGTCCGGCCAGCACCAGACCCGCCCCGGCGCGGATGTCCGACGCCCACACCGGCGCGCTCGACAGCTTCTCCACGCCCCGGACCACCGCGTGGTGGCCGTCCGTGCGGGCGTCGCCGGAGAGCCGGATCATCTCTTCGATGAACCGGAACCGGGCCTCGTACACGTTCTCGGTGATCATCGACGTGCCCTCGGACACCGCCGACAGCGCGACCGCGAACGGCTGCAGGTCGGTGGCGAAACCGGGGTACGGCAGCGTCACCCAGTCGACCGCCTTCGGGCGTTCCGGCTGGACGACGCGGAAGCCCTTGTCGTCGTAGGTGGTCACCTCCGCGCCGGCCAGGCGCAGTTTGTCCAGGACCAGGTCGAGGTGGTGCGGGTTCACGCCGCGCACGGTCAGGTCGCCGCGGGTCATCGCGGCGGCGAACGCCCAGGTCGCGCCGACGATGCGGTCGCCGATCACGCGGTGTTCGGTGGGGTGCAGCGTCTCGACCCCGTGGACGGTGAGCGTCGAGGTGCCCGCGCCCTCGATCTTCGCGCCCATCTCGGTCAGCATCGTGCAGATGTCGGCGATTTCCGGCTCGCGGGCGGCGTTGTCGATCACTGTCGTGCCCTCGGCCAGCACGGCCGCCATCAGGATGTTCTCGGTCGCGCCGACGCTCGGGAAGTCCAGCCAGATCTGGGTGCCCACCAGCGTCTCGGCCTTCGCGACCACGCAGCCGTGCTCGATGGTGCTCGTCGCGCCGAGCTTGCGGAGGCCGTTCTGGTGCATGTCGAGGGGACGCTGGCCGATCGCGTCGCCGCCGGGCAGCGCGACGACCGCCTGCTTCAGCCTGCCGACCAGCGGGCCCAGCACGCACACCGAGGCGCGCAGCTTGCCCATCGCGGCCGAATCGGCGCGGTGCGACAGCTCCGCGGGCGTCGTGATGCGCGCCGTGTCGCCCTCGATCTCCACCTCGCAGCCGACGCTGCGCAGGACGTCGCCCATCAGCGGGACGTCCAGGATCTGCGGGCAGTTCGTGATGGTCGTGGTGCCTTCGGCCAGCAGTGCCGCGGCCATCAGTTTCAGCACGCTGTTCTTCGCGCCGACCACGTCGACCTCGCCGACCAGCCGGGCTCCGCCATGCACGTCGAAGTGCTCGCTCATGGCCGCCAATCATGCCCTCTCGCCCAGTTTTGCCCGAACCCGGGCCGGTAGAGTCGAACGTATGGTGGTTCGTATCAACCGGGTCTACACGAAGGTCGGCGACAGCGGCACGACCGCGCTCGGCGACGGTTCCCGGGTGCCCAAGACTTCGGCCCGGCTGTCCGCCTACGCCGACACCGACGAGGCCAATTCCGTGCTCGGCCTGGCGATCGCGCTCGGCGGGCTCACCGACGAGATCACCGCCGTGCTGCGCCGGATCCAGAACGACCTCTTCGACGTCGGCGCGGACCTGTGCCTGCCGATCCAGGAAGACCCGCCGTACGAGCCGCTGCGCATCACCGAGGCGTACCTGGAGCGGCTCGAAGGCTGGTGCGACGAGTTCAACGAGCGGCTGCCGAAGCTCACGTCGTTCATCCTCCCGGGCGGCACCCCGGGCGCGGCGTTCCTGCACCAGGCGCGCACGGTCTCCCGCCGCGCGGAACGGTCCGCGTGGGCGCTGATGGAGGCCGAGCCGGACACGTCCAACCCGATCGCGGCCAAGTACCTCAACCGGCTCTCGGACCTGCTGTTCATCCTCGCCCGGCTAGCCAACCCCGAAGGCGACGTGCTGTGGCAGCCGGGCGGCTGATCGCGGCAGGCGCCTCCGTCCTGGCGACGGCAGGCCTCGCCGCGGGCGGCTGGGCCGCGCGGAACCGCAAGACGTACGACTGGGCGCTGGCCCGCACCCGGCGAGCCGGATTCACCGAGCACGACGTGGTGGTCAACGGCTCGAAACTGCACTACGCCCAAGGCCCGGCGGCCGACAAACCGCCGCTGCTGCTGATCCACGGCCAGGCCGTCGACTGGCAGAGCTACGCGCGCGTGCTGCCGGACCTGGCGCGGGACTTCACGGTCTACGCGGTCGACGTCCACGGGCACGGCCAGTCCGCGCGGACGCCGGAGAAGTACACGGCGCCCGCCGTCGGCACCGACCTGGCGCGGTTCGTCGAGGAGGTCATCGGCACGCGGGTCGTCGTGTCCGGGCATTCGTCGGGCGGCCAATTGGCGGCCTGGCTCGCCGGGAACCGGCCGGACCTGGTGAGGGCGGTCGTGCTGGAGGACCCGCCGCTGTTCACCACCCTGCTGCCGCGGGCGGAGAAGACCTGGAACTGGGTCGACCTCGCCACGGCCTGCCACACGTACCTGCAGTCCGGCGAATCCGACTGGGGCGCCTACCTCTTCGCGCACCAGAAGCTCTGGGACTTCTTCGGCGACGGCGCGGAACGCATCATCCGCTCCGGGCTCAAGCGGCGGGAAAAGCATCCGGACCGGCCAATCACGGTGTTCTTCATGCCGCCGAGCTGGAACGACATGCAGCGCGCGATCGAGCACTACGACCCGCGGTTCGGGGACGCGTTCTACACCGGCGCCTGGGACGAGGGCTTCGACCACGAGGCGACGCTGCGCAAGATCGAAGCTCCGACGATCTTGATCCACGCGAACTGGAAGTACGGCGAGGACGGCGTCCTTCAGGGGGCGATCGACGCGGAGGACGCGGAGCGGATCGCCTCGCTGATCGGCGACGTCGAGGTCGTGCGGGTGGACAGCGGACAC
>NZ_SDLT01000047.1 GCF_004522235.1 Amycolatopsis nivea
TCCTGAGCCAGGATCAAACTCTCCAACAATGCTGTAAAGTTTGATCGAGACTACTCTCAATCAATATTCTCAAAGGAAACCCCGACGAGGGGGTTTCATATTAAGCTCTACTGGCTTAGTTCACTAGCACACTGTTGAGTTCTCAAGCAACACACCCCGAACCAGCCCCGTAATCAACCAGGCCAAGCTCGATGCGTTATTTCAAGCTTTTGGTCGAGCATGCCGGTACCTACAAGGCTAGTCGTAGGGAGTCGGCGGCCGCTCGTGGGCCGACGCTGAACATTACCTGGTCCGTTTCGCGGTGTCAACCCGCTCGGCCCTGGCTCCTGGTCGGTGAGGCTTTCGGCCCCGCCGGCCCGGTGTTCCTGGCGACGAAGAGAAGATTACATGCCTTCCAACCACCCGAAAACAGGGGGGTCACTTAACGGCATCGACCCTGGTCAGAGGGTTGCCAGCGGGCCGATTCGACCGCTTCGAGGGCCGCGGACCGCGCTCCGAAGGGCCCCGGAAAGGCCCCGAGTGACCCAGGTCTCCCCCATCGGGCGAGCCTCCTGCTGCCGAAGACCCCGGAACCAGACCCGATTCAGCAGGTCAGCGCCCTGCCCGACCACCGCGGCGCAAGCCAGCTCGCCGGAAAGCAAGCCGCCGGCCAGTGCAAGGGCACTGACCGGCGGCCGCCACAAACCTTCACCCGCTCCGGGCAACCCCAACCGGATTACCCGGGCAGCTTCGGCAGATACCGGGGCGGAACCCGGACCGGCGCGACCCGCATGTAGTCCGCGGCCAGCGCGAGCATCTTGCCGTCCGTCCACTGTCCGCCCATGAACGAAATCCCCACCGGAAGCGGTCCGACCGAACCGGCCGGGACCGTCACGTCCGGGTAGCCCGCCACCGCGGCCGGCGTCGAGGACGGGATCACGTCGTTGTCGCCGACCTTGCAGTCCGTCTTCCACGCAGGCGGGTTCGTCGGCGACGCGATGGCGTCCAGGTCGTACTTCGCCAGGGTCTCGTCCAGCGATCGGCGCGACAGGTCGGTCAGCTCCGCCCGGTTCTTCAGATAGGTCGGGTCCTGCGGGCCGGGTGCGGCGAGCGCCTGTTCGAACAGCTCCTGACCAGCGAAGCAGGTGCGTTCCAGCGGGTCGGCGCGGTTGTACGCGATGAGGTCCGCGAGGTTCCGCGGGCCGGTGGGCCGCGTGGCGAGGTACGCGTCGATGTCGCGGTGGAACTCGGTCAGCAGCGCCGGGAACTCCAGCTCGGAGAGCCGGTCCTGGTACCGCAGCGTCACCTCGACGACCGTCGCGCCCGCGCGTTCCAGCGAAGCCTTCGTCTTGCTGACCACGGCGTCCGTGTCCGGGCCGAGCACCGGCAGCCGCCACAGGCCGATCCGGGCGCCGCGCAGGACGCCGGGGCGGAGAAGTTTCGCGTAGTCGGTCGGCTGGGTCGACGGGTAGCGCAGGGTGGCCGGGTCGGACGGGTCGCGGCCCTGCAGCACCGAGAGCGTCAACGCGGTGTCGACGACGTTGCGCGCGATGGGTCCCGCCGTGTCCTGCTCCGCGGAGATCGGGACGACGCCGGTGCGGCTGACGAGCCCGAGACTCGGTTTGTGCCCGACGGTCGCGGTCATCCCGGCCGGGCACACGATCGACCCGTCGGTCTCGCTGCCGATCGCGACCTGGGCGAGCGACGCGGCGACGCCTGCCGCGGATCCGGCGGAAGAACCGCACGGGTTGTGGTCCAGGACGTACGGGTTGTTGGTCTGGCCGCCGACGCCGGACCAGCCGGAAGTCGGCTTCGCGGCGCGGAAGTTGGCCCATTCCGACAGGTTCGCCTTGCCGAGGATCACCGCGCCCGCGTCGCGCAGCCGCGTGATCAGCGTGGCGTCCTTGGCCGGACGGCTGCGCAGCGCGCGCGAACCGGCGGTGGTCTGCTGGTCGTGGGTGTCGACGTTGTCCTTGACCAGCACCGGGATCCCGTCGAGCGGACCGCGGGTGCGGCCGGTCCGGTGCCGGACGTCGCTGGCCGCGGCTTGCGCGAGCGCGGCCGGGTTGAGCGCGAGGACGGCGTTGACCTTCGGGTCCAGCACCCGGATCCGGGCGAGATACGCGCTGGTCAGCCGGGTCGCGGTGAGCTGCCCGGCCGCCATCCGGTGCTGCAGCGACGGGATGTCGGCGCGGTCGAGGTCGAAGTGCAGCTCGGCCGGGTCCGCGTGGTCAGTCTCCATCGCGACCGCCGGCGGCGCGGTGGCCAAGCCCGCCGCCGCGACCAGTGCGGCGAGTACGGCGGGCAGTCTTTTTCCCATGTTCCGATGCCTCCCCAACGTCGGAGCACGGCCCCGGGGTCCGGGTCAGAGCATCGGCAACAGGGTCCGGAGCTCGTACGGAGTGACCGCGCTCCGGTAGTTGTCCCACTCGACCCGCTTGTTGCGCAAGAAGAAGTCGTAAACGTGCTCGCCGAGCGCTTCCGGCAGCAGTTCGGACTTCTCCATCTCGGCGAGCGCCTCGCCGAGGTTCTGCGGCAACTGCGAGTAGCCGGCGGCGCGGCGTTCGGAATCCGACAGCTGCCAGATGTTGTCCTCGGCGGGCGGCGGCAGCTCGTAGCCCTTTTCGATGCCCTTCAGCCCCGCGGCCAGTATCACCGAGTAGGCCAGGTACGGGTTGCACGCCGAATCGAGCGTGCGGATCTCGACGCGCCGCGACGAGGCCTTGCCCGGCGAGTACATCGGCACGCGCACGAGCGCCGAGCGGTTCGCCCTCCCCCACGACACCGTCGTGGGCGCCTCGCTGCCGCTGATCAGCCGTTTGTAGGAGTTGACCCACTGATTGGTGACGGCGGAGATTTCCTTGGCGTAGTGCAGGACGCCGGCGACGAACGCCTTTCCGGTCTCGGAAAGCTCGTGCGGGTCCTCCGCGTCGTAGAACGCGTTGCGGTCGCCTTCGAACAGGCTGACGTGGGTGTGCATGCCGGAGCCGGGCTGGTCGGTGAACGGCTTCGGCATGAAGGTCGCGCGCACGCCCTGGGTCAGCGCGACCTCCTTGACGACGTAACGGAACGTCATCACGTTGTCGGCCATGGTGAGGGCGTCGGCGTAGCGAAGGTCAATTTCCTGCTGCCCCGGCGCGCCCTCGTGGTGGCTGAACTCGACCGAGATGCCCATCGCCTCGAGGGTCTCGATCGCGTGCCGGCGGAAGTGCGTCGCGGTGGCGTGGCTGGCCTGGTCGAAGTAGCCGCCGTTGTCGGCGGGCTCGGGCTCGCTGCCGTCGTCGGGGAGGTTGGCGAGCAGGAAGAACTCGATCTCCGGGTGCACGTAGCAGGTGAACCCGGCTTCGCTGGCCTTCGACAGCTGGCGGCGCAGCACGTGCCGCGGGTCGGCCCAGGACGGCGAACCGTCGGGCATCGCGATGTCGCAGAACATCCGCGCGGAGTACGGGCCGCCGTCGGGGGTTTCCCACGGCAGCACCTGGAACGTCGACGGGTCGGGCTTGGCGACCATGTCCGACTCGTAGACGCGCGCGAAGCCCTCGATGGCCGAGCCGTCGAACCCGATGCCCTCGCTGAACGCGCCCTCCAGTTCGGCGGGCGCGACCGCGACGGACTTCAGGAATCCCAGCACGTCGGTGAACCACAGGCGGACGAAACGGATGTCGCGCTCTTCCAAGGTGCGGAGCACGAATTCCTGCTGGCGATCCATGGCCGAACCCTAACCAGCACGTGTTAACGCCATGTTTCACGGGTCACCCACAACGGCGGCGGATTCACGCCACCTGCGCGAGCTGGGTTTTCCCGGGTTTCCTCGACCGGGTGATCGACAACGACGCGACCGAGGCGATCACCGCGAGCCCGGCGGCGACGTACCAGGCGATCGCGTAATCGCCGAACTGGTCCCGCACCGCGCCGGCGGCGGAGGCGGCGAACGCCGCGCCCAGCTGATGGCAGGCGAAGACCCAGCCGAACACGATCGGACCGGCTTCCCCGAAGGAGCGGCTGCAGAGCGCGACAGTCGGCGGGACGGTCGCGACCCAGTCGAGACCGTAGAAAAGGATGAACGCCCACATGCTCGGCTGGACCGAATTCGTGAACAGCTGCGGCAAGAGGGCGAGCGAAACTCCCCGCAACGCGTAATAGATGCCGAGCAGGATCCGCGGGTCGACACGGTCGGTGAGCCATCCCGACGCGATCGTTCCCACCACGTCGAAGACGCCGACCAGTGCGAGCAGGCTCGCCGCGGTCGTCTGCGGCATGCCGTGGTCGTGCGCGGCCGGGACGAAGTGCGTGCTGACCAACCCGTTCGTGGTCGCCCCGCAGATCGCGAACCCGACAGCGAGTAGCCAGAACGTCCGGGTGCGCGCGGCCTGGAACAGCACCGACAGACCACGGCGGACAGTGCCGACCTTCGGTGCCGGACGCGCCACTTCGGTGTCTTCGGGCGCTCCGTACGCGACAGTGCCGATGTCGGCGGGGTGGTCGCGTACGGCCAACAGCACGACCGGGACCACGGCGAGAGCCGCGATGGCGATGACCATGGACGCTGTCCGCCAGCCGTCGTCCGCCGCGAGCGACGCGATCAAGGGCAGGAAGATCAGCTGTCCGGTCGCCCCGGCTGCGGTGAGCACGCCGGTTACGACGCCGCGGTGGCGGATGAACCAGCGCGTCGCGACCATCGCGGCGAAGCTCATCGCCATCGAGCCGGTGCCGAGGCCGACGAGCACGCCCCAGCAGAGGATCAACTGCCAGCTGGCACTCATGAAGACGGTGCCGCCCGCGCCGAGAACGACGACGCACAGCGCGGTAGCCGCGACCCGGCGGATACCGAACCGTTCCATCAGCGCGGCGGCGAAGGGCGCGAAGAGGCCGTACAGAACGAGATTGACCGAGACGGCGGACCCGATCGTGGCGCGGGACCAGCCGAACTCTTCATGCAACGGATCGATCAGGACGCCCGGCGCGGCGCGGAAACCGGCGGCGGCGAGGAGGGCGACGAACGCGGCCGCCGCGACGAACCAGGCGCGATGCAGGCGGCGGGCAGGACGGGTCTCAACGGTCACGAGCAGACAGTCTGGTGCGCCGGAAGCCTCGATGACAGTGGCCGGAAGGACACTGTGCGAAAGGATCGGGCCAGCCAAGTAGGCTCTCGGCCATGCTCAGCCGACGTGTCCTGCCGGCGCTGCTGCTCCTCGGGCTGGTCGGCGGTTGCACCGCGGCACCCCCCTTGCCCGCGGCGGACGGGTTGCTCGCCGCCGCCAAGACGAACTTCGCCAAGGTCACCAGCCTGCACTTCTCGGTCGGCGTCAACGGAGTGCTGCCCGGCCTGCCGATGACCAAGCTCGTCGGCAACGCGACCCTCAAGCGCGGCGGGCAAGCGAGCGGCAGCGCGGAATTCACCGATCGGTCGTTCTCGTTCACCGTCTCCGGGCCCACCGCGACCACAAAGGACACGAAGGGTCGCGAAACGAACGGCCCTACGCCCTTCACCGTCGACCGGTTCCTCGGCCCGCACGGCGGCCTGATCCGGCTCCTCGACTCGCTCCAGCAGCCGAAAACCGAAATCCGCGAGACGATCCAGCACGTCGACGGCTACCGCGTCGGCGGAACCGTGCCTCAAGCGGTCGCGGCGAACCTGGTGCCGCAGATCCACGACGACGTGAACGTGAAGATCTGGGTGACGGTCGCCGAACCGCACCGGTTCGCGCGGATGTGGCTGCAGGTGCCGCCTGCGACGAACCGCGACAGCCCGGTGATGTACGAGGTGCTGCTGACGGATCAGCAGCCTTAACAGTTGCCGGTGCGGGCGATGGCCGTGCTGAGGTAGGTCGTTGTGGCTTTGTCGACGCAGGCGTTGCCCTTGAGGAACGCTGCGTGCTGTACGTCGTTGACAGTCAGCAGTGCGGCGTTGAGGTCTTTCGCGAGCGATACGCCCTGGCGGTAGGGCGTAGCTGGGTCATGCGTGGTTGAGATGACGAGCGTCTTCGGCAGGCCGGGCGCGGACGGACGGTGCGGCCGTGAGGTCGGCGGTACCGGCCAAGTCGAGCAGGTGTCGAGTTCGTGCGCGTCGGGTGAGCTGCCAGCCAGGAATGGTGCGCCGGTGCGCATTTGGCGGTGCGCGGCGTCGATGGTCGCGCGGTCGGTGACGCGGTCGTAGTCGACGCAGCGGACGGCGTAGTAGGCGTCGAAGGCTCCGCTGTAGTGGCCGTTCTGGTCGCGTTGGTAGTAGTCGTCGGCCAGCTGAAGCAGCTTCGCGCCGTTATGCGTGGTCGCTAGTTCTTCCAATGCTTGCTGCAAATTCGGCCACTGCGCGCGGGAGTAGAGCGCGGCTTCTGTCGCGGTGACGGCGTCGGCGAAAGACAGCGTGCGTCCGGGCAGGGCAGAGACCGGAGGGCGCGCGATTCGCTGGAAGGCTGCGGTCGCGTCGCCGGTTAGCGGGCATCCAGGTCGCTTCGCGCACCACTGCGCGAAGCGGGTGAAGGCATCCTGAAAACCGGCAGTCTGGGCGATCAGCGTCTGCGGCAAGTTCTGCGCGGGGTCGATGGCTCCGTCGAGGACCATGGCGCGCACTTTGTCCGGGTACGCCTCTGCGTACGCGGAACCGATCTGCGTGCCGTACGAGTAACCGACGTACGTGAGTTTCGTGTCGCCGAGGGCGGCACGGAGCGCGTCGAGATCGCGTACGACTTCTCGCGTGCCTACGTGTGCGAGGAACTCCGCGCTGGTCTTCTTGAGACAGTCGGCCGCTCCCCCGGTATCTGACGCACGAGCGGCGTCTTGTTCGGCATCCGACCGGCACCTGATCCGCGGCTCACTCGCGTGAACACCGCGAGGGTCGAAGCCGACCAAGTCGAACTGCTCAGCAAGCTTTCCGGCAGGTCCCGCCAACGTGGCCGCCGCAGTCATCCCCGAACTGCCCGGCCCGCCGGGGTTGAGCACGAGCGATCCGATCCGGTGTGCCGGATCTGTGGCCCGGTGGCGCAGCAAACCGATCGACACTGCCGGGCCCTGCGGGTTCGCGTAGTCGAGCGGAACCGTCAGCCGAGCACAGTCGACCGACTCGTCCGCGTACAGGCTCTTCTCGGCAGCGGTCTGCGCGTACGGCGCACACGGTCCCCACTCGAGCGTTGCCCGCTGGCTCGCGCAAGCCGTAGCAGCGAGCATCATCGCCACCACGACCGTCGCGAGCCAGCGCAATCTCAGTTGGCCTTACAGCGCGTGCCGTCCGGAGGCGTGGTGCCGTCGATCAGGTAGGCGGTGGCTGCCTTATCGACGCACGCGTTGCCTTGCAGGAACACCGTGTGCTGCGTCCCCTCGAAGGTGAGCAGTGATCCCTTCAGCGCCTTCGCGAGGTTCACGCCCGCCTGGTACGGCGTCGCCGGGTCGTTCGTTGTCGAGATCGTCAGCGTCTTCGGCAGGCCTTCAACGTTCGGTTCGTGCGGCTTCGACGTGTTCGGCACCGGCCAGAACGCACACGCGTCGCGGGCGGAGCTGGGTTGGCGGCCGTCGTCCAGGAAGGGCGCGGCCTTTACGTATTTCTCCTGGCCTTCGAGGATCTGCTTCGGATCGGTGACGCGCGGGTCGTCGACACAGCGGATCGCGACGAAGGCGTCTTGCGTGGTGCCGTAGCTGCCGTCCGGATTGCGCTCGTTGTAGATGTCGGCCAGCTTCTCCAGCGTGGCGCCGCGCTGCAGCTTCAGCTCGTTCAGCCCGGTGTTCAGGTACTCCCAGAGATTCTGCTGGTAGAGGGCCTGTATGGCACCTGTGGTGGCGTCGTCGTACGACAGCTTGCGGCCGTCGCCGACCGGAACCGGGAAGTCGATCAGCCGGCGCGTGAGGTCTTGAAACTGCTTCGTCGCGTCAGCCGGGTTGTTGCCGAGCGCGCAGTCCTGACGCGCCGCGCACCACTTCGCGAACTCGTTGAACGCGCCGCCGAAGCCCTGGCCCTGCGCGACGAGCGAGTCTTCCGGGCTCTGCGTCGGGTCGACAGCGCCGTCGAGGACGAGCGCGCGCACGTTCTTCGGGAAGGTCTCCGCGTACGTGGACCCGATGCGCGTGCCGTACGAGTAACCGAGGTACGTGAGCTTCTGGTCGCCGAGGACGCTTCGCAGCACGTCCATGTCCTTGACGACGTCGCGCGTACCGATGTGCGCGAGCATGTCGTCGCCGTACTTCGTCCGCTGTGCGCACTTCGCGGCGAAGTCCTTCTGCTCTGTTTCCTGCTTCGCGACGCCCGCGGGAGAACCGTCGGTCTCGCTGTCGTCGGCGCGGTCGGCGTCGCGCTCGGGTCCGGTCAGGCATTGGATCTGCGGTTCGCTCGCGCCGATGCCGCGCGGGTCGAAGCCGACGAGGTCGAACCGGTCGCCGAGATCGGACTTCGACACCTGGTCGATCAGTCCTGCTGCGGCGACCATGCCCGAAGCGCCCGGTCCGCCCGGGTTCACCACCAGCGAACCGATTTTCTCGCCCGGATCGCTCGCGCGGTGCCGCAGCACGCCGATGGTGATCGTCTGGCCGTCCGGTTTGTCATAGTTCAACGGAACGGTGAGGCGTCCGCACTCGATTCCCTGCGCCTTGAACGCCGACCGGGCGTCGGCCGAGGTCGCGTAGGGTGCACACGCGGACCAGGACATGCTCTGCCCGTAGAACCGGTCCAGTCCGGCGGGCACCGGGCCCACCGGAGCGTGCGATTCGACCGTCGGCGCGGACGCGGCCTGGTCGGGCTTGGACGTGCACGCCGCGAGCGTGGTCGCGAGCAGGCCGGCAGCCGCGAACACGACTAACGGATGGACTTTCGGGCTGGCGCTGGGATGACGGGACACGGTTTGATCGTGCCATCCGGGCGCGGAACTCGAACGCACCGTCGGCGCGTTGGGCAGTGCGGGTGCGACCGGAGACACATCGACACGAGGAGACCAGGGGTGGCACTGATCAGCCGAGTGGGCAAGCGGCTCCGCCGGATCATCCAGCGGCCGGGCAGCGTCGAGCTGACCCGCTACGAAGCGCTGCTGCCCGCCGTCGAGAAGCTCGAACCGGAGCTGGAGAAACTCGAGAACGCCGAGCTCACCGAGCGCGCGGGCAAGCTGCGGGACTCCATCGGCGGGGCCGCCTCGTTCACCGACAGCCAGCTCATCGAGATCTGCGCGCTCGGCCGCGAGGCCGCCCGCCGCGAGCTCGGCGAACGGGCCTTCGACGTGCAGTTGCTCGGCACCATGGGCCTGCTCACCGGCCACGTCGTGCAGATGGAGACCGGTGAGGGCAAGACGCTCGCCGGCGCGCTCGCCGCCGCCGGGTACGCGCTGCGCGGCCGCCGCGTGCACGTGGTCACGGTCAACGACTACCTCGCCCGCCGCGACGCGGAGTGGATGAGCCCGGTGTACGACCTGCTCGGCGTCACCGTCGGCTGGGTCGAACCGGCGCACTCGAAGGAGGAGCGCAAGGAGGCCTACGGCAAGGAGGTCACCTACGGCGCGGTCGCCGAAATCGGCTTCGACGTGCTGCGCGACCGCCTGGTCACGCACCCCGACGACCTGGTGCAGAAGGCTCCCGAGGTGGCGATCGTCGACGAGGCCGACTCGGTGCTGGTCGACGAGGCGCGCGTGCCGCTGGTCATGGCCGGTTCGATCGACCACAACGACGCCGACGAGGAGGTCGCCAAGATCGTCCGGCGGCTGCGGCTCGGCCTGCACTACGAAACCGACTCCGAGGGCCGCAACGCGTGGCTGACCAGCGCCGGCGCGTCAGTCGTGGAGAAGTCGCTCGGCGGCGTCGACCTGTACGACGAGTCCGGTTCGGACCGGCTCGCCGCGGTGAACGTCGCCCTGCACGCGCACGCCCTGCTCACCCGGGACGTCGACTACCTGGTCCGCGACGGCAAGGTCCAGCTGATCAACGCCGCCCGCGGCCGCGTCGCCGAACTGCAGCGCTGGCCGGACGGCCTCCAGGCCGCGGTCGAGGCGAAGGAGCAGGTCACGGCCACCGACCGGGGCGAAATCCTCGATTCGATCACCGTGCAGGCGCTGCTCGCGCGCTACCCCGAGGTCGCGGGCATGACCGGTACCGCGGTCGCGGTCGCCGAGCAGTTGCGCGAGTTCTACAAGCTCGAGGTCGCGGTCATCCCGCCGAACACCCCGAACGTCCGCGAGGACCTGCAGGACCGGGTTTTCGCGTCGCCGTCGCAGAAACTGCGCGCGATCGAGGAGGAAATCCGCACGGTGCACGAGACCGGGCGGCCAATCCTCGTCGGCACCCAGGACGTCGCCGAGTCCGAGGAGCTGGCGGAAAAGCTGGCGAAGGCCGACCTGCCGTGCGTCGTGCTGAACGCGCGCAACGACGCCGAAGAGGCCGCGATCATCGCCGAAGCGGGCAAGAAGGGCGCGGTCACCGTGTCCACGCAGATGGCGGGCCGCGGTACCGACATCCGGCTCGGCGGCAGCGACGGAGCGTCCCGCGAAGAGGTCGCCGAGCTGGGCGGTCTGCACGTGATCGGCACCGCGCGGTATCCCTCCAGCCGTCTCGACGGGCAGCTGCGCGGCCGGTCCGGACGGCAGGGCGACCCGGGCAGCGCGATCTTCTTCGCGAGCCTCAACGACGACCTCGTGCTGTCAAACGCGCCGGACCTGCCGGACGGCATCGACGCGGACACCGAGACCGGCGAAATCACCGACCCGGCCGCGCACCGGCAGCTCAACCACGCCCAGCGCGTCGCCGAGGGCGTCGACCTGGAGATCCACCGCAACACCTGGCGCTACACCCGGCTGATCGAGCGGCAGCGCGCTGAGCTGCTGGAACACCGCGACCAGGTGCTGCACACCGGGCTCGCGGCGGAGGAGCTGGAGAAGGCGCAGCCGGAGAAGTTCGCCGAGCTGAAGGAAAAGCTGGACGACGACGACCGGCTCGAGCAGGTGTGCCGCGAGGTCCGGCTGTTCCACCTCGACCAGCTGTGGTCGGACCACCTGGCGTACCTCACCGACGTGCGCGAGAGCATCCACCTGCGCGCGCTTGCCCGCGAGACGCCGCTGGACGAGTTCCACCGCGCGGCGATCCCGGAGTTCCACAAGATCATCGCCGAATCCGCCTCGCGGGCGGCGAAGACGCTCGAGGAAGCCGAGATCACCGACAACGGCCTCGACCTCGAGGACGTCGGCGTGCGGCGGGCGAACACGACGTGGACGTACCTGGTGCACGACAACCCGTTCGACTCGGACTTCGAGCAGACGGTCAAGAAGGTGCGCAGCATGATGCGGATGAAGAAGTCCTGATTCCTTCTTTCGGAGGGCCCCTCGCCGCGGGTGAGGGGCCCTTCGCCGTTCTCTGGCTCACCTCTGCGTAGTTTCTGTCGGTGCGGTGGGACAGAATGGCGGCATGCCGCAACTGCGCATCGCACTGGCCCAGGTCAACACCACCGTCGGCGACATCGACGGGAACACCGCGCTCACCGTCGAGTGGACCCGCAAGGCCGCCGAGGCGGGCGCGCACGTCGTCGTGTTCCCGGAGATGTCCCAGACCGGTTACCCGGTCGAGGACCTCACGCTCCGGCGCACGTTCGCCGACGCGTCCCGGCGCTCGGTGACCGAACTGGCGCGCCGGCTCGACGAGGCGGGCTGCGGCGAGGTGCTCGCGTACGTCGGCTATCTCGACCACGACGAGGTCGGCCCGCGCGACGCCGCGGCGGCGCTCTACCGCGGCGAGGTCGTGGCCCGGCAGTTCAAGCACCACCTGCCCAACTACGGCGTGTTCGACGAGCACCGGTACTTCAAGCCGGGCACCGAACTCGAGGTGCTGCGGCTGCACGGCGTCGACATCGGCATGGTGATCTGCGAGGACATCTGGCAGGACGGCGGCCCGATCTCCGCGCTGGGCAAGGCCGGGGTCGACCTGGTGGTCGCGCCGAACGCGTCGCCGTACGAACGGTCGAAGGACGAACAGCGGCTGCCGCTCATCGCCCGCCGCGCGGCCGAAGCGGGCGCGCCGCTGGTGTACACGAACCAGGTCGGCGGACAGGACGATCTGGTTTTCGACGGCGACTCGCTCGTGGTCGGCGCGGACGGGACGCTGCTCGCGCGGGCGCCGCAGTTCGTGGAGCACCTGCTGGTGCTGGACTTGGATCTCCCCACCGCGGACGCCTCGGCCACGGGCTCTTTCGACGGCCTGGAGGTCCACCGTCGAGTGCTGACCGATGCGCCGTTGCCCGCGTACGAACCACTTTCGGCCCGGACGATCAGCGAACCGCTGTCGGACGAGGCCGAGGTGTGGTCCGCGCTGGTGGTCGGGCTGCGGGACTACGTGCACAAGAACGGCTTCTCGACGGTCACGTTCGGCTTCTCCGGCGGAATCGACTCCGCGGTATGCGCTGCCCTGGCGGCGGACGCACTCGGCGGCGACAACGTGTACGGCGTTTCGATGCCGTCGAAGTACTCGTCCTCGCACTCGCGGGACGACGCTTCGGATTTGGCGGAGCGGATCGGCGCGCACTACCGGGTCGAGCCGATCGGCGAGATGGTCGATGTGTATGTCAACCAGCTGCAGCTGACCGGGCTCGCCGAGGAGAACATCCAGGCGCGGGTGCGCGGGATGCTGCTGATGGCTCTGTCCAATCTGGATGGACACCTGGTGCTGGCGACCGGCAACAAGACCGAACTGGCCGTGGGCTACTCGACCATTTACGGCGACGCGGTCGGAGCGTTCGCGCCGATCAAGGACTTGTTCAAGACGCACGTGTGGCAGCTGGCGCGGTGGCGGAACGAAGAGGCGGCCAAGCGAGGGGAAACGCCGCCGATCCCGGAAAACTCGATCACGAAGCCCCCGTCGGCGGAACTGCGACCGGACCAGAAGGACTCGGACTCGCTGCCGGACTACGAACTGCTGGACGACGTCTTGGACGATTACGTCGAGAACGACCGCGGCTACGCGGATCTGATCGAGGCGGGATTCGATCCGGAGACGATCGACCGGGTGGTGCGGATGGTCGACCGGGCCGAGTACAAGCGGCGGCAGTACCCGCCGGGCACGAAGATCACGTTCAAGGCGTTCGGGCGGGACCGGCGTCTTCCGATGACGAACGGGTGGCGGGAACGGAAGTCCTGAGCGGGGGTTTCTGACGCTGGTTGTTGTTTGGACTCGGTTGGCCGGGCTGGCTGAGTTGGCTGGCGCGGTCGGCTGGGCTGGCCGGGCTGGCTGGCGCGGTCGGCTGGACTGGCTGGATTGGCTGGCGCGGTTGGCCGGTCTGGCTGGATTGGCCGGCGCGGTCGGCTGGACTGGCCGGGCTGGCTGGCGCGGTCGGCTGGACTGGCCGGGCTGGCTGGCGCGGTCGGCTGGACTGGCCGGGCTGGCTGGCGCGGTCGGCTGGACTGGCCGGGCTGGCTGGCGCGGTCGGCTGGACTGGCCGGTCGGCTGGGTTGGCCGGGCTGGCTGGCGCGGTTGGCCGGTCTGGCTGGATTGGCCGGCGCGGTCGGCTGGATTGGCCGGGCTGGCTGGCGCGGTTGGCCGGTCTGGCTGGATTGGCCGGCGCGGTCGGCTGGGCTGGCCGGGCTGGCTGGCGCGGTCGGCTGGACTGGCCGGTCGGCTGGGTTGGCCGGGCGGCCGGGCGGGCCGGGTTGGCCGGNCGGTCGGCTGGGTTGGCCGGGCGGCCGGGCGGGCCGGGTTGGCCGGCGCGGTCGGCTGGGTGAACTTGGCTGACCGGGATTTCCGGCTCCACGGCCTGGTTTTCGGCCTGGCTCGCTGAAACTCCGATGCCCGTCCGGCTCGCCGGGCGGGATCAGCCGCGTTGCTGAACGCGGCGGCAGGGTCATGTCGTTTTCTCGCCAGTTTCTGTCGGTGCCGGGTCGTACGCTGGCGATATGACGGTTGGGTACACGGTGTTCGACACCCCGATCGGGGCGTGCGGCCTCGCCTGGCGGGACGGTGCGGTGGTCGGAACCGCGCTGCCGGGGAGTACGGCTGAGCGGACTCGCGCGCACCTCGCGAAGCGCTTCCCTGATGCGGTGGAATCGCCGGTGCCGGAGGAACTGCGCGTGGTGGTGGATGACGTCGTCGCGCTGCTGTCGGGGGAGGCACGCGATTTGCGTGCGGCTCCGCTGGATTATCGGGATGTGCCGGAGTTCAACCGGCGGGCGTACGACGTCGCGCGGGCTATTCCGCCGGGGAAGGTGCTGACGTACGGGGACATCGCGCATCAGCTGGGTGCGCCGGGCTCCGCGCAGGCTGTCGGGCAGGCGATGGGGAGCAATCCGTTCCCGATCATCGTGCCGTGCCATCGGGTTTTGGGTGCGGGCAAGAACACTGGCGGCTTTTCGGCGCCGGGAGGGGTCGAGACCAAGCGGCGGATGTTGGTGATCGAAGGGGCGTTTCCGGAGGAACCGACTTTGTTCTGACGCACCGGCTGCGGGAATCGGACCGGCCTCGGTGCCTGAACGGCTCGGGCGTCGGCGCGCTCGGTCGGGTTCCAGCCGCACCCCCAGTGCCGCTGGACGCCGACCGAGCACGCCCCAAACCTGCTGAGCCCAACCGAATGAATTGGCTGCCCGGCTCCGCACGCCTCCCCCAGTGCGGTCAGGCCAGATCGCTTGGCTTCGCGGTCCCGGACCCATCGGCGCGCCTCGGCGAGCCGACCTGCCAGCCCGCCGACGAGCGCTCCGACTCCCCGGGGCAGTCCGGTCCGCTCAGCAGCCAAGCCAGCTTCCCGACCGCATCGGCCGCTGGGAAACCCGACCCGGGTAGCTCAGGCGCTGCTGCCGGAGCGACGACTCACCAAGCCAGCCCCCTGGGCGGCCACACCAACTCCCCGACCGCTACCTGGCAGACCTAACCGGCATGGCTCAGGCCCAGCTAGCGAAGCGATCTCCTCGCCGATCGATCAGGTCAGCTGTCCCGACCGCGTGAGCCACAGGGAAACCCGACCCGCATCGCCCAACCCCAGCCATCGGAGCAAGCGCCTCGCCGACCGCCCAAGCCAACTCCCCCGACCGCGTCAGCTGCCGGGAACCCGACCCGCATCGCCCAAGCCCAACCACCGGAGTGACAACCTCGCGGAGCAACCAAGCCCTGTCCCTCCCGCAACCGAACCAGCCCCAACAGCCATCCGGCAAAGCTCGGCCCGTCTCGATCAAGCCCAGCCCGCGTGGAAAGTCAGCTCATTCAGCCGGTTTCCAAGGCTTCAGCCAGTCCGTCTCCGGCCAGCCCTCGGCGGCGGCTTGCAGGGGCATGGCGGTGGCTCCGTCGATGGACTCGCGGACGATGTCGGCGTGGCCGGCGTGCCGGGCGGTTTCTTCGATCAAGTGCAGCAGCACCCAGCGGACCGACCAGGCAGACGCGTCGTCCGGGTACCAGGGGACGCCTTTCGGGATGGGGACTTCCTGGTTCAGGTCGGCGATCCCGGCGATCACCTCTTCGGTGCGGGCGGCGACCTGGTCGTAGGCGGCGATGACCGACTCCAGCGTTTCGTCCGGGCCCAGCCGGTAGTTCTCTTGGAAGGCCTCCACGGCTTCGGCGAAGGGTTTTGGCTCGATTTTCAGCACCAGGTCGATCCAGCCGCTTTCGGTGGACGACACGTGTTTCAGCAGGCCGCCTACGCTCAGCGCGCTCGCACTGGGGACGGCGCGTGCCTGGTCGTCGGTCAAACCGTACGTGGCGACCTTCATTGCCTGACGCTGTTGTGCCAGGAAACCGAGCAGACCGCTGCGTTCGTCGGGGGTCGGGGAGAGCTTTCCAGCCATGGTGGCCTCACTTCCGGTGTCTGTTGCTCCGCAGCATCGCACCTGCCACCGACAATTTTCGGCCGCGGACCGGAACGGGAGTCTGGACGATGTACGCGCCGCCGATCACGACCTGCGCCGAGTGCACCACCAACTGCACCCTGGTGAACACGCCTTCCAGGTGCCCGGTCAGCTTCGACGCCACCACCAGCGCCCACGCGAGCAGCACGACTACCAGGCAACCCACCGCGCAGGCTCGCCAGCCCGAGGGCCACCAGAAGACGAGGCTCAGCGCTCCGACCGCGACGGCGGCGCTCAGCAGGTTCGGGGTCACCGCGGTCTCCGGGACTCCGGCGTACACCATCAGCATGATTCCGAACGCGGACACCGAAACCGATGTCAGCCGTCCGCTCCAGTGTGCTGGCGCGAGTCGCATGAGGGCGGGTCCGGTGAGAAGAAAGGCCAGGCCGCCGATCGCCGTCGCGACCGGGAAGACCGGTTGCGCGCTGAACAGGTCCCAGACCGGCTGTTCGGTCGGCGACACCCCGGTCTGCATGAAGAACTCCAGCAGCCACGCGGAATAGCCCGCCAAACCCAGTCCGAGCAGGACTATCGAAGCCACCCGCGCAGCATGCACTTGCCCACCCTAAGCGAATCTCTGCGACGAAGTGCCGGATGGTGTCACACCCGTGACTTGCCGGAGGTCCCGGACACCATCCGCTACCACGAACTCACGCACCGAATCCCTGGTGGAGGTTACCGGATCCGAGTTGGCGGACTGCCAATACCTGCCTCGGGGACCGGGCCGGACTGACAGCGGACAGCCGGATGAGGGCGAAGCGGGCTGGTGCCGAGCGAGGCGCATCAGGGCTGGGCAGGCACAGGGTCAATGCCGAACGAAGTACGTAGGGCCGGGCAGGCGAAGCGAGTCGAAGCCGAGCGAAGCGCACCGGGGGCAGGCAGGCGAAGGGGCCAAGGGCGAGCGAGGCGCGTCGGAGCCGAGCAGCAAAATCAGGCCGAAGCTGAGCAAAGCGCATCGGCATCAGGCAGGCAAGCAGGCGAAGCCGAACGAAGCGCATCGGCGCCAGGCAGACAAAGCAGGCGAAGCCGAACGAAGCGCGTCGGGGCCAAGCAGGCAAAAGGACAGCCAGCCCCGAACGCCAGCCTCACCCCTGCGGTCGGACGAACGGAAAGAGCACCGTCTGCCGAATAGACGTTCCGCTCAGCATCATCAGCAGCCGGTCCACTCCGAGGCCCAGACCACCAGTCGGGGGCATTCCGTGTTCCAGTGCCAGCAGGAAGTCCTCGTCCAGTTCCATCGCCTCGACGTCCCCGCTCGCGGCGCGCAGCGACTGTGCCTCCAACCGGCGGCGCTGTTCTAGCGGGTCGGTCAGTTCCGTATAAGCGGTGCCGACTTCCGAGCCGAACGCGATCAGGTCCCAGCGTTCTGCCAGGAGCGGGTCGGTGCGGTGCTGGCGGGTCAGCGGGGAGACCTCGGTCGGGTAGTCCGTGTAGAAGGTCGGCAGGACCGTCGAGCCTTCGACCAAGTGCTCGTGTGCTTTCAGGACCAGGTCGCCTGCACCGGCTTCCTCCGGCACGGGGACTCCGGCGGCGGTGCACAGTTTTCGCAATGTCGCGACCGGCGTCTGCGAGTCGACTTCTTCGCCCAAGGCCTCCGACACGGCTTTGTGCACCGGGATCACCGGCCAGTCGCCGGAGATGTCGTGTTCGACGATGCGGCCGTCGGCGTCTGGGCGTCGCACGATCTGTGCGCCGTACGCGGCTTCGGCGGCGTACTGGATCAGGTCGCGCATCAGGTGGCGCATCGCGTTGTAGTCCGCGTACGCCTGGTACGCCTCCAGCATCGTGAATTCCGGGTTGTGGGTCGCGTCGACACCTTCGTTGCGGAAGTTCCGGTTCAGCTCGAAAACCCGCTCGACGCCGGCCACGCACAGGCGCTTCAGGTACAGCTCCGGGGCGATGCGCAGGTACATCCGCATGTCGTACGCGTTGATGTGCGTGACGAACGGCCGTGCGTTGGCGCCGCCGTGGATGGTTTGCAGCATGGGCGTTTCGACTTCGAGGAAGTCGCCCTGGTGGAGGCGTTCCCGGACGGCGCGGACGACCGTCGAGCGCAGGCGGAGCATGTTCGCGGAGTCGGGGTTGACCGCTAGGTCCAGGTAGCGCTGCCGGACGCGCGTCTCCGGGTCGGTGAGACCCTTTCGCTTGTCCGGCAACGGGTGCAGGCACTTCGCCGTCACGGTCCATTCGTCCACGAGCACCGACAGTTCGCCGCGGCGGGAGGTGATGACCTCGCCGCTCACGCCGACGTGGTCGCCGAGGTCGACGCCGGTGCGCCAGCCGGTCAGGTCGAGGACCTTCGCGTCGAGCATCAGCTGCAGTTCGCCGGAGAAGTCCTTGATCCGCGCGAAACACAGGCCGCCGAGGGTGCGCAGGGCGAGCACCCGACCGGCCACTCGGACGCGTTTTCCGGTATGGGAATCCGGTTCCAGTCCGGAAAACGCGTGCACGATGTCGCCGAGGTGGTCCTCGCGGGAGAAGCCGACCGGGTACGGGTCCACTCCGAGTTCCCGCAGTTTGTCCACTTTGGCCACTCGCACGCGGACCTGTTCCGGACGGCGCTTGGCGCGCGGCACGACCTGCGCCGCTTCCTCGTCGATCCGCCGGACCTGCGCGACGAAGTCCTCGCCGACGTTCTCCAGCCGCAGCGACCGCGCGCGCCCGGTGGGCACGAAGCCCTCCAGCGCGCCCGCGACGATGCCGACTCGCGGGAGCCGTCGCGCCGACGAGTAGCAGAGGAACCGCGGTTCCCAATCCGGGCCGTACTTGGCGTTCGACCGGTACAGCGATTCCAGCTGGAAGAACCGCGACGCGACGCCGAGCACCGCCCGCCACGCGCGCAGTACCGGGCCGGCGCCGATGCGCTCGCCCTCGGAGAACACCGCGCGGAACATCGCGAAGTTCAGCGAGATCCGCTGTGCGCCGATGTGCTGGGCGGCCGAAACGACCTCGGCGACCATGAACTCGTTGAGCCCGTTTTCGGCGTCCCGGTCGCGGCGCATCAGGTCGAGCGAAAGGCCTCGGCGGCCCCAGGGAACGAACGACAGCAGGCCGCGCAGTTCGCCGTGCGCGTCGTACGCCTCGACCATCACGCTGCGGCCGTCGCTCGGGTCGCCGAGCCGGCCGAGCGCCATCGAGAAGCCGCGTTCGGTTTCGTCGACGCGCCACTGCTGCGCGCGGGCGAGCAGTCGCACCATCTCGTCTTCGGGAATTTCGCTGTGCCGCCGGACCTGTGAGGTGTACCCGGCGCGCTGGATCCGCTTCACCGCCTGTCGCACGGACTTCCGCTCAGGACCGGTAAGAGAGAACTCTCGGACGTCGAGGACCGCTTCGTCGCCGATCTGCAGCGCGCGCAGCCCCGCCGCGGCGTACACCTTCGCGCCCTTCTCGCTCGCGCCGAGCACGCCCGGCGTCCAGCCGTACGTACGCGCTTCGTGGAGCCACGCCTGCACCGCGTCCGGCCACGCGTCCGGGTCGCCGATCGGGTCCGCGCTCGCCACTGTGGTTCCGGCGAGCACGCGGTACGTCACCGCGGCGCGGCCGTTGGGCGCGAACATGACGCTCTTGTCGCGGCGTGTCGCGAAGTAGCCGAGAGAGTCGTCCTCGCCGAACTCTCCCAGCAGACGGCGCAACTGCAGCTCTTCATCGTCCGTCCGAATGCGACGGCTGCGTACGCCGCGGAAGAGCGTGTACAGCGCGGCTGTGGACACGAAGGTCGCGCCGAGGTCGAGAACCACGTCGATCCACGCCGGGCCTTCGCCGACGCCGATCCGGCGCAGTTGCAGGTTCTCGCCGGTGGCGTGGTTGACCACCCAGGCGAAGCGCTCCCACGCGTCACCGAGACTGCCCGGGAACACCTCGGTGAGTGCCCAGCCGAGCACGATCACGCCGAGGAACCCGACGAACAGCACGGAAAGCCCGTTCCACCAGGCACCGGGGGCGAGCCGCGCGGGGAACGCCGGACGCAGCGACAGCAGAAAGACGATCAGCAGGATCGAGATCACGTCGGCGATGGCGAGCGCGCCGACCTGCGTCGGGATGTGGCGCATCTGCCTGGCATTGAGGGTGAGCAGGTCGGGAGCCCACAGCAGCAGCGCCTGCAAGACCAGCGTGGTCACCAGACCGGCGATCTGGAACAGCACGAGCACGTACAGCGCGGCCTTCTTGCGCCTGCGCAGCGCCGCGCCGAGCACGACGAGCAGCAGCACGATCACCAGGCTCGAACTGGTCGGCACGCTCACCACGCCGAAGGCCATGTCGATGCCGTTCAGCAGGTGCCCGTGCCGTCCGCCGGCGAGCAGCAGCACGACGGAGAAAAGCGCTGCCAGCTGCACGACAGTGGCCACGAGGCCGCCCGCGCGGGCTTTCCAGCCTAGGCTGCGCGGACGGGCGCTCACTGGGGTTCCCATCGGTACCTTTCTTGCGCGCCGCTCTGTCGAGAGGACGCGCCGGACTTTCTCACCCACCGGGCGCAAATCGGCCCGATGCCTATCAAGACGTCACAGGAGGCAAAACGGTTGTCGCTACCCGGCCGTGTGAAGCTGGTCGCACGACCTTGGGGCCCTCCGGCGCGCGTGTCACGCTGTGTCCGGTACTGACTCCACGACCCGGGGACCTCTGCGAGGCCTCGAGGGAAGGACGGTCGACGACGATGTCTGCCCAGTCTGCCCAACCCGACGGCGCCGCCGGCGAGGTGGCCGCCCCTTACGGAACCGGCCCCGCGACCAGCGCGGGCCCGGGAAAACCGAGAAAAGTCCGGATTCATCATCTGCGCGAGCTGAAGGACCGCGGCGAACCGTGGCCGATGCTCACCGCTTACGACATGTATACCGCTGAGCTTTTCGACGAAGCAGGCATCCCCGTGCTGCTGGTCGGCGACTCCGCGGCGAACAACGTGTTCGGCTACGACACGTCGCTTCCGGTCACCGTCGACGAGCTGCTCCCGCTGGTCCGCTCGGTCACCCGGGCGGCGAAACGGGCGCTCGTGGTGGCCGACCTGCCGTTCGGCTCCTACCAGCTTTCCCCGGAGCAGGCGCTGGCCACCTCCGTCCGGTTCATGAAGGAGGGCCGCGCGCACGCGGTCAAGCTCGAGGGCGGGCACCGGTTCGCGGCGCACGTCGAAGCGCTCACCTCGGCCGGGATCCCGGTCATGGGCCACATCGGCTTCACCCCGCAGAGCGAGCACAACCTCGGCGGCTACCGGGTGCAGGGGCGCGGCGAGGCGGCGGAGAAGCTGCTCGCCGACGCGCTGGCGCTGCAGGAAGCCGGCGCGTTCGCGGTCGTGATGGAGATGGTGCCCGCCGAGGCCGCCAAGCGCGTCACGCACGAGCTGAAGATCCCGACGGTCGGCATCGGAGCCGGTCCGGACTGCGACGCCCAGGTGCTGGTCTGGCAGGACATGGCCGGGCTGCGCCGCGGCAAGGCGCCGCGGTTCGTGAAGCGGTACGCCGACGTCGCCGGGGTGCTGCAGAGCGCCGCGACGGCGTTCGCCGAGGACGTCCGGCGCGGCGAGTTCCCGGCGCCTGAGCACGCGTTCCACTGAGCTGCCTCGTGAGTGCCGGTGCGAGCCGGCACTCACGAGCGGCGGAACCGTTCGGCGAGTTCCGGATCGTTCTCCCACCACAAGCCCTTCGCCGGTGCCTCGCCTGCCGCTGCCTCCTCGTCCAGTTTCCGGTCGAGCCGTTTCGCCCGTTTTTCGTCGTCGCGGGCCCACCTGATGAAGAGCGCGCCGACGAACGGCAGCCCGGCGACGTCGCCGCCGATCCACAGCACACCCGCGCCGATGATCTGGTCCGTGCGCCGGTCCGGCCCCCAGTCGCGGTGCACCGCGTCGTAGTGCGCGGGCGCGAGCAGCGGACCGAGCCACAGCACGAGGCCGAGCGCGCCGTCGAACACCACTTCGGTGAACGAGATCCACACCGACACCAGGTGCGAGCCGTTGCGCGGCGTCGGATCGAGTTGCACGCGGCTGTAGAAGTACAGGAAGCCGGCCAGTACGAGCGCTACGCGTACGAGGCCGCCGACGACCGCTGAGTCGAGCGAAAGCTCGTACAGCGGCGTCAGGTAGATGAGCAGGAACGGCGCGATCAGCACCACGGTGACGCACAGCGGGAAGGTGATGAACTGCGCGAAGCGGCCACGGCCATGCGTACGCAACCACGTGGCGAGCTTCGGCGGCGCGGTGCGCATCAGCAGCGTCACGGGCGCGCCTAGCGCGAGAAGCAGCGGCGTGACCATCAGGAGCACGGTGTTCTGCGTCGCGCGTACCCAGAACAGCGTCGTGTCGTACACGCCGAGGAACGAGCACGTGACGAGGACGAGCGTGGCCAGCCCGGCGAGGAATGCTGTGGTCCGCCCGGCGGTCCACTCCTGACGGCGGGCCGCGGCCACGTATCCGACGCCGAGCGCGAGCGCGACGAGCACGGCCGGGACGTCGAAGGTCCAGGCCGTCAACAACGTCGATCCGCTCAGCGGTGGCAGGTCAGGCACGATTTCGATGCGTTCAGTGTGCACCCGGCGAAATTGCGCCTTACGCCGCCCCTGACACCGTGAAGAAGATCAGGCTGCCGATTCCGGCGACCGCGCAGTAGATGGCAAAGGGGGTCAAGGTGCGCGTTTCAAAGTATTTCGTCAGAAAACGGACAGAAATGTAGGACGCCACGAACGCGACCACGCTGCCGGCCAACGCCGGGCCGAGCGACGGCTGGTTCTCCGGCGTGAACAGCGACGGCATCTTCAGCGCGCCCGCGGCGAGGATCACCGGGGTCGCCAGCAGCCAGGCGAACCGGGCGGCGTCCTCGTGGTCGAGCCCGCGCCGCAGCCCGGCCACCATGGTGATGCCGGAGCGGCTGATTCCGGGCAGCAGAGCCAAAATCTGCGCCGAACCGATGAGCACGGCCTCTTTCACGCTCAGCTTGGACAACCGGAGGTCGGTGGCCTCGTCGACGGTCACCGCGCGCATCACCATCGTCTCCTCGGCGCTGAAGTCGATCGTCTCCTCCTCGCGCGCGACCCGCGCGACCTCCGGCTTGGGCTTCCGGGAGAACTTCTCCGCGGCGTAGAGCACGCCGCCGTTGAGCGCGAGGAAGATCGCCGACGGCACCGGTTTGCCGAGGACGTCGCGCAGCAGGCTTTCCAGCAGCAGCCCGGCGATCCCGACCGGGATCGTGGCGAGGATGAGCAGCCACGCGAGCCGCTGGTCGGCCGTGCGGACCTCGCGGTCGCGGACCGACGTCCACAGGCCGGTGACGATGCGCACCCAGTCGCGCCGGAAGAAGAGGATCAGCGCGATCGCGGTGGCGACGTGCATCGCCACCAGCACGGCGAGATACGGCGAATCCTTCCCGATGCTCAGGTCGCGTCCCCAGCTTCCGCCGACGAGCGCGGGCAACAGGACGCTGTGCCCGAGACTGGACACCGGAAACAATTCCGACACGCCTTGCAAAGCGCCGACGACAATGGACTCGAGGTAGCTGACCGCGGACATTCACGAAGCCTTTCTCGCCGCAGTTCGGGCATTCCGCGGAAAAGCTACCGAGGATCGGGTTAACTCCGAGCAAGCCGGGCGGGAACAGACGCAGCCGACACTTTCCGGCCACGCTTTGTTCATCCCGTTCACATCCATGAACATCAATCATGTACTTGACCAGTGTTCTCTCGATGTCTTAGCGTGAGCGCACGCCGCATCCGAAGTCATCGAGCCTCGACGAGGAGGGTTGGAATGCGCGTCCGCGACCGAGTTCTGGCAGCCACTGCCGGAGCCGCAGCACTGCTCGCACTCGCCACGCCCGCGGCGTCCGCCGGGACCGTCCCGGTCAAGAACTCCGCCGAGCTGAAGACGGCGCTGGCCTCGGCCAAGCCGGGCACCACGATCCAGCTGGCCGCGAACACCACCTACACCGGCAACTTCAAGGCCGCCGCCAGCGGCACCGCGAACGGGCGCATCACGCTCACCGGCCCGCGCAGCGCGGTCGTGCAGGCGTCCGGCGGCCGCACCATCGAGCTGACCGGCAGCTACTGGACGCTGTCCGGGTTCACCGTCACCGGCGGCCAGAAGGGCGTGATGGCGCTCGGCGTCAACCACACGCTGGTCGACGGGCTCAAGGTGACCGGCATCGGCAACGAGGGCATCCACTTCCAGCACGGCAGCAGCGACAACGTCGTGCAGAACTCCGAAATCTCCGACACCGGCAAGGAAAACGGCGGGTTCGGCGAGGGCATCTACTTCGGTTCGGCCAAGAGCAACTGGCCGGACGGGCAGCCCGATCACAGCGACCGCAACAAGGCGATCGGCAACAAGATCGGGCCGAACGTGCGCGCGGAATCGATCGACGTCAAGGAAGGCACCACCGGCGGCGAACTGCGCGGCAACACCTTCGACGGCACCGGGCAGAGCGGCGAGAACTACGCCGACAGCTGGGTCGACGTGAAGGGCAACGGGTACCTGGTCACCGGCAACAAGGGCAGCAAGGTCTTCGTGCACGACGCGACCTACGGGTCGTTCGAGGTCCACGTGCAGCTCGACGGCTGGGGCCAGAACAACACCTTCTCGGACAACACCGCGGACGTGCAGGCGCCCTCGGCCTACGGTTTCTACGTGGTCAAGGCGGCCACCGGGAACAAGGTCTGCGCCAGCAACAAGGTGACGAACGCCGGGAAGGGCTTCGCGAACGTAGCCGCGACACCAGGCTGCTGACCGCGATCACAGACGGGGGCCCGCTCAGCCCGGCGGCGGGGGCGGGCCCCCACCCTGCTTTTGAGATGCCGGGAGCTTTCGGGAAGAGTGCCCGGTATGGACGAGCTCTACCCGCCGATCCCGGTGCGCGCCGACGGAATGCTGGACGTCGGCGACGGGCACCGGATCTACTGCCAGGAGGCCGGGAACCCGCAGGGGAAACCGGTGGTGGTGCTGCACGGCGGGCCCGGAAGCGGCATCGCCCCGATGACCCGGCGGCACTTCGACCCCGAGGCGTACCGCATCATCCTGTTCGACCAGCGCGGCGCCGGCCGCAGCACGCCCAACGCGGGCGACGACCTGTCGGCGAACACGTTGTGGCACTTGGTGTCCGACATGGAGCTGCTGCGCGAACGGCTGAACATCGAACGCTGGCAGCTGTTCGGCGGGTCGTGGGGCTCGACGCTTGCCCTGGCGTATGCGGAAACCCATCCGTCGCGGGTGTCCGAGATGGTGCTGCGCGGGATTTTCACCGTGCGGCAGCGGGAACTGGACTGGCTTTACCGCGGTGGCGCGGCGAATCTCTTCCCCGCGGAGTGGGACGCTTTCCTGGAGCCGCTGGACAATGTGGACGATCCGCTCGCCGGGTACGCGGAACTGCTTCACTCCCCCGACCGCGCGGTGCGTGAACGGGCCGCGATCGCTTGGAGCGTCTGGGAAGGCGCGACGGTGGCGTTGCTGCCGCAACAGTCCTTTGTGAACCAATACGCGAATCCGCAGTTCGCGCTGACGTTCGCTCGCCTTGCGGTGCACTACTTCCGGCATGGCGCGTGGCTCGAAGAAGGCCAGCTGATTCGCGACGCGGGGAAGCTCGCCGGGATCCCGGGCGTGCTGGTGCAGGGGCGTTACGACGCGGTGTGCCCGCCCATCACGGCGTATCAGCTCCACCGCGCCTGGCCCGGCTCGACGCTGAAGCTCACCGAATCCGCGGGACACGCCGTCACCGACCCGGGCATCCTCGCCGCTCTCCGCGAGGCCACCGACAGCTTCCGGTAAAAGTGTGAAGGGCTCCCTGCGGAATTCCCGCAAGGAGCCCTTCACGGACTTCGGAGCTAGATCCGGCCGCCGCTGGAGCTGTCGCCGCCGGAAAGCCGCTGTGCCAGGTACACCGGCACCGTCGAGACGATGATCAGCACCGCCGCGACCACGTTGACCACCGGGGCCTGGTTCGGCCGGAACAGGTTGTTGTAGATCCAGATCGGCAGCGTTTCCATGCCGGTGCCGAGGGTGAACGTCGTCACGATGATCTCGTCGAACGACAGCGCGAAGGCGAGCAATCCGCCTGCCAGCAACGCGGATCGCAGCATCGGGAACGTCACCAGGCGGAACGTCGTCATGCCGTCCGCGCCGAGATCCATGGACGCTTCTTCGAGATTCCCGCCCATCCGGCGCAACCGGGCGACGACGTTGTTGAACACCACCACGATGCAGAACGTGGCGTGCGCGACGATCGCCGTCATCAGCCCGAGGTCGAGCCCGAAGATCGTCCGGAACGCGTTGTTCAGCGCGATGCCGGTGACGATGCCGGGCAGCGCGATCGGCAGGATCACCAGCAGCGACAACGAGTTCCGGCCGAAGAACCGGTACTTCTGCAGCGCGAACGCGGCCATCGTGCCGAGCACCAAAGCGATCGCGGTCGCCGAGAGCCCGGCGATGACGCTGGTCCACAAGGCGTGCAGGGCGCCCTCGTTGGTGATCGCCCTGCCCCACCATTCCAGGGTGAAGCTCTTGGGCGGCCAGCCGAACGTGGTGTCGGCGTTCACCGAGTTCAGCAGGACCACCAGCAGCGGGAAATAGATCACCGCGAATCCGATGCCGAGCGCGGTCCACAACAGCACCCGGGCGGGTTTCGACATCCGCACGGCGGTCTCCTAGAGGTTGTCCAGCGCACCGGTGCGACGCACCGCGGCCAGGTAGACGAGCATGATGACGACCGGAACCGTCGCGACGGTCGCGGCGAACGGCAGGTTGTTGGCCGCGCCGATGTTGTCGTACACGACGTTGCCGAGCATCTGCGAGGTGCCGCCGACGATCTTCACCGCGATGTAGTCGCCGAGCGACAGCGAGAAGGTGAAGATCGAACCCGCGACGATCGCCGGGAACGTCAGCGGCAGGATCACCGAACGGAACGTGCGGAACGATTTCGCGCCGAGGTCGCCGGAAGCGTCCACCAGGGATGTCGGAAGCTTTTCCAGGCCCGCGTAGATCGGCAGGATCATGTACGGGAGCCAGAGGTAGGACAGCGTGATCACGGTCGCGGTGACGCCGTATCCCGGCCCGGACAGGCCGAGCGGGTCCAGCAGCCAGTTCAGCACCCCGTTGCCGGACAACAGGGTCCGCCACGCGTAGGCCTTCACCAGGTAGCTCGCCCACAGCGGCGTCATCACCATGATCACCAGCAGCCGCTGCGCCCGCGGCGACGCGAGCTTGGCCATGGCGAACGCCATCGGGAACGCGATCACCGCGTCGATCACCGTCACCAGCAGCGCGATGCCGACAGTGCGGAACGTGATCGTGCGATAAACAGAATCACTGAAAAGAGTGACAAAGTTGTCGAAGGACCAGTCGGTGACCACCTTGCCGGTGAAGACGTCGGTGGACCAGAAGGCCGTGATGAAGAGGGCGGCGAGCGCGCCGAGGTAGGCCAGGCCGAGCCAGAGCATCGGCGCGGTGAGGAGAAGTCCGAGGCGCAGCTGGGGTTTGCGGTGGAAGAAAGCCGAGATGCGGTGACTCGGCGGGCTCACGGCGGTCATGTCTTAGCGCTTTCGGGTGCGGAAGGGAGAAAAGCCGGGGGCTGCGGGAACATTGGGGAGGGCCCGCAACCCCCGGCGGGCTCACGGACGCCGGCGCGGTGGGTACCGGCGTCCGCGAGGGTCGGTCAACCCTTGATCTCGGTCCAGGCCCGGGTCCAGTCGCCGTAGTCCTTGCACTTGACGTCCGTGCGGCCGTCGAGGCACTGCGGGATCGGCGTGGTCCAGTACTGGATCTTGGCGGCGTACGCGGCGTCGTTGGCGTGGTAGGTGTCGCACAGCGACTTGTCCTTGAACTCCGCACAGGCCTTGGAGTTCGCCGGGGCCTCACCGAAGTACTCGGCGACCTGGGCGTTCACCTTCGGGCTCGTGATGTAGTCCATCCACTTGTACGCACACGTCTTGTGCTGCGACTTCGCGGACACCATCCAGGTGTCCGACCAGCCGGTCGCACCCTCGCTCGGCACCGTGGCCGCGATCGGCGCGCCCTCGCTCTTCGCGAGGTTCACCGTCACCTGCCAGGCCGTGCCGATCACGCCGTCGCCGCTCTTCAGCGACTGCGTTTCCTTGAGGTAGTCCGACCAGTACTCCTCGACCAGCGGGCGCTGCTTCTTGAGCAGGTCCGTGGCGGCCTTGAACTGCTTGTCGTCCAGGGCGTACGGGTTCTTGATGCCGAGGTCGGGCTGGTGCGCCATCAGGTACAGCGCGGCGTCGGCGATGTAGATCGGCGAGTCGTAGGCGATGACCTTGCCCTTGAACTGCGACTTCTCGTCGAACATCGGCGACCACGACTTCGGCTCCGGCTGCACCTTGTCGGTGCGGTAGGCCAGGACGTTCGCGCCCCAGCCGTGCGGGATGCCGTAGGCGACGTTGTTGACGCTGTTCCACGACTTGTTCTTGAGGAACGGGTAGATGTCGTTGTAGTTCGGCACGAGCGCGGTGTTGACCGGCTCGACGTCGCCCGAGGCGACCAGGCGCAGCGAGGCGTCGCCGGACGCGGAAACCACGTCGTACTGCCCGGTCTTCATCAGCGTCACGGCCTCGTCGGAGGTGCCGAACGGCTTGACGTTGACCTTGCATCCGGTCTGCTGCTCGAACGGCGTGACCCAGTTGACCTTCGGGTCGTTCGAGCCGTTTTCCGCGTAACCGGGCCACGCGAGCACGTTCAGCTGGCCTTCCGGCTGGCCGAGCTGCGTCAGCGCGTTCAGCTTCGGCGGCGTGAAGCCCTGTGCGCCCGGCGCCGACCCCGCTTTGGAGTCGGAGCCCGAGGTGCCGCAGGCAGCGAGCAGGAGGCTCACGCCGCACAGCCCTGCGAGCAGCGTCTTCCTGTTCTTCATAGCGAGAGAAACCTTCCCGTGAGGAACTAGCCGGCTTCGGGGACCCGGAAACTGTGTTCGCGGCGCCAGCGCAGGCGAACGCGACCGTCGGCGAACTCGGTCGGCTCGCTGGTGTTCTGGCGGACAACGGACAATTGGCCCCCGGCATCGAGCGCGACAGCGTAGCGCACTGTCGACCCGGCATAAACGACATCCGTCACCGAACCGGTCGCGGACGTCTCGCCGGGGCCCGCCGGGGAAGCGAGATCGCCGTCGATGCGGATCTTCTCCGGCCGGATGCTGTACACGCCCGGCCTGCCGATCACCGCCTCCGCGCTGCGCCCGCTGAGCAGGTTCGACGTGCCCACAAACCCTGCCACGAAAGCGGTTGCCGGGCGTTCGTACACCTCGACCGGAGTACCGACCTGTTCGATGCGGCCCGCGTTGAACACGGCGATCCGGTCGCTCATCGTGAGCGCCTCGTCCTGATCGTGGGTGACGAAGACGAAGGTGATGCCGACCTCGCGCTGGATCTGCTTGAGCTCGACCTGCATGGTCTGGCGCAGCTTGAGGTCAAGTGCGCCAAGGGGTTCGTCCAAAAGCAACACTTTCGGGCGATTCACTAGAGCGCGCGCAAGTGCTACGCGCTGCCGCTGTCCACCGGACATCTGCGACGGTTTGCGGTCGCCGTAGTCCTCCAGCCGCACCGTGCGCAGGGCTTCCTTCGCCCGGTCGCGGCGTTCGGCTTTCGCGACCCGCTTGACTTTCAGGCCGTACTCCACGTTCTGCTGCACCGTCATGTGCGGGAAGAGCGCGTAGTCCTGGAAAACCGTGTTCACGTCGCGGTCGAACGGAGCCAATTGGCTGACGTCCTTGCCTTCGAGTTCGATCGTGCCCGCGGTGGGCAGTTCGAACCCGGCGATCATCCGCAGCACGGTGGTCTTGCCGGAACCGGACGGGCCGAGCATCGAGAAGAACTCGCCGGGCGGGATGTCGAGGTCGACCCCGTCCACGGCGCGCACCTTGTCGAAGTGCTTTTCCAGTCCGGTGAGCCGGATCGCCGGCTGTCCGGTCTGCGGACGCCTTCCCGGCGGCCGGGTCTCGGCGGGGGCTTGATGGGGCATGACAGGCCTTCCGATGGATCTGGTCACGACGGCTACAGCGCACTCATCACGTGCTTGACGCGGGTGTAGTCCTCGAGGCCGTACAGCGAGAGGTCCTTGCCGTAGCCGGACCGCTTGAACCCGCCGTGCGGCATCTCGGCCACGAGCGGAATGTGCGTGTTGATCCACACGCAACCGAAGTCGAGTTTCGCCGAGAACTTCATGGCTCGCTGGTGGTCCTTGGTCCACACCGAAGAGGCGAGGCCGTAGGGAACCCCGTTGGCGTGCTTGAGCGCCTCGTCGTCCTCAGTGAACCGCTGGACCGTGATGACCGGGCCGAAGACCTCGTTCTGGATGATCTCGTCGTCCTGCTGGAGTCCGGAAACCACGGTGGCCTCGTAGAAGTAGCCCTCGTCGCCGGAGCGCCGTCCTCCACAGTGGACAGTCGCGTGCTCCGGCAGCCGGTCGACGAAACCGGCGACCTTTTCCAGCTGCGCGGCATTGTTGAGCGGGCCGAACGCGACGTCCTCGCCCGTGCCGGTCTTGTTCGCCTCGGCCTGGCGGGCGAGCGCGTTGACGAACGTGTCGTGCACGTCGTCGTGCACCAGCACGCGAGTCGCGGCCGTGCAGTCCTGGCCCGCGTTGAAATACCCGGCCGCCGCAATGGCTTCGGCGGCCGCTTCGAGGTCGGCGTCCGGGAACACGATCACCGGGGCCTTGCCGCCCAGTTCGAGGTGCACGCGCTTGACGTCGTGCGCCGCCGAACCGGCGACCTCGATGCCCGCTCGCACCGAACCGGTGATCGACACCATCGCCGGAATGTCGTGCTCCACCAACGCCCGTCCGGTGTCGCGGTCGCCGCAGATCACGTTGAACACGCCCGCGGGCAGGTGCTCGCCGCAGATCTCGGCGAGCAGCAGCGTCGAGGCAGGGGTGGTGTCGGACGGCTTGAGCACGATGGTGTTGCCCGCGGCGAGCGCGGGCGCGATCTTCCAGATCGCCATCATCAGCGGGTAGTTCCAGGGCGTCACCTGCGCGCAGACGCCGACCGGCTCGCGGCGGATGAACGACGTGTGGCCTTCCATGTACTCGCCGGCCGAACGGCCTTCGAGCACGCGCGCGGCGCCGGCGAAGAAGCGCACCTGGTCGATGACCGCGGGCAGCTCCTCCTCCATGGTCAGCGCGAACGGCTTGCCGGTGTCCTGCGCTTCGACCCGGATGATCTCCTCGCCGCGCGCCTCGAGCGCGTCGGCGATCTTCAGCAGTGCGAGCTGCCGCTGCGCCGGGGTGGTCTCGCGCCAGCTTTCGAACGCTTCCGCGGCGACCTTCAGCGCGCGGTCCACGTCCTCGGCGCCGGCCACCGGCGCGGTGCAGTACGCACGGCCGGTAACCGGGTCGACGATTTCCGCGACCTTTCCGGACAGCGAGTCGACGTAGGTCCCGCCGACGTAGTGCTTCAACTCCTGCACGCGTGCGCCTCCTGACTCTCCGTGGCAGGATGAAACATATAACTCCATATTTCAAATGACAAGGCCCTGGGGCAGGATTGGCTCCAACGGATGCCGAGACGGGTGGACCAACGATGCGCAAGGAGATGTCGAACAGCGCACGACTGGCGATGTTCGCCCCGCTGGAACAGGTGGGGCGCGCGGAGGCGGTCGCGGCGCGGCTGTTCGACGCCATCACGCTCGGTCTCCTCGACGACGCCGAGCAGTTGCCGAGCGAGGCCGAACTCGCCGCGCAGTTCCGCGTCTCCACGGTCACCGTGCGCGAGGCGCTCGCGGTGCTGCGGCAGCAGGGTCTCGTCGAAACGCGGCGCGGACGCGGCGGCGGCAGCTTCGTGCGCACCCCGGACTGGCCCGCGCAGAGTTCGTGGGCCGAACGCCTGCGATTGGTCTCAATGGCTGAACTTCGCGACTTCGGCGACCACTACCTCGCCGTCGCGGGCTCGGCGGCGAAACTCGCCGCGGAACGCAGCACTCCCGAAGATCTCGAACGGCTGCGGCTCACCGCGGAAGACCTCCTCGGCGCGAGCGGCCCCGACGCGACCCGCGCGGAACGGCACTTCCACCTCGAAGTCGCCGCCGCCGCACAGTCCCCTCGGCTCACCAACCAGGAAGTTCAGCTGCAGAGCGAACACGGCGTATTGCTCTGGGCGCCCCTCGGCGACAAGGAAACCTGCCGCGGGTCTTACGCTGAGCACCAGGCGATCGTCTCGGCGATCGCCTCGGCCGACGGCGATCGGGCGCGCGCCTTGACCGAAGAGCACCTTCTCGGCGCGCTTGATCGGCTCGCAGATCTGCACCTGACCCTCGAAACGCCGTAAGCTCCGATGACCCGCATCACGAGGTGAGCATCGTGCCCGACACCCGCACGCTGACCGGCGAAGAGGTAGTGACCCAGGTTTCCTCCCTCGTCGAGGAGATTTTCGCGCGCCTGAAACCGGTTCTGGCCGCCGCCGAGACGCTGCTCGCCGAATCCGGCGAGCTGTCCGCCGATGCGCTGCACACGATCCGGCCGCAGGTCATCGAGGCGCTCGGCGGACTCGTGGTCGGCGCGGGCTTCGTGAGCGCGCCGAATGTCCTTGCCGATCAAGAACTCGGCTTCGAATGGTGGACCTCCTGCCGCGCCGACGACGGGGCTCCGGAACAGCTGTTCATCAGCCTCGACCCGGAGAGCCCCAATTTTCTCGACTACACGCGGCAATCCTGGTTCACCGTCCCGCGCGACAGCGGGCGGCGGCATGTCAATGGGCCGTACGTGGACTATCTCTGCACCGACGAGTACACGCTCACCTTCACCATTCCCGTCACGCGCGGTGAGGAATTCGCCGGAGTCGTTGGTGCGGACGTGTATGTGCGGGAGTTCGAGCGCACGGTGAGTCGCCGGCTGCGCGCGCTCGGCCGGACCGCCGCGTTGCTCAACGCGCAGGGCCGGGTGATCGTGTCGAACAGCGTGCGGAAGGCGACCGGGTCGCTGGTGCGCGAGATCGACGTGCCTGCCTGGTGGGCATCCGGCGCGGAACCGTATACCGCGCCGGGCGGGATGACGTTGCGGCGGTGCGGGGATTCCCCGATCACCCTGCTGGTCACGACCTGATCTGCAGCGCGAACCACAGTTCCGCGCGGACGCCCGGCGCGTCGAGGTCCCGGCCCAGCAGCCCGGCGGCTTTGGTGACCCGGTTGCGCAAGGTGTGCCGGTGCACGCCGAGCTTCGTCGCGGCGAGGTCCCAGTGGCCATGGTGCTCGAGCCAGCAGCGCAGCGAGAGTTCCAGGTCGCCGCGGCCGGTCCGGTCGAACTCCCGTACCGGTGCGAGCAGCTGGTCGGAAAACGCTTGCGCGGCTTGCTGATCGATCAAGCCGAGCAATCCGGCCCCGGCGTGGTCGGCGTAGCGCAGCAGCGGCACGCGCTGGGTACGCGCTGCCTCGGCCGCTTCTTCCGCCTGCCTCAACGCGGTTGGGAAATCTCCTGTGGACAGTCCACTGTGGAAATCTCCGGTCTCCCCGACGATCGCGGTCACCTCGTCGTTCTCCGCCAGCACGATCAGCTTGTCTCCGCGATGCGCGGCAAACACCTGCCCGGCAAGGGTTTCCAGCCGTTCGTACAGCGTGTTCCGGGCCGCCTTGCTCCCCTTTACCGCCAGCACCGTCCATGGTTCTGCCGGAAGATCCGGTACGACCTCGCGGGCGAGCTCGTCGTGTCCGGCGGCAAGTAGCTCCAGCACGCCGCTGTGCAGCTGGGACAGCGAAAGCCGCTGTGCGCGATCTTGTTCCAACGCAAGGGAAAGCAGTGAGACAGCCGTGTTGACGATGTGCTGTCCGGTGCTGTTCAACGGTTCCGCAGTACCGACCGCCAGCGCACCCCGCGTATGCAGAGTCTGGATGACGACCTCGTCTTCGCCATGAGACACCACGCGCGTGCCCGCGCGAAGACTGGTGACGTCCAGTTCGACGCTGCGCGCTTTGGCCGACGACGCCTCGCGCACGCGTCCGGCGGAGTCGTACAGCACGACCCAGCCGTCGATGAGCCGCGCGAGCCGACGCACCACTCCCCCGGCACCGCTGCGCCCGACCGCGGTACGGGTCAGTTCCTGCTGGGCGCGGCCGATCCGCACTGTCGCGGCGTATTCGTCAGCCGCAACCGATCGGGAGACCGCGCGCGTGATCGCGATGAACGGTGTCTTCCGCGGCACCTCCAGTACCGGCAGCCCGACTTCGTCGGCGACTGCCACCAACGCGTCCGGTACCTTCGCGTGGCTCAGCCCGACGCCGAAGCCGAGCCCGGCGACGTCCGCGTCGACCAGCCGCCGGATGTAGGGCGCGTACGTCGCGCTGTAGAGCGTCAGACCGGTCGTGAGCAGCAGTTCGCCGCCTTCGAGGAAGACCTGCGGGTCGGTCAGTTCGGTGGGGTGCACCCAGCCGATCGGGCGGTCCAGCCCCGCCTCGCCCGCGACCACGCGCAGGCCGAGCGCGGGTTCGGCGGCCAGTGCCCGCAGGGTGAGTGCCATAACGGCCAATTGTAGACGTCAAGTTGGACAGAACGGCCAGCTGACGGCGAGCGGCGCAGGCCCCATTCTGAGGGCGACCCACCCGAAGCTCGTGAACGCCGGTCCTCCCCGGCACGCACGACCGCGACGTAGGAGCGCCGTGACCATCAGCACCGCCGCCGAGCCGCAGGCTCCGGCACCCCGGCAGCGCAGGCTGCAGACCGAGATCCCCGGGCCCGTCTCCCGCGCGCTGCAGGAGCGCCGCGCGAACGCGGTCGCCGCCGGGGTCGCGTCGACGCTGCCCGCCTACATCACCTCCGCCAGCGGCGGCCTGCTCACCGACGCCGACGGCAACGTGCTGATCGACTTCGGTTCCGGGATCGCGGTGACGAGCGTCGGGCATTCCGCGCCCGAGGTGGTCGACCGGGTGCGCGAGCAGGCGGCGCTGTTCACCCACACCTGTTTCATGGTGACCCCGTACGAGGGTTACGTGGAGGTGTGCGAGGCGCTGGCCCAGCTGACGCCGGGCGACCACGCGAAGAAGTCGGTGCTGTTCAACTCCGGCGCGGAAGCGGTCGAGAACGCGGTGAAGATCGCCCGCACCGCCACCAGACGCCAGGCCGTCGTGGTGTTCGACCACGCCTACCACGGCCGCACCAACCTGACCATGGGCATGACCGCGAAATCGGTGCCCTACAAGCACGGTTTCGGGCCGTTCGCGCCCGAGGTGTACCGCGTGCCGGGCTCGTACCCGTACCGCGACGGGCTCGCCGGCCCGGAGGCCGCGCGGCAGGCGATCGACCGGATCGAGAAGCAGATCGGCGGCGACCAGGTCGCGGCCGTCGTGCTCGAACCGATCCAGGGCGAGGGCGGGTTCATCGAGCCGGCACCCGGTTTCCTGCCCGCGATTTCGTCGTGGTGCAAAGCGAACGGCGTCGTGTTCGTCGCCGACGAGGTGCAGACCGGTTTCTGCCGCACCGGCAACTGGTTCGCCTCGGAGCACGAGGACGTCGTCCCGGACCTGGTCTGCACGGCCAAGGGCATCGCGGGCGGCCTGCCGCTCGCCGCGGTGACCGGGCGCGCGGACCTGCTCGACGCGGTCGGCCCGGGCGGGCTCGGCGGCACCTACGGCGGCAACCCGATCGCGTGCGCCGCGGCGCTGGGCGCGATCGAGACCATGCGAGGTGAAGGCCTGACCGGTTCCGCGAAGCGCATCGAGGAACTGGTGCTGCCGCGGCTTCGGGCGCTGGCCGAGGAAACCGGCGTGATCGGCGACGTTCGCGGACGCGGCGCGATGCTGGCGGCCGAGTTCGTCAAGCCGGGCACGAACGAGCCCGACGCCGACCTCACCAAGCGCATCGCCGCCGCCTGCCACGCCCAAGGCGTCGTGGTGCTGACCTGCGGCACGTACGGCAACGTCGTCCGGCTGCTTCCCCCGCTGTCCCTGTCCAACGAGTTGCTCGACGAAGGCCTCGCCGTTCTCGAGTACGCGATCGCCACGGAGGCCCGCAAGTGACTTTCCCGTTCTGGGTGGCCGGAAAGCCGGTAACCAGCAGCGAAACGACCGTCGTCCGGCATTCGTTCGACGGCTCCGAAGCCGGTTCGCACTACGTGCCCGGACCGTCCGAAGTGGAGACCGCGGTGCAGGCCGCGGCGGACGTCGCCGACGAGTACGCGACGCTGCCCGCGCACGTCCGCGCGGGCGCGCTCGACCACATCTCGCGGCGGCTTTCCGAGCGGACGGAGGAGATCGCGCAGCTGATCACCGCCGAATCGGGCAAGCCGCTGAAGTGGTCGCGCGGCGAGGTCGGCCGTGCGGTGTCGACGTTCCGCTGGGCGTCCGAGGAGGCCCGCCGGTTCTCCGGCGACCTGCAGCGCCTCGACACCGACCCGGGCGGCACCGGACGGCTCGCGCTCGTCCGGCGCGTGCCGCGCGGTCCGGTGCTGGGCATCACGCCGTTCAACTTCCCGCTGAACCTGGTGGCGCACAAGGTCGCCCCGGCGATCGCGGTCGGCGCGCCGATCGTGCTCAAGCCGGCCCCGGCGACGCCGCTGACCGCGCTCCTGCTCGGCGAAATCCTTGCCGAGACCGCTCTTCCGGCGGGCAGCTGGTCGATCCTGCCGCTGGGCAACGAGGCGACCGCCGAACTGGTCAAGGACCCGCGGCTGCCGGTCGTGTCGTTCACCGGTTCGGTGCCGGTGGGCTGGGCGATCCGCGACAGCGTGCCGCGCAAGCACGTCGCGCTGGAACTCGGCGGCAACGGCGCGGTGCTGGTCTGTCCGGATTGGACTGATCTGGACTTCGCCGCGCAGAGGATCGCGACGTTCGCCATGTACCAGGCGGGACAGTCGTGCATTTCGGTGCAGCGCGTGTACGCGCACACCGACGTCTACGACGAGCTGCAGAAGAAGGTGCTGGAGCAGGTCGCCGCGCTGCGCACCGGAAACCCGCGCGAGGACGGCGTCGACGTGGGCCCGCTGGTCAACGAAGCCGCCGCGTCGCGAGTCGAAACCTGGGTCACCGACGCGGTTGTCGCCGGTGCCAAGCTGCTTGCCGGCGGCGGCCGTTCGGGCGCGACGGTGGAGCCGACTGTGCTCTCCGAGGTTCCCGAGGACGTTTCGGTGATGGCGGACGAGGTGTTCGGCCCGGTGGTCTCGCTGGTCCGGGTGTCCTCTGTGGACGACGGCGTCGAGCGGATCAACGCGTCCCGCTTCGGTTTGCAGACCGGCGTGTTCACCCGCGACCTGCCGACCGCGTTCGACGTGTCGGCGCGGCTCAAGGTCGGCGGCGTACTGGTCGGCGACGTGCCGAGCTTCCGCGCCGACCAGATGCCTTACGGCGGCGTGAAGGACTCCGGTGTCGGCCGGGAAGGCCCGGCGGCGGCGATGGCGGACTTCACCGAGGAGCGCGTGACTGTCCTTACCGGACTGACTCTCTGAGCGCCGCGTAGGCGTCCACGAGAGACGGTCCGTACCACGTGAGGTAGCGCCCGGAGATCAGTACCGGGCGCATCTCCGGGAAGAAGCCGGGGCCGTCGTCCTGGGTGAACTCGTACGGCTCGTCGGGCAGTACGACCAGGTCGGCCCCGGTCTTCTGGAGTTCTTCCAGCGCGGGCCGGGGATAGCGCTCGGAGTGTCCTGAGTAGACGTTCTCGACCCCGACCCGGCGCAGCACGTCGCCGGCGAAGGTGTCGCGGCCCAGCACGATCCACGGCTTGCGCCACACCGGGATCACCGCGCGGTGCCGCACCGGTGCTACTTCGCGCCACAGCTCGTCCGCAGTGTCGAGCCATTCCGGTTCGTCGATGCCGTACACCTGGCCGAAAATCCGGCGCAACGATCCCAGTGCGGCGGGCACGGACTCCGCCGCGGCCATGACGAACACCGGGATCCCGTTGGCACGCAGGGTTTCCACGTCCTCCGGCCGGTTCTCCTCGGAGTTCGCCAGCACCAGATCCGGTTCGAGCGCCAGCACCCGGTCGAGTTTCGGGTACTTCGACCCGCCGACCCGTTCCACGTCCAGATCCGCCGGATGCGTGCAGTAGTCCGTCGCCCCGACCAGCCGTCCCGGCGCGCTCACCTCGACCGCTTCGGTCAGCGACGGCACCAGCGACACCACGCGCCGCGGCGAGCCCTCGATCGGCACCGGCTCGCCGAGATCATCGACCAGTTCCGCGTTCCTCATACCCGTTCGAACGACACCTTCCGCTGCTCGACGTCCACTTCGGTCAGCCGCACCGCGATCCGCTCGCCCTCCGGGAACTTCTCGCCGGAGCACTTCGCCATCACCGGCGGGTTCTCGACCAGGATCTCCGCGCGCGTCTCGTCCGCGCGTAGCACCACCGCGGTGAACTCGTGACCGACATGCTCTGCGAGTACCCACGCTTCGACCTGATCTATGCACGCGCGCTCGACCCGCGCCGCAAGACTGTCCGAAGCGGACATGTACGCCGGTACCTCGGACAACGCCTCGCGCACCCAGTCCGGCACCTCGCGTCCGGCTGTCACCGCCAGGCACACCTCGGTGCCGAACCGGTCGACCAGCCGTCGAATCGGTGCCGTGACGTGCGCGTATGCCCCGCCGATCCCCGCGTGCGTCGTAACCGCGGGCAATTCCCCGGCGAAAGCTGTGTACCCCGCGCCGCGCAACAGCCGCGTGGTGTCCGCGTACAAGGCCATCGACGCGGGCTGCCCGGGGTCCAAAGTGGACAGAAACTCGGACACCGTCAGCTCGACCGGCCAAGCCAGCCCGACCGCCGTCGCCGACCGGCGCAGCCATTCCACCGCGTCCGGCTCCGGGGACGGCAGCGTCCGCAGCACCCCGATCCCGGCGTCGATCATGATCCGCGCCGCGGCCATCCCGGTCAGCAACGAGATTTCGGCATTCCACGCGTCGACGACCGTCCGCGGGCGGCGCGCGAGAATCCAGCCGCCGTCGACGTCGCCGCTGATTTCCTGCTCCGGCAACTGCAACTCGACCGCCCCGCGCCGCACCGCGAGACTCCGCCGCAACCGGCCGAGCTCCGGCAGCGCCGCCACCGAGGGATGCGGCCGTCCCGCGTCCAGCGAGGCTTGCACGCCTTCGTAGTCCAGTTGCTCGGTCGACCGCACCAGCGCCCGCCGAACCCGGGTCGCGACGATTTCCCCGGCCTCGTCGACGTCGATCGTCCACAGCACCGCCGGCCGCACCTCGCCCGGCAGCAGGCTGGCCGCGCCCTCGGACAGCACCGGCGGGTGCAGCGGGACGTTGCCGTCCGGGAGATACAGCGTCTGGCCGCGCCGCCGCGCCTCGTGATCGAGCGCCCCGCCCGGCGGGACGAACGCCGCCAGGTCCGCGATCGCGTACTGCACCCGGAAGCCGCTGCCGCGCCGCTCGATCACCATCGCCTGGTCGAGGTCCTTGGACCCGGGCGGATCGATCGTGACGAACGGCAGGTCGCTGGCGTCCTCGCGGCCGCCCGCCGACGCGAGCGGATCGAGCACCGCCGTTTCGGCCTCCGCGAGCACCGCGGGCCCGAACGACTCCGGCAGCGCGAACTCCGTCCGGAGACGACCGAAGTCCCCTCCCGACGCTGGTGTCCTCAGCACGAGTGGCGGCACGGTCCAACACTATCCCGCCGAACCGCCGGTGATCGCCCGTTCGGGCGCGGGCCGGTCGGGTGTAGCCTGCCTGGCATTGATAATCGTCTTCATTTTCAGAAGGGGCCGGATCGGTGAAGATCGCGTTCGTCGGCAAGGGCGGCAGCGGGAAAACCACGCTCTCGTCGCTGTTCGTCTCTTATGTGGCCGCTGCGGGCAAACCGGTGCTGGCGATCGACGCCGACATCAACCAGCACCTGGCGGTCGCCCTCGGCGCGACCGAGGAACAGGCGCTCGCGTGGCCGACGCTCGGCGACAACATGCCGCTGATCAAGGAGTACCTGCGCGGCGACAACCCGCGGATCCCGTCGGCCGACGCGATGATCAAAACCACCCCGCCCGGCCGCGGCTCGCGACTCGTGCGGCCGTTCGAGGACAACCCGATCTTCGACGCCTGCTTCCGCCCGCTCGGCGGCGTCCGGCTGGGCGTCACCGGCCAGTTCGACGAGGACGACCTCGGCGTGGCCTGCTACCACTCGAAGGTCGGCGCGGCCGAACTGCTGCTGAACCACCTGGTCGACGGCACGGACGAGTACGTCGTGATGGACATGACCGCGGGTGCCGACGCGTTCGCCTCGGGTCTGTTCACGCGCTTCGACGTGACGTTCCTGGTGTGCGAACCGACCCTGCGCAGCGTTGGTGTTTACCGTCAGTACGCGGATCACGCGCGGGACTTCGGGGTTCACCTGGTCGCGATCGGGAACAAGGTCACCGACGGCGACGACGTGGACTTCCTGACCGAGCAGCTGGGTTCGGCGTTGCTGGGCTGGATGACGACGTCCGGCCACGTCCGGGCCGCCGAACGCGGCACGACCCGGCCGATCGGCGAACTGGAACCGCGCAACCTGGCGACGCTGGCCGCGATGCAGGACCTCGTGGACACGACACCGCGCGACTGGGCGCGGTACCAGCGCCAGGGCGTGGAGTTCCACCTGCGGAACGCGCGGGCCTGGGGGAACGGACGCGCGGGAACGGATCTGACGGAGCAGGTGGATCCGGAATTCGTACTGGATCCGGCCTTGGTGATGGGGTAACCGCACACCTCGCCGAATCCGCCACCGGGGCCGGAGCCGCGCCGCCATAATGCCGCGCATGGACTGGAAACCCTGGCTGTCCCGGTGGAGCGCGGAGTGGATCCAGAGCTCCGAGCCCGCCGATCTCGACCCGCAGGTGCTGCGCGATCGATGGCTCGGCTTCGCCCCGGCGAGCGAGGAGGCGGTCGCGGCGGCAGAGGCACGATTGGGTCTGCCGCTGCCGCCGTCCTACCGGGATTTCCTGCTGACGACAGACGGCTGGCGCGACGCCGGATCGTTCGTCTGGCGCATGCGGGACACCGCCACGCTCGGCTGGCTGCGGGACATCGAGCCGTACTGGGAGGGCTGGGAAGAACTCTCCGAGGAGGAACCGGCCGAGAGCAACAAGTTCAGCCGGGGACTGCTGATCTCGCTCGAGGCCGACGCCGGGATCCTGTTCCTCGACCCGGGCGACGTCGACGAGTCCGGCGAGTGGGCGGCGTACAGCTTGTTCTCCTGGATGGCTGAACCGCCCACCCGGTTCGCGTCGTTCACCGCGTTGATGGAGAGCCTGTACGCCGAGTTCCACCAGATGCGCCGTCCGGAAGGCGAAACTCGCGACTCGTGGGACGCCAAGGTCGAACAGGCCAGGCTCGACGCGCTCGCCGGCGATGCCGACGCTGCCTCGGCGGTTCTCGCTCAGGCCGAGGAATTCGGCCGCGACCGGGCCACGATCCTGCTCGTCCAGCTAGACCTGCTTCTCGGCCGGGAGTACCAGGCCAGCCAGTCGTTCAGCAGGCTGCTGCATCAGGCGCCAGAAGGCTTTTTCGCCGATCCGCTGTTCACCGAGGAATTCCTGCCGTGGCTGTTCGCCGAGCACGCTCGGACCGCGACGAACTACCGCCACTCGGTACTGCAGACGGCGATGATCGGCGAACGCCCGGAGATCCAGCTCGCCATCGGCGAAGGCCAAGCCCGGCTTCGGCGGGACGGCCCGAAGTTCGGCGAGCCAGCGTTCGATCAGCTGGTCAGGAAGGCCCTGGACGACCACGCAGGCGATGCGGACGCGTTGTGGCGGGCCGTGCGGGCGGCGATGGAGCACTGGCGGCCGCGGAACGCCGACCACATCGCCCCGGTCGCGCTGCTCGCCGACCCGGCGCTGGCCTCGACACTCACCCCCGAGCGCGGCCGCGCCCTGCTGGCCCGACCCCGAGGTGACCGATGAGACCCGTCCCGACCAGGGAAGACGTCGCGATGGAACACATCCTGCGATCCTGCGGCAGCCCGCACGACTTCCCCGACTTCGCCCTGGAAGCGACCGAAACCCAGACCGACGCGTCCGGCCGGACCATCTGCGTCAGGCGGGACGCCTGCCGAACCTGCGGGACCGTGTCGGTAAGCCAATGGCAAGGCCCCTTGCCCGAAGGCCCCGGCCAGATCGCGGTTGTCCGCAGATACGAACGGCCGGAGCCAGGAGACGTCCCCGGCCTCGCCGAGCGCACCCGGCAGGTGACCGACGCCCAGTTCATTGAATTCCTTGCCTCGAACGGCTTCCCCGAGGACTTCGCCCCGTACCGGCCCGCGACCACGCGCCTCGATTTTCACCTGCGCGTCCGGGCAGGGCAGTTCATGCTGCTAGACCGAGGCCGTTCGCTCGGCGACATCCTGCCGGTACCGCCGTCCGCCGAATCCGCGAACCTGATCGACGCGGTCCCCGGCGCGGCGCTCTTCTGGCCCCCGATCCACGACGGCGAGCTCCCGTTGACCGTGCTGCTCTGCCCCGCGGATCCAGGCCCCGACCAGTCCTATGCCCGGATCGCGGAGCTGAGCTGCCGCTTTCATTCCGGCCACGTCGTCCTGCGCGAACTGGCCGGACAGGAACGGGAGTTGCCACCGCTGCCCGCCGGACACGGCGATTACCGGATCCGCTTCCACACCACGGATTCCGGCTGCCTGCTGCAGTTGTGGGGGCAGCCGCGTACTAAACCGCTTTACCCTGCCTGACCGCCCAGTCAGTCGCCGTACCGGGCACGGTCGGCGGCGTCGGCTTGCCGCGCGCGTCATCCGCTTCCACACCGCGGACCCCGACTGACCAGCCCAGTCAGTCACCGTCCCAGGCACGGTCCGCGACGTCAGCTTGCCGGGTGCGTTAGCCGCTTCCACATCGCGGACTCCGGCTGACCGACCAGTCAGTCGCCGTCCCAAGAACGGTCCGCCGCGTCGGCTTGCCGGGTGCGTTCGCGGGCGATGTCGAGCGCGCGGCGGGCCGTGGCCTCGTCCGGGTACGGGCCGAGGAGGTCGACTCCGCGGCTGCGTTCCAGGTGCTCGACTTCGTGGGTGCGGGTGTTGTAGTACCAGCCCTGGTCCGGGTTCGGGTCGTCAGACATGGGTTCAGCCTGACACCTGCCCGCTCACTTGCGCCAGCGGAACGGAACCTCCGTGGGCTGCCCGGTGGGCCCGAAGTCGGCGGGACCGTCGTCCTCGTGGTCGGGATGCTCGTCGAACCACCCGCGAGGATCCCCGACCGGAATGCCGCGGGGCGGGGTCGCCGCGTCGTCCGCCGGGGAGGAAGCACCGTAATCCGGAACCGGCGGTACGGCCGATTCCTTGCCCGGAAACACCGGCAGCTCATCCCGATACGGCCGCACCGGCGGCGGCGTGGAGGTGCCGGTCTCCTGCCCAGGGAAGACAGGCAAGGGCCGCCCGTCCGGCCCGGTCTCAACCGCCCGACGGCGACCGCTGGGCTGCGGAAGCTGGAACGGAGCACCCGAGGCGGGAGGTGCTTGCGGCGGCTGGGCAGGCGGATTCGCAGGTGGTTGCGGTGCGGAAGGGGCGGGCGGATTTGCCGACTCCGCGGGTGCGGGAGGAGCAGCCGGGGGCTGTTGCGGTGCAGCAGGCGCGGGCGGGGTCGCTGACTCCGCGCTGGGCACGGGAGGAGCAGGCTGGTGCTGCACCGGTGGCGGTGCAGCAGACGCGGGCGAGTTCGCCGACTCAGCGCCGGGCGCGGCAGGAGCCGTCGGCGGTTGCTGCGGCACCGGTTGCGCCGCAGCAGGAGCGGGCGAGCTTGCCGATTCGGAGCCGGGTGTGGCAGGAGCCGTCGGCTGCTGCGGTGCAGTAGGCGCGGGCGGGGTCGCCGACTCAGCGCTCGGTGGCGCAGGAGCCGGAGCGCTCGCAGGCGGAGTCGGTTGCGAGGCACCAGGCGCGGGCGGAGTCGCTGCCTCCGCGCTGGGCGAGACAGGAGCTGTCGACGGCTGCTGCGGCACCGATTGCGGCGCAGCCGGAGCGGGCGCGTTCGCCGACTCGGAGCCGGGTGCGGCAGGAGCCGTCAGCGGCTGCTGCGGTGCAGTAGACGCGGGCGGGGTCGCCGACTCAGCGCTGGGTGAAGCAGGTGCCGGAGCGCTCGCGGGCGGAACCGGTTGCGACGCACCAGGCGCAGGCGGATTCGCCGACTCCGCACTAGGCGCGGGAGGAGCAGGCTGCTGCATCGCGGGCGGAACCGGTTGCGCAGCACTAGCCGCGGGCGGGTTCACCGACTCCGTGTTAGGTGTGGCCGTAGGCGGCTGCTGCGGAGACAGTTGTGACCCACCGGACGCGGGCGGAGTGACCGGCTGTTGCGCAGCTGGCTGGGCCGGGGGTTGCGGCGCAGGCATCGGCGGGGTCGCAGGTGCGGGTGGCGAACTCGGGCCGTACTGCTGCGCCCCGGGCTGCGGAATCTGACTTTGCTGTACCGCCGGGTTCTGTCCATGCCGCCCGGGAGCGGCCTCATGCCGACCGTGTGGCGGAACCACCGGATTCCCCTGTTGCGGCAACGGTTCTGCCGGGCGAGCAGGCTGACGCGGCTCGTGCACGTACGGCTTCGGCTGCCACGCCTGCCTCGCCTGCAACTGCGGATTGACCGCAGGTTGCGCGGGTGGCGGCACCGAGGACGGAACGCTGGTGTCGGGCGGCGGCACCGGCGGAGCGGCAGGCGGAGCAGCAGGCGAAGCGGCAGCCTCGACAGCCGGGCTGGGCTGAGGTGTCTCGTCCGCAGCAATCGCCTCCGGACCAGCAGCGTCCGAGGCCTGCTCAGCGAGCGAAACCGCCTGTTCCGCCGCGGAAGGAGCCGGAGCCGAACCCCCATGAGCGTCTGAAGGGCGTACAGCCGCCACCGGAGCGGACTTCGTCGGCAGTTCATCCCCCACCGGCCCCTGAGGCGCCGAAGATCGCCAAACCGGCGCCGGCCCGATGTTCATCGGCACCGCCGCGGCCAGCGGGCCTACCGGGGGCGCCTCGCCTGAAGGCGCCGGGCCAGCGGCAGCCGGGCGCGGGATCGGGTCCAGGCAGGACACCAGCACAGTCGTCCGGTCGGGGTCCTGGACCTTCCGGCCGCTCCGTTCCCGGTAGACCATCTCGCCCTCGGCGTCCATCTCCACCAGGTAGCCCGCCTCCGCGAGCTGCTCCTCGTCGAGATCCACCAGGCGCTCGTAGCGGGACGGGACCACCCGGTACACCGGCCACGACAACCGTGCGTGTTCGGCGTGGAACTGGGCCAGCAAAGCCGCCATCTGCTGTTGCCACGGGAGCGACATGCCCTCGGCCAGGGAACGCGGCAGGACGACGTACCCGCCGTCGACGCCGGGCATTCCCTGGTTCAGCAGGTCCGCCAACGGGGTGCTGGACGCGGGGTGCGCGGACTGGCGCGGCGGCTGCGGTGCGCCGAACAGCGCCGCCGGGTCCTGGGGCTCGCTTTGGCCGGTCTTGCCTCGCTTGCCGAATTTCCGTGCCACGTGTGCCATCCTCTGCCAGCGCGCGGCCACGTGCTCGTGGACAGGCCGCGACTTCGGGGTGAATCCGGACCCGCGGTACTGGGCAACCCGCGGGTCAAGAGCCGGTGCCTCCCGCACCCATGCTAGACGCCGGGGCGCACCGCCTGCGGCACGACTTCGTGCTCGTCGAACGAGAACGGGCGCACGTGCACCGGCACGCCGGTCTGCTGGGCCTCGACGATCTTGCCGTCTCCCAGGTACATCGCGACGTGGTGGATGGTCGTCGGGTCGGCCGGGTCGGTGGCGAGGAAAATCAGGTCGCCGGGCTGCGCGTCGCGCACCGGCAGCATCGCGCCCGCCTTGTACTGGTCCTTCGACACGCGCGGCAGGATCACGCCCGCCGACTCGTAGGCGCGCAGCATCAGGCCGGAACAGTCATAGGAATCCGGGCCGGTCGCGCCCCAGATGTAAGGCTTGCCCTGCTCGCCGAGCGCGAACTTGATCGCCTGCGCCGCGGCCTGGCTCGGCGGCAGCGCGGCTCCCATGCCCTGCCCGCAGCCCACCACGTCGGCGATCTGGCCCATGTTCTGCACCAGCGCGGCCGCCATGGCCTCCCAGCGGTGGTACCGGTCCGGGAAGCCGGACCGCTCGACCCGTTGCGCGGCGTCGCCGGGGCGCAGGTTTTCCCAGTCCGGGACGCCGAGCAGGACGTCGAAGAATTTGTTGATCGCGTAATTCGGGTCGGTGACCTGGGCCGCGCTGCCCCAGTTCATCGACGGGCGCATCTGGAAGATGCCGAGCGAATCGCGGTCGCCGTAGTTCACGTTGTGCAGCCGCGATTCGGTCATCCCGGCCTGGATCGCGACCTGCCACGCCCGCGGCGCGAGGCTGCGCTGCTTGCCGATCGAGATGATCAGCGAAACCGTGTTGCGCGACTCCTGGTCGAGTTCCGCGGCGTCCGCCCCGCCCTGCTCCGGCTGGCCGGGCTGGGTGGGGCCGATCGCGGCGTCGCACGAGGTCAGCGCGACCCCGCCGGCCGCCGCCTGCTGCTGGTCGGTCACCGCCTTCTGCACGACGTTGGTGGTGAGCACCGTGGCGAAAACGGCGGCGATCACCACCGAGACGAGAATGGCCAGCTTCACGGTCAGCTCGCCTGGTCATAGTCCGACACTCGCCATCCCGCCGCGGTTTTGACCACGGTGATGCTGAGTTTCGGACCGTCGGTGGGGACCACGACCTTGACCGAACTGGAGTAGGACTGCGCGACCGTCGGATCGCCGGTGACCTTGGTCGCCGGGATGTTCGCGGGGTCCACAGTGGACATAATCGGGAGGTACTCGTCGGTGGTGAGCGCGCGCATCCCGTTGAGCCAGTCGGCGTTCGAGATGCCCGCCGGATGGTGCACCCACGCCGTCGCCCACTGCTTAGCGATGCTCAGCGCCTGCGGGTTCGGCGCCGCCGACGACGGGGTGACCAGCGGCTGCGACAGCCGGGTCGGCAGGGTTTCCGTGCTCGGCACCGGGGCCGCGACGCCGGTGTGCGGCCCGGCCGACGAGTTCGGCGGAGCCGCTCCCGGATGCGCGGACGCCGGTTTGCCCAGGAGCTTGGGCAGGCCGACGCCCAGCGCGGTGATCAGCACGGCGAGGAACACCAGCGTGCCCACGAGATGCCGGGGCGAGCGGAGCGGGAACCCCCACAGGCGGCGGTAGACCGCGGTCCGGCCGCGGTTGGTGCGGATCGGCATCGGTCACCGCCCCATGACCTGGTCGGTGTCGCGGACCTCGATGCCGCGCGACGGGCGGTACAGCACGAACACCGGTTTCCCGGCCACGACCTCGGGATCCACCCGGCGCGGCTGCGCCCGGATGCCCTGCGTCGGCACGGTGAACCCCGGCTGGTCCGGCGCCGGAGCCGAGTAGCCGCGATCCGGCGCGCTCATCCGCGACGGGACGACCACCGGTTCCGGTTCGTCGCTCCACCGCCGGTCCGCGACCGGGGACGTGTCGACCTGGCGGCTTTCCTTGACCGGCCACCGCGCGCCCGCCATCACGTAGTCGCCGGGCGCACCGGCGACCGGGTGATACTGGCCGAACGCCGGCGCACCGCCTCCGCCGCCCGAGGGCAACGCGCCCGCGGCGGACTGCGCGGGACCGACCGCGCCCGGCCACGGAGCACCGGACCAGGCCGCGGCGGGACGGGCCGCCCGGGAGCCGTTGTCGAGCCGCTGCGAGCTGGCGAAAACCGCCGCCTCGGGCCGGTACCGGCCGCCGCCGACGGTCGCGCCGATCGGGCCGCGCTGCTCGCCGTCCACGACGTCGTCGGTGTCGCGGACGTTCTGCCAGAACTGGTCCTGCGGCGTCGGCTCGTTCTTCCGGCGGAACCGGGAGAACAGCCCGCCGCCCGGCGACGGCACCGCACCGCCGACCATGCTGACCGACATCTCGACCATCTGCCACAGCCGCCGCACCGGGCGCCCGACGAGGAACAGCAGCACCGTGATGAGCCCGGCGAGGACCATCTTGGTGAGCAGGTTGAGCCCGTCGCCCGCGGCGAAGATCGCCTGCAGCAGCAGCGCGTGCACGCCGGCCAGCACCGACAGCACGACCAGGTTGAACGCGATGCCGCCGGCGACCTTGAGCACGCGGCGCAGGATCTCCGGGTTCAGCAGCGCGACCAGGCCGATCAGCGGCGCGGTGAGCGCGAACAGGCGGATCAGCACCTGCGCGAGCAGCACGGACGCCTTGGCCAGCAACTGGAAGAGCGAGTAGACGAGGCTCTGGCCCAGCGCGAGGAACCCGGCGCCGGTGCGGCCGCCCGCCTCGCCGGTGAAGTAACCGGTGGCGGGGCCGAGTTTGGTGGAGATGTCCTTGAAGGCGGCCTTCTTGGCGTCGACGACGTTCTGCTTGCCGTCGTCGCCGTTGCGCAGTTGCTCCCAGGTGAAGGCTTGGGCGTCGAGCAGCGGGCGGCCGTACTGGGCTGCCTGCGGCGCGTCCGGCGACCCGAACTCCCCGCGCAGCCAGTTCTTGTAGACCACTTCGTTGTGCAGGTCGGTCGGCAGGATGTGCCGCACCACCCGGTTCTCGGACTCGTCCACGAACCCGGCCTGGATGTTCGTGGTGGTCTGCACGATCGCTTTGTCGATGGGGTCGAAATAGCGCAGCATCGCGAGCGACGAGGCGGCGAGCCACACGCCCGCCATCGCGTACAGCGCCCGCTTGCTGACCCCGGCCAGGTCGCCGCGCCAGATGTTGCGGAACAACATGATCGACATAATCAGCGCGACCAGCCCGAACAACTGCGTGTAGATGTTGTTGTAGACCTTCTCCGCGCCCGCCTTGACCGCGTTGTAGATCGGGTTGAGCAGACCGCCCTCGAGCACCGTGTAGTGCAGCGAGTTGGTGGCGCCGACGATGTTCTTGCCGACATTGAAAAGCTGGTTGCCCGCCCAGGTGTCGATCGTGGAGCTGGGCGAGGCGATGGCCGACAACGCCGTGCAGTTCGTCTGGTAGGTGTTCCACACGAACCCGGCGTAGCTGTAATCGATGTACGGACTGCCCGCCTCGCCGTGGCCTTCGGCGGGGTCGAGCGCGCCGACCATGCCCGCCCCCGGCCGCTCCGGGTTCGGTGACTCCCCGCAAGCCGCCGCGTTGGCCGACGGAGCGAAGAGCACCGTCTGCAGCCCGATCACCGCCACCACCGCCAGCAGCGACGCGCGCCTGCTGGGGCGGCGGCCGCCTGGCTTGGGGCCTTCCTTGACGCGTTTGCGGAGCGCGTGCCAGCCGGCGGCGAACGCGAGGACGAACGCCAGCGTGAAGACGGTGTTCACGCAGGCCTCCTCACGGCCGGCGCGGGCCGGCCCGGATCACCGGGGGTCATGCGGCATCCCTGCCGGTTCCGCCGCCCTTGCCGCCGGCGCGGGCGTGCCGGTCCTCCTGCCGTCCGTTGCGCACTGCACCCTCCACCTCGCCGGTCTCGGACGCGAGCGGGTCCGGCGAGCCCAGCAGCTGCTCGTCGGCGAGACCGACCTCGAGTTCCGCTTGGAGTTCGAAGTCGTGTTCCAGCTCGTCGTCCTCCGGTGGGGCGGGGACGTACGGCTTGGCCTCGTCCTCGTGGGGTACCACGAGTTCGCTGCCGGGTTTGCTGCGCGCGTCGGGCGAGCCCGGGGTGGTGTCCATGACCGCGCGCAACGGGTCGAGATGCGGGCCGGAGAAGTCGACGCGGATGCGTTCCACGCCGCCGGCGCCGTCACCGAAGATGAACTGCCGGGGCTCCATGTCGCGTTCGAGCCCACGCTGGGCTCCGGGGCGGCGGCCGAGCGCGGCGACGACCTGCTCGTAGCCCACGCCGACCGGCACCTTCAGCAGCCGCAGCGCGTCCGCCTGGGCATCGTCGTCGTCGAGCCTGCCGACGAACACCGAGTCCAGCAGCGCCACGAAACCCTGGATCTTCAGGAAGTCCGCCGGGATCTGCGACGACAGCAGCACCCGGACGTTCCACTTCCGCGAGTCGCGCGCGAACCGGTTCATCAGCACGCGCCCGGTCGGCACCTCGGACAGGAAGAACGCCTCGTCGATCCAGACGCCCTTGCGCAGTTCCTTCGGCTTCTCGTACACCGACCGCTGGGTCAGCCACGCCGCGAGGTTCAGCATTTCCACGCCGAGCGATTCGGCGTCGGTCCAGTACTCGCGCGGCACGCCGTCCTTCGGCAGGGTCAGCCCCGCCATGGTCAGCACGGTCATCCGGTCGTCGCGGGTCTCGGAGTACGGGTCCGCGTCGGTTTCCGGGATCAGCAGCGCCATCCGCTCGCGCATCTCGTCCAGGAAGTCCGCGACCACGACCGCGTGCTCGTGGTGCTCGCTCGAATCCCGCCGCAGCGCGTCGATGACCTGGCCCGGGTCGGCGTCGAACCGGCCGCCGACCGCGCGGACCGCGCGCAGCAGCACGATCCGGGTCTGCGCCATCCGCGACACCTCGTACGGCAGCACGCCGGTGAGCACGTCGAGCACGAGCCGCCGCCGGGTCGCCCCGGCCAGCGCCTTTTCGCGCCGCCACGAGCGTTCCGGGTCCTCCTCGTCCATGAAGTGCTCGATCAGCGGATCGGCGACCACGCGGTACGGGTTGAGGATGCCCGGCTGGGCGTTGAGCAGGTTGATCGGCCGCGCGTACGGGCGGATCTCCGGCAGGTCGCACAGCCGTGACAGCGGCCCGGACGGGTCGAGGATCGTCCAGTGCGCCCCGGCCCGCAGCGTCTTGTAGACGATGCCGCCGCCGAGGAACGACTTGCCGCCGCCCAGGCCGGCGACCATCGCGGTGAGGCCCGACCCGTCGCGGATTTCCTGCGCCATCCACGGGTCCCAGGCCACCGGCCGCCGCGTCGCGGTGACGGTTTCGCCGAGCAGGATGCCGCGCCGGTCGCCGACCTCCGCGGTCGCGGTGGGCACCGCCGAAGCCGTCCACACCACCGAACCGCGGCGCATGTACGCGCCCGAGGCCAGCGGCTCGCCCGGGATGAACTCCCGGGCCATCGCGTACTGCGCTTCCGGATGTTCGATGGCGATCTTCGGCTTGTACAGGTCGAGCAGCTGCTGGGCCAGCCGCAGCGCGTCGCGCTCGGTCGGACCGGACACCGCGAGGCGCCACCACGACCGCACGCGCGTGGCCAGCGCGGTGAAGCCCGACGTCATCTCGTCGTCGATCTCCAGCACCCGGCCCGCTTGCCGGGCCAGCGACTGCGGCGGCTCCAGCTCGTGCTCGTCGGTGTAGTGCTTGACCTGCGAGCGGACCTTGTTCATCTGCCGCTGCAGTTCGCCGGACACCTCTTCCGGACGCCGCACGTAGATCCGCGCGGACACCTCGACCGCCGCGGGCAGCCGGTCCGCGTGCTGGATCCACGGGTCGTCGACCTCGGGGATCTGCAGCCCGTGCATCTGGCCGACGGTGAGCACCGCGAGATGCCGCGACACGCCGGCGTTGGACCCGGTACGGCCGCGCACGGTGACCGTGGGCGCGTACGGGTCGGCGTGGAAATCAGCCGCGTCGGTGAAGCTGGCGAGGTCTTCGGGCTCCCACGCCGCGCCGGGCACCGCGGGCATGTTCCGCGGCGCGGGCAGGCCGAGCGAGCACGAACGGTGCATCAGCCAGGACATCTCCTCGGCGTGCACCGGACGGCCTTCCAGCCCGGCGCTGCCGATGACCTGGTCGAGGTGCTCGATCTCGGAGTCGAGCGCGGCCAGTTCGGCGTCGACCGCCTCGGGCAGGATCCGGCGCAGCACCGGCGCGGCGCGTTCGACCGCGCGGTCCACCATGCGCCGGGTCTGCACCTGGACGCCGAGGTACACCTCTTTTTCCGCCATCGAGCGGCCCATCAGCTGCTGCTGCTCGCCGATCAGGTAGTCGTCGAACGACAGCGCGCCCGGCACGTCGTTCGGCCTGCCGACCGCGTTGTGCACGTGCGCCTCGGCCCACATCCGGATCGGGTACGGCCGGTTGGTGACGCGCAGGTGCAGCCAGCGGCCCTGCAGTTCGGCGTACTGGCCCGCGATGGCCGCGATCAGGTCGCGGCGCTGCGAATCGGAACGGAACGACCAGCGCTGCGGCGCGAGCCGGTACCAGGCGTACACCTCGTACCCGGTGCGCAGCAGATGCCCGTCGATGCTGCGCGCGGCGATCGACGGCGTGTACGCCGGTATCGCCTGCTCACCGGGCAGCCTGCGGCCCTTGCCGCCGGACTTGCTGCCGCCGGACGGCGGACGGCCCTGCGGGGGCGTGTTCCACGCACCGGCAGGGACGTCTTGCTCCCGCTTCCCTCGGCTTCCGCCGCGACCGAACAACGACTACCTCCCGGCCCGAGCCGCGGGGCGGCTCCGGCGCGCTCGTGGTGCTCCCTGTTTCCCGGCACTCGTGCCGGCACCGCGACGCGGGTCGCGGTGCTGGTATTGCCGCCTTCTCTTGTGCTTCGGCAGCGGGCGCTCCGCCCGCACCCGGACCCGGCTGGCGCTCACCGCGCCGCCCGCGCCCGAGGTCCGTTCTCTCGGCGCGCGCAGTTCCTGGCCCATCATCGCGATCACCGCGCCCAGCGGGCGCTCGTGGCTGATCTTGGCGGTGATCAGCCTGGTGATCACGATCGTGGCCACGAACGCCCACGCCGTGGAGAAAAACCCGAAACTCCAGCCGACCCACCGCTCCACGGTGAGCACGACCAGGAAGACCGGAATGCCGACGAGCCATGCCACGTAGCGGGCTCGCCAGGGAAAAGTCGCCTTCGGCGGGCCGAGCCAGACGGCATCGACCCGGTACACCTCGTCATCGGTCCTGATCCGCACGCCTGCTCCGCCTCAGCCGGTGAACAGGCCGGCGATCCACTGGCCCACGTTCACGCCCGCGCCGCTGACCGCGAGTCCGATGATCGCGAGCGCGATGACCACGCCGGCGAGCCGCCGCATGACCCCCGCGTTGTCGCCCTTGCCGCCGCCGAGCCACAGCAGCAGCAGCGCCACCGCGAGGAGCACGAGCGGGATGATGTTGTCGAGCAGCCAGGTCCGGACGTTGCCGGTGCTGAGCCCTTCGGCCACAAACGTCTCGAGGGCGGTCATGCTGGTCATCGCGATACTCCCGGTGCACGGCGGGCGCCGCGCTGTTCTGGCTTCGGCGAAGCTACGAACACCATCATGGCGTTACAAGGGGTAATGGTCAAAGCGCGCTGCGTAGATGTCGACTTGTGGTCAATGGGCGGGTATTGCGGTCCGATGGTCAGGATTCCTCGCCCTCCATCATCGTGGCAAGGGTGCTCCGGAATAACCCAAGCCACCCGGATTGCGCAGTCTTCCGGCGGTGCGGCTCCGCGAAACGTGCGGCGCTCACTCTCGGTGCGCCCCGGACCGGCGTGTCGGGCAGGCACCAGTGTGGCATGCCCCGATCGGCGTTCCGCCGCGAGTCCGGTGAGTGACAACCGGATTGGAAAACAATCTGGAATTGATCACTCTCCGATGCGATAACGGTCACCATCGCGTCCGATGTGCGCATTTGTTCACTACAAAGCGTGATCCCGGGCAGTTCCGGACCGTCTCGCGGATCAGGGCCGGAACGCCGCGCTCGGGATCGCGCCCGCTTCGATCACCCGGCGGCTGAGCGGAGCGCACAGCTGCTCCAGCCGGGCCGTCTTCTCCTCGCCGAGGTGCTCCCACGGGCCCCGCGCCGCCGCGTTCGTCGCCGTCTCGACGCGTTCGCGCAGCTCGAGTCCGCGTTCGGTGAGCGCGCCGCCGGCGTCGAGGATTCCGTCGGCGGTCAGCCGGGCCGCGGCCGCGTCCCACTCCTCGTCGCTCCAGCCGCGGGTGCGCTTGGCGGTGTCCGGCGGGGTGCCGTTCGTGGTCGCGCTGTGCGTGACCAGCGCTTCGAGGCCGGGCAGACCATTCGTGGTCAGCGCCGCGACGTGCCCGTCTCCGCGGTGCTCGCGCAGCAAGGTGACCGCGTGCCAGAGCGCGAGGTGCGGTTGTTCGGGCCAATCCAGGTCCGCGTGCGCGGCGTAGAGCGGACGGCCTTCGGGACGGCAGCCCTCGGTGGCTTCCCGGGCGAGCTCGGCAGCTTCGGCGACCTCGGCGGACGCGAGCGTCTCGTCGCCGAACAGCCGGCGGTAGATGTCGTCGACGGCGGCGAGCCGGGCTTCCAGCACGGCCTCGGGGGTGGCGATCGTCCAGACGCGCGGGACGAAGTGGGCGATCAGGCTGGGGCTGAAGCTGTAGAAGGTGGCGGTGACCGTGCCCGGCCCGACCGCGCCCATCGCCGCGGCGCGGCTGGCGAAGTAGGTCATCGACCCCGGTTTGAGCCCGGCGGCGGCGAGCCGCTCCTGGGTCTCTGGCGCGAAGTAGACGGGAGCGTGCAGAGCGTCGAAGGTGGTCCGGAAGGCGACAGCGGCGGCGACGGCTTGACCCATGCGCCCGATCGTAGCGATCGGGCGGACGAGCTGGCATGTAAGCCGGATCCTGTTCCCGGGCCGCCTCGCGGCGGACCGGGCGACGGTCATCCATCTCGGCCTGCCGTCGCCGGCAGGCTCCAGCGGCCTACCCGCAGGCATCGGGCGGGCCGCCCTCGATCGCCTGCGCAGGAGCGCACTCCCTCTTGGCCTTGCTCCGGGTGGGGTTTACCGAGCCATCCCGGTCACCCGGGATGCTGGTGGTCTCTTACACCACCGTTTCACCCTTACCCCCGTCCGGGGACGGGGGCGGTCTGTTTTCTGTGGCACTGTCCCGCGGGTCGCCCCGGGTTGCCGTTAGCAACCACCCTGCCCTGCGGAGTCCGGACTTTCCTCGGACCGGGAGAACCCGGGCCGCGACCGTCCTGCCAGCTCGTCCGCCGAAACAGCGTACCCGGGAGGCCGCGCGGCCCCGGGCACCGGCTGGCACATTCCACCGCGTGGACGCGCTTGGCCCGGCGCCCGGCCGCTGTTTCACTCCCGGCATGACCGCACCCGAACCCCTGAAATTCGCTTACTGGGTCCCGAATGTGAGCGGCGGCCTGGTCACCAGCGACATCGAACAGCGCACCGACTGGGGCTACGAGTACAACCGCGAACTGGCCGTGCTCGCCGAGAACAACGGCTTCGAATACGCGCTCACCCAGGTCCGCTACACCGCCAGCTACGGTGCCGCCTACCAGCACGAATCCACCGGTTTCAGCCTGGCGCTGCTGCTCGCGACGCAGCGGCTGAAGGTCATCGCGGCCGTCCATCCCGGACTGTGGCAGCCCGGCGTGCTCGCGAAGTTCATCGCGAGCGCGGACGTCATCTCCGGCGGCCGGGCCGCGGTGAACGTGGTCAGCGGCTGGTTCAAAGACGAGTTCACCGGTCTCGGGCAGCCGTGGCTCGAACACGACGAGCGCTACCGCCGCTCGGAGGAGTTCATCCGCGTGCTCAAGGAATTGTGGACCGACGACCACGCCGAGTTCGGCGGCGACTTCTACCGGATCCACGATTTCGACATCAAACCCAAACCGGTCGCCGGGCCTGGCCGGCCGCATCCGGAGGTCTTCCAGGGCGGCAACTCCACCGCGGCGCGCAAGCTGGCCGGTCGCGTCTCGGACTGGTATTTCAGCAATGGCAAGGATTTCGCCGGGTTCAGCGAGCAGGTCGACGAGGTGCGCGGATACGCCGCGGAGAACGACCACGCGGTGCGGTTCGGGCTCAACGGGTTCGTGATCGCCCGCGAAACCGAAGCCGAGGCGCGCGAGGTGCTGCGGGAGATCGTGACGAAGGCGAACGTGCCTGCCGTCGAAGGATTCCGCTCGGTGGTCAAGCAGGCCGGTAAGTCCACTTCGGACACCAAGGGCATGTGGGCGGATTCGGAGTTCGCCGACCTGGTGCAGTACAACGACGGATTCCGGACCGGCTTGATCGGAACGCCGGAACAGATCGCGGACCGGGCGATCGAGTACAAAAAGCGCGGCGCGAACCTGTTGCTGCTCGGTTTCCTGCACTATCTGGAGGACGTCGAGCACTTCGGCCGGGAGGTGCTGCCGGTGGTCCGGGAGAAGGAGCGGGTGCTGGACCGCGGCGCGGGAGTGCCGGAACCGGCGGGGATCTGAGGTTTCGCGGCGGCTAGCGTTCGGGGGTGAACGGTCCCCTGTCCCTGCTGCTTCTGGCCGGAACGCTCTGGTTCGCCATGGCGCGTCCGCGCGGCCTGCCGGAAGCTGTCTTCGCGGTCCCCGCCGCCGGTGTCGTCCTCGCGCTCGGCCTGACCTCGCCGCACGAAGCGGGCGAACGGGTCGTCCAGATGCTGCCGACGATGGGCTTTCTCGCAGCGATCCTGCTGGTCAGCCACCTCGCCGCGGCGGAAGGCGTCTTCACCTGGCTCGGCGCCGAACTAGCCGAAATCTGCCGCGGCCGGCAACCTCGGCTCCTGTTGCTCACCTTCGCCGCGGCAGCGATCGTCACCGCCGTGCTCAGCCTTGACGCCACCGTCGTCCTGCTGACCCCGGTCGTCCTCGCCACTGCGGCCGAACTGAAACTCACCGCGCGACCGCATGTCTACGCGTGCGCGCACCTGGCCAACTCGGCGTCCACGCTGTTCCCTGTCTCGAACCTGACGAACCTGCTCGCCTTCACCGCTTCCGGCCTCACCTTCGCCGGGTTTACCGCGCTGATGGCGTTGCCCTGGCTGGTCACGCTCGCCGTGGAGTTGGCTGCGTTCGCCTGGTTCTTCCGCAAGGATCTGCGGGAACCGGCCAGCACCCGGCAACCCGAACATCGGGAAGCGCCGGTCTTCACCCTGGTCGTGCTGGCGGTCATGCTGGTCGGCTTCGCCACCGGACAACTGGTGCACGTCGAACCGGTCTGGATTGCCGCGCTGACTGCGCTCGTGCTGGCCGCGAAAGCGTTGGCGGAGCGGAAGATCCGGCCTTGGCAGGTGGTCGCCGAAGCGTCTCCGCTGCTGGTGCTCTTCGTGCTCGCCCTGGCGGTGGTGGTGGAAGCGGTCGACGAACACGTCCTCGGCGGCCTGCTGCGCACTCTGCTGCCGACGACCGCCGGGCTGCCCGAGCTCCTGCTCGCCGCGGGTGTCGCGGCCTTGCTGGCGAACGTCGTCAACAACCTGCCCGCGACGCTGATCCTGCTGTCTGTGCTCGGTCCGCACCCGAATCAGGGCGTGCTGCTCGCCGTGCTGCTGGGCGTGAACATCGGCCCGAACGCGACGTACCTCGGTTCACTGGCGACGCTGCTGTGGCGACGGGTTGTGGTCCGGCACGGGGAGCATCCGCCGGTGGGGGAGTTCCTGAAGCTTGGCGCGCTCACGACGCCGCTGTCGTTGGCTGCGGCGACGTGCGCACTATGGCTGGTCCTCTAACCCCGAGGCGGGATCGTGCTCCCCCGCGACAACGTCGGGCCGCAGTCCTCGAGGCCGTTGCCGAATCGCTGTGCCTCGACCGACATCATCGTCACCTGTGCGTAGTGCTGAACCGCCGCGAGCTTCGCCGGGTCGGTTACCGCGTCCTTGCGGACGAAGTCGCCCTGGCGTTTGCCCGGGCCGGGGTACACGAGGATCGGGACGTAGTCGCGGTCGATGCGCGGGTCGATGCTGATCTCGTTGCCGTCCGCCCACGGGCCCCACGAGTGGATGAAGGTCGGCTTGACCGTGTCGAACACGTAGTCGCGCAGGCCGGCGATGTCTTCCTTGTGCGTGAGGTCCGCGATCGGGGCGTTCACGAGTCCGGCCATGTCGACCAGTTCGAGCCGGCTGGTCATCGACGAGCCGCCGAGGTCCGGCAGCAGCAGCGACGCGTGCTGGAGGCCGAGCATGTCCGCGTACGTGTTGAAGCCGCGGCCGAAGCGGTCGGCGATCAGGCACGCCGGCACGGTCGGGCTTTTGACGAATTCCTCGTCGTGGTGCACGAAGCCGATCGCCGACGGGACCGCCGCGGCCACCAGCACGAGGGCAGCGACCGCCTTCAGCGGCACCTTCGGCAGGGAACGCAGCAGCTCGGCGAAGGCCATGACGCCGCACAACGCGCCAAGGACCCACACCGGCGTCGCGAAGCGGTACTGGGCCATCCAGTCCGGGACCATCACGCCGTACGCGATCACGCCGAGCACGAGCGGCGTGACCAGCCCGATCAGCGGACGCCGCCACGAAGCCTTGAGCAGCGCCCACACGACCACGGCGACCAGCACGAGCGTCAGCGCGATGCCCGCGTACTCCACCAGTTGGTGCGGCCGGATGAGCGAGGCGAACGTCGGCAGGCCCTGCTTCTTGGCGACCGACGGGTTGGCCAGCAGCCGGTGGAATTCCGTGTAGCGCCAGACGACGTAGCCGCCGAACAGCACGGCGAAGGCGGCGATGGACACCAGCGCGGACCGGAAGCTGGGCCAGAATCCTTCGCGCTTCACGCCGAACAGCAGGACGATCGGGTACGCGCTGGCGTAGATCAGGCCTTCCGGCCGGGTCAGCGCGGCCGCGGCGACGAGCACGCCGGCGACGATCGCGACCTTGAACGAAAGCGAGTTTTCCTTGCGCAGCGCGGTGAACAGCAGCGCGGCCAGCGCGGTGGTGAAGAACGCGAACAGCGAGTTCTCGAGGCCGGACACCACCCAGATCACGAACGACGGGATCGCCGCCAGCGCGAGACCGGTGGCCAGCGTGATCGCCCACGCGTGCCTGCGGAACACCTGGCGGGCCACCAGGTGGCACAGCACCAGGATGCCCGCGGCGAAGAACAGGCCGAGCAGCTTGGGGAACAGCACGTAGTCCGGGATGCCGAACAGCAGGCCCTTGTCGAACAGGCCGACGACCTTGCCGAGCGCCAGCAGGATCATCCAGGTCGGGTCGGAGAAGCCCTCCACCGGCGGCGCGCCGGGGGCCAGCACCGGGCCGAGGCCTTCGGCGACGCTGCGCGAGTAGGAGAACGTGATGGCCGCGTCGTCGACGATCCAGTGCCCGTAGCGGGTGGCGTGCCACGCGACCGCGGCCACGCCGGCCAGCACCGCCAGCGTCGACGCCAGCCAGCTGAGCTTGAACCGCGCGGGCGGGTCGGTCGTCTTCTCCCCCGGCAGGTCGGGCTCGGATACTGCGGTGAGTGCGCTAGCCGTCATGTCCTCGTCACTGTTTCCACTTGCGGATGCTGCCGAAGAAACGCACGAGCCTGCGCCCCCCTTGAAGTCCCGGCCGGGACCTGCGCCGCGGCGCCGCGGTCGACACCGCACTCTAGCCAATACCTCATCCGGGGCGTTTCACACGTCATCCCCGACCGTGACCTGCCTCACATTTGTCCGGTTCAGGACAGATGCGAGATGTCGTTCACCAACCGGACCGAGGCGTTGCCGTCCGGGTAGAACTCGACGATCGACAGCGACGCCAGGTCGAGGTGCAGCCGGAACAGCAGCGACGGCCCGGCGTCGAGCCCCATCCGCAGCAGGGTCTTGATCGGCGTCACGTGGCTGACCACGAGCACCGTGCGCCCGTCGTACTGCTCGACCAGGTCGCGGCGTGCCTTGCCGACCCGCTCGTGGACCGCGTCGAAGCTCTCGCCGCCAGGAGGCGGGCAGGAGGAATCGCTCAGCCAGCAGCGGTGCAGCTCCGGGTCCCGCTGGGCGGCCTCGCCGAAGGTGAGGCCCTCCCATTCGCCGAAGTCGGTCTCGATGAGCCCGGGGTGGGTTTCGACCCGGCCGCCGAGCGCGTCGGCGACAGCCTGCGCGGTCTGCTTGGTGCGGATCAACGGCGACGAAACGATCGGCGCTGGTTCGCCGTCCTCGCCGATCAGACCGGGCATCGCGGCCAGCCGTTTGGCGGCCGCGGCGGCCTGGCCCCGGCCGTGCTCGGTGAGCGGGACGTCGCCGCGCCCGGAGTATCGGCGGTCGACCGACATCTCGGTCTGGCCGTGGCGCAGCAGGAGCAGTTTGGTGGGCGTGCCGCGGGCGCCGGTCCAGCCCGCCGGGGACACCCGGTCCGGCTCGGTGACCTTCGCCCGGAGCCGCGTCTCGGCGACCGGCGCGGGCGAGGTCGCGCCGGACCCGGCGCTGTCCATGGCGACGTTCGCGAGCCGGTCCGCGTGCGAGTTCTCCGCGCGCGGGATCCAGGTGTAGCCGACCCGCTCGAAGCCCGCCGCGATCTCGCGCGCCTGCGCGGCGAGCGGCTGCAGCGCGGCGTGCTTGATCTTCCAGCGCCCGGACATCTGCTCGACCACGAGCTTCGAATCCATCCGGACGTCCACAATGGACACTCCGAGTTCGGCGGCCGCGGCCAGCCCGGCGACGAGCCCGGAGTACTCCGCGACGTTGTTCGTCGCGATGCCGAGGTATTCGTGGCGTTCGGCGAGCACCTCGCCGGTCGCCGCGTCCTTCACGACCGCGCCGTAGCCCGCCGGGCCCGGGTTGCCCCGGGACCCGCCGTCGGCCTCGACGATCGCCCGTTCGGTCACAGCCCCGACTCCAGCGTGCGGACCAGGATCGCGCCGCAGTTGTCGCACTGCACGACGCTGTCCTCGGCCGCGGCCTTGATCTCGGAGATGGTGTTGCGGTCGAGTTCGAGCTGGCAGGCGCCGCACCGGCGGGCCCGCAGCAGCGCCGCGCCGATGCCCTTGTGGTCGTTGACGCGGGTGTACAGCTTGAGCAGCGGCTCCGGGAACCGCGGCAGCAGCTTCGCGCGGTCCTCCTTGCGCCGGGCCTCGGTGGTGTCGAGGTCCTTGAACGCCTCGTCGCGGCGGGCCGCGGCGGCCTCGACCGCCTGCGTCGCCTTGTCGACCTCGGCGCTCGTGCGCTGCGCGTCCAGGCCCAGTGCCTCGCGCTGCTCCATCAGCTCCAGCAGGTCGTCCTCGAGCGCGCCCTTGCGGCGGCCGAGCGTCTGCAGTTCGTGCTCGATGTCGGTCATCTGCTTGGCCCCGACCGAACCGGATTCCATCAGCTTGCGGTCGCGGTCCTCGCGCGCCCGGACCGATTCGACCTCTTTCTCCTGCCGGGCGATCTCCCGGTCGAGGTCGGACGTCGCGGTCTCGACGGACACCAGCGCGTCGCGTTTCTCCCGGACGGTCTTCTCCCCGGCCTCGATCTCGGCGAGCTCGGGCAGAGTGCGGCGGCGGTGCGCGACGCGCGAAAGCTCGGCGTCCACCTTCGCGAGTTCGAGCAGCTGACGCTGGACGGCGGGGTCGGCCTTCACTGTGCTCCCTGATTTAGTTACTGGGCGGTAGCGCGGATGGTCCACGGGTCGGTGCACCGCGTGGAGACGTGAGCTTCGACGGTACCCGCAAAGGCCGCGCCGACAAGGGCCGAGGCCTGTCCGCACCACGGCCACTCGCTGGCCCAGTGCGTCAAGCCGACCAGCGCGGGCACGGTTCCGGCGGACGCGAGGTGTTCGCCGGCGGGATGGTGGCGCAAATCCGCGGTCACGTACGCGTCGACACCCTCGGCCGTCGCCTTCGCCAAATACGAGTCGCCCGCGCCGCCCGACACCGCGACCGTGCGGATCAGCCGGTCCGAATCTCCAGCGCCGAGCACGCCGGGCACGGTGGCCGGCAACGCGTCGGCGACCCGCTGGACGAACTGCGCAAACGGTTCCGCGGCGGGCAGGTGCCCGATGCGGCCGATCCCGGTGGCGCCGCCGGGTTCGTGCGGGTCCAGCGGCCGGTCGACCTCGAGGCCGATGGCTTGCGCGAGCGCGTCGGACACGCCGGGGTCGGCCGAGTCGGCGTTGGTGTGCGCGCAGTAGAGCGCGATGCCGCCGCGGATCATGCGGTGCACGAGCGAGCCCTTGGCGGTGTCGGCGGGGACGCCGTGCACGCCGCGCAACAGCAGCGGATGGTGCGCGACGATCAGCTGCGCGCCGATCTCCTCGGCCTCGGCGAGCGTCTCCTCGACCGGGTCGACGCAGAAAAGCACGCGGCGGACGTCCTCGGCCGGGTCTCCGCAGACGAGCCCGACCGCGTCCCAGCTTTCCGCCAGGCGGGGCGGGTAACTGCGTTCGAGGACGGCGATGATCTCGGCTAATGCAGGCACCCGGGGATCCTCGCACGGTCGCTCTGGAAGACTGCGGACCATGCCCAAGCTGGTGTTTGTCTGCTCCGGGAACATCTGCCGCTCCCCCATGGCGGAGCTCGTCTTCCGCAAGAAGCTCGCCGACGCGGGCCTCTCGGACGCCGTGCGCGTGTCCAGCGCGGGCACCGGTCCGTGGCACGTCGGCGAGGCGGCCGACCGGCGGGCGCGCGCCACGTTGAAGGCGCACGGCTACCCCACCCAGCACATCGCGGCCGAGGTCAGCGACGAAGACCTCGAAGCCGACCTGCTGCTCGCCGCCGACGAGAGCCACCTGGGCTTCCTGCAGGCGCGCGTCGAGGACCCTTCGCGGGTGCGGCTGCTGCGTTCGTTCGACCCGTCCGCGCCGCAAGGCGCCGAGGTGCCCGACCCGTACTACGGCGGCGACGACGGCTTCGAGGACGTGCTCGGGATGATCGAGCGGAGCGTGCCGGGACTGCTCGACTGGGTCCGCGAACAGGCGTGACGTCCGGTCCGGGTGCGCGCACGGAACGCGACGGCCTACCGTAGAGGGGTGCGGTTGCGGTTTCTGCTCCGGCCGGGATGGCTGGCGTTGACAGTGGTGGTGTTCACCTTCGCCATCTGCTGTTACACGCTGCTGGCCCCGTGGCAGTTCCGCCGCGACAACGAGCAGGTCACCCAGAACAACGCGCTGACCACGTCGTTCACCGCGAAACCGGTGCCCGCGGCGCAGCTGTTGCCGCCCGGGACGAAGCCGGACAAGAACACCGAGTGGCACCTCGTGACGATCACCGGCACGTACCTGCCTTCGGCCGAGGTTGTCGCGCGGCTGCGCACTGTGCAGGGCCAAGGCGCGTATGAGGTCCTCACGCCGCTTCGCGCCACCGACGGCACTGTGTACCTGATCGACCGCGGCTACGTGGGGCTCAGCAGTGACTCCGGCGTGCTTCCGTACGCGGCGGCGCCAGGCGGACAGGTGACGGTCGTCGCGCGCGTGCGAAGCGACGAGACGGACCCGAAGAACCGCGACGCGTTCGCCGACGCGTCAACGAACGGGAAGCTGCAGAGCTACACCGTCGACTCGCGCGTGGTGGCGAAGTCTTCCGGCCTCACGATCCGGCCCGGGTACTTCCAGCTCGACCAGAACCAGCCCGGCGTGCTCAGCCCGCTGCCGCTGCCGCAGCTCGAATCGGGCCCGTACTTCTCGTACGCGCTGCAGTGGCTGGCATTCGGCACGATGGCGTTGCTCGGCTGGCTGTACTTCACGATCCGCGAACTGCGTCCGGGCGGCGCGCTGACGACCGAGCGCCCGCAGCGCGGCCGGCGCAAGTCCGTCGCGGAGATGCTCGCCGAAGACGAGGACGAGTACACGCCGACCGCCTGAGTGGCCTGGTCGTTTCTCGGGAAAATGGCTCTTTGTCGGGGCCACTTGCGGCACTGATACTGACGGCATGCTGATCCACCCCTGGGACGCCGCGGACGAGAACGAATGGCGGGAATGGCTCGCCGGACGCGATTTCGGCGAACTGGTCGCCGGCGGCCGCGGCCGCGATCTGCCCGTGGTGGTGCCGACGCATTTCGTCTTCGACGGCGACGCGACCGTCCGCCTGCACCTCGCCCGGCCGAACCCGGTGTGGCCGCTGCTGGAGGAACACCCGCGCGCGCTGCTGACGGTGACCGGCGACTACACCTACATCCGCTCGGACTGGAACACCGCCGACGATCCCGCGCTCGGCGTGCCGACTTCGTACTACGCGAGCGTGCAGCTGGCCTGCGACGTCCGGCTCATCGACGATCCCGAGGAGAAGGCAGCGCTGCTGAACCACCAGCTGGCGCATTTCGAACCGGACGGCAAGCGCACCCCAGTGTCCGCTGTGGACGCTCCGGATCGGCGGCTGCTGCCCGGGATTCGCGGCATCGAGCTGACGGTGACCGAGGTGCGGGCCAAGTTCAAGTACGGCGGGAACAAGAAATCCGAAGACCGGCAGCGGATCGGCGCACTGCTGTCCGAACGGGACGGTTTCAACGACGCGGAAGCCATCGCGCATCTGAAACCCTGACGGCTCAAGGGTTTCGGCGGCGCACCCCGGTCAGTACCGCCACGAGCACCGACGTTCCCGCGGCCAGCCAGCCGACCACCCGGGACAGCTCCACCGCGCGCGTCACGTGCCCGGCGTCCGGATTCCGGCCGACCCCGAGCACCGGCAGCTCCACGACCCCCTGCGGGTACTCGGTCCGCCCGCCGACGCGAATCTCCAGCGCCCCGGCGAAAGCCGCCTCGACCCGGCCCGCGTTCGGGCTCGGATGCGCGATCGTGTCCCGCCGCCAAGCCCGCCACGCACCGCCCGCCGAACCACCGACGACCGGCGCGCCGAGAACCGTCAACGCAGCCGCCACCCTGGTCGGCAGGAGGTGCACGAGTTCGTCAAGCCGGTCGAGGACCCAGTGCCCGGGAAGCAGCCGGCGCAGCAAGCCGATCGTCCGCGCCGCGAGCAGCCCGGGCACGCCCGCGACCGCGCCCCACAGCAGCGGCGTGACGACCACTTCGGACGTGTTCTCGGCCAGAGTTTCCACCGACGCACGGGAAAGCCCGATCGTGCTGAGGCTGTCCGTGACGCGCGGGTCCAGTTCGGACAGTGTGTCGCGCGCGGGTTCGAGACGGCCTTCCTCGAGATCGCGGGCGAGCTCCGTGCCCTGCGTCGCCAGCCCGGCCGCGCCGACGACCGCCCAGGTCGCCACTGCCGTGGTCGTCGCTTGCAGCACCGGGCTGCGGCGGCCGGTCCGCTCGACCAGCACCCCGGCCGCGACCGCCGCGCCCGCGATTCCCAAGCCTGCCGCGCGTCGCGCCCCCGTGGCGGCGACGACCTGCCGGAAGGCGGTGACCGGCGGACGTCGCCGCGGGTCGCCGAGTGCCCCGTCTGCGGCCAAACCGAGAATCAAGCCGATCGCGCGCGCCGCGCTCACCTGTAGCCCCCCGAACGTGGACGATTCAGTCGCCGAGATTACTCGACACCGCGGCGGCGATTTCCTCGCGTGCCTGCTCCACGATGTCGCGCATCGCGCGTTCGGCGCGAGCCGCGTCGGCGAGGTCGATCGCTTCGGCGACCTCGACGTGCAGCGCGACCGCCTCGGGCTGCGGTTCGTCCGGCATCAGGCCGTGCCCGGTGCGGCCGGCGAGCACTTCGGCGACCACTGAGGACAGCTGCGCGAACATCGGATTCCGCGACGCGGACAGCAGCAGGTCGTGGAATGCGACATCGTGGCCGAGGAAGGCGTCCAGGTCGCGAGCCCGCGCCGTGCGCTGGAGATGCACCGCCAGCGCGCGCAGCCGTCCGCGTTCCTCCGGGGTCGCCCGGAGCGCGGCGAACCGCGCGGCACACGGTTCGACGGCCGAACGCAGCTCGGTCAGCGTGCGCAGCGCGGTCGGCCGGTCGGCTCCGTCGAGCTGCCAGCGGATCAGCCTCGGGTCATAGTGGTTCCACTCGGCCGGCTCGCGGACGGTGACCCCGACGCGGCGGCGGCTGCTGGTCAACCCCATCGTCTCGAGGACCCGGACCACCTCGCGGGCGACCGTCCGCGACGCCCCGTACCGCTCCTGCAGCTCCTCCGAGCGCAGCACCGCGCCCGGAGCCAGCTCGCCGCTCGCGATGGCCGCGCCGAGCTCGTCGAGCATGTCCTCGTGCCGATCATTCCCCACCGGCTCAACCTAACCCTCTGACTCGATTAAGTACTACTTCTTCTTGATTAAGTAGTACTTTTGAGTTTGACTCTCCAGGGCACAAAGACGTGGGAGGTGCGCATGACGGTCATCGTGGTGATGGGCGTATCGGGCTCGGGCAAGACGACAGTCGGCACGGCGCTGGCGAAGGAACTCGGGACCGAATACGCCGAGGCAGACACCTTCCACCCGCGAGCGAACATCGAAAAGATGACCGCCGGACACCCGCTGAACGACGAGGACCGGGCACCGTGGCTCGCCGCGATCGCGGAGTGGATCGGCAAGCATCATGAAAACGGTGCCGTGGTCAGCTCGTCCGCGCTGAAGCGGCGCTACCGCGACGTGCTGCGCGGCGGCGGGGACGTGTGGTTCCTGCACCTGCAGGGCTCGCGCGAACTGCTCGCCGAGCGGATGAAGACCCGCAGCGGCCACTTCATGCCGGTTTCGCTGCTCGATTCCCAGCTCGCCGACCTCGAACCGCTGGAAGCGGACGAGCCGGGAGCGACCTTCGACATCAGCCGCCCGCCCGCCGACCTCGTCGCGTCGGCGCTGAAAGCGTTCCAGGAGCGCGCATGACCGCCCTCGCCGCCGGCTGGACCGGCCACGACACCCGCCTGATCGTCGCCACGGTGCTCGCCATCGCCGTGATCGTGGTGCTGATCAGCAAGGTGAAACTGCATCCGCTGCTCGCGCTCACGCTGGGCTCCGGCGTGCTCGGCCTGGTCGCCGGGATGCCGATCGACAAACTGCTGAAGAGCTTCACGAACGGCGTCGGCAGCACCGTCGCGTCCGTCGGCGTGCTGATCGCGTTCGGGGCGATGCTGGGCAAGCTGCTCGCCGATTCCGGCGGCGCGGACCGGATCGTCGACACCGTGCTCGGCCGGGTCCGCGGTCCGGGGCTGCCGTGGGCGATGGCGCTGGTGGCCGCGCTGATCGGGTTGCCGATGTTCTTCGAGATCGGCCTCGTGATGCTGATCCCGGTGGTGCTGCTGGTCGCCAAGCGCAGCGGGAAACCGGTGCTGCTGCTGGGAATTCCGGCTTTGGCCGGTCTGTCGGTGCTGCACGGCCTGATCCCGCCGCACCCCGGCCCGCTGGCCGCCGCCGGTTCGCTGAACGCCAACGTCGGCCTCACCCTGGGGCTGGGCCTGCTGGTCGGCATTCCCACGGTGATCATCGCCGGCCCGCTGTTCGGCCGCCTCGCCGCCAAGATGGTGCCCGACGCCGCTCCGCCCGCCCGCCTGGTCCCGGAGTCCGAGGGCACCGACGAAAAGCATCGCCCGAGCTTCTTCGCGACGCTGTCCACGGTGCTGCTGCCGGTGGTCCTGATGCTGGCCAAGGCGCTGGCGGACATCTTGGCGGACAAGGGAAACCCGGCGCGCCGCGTCCTGGACTTCATCGGCGACCCGCTCGTCGCGCTGCTGCTCGCGGTCCTCGTCGGCATGGTCGTGCTGGGCCGCCCGGCACGGCTGAACCGGGAACGCCTCTCGTCGATCATCGGCGATTCCCTCGGCCCGATCGCCGGCATCGTGCTGATCGTGGCCGCGGGCGGCGGGTTCAAGCAGACCCTCGTGGACGCCGGGGTCGGCGACGTGATCACCAGCCTTTCCAAGGGCGCGGACCTGTCCCCGCTGCTGCTCGGCTGGCTGGTCGCGGTGGCGATCCGCCTGGCGACGGGCTCGGCCACGGTCGCGACCGTCTCCGCGGCGGGCATCGTCGCCCCGCTGGCCGCGACGCTGGACCCGACGCACAACGCACTGCTGGTGCTGGCCATCGGTGCCGGGTCGCTCTTCTTCTCGCACCTGAACGACGCCGGGTTCTGGCTGGTCAAGGAGTACTTCGGGATGTCGGTCGGCCAGACGCTGAAGAGCTGGTCGGTGATGGAAACGGTGATCTCGGTGGTGGCGATCGCGTTGATCCTGCCGCTGGGCGCGTTGCTTTAGCGCTCTCCCCTCCGGCCGCTGGGTTTCCCTCGTTGGAAGCCCAGCGGCCGTTCTTCTGGTTGACATGTGACCTTTTGGTCACCTATTCTCGGTGCGTGCCCGACGAGGACCTGGTTTTCAAGGCTTTGGCGGATCCGACCCGCCGGTTCCTGCTCGACCTGCTCTACGAGCGCGACGGCCGCACGCTCACCGAGCTGGAGTCCGAAGTGGACATGACCCGGTTCGGGGTGATGAAACACCTCAAGCTGCTCGAGGAGGCCGAGCTGGTCGTCTCGCGCAAGGAGGGCCGGGAGAAACGGCATTTCCTGAACCCGGTCCCGATCCGCCAGATCCACGACCGCTGGATCGACAAGTACACCGCACACCACACCGCGGCACTGCTGGACCTCAAGGCCCAGCTCGAAGCCGAAGAATCCCAGAAGGAGCTTCTCAATGAAGTTGTCAAGCCGCCGCGGTGAC
>NZ_SDLT01000048.1 GCF_004522235.1 Amycolatopsis nivea
CAGGAGTGTGCCGGACGGCTCACTCCCAGAACTGATTAGGCTTCCCGCTGCTTCGCCGCGTACTGCAGGCCGTAGTGGTGCTGTGGGCGGCGTTCACGCTGTCGTTCGTCATCCTGTACCTGCTGCCCGGCGACGCGGTGCTCACCAAACTCGGCTCGGCCGAGGGCGGACCCAGCGCGTCGCCGGAGCAGACCGCCGCCCTGCGCGCCGAGTACGGGCTGGACGACCCGGTCCTCGTGCAGTACGGCAAGCACCTCCTCGCCGCGCTGCACGGCGACTTCGGCACCTCGATCGCCACCGGCGACGACGCCACCCACCAGGTCCTCGCCGCGTTGCCGCCGACGCTCGCCGTCTCCGGCTTGGCACTGGTGCTCGCGATCGTCTTCGGCGGCGGGATCGCCGTGCTCGGCACCTTCACCCGCACCCGCTGGGTGAGCCAGCTGCTGCTTTCCCTGCCGCCGCTGGGCACCTCGCTGCCGACGTTCTGGGTCGGGCTGCTGCTGATCCAGCTGTTCTCGTTCCAGCTGCGGCTGTTCCCGGCACTCGGGTCGACCGGTTTCGCGTCGCTGGTTCTCCCGGCGGTCACGCTCGCACTGCCGACCGGGGCGATCATCGCGCAGGTGCTGGCGAAGAGCCTGCAAACTCAGCTCGCCGAGCCGTATATCGAAGTGGTGCGGGCGAAGGGCGCGAGCCGCCGTCGAGTCCACTTCGGACACGCGCTGCGCAACGCCGGACTGCCCGCGCTCACCCTGGTGGGCGTGGTCGCGGGAAACCTGCTGGCCGGTTCGGTGGTGACCGAAACCGTGTTCTCGCGCGACGGGCTCGGCCGCGTCACGGCGTCGGCGGTGACCGCGCAGGACGTGCCGGTGGTGCAGGCGGTGATCGTGCTCGCGGCGTTCTTCTTCGTGGTGCTCAACCTGGTCGTCGATCTCGTGTACCCGCTGCTGGATCCGCGGGTCTCCGTGCGCAAGGAGGTGCCCGCGCGTGTCTGAAGCCGTGCTGTCCCAACGGTTCCTCGTCCGCCGACCCGGTTTGCTGGTGTCCGGGCTCGTGCTCGTCGCGGTGCTGATCGCGGCCTTCGCGCCCACGCTGTTCACCGGCCAGGACCCCATCACCGGCGTCCCCTCCGAACGGCTCCAAGGCCCGTCGCTCAGCCACCTCTTCGGCACCGACGAAACCGGCCGCGACGTGTTCGCCCGCGTCGTGCACGGAGCCGGGCTTTCCCTGCGCGCGACCGTGCTCGCCGTTCTCGTCGCGTTCGCCGCCGGGTCCGCGCTGGGACTGCTCGCCGGGTTCCGCGGCGGGTGGCTCGACGCGGTCGTGATGCGGATTGTCGACGTCCTCCAGGCGGTTCCGGCGATCCTGCTGTCGCTGGCGCTGGTGACCGCGCTCGGGTTCGGCACCACGAACGTCGCGATCGCGGTCGGGGTCGCGAACCTCGCCGCGTTCGCCCGGCTGATGCGCGCCGAGGTGCTGCGGGTGCGTTCCGGCGTGTTCGTCGAGGCGGCCCGGGCGTCCGGCGTGCGCTGGGCCGGGGTGCTCGGGCGGCACGTGCTGCCCAACGCGCTGGGGCCGGTGCTGGTGCTGGCCACGGTGACCGTCGGGACCGCGGTGCTCGAAGTGTCCGCGCTCAGTTTCCTCGGGTTCGGCGCGAGCCCGCCGGCGCCGGAATGGGGCGCGCTCGTGGCCGGCGGCCGCAATTTCCTCGCCACCGCTTGGTGGATGACCACGTTCCCGGGCTTGACCGTCGCGGCCGTCGTGCTGGCGGCGAACCGCGTCTCCCGGGCTCTCGACAGCGAACGGAGCTGACAAGTGCTGGAGATCAGCGAACTGGCGGTCTCGTACCGCACCTCGGGCGGCGTGGTGCCCGCCGTGCGCGCCGTGAGCCTGCGGGTCGGAGCGGGCGAGATCGTCGCGGTGGTCGGCGAATCCGGGTCCGGGAAGAGCACCACCGCACACGCCGCGATCGGGCTGCTCCCGCGCGGCGGCCTGGTCCGCCGGGGCCGGATCGCCTTCGACGGACGCGACCTGACCACACTGTCCGAAAAGGACTGGCGGCAGGTCCGCGGCACTGGGATCGCGCTGGTGCCGCAGGATCCGACGGTGTCGCTCAACCCGGTCCGGCGGATCGGCGAACAGGTGGCCGAGGTGCTGCTCATCCACCGCCTGGCCGCGCGGAACGAGGCCGCCGCCCGCGCAGTGGAACTCCTACGGAGGGCCGGAGTCGACCGGCCGGAATTGCGCGCGCGGCAGTATCCGCACGAACTGTCCGGCGGACTCCGGCAACGGGTGCTGATCGCCATCGCTTTGGCAGGCAAACCGCGGCTGATCATCGCCGACGAGCCGACCAGTGCGCTGGACGTGACCGTGCAGAAGGAAATCCTCGACCATCTGGCCGAACTGGCCGCCGACGACGGCACCGCGATCCTGCTGATCACGCACGACCTGGGCGTCGCCGCAGACCGGGCCGGACGGATCGCCGTGCTGTCCGAGGGACTCCTGGTCGAGGAAGGACCGGCCCGCGAACTCCTCGCCGCTCCGACGCAGGACTACACGCAACGTCTCCTCGCCGCCGCCCCGAGCCTGAGCCGCGAACCGCTCCGGCCCTGCCGCGCGGAAGGCCCGGAAGTCCTGCTGTCCGTGGAGTCGGTCTCGAAGACCTTCGCCTCGCGCGCCGGTTCGGTGCAAGCCGTGGACGACGTGTCGTTCCAGCTCACGCGCGGCCGGACGCTGGCGCTGGTCGGCGAATCCGGCTCCGGCAAGACGACGACCGCACGCATGGCGGTCGGCCTGGAAACCCCGACCGCGGGCACGATCAGCTTCGATGGTCAGGACGTCACGCAGCTGTCCCCCGCCGAACTGCGCAGGCTGCGGCGCCGGTTCCAGCTCGTCTACCAGAACCCGTACGCCTCATTGAACCCGCGCTTTTCCATCGCCGACGTGATCGGCGAACCGCTGCGTGCGTTCCGCGTCGGCGGCCGGGCGAAACGGGTCGCCGAACTGGCGGACCAGGTCGCACTGCCGTCGTCAGTGCTGCGCCGGAAACCAGCCGAACTGTCCGGCGGCCAGCGCCAGCGCGCGGCGATCGCCCGTGCGCTGGCGCTGCGTCCGGATCTCGTCGTGCTGGACGAACCGGTGTCCGCTTTGGACGTTTCGGTGCAGGCGCAGATCCTGAACCTGCTGGTGGAACTGCAGGATGGATTGGGGCTGACGTACCTGTTCATTACCCACGACCTGGCTGTGGTGCGGGAAATCGCCGACCAGGTCGGGGTGATGCGCCGGGGCAAGCTGCTCGAAACTGGCCCGGCCGACGATGTCCTGCTGCGGCCGCGCGAGCAGTACACCCGCGACCTACTGGCGGCGATTCCCGGCGGGGAGCAGGTGCGCGCGTGACGTTAGTTGGCGAGCACCAGCCGCCCGACATCCCTGTCCATCACCCACGACCTGGCCGTGCTGCAGGAAATCGCCGACCAGGTCGGGGTCATGCGCCAAGGCAAGCTGCTCGAAACTGGCCCAGCCGACGACGTCCTGGTGCGGCCGCGCGAGCAGTACACCCGCGACCTGCTGGCGGCGATTCCCGGCGGGGAGCAGGTGACCGCGTGACGTCAGGAGCGGCCGCGCGCTCGAGTTTGCGGTCCGTGAGGGACCCCCTGAAGGAATCTGATTCCCTCAGGGGGTCCCTCACGACCGTCAAGACGCGGTCATTCGGGGTTGGCGAGCACCAGCCGCCCCACAGCCTCGCCCGTGTCCATCCGCCGGTGTGCCTCGCGCGCCTCCGCCATCGGCAGGACGGTGACCGGCAGCCGGATCCGGCCGTCGGTGTAGAGCGGCAGCACGGCGTCCGCGGCGGGGCGGGCGGGCGTGGGGTCGGCGGCCAGGAAGCCGCCCACGTTGAAGCCGACCACGCCGATGTTCTTGCCCCACACGGCGTTCGAGTCCACCAGCGGCGCGGTCTCGCTGCCCGCGCTGCCGACGACCAGCATCCGTCCCATCGGCGCCAGCAGGTCCAGCGAGGCGATCCGCAGGTCGCCGCCCACCGGGTCGACGATGATCTCGAACCGCTCGTCGCTCAGTTCGCCGAGTTCCCCGGACAGCACGACCCGGTCGAAACCGAGTTGCTTCGCCGCCTCGACCTGCTCGGGCCGCCGGACCGTGCCGACCACCTCGCGAGCGCCGAGCAGCCGTGCCACCTCGGGGTATACCGAGGCGAGGCCGCCGAGCGCGCCGTGCACGAGCACCCGCGCGTCCTTCGGCAACCGCACTGCCTCGGTGAGCGAGAGGTAGGCCGTCACGGTGTTCGCCAGACCGGCCACCGCCTGCGCGCGCTCCACGCCGGTGCCCGCCAGCGGCACGACGAGCGCGGCGGGCGCGAGCTTGACGTCGGCGTATCCGCCCATTCCGGGCAGCGTGAGCGTGACGACCTCGTCCCCGACCGAGAAGCCGCTCCCCGGTCCGGCCGCGCGAATCGTGCCCGCGACCTCGAGCCCCGGCACCAGCGGCGGCTTCGGCGCGTAGTCGTACTCCGCGAGCGTCCCGCGGCGGATCAGCGCGTCGATCAGCCCCACGGACGCGTGCGAGACCGTGATGGTCACTTCGCCCGGCCCCGGAACGGGCTCGGGCACCTCGATCTCTTCGAGGACTTCGGGACCGCCGTAGCGGGTGATGGACAAAGCGCGCATCGTGCGTACTCCCCAGTGTTCAGTGTCAGCGAGCCGGAACAACCTGGACCGGCCCGCGGTTATTCCGGCTTAGCCAACCCCAGGAGGGATCCGCCGTGCCGAGCGAAACGCACCCGCTGCGCAAACTGGGTTTCCTGACGATCGGCCTGTTCGACGGCGACGACCCGCGGCCCGGCCACGAATCCACGCTGCGCGTGCTCGAACTCGGCGAGCAGCTCGGGTTCGACAGCGCCTGGGTCCGCCACCGGCACCTGCAGTACGGCATCTCGTCGCCGGTCGCGGTGCTCGCCGCCGCCACCCAGCGCACCAGCCGGATCGAACTGGGCACCGCGGTCATCCCGCTCGGCTGGGAAAACCCGCTGCGCCTTGCGGAAGATCTGGCCACCGTCGACATCCTGTCCGGCGGACGCCTCAACCCGGGCGTGAGCGTCAGCCCGCCGATTCATTACGAGGACGTCCGGGGCGCGCTGTACCCGGACACCGGCGACCTCGAAAACTTCGGCTACGACCGGGTGTCGCGGCTGTTGTCGCTGGTCCGCGGCGAGCCCGCGTCGACGTTCAGCGGCGTCGAAGGCATCGAGACGTTCTCCGAGCGCGTGCAGCCGCATTCGCCCGGCCTCGCCAGCCGCCTGTGGTACGGCGGCGCGAGCACCCGGTCGGCGATCTGGACCGGACAAGCCGGGATGAACTACCTGACCAGCAGCGTCGTCCGCGCCGAGGACGGCTCGACGGACTTCGAGCAGATCCAGCTCTCGCACGTGCGCGCCTTCCGGTCGCACCATCCGGACGGCGCGCGGGCGCGGGTTTCGCAAGGCCTGGTGGTGATTCCGACCGACAGCGCCACGGCTGAGCAGCGCGCGAAGTACGAGGATTATGCGGCAAAACGCCTGCCGCGCACGAAAACCCCGCAGGGGCCGGGAGGTCTGCTGTTCTCTCGTGACTACGTCGGCACATCCGCCGAGATCGCCGAACAGCTCTACCAGCATGCCGCCTTCCGGGAGATCGACGAGGTCGCCTTCGCGCTGCCGTTTACCTTCGAGCACGAGGATTACGTGCAGATCCTCACCGACTTGGCCACCCGGCTGGGTCCGGAGCTGGGCTGGAAACCGGCGTCCTGACGGTGGTGGGTGCTAGCGTGACGGAGTGCCGGATTTCACGTCCACAGTGGACATTTCGCGTCCTGCCGGAGACCAGCGCGACGCCCTGGCGTGGGCCCGGGCGGTCTGGGAAGGCGCTCCCCCGCCGCTGCGGGCCTTCCTGCGCACCGGGTGGCTCGGCCTCGGCCTGACCACTCGTCTGTCGCCCGACCGGGTACTCGGCTGGACCGTCGCTTCGGCCACCCCGGACCGGGTCGTGCTCGAAGCGCCCTCGCCGCTGATGACCACCCGCAACATCGTCCACCTCGACGCGGACCGGGTGTACTGGACCACGGAAGTCACCTACAACCGGTTCCCGGCGCGCCAACTGTGGGCCCTGGCCGTGCCGATCCACGAACGGGTCATCCCCGCCCGGCTGCGCGCCGCCGCCGGTCGAGTTCGGCCCGGCGACCTCCAGCACCGGATCGTCACGACGTTCCAGCGCCGGATCGGCAACCCGGTCCTGTCGCGGCTCCCCGGCCAGACGCTGCTCGAAACGACCGGCCGCAGCTCGGGTCTCCCCCGCCAGACCCCGATCGGAGGCCGCCGCGTGGGTCAGGAATTCTGGCTGGTGTCGGAGTTTGGCGAACGATCGCAGTACGTGCGCAACATCCAGGCCGACCCGCGCGTCCGGCTGCGCCTGCACGGCCGCTGGCTGCGCGGAGTCGCCCACTTGCTCCCGGACGACGACGCCCGCGCGCGGCTGAAGTCGTTGCCACGCTGGAACAGCACCGCGGTCCAGGCGTTCGGAACCGACCTGCTGACGATCCGGATCGACCTCGACTAACCGTCCGACACCACGGCCTCGATCGTGCGCCGCGCGTTCGCCGCCAGCACCGGATTCGTCTCCCGGTAATACGGCAGCTGGATCAGCGCGATCGACAACGCCCAGCCCCGCCCGCGCTCCCACGTCGCGTCGTCTGCCTCCACTGCCTCGCGGAACACCTCCCGCTCAGCCGCCGCGAACGTGTTCCATCCCGGGATCAGGTCCACCGCCGGATCGCCGATCCCGACTCCCGCGAAGTCCAGCACCGCGCTCAGCCCGCCGTCGTCGACCAGCACGTTCCCCGGCGATAGGTCCGCATGCAGCCACACCGGTGCCCCGGCCCACTCCGGTGCCGCGAGCGCCTTCTCCCACGCCGCGACGTACGCCGGATCGCCGCCGAGTTGCGCGATCGCCTCCCGGGTCGGCGCGTCCCGCGTGCGCAGCGGACGGCCCCGGCTGACCTCCGGTGCCCCCGCAGTATCGAGGCCGCGCAACGCTTTCACGAACGCGCCCAAGTCCCGCGCCACCTGTGCGTCGCCGAAATCCGGGTTGACGCCGGGCAGCCAGCGCAGCACCGACCAGTCCCACTCGAAGCCCTCGCCCGGCCGTCCTTCGGCGAGCACTTCCGGCACCGCGACCGGCAGCCGCGGCGCCAGCCACCGCAGCCAGCGCTGTTCGTGGCCGATCTCGGCGGCCCCGCGTTCCAGCCGCGGCAGCCGGGCGACGAGCTCGTCGCCGAGCCGGAACATCGCGTTTTCCGTCCCCGACGAGGCGACCCGCGAGACCGCCAGCCCGGCCCACTGCGGGAATTGGGCCGCGACGAGGCGACGGACCAGGTCGTCGTCGATTTCCGCTTCATCCGCGTGCATCCGATTCATCAGCATCGAGCAAACCGCGTCGGCGTGACTGCGAGCAACCGGTTTATTCCCGCTCCGGCCGCCCGTCCCAGAAACTGGTTGCCGTCGCGTCCGCCCCGGTTTCCGCGCCACACTGCTGGCATCCACGGGGAAAGGACGCAGCATGACAGGGCTTACCGGACCACGGCTCGCCGTCGCGCTGGAAGGCGCGGGTTGGCACCCGGCCGCGTGGCGCGAAGCGGACGCCCGCCCGGCCGACCTGCTCACCGCCGCATACTGGACCGAACTGGTCCAGGAAGCCGAAGCCGCGCACCTGGACTTCGTCACCTTCGAGGACTTCCTCTCCCTGCGCGACCCCGCCGAGCCGACGGCCCGCGCCGACCGCGCGCAAACCCGCCTGGACGCCGTGCTGCTCGCCTCGCGGATCGCGCCGCTGACGTCGCATATCGGCCTGATCCCGACCGCCGTCGTCACCCACACGGAGCCGTTCCATCTGTCGAAGGCGATCGCGACGCTCGACTACGTGAGCACCGGCCGCGCCGGGGTCCGCGTACAGGTGTCCGGGAGTCCGGAAGAGTTCCGGCACTTCGGCCGCCGCACGCCGCCCGAAGTGCCCGAACTGTTCGAGGAAGCCGCCGATTACGTCGAGGTGCTGCGCCGGCTGTGGGACAGCTGGGAGGACGCCGCCGAAATCCGCGACGTCGCCACCGGCCGGTTCATCGACCGCGACAAACTGCATTACATCGACTTCGAGGGCCGCTGGTTCTCTGTCAAAGGCCCGTCCATCACGCCGCGCCCTCCGCAGGGCCAGCCGATCGTCGCCGCACTCGCGCACGGTCCCGACGCTTATCGCCTCGCCGCCCGCCAGGCCGACGTCGTGTACGTGACCCCGGACGACCGCGCGCACGCCGCGTCGATCATCGACGAAATCGGTGCGCCCCTTCAGGTTTTCGCCGACCTCGTGGTCTTCCTCGACGAAACCTCGCAGGCGGCGGCCGAGCGCAAAGCCCGCCTGGACGACCGCGCCGAGTTCAGCTCGGACGCGCATGTCTTCACCGGCACCCCGGCCCAACTGGCCGACCTCCTGCTCGACTGGCACGCCGCCGGCCTGACCGGTTTCCGGCTCCGCCCCGGCGCGCTGCCGCACGACCTGACCGCCATCACCCGCGCGCTGGTCCCCGAACTGCGCGACCGGGGCGCGTTCCGCGCCGGATACGAGGCCTCGACCCTGCGCGGGCTGCTCGGCCTGCCGCGCCCGGCCAACCGCTACGCCGCCTGAGTCCCGGGAGATATCCATGACTGCCAAGCAAATCCACCTCGCCGCGCACTTCCCCGGGGTCAACAACACCACCGTGTGGAGCGATCCCGAAGCGGGCAGCCACATCGAGTTCAGCTCGTTCGTCAAGCTGGCCCAGACCGCCGAACGCGCGAAGTTCGACTTCTTCTTCCTCGCCGAAGGCCTGCGCCTGCGGGAACAGAACGGCGAAATCTACGACCTCGACGTCGTCGGCCGCCCGGACACCTTCGCCGTGCTGTCCGCGCTCGCCGCCGTCACCGACCGGCTCGGCCTGGCCGGCACCATCAACTCCACCTTCAACGAACCGTTCGAGGTGGCCCGCCAGTTCGCCTCCCTGGACCACCTTTCCGCCGGCCGGGCCGCGTGGAACGTCGTGACGTCCTGGGACGCTTTCACCGGCGAAAACTTCCGCCGCGGCGGCTTCCTGCCGCAAGACCAGCGTTACTCGCGCGCCGAAACCTTCCTGCGCACGGCGTGGGAACTCTTCGACTCCTGGCGCGGCGGCGAACTCCTCGCGGACAAGGAATCCGGCCGTTTCCTGGCCGACGGCGGCGACTTCGCCCACCACGACGCCCATTTCGACATCTCCGGCCGCTTCCCGGTCCCGCGCAGCCCGCAGGGCCGCCCGGTGACCATCCAGGCCGGGGACTCCGAAGAAGGCCGCGAATTCGCTGCCGCGACCGCCGACGCCATCTTCACCCGGCACGGCACCCTCGAAGCGGGCCAAGCGTTCTACTCGGACGTCAAGGGCCGCCTGGCGAAATACGGCCGCGCCCCGCACGAACTGGTCATCCTCCCCGCCGCGACGTTCGTCCTGGGCGACACCGACGCCGAAGCGCACGAACTCGCCCACGAGGTCCGGTTGCAGCAGGTCAGCGACCAGACCGCGATCAAGTTCCTCGAACAGCTCTGGAACACCGACCTCAGCGGCCACGACCCGAACGGCCCGCTGCCGTCGTTCGACCCGGTGGTCGGCGACCTGATCTCGAAGGGCCGCGCGAGCGTCCGCATGCACCGCGACCCGATCGCGACCGCCAACGAATGGCGCCAGCTGGCGGAAGCGAAGCACCTGTCGAGCCGGGAACTGATCATCGAGGTCACCGGACGGCAGAACTTCATCGGCTCCCCCGAGACCGTCGCGTCGACCATGAACGACCTCGTCCAGGCCGACGCGTCGGACGGCTTCATCCTGGTCCCGCACGTGACGCCCGGCGGGCTGGACCAGTTCGCCGACCAGGTGGTGCCGCGGCTGCAGGAACGGGGGGTGTTCCGGGAGGACTACAGCGGGCCTACTCTGCGGGACCACCTCGGGTTGAACTAGCCCAGGAACCGCCTCGCGTTGCCCCGCAACAACAACTCCCGCGAGGCGTCGTCGAGGAACTCCGCCCGCCGCACCACCCCGCCGGCCGGGCGCTCCCCCAGCGGATACGGATAATCGCTCCCCACCATCACCTGCTCCGCCCCCAGCGTGTCGACCAGATTCCGCAGCGCCGGCTCGGTGAACACCACCGAATCGACACTGAACCGTCCGACATACTCCGACGGCGGCTTCTCCGACTTGGCGATGATGTCCGCCCGCTGGTGCCACGCGTTCTCCAACCGCCCCAGCCAGAACGCGAACGATCCGCCGCCGTGGGCGAAGCAGATCCGCAGGCTCGGCGGCACCCGGTCGAACACCCCGCCGAGGATCATCGCGATGATCGACAGATGCGTCTCAGCGGGCATTCCGGTCAGCCACCGCGCCATCCAGCGGTCCAGCCGCGGTGCGTCCGGCATGTCCCACGGGTGCACGAAAACCGGGACGCCGAGCGAAGCCGCGTGCTGGAGGAACGTCACCACGCCCGCGTCGTCGAGGTCGCGGTCGCCGACGTGGTTGCCGATCTCCACGCCGCGGTGCCCGGCCGCGACCGCACGGTCCAGTTCGCGGCAGGCGGCGTCGGTGTCCTGCAACGGAACCTGGCAGAACGGGACCAGCCGGTCCGGCGCGGGCGCGCAGATTTCCAGCGCCAGGTCGTTGAACACCCGGGCGATTTTCTCGCCCTGGCCCGGGCTGGTGTCGTAGCCGAAGAACACCGGCGTCGGCGAGACGACCTGCGCCTCGATGCCGTCGGCGTCCATGTCGCGCAGCCGGACCGAGGCGTCCCAGCAGTCGGACCGGATCCGGCGGAATTCCTCCGAACCGACCATGATCATGGCCTCGCGTTCGGTTTCCGCGCGCAGCCACGGCATTCCCTCGCCGAGGTCGGGCCAGCCGTGCGGGACGAAATGGCTGTGGACGTCGATCGCGCGCACGCTCAGCCCTTCCCCGGGTGCAGCGTGCCGCACGCCCCGCAGGTCCGGGCTTCCTCGGACTCGTAGAACTGCTCGAACACCGGCGGCAGGTCGTCGACGATGTCGCGCACCTGCAGTTCGACCTCGTGCACCTTCGCGTCGCACTCCAGGCAGAACCACACGAACTTCTCGAGCGTCCCCTCCTCCCGGATGCGCTCGATCACGATCCCGATCGAGCCCTCCTGCGGACGCTGCGGCGAGTGGTGCACGTTCCGCGGCAGCATCCACATCTCGCCCTCGCGGATGTCGACGCGCTGCGGGCCGTCGTCGGTCATCAGGTTGACGTGCATGTCGCCCTTGTACTGGTAGAACCATTCCTCGTACGGGTCGAGGTGGAAGTCGGTGCGCTGGTTCGGCCCGCCGACGACCTGCACGATGAAATCGCCCATCGGGGCCCACATCTGCTTGTTGTTGACCGGCGGCTTCAGCTCGTCCTCGTGCTCTTTGATCCACTTCGCGAAGTCGAACACGGGCGGGATGGCGGTCATCGTTCCTCCTTGCCGGGGATCCGGGCGATCGCCTGGATCTCGATGAGCAGATGCGGATGCGGCAGCTGGTGCACCGCGACGGTGGTGCGGGCCGGGCCGTTCTCGTCGAAGAACTCGCCGTAGACCTCGTTGTAGCCGCCGAAATCGTTCATGGTGACCAGGAACACGGTCAGCTGCGCGAGGTCTTCGAGCCCCGCGCCGGCCGCGGCCAGGATGTCGCGGATGTTCTCGATCACCGCGCGCGTCTGCGCCCGGATGTCCAAAGTGGTCACGCCGAACTCGTCGGCCTCCGCGCCGGCGAACGTGTTGTCCGGCCGCCTGCTGCTGGTGCCGGAGACGAACACCAGGTCCCCGACCACTTTCACGTGCGGGAACCGCCCGCGCGGCGTCGCCTTCCCGGCGACGACATGGGCTTGTGCCACGCTCATCCCTCCATCGTGTGAACGGAAACCGAACCCAGCCCGGCGACCCGCGCCTCGACGTGCGTCCCCGGCTGCAGCGCGACCGCCGCGGTCGCTGCACCGGCCAGCAGCACCGAACCGTCGAGCAGGCGGTGCCCGTACGCGGCGGCCATCCGTTGTGCGGCGGGGAGCGCCCGCAGCGGGTCGCCGAGAATGTCGGCGGTCGAGCCGGTGGCAACGACCTCGCCGTCGAACAGCAGATCCACGGCCAGTGCGTCCACCTGGTCGAGCTGGGTCCACGGGCCGAGCACGAACGCGGACGCCGAGGTGTTGTCAGCAACGACGTCGGCCAGGCTGAACTTGAAGTCGCGGTACCGGCTGTCGATGATCTCCAGCGCGGGCGCCACAGCGACGATCTCGGCATCCGGGCCGAGCCGGAACGCGACCTCGGGCTCGACGCGCGGATGCACCCCGCGGCCGACGTCGAACGTCCCGCCGTCCTCGATCCGCATGCGGTCGGTCAGCGAGCCGATGATCACGTCCGAGACGCCCATCTGCTCGGCCTTAGCCTTGCTCGTGAAGCCCAGTTTGACCCCGGCCAGCCGCTCCCCGCGCCCCTCGCGCAGCGCGATTCCCGCGTGCTGCACGGCGTACGCGGTTTCCAGGCTCATCGGCCCAGCGCTGGTGAGCTGCGGGATCGCCTGCCCGGTAGCGGTCGCCCGGTCCAGCCGCGCGGCGTGGTCCTCGATCGTCATAGCTGCACGCACACATTCGTCGGCTGGGTGTAGAAGTGCATCGAGTGCAGGCCGCCCTCGCGGCCGATGCCGGAAAGCCCGACGCCGCCGAACGGCGACCGGAGATCGCGCAGGTACCAGGTGTTGACCCAGGCCATCCCGACCCGCATCTGCTGCGCGACCCGGTGGCCGCGCTCCAGGTTCGTCGTCCACACGGCGGCGGCGAGCCCGTAGTCGGTGTCGTTCGCCAGCCGGACGGCTTCGTCCTCGGTGTCGAACGGGATCAGCGCCGCGACCGGGCCGAAGACCTCCTCGCGCACGACCCGCGCCGAGTTGTCCAGCCCGGTCCACAGCGTCGGTTCGATCCACGACCCGCCCGCCAGGTCCGGCCCCAGTTCCGGAACCGCGCCGCCGGCGAGCACCGTCGCGCCTTCGGCGACCGCGAGGTCCAAATAGGACTGGACTTTCTTCCGGTGCTGCTGGGATATCAACGGCCCGGTCGTGGTGTCCGGATCACCCGGCCGGCCCAGGCGCAACGCCTTCGCCCGCTCGGCGAGCCCGTTCGCGACCGCGTCGAAGACGGACCGCTCGACGTAGACCCGCTCCGTGCACAGGCACACCTGCCCGGTGTTCAGGAAAACCGACCGGGCGAGTCCGTCGAGGGTCTTCTCGAGATCGCAGTCCGCGAACACCACCGCGGCGTTCTTTCCGCCCAGTTCAAAGGAAACCGGCCGGACCGACGGAGCGACCGCGCGCATGATCGCCGAGCCGGTCCGGGATTCGCCGGTGAACGTGACGCCGTCGATGCCGCGGTGAGTGGTGAGGTACTCCCCGGCGGAGTCCGGACCGAAGCCGTGCACGACGTTATACACCCCGGTCGGCGCACCGGCCTCCGCGATCACCTCGGCGAGCAAGGTCGCGGTCGACGGCGTCTCTTCGGACGGCTTGACCACCACCGCGTTGCCGCACGCGAGCGCGGGCGCGACCTTCCACGTCAGCAGCAGCAGCGGCAGGTTCCACGGCACGATCACCGCGACCACGCCCAGCGGCTTGGGCACCGCGTAGTTCAGCGCCTTCCGGCCGTTCGGCAGATCCGTCAGGAAGGAATCGAGACCGGCCGCCGCGATCGTGTCGGCGAACGAACGGAAGTTCATCGCCGCCCGCGCCACGTCCAGGTCGCGCGCCAAGTGCTCCGGTTTTCCGGTGTCGCGGACCTCGGCGGCGACGAAATCCTCGAACCGCTCCTCGATCCGGTCGGCGATCCGCCGCAGCAGAGCGGTGCGCTCGGCGACCGAGGCACGTCCCCACGGCCCGTCCACCGCGGCGCGCGCAGCCGCGACCGCCGCGTCGACCACGTCCGGACCGGCCTCGTGGACGTGCGCGACCAGCGACCCGTCGACCGGGTCGATCTTCTCGAAGGTGCGCCGCCCGGCGACCCGGGTCCCGCCGACGACGTTGTGGAGTTCCGCAGCCATGAAGCTGACCGTAGGGACGTCCGGAATGCCTCGCCAATGCTCTTTGCCGCCGCTGCCATAGCTGTCCGGACATGTCTCGCCCATGCCTGTAGCGGCATGGCTTTCGTCGGAATGGGCATTGGTCAGGCATGACAGCGGCGGCGAAGGATGGGTCCCGTGAACCATCCGAACGTCGATCGGGACTACAGCGCGCAGGGCACGGTGACCGAGGCCGAGTTCGACGCCGTGATGGCCCGCTACCGCTCCGCCTCCGAATCCGCGACCGCCGGTCTGGCAGGCGTTCGCGACCTGGCTTTCGACCCGCTCAGCGACGAACGGCTCGACGTCTGGGGCATCTCCTCCGGACAGCTGCGCCCCGTCGTCCTCGCCATCCACGGCGGCTACTGGCGGATGCTCTCGCGCCACGACACCGCGTTCCCGGCGCGAATGCTGGCTGACGCCGGAATCGCCACCGTCGTGCCGGACTACACGCTCGCTCCTGCGGCGCCGCTGGAGGAGATCGTGCGCCAGGTCCGCGCCGCGGTCGCGTGGGTGCACCACCACGGCGCTGAGCACGGCCTCGACCCGGACCGCATCCACGTCGTGGGCAGCTCGGCCGGCGGGCATCTGGCAGCGATGACCGCCGTCGCCGGATGGCAGCGCGCCGCCGGGCTGCCGGAGGACGTCGTCAAAGGCACGATGGCGATCAGCGGGCTCTTCGACCTCCGCCCGCTGGTCGACTCGTTCGCCAACGCGTGGCTGTCCCTCGACCCGACCCGCGCAGAGGCGCTCAGCCCGATCCTCGCGCCGCCAGGCACCGTGCCGCTCCACGTGGCGGTCGCGGAACACGAAGCCGCGGGATTCCACCGGCAGAGCAAGGCTTTCCACGCACACTGGCCTGCCGCCGGTTCATTGACCGTCGTGCCCGGCCGGAACCACTTCGACGTCTTCCTCGACCTGGCCGACCCCGGCTCGGAGCTCAGCCAGGCCTTGATCCGGCTCGCCCTCTCGTGACGCCGGAAGCCGAGCCGGACAGTAATGTCGCCGGAATGGAGATGCCCCGCCTGCTCGACGGCCGCCTCAAGCTCAGGCACCTCGTGCTGGTGGACACCCTCACCGAGCAGGGCAGCGTCGTCGGCGCGGCGGCCGCGCTGCACGTCACGCAGCCGGTCGTCACGCGCGGCCTGCACGATCTCGAAGCGATCCTCGGCGTGCCGCTCTACGAACGCGGGCCGCGCGGGATCACCCCGACCGAGTTCGGGACCGCGTTCACCGAACACGCGCGCGCCGTGCTCGCCCAGCTCACCCACGCGGCGCGGCACGTGGTGGAGATCGCCGACGCGACCCGCGGCCGGGTCGTCGCGGGCATCCACCTCGCGGGTTCGAACCTGTTGCTGCCGCGGGCCATCGCGCATCTCAAGGAAGACCATCCGCTGGTCACGGTCGTCGTCCGGGAGGGAACGCCGGAATCGCTGCTGGTGGAGCTGACCGCGGGCCGGGTGGACGTCATCGTCGGCAGGCTGAGCGGCCCCGGCACCGAAGACACCCGGCGGCGGGCGCTGTACCAGGAGTCGATCCGCGTCGTCGCCGGGGCGCACCACCCGCTCGCCGCGCGCGGGAGCGTCTCGCTGGAGGATCTGGCGGAGTTCCCGTGGATCGTGCCCGGCACCGAGACGATGCTGCGCCAGGAGCTGGAAAGCCTCTTCGCCCAGCACGGCCTGGACCTGCCCGCCAACCGCGTCGAAGCGACGTCGTTCCTGACTGTGCGGCAGCTGCTCACCGAAACCGCCATGGTCGCCGCGCTCCCCGGCCTGCTCGGCATGGACGACCCGCGGCTGGTCACGCTGCCGACGCCGCTGGAGAACATCGGCCACAGCGTCGGCCTGACCCTCGCCGCCGGCCGGCGGCTGAACCCGGCCACCCAGGCGCTGATCGAGTCCCTGCACACCGTCGCCGCGCAGATCGAAGACGCCTGACGCGCTCTGTCGCTTTCTTGACGACCGACGACAACCCGTGATACTTCATGGACCTCCGCGGAAGGAGCTTCTCAATGAAGTTGTCAAGCCGCCGCGGTGACGGGTGTGGCTTGGTAATGCGCTCCGTCCCGCCCCGACGGCACCGACATGGGCCGGTTCGCCGACCTGTACCCGCCGATCGCCGCCGGCACCGCGCTCATCGAGGGCACGCCTGGCGCCGCGCTGTACTCCGAAGTTGACCGCCGCCCGGACGAACCGCTGATCCCCAAGCACCGTTACAGCGCCTTCTACGGCACGGATTTCGAAATGCAGCTGCGCGGACGCGGCGTGGACACCCTGATCGCCACCGGAGTGACCACCGAGGACTGCGTCCACGCCACCATCCGCGACGCGATGTTCCGCGACTTCCGCACCGGAGTGCTGTCCGACGCGTGCGCCACCTACGACCACCCCGACCTGGGCCACGGCCCGATGTCCGCCGCGGAAGTGCACGCGGCGACGCTGGTTGTTCTCGCCCAGTCCACTGCGGACGTGCTGACGAGCGCGGAGTTCAAGGCGCTGGCGGAAAAGGGAGCCGCTTAGCCCCCCGGCCGGTTCGGAATCCGGGGAGCCGCCTAGCCCCTTGCGAAGGGACCGCATGAATGCGCCCGCCCGCCGGAGCAGCGGCCCGCCCAACCCCGGAATTCGCGGAGCCGCTTAGCCGCGCCCCGCCGCAGCCAGCGCGTCGTGCGCGTGGATCCACTCCACCGTCTCCCCGATCCGCCCCAATGCGGCGTCCCGAGCCTCCGCCGCCGGACCGTCCGGCAGGTGCAGCAAGGCATTCGCCACCCACGAGCTCCGCTGCACCGCCCGGGTCCGCGGCCGCCGCAGCTTCTCGTACCGGGCGAGTGCCGCGTCGCGTGAGTCCCGTGCCAGGCATTCGGCGAGCGTCACCGCGTCCTCGATCGTCTGGTTCGCGCCCTGCCCGTGGTGCGGCAGCATCGCGTGCGCCGCGTCGCCGAGGAGGACCACGCCGCCGCGGTGCCAGCGGTTGAGCGGATGCTGGCCGAACAACCCCCACCGCTGATACAGCGTCGTCGCGCCGACCATCTCGCGCACCGCGGGATGCCAGCCCTCGAAGGCCGCCTCGATGCGCTCCCGCGGAATGTCCTCGGTCCACGACTCCCCCGGCCACACGTCCGGTTCGTCCAGCACCGCAAGGAAATTCACCACCGACCCGTCGCCGATCGCGTAGTGCAGCAGATGCCCGCCCGGCCCCATCCAGAACTGGATCGCCCCCGCGTCCGGCAACGACGGCAGCCGCTCCACCGGCACCAGCCCGCGAAAACCGCTCGAACCCGAGTACCGGGCGAACGGCGCGTCGTCCACCCACTCGCGCACCGTCGAGTGCACCCCGTCCGCGCCCACCACGACATCGGCGGTTTCGCTTGTCCCGTCGGCGAATTCGAGCCGGTACCGCGATCCGTCCGCACCGACGCCGGTCACCTGGCGTCCAAGATGGACCTTCCCGCACGCGCCCGCCAGGATCCGCTGCAAGTCCGCCCGGTGCACCCCGAAATAGGGTCCGGCGAACCGTTCCTCGTAGCTGTCCCCGACCGGATACGCCATCACCCGCTGCCCGCTCCGCCAATGCCGGTAGACCAGCTCCGTCGGCACCGCGGAACACGCGGCCAGCTCGTCCCGCAACCCCAGCCGCCCGAGGATCCGGGACCCGTTGGCGGCCAGCGCCACCGCCGCCCCGACCTCGCGCAGTTCGGCCGACCGTTCGTAGACCTCGGCCCCGATCCCGCGCTGCCGCAACGCGAGCGCGAGCGTCAGCCCGCCGATCCCGCCGCCGACGATCGCCACCGAGAGTGCTTTGCCCGCCATCAGCCCTCCTCACCCATGTACCGATCGGTACACGAATGGACGGTACGGCGTACCGATCGGTACAGTCAAGGGGTGGATTCCGGAACCGGCCGTCGCGCCGAACTGCTCGAGCAGGCCGTGGGTTACCTGGCGACGCACGGCCTGGCGGACCTGTCGCTCGCGCCGATGGGCGAAGCGCTGGGGACGAGCAAGCGGATGCTGCTGTACTACTTCGGCAGCAGGGAAAACCTGATCACCGAAGCGATCGCCGCGAGCCGCCCGGACGTCACCGAACTCTTCCGCTCCGTACACGACGAGGAATCCCTCGCCGCCGCGGCACACGCCCTGTGGCACGCGATCACCCGGGGCCGCCAGCAACGGCCGATCCACATCCTCTTCCAGGTCCTCGCGCTGGCACCGACCCAACCGGAGCGCTACCTGACCGTCGCGAGAGAAGCGATCACCGCGATGGTGGACCCGCTGGTGCCGGTGTACCGAAAACTCGGCTACGCGGAACCCGACGCGGCAGCCCGGGCGAGCCTGCTGATCTCGGGCTTGCGAGGGCTGTGCCTGGACCGCATCGTGACCGGGGACGAAGAACGGATCGAGATCGCTGCGCGGGCGTTGATCGCTACTGCGGTCGCGCCGCCCGCCTGAGCGGCGACGCCTCGCTAGAGTTCAAGCACCGCAGGCAACTCAGCCACCGACCCCAGCACATGTGTCGCCCCGTGTGCCCGCAACGTCGCCTCGTCGTGCGCCCCCGTCAACACCCCGGCCGCCACCGACGCACCCGCTCGTCGGCCGGTCAGCATGTCGAAGCCGGTGTCCCCCGCGACCGCGACCGCGCGTACGTCGGTGATTCCCAAGCGCAGCACCGCAGTCAGCACCATGTCCGGGAACGGCCTGCCTCGCCCGCCCGCATCTGCTGGGCACACCACCAGGTCCGCCAAGTCCGTCCACCCGAGCCGCTCCAGCAGTGCATCGCGGGTCGCTGCCGAGAAGCCCGTGCTCAGGCACACCCGGCGGCCCTGCGCGCGCAACTTGTCGATCGCTTCCTCCGCACCCGGAAGCGGCGCGGCAACCTCGATAGCCTGCGAAGCAAAAGCAGTCTCGAAAACCTGATTCGCCTTCTCCGCCACCCCGTCCGCGGGGAAGAGCGCCCGGAAGACCTCGATTTTCGACTGTCCCATGGTGTCGCGGACGTAGGCGTCCACGTCTTCGCGCTCCGGCGAGTCCGCGGGCACCCCGACTGCCTCCAGGGCCGCCGAGAACGCTGCCTCGACCGCGCCGTCGTCGCGGACTGTCGTGCCTGCCATGTCCAGCACGACCAGTTCCACCGCTCGCGTCATCGGACCCCCTCCACTTCCCGGCCGGTCACCGCGTGCACTGCGCTGATCAGGGCCATCGTCTCGATGTCGGCCGCGCTGCAGCCGCGCGACAGGTCGTGCAGCGGGGCCGCGACGCCTTGCAGGATCGGTCCCAGCGCGGTCGCTCCGCCCAGCCGTTCGGCGATCTTGTAAGCGATGTTCCCCGCGTCAAGGTTGGGGAACACCAGTACATTCGCCCTCCCGGCGACGGTCGACCGCGGCGCTTTCGCCACCCCTACCGCGTCCACGACTGCGGCGTCGAATTGCAGTTCGCCGTCCACCGCCACGCCGGGCAGTCGTTCCCGCACCAGCGAAGTCGCCTGCCGGACCTTGTCCACGGCGGAATGCTTGGCACTGCCTTGGGTGCTGAAGGAAAGCATCGCCACGACGGGCTCGGTTCCGGTCAGCGCCCGGTGCGTGGAAGCCGCACCGACGGCGATGTCCGCCAGTGCCTCCGCGTCCGGCTCGGGAACCACGGCGCAGTCGGCGAAAGTGAGCGATCGGCCGTCCTGCAACAGCATCAGGAAGCAGCTGCTGAGAGTCCGGACGCCGGGAGCGAGGCCGACGATCCGCAGGCCGGCCCGGAGGACATCAGAGGTGGGCCGGGTCGCGCCTGCCAGGCAAGCGTCCACCCGGCCGAGTGCGAGTAGCGCGGCGGAAAGGGCGACCGGATCGGTGCGGACTGTCTCCACCCGGTCGGGGAACGCGGTAGCCAGCCGCGCGAGGACGGCGTCGTCGGCGGCCAGTTCCGCTGTGTCCAGGAATGGTGGCACCGAAAACCCAAGCTCTGCCGCGGCTGCGGCGATCTCGTCCGCGGGTCCGACCAGCACCGGTTCGATCTCGCCGCGCTCGGCGAGGTGCGCGGCCGCGGTGACGGCGCGCGGGTCGGCGCCGTCGGCGAGCGCGATCCGCGGGCGGGCGCCGCCGACGCGGTCCCGCCAGGTCTCGGCCAGAGGGGCCATGGTCATCTCGCAAACTCCCTCGCGGACGGCAGTGCTCCCCGAGCAGGATCCCGACCCCTGGCCCCAAGCGACAGAGCCAGAACAGTGCCCGTTGACAGGTCCAGAAGGTCCGTCGTCTGGACCCGTCGACCGAGCGGTTTCTGGCACTTTCGCCGTGGCCAGTCGTCCCGCACTCTCGACCGCACCAGACACGGCAGATGGGAGCAGGCGATGAAGATCGGTGTGCCTCGCGAGGTCAAGAACCACGAATACCGGGTGGCGGCGACGCCGGCCGGAGTACACGAGTTCACCTCGGCCGGCCACGAGGTCTTCGTGGAACGCGGCGCGGGCGAAGGCTCGTCGATCCGCGACGAGGACTACACGGCCGCCGGCGCGAAGCTGCTCGACCAGGCGGACGACGTGTGGGGCACCGCGGACCTGGTGCTGAAGGTCAAGGAACCGGTCGCCGAGGAGTACCACCGGCTGCGTTCGGACCAGCTGCTGTTCACCTACCTGCACCTCGCCGCGAGCGAGCCCTGCACCAAGGCCCTGCTCGACGCGGGCACCACCTCGGTGGCCTACGAAACGGTCCAGCTGCCCAACGGCTCCCTCCCGCTGCTGTTCCCGATGAGCGAGGTGGCCGGACGGCTGGCCCCGCAGGTCGGCGCGCAGACGCTGATGCGCGTCAACGGCGGGCGCGGCGTGCTGATCGGCGGCGTCTCGGGGGTGCCGCCGGCCCGCGTGGTCGTGCTGGGCGCGGGCGTCGCCGGGATGAACGCGGTCGCCGTCGCGGCCGGGACCTGGGGCGACGTGGTGCTGTTCGACAAGAACGTCGACAAGCTGCGCGCCGCCGACCGGATGTACCAGGGCCGCATCCGCACCGCCGCGGCGAACTCGTACGCGATCGAGCAGGCGGTACTCGAGGCCGACCTGGTGATCGGCGCGGTGCTCGTCCCCGGCGCGAAGGCCCCGAGCCTCGTGTCCAACGAGACGGTCTCGCGGATGAAGCCGGGCAGCGTGCTCGTGGACATCTCGATCGACCAGGGCGGCTGCTTCGAGGACTCGCGTCCGACGACGCACGCCGACCCGACCTTCCGGGTGCACGAATCGGTGTTCTACTGCGTGGCCAACATGCCGGGCGCGGTCCCGCACACCTCCACGCACGCGCTCACCAACGTCACGCTCCCCTACGCGCTCGAAATCGCGAACAAGGGCCTCCGCACCGCGGTCCAGGACACGCCCGAACTCCGCGGCGGTGTGAACACCGTGGCCGGGGCGCTGACCTACGAGCCGGTCGCCGTGGCGCACGGCCTGCCGTTCACCGACGTCGCCGACGCGCTGGCCTGAGCCTGCCCGGCGCAGCGCGGCGGGGTGGGAAAACCGGCCACTGCGAGTTACGTTTCAGCCCACCCCGCTGCACGCCGGCCACTTGGGAGAACGCACGTGCCACGCACGCTGATCGAGATCGACCGCTCGTCGGACGAACCGCTGTACCGCCAGGTCCGGCGGGCGATCGAGCACGGCATCGCCATCGGCACGTTCGACCCGGCCCGCCGGCTGCCCAGCTCGCGGGAACTGGCCGTCGAGCTGGGCGTTTCCCGCAACACGATCAACCTCGCCTACCAGGAGCTGGTCGCCGAGGGCTACGTGGAAAGCCGCGAGCGCAGCGGGCTGTTCGTCAACACCGAGATGCGCCCGCACTGCGCGGTGGAGGAACGGGACACCGAATCGAGGATCGACTGGGCGGCCCGGGTGCGCCGGTTCCCGGACGCCGGCGTCGCGCACATCGAGAAACGCACCGACTGGGCGAGCTATCCGTACCCGTTCCTCGCCGGGCAGGTCGACATCACCGCGTTCCCGGCCCGGTCGTGGACGCGCTGCCTCCGCGACGCCCTCTACCGCCCGCACGTCTTCCACAGCCTGCAGGACAGCGTCGGCTCCGATGACCCGATGCTGGTCGAGATGGTCTGCCGCCAGCTGCTCACCACCCGCGGCATCGAGGCGGACCCGGACGAGGTGCTGATCACCGTCGGCTCGCAGCAGGGCCTCGACCTGCTCGGCCGCGTGCTGCTCGGCCCGGACCAGGTCGTCGCCATCGAAAACCCCGGCTACCTCGACGCCCGGCACATCTTCCTCCGCACCGGCGCCCGCGTGACCGGGATCGACGTCGATTCGCGCGGCCTGCAACCGCCCGAATCGCTCGACGGGGTCGACCTCCTCTACCTCACCCCGAGCCACCAGCACCCGACCAACGCGACCCTCAGCATCGGCCGCCGCCGCCAGCTGCTCGCCCAGGCCGCCGCGTCCGGCACCGTGGTGGTCGAAGACGACTACGACAGCGAATTCCGCTACCAGGGCAGCCCGACCCCGGCGTTGAAGGCGCTCGACAACACCGGCGACGCCGTCTACCTCGGCACCTTCTCCAAGTTCCTCTCCCCCGGCCTGCGCCTCGGCTACCTGGTCGGGCCGCGCGAGCTGGTGCGCGCGCTGCGCGAGGCCCGCCGGTACGTCCTGCGCCACCCGCCGGGCCAGCTGCAACGGGCGCTGGCGCTGCTCATCGAAAGCGGCGAGTACCACCGCTCGCTGCGCCGCTACCGCACGAAGTTGATGCGCAAATGGACCGCCACCACCGCCGCGGTCGCCGAATACCTGCCGTGGGCGCAGGGCCCGTACCCGCCCGGCGGCGTCAGCCTGTGGATGACCGGCCCGTCCGAACTGGACTGCCGGGTACTGGTGGAGCGCGCGGAGGAGCTGGGCATCCTCATCGAACCGGGCGACATCTTCTTCCTCGGCGACGACCCGCCGCGCAACCACTTCCGCATCGGCTTCTCCGCCACCCCGCCGTCCGCGATCGACCCGGGCATCCGGCTGCTCGGCGACCTGTGCCGGGAGCTGCTGGACAGCTGACTGGACCCACGCGCGCGTCGCCTTCTGGACCTGTTCGCGGGCCAGCTCCCCCGGCACTGTCTTGGGGCAGGACACGTGGACAAGGAGGTCCCATCGTGGGCGAACCCGCGGTATCCGCTCGTCCGGCCCCCGACCTGGTGGTGCTCGGGGGCACGGTGCTGACCCTGGACCGAGGCGGGACGCGGGCCTCCGCGCTCGCCGCCCGCGACGGCCGGATCGCCGAGATCGGCGACGACCGTTCGATCGCCGCTCTCGCCGGTCCCGAAACGACCGTGCTCGACCTGGCCGGGCGCACCGTCGTCCCGGGTTTCGTGGAGTCGCACAACCATCCCTCGTTCTTCGGCATGGCGCTGGCCGCCCCGGTCGACGCCGGAAGCCCGCCCAACGACCGGATCAGCGACATCGCCGACCGCGTCCGGCAGGCGGCCCGCGACTTCGGCCCCGGCGAATGGATCAAGGGTTTCCGTTACGACGACACGCTTCTCGCCGACAACCGGCACCCCACCCGGCACGACCTGGACCCGGCTTCGCCGCGGAACCCGGTCCTGCTCACCCACGTGACCGGACACTTCAGCGTGGCCAATTCCGCCGCGCTGCGAGCCGTCGGCATCACCGCGGCCACGCCCGACCCGCCCGGCGGCGCCATCGCTCGCGACGAACGCGGCGAACCGACCGGCCTTCTCATCGAGACCGCGGCGTTCCTGGTCAACTCCGCGATGCCGTCGCAAGGCCCCGACGAACTGGCCGCGGCACTCCAGCTCGCCGACGCCGAGTACCTGCGCAACGGCGTGACTTCGGTCCACGACACGGGAATCGGCCTCATCGGCGGCGAACAGGAACTCGCCGCGTACCGGATGCTCACCAGCGCCGGAAAGCTGCGCACCCGCATCCACGGCTACCTCTTCCACACCCTCCTGCCCGGCCTCGCCGAAGGCGCCCCGGAATCGCCGGACCCGTCCAATCCGGACGGCTTCACCATGAACGGCATCAAGATCGTCGCGGACGGCTCGATCCAGGGCCGCACCGGCTGCCTGGCCGAGGGCTACACCTGCGACCCCGACGAGCACGGCATGATGCTGCTCGAACCGGACGAACTGTCCCGCCGCATCGCCGCCCTCGACGCCGCCGGCTGGCAGGTCGCCGTGCACGGCAACGGCGACGCCGCGATCGACGCCATCATCGACGGCTACGCCCGCCTCGGCGCGCCCGAAGGCACCGGCCGCCGCCACCGCATCGAACACTGCCAGACCGCCCGCGAGGACCAGCTCGACCGGATGGCCGAAAACGGCATCGCCGCGTCGTTCTTCATCAAGCACGTCTACTACTGGGGCGACCGGCACCGGGACGTTTTCCTCGGCCCGGAACGGGCTCGCCGGATCAGCCCGCTCGCGTCGGCCCGCTCCCGCGGAATCCATTTCGGACTCCATTCCGACACCCCGGTCACGCCGGTGCCGCCGCTGGAAGGCATCTGGTGCGCCGTCGCCCGGCAAACCAGCAGCGGCCAGCTCCTCGGCCCGGAGCAGGCGATCGACGTCGAAGCCGCCCTGCGCGGGTACACCATCGACGCCGCGTACCTGGCCGGTGAGGAAGAGAGCAAGGGCAGCCTCGAGGTCGGCAAGCTCGCCGACCTGATCGTGCTGTCCGAGGATCCGACCACAGTGGACCCCAACCGGATCCGGGACCTGACCGTCGACGCCACCGTGATCGGCGGACGGCTGGTCTGGCAACGCGATCCCGTCCCGGCCGGGGGTGCCCGATGATCCGGAGCTGGCCCAGCCTGTGCATCGGGCTCGGCATCCCCGCGGTCGCGATCCTCGGCGGAATCCCGCTGGTGGCGGGTTCGCCCGCGACTGTCGCCGGGTTCCCGCTGGTGTTCTTCTGGATGTTCCTCTGCTTCCCGCTGACCACGCTGTGCCTGTGGATCAGCTGGCGGTTCTTCGACCGCAAGCACTATCCGGCGGACACGCCCGCAGCGAAGGAGGACCGGTAATGCTGATTCTCATTGTCGCCGTCGTGATGGGGCTGTCGATCCTGCTGGCGCTGTGGGCGGGCCGCTCGTCGCGCGGCGGCGGGATCTCCGAGTTCCTGGTCGGCGGCCGTTCGTTCCCGCCGTGGCTGCTGTACTTCCTGGCCGTCGGCGAGGTGTACAGCATCGGCACGATGATCGGCTTCCCGAGCGGCATCTACGCGCACGGCGCGAGCTACGGGATCTGGTTCCTCGGCTACATCCTGCTCGCCTATTCGCTGGGCTACTTCCTCGCCCCGCTGGTCTGGCGCGCGGCGCGCAAACACGACGCGATGACCGTCCCGGACGTCTTCGGCCGCCACTACGGCAGCCGGACGCTGGAGCTGATCACCTGCGTGACGATGCTGATCGCGCTCGTGCCGTGGGGCCAGTACCAGTTCATCGGCCTGCAAGTCGTGCTGAGCAACCTCGGGCTGAAACTGACGCCCGTGCAGTGCGTCATCCTGGCCGGGATCGTCGCGTTCGCCTACATCGCCGTGTCCGGCATCCGCTCCCCCGCGTTCGTGTCGATTCTCAAGGACGCGTTCATGCTGCTCGGCGTGGTGCTCGTCGGCCTCGCCGCGGTGCTGGTCGCCGGCGGGACCTCCGGGGTGACCGGGCCGGAGGCGCTGGCCAGGGCGCAGACCACGATGGGCGGACAGGACCTGTGGTTCGCGATGACCACGATCCTGTTCCAGAGCGTGGTCTTCTATCTCGGCTTCGGCGGCGCGTACGTGTTCCCGGCGCGCTCCGAGCGGGCGGTGAAGAGTTCGACGGTGTGGATGCCGCTGTACATGCTCATCTACCCGTTCCTCGTCTTCGCCGCCTACTATGGCCTCAAGCAGCACCCCGGGCTGAAGAACCCGAACACGGTCTTCATGGTGACCGCGAAAGGCCTTCTCCCGGAACCGGTTCTGGGTCTCGTGGCCGCCGGCGCCGCGTTGTCCGGCGTGCTGGTGCTGTCCGCGACGGCGCTGGCGATCGGCGGCATGGTCAGCCGCAACCTGGCCCCGAACGTCCGGCCCGCGGCACAACGGCGCTGGACGGTCGTGGCGGTGGCGGTGTTCCTGGTGCTCGCCGCCGTGCTCACGCTGACCGCCTCCACGCTCATGCTCACCGTGCTGAACCTGACCTACAACCTGCTGGCCCAGGTCGTGCCGGGCTGGCTGGCGATCCTGTTCGCCCGGCGGGTGCGCACGGCCGCGATCGCGACCGGCATGGTGGTCGGCGTGGTGACCGCGGTCGTCCTGTACGCCACCGGCGTGACGCTCGGCGGCCTCAACACCGGTCTGGTGTCGATGGGCGTCAACCTGGTGATCGTGTTCGGCTGGAGCCTGCTCGCTCCGGGCAAGAAGCGTTCGCCGATCGCCTTGGAGCGCAACGAACCCGCCGCGGTCTCGCCGGTCGCGCAACCGGCAGGCTAGCGGCGCGCCATCAGATCGAGGATCTCGCGGAAGGCACGGAATCCCGTGCCTTCCGCGGCGTCCAGGGCCACACTGCGGCGGTAGTACGCACTGAGATCGAGCCCGACCCCGATGCCGTACACCTCCGTCTCGCTCCGCTCCAGCCCGTCCGCCACCTGCACCAGATGCCGATCGAGGTACCGCTCCTCGTTGGCCAGCGCGGTCGCGCCGTCCATCGGGCTTCCGTCCGACAGCACGAAAACCAGCCGCCGCCGCACATCGCACTCCCGGGCCCGTTCAGCCGCCCACGCCAACGCCTCGCCGTCGATGCCTTCGCGGAACAGATCGGCTTTGAGCAACGCCGCGACATCCCGCCGCGCGCGCCGCCACGGGGTCGCCGCGTCCTTGAACACCAGGTGCCGGCGCTCATTGAGCCGCCCAGGGTGCTTCGGCCGCCCGGCGCGCATCCAGTCCCGCCGCGCCCGGCCGCCGTGCCAGGCACCGGTGGTGAAGCCCAGGATTTCGCAACTGGCCCCGGCGAGATCGAGCGCGCGAGCGAACAGATCGACCAGCACCGCGACGGTTTCCCGGTGCGCCTTCATCGAACCCGAGCAGTCGATCAGGAAGGTGACCAGCACGTCGGCGACCGGTTCGGTCCGCTCGACCCGGAACACCCGATGGTCCGCGGGCGTCGCGATCAACCGCGCCAGAGCCCGGCCGTCGATCTGGCCTTCCTCCTGCGCACCGTCCCAGCCGGACCGTTCCGGCTCGGCGAGCACCGCCGTGAGTTCCCGCGCGAGCCGCGCCACGTTGACGCCCTGTTTCGCCACCCGGGCGTCGAGCCGTTCGCGCAACTCGCGCAGCAATTCCGGCCGCACCAACGGTCCCGCCCGGTCCTCGCGGTCGTAGGCGGCGGTGAAAACCCGATACGACCCGGCCGCTACCGGTCCTTTGTGCTCGCCGAGGCCCGCGGTGCCGCCTTCCTCGCTGCCGGTTTCATCGTCGAAATCCAGCAGCAGCGCGTACGCCGCGGTGTCTTCTTCGTCGTCGCTGTCTTCGGACTTCTCCGGCTCCAGCAACCCGGCGACCGCCTCGGCCAGTGCCCGCGCGTGCTCGGCGAACGCCGCCTGATCGGCTCGGTTCCGCCGAAGCCCGGCCAAGTGCGCACCGAGCATCGGCGCGATCGCCGCCCGGGTCGCCTCGATCAGATCCTCGGTTTCTTCCACGACCGGCTCGCCGGTGATCCGCGCCCGCGCGACCTGCGCGACGGTGTAAATCAACACGCCGCGCGCCGTCTCGGTCAGCCCATTGTGGTGCGCCGACAGCGACCAGCGTTCGTGCCGCCGCCGCACATTGGCCGTCACGCCGGGAAAACCGTTCGGAATCAGCGACTCCACCCGGAACTGCTCCAGCAGCTCGAACAGCAACCGTTCGACACCGCCCTCAGGCCGCAACCGCTTGTGCAGCTCCCGATCCGACCGGCTCAGGTGCAGCGCCATCCCGTCCGCCGCACCGCGGAAGGACTGCACGTCCTCGTCTTCGGAGCGCAAATGCGGCGCGGGCATCGGCACCGGACGGGTGCCGCGATGCAAGCGCCCGCCCCGGAAATGCGCGTCCGGCGACCCGCTGACCGCCCGGATCGCCGCCGCGGACAGCTCTTCGACCTGCTGGCGCCGCCGGGTCTCGGGCGTGCTCACGCCGCGGCCAGCTCCAGGTCGAAGCAGCGCTGGAAGTACTCGGCGACGACCGGGCGTTCGGCCTCGTCGCATTTGTTGAGGAAGGTCAACCGGAACGCCAGCGCCGGATCGCCGAAGATCTCGCAGTTCTCCGCCCACGTGATGACCGTGCGCGGCGACATCAGCGCGGACAGGTCGCCGGCCCGGAACCCCTCGCGGGTCAGCCCGGCGACCGCCACCATCGCTTCGGCGAACTGCTCGGTCGTCCGCGGCACCCGCGCCCGCACGATCGCCGCTTCCTCTTCCGGCGCCAGGTAATCGAGCGCGGCGACGATGTTCCACCGGTCGATCTGCGCGTGGTTGAGCCGCTGCACGCCGTGGTAAAGCCCGTTGAGATTGCCCAGCCCCACGGTGTTGGCGGTGGCGAACAGCCGGAATCCCGGATGCGGGCGCAGCACCGTGTTGCTGTCGATCAGGGTGAACTTGCCGTCCCGTTCGAGCAGCCGCTGGATGACGAACATGACGTCCGGCCGTCCCGCGTCGTACTCGTCGAGGATCAGCGCGGTCGGCCGCCGCAGCGCCCACGGCAGGATGCCCTCGCGGAATTCGGTGACCTGCTTGCCGTCGCGCAGCACCACCGCGTCCTTGCCGACGAGGTCGAGCCTGCTGATGTGGCCGTCGAGGTTCACCCGCAGGCACGGCCAGTTCAGCCGCGCCGCGACCTGTTCGACGTGCGTGGACTTGCCGGTGCCGTGCAGGCCCTGCACGAGCACGCGCCGGTTGTGCGCGAACCCGGCCAGCAACGCGAGCGTCACGTCCGGGTTGAACCGGTACGCCGGATCGATTTCGGGCACGTGCTCGCCGGGCTCGGAAAAGGCCGGGACGACCAGGCTCGAATCGATGCCGAACGCGTCGCGCACGGCGATCCGGGCGTCGGGACCGTTGCCGCACAACGGGTTCATCAGGGGACCTCCGTCAGGACGGGATGCTGTCGGCGTCGTCGGCCGAACCCTCGGCCTCGACCTCCTTGATCGCTTCGGCGGCCCGCTGCAACGCGGGAAGCGCCTGCAAAGCCTTGTCGGCGGTGAGCCGCATGACCGGGGCCTGCACCGCCACCGCCAGGTTGGACCGCCCGCTGCGGCTGGGGACCAGCACCGCCACGCACACGAGCCCGGGCAGGAATTCCTCGTCGTCGAGGGCGAACCCGTCGCGCCGGATGCGGGCGAACTCCTCCTCCAGCGCGTCGAGGTCGGTGACCGTCTTGGCGGTGTACTGCTTGAGCGGCGCGTGCGCGAGCAGCTTGCGCCGCTGCGCCGGGCTCATCTGGGAGAGAATGATCTTGCCGCTGGCCGAGCAGTGGATCGGCACGCGCGAACCCGGCCGCAGGTAGAACCGCAGGGGCTCGGGCGTTTCGACGCGGTCGAGGTAGACGATCTCGCTGCCGGACAGCGCGGTGATGTTGCAGCTCTCCCCCAGCTCGTCGACCAGGTGGTTGAGCACCGCGCGCCGCGCGCCGTGGTGCGTCGCGTTGAGCAGCAGGTTCTCCGCGAGGCGGCGCAGCCGGTCGCCGGTGCCGTAATGCCGCCCGTCGGCCTGGCGCACGAGCAGGCCCGCGCCTTCCAGCTGCTGCAGCATCCGGTGCAGCGTCGGCTTCGGCAGGCCGGTCTCCTCGACCAGGCTCTGCAGCGTCACCAGCTGGTCCTTCGCCGCGATCAGCTCGAGCAGCGAGAACAGCCGCATGGTCGGGGTGTCTCCGTCGAGGCCCGCGCCGTCCGGCTCGCGCACGAGTTCCACGGCGCTGGTCTTCCGCAACTCACTCACGTTCCGAAAAGTAGCACATCCTGTCTCGTTTTCCAGCAACTGCCGGTTGACCTCCCGCGCGTGGCGTCCTATGGTCCATCGAGTTCAGCTTTTACGAACCTCACGTACCGAAAACCAAGACTTTCAGCGTCGAAGGAGTTCAACCATGGCGGAGAGGAAGACGGGCGACGGCCGCACCGTCGTCAGCGGAACGGCGAAGATGACCCCGTCGGAGGCCTTCGTCGAGACGATGGTGGCCAACGGCGTCACCGACATCTTCGGCATCATGGGCTCGGCGTTCATGGACGCGATGGACATCTTCGCGCCGGCAGGCATCCGGCTCGTCCCGGTCGTGCACGAGCAGGGCGCCGCGCACATGGCCGACGGCTACGCCCGGGTCAGCGGGCGCCACGGCGTCGTCATCGGGCAGAACGGCCCCGGCATCAGCAACTGCGTCACCGCGATCGCGGCGGCGTTCTGGGCGCACAGCCCGGTCGTGATGATCACGCCCGAGGCGGGCACCATGGGCACCGGGCTCGGCGGCTTCCAGGAGGCCAACCAGCTGCCGATGTTCCAGGAGTTCACCAAGTACCAGGCGCACGTCAACAACCCGAAGCGGATGGCCGAGTACACCGCGCGGGCCTTCGACCGGGCGCACGCGGAACTCGGCCCGACGCAGCTGAACATCCCGCGCGACTTCTTCTACGGCGAGATCGAGACCGAGATCCCCGAGCCGCAGCGGCTCGACCGCGGCCCCGGCGGCGAGAAGAGCCTCGCCCAGGCGGCCGAACTGCTGGCCACCGCCGAGTTCCCGGTGATCATCTCCGGCGGCGGGGTCGTCATGTCCGACGGCGTCGAGGAGGCCAAGGCGCTCGCCGAGCGGCTCGGCGCGCCGGTCGTCAACAGCTACCAGCACAACGACAGCTTCCCGGCCAGCCACCCGCAGTGGTGCGGCCCGCTCGGCTACCAGGGCTCCAAGGCCGCGATGAAGCTCATCTCGCAGGCGGACGTGGTGATCGCGCTCGGCACCCGGCTCGGCCCGTTCGGCACCCTGCCGCAGCACGGCATGGACTACTGGCCGAAGAACGCGAAGATCATCCAGATCGACGCGGACCACAAGATGCTCGGCCTGGTCAAGAAGATCACCGTGGGCATCTGCGGCGACGCGAAGGCCGCCGCCGCGGCGCTGACCGAACGCCTCGCCGACCGCACGCTCGCCTGCGACGCCACCCGCGGCGAGCGCGCCGACCGCACCAAGGCCGAAAAGGACGCGTGGGAGGAAGAGCTCTCCGCGTGGACCCACGAGAAGGACCCCTACTCCCTCGACATGATCGCCGAGCAGGAGCAGGAGGAGGGCAACTGGCTGCACCCGCGCCAGGTCCTGCGCGAACTGGAGAAGGCCATGCCGCCGCGGGTGATGGTCTCCACCGACATCGGCAACATCAACTCCGTGGCGCACAGCTACCTGCGCTTCGAGGAGCCGCGGTCGTTCTTCGCGCCGATGTCCTTCGGCAACTGCGGTTACGCGCTGCCGACCATCATCGGGGCCAAGGCCGCCGCGATGGACCGGCCGGCGATCGCGTACGCCGGCGACGGCGCGTGGGGCATGAGCATGGGCGAGATCATGACCGCGGTGCGGCACGACATCCCGGTCACCGCCGTGGTGTTCCACAACCGCCAGTGGGGCGCGGAGAAGAAGAACCAGGTCGACTTCTACGACCGCCGGTTCGTCGCCGGAGAACTGGAAAGCGAGAGCTTCGCCGGGATCGCGCAGGCGATGGGCGCGGACGGCATCGTCGTGGACAAGCTCGAGGACGTCGGCCCGGCGCTGAAGAAGGCCGTGGACGCGCAGATGAACGAAGGCCGCACCACGGTCATCGAGATCATGTGCACCCGCGAGCTGGGCGACCCGTTCCGCCGCGACGCGCTGTCGAAGCCGGTGCGGTTCCTGGAGAAGTACCAGGACTACGTGTAATCCCCCGCTAGCGAGCCGACGAACCGGCCGGGCCCCGCGCCCGGCCGGTTTTTCGCGTCCGGGCCCCGATCTGGCCCCAGTGATCCGCCTCTTTCTGGCTCTGGGCGTGGACCAGAAAGATTGCGATCGTCGACACATTCCCGTTCTCGCACACACAGGAGGTCGCCAGGTGAACGTCACGGAGCTGCGGGCCACTGCCCGCCGACACCTCGGGCCGCACTTCACGCGCAAGGACACCTGGCAAAGCGAATTCCCGGTGTTCGTCCGCGGCGAGGGCAGCTATCTGATCGACACCGAGGGCCGCCGCCACCTCGACGGTCTCGCCGGGCTGTTCTGCGTCAACATGGGCCACGGCCGCGCGGACATCGCCAAGGCCGCGGCCGACCAGGTCGGCACCCTCGCCTACGCCAGCAACTGGGGCTCGGCGCACCCGCCGTCGATCGAGGCCGCCCGGATCATCGCCGACCTCGCCCCCGGCGACCTCGGCACCACGTTCTTCGTCAACTCCGGTTCGGAGGCGGTCGAGACCGCGCTGAAGTTCGTCCGGCAGTACCACCGCAGCCAGGGCGCCCCGGAGCGGACGAAGATCATCAGCCGCGAAATGGCCTACCACGGAACGACCATGGGCGCGCTGTCGGTCACCGGTCTGCCGAAGATCAAGGAGCCGTTCGGCCCGCTGCTGCCGGGCATCCGGCACGTCCCGAACACCCTCGGCTTCACCGGCGACTGCGGCCCGGCCGACCAGCTCGACTGCGTCCGCGCGATCGAGGCGGTCATCCTCGAGGAAGGCCCGGAGACGGTCGCCGCGGTCTTCGCCGAGCCGGTCCAGAACGGCCGGGGCGCGCTGGTCCCGCCGGAGGGCTACTGGCCGGCGCTGCGGGCGCTGTGCGACAAGTACGGCATCCTGCTCGTTTCGGACGAGGTCATCTGCTCGTTCGGCCGCCTCGGCCACTTCTTCGGCCACGGCCTCACCGGCGTCGTACCCGACCTGATCACCTTCGCCAAGGGCTCCACCTCGGGCTACGCCCCGCTCGGCGGCGTGATCGTGCGCGAGCAGCTGGTCACCGAGCTGTACGACTCCCCGAAGGGCGGCGTGTTCACCCACGGCGCGACGTGGGGCGGCCACCCGGTGTCGACGGCCATCGCGGTCGCCAACATCAGCGCGATGCGCGACGAGAAGGTGCCCGAGCACGTCCTCTCCGAGGGTCCGAAGCTGCACGCCGCGCTGGAGTCGCTGAAGGACGCGCACCGCTGCGTCAAGGACGTCCGCGGCACCGGGTTCTTCTACGCGATCGAGCTGATGGCCGACCGCGACGGCGGCCGCGAGCTGACCGACCAGGAGTCGCTGCAGGTCCTGCGGGAGGTCCTGCCGGAGTCGTTCCGCCGCACCGGGGTCATCCTCCGCGGCGACGACCGGGGCGCGACCATGCTCATGATCTCGCCGCCGCTGGTGGCCGACACGGACGTGCTGGACGAGCTCCTGCACGGCGTCGACGGCATGCTCACCGACGTGGAGAAGGCGATCCAGCCCTGACGGATAGCGCCGGCGGGCGCTGGGTACCTCGTAGGACACGGGGCACCCGGCGCCCGTCGTGCTGTCCGGGGCCGGCTCGTTCTGGTCCCAGAGCATCGGTGGTATCTGGCTCTCGCAAAGGGACCTGTTCCTTTCTACGGTGACGGGAACCACACAGCAGCTCTCAGCGACATCGCGGCGGCGGCCGGCGCGGGGACATCGAGGTCCCCCGGCGCCGCCGGAAGGAGGAGACGTGGGTTCTGCACCGGAAACAGCCGCCGAGAGCGGTCTCAAACCGGGCCTGAAGCAACGCCACATGAATCTGATCGCACTCGGCGGCGTGATCGGCGCCGGCCTGTTCGTCGGAAGCGGCGTGGTCATCCAGTCGGCCGGGCCCGCGGCGGTGGTCTCGTTCCTGATCGCCGGGCTGATCACCGTGCTCATCATGCGGATGCTGGCCGAAATGACCGTCGCGCGGCCCGCGCTCGGCTCGTTCTACGTCTACGCCAGGGAGGCGATGGGCAACCGGGCCGGCTTCACCGTCGGCTGGATGTACTGGTACTTCTTCGTGATCGTGGTGGCCGTGGAAGCGGTCGCCGGCGGCCGGATCCTGCAGCTCTGGCTGCCGAACGTGCCGCTGTGGGTGCTGAGCCTCGGCCTGCTCCTGCTGCTCACCGCCACCAACCTGGTCTCCGCGCGGTCCTACGGCGAGTTCGAGTACTGGTTCTCCTCGATCAAGGTCATCGCGATCCTCGTGTTCCTGGTGGTCGGCGCCCTGTACCTGTTCGGCGTCTGGCCCGGCTCGCACGGAGGCGTCGGGAACCTGGTCTCCCACGGCGGTTTCGCCCCCATGGGCATCGGCGCGGTGCTGGCCGCGGTCGTCCCCTGCGTCGGCTTCTACACCGGCGCCGAGATCGTCACCATCGCCGCGGCCGAGTCCGCCGAACCGCGCCGCGCGATCGCCAAGGCCATGCGCTCCATCGTGTTCCGCGTGGTCCTGTTCTACGTCGGCTCGGTCTTCGTGGTGGTCGCGGTCAAGGCCTGGAACGCCCCCGACACCGCCGTCAGCCCGTACGCGGCGGTCCTGGACGTGCTGGGCATCCCCGCCGTGGCGACGATCATGAACGCCATCGTGCTGACGGCCGTGCTGTCCTGCCTGAACTCGGCGCTGTACACGTCCTCGCGGATGCTGTTCGCCCTGACGCGCAACGGCGACGCCCCGAAGATGTTCACCAAACTGTCCCGCAGCGGCGTCCCCCGCCGGGCCATCATCGCCGGGACTGTCATCGGGTACGTGTCGGTGATCGCCGCGTACACCTCGCCGAACCTGATCTTCCAGTTCCTGGTGAACTCCTACGGCGCGGTCGCGCTGTTCGTGTACCTCGCCATCGCACTGGCCCAGGTCCGGCTGCGGAAGCGGCTGCAGAACACCGATCCGGGCGCGCTGAGCCTGAAGATGTGGCTGTTCCCGTGGCTGAGCTACGCCACGATCGCCTTGATGGCGGCGGTCATCCTGGCCATGGCGTTCCTGCCGACGACCCGCTCGCAGTTCTGGCTCAGCGCGGTGACGCTGGCGCTGATCCTGATCGCGTACCAGTTCCGGAAGCGCCGTCCGGCCGCTCCCGCGGCGGCGACGGAGACGGACTCATCGCGGGGAGAGGCGGGAGTCGCCTCGACCTGAGCTGCTCAGTCTGTGCGGGAAAGCCGGGCGGTCCCTCGACGGGGCCGCCCGGCTTTCCCGGCTGGCACCCCCCGATGCCGCGATTCTGGACCTACCGCCACGACCAGACGTCCCGCACAGTGGAGCGATCCGCCCGCGCCGTGGAGGTCTGATGCCGCACCCGTCCAGGGTCCTCGCTCCCCCGGGCCGTCCATGACCTTCTGGCAGCTGTCCCCGGCCGCGATGGCGTTCGCCGTCGCCGCCCTGTTCGCCGGAGGCCTGATCCGCGGCTACTCCGGCTTCGGCGCGTCCCTGGTGTGGGTCAGCTGCCTCTGCCTGGTCCTGCCGCCCCCGGCCGTCGTCCCGAGCACGCTCCTGCTCGAAATAGCGTCCAGCGTGACCCTGCTGCCCAAGGCCTGGTCCGACGCCCACCGCCCGTCCGTCCGCTGGCTCCTGGCCGGCGCGCTCCTCGGACTCCCCATCGGCATCTGGTTCCTCGCCGCGCTGCCCGAACGCGCCACGAGACTGACCGTCGGCCTGGTCGTCGGACTCTCCGCACTGGCACTGGCCCTGAGCCGCCGAACCCGCCGCCTGCCCGGCCGCGGCGCGTGCGCGAGCATGGGCACCGCCTTCGGAGTCCTGAACGGCGCCTGCGGCATGGGCGGCCCGCCAGTCGTCCTGATGTACCTGGCGTCCCCGCTGCCGATGACGGTCAACCGCGCGAGCCTGGTCGTCTTCTTCCTGGCCGCGGACACCATGACAGTCGCCACCGCGGGCACCGGCGGCCTCCTCACCAGCGACGTCCTCCTGCAGACCGCGCTCTTCCTCCCCCTGGCGTTGGCCGGAGTCGCCGCCGGAAGCTGGCTGTACCGCCACGCCCGCGGCGACGCCCGCCGGATCGTGCTGGGACTCCTCGCGGTGCTTTCCCTTGCCCTGGTAGGCCAAGCGGTGGTCACATGACCCGTTCCCCCGACTGCTCGCTCCCCCACCAGGCGGCCTCATGATCCTCGGCGCACTAGCCGTCGCCTTCGCCGGCTTCATCGGCGGCCTGACCGGATTCGGCGCGTCGTTGGTCGGCACGCCCTTGCTGCTGCTCATCGGACTCCCGCTGCCGCAGGTGGTCGTGATCAACCTGATCACCACCATGATCACCCGGCTCGCCGTGCTCCACCGCGAACGCGACCACATCGCCTGGCGCCGAGTGGCCGTCCTAGGCGCCGCAAGCCTCCCCGGTGCCGCCGCGGGCGCCCTCACGCTGCACCTGCTGGAGCCGCACGCTCTCCGCATCCTGGCCGGCACCGTGGTCGTGCTCTCCGGCCTGCGCCTGCTCCTGCGCCCAACCCGCGACGCCCACCCGGCGACCCCCGCGAAGCAAACGATCGCCGGCTTGCTGGGCGGTTACCTCTCCACGACGACTTCGCTGAACGGCGCGCCCCCAGCCGTCCTGCTGGCCTCGGCGAAAGTCCCTCCGAGAACCTTCGTAGGCGACCTGGCGGGCTACTTCGTGGTGACCAACTGCCTGTCCCTGCTCCTCCTGGTCACCGCGGGCCAGTTCGACACCACGGACCTGGGCACCCGCCTGCCGGTCCTGGTCCTGGCCGCCCTGGCGGGCAACATCCTCGGCGGCCGCCTCATCGGCCGGGTCCCGCGCCTGGTGTTCGACCGGGCGATCGTGGGGCTGATCGTGACGTCCGGCGTGGTGACGATGATCAGCGCCTGACGGGCGTGAGCGGTTCCCCGCGCCGCTGCGCTAGAGGAGGCCGGGCAAGCCCTGGGGCGCCCCGGCGACCGACGTCGCGATCCGGAGCGCGTTCGCCGCGATCGTCAGTGCCGGGTTGACCGCCGCCGAGGACGGGAAGAACGACGAATCGGCGAGCCACAGGTTCTCCACGTCGTGGCTGCGGCACGAGGCGTCCAGGACGCTGGTCGCCGGGTCGGGGCCGGCGACCGCGGTGCCGCACATGTGGGAGTTGGTCTCGATCCCCATGCGCTGGGTGAACAGCAACGGGTATCCCGCTTTGCGCACCAGCCGCCGCATCCGGGCGACGAGTTCTCGGTGCGGCGCGACGTTGTTCGGCGTCCAGTCGACGACCGTCCGGCCGCCTTCGACCCGGACCCGGTTGTCCGTGATCGCGGCCACTGGTGGCTCGCCCAGACCGGCACGACCGCGCGCGTAGCCAGCAACGGCCTCGCCAACCGACACCGCGCGGTCCGGACCTCCTCCGCGGAGACGTGATCTTCATCGGGGCTGACCTGCGGAAGGACGGCGCGAGGACGAGACGGGGACGGATCCCGGCAGCGTAGTGCTCGTCCGGTCGCCCGCTCCGGTGGCGACCGCTTCGAGGGGAGAAACCCACATGCCCACGATCCGCTCCGCAGTGGCGCTCGCGGCCGCCGTGGCCGGCGCCGCCGCCGGCACCGTCCTTGCCGCGGCCCCGGCCTCCGCGGCCACCGCGCCGTGCCCGGCCGGCTACTACTGCTTCTACCAGGACGCCAACTACAACCGCGGCACCACCGGCTGGCATCTCAACTACAACAGCACGCAGTCCGGGGACTTCAACAACCCGCCCGCGTCCAGCGGCAACAAGCGCAACCAGCTGTCGTCGATCATCAACAACGGCAACCGCACCATCTGCGTCTACAACGACGTCGTGCTCGCGCCCGACAAGCTGCTCATCAAGGTCCCGCCGTACGGGGACGTGCCGAACCTGGCCAACATCCCCGGCGCCAACGACAACGCCGACTACTGGAAGCTCAACGCCTGCTGATCCGGAACGCGGGAGCCCTTGCCGAGCGGGGGCTCCCGCGTCTTTCCCCAGCGGCTCAGCCCGGGCGATCCGATCCCTCTCCGCCAGCGGCCTCCGCACCGGCCGGGACCGGCCATCGCTCTTCGAGCCGCCCCAGTTTCCACACTCCGATCGCGATCGCCCAGCCGAGGACGAACACTCCGACGATCCCGAATCCCATCCGGTTCACGTCGAGTCCGGCGACCCAGTCCCAGAGCCCGCCGGTCAGCCCGAGCTTCTCCGCCAGTACCGACAGCAGTTCGACGGTGCCGATGAGCAGCGCGACCGCGACGGACAGGCCGGTGAGCGTCAGGTTGTAGTAGACCTTGCGCAGCGGCTGCGACAGCGCCCAGCCGTAGGCGTAGTTCATGAACGAGCCGTCGATGGTGTCGAGCAGCGACATGCCCGCCGCGAAGAGCACCGGCAGGCACATCACGGCGTACCAAGGGAGTCCGGCGCCCACGCTTGTGCCCGCGAGCACCAGCAGCGCGATTTCGCTGACCGTGTCGAAGCCGAGCCCGAACAGGATGCCGACCGGGTAGATCTGCCACGGCGCGGAGATCGCGCGCATCGTCCGACGGAGGATCCGGGTGAGGAAACCGCGGTTCTCCAGGTGCGTGTCCAGTGCCGCCTCGTCGCAGTCGCCCCGGCGCATCCGGCGGAAGACGCGCACGATCCCGGCGAGCACGACCAGGTTGACGATGCCGAGCAGCCACAGGAACCCGCCGGACACGACCGTGCCGATCAGGCCGCCGAACGTGCGCAGCGGCGACCCGTCGTCGGTCAGTTCGATGCCCAGCGTCCGGATCCCGGACGCGAGCAGCAGCGTCAGCACGACCACCACGGTGGAATGCCCGAGCGAGAACCAGAATCCCACCGAGAGCGGGCGTTTGCCCTCGGCGATCAGCTTGCGCGTGGTGTTGTCGATCGCGGCGATGTGGTCGGCGTCGAAGGCGTGCCGCAGCCCGAGCAGATAGGCGGTCAGCCCGGTTCCCACGCCGAACACCCCCGCGCCGATCCGGTAGTGGCCGGGGACGACGAGCAGGAGCAGCACGCCCCAGCCCACGACGTGCAGCAGGGCGATGAACGCGGCCATCCCGCCGACGTGCGCCCGTTCCCGGCGCGACAGCCGGCGGCGCGCGGCGGGGCGGGTACTCGCGATCGACGTCATCGGGCATCACCTCGGGTTTCGGGCGCGGGCTGGTCCGCCGACCGACGATAGGTCGGCCCGGACCCGGTTCTCGCCGTGCGATCGGGCGCGCCGTACCTGTCCGGGCGGGCAGGTACCACGGACTCGCTCGCGGTCCTCGACCGCGCACCTGGCCGATCGGGCAGGCAGGCCCCGTCCGATCGTGCCGAGCGGGGTCTCCGGTCGGCCGGGATCGGCCCGCGCCGGGTTCCCGGACCGCGATGGCGCGCCTAGCTTTCCGGTTGTCCGTGCTCTTGCCAGAGCAGCCGCCCGCCGCACGCACGTCGCCCGGACGTGCCGAGAGGACCAGTGCGATCATGCAGGTCGATGAGCTGTTGAAACCGTTTCCCATCAAGGAGTTCCACCCGTTCCCGCGGGCGCTGCTCGGTCCCGGCTCGCACGAGCTGATCGGGCCGGAAGCCCTCAAGATGGGGTTCAAGAAGGTGCTCGTCATGACGTCCGGCCTGCGCGGGACGGACATCGTGCACAAGATCGTGGAGTCGATGAAGTACCACGGTCTCGAGGTCGTCGTGTACGACCAGGTGGAGTCGAATCCCAAGGACTACAACGTCATGGACGCCGTGACGCTGTACCAGGAGAACAAGTGCGATTCGTTCGTCTCGATCGGCGGCGGTTCCTCGCACGACGCCTGCAAGGGCGCGCGCATTTCGGTCGCGCACGACGGCCGCAACGTCAACGAGTTCGAGGGCTTCAACAAATCCGAGAACCCGAAGAACCCGCCGCACATCGCGGTTTCCACCACCGCGGGCACCGGTTCCGAGACGTCGTGGGCTTACGTCATCACTGACACCACGACCGATCCGGAGAACCCGCACAAGTACGTGGCGTTCGACGACGCGTCGGTGACCACGCTGGCGATCGACGACCCCGTTCTCTACTACGACTGCCCGATCGACTACACCGCACAGTGCGGTTTCGACGTGCTGGCGCACGCCTCCGAACCGTACGTGTCCCGGCTGAATTTCGAGCCGTCGCTGGGAAACGCGCTGCACGCGATCAAGCTGACCGGCCAGAATCTGCGAGCCGCAGTGTGGAACGGCCAGGATTTGGCCGGCCGCGAGGGCATGATGTACGCCCAGTACATCGCCGCGCAGGCGTTCAACTCCGGCGGACTCGGGATCATCCACTCGATCTCGCACGCGGTGAGCGCGTTCTACGACACCCATCACGGCCTGAACAACGCGATCGCGCTGCCGCGGGTGTGGGCGTTCAACATGCCGGCCGCGTACAAGCGGTTCGCTGACATCGCCGAGGCGCTCGGCGTCGACACCTACGGCAAAACCGACGTGCAGGCCGCCGACGCCGCGCTCGCCGCGGCCATCCGGTTGCTGCGCGACGTGGGCATCCCGGAGAAGTTCACCGACGTCACCGCGGACTCCTACTCGAAGAACCGGCTGGGCCAGGGTCCGACCAAGTACTACGAGCGGGCGAAGGTGATCAAGGGCGACGACGCCGACGTGGACCGCATCACCAACCACGTCCTCGGCGACGCGTGCACCCCGGGCAACGCCAAGGAGTGCACCTTCGACACGGTCCGCCCGGTCGTCGACCACTGCCTCAACGGCGATCTCGACGACCTGCTCGGCTGATCCCGCGCGGCGGGGCTCGCTCCGGCCCCGCCGCGCTTCTTCCCGACTTCGACGCACCGGAGGCGACGTGCCCACCGCAATCCCCGACCACGCCCGGTTCGGCTCGATCGAAGAGGTGGCCGACCGGTTCGCCGGCGCCGGCTACATCGCGGACCGCCGGCTGGCCGCCACCGTCTATCTGATGTCCGCATTGGACAAACCGGTGCTGCTGGAGGGCCCGGCCGGCGTCGGCAAAACCGAACTGGCCAAAATCCTCGCCGCGGTCACCGGCCGCAGGCTGTTGCGGCTGCAGTGCTACGAGGGCCAGGACGAGACGAAAGCCCTCTACGAGTGGGACTACGGCAAGCAGTTGCTCTACATCCAGATGCTGCGCGAGAAAATCGGCGACGTGATCGCCGACGCGCCGGACCTGGCCAGTGCGGTCGCCCGGATCGACGCGCAGGACAGCGTGTTCTTCTCCGACCACTTCCTCGCCCCGCGGCCGCTGCTGGACGCGGTGCGCGGCGAGGAACCGGCGGTGCTGCTGATCGACGAGGTCGACCGCGCGGACGAGGCGCTGGAGGCGGTGCTGCTCGAATGCCTTGCGGAGTACCAGGTTTCGGTGCCGGAGGTCGGCACCTACGTCGCGAAGGTCCCGCCGCTGGTGGTGCTCACGTCCAACAACACGCGCGACCTTTCCGCCGCGCTGAAACGGCGTTGCCTCCACCTGTTCCTGGACTACCCGGACACTGAACGCGAACTGGAGATCCTGCGTTCCAAGAAAACCGGGCTGCCCGACGCGGCCGCGCGCACGCTCGTCGAGGTGGTGCGGAAGCTGCGCGGGCTGCGGCTGCGCAAGAGCCCGAGCATCTCCGAAACCATCGACTGGGCCCGCACGCTCGCCGTGCTCGGCGTCGAGGAGCTGTCGCCGGAAGTCCTGGCCGAGACGGCGAATGTGGTGCTGAAGTACGAACGCGACCTGGGGCGCGCGTTGCAGGTGCTGCCGGATCTGGTCGACCCGAACCGCGAGCTGCCCGCCGAACTGCCGCACAGCCACGGGCACGGACATGGCCACGGGCATGGTCACCACGACGGCCATTCGCACCACGAGGACGACGGAGGCCGGGCGGCGCGGCTGGCCAAGGACCAGCCCGGCCGCCACGACGAGAACTACTACGGCTCTCCAGGCTCCGGCCCGGCGCAGCGGTCGAGCGGCGGTCAGGGCGGACGGGCGTTCGAGGCGTTCACCCGACGGCGTCCGGTCTGAGGCGGCGGCCGTGGAGAGCAGCCTGCACCGGTTCGTGCGCCTGCTGCGCCTGTTCGGTTTGCGCATGTCGGTCTCCGAGGCGACCGACGCGATGCGCGCGGCGGCCCAGGCCGGGGTCCTCGCCGAGCGCGCCACCCTGCGCGAGGCGTTGCGGATGACGCTGGTCAAGGACCAGCGGGACGACGAACTGTTCGAGGAAGCGTTCGACGCCTACTTCTCGCTGCGGGAAATCGAGCGGCTGCGCGAAGAAACCGGGCACGGGCACGGCCACGACGACCTGTCCGACACCGGCGAACTCGAAACGTTCACCGTCTCGCCGGAGCCGTCCGAAACCCCCGAGCAGGGGCACAGCCACGGCAAGCCCGCCGACATCCGGGACTACTTCGACCAGCAGGACCTGGCCCAGCAGTACAACCTGCACCAGGAAGCGAACAAGATCGACCTGGCCGCGATGACCGACGAGATCGTGCTTTCGAAGGACAGCGCGTCCGGCGGCACGGCCGCGCCGAGCGTGCAGCTGGAAACCTCGTCGCTGCACAACGCCGGGGTGCCGGGCAAACTCGCGCCCGCCACCGGGCGCCGGCTCGACGTCGAGCTGACCGTCGCCCAGGAGAACGCCTTGCTCGGCTGGCTGAACGACGCGGAAGAAGACCTCGCGCAGCTGCCGCCCGGGCTGGCCGGGGTGCTGGAAGACCTCCCGGAACTGCTGCGGCGGCATCTGGAGAAGCTGGCCGAACTCGCCGAAACCGCGGTGGAGACACGGGTTGTCGAGGCGGCCCGGGCCGAGCGGGTCGACGAACGCGAGCGCGCGCAGCTGGAAGAATCGTTGCGGCGCTTGGCGCACACCCTGCGCGGCGCGCTGACCAGCCGCAAGCGCAACACGTTGCGCGGCCGGGTGCATCCGGCCCGCACGATGCGGCGGAACATGCGCTACGACGGCGTGCCGTTCCGGCCGGTGACAGTCACGCGGGCCGAGGACAAGCCCCGGCTGCTCGTGCTCGCCGACGTTTCGCTTTCGGTGCGCGCCACCGCCCGGTTCACCTTGCACCTGGTGCACGGCCTGCAGTCGCTTTTCGGTCAGGTGCGCACGTTCGCGTTCGTCGACGAACCGGCCGAGATCACCGAACTGTTCGCCGAGCACCCGCTCGAACGCGCGCTGGGCCTGGTTTTCGACGGGCTGCCCGCGGGCGGACTGCTGGACGTCGACGCGAATTCCGACTACGGACGGGCGTTCGAGCAGCTGATCGAGGACCACAGCGCCGCGCTGAACCGGCGCACGACGCTGCTGGTGCTCGGGGACGGCCGCGGCAACGGCAACGATCCGAAGCTCGAAGTGTTCGAGGAAATCACCCGGCGCGTGCGGCAAACCCTGTGGCTGACCCCGGAACCGCGGTATTCGTGGCGGCTCGGCGGATGCGATCTGCCCGCGTACGCGGAGTTCTGCGACCACGTGCAGGTCGCCGCGGATCTGGCCGGGCTCGACCGGGCGGCGTTCCGGCTGGCCGAGGACGTGCTGGGATGACGACGACCGCGCCGAGCACCGCCGGCCGCTTCCTCGACCCGCTCGCCCCCGTCCTCGCCGGGGCGTACTTCGCGCGGCCGCTCGCCGTGGTCCGGGAAACCGCCGGGCAGGGCGGCCCCGCGCCGCTGGTCCGGACCGAGCACTTCAGCCTGCACAAGGACGGCCGCCGGGTGGAACTGCGGCACCGGCTGCGCCCGGAGGACCTCGACAACGACCTGGCCGGGCTGCTGGCCGACGAACTCTTCGCACCCGGCTGGCTGTCCGGGGCCGAGGTTTTCGAGCACGCGTTCACCGGCGTCGTCAAGTCCACTGTGGACGATCCGATGCGAGCGTGGCTGCGGTTCTACGACAACACTCTCCACCGGATCCGCGCCTGCCTGCGGGAGCCGCCGCGCCTGCCCGGCCGCTCGGTGATCGCCGGATTCGCGCCGGTGTACGAGCACGCGCTGCGCCTCACGCCGCCCGGCCGCGTCCTGGACCTCGGCTCGTGTTTCGGTTTTTTCGCCCTGCTGCTCGCCGGACGCGGCCGCAACGAGGTGGTCGCCTCGGACGTGTCGGCCGGCGCCATGCAACTGCTCGAGGCCTACGCGACACGGCGGGATCTCCCGGTGGAAACGCTCGTGTGCGACGCGGCCCGGCTGCCGCTGCCGGACGCGTCCGCGGACACCGTGACCTTGCTGCACCTGCTGGAGCACCTGGACCCGGACGTCGGCGAGGAAATCGTGCGCGAGGCGACGCGGCTGGCGCGCGGGCCGGTGGTGCTCGCCGTGCCGTTCGAGGACGAGCCCGCCGAGGAGTACGGGCACGTCCGCGTCTTCGACCTGCCCGCGCTGCGCCGGCTCGGGGTCCGCTCGGGCCGCCGGTTCAGCGTGCACGAGCACCACGGCGGCTGGCTCGTGCTGCATCCCCGCTGACTGCCGCGCAACGGTGCGCGGCGACCTAAGGAGGAAGTGATGACTGCAGCGGAAATCGACGTCCCCGTTTCCCACGCGGCCGCCGAACCGGACCCGGCGCCCTCGCCGCTCGGCGGCGATCCGGCCCTCATCGGCGTGCCGACCTTCCTCGTCGGCTCGATCGCGCTCGGGCTCACGCTGGTCGGCTTCGTCCCGGCCGCCGCGGTCGGCGCGCCGCTGGCGATCATCCTCGTCGCCACCGGGATCGGCCAGCTCGTGTCGGCGGTGTGGGCGGCGGCGCTCGGGCAGAACGCGGTCGCCGGCATCTTCGGCGTCTTCTCCGGCTTCTGGCTCAGCTACGCGGTACTGGTGTTCGGCCTGCTGCACAGCTGGTTCGCGGTCCCGGCCGCGAACGTCACCGCGACGCAGGAGCTGTTCCTGATCTCGTGGCTGGTGACCATCGTGCTGCTCACCCTCGCCACGCTCCGGCTGCCGCTCGCGTTCACGCTGCTGTTCGTGCTCGTCGACGTGGCGCTCGCGCTGGTGCTGACGGCCACGGCCCAGGGCTCCGCGACGCTGCAGACCGCAGGCGGCGTCGGCGTGTTCGCGTTCGTCGCGGTCGGCGTCTACCTGTTCTTCCACGTCGCCTCGCTGGCCACCGGCGGAAAGGGGCTCCCGCTCGGCCGCCCGCTGGTCGGCTGAACCCGGTCCGGCCGGTCCGCCGCGTGGTGTCGTCCGCGGCGGGCCGGCCGTCTCAGATCACGCCCGCTTTGCTGGCCTCGTAGACCGCTTCGGCCCGGCTGCTGGCGTCGAGTTTGCGCATGATGTTGCGGACGTGGAACTTCACCGTGGTCTCGGAGATGTACAGCTTGCCGCCGATGACGCGGTTGCTCAGGCCGTTCGCCAGCAGCCGCAGCACGTTCAGCTCCCGGTCGGTGAACGACGGGCGTTCCCGGGCCACCCGCATCGAACGCGCCATCGCCGCCGCGGACCGCGAATCGAACGCGCTCTCGTTGCGCGCCACCGCGCGGATCGAACGCAGCAGCTCGGTGGTGTCCACGTCCTTGACCACGTAACCGCGCGCGCCGTGGTGGACCACGTCGACCACCAGCGCGTCGTCGAGGAACGTCGTCAGCACGAGCACTCCCAGGTCCGGATAGCGCCGGGTGAGCCGGGCGCACAGGTCCAGCCCTTCGGTGTCCGCGCCGGTGGACAGCTTGAGGTCCAGCAGCACGATCGACGGCCGGGCGGACTCGATCACCGCCAGCGCCTCGTCCGCGGCCCCGGCCTCGCCGACGACCTGCAGGTCGGTTTCGCGCTCCAGCAGCGAGCGCAGGCCCTGCCGGACGATCGCGTGGTCGTCCACGAGCACGATCCGCACGGGCCTGGCGGCCTCCGCGGGCACAGTCTGCTCAGCCGTCATCGGGCGCCTCCCATTCCGCGGGCACCGGCAGCGGCACCCGGACCTGCAGGCGGATCCCGCCCATCCGGGAGCGGCGGATCGTCAGCTCCCCGCCCAGTTCCTCTGCTCTGGCCAGCATGTTCGCCAGGCCGCGGTGCCGCCCGGACAGGTCCGCCGCCTTCGTCAGCCGCAGCGCCCGGCGGATCTGCGCGGGATCGCCGTCGCCGTCGTCGGACACGCTGAGCACCACGGCCGAGCCGTCCGGCCGGTACTGCAGGCGCACCAGCGCGCGCTCCGCCTTGCCGTGCGCGGCCGCGTTGAACAACGCCTCGCCTGCCATCCGCACGAGCGACTGTTCCGCCCGCGGCGGCAGCGCCACCGGACTGCCCGCGACCCGCACCTGGACCGACAATTCGGTCAGTCCGTGCACAGTGGACAGTCGTTCCAGCAGCACCGGCAACGGCCCGGGCGTTTCGCCGGAAGTGTGGTGCAGCGCGTAAATCGACGCGCGCAGCCGCTCGACCGCCTGCCTCGTCAGCTCCTTGGCGGGCGCGAGCTGCCCGGCGATCTCCGCGGCCCGGCCGCCCAGCGCGGCCAGTTCGGCCCGGCAGACCTCGATCGTCATGCCCGCGCCCAGCACGGACTGCGCCACGCTGTCGTGCAGTTCGCGGGCGATCCGGTGCCGTTCGTCGTCGAGCACCTGCCGCTGCATGACCTCGACCAGGCGTTCCTGCGTCTGGGCCAGCTCGGCGCTGCGCGCGGCGAGGTCGCGGGCCTGGCGTTCGGCGGCCTCGGACAGCCGTTCGGTGCGGCCGCGCAGCTGGGCGGCGGCGTGGAACAGGAACGAGTTGTGCAGCGCGACCGCGGCCTGGTTGCCCAGCACGCGCAGGATGGCGACGTCGGTGGCGGCGATCTCCAGCCCCGGCGCGGGCCGGGCGACGATCCCGCCGACCGGCTCGTCGTCCAGCGTCATCGTCGCGCGGACCAGGCCGTCCCGGTGCGGCCACCCGTCGAGCTCCCACGGCCGGGTCCGCAGCACGTCGAGATGTTCGAGGACCTCCTCGGGAACGTCCGCCCGGTCGTCGACGATCGTCCCGCCGACGTTCAGCACGAACCTCGGCCGCGCCGCGCGCAACGCGCCGTCCGCGACCGCGAGCAGCAGCCAGTCCGCCTGCAGGTGCTCCGATGCCGCCCGGAGCACCGCTTCGACCAGCGCCCGCGGCCCCTCCGCGGTGCGCACGAGCGCGCGGGAGATGCCGTCGAGCGCTTCGACCGCCCGCGAAACCCGTTCGGTCGAGCGGATGTACTCCGGATAGAACGACCGCTTGCCGGACCGCACCCCGGTCAGGACGCCCAGGTCGGCCGTGGTTCGTTCGGGATCGTTCACAGCGCCGCCCGGAACAGCGCCTCGATGTCTTCCACCCGGGCCTGGCGCGGGTTGGTCGCCAGGCACGCGTCCTTCATCGTGGTGCGGGCCAAAGTCGGGATCTTGTCCTCGGTGACGCCGAGCCCGGCCAGTCCGCGCGGCACGCCGACCTCGTCGGCGAGCCGGCGGGCGCGGTCGGCGAGCAGGTGCGCGGCTTCGAGCCCGGGCAGGCCCGCGGTGTCGATGCCGGCGGCCGCGGCGAGCGGGACGAACCGCTCCGGCTCGCGCGCGGCGTTGAACCGGATCACGTGCGGCAGCAGCACTCCGTTGACCACGCCGTGCGGCGCGTCGAGCAGACCGCCCACCTGGTGGCTCATCGCGTGCGTGGCGCCGAGGATCGCGTTGGTGAAGGCCATCCCGGCCTCCAGCGCACCCTGCGCCATCGCCGTGCGCGCCTCGGCTTCGCGCGGTTTGAGCTGGGTGCGCAGCAGGTTGCGGGTGATCAGGCCGACTGCCTGCAGCGCGTGGTTGTCGGTGAGCGGGTTGTGCGCCTTGGACACGAACGCCTCGATGCCGTGGGTCAGCGCGTCGAGGCCGGTGGCCGCGTTGAGCAAGTCCGGCATCGTGGTCAGCAGCCGCGGGTCGATCACCGAGATCTCCGGCACCAGCGTCCGGCTGATGATGGTGATCTTGACGTGCTGGCTGGTGTCGGTGACGACGGCGAACTGCGACACGTCCGCGCCGGTGCCGGAGGTGGAGGGCACCATGACGGTGGGCGGGATCGGGTGCACGACCTTGTCCACGCCCTCGTAGCCGAGGATGCGCCCGCCGTTGCCGGACAGGATCGCGACGCCCTTCGCCGCGTCGATGCACGACCCGCCGCCGAGGCCGACGATCACGTCGCTGCCGCTTTCGCAGTACTGCTCGAAGGCGCTCTGGATCTCGTGGTCCTTCGGGTTGGGCGTGACGCCGTGCCAGACGACCGGGGCCAGCCCGGCCAGCCGCAGGTGCCCGACGGCCTCGTCGACCCAGCCCGCTTCGATCAGCCCTGGGTCGGTGACCAGGAACGGGCGGCGCGCGCCGACCCGCAGCGTGCAGTGGCCCAGCTCGGCCAGGGAACCGGGTCCGAAGACGATCTCCGGGGCGTGGAACTTCGCCAGCCCCGCCGGTTCGCGCGCGGGGTGCGCGCCGACGGCCTGCGGGCCGGACAGCTCCCCCGGCCCGCCCTCGCCCGCCCCGTGGTCCATGGTGATCGCAGCGCCTTCCGCGAGTCGGAGCATCGGGACCTCCCGACCTGCTGAGGAGCGTGATGCCTGCACGAGGGTAACCCCTCCGCCGCCCGGCGGAGGGCTCTCCAGGGTAAGCCCCCGCCGGCGGCGGCACCCCCTCCTTCGCGGCCGTGCGCACCTGTCCGATCGGACAGGTGCGCACGGCGAGGGCGCTTGCGAGGATGGATGGCCGGCACGCAAGACGACGACGTCGGGATGTCCATGCACGAACTCGATGCCCTTCGGCGGCGCAGGATCGATCTCGAACAGCGGTGGGCGGAGGTGGTGCCCCGGCTGCGGAAGGCGCCCCGTGCCGATTCCGGCGACCTGATGCTCCGCCACGAGGTCACCGAATCGTGGATCAGGTCGCTGCCCACCGTCGACCCCGCGACCGGCAGCGCACCGGTCGCCGACGGCGGCGTGGTCCGGCCGCGCTGGGCCGGGTCGCCGCTGCGCGAGCCGGTGCGGCGCGTCGAGGACGAACTGCGGACCGTCGCCGACGACGCGGGCTTCATCGCCGCGGTCACCGACGAAACCGGCACGATCCTGTGGACCTGCGGCGGCCGGGTGATGCGCCGGCGGGCCGAGCAGGTCAACTTCGCTCCCGGCGGACGGTGGGACGAAACGGCGATGGGCACCAACGCGCTGTCGCTCGCCCTGCGCACCGGACGGCCGAGCGCGGTGTTCTCGGCCGAGCATCTGGTGGCCGCGCTGCACGGCTGGGTCTGCTACTGCGCCCCCATCCGGGACGCGCGGGGCCAGGTGCTCGGCGTCCTCGACCTGTCGAGCACCTGGGACCGTTCGCATCCGCTGGCGATGTCGACGGTGCGATCGCTGGTCTCGGCCATCGAGTCCGGGCTGCCCGCGGTGTCGCCCGCCGGACTGCGAGTGTCAGCGCTGGGAGTGTCCGCCGCGGTCCGCGACGGGGTCCGGTTGAACCTGCGCCCACGGCAACTGGAAATCCTGACGCTGCTGGCGCTGCAGCCGGAGGGATACTCGCTCGACGCGCTGCGCGAAGCGCTGTACGGCGACCGGATGGTGAGCACGACAACGGTGCGCGCGGAGGCGTCACACCTGCGCAACGCGCTCGGCGGCGTCCTCACCGCCCGCCGCTACGCCTCGACGGTGCCGATCGAATGCGACGCGGTGGACGTGCTGAAAGCGTTGGAGCGCCGGGATTTGGCCACAGCCGTGCGGTTGTACCGCGGTCCATTGCTGCCGCAGTCGGAAGCACCCGGCATCGTGCGCTGGCGAGACCACCTCGAAGTGACCATGCGCGAAGCGGTGCTGGCCAGCGAGGCACCGGAACCCGCACTGGCCTACGGCGAACGTGCTTGGTACGACGCGGAAATCCACGAACACGCCCTCGGCTCGCTCCCCCGCGACGACGCCCGCCGAGCCATCGCCGCCGGCCGACTCGCCGTCGCCCGGCAGGAGTGACGCCGCACGCCAACCCCGTGCCAACCTTCCGCGCGCATCGTGAGCCCCGTCACGGCGACCGGCGAGGAAGGGGAAACGGTGGAAGGACAATCCGGGACGGCGAGCGGGTCTTTCGTCCGGGTGCGGATCACCCGCGCAGCCGAGGACCTGATCCTCCGCCTGCGCCTCCGGCACGGCCCGCTGATGGTCCAGCAGACCGGCGGCCGCGGCGACGGAAGCGAGCCGATGTGCCACCCGCACAGCGAATTCCGGCTGGGCCGCTCGGACGTCCTGATCGGCGAACTGGCGGGCGGCACGCCGTACTGGATGAGCGCCGACCAGTACGAACACTGGCGGCACAACGACCTGACCGTCGACGTCGTGCCCGGCCGGGGGAACGAATTCTCCCTCGAAGCCCCGGAAGGAGTCCGGTTCCAGGTCCGGTCTCGGGTGCTGCCGGGTCATGGGTAGACGTCGTTCCCGTGGGCGGACGTATCAATGCGGCGGTCCCGCGGTTCGGGATCCTCCATCCTTGAATGCGCGCTGTGCCTGCCAGAATCCCGTTCGCGCACGCGCTCACCGCCGTCGTGCTCGGCGACTACCAGAAATCTCGACCTCGGCTTCGTCGCCAGCCAGCCCGGTCTCTCGCTGCACTGCCACCAGCAGCTGCACAGGAACTACGGCTTCATGCCCCTGCTCAACCGCACCTGACCGCAGCGGCACCGGCCATCCCCGGGAGACGTCGCGGCCGACGAACCCCGCAGCGAACATCACGGGTCCCGGCGAGCGCGGCACGACGGCGAACGGGAACGTCGCGGCCCGGCGGCGAGGTCCACGCCCAGCCAGCGTGCCCTCGGCATCCCCGACTCGACGCAGAGACCGCACCGGCCTGGGCGCGCCGTAGGCGGTCGTCGACACCGGAGGTTCGGCACCCCGAGCACCGCTCGGCGGAGAGCCCTGCCCGCGGAACTGCCTCAGACCGCACGCGTTCGGGTGTCCATACGGGCAGCCAAGCTCGTCCAGCCGAGCGGACTGGGTGCGGGGTTCTGCCATGGAGAACCCCCGGAATCCGCTGGCGGACTAATGCCGGGAGCTCTCGCGTTCGGCGAAGAGATGCCCCATGCGTTGCTGTTTCGCTGCCAGGTAACGAAGATTCGCCGACGTGGCACCCACCGTCAACGGAAGCCTCCGCAGGACGGTGACCCCGCCCGCTTCCAAATCCCGGATCTTCCCGGGATTGTTGGTCAGGACCCGCGTCCGCGCGATCCCCAGATCTCGCAGGATGGCCGCGGCAGCCCCGTATTCCCGCGCGTCGGCCCGTTCGCCCAGACGGAGGTTGGCGTCCACTGTGTCCAGTCCGCGATCCTGAAGCTCATACGCCGCCAGCTTTTTCGCCAGTCCGATACCCCGCCCCTCGTGCCCGCGAAGATACACCAGCACCCCGCCGTCACGGCTGATCCGGGCGAGGGCGGCGTCCAATTGCGGGCCGCAGTCGCAGCGGGCGGAGGCCAGGGATTCGCCGGTCAGGCATTCGGAGTGCACGCGTACGGTCGCCTCGTCGCCCGGTTCGCCACAGATGAGCGCGACATGGTCGGCACCGGTGCGCAGGTCCAGATAGCCCACCGCGCGGAAGCGGCCGTACCGGGTCGGGAGCTCGGTTTCGGCGGTTCGCGCCACGCGCGGCTGTTCACCGGCCGGAAGCGGATTCCGCAGCCGATGGGAGATCAGGTCCTCGATGCTCAGCGCGGGCAGGCCGAACCGGCGCGCGAGGTCCGCGACTCCGGGGCCGCGGAGCATTGACCCGTCGTCGGCCACCAGTTCCGCGATGGCCGCGACCGGTGGCACGCCCGCGAGCCGGCACAGATCGACCGCCGCTTCGGTGTGTCCCGGTCGCTCCAGGACGCCGCCGGGTCGCGCGCGCAGCGGGAGGACGTGCCCGGGGCGGGTGAAATCCGCGGCGGCGGCCGCCGGGTCGGCCAGCAGTCGCAGGGTGCGGGCGCGATCGGCGGCACTGATTCCGGTGGTCACGCCGGTCTTCGCGTCCACGGTCACGGTGTAGGCGGTGCCGCGCGCGTCCTCGTTGCGCTCCACCATCAGCGGCAGCCGGAGGTCTGCCGGGCGGTCCGGGGGCATCGGGGCGCACAGCAGTCCGGAGGTGTGCCGCACGGTCCACGCGACCCAGTGCGCCGACGCGGTGTGCGCGGCCAGCACCACGTCGCCCTCGTTCTCGCGGTCGGCGGCGTCGGTGACGAGCACCGGCCTGCCCTCGCGCAGCGCGTCCAGCGCCATGGTCATTCGGTCCATGGCCCAAGTATAAGCATGCTTACGTTAAAGGAGCATGCTTACTCTTCGCCGCGCTCCATCTCGCGCAGCTCGCCTTCGACGACGAGGGCGGCCTGACGCAGCTGACGGTCGGCGGCGACGATCTCGTCCCGGCCGAGAAGCGACCCCAGGGTGTCGCTGATCCGGAGCACCTCGGAGTCCATCTCCTCAAGCGCGGCAAGCCCGGCCTTGGTGACTTCGAGCGACAGGGCACGCTCGCTTTCCGGGTGCGCGCCGCGGGCGACGAATCCGCGCTTCTCCATCTGGGTCACGATCCGCGTCATCGTCTGCGGGCGGGCATAGCACCGCCGGGACAGCTGAGCCAGCGTCAGATGCGGCCGGTTGGCCAGGATCCGCAGCGCGGTGTAGCTCGACAGCGTCATGTTCCACGGCCGCAGCCGTGCGTTGCCGATCCGCGAGACCGCGCGCTCGAACCGGAACACGGCGTCGATCAAGGAGGACGCCTCGTCCATGCCGGTCTCCGCGCGCGCGGGCGAGCGGCCGTCGTCGAACGGATCTACGTAAGGCAAGGGATCGGTCACCCCCGCAGCGTAGAGCGCCGGGCGCGGATGCGCGTCAGCATGCTTGCATTCGTATCCGCACGCTTATATGGTCTAAGCATGCTTACATCATCCCGATTCCGCTCCGCCTTGGGGAATTTCCCCAGCGGCGTCGTGGCGATCACCGGGCGGGACGCGGACGGGCGGCCGGCGGGCCTGGCGGTTTCGTCGTTCACGTCGGTCTCGCTCGATCCGCCGCTGGTGGCGTTCCTGCCCGGCAAGACGTCCTCGACGTTCCCGGCGCTCGCCCGGCGCGGCACGTTCTGCGCCAACGTCCTCGCCGCCGGGCAGGAGGACGTCTGCCGTGCGCTCGCGGTCTCCGGCGGGGACAAGTTCGCCGGCGTCGACTGGCGTCCCGGGCCGCACGGCGATCCCGTGCTCGACGGGGCCGTCGCCTGGATCGCCTGCACGATCGAGGCCGTGCACGACGCCGGCGACCACCACCTCGTCCTCGGCCGCGTCGACGACCTGGCCGCCGACACCACGGCGGAGCCGCTGCTGTTCTTCCGCAGCCAGTACCACCACCTCGCGGCCTGAGCCGCGCCCCCGCGCCAGCCCCGACCTCAACGGAGAGGCACGTCATGACCACACCGGCAGAAGCAAGACGCACGACGCTCGCGGCCTCGATCGGCAACACCGTGGAGACCTACGACTACGCCGTCTACGGGTTCCTCTCCGCCGTGCTGGCGAAGGTGTTCTTCCCGGCCGCGAGCACCGGCGCGGGCCTGCTGTCGTCGTTCGCGGTGTTCGGCTCGGCATTCCTGGCGCGTCCCGCGGGGGCCTTGGTGTTCGGCCCGATCGCGGACCGGCACGGCCGCCGTCCCGCGCTCGTGGCATCGCTGCTGCTGATGGCCGGCGGCAGCACACTGATCGGCCTGCTGCCGGCGACCGGGACGATCGGCGTCGCCGCGCCGATCCTGCTGGTGCTGTTGCGATTCGCGCAAGGGCTGGCCGGCGGCGGCGAGTTCACCACCGCGATCATCTACGTCGCCGAGTTCGCCCCGCCGCACCGGCGCGGTGCGCTGTCGAGCCGCGTGCAGGTCGGCAGTCTGGCCGGGTTCCTGCTGGGCGCGGTCGTCGTGCTGTCGCTGAGCGCCGCGCTGACTCCGGCGCAAATGCTCGGGTGGGGCTGGCGGGTGCCGTTCCTGCTGGCATTTCCCATCGGCGGGATCGGCCTCTATCTGCGCAGCCGGTTCGGCGAGACGCCCGAGTTCCTCGACGCCCGCGCCCGGCCGTCCGCATCGGACCGATCGGCGGACCGGCAATGGTCCTCGGTGCTCCTGCTCGTCGGCGTGTCGGTGCTGCACATCGTCGGCATCTACATGGTCTACACCTACGTGCAGAGCTACCTCATCCAGCTGCGGCTGTCCCCCGTCACGGCCACCGCGGTGATCGCGCTCGCGCTGCTCGCCGGGATTTTCCTCGTGCTCGCGGGCGGCCGTGCCGCGGACCGGCGAGGCCGGCCGAAAGTGCTGCTGGCGTCCTCGCTCACGGTGCTCGTCGTGAGCTACCCGCTGTTCGCCGCGCTGGCCAGCGCCCCTCCCCTGTGGCTGATCGTCGTGTGCACGGTGGCGCTGTCGGCCGGTCCGGCGTTCTACTCTGGCGTCGCGCCGATCACCTACGTCCAGCTCGTTCCCGTGCGGCGGCGCGGCAGCCTCGTCGGCATCTCCTACAACGTGACTGTCGGCATCCTCGGCGGTTCGGCGGTGTTCATCTGCCAGGCGCTGGTCGAGCTGACCGGCGACCGCCGCTCCCCCGCGTACCTGCTGCTGGCCGCGGCCGCCGCCAGCGCGCTCGCCGCGTTCGCGCTCACCCGCCGCGCGGCCCGCACCCCCGCGGCTTCCCCGTCCGCCCTTCCCCTGACCGCGGAGTCCGGCTTATGACCACCTTGCCCCTGCCCGACGCCCACCACCTCGTCCTGGCCGCCATGACCCAGGCCGGGCACACCCCGGACGAGGCCGCCGTCATCGCCGAACACCTGCTCGACTGCGAACTGCGCGGGCTGACGTTCGGCGGCCTCGCCCGCGCACTGTCCATTGTGGAGCGCATCCGTGCCGTAGCCGAGGCTCCGCGGCCGATCCGGGTCCTCGCGGAGACCCCGGTGTCGGCCACCCTCGACGGCGGCGACCAGGTGGGCTACCTCGTCGGCATGCGGGCGCTGGACCTGGCGGCGGAAAAGGCCCGCGCGCACGGAATGGCCGTCGTCGGCGCCCGCAACACCTGGTACACCGGCATGTTTTCCTATTACCTGGAGAAGGCCGCCGCGGCCGGGCTCGCCGGGATGATCGCCGGCAGCGGGCCCGCCGTCGTCGCCCCGCAGGGCGGCACCGAGGGCAGGTTCGGCACCAACCCGATCGCCTTCGGATTCCCCGCTTCGCCGACGCCGGTCATCTGGGACATCGGCACCTCGGCAGTGATGTACGGCGACGTAGTACTGAAAGGGCGGCTCGGCGAGCAGCTCGAAGAGGGCCAGGCGTTCGACGCTGCCGGGGCGCCCACCCTCGACCCGGCAGCGGCGCTGCGCGGCGCGTTCGGCGTATGGGGCGGGCACAAGGGTTCCGGGCTGGCCATGGTGGTGCAACTGCTCGGCATGATGAGCGGCGCGGCCGCGGCCCCGCCGGGCATCTCCGACTGCGGGTTCTTCGTGCTGCTGGTCGATCCGGCCGCGCTCACCGACGCGGACGACTACCGCCGCCGCGTCAGCGAGTACGCCGCGTCGATCCGGGCGACCCGGCCCGTGGAAGGCGGCCCCGCCGTCCGGGTGCCGTTCGACCGGTCCGCCGCCTGCCGCGAAGAGGCGTTGCGGCGCGGCACGATCGACGTCCCGGACGCGGTCGTCGCGGCCCTGCGGAAGGCCGCGAATGAGTGACCGCGCGGACGACTTCCGGATCGGCCCGTCGCCGTCGGGACGGCTGCTGTGCGGCGGCTGCGCCCCCGAGGACCGGTGCCGCCTCGGCATCGAGGTCGCGCACGCCGGGGAAGCCGCGACGACGTTCGACGTCGTCTGCCCTCGGCACTGGTGCGGCGGTCCCGAGGTCGCCCACGGCGGCTGGACCGCGGCGGTGTTCGACGACGTGCTGAACACAGTCGCCCTGCGCCGCGAAGCCCGGCTGGTCACGAAATCGCTCCATATCTCCTACCACCGCCCGGTTCCGGTCGAACGGCCGCTGACGGTGACGGCGCGGATCGACAGTCACGCGGGCCGTCGCTGGGACGTCTCCGCGCAGATGACCCTCGCCGGCGGAACCGTCGCATTGGCCGCCGCCAGCGCGGAACTCCGCACCCGGCGGCCTGATCACTTCGCCAGGCATCAGGCCTGGCTGGCACACGATTAAGGAGGACCCGATGGTCGAATTCTTCACCGGGCTGCAGCCCCTCGAAGCGGGCGAAACCAGCCCGGACGCCCTGCTCGCGCGAGTCCGGGAACTGGACCGGTCCGAGGTGATCGACCGCGTACTGGTCGGGTATTCCTCGACCTGGCCGCACAACCACGCGACCGCGCCGTTCGCCCTCGCGCTCACCGAGAAGTTCTCGCCGATCGTCGCGCACCGCCCGGGCGTCATGCCGCCGGCGGCCGCCGCGCGCTACTTCGCCACGCTCGACGTGCTCGCCCGCGGGAGGCTCGCGATCAACGTGGTCGTCGGCGGTTCCGACAAGGACCTGCGCCGCGAATCCGACGACCTGCCCAAGGCCGAGCGCTACCGGCGCGCGGTCGAGTACCTCGACGTCGTCCGGCGCACCTGGACCTCGCCCGAGCAGTTCGATCACCACGGCGAGTACTACACGGCCGAGGCGGTGAAGATCGTGACCAAGCCGGTGCAGGGACAGGTGCCGATCTTCATGGGCGGCGAAAGCGACGACGCGGTCGACTTCGGCGCCCGCCACGCCGACCTGTACATGCTGTGGGGCGAGCCGTTCGCGGGCACGAAGGAACGCATCGACCGCGTCCGCGACGCCGCCGAACGGTACGGCCGGAAGATGCGGTTCTCCTTGAGCCTGCGCCTGTTCGTCGGCGACACCGACGACGCCGCGTGGGCCCGAGCTCGCGCGGCGGAGCGGCAGATCGCCGAAGCCTCCGGGAAGTTCCTGCGCTCGTCGTCCACCGACACCTCGGTCGGCAGGCAGCGGGCGCTCGCGCTGACCGACGAGGAACTGCACGACGACTGCTTCTGGACCGGGCTGACCAAGCTGCTGGGCGGTTTCGCCAACTCGCAGGCGCTGGTCGGCACCGAGGAGCGCGTCCTGAACACGTTGGGCGCCTATCGTGACCTCGGGGTCGACGCGTTCCTCGTGACCACCGGAGCCGAAGCGGCCTGGGACCCGGCCCTGGAGGGATTCCTCGCCCGGGCGAAGAAGGAGCTGGCATGACGCGTTCGGTCCCGCGATCCGAAGACCTCGCGGCGGAGACCGTCAGCGGGCTGATCGCCACTCGGGCACGGCAGCACCCGGGCAAACCCGCGCTCGTGGTCGACGGAGCCGAGCTGACCTACGGCGAGCTGGACCTGGCGGTGTCCGAGGTCGCGCGCGGTCTGCTCGCCACCGGCGCCGCGCCGGGCGACTCGGTCGGCATTCTCCTGCCCAACCGTGCCGAATACCTGCTCGCCTGGTTCGGAGCCGCCCGCGCCGGGCTCGTCGAGGTCCCGGTCAACACCGCCTACAAAGGACAGTTCCTCGACCACGCGCTGCGCAGCACCGGCGTCCGGATCCTGGTCACCGAGCCCGCGCTGCTCGGCCTCGTCGCCGACCTCCCGGAACTGCCGGATGCCCTGACCACCGTCGTCGTGCTCGACGACGCCGCGCCCGGCCGCACGCCGCCGGGAGTGCGGGTGCTGGGCTGGCCTGAATTGCTCGCCTCCGGCGACCCCGCCCGCGAGCTTCCCGAGGTCGGCCCGGCCGACCCGGTCGCGGTCATGCTCACCTCCGGCACCACCGGGCGCAGCAAGGGTGTCGTGTACCCGAACCGCATGCAGGTTGTCGCTGCCAAGGAATGCGCGCAGCAGATGGGCACGACCGCCGACGAGCGGCTGTACACCTGCCTGCCGCTGTTCCACGGCGCGGCCCAGGTCAACATCACCCTGCACGGGCTGTTCGCCGGCGCCACCGTGGTGCTCGGCCGGCGGTTCTCCGCGAGCCGGTTCTGGGACGAGATCCGGGCCGGCGGAGCAACCCAGTTCAACGCGCTGGGCTCGATCCTGCCGGTGCTGCTGGCCCAGCCCCCGTCCGAACTCGACCGCGACCACCGGGTCGGGCGAGTGTTCGCCGCGCCCGCTCCGCGCCAGGTGCTGGAGCCGTTCGAAGAACGGTTCGGAATCCACGTCGTGGAAGGCTACGGGCTCACCGAAATCAAGAATGTCCTCTACAACCCGTTGGCCGCGCGCAAGATCGGCTCGATCGGCGTGCCCACGGATTCGTCGATCCTCGAAGTCCACGACGAGTCCGGGAACCGCGCGGCGCCCGGGCAGGCCGGGGAGATCGTGTACCGGCCGCGCGAGGCGAACATCATGTTCTCCGGCTACCGCGGCGAACCCGAGGCCACCCTCGCGACGATGAAAGACCTCTGGTGGCACACCGGCGACCTCGGCTACACCGACGAGGACGGGTACTTCTACTTCATCGACCGCAAGAAGGACGCCCTGCGCCGGCGCGGCGAGAACATCTCCTCGCACGAGGTCGAATCGGTCCTGCTCGCCTACCCCGGCGTCGTCGCGGCGGCGGCAGTCGCCACGCCGTCGGAGCTGGGCGAGGACGAGGTCCTCGCCGTGCTGCAGCTGGAATCCGGGCGGAAGCCGGACTTCGCGGAGCTGTTCGCGCACTGCGACCGGGCCCTGCCGCACTTCATGGTCCCCCGCTACTACCGCGTGCTCGACCAGCTGCCCGTCACCCCGACCGGCAAGGTCCGCAAGACCGACCTGCGCGGCCAAGGCCGGGGCGAAGCGTGGGACGCGCAGGCCGCCGGACTCGCCCCGACCCGCCATGTCTGAACCGAAGGCGGTGCGCATCCGCGAAATCGCGCCACGCCTGACGTTCCAGGACCACATCGCGCCGACCGAGGTCAAGGTCGAGCTTGTGCGACGGCTCGTCGACGCCGGGGTCCGCGCGTTCGAGCTGTCCTCGTTCGTGCGGCCCGACCTGATCAAGGGACTCGCCGACGCCGAGGAAGTTTTCGCGGCCGTGCGCCGCACCCCAGGTCTGCACCTCGGCTGTTGCGTCGGCAACGTCCGAGGCCTGGCCCGCGCGATCGACGCGGGCGCGGACAGCGCGTCGTTCCTTCTCTCGGCAGACGAAGACTTCGCCCGCGCCAACATCGGACGCTCCACAAAGGACTCTCTGGCCGAACTCGAACGCATGGCCGCCTACGCCGCCGATCACCGCGTCCAGCTCGGCACCTACGTGATCTTCGCCTGGGGCGGCCCGACCGGGCCCGCCCGCGGCGCCGGCGAACTGGAACCGCTGGCCCGTCGGCTCCTCGACCTCGGCGTGGACCGGTGGATCCTCGCCGACTCGTCCGGTTACGCGGCCCCGCCGCAGATCCGCGGCCTCGTCACCGCCGCGCTCGCGCACATCCCGGCGGACAACCTCACCGTGCAGATCCACGACGCCCGCGGCATGGGCCTGGCCGCCCTGCTGCCCCTGCTCGACCTCGGCGTCCGGAACCTCGACACCGCGCTCGCCGGCAGCGGCGGGCACCCGGCCATGCCTGGTGCCCAGGGCGGCGGGATCTGCACCGAAGACGCCGTCCAGCTGCTCGAATTGTCCGATGTGGACACCGGAATCGACCTGCCGCGCCTGATCGCCGCCGCGAACTGGCTCGCCGACGAACTCGGCGTGCCCGGCAAGGGTTTCGTCCGGCGCACCGGACCGGTGCCGGACTCCCCCGGGCAGCCGCTCGCCTTCCGCTGGTGAACCGGGATCTTCTCCCGGCACCGATCATCGCAACCGGTCAAGGAGGACCAGTGCCGAACATTGTCGTCGCCGGAGCGGGCCTGACGGGGCTCGCCGCCGCGATCTCCGCCCGCGAAACCGGAGCGGACGTCGTCTTGCTGGAAAAGGGCAGCCGTGCCGACGTCGGCGGGAACGCCGCGTTTTCCGGCGGGCTGTTCCTCTTCTGCTACGACGGCCCGGACGACCTCACCTCGATCACCCGGGACTTCGAACCCGGCATGCACGCCGAGGAAATCGTCGCGCCGCCCTACACTCGCGAGGCCTACGCAGCCGAGCTGACGGCGATGAGCGACGGCCAGGCCGACCCGAAACTGGTGACAGCGCTCGCGGAACGCTCGCTGGACACCGTGCGGTGGCTGTCCGCGAAAGGAGTGCGCTTCACCTTCAACCGGACAGTCGGCGCGCGCGTGCGGGACGGCGCGCTGCACATCCCGCCCGGGCAGATCCTGACCAGCACGGGCGAGGGGATGTCGCGCGGGTTCGAGGTGATCAAGCCGCTGCTGCGGTACGCCGAGCAGATCGGCGTCGAACTGCGCTGGTCCACCCCGCTCGTCGAGGTCGTCCGCGAAGGCGAGCGGGTCACCGGCGCGCGGACCGCCGACGGCGTGCTTCCGGCGGACGCGGTGGTGATCGCCAGCGGCGGATTCCAGGCCAGTCGCGAGTTGCGGCTCCGGCATCTGGGCCCGCGCTGGGAGAACGTGAAACTGCGCGGCACCCGCCAGGCGACCGGCGAGGGGATCGCGGCGGCGTTGCGGGCCGGGGCCGGTCCGGCCGGGACGTGGTCGAGCTGCCACTCCGCCGCCGTGGACCCGACCATGCCCGCGCCGGAGCGCAGCGAGGCGTCGCCGCCGTTCCCGCTGCACGGGTTCTGGCTCGGGGTGCTCGTCAACCGGGACGGCGAGCGGTTCGTCGACGAGGGACCCGGCCCGTGGGTGAAGAACTATTCGAAGATGGGCAAGGCGATCATGGGCCAGCCCGGCCGCGAAGCGTACGAGATCTTCGACCAGCACACCGCGGCGCGCGTAGCGGACGAGTTCGCCGGGGCCGCGGTCCCGGTGACCGCGCCGACTCTGCCCGCGCTCGCCGAGCGCATCGGCGTGCCGGCAGGGGCGCTGGTCCGGACGGTAGCGGAATTCAACCGCGCCTGCCGGGAAGACGGGAGCACGGACGGCATCGCGCCGGCCAAATCGCACTGGGCCGTTCCGCTGGACCGGCCGCCGTTCGTCGCCTACCACGCGGTGGCCGGGCTGACGTTCACGTTCGGCGGCGTGCGAATCGACCCCGACGGACGCGCTTTGGCTTCCGACGGCGCGCCCGTGCCCGGGCTGTACGCGGCGGGCGAGGCCACCGGCGGCCTGTTCTACGGCGACTACCCCGGCGGCGCCGCACTGATGCGGGCGGCGGTGTTCGGCCGTTCGGCAGGCCGCACCGCCGTGACCGAGGCTCTTCAGCGCGGCTGAAGAGCCCGCAGCAGGCCGGACGCGGACGGCGTCCGGTCGAGCCGATCGACGCACGCGAGGATCGCCTCGCTGCCAGCCCGGCCGTAAACCCGGTCCGCGGCCGCATGAAACCGCCGGACGATCTCGGCGGCGGTCATCGAAGGGAAGGTGTCCTGTTCGGCGACGAGCACTCGTCCGTCGTCGAGCAGGACCCGCACCCAGGACCCGTTGCGGGCCGGAAATCGCGCCGTCAGCCCGGGGTCCGCGACCAGCCGGGAGCGGGCAGCGAGCCGGTTCGCCTGGGGATCGGCCGGGTTCGCCAGTTCCGGTCGAGAATTCCGCCGGACGCCAGCACCGACGCCACGCTGAACTGCACGCTCAGCTGCGCGGCCACGACATCGGAGATCGGCCCGCTGTTGTCGCAGCCGGGATACCGGACCGCCTGCTCGGCGAGCCCGATGCGGACGGATTCGACGCGGGCCGGATCGGGACGGTGCCGCCGCCCGATCTCCTCGGCGAGCTGGCAGGGCCCCTGCACGTAGATGCAGGCCGGCGCGGGCTTGTGCACGATGTCGCGGATCGCGAAGCCAGGTCCCCCGGCGAGCCGGTGCGCCCGGTCCCGGGCGCCGAAAGCGGCGAGCAGTCCCGCCTCGCCGTCGACCGCCCCGCCGGACGCGGTCAACCCGGCGGCCGCCAGCAAAGCCGACTCGACGTCGGTCCGCGCGGCCGTCGCCGAATGCAGCACATGCTCCTGCGTGGCGGCCCGCGCCCAGTGGTTGAGGCCGCACGCCGCGTTGGCCGCCATGCCGAGCGCCGCCCGCGTCGCGGCCTCGTCGAGCGCGAGCAGGTGGGCGCACGCGGCGGCAGCCGCGACGGGGCCGAGCACACCGGTGGGCCGGAACGTCGCGGCCACTTCGGACGTGATCATCGCCGAGCCGAGGCGGCACATCACCTCGTAACCGACCACCGCCGCGGACAGCACACGCCCGCCGGACACCTCGTGCTGCCCGGCCAAGGCCAGCAGCGCGGAGAACACCACCATGCCGGGATGCGACGAACTCTCGACGTGCGTGTCCGTCCGGCCGGTCGCCGCCGCGGGCACGCTGGTGAGGTACGCCGCCGCCGGGGCGGGCGCGCCGGCCGCGGCACCGAGGACGAGCGCGGTGCCAGCTCGCGGATTTCCCAGTGCGCGCAAGGCAATGCGGCTCTCGTCCGAAGGCACCAGAGCCGCGGACAGGAAGTCCGTCAGACACAGCTTGGCTTTGTCGAGGACGTCCGCCGGCACCAGTGCTGTGGTGGTTCCCACGCAGAAATCCGCCAGTTCTCCCGCAAGATCGTCGCCCATGATTGGTAGTATAAGCATGCTTACGCTTGATACGCATGCTTATGGAGGTTCCGCGATGTTCTACGAACTGACCCATCTCGCGCTGAAGCTCTACACGGTGCCCCGAGCACTGCCCGCCCTCGAGGATTACGCCACGAACGCGGCGGCGCGCGGCAAGCTGCTCGGCTGCTGGGAGACCGAACACGGAGAGATCGTCGGCCGCGTGCTGCTGCTCCGGGAATTCGAGGACGCGGGCGCACTCGCCGAGGAACGCCGACGAATCCTCGCCAGCGCCAATCCGTTCGGGGTCGGCGAGCACCTGGATTCGTTCACCGTCAGCAGCTACGCGCCGTTCCCGTTCCTCCCGCCCGTGCAGACCGGGCGCTTCGGCGATGTCTACGAATTCCGCACCTACGAACTCAAAGTCGGCGGCCTGCCGCCGACCATGGCCGGCTGGGAGGCCGCGCTCCCCGAACGCACCAAGCTTTTTCCGCTCACCACCGCGATGTACGGACTGGACGGAACCCCGCGCATCACGCACATCTGGCCCTTCCCCAGCCTCGACGGACGCCTAGCCATCCGCCGCGAGTCCTACGAGCGGGAAATCTGGCCGCCGAAGAACGGTCCGGAGAACATCGCCCGGGCGACCTCGAGCATCGCCATCCCGACAGCTTTCTCACCGCTGCACTGAACGGTCGGCGCGCCGTTCGTCTTCTCGAGTGCTTCGGGCGGCCCGCTGAGCCTCGACGTCGACCAGCACCAGGAACACGCCGTCCGCCTGATCGAACGGAATTGCTCGTCGCCGGTGCACTTCTCGTGGTCGCCTATCTCTCGGAAGGGCCGCGAGTTCCCGAGAAAGAAGGAGAAGGCATTGCTGGGCATGACCCGGGAAGAGTCGCTGAGCGCACGCGGCCCCAGCTCGACGTGCGACGTGGAGACCAGCGTCGGCGACGACGTGGCGACTGTCCGCTGGAACGCTGAATGGAGCCCCCCGGATGCGTTCGAACCGGCAGTGCGGCGTGGTGCGGTGCAAGTCGCCGCGCCCGCGGATCAGCACTGCCGCGCGAGCCTCTTCAGCCCGAACTCCGCAGAGAGCGGGACGCCTCCCGCGGCAGTCCGGGAGGACACGTTCTGGGCGAGAACGCGACCGATGACCTTCAGGTCCGCAGGGCGATGGAGAATCGCCTGAACCCGAGCCGGATTCCTGGACGAGCCAGGCCTCTCGTCGCACGGCCGTATCGAAGAGGACCTGCTCGGCCCGCCGACAAGCGTTTGACGCCAAGGACCAGGTCATCCACACCACACGTCCGGCGTTCCTCGCCCAGGTGCTGACGGCAGTCAAGGACACGGCATTCCCGTTGCTCGCCGCCGGCATCGAGGCTGCTGGGCGATTGCCAACGACTCGGTGGCCGCTGCGAGAATATGCAGCCGGTTCTGCACCTCCGCCCGGCGGCCCACGCCGGTGGCACCGGCTCTCGCCCGGGCACTGCCCGGCTTGATCGCGCATTGGGTGCGCACGAGGCCGCGGGGGCGCAAGGCGACCGCGCCGGCGCGCAGTTTCTTCGTGGAGCCCGCGGATCAGAGGGCGTCCAACTCGGGGTCGTCGCCGGTGCTGGCGACGACGTCGTTGAGCTAGCTGATCCGGTCGCCGGGAAGCGCCCGCCAGGTGCTGGCATTGCGGCGCGGTTTGGTGACGCGGGCGGCCGGGTTGTCGCGCTCGTCGACATGACTGTCGTTGACGAGGTGTTTGTAGAGACAACGCATAGCGGCAACGAAGTTCTCGGCAGCGTTGCGGCCGCCGCGGGAGTTGCGACGCACGACCGCGGCAGCTCGGGCTTGTTCGGCTTCTGCTTTGAGTTCGACAGCGGCGATGGTATCCATCCGCCGGTCGCCCCGGCTTTGTTCCAGTAGACCCTGCAAGAGCGGGCAGTGCTGGGCGAGACGAGCTTGGTCACGACGGGGATCCGTTCGCCGATCGTGGGCGTCGGCCGCAGGTCCGGGCCACGAGTGTCGGCAGGCTCCTGACCGAGCAGTTTGGCGGGGTCGAGGCCGAGACAGTTGAGCAGCAGGCGTGCGGTGGCGAGGTCGTCGTTGGTCGCGGTCGCGAGGCAGCCTCCTCAGCGTCGGCAAGGGAGGCATGGAAAGCACACAGCTGGATTGCACGGCGGCTTCGGGATGGACGACCAGCACGTCCTGAGACGGGTCGGCGACCAACAGCAGCCGGATGCCGACGACAGCTCGGCAGACACGCCGGACCGCGGCGGGGAGAGCCACGTAGGGCTTGCGCGGCATCACGAAGGCCCCGTCTGAGCGTCGGCGGCTCACCGCTGAGGTCTTGACCAGTGTGATCAGCAGCCGGTCGCCCGGCCTCCACCCCAATGCCGCGACCGCCCCGCGGTCTTGCAGCCGGCCGCCCTCAGCGATGACCGCGATGGACAACCGCGGCCCGCCAGCGGCGGCGAGATCGCGCAGCACAGGGAGGCTCATCGACGGTACGAGCAAAGGACGCTCGACACTCACCGGGGCGACGATCCGGCCCGGCGCGGCCAGCGAGGGAATGCGGGTCATGCCCCACTCCCAGCTCGCACAGCCACGGGAGGGCGCGTCCGCGACCAGCGTATCCACAGTGAGATGGAGCCGAACACGAGAAAGACCCGCCGTAGCGGGCCTGTTACTCTGCGGGCTAGGAGATCCCCCATGTATATGTGTCCGAGGGGGGACTTGAACCCCCACGTCCGTTAAGGACACTAGCACCTCAAGCTAGCGCGTCTGCCATTCCGCCACTCGGACTTGCTGATGAAGAGAGTATACGACGAACAGACACGTCATTTCAGGGGGGTGCGAAACAGCGCCGAGAGCTCGCATGATAGCCTCATGTGTTCTCGACATTCAGATACTCGTTCGCATCTCTGCAGGTCAGCCCTACGTCGATCGCGTTCGAGCAGCCGCCTGCGCATCACGGCACCCATCCGGCTTCCCTGTGCGGGGCCGGCGAATCGACTCGAACGTCGGCGGCTAGAGCCCTATCCCCTCAGCGCTCCCCCGCTCTGCCCCCTCAGGCCAGATGCTCCAAGACCGCCCTTAACGCTCGCGCATCCCTCTCGGCGATGAGACAGCATCCCTCGCCGAACGACCACGGCATGCAGCGAAGTCGCACAACCCTGAGCTGCAAGGCCGATAAATCCGGCGAGACGCCGCTTCAGGAAGTCAGGTGCCAACCGACGCGAGTGTCGACGTACGGTTACACACCCGCTACGCGGCGCGAGAAAAGCGCAATGACTCGCTAATCTCGACGCTGAGGCGGAGCGCGGAGGAATAGGTGTCGGAGGATTGGGCGGCGGTCGCGAAGGCGATCGACATGCGGGTGCACGAACTCGGCTGGCGGCAGCGCGAGTTGGCGGAGCGGTCGCACGTGTCGCAGGCGATCGTGCGCGAGCTGCAGCACCACACGGTCGAGCGCCGACGGAGCGCGCGCACGCTCGAAGCCCTGTCGACCACGCTCGGCTGGCACCCGCAGCATCTGCAGGCCGTGCTGCAGAACCGCACGCCGCCGCACCCCGACGAACCGGCCGACGACGGCGGCGAACTCTCGACTCGCCTCGACGCACTGGAGCAGCGCTTGGCCGAAATCTTCGACCGGCTGGACGACGTCCAGGCCAGCCTGGCGACCGTCGTCGACCATGTGCAGAAGAAGCGGTGACGGCTTGCGCTTCGGGCTGATGAGCCAGGTGATTTCCATACCCCGAATTCAAGGCCGAAACGGCGACCGTTCCCATGCATCGCCAGTGCATGAGCAGTGCACGACTAATGCAGCTTCGAATTCGGAATGCGCGCGCCGATGAATCCGGCCGACGAATTGGCCGTGGCATCGTGATTTGGCCCCGGTTCGGCATTGCG
>NZ_SDLT01000049.1 GCF_004522235.1 Amycolatopsis nivea
ATCCTGCTAACTCGGTGTCCACGACCCGGGGTGAACCTCAGCAGGCGGCACCTCAACCCTCGTAGGCGCAAGCACGACTTCGGCATTCAACGTAGGAAACACCGTCGGCCCGTGGCTCGGCGGCACCACGATCAGCGCGGGAATGGGATTCTCCAGCGTCGCCTGGGTAAGCGTCGCACTCGGCGCACTAGCCGTAGCCGCCCTCACCGCGGCCCTGCGCTTCCACCAACGCGACACCGCACCGGAACTGGTGGCCGCCTAAAAAGCGAATGGCCCCGCGGGAACACTCCCGCGGGGCCATTCGCAGCACCAAACTCAGATCCCGAGCGCGTGCACTCCACCGTCGACCATGATCATCGAACCGGTGGTCGCAGGCATCCAGTCGGACAGCGCGACGCACACCGTCTTGGCGGTCGGCTCCGGGTCCGCGGAGTCCCAGCCAAGCGGGGCGCGGCCGTCCCAGCCGCCTTCGAGTTCGCCGAAGCCGGGGATGGACTTCGCGGCCATGGTCTTCATCGGGCCGGCGCTGACCAGGTTGACCCGGATGCCCTGCGGGCCGAGTTCCTTGGCCAGGTAGCGGTTCACCGACTCCAGCGCGGCCTTCGCGACGCCCATCCAGTTGTACACCGGCCAGGCGACGCGCGCGTCGAAGTCCATGCCGACGATCGAGGCGCCGCGGCCGAGCAGCGGCAGCGTCGCGACCGCGAGCGACTTGAACGAGAACGCCGAGACGTCGACCGCGACCTTCACGTCGTCGCTGGGGGCGTCCAGGAACGGCGCGCCGAGGCAGCTCTGCGGCGCGAAGCCGATCGAGTGCAGCACGCCGTCGAGGCCGTCGACGTGCTCGCGGACGCGGTCGGCGAGCGAGTCGAGGTGCTCCTGGTTCGTGACGTCCAGTTCCAGCACCGGGGCGGGCTCCGGCAGCCGCTTGGCGATGCGCTCCACCAGCGACAGCCGTCCGAAGCCGGTGAGCACGACCTTCGCGCCCTCCTGCTGGGCGATGCGGGCCGCGTGGAACGCCAGCGAGGCGTCGGTGATGACGCCGGTGATCAGCAGCCGCTTGCCTTCGAGCAATCCGGGCAACACGTCCTCCAGGTCGTGGGGTGTTCTTCTCGGGAAAAGTCAGTGGCCGAGGCCGAGGCCGCCGTCGACGGGCAGCACCGCGCCGTTGACGTAGCCCGCCTCGTCCGAGGACAGGTACCGCACCGCGGCGGCGATCTCGGCCGGTTCGGCGTAGCGGCCGGACGGGACGTTGGCGAGGATCTCCTTGCGCCGGTCCTCGCTCAGCGCGTCGGTCATGTCGGTGTGCACGAAACCGGGCGCGACCACGTTCGCGGTGATGTTGCGCGAGCCCAGCTCCCGCGCGAGCGAACGCGCGAAGCCGACCAGGCCCGCCTTCGAGGCCGCGTAGTTCGCCTGCCCGGCCGAGCCGGAAAGGCCCACCACGGACGAGATGAACACGAACCGGCCCCAGCGGGCGCGCAGCATTCCGCGCGAGGCCCGCTTGGCGACGCGGAACGCGCCGGTGAGGTTCGCGTTCAGCACGCGCTCGAACTGCTCCTCCGACATCCGCATGAGCAGGGTGTCGTCGGTGAGCCCGGCGTTGGACACCAGGACCTCGACCGGCCCCTGGTGCTCCTCCACGAGCTTGAACGCCGCGTCCACCTGCTCGGCGTCGGTGACGTCGGCCTGCACGCCGAACAGCCCCTCCGGCGCGCCGGACCCGCGGTGCGTGACCGCGACCCGGTGGCCCTGCTCCGCGAGGTCGCGGGCGATCGCCAGCCCGATGCCCCGGTTGCCGCCGGTGACCAAGACCGACCGTCCCACTGCGTTCTCCTCGTCGTCTTCGCGATTGCGCCCGCCTGAGGCTATCGGCTGCGCTGACCGGCGGCGCACCCGGCACTCCCGTCCTAAGCGACGGTAAGGAACCGCGTCTCGACCTTGATGGTTACTGCCCGGTTGGTCACCGTGAGTCGCGACACAGGAGGTCAAGGATGACTACCCGGATCCAGGACGCCGGCTCGGCGCGGGACGAGCGGCGCGTGGTCGGCAACGTGCTGCGCGGCTCGATCGGAAACCTCGTCGAGTGGTACGACTGGTACGCCTATTCGGCGTTCACCGTCTACTTCGCGAAGGCGTTCTTCCCCGGCGGCGATGCCACGGCGCAGTTCCTCAACACCGCGGCGGTGTTCGCCGTCGGATTCCTCATGCGGCCGCTCGGCGGCTGGCTGCTCGGCCGGTTCGCCGACCGCTACGGACGGCGTTCCGCGCTCGTGCTCTCGGTTTCGATGATGGCGTGCGGCTCGCTGCTCATCGCGCTGACGCCGGGCTACGCGACGATCGGCATCGCGGCACCGATCCTGCTGGTGTTTTCCCGTCTGCTGCAAGGGCTTTCGGTCGGCGGCGAGTACTCCACCTCGGCGACGTACCTGTCCGAGGTGGCCACGCCAGGCAAGCGCGGGTTCTACTCCAGCTTCCAGTACGTGACGCTCGTCGGCGGGCAGCTGCTCGCGCTGGGGCTGCAGCTGATCCTGCAGAGCGTGCTCACCGACAAGCAGATGGGCGACTGGGGCTGGCGGATCGCGTTCGTCGTCGGCGCGCTCGCGGCGGTGATCGTGATGGCGCTGCGGCGGTCGATGGACGAGTCGGAGAGCTACCAGCGGGCCACCGAGGGGGCGGAAGCCGGCAAGGGCGAGCGCGGCACGCTGCGCCAGCTCGTGAAGTACCCGCGGGAGATCCTGCTCGTCGTCGGCCTGACGCTCGGCGGCACGGTCGCGTTCTACACCTACGCCACCTACACGCAGAAGTTCCTGGAGAACACCGCGCACATCCCGCGCCGCACGGTCACCGTGATCATGTTCGTCGCGCTGCTGATCTTCGCGATCCTGCAGCCGCTGGCCGGACGGCTGTCGGACCGGATCGGCCGGCGGAAGCTGCTGATGTTCTTCGGCATCGCGGGCACCCTGCTGACCGTGCCGATCATGACCCTGATGGCGCGCACCAGCCAGCCGTTCCTCGCGTTCCTGCTGCTGCTCGGCGCGCTGGTGATCGTGACCGGCTACACCTCGATCAACGCGATCGTGAAGGCCGAGCTGTTCCCGACGCGGATCCGCGCGATCGGCGTCGGCCTGCCCTACGCGCTCACCGTCGCGATCTTCGGCGGGACCGCCGAGCTGATCGCGCAGGCGCTGAAGAAGGCGGGTCACGAATCGCTCTTCTTCTGGTACGTCGCGGGTTGCGTCCTCGTGTCGCTCGTCGTGTACGCGACAATGCGGGAAACTTCGCGTTCGTCCGCCCTCGAACGCGGCGAGGACTGATCGGGAGGACGGCCGTGCGCGTGCTGCTCGTGGAGGACGACACCGGGGTCGCCCGGGCACTCGCCGAAACGCTGCAGGCGCACGGCCACTCGGTCACCGCGGTCGGCCGCGGCTCGGACGCGCTCACCCGGCACCGGGACGCGGACCTGCTGCTTCTCGACCTCGGCCTGCCGGATCTCGACGGGCTGGACGTGCTCCGCAAGATCCGGCAGGTCTCTCCGGTGCCGGTGATCGTGCTGACCGCGCGCGACGACGAGCGTTCGGTCGTCCGGGCGCTGCGTTTCGGCGCGGACGACTACCTGGCGAAACCGGTGCGGATGGCGGAGTTGCTGGCCAGGATGGACGCGGTGGCGCGGCGGGCGGGCAGCTCCTCCCCCGCGCCGAAGGACCCGGTGGTGCAGATCGAGGACGTCGAGATCGATCTGGGCGCGCGCCGGGTCGTGGTCGGCGGCCGCGACATCGGGCTGACCACGAAGGAATTCGCGGTGCTGGCGGTGCTCGCCGCGCGGCCCGGCACCGCGGTGAGCCGCCAGCAGCTGATGGACGAGGTGTGGGGCGACGCGTACCTCGCCGTTTCCCGCTCGCTCGACGTCCACATGACGCAGCTGCGCGCGAAACTCGACCGGCCCGGCCTGCTCACCACGATCCGCGGCTTCGGCTACCGGCTCGGCCGGAGCTGATCGGTGCGCACTCGCCTGCTGGCTGTCCTCGTCACGCTCGCGCTCGCCGTCGTGGCGGCGTTCGCGGTTCCGCTGCTGTCCGCGACCGCCGATCAGCGGACCCAGCAGCTGGTGATTTCGCGCAGCAGCGACGTCGACCGCTTCGTGGTGCTCGCGCAACAGGCGGTCGATTCCGGCGACGCGACCGCGTTGAACGCCGACGCGCGGCAGTATTCGTCGTTATACAGCGAAGGCGTGCTGATCGTCGACGCGCAGCGGCAGCCGCTGGTCGAAACCGGCGGTCTGACCAGCAGCGATCCGGACGCGCGGACCGTCATCGAGGCGACGCTCCGCAACGAGCCGGAAGCGCCGGTCGAGCGGATCCAGCCGTGGTCGGACACGCCGGTGCTGTTCGCGCGCCCCGTCGGCACCGGGACGCGGGTGTCCGGCGTGGTGCTGCTGCGTGCTTCGGTGACCGCCGCGGCGCAGGACGTCGCGGCGGCGTGGAGCGCGATCGCGGCCGGGGCGATGGTGGTCGCGGCGCTGTTCGTGCTGCTCGCGGTCCTGCTGTCGCGATGGATGGTGCGACCGCTGGTGGAGCTGGAAACCGGCGTGCTGGCGGTAGCGGGCGGACGCCGCGCGCAGGTGCCGGAACGGTCCGGGCCGCGCGAACTGCGGTCGCTCGCGGCATCGGTGAACCGGATGTCCGACGCGGTGGTCGAGTCCGCGAACCAGCAGCAGCGGCTCGTCGCGGACACCTCGCACCAGCTGCGGAATCCGATGGCCGCGCTCCGGCTCCGGCTCGACCTGCTCGGCACCGAGGTCGAAAACCGCCCGGCTTACGAGGCGACGGTGGCGGAAGTCGAGCGCCTGGAACGAATTCTCGACGGTCTGCTCGCCCTGGCCACCGCGGAAAGCACCGCGACCCGCCTGGCCGCGCGCGCCGACGACGAGCCCGCGGACCTGGCCGCTGTCGTGGCGGAGCGGGTCGACGCATGGCGGTTGTCCGCCGACGAAGCCGGCGCGACCCTCGTGCCGTGCGAAGTGCATACTGAGCCGCTGCTGGTGCGTACGCCGGAAAGCGAACTGGCGCAGATTCTCGACGTCCTGCTGGACAACGCCGTCCACCACGCCGGTCAGGGAGCGACCATCACCGCCGCTTGGGAGTCCACTTCGGACAGTGTCACGCTGATCGTCTCCGACGACGGTCCGGGCCTTCCTCCGGAGGACCTCGCCCGGGCCACCGAACGGTTCTGGCGCGCGGGCGGCGACGGCGCGCCTCGCGGCACCGGCCTCGGTCTCGCCATCGCGCGGGAGCAAACCCGTGCCCGGGGCGGGGTTCTGGAGCTGCGCGCGGTCGAACCGCACGGCCTGCAAGTCCGGATCACGCTGCCCGCGGCGGTGACGCCGTGAAGGTCACCCGCCGCACCGCGCTCCTCGGCGGCCTCGCCCTGACGCTCGCCGCCTGCGACGACACCTACCGCGGCCCGGACCGGAAGATCACCATCGCGTCCGGCGAACCCGGCGGCTTCTACCTGGCCTTCGCGGAGGTCCTGGCCGCCGAACTGTCGCGCGCCGAACCGCGGCTGCACTGCAGCGCGCTGCCCACCGAGGCGAGCGTCGAGAACGTGCAACGCGTCCAGGACGGAACGGCCGACTTCGGGCTGGCGCTCGCCGACGTGGCGCAATCCGCGATCACCGGCGGCACGCCGTTCGGGAAACCCGTGCCGCTGCAAGCACTCGGCCGCGTCTACGAGAACTACCTCCAGCTGGTCGTCCGCGCCGAGGACCAGCTCACCGACCTGCGCTCGCTGGCCGGCCGCCCGATCTCGGTCGGCGCGAGCCGCTCCGGCGCCGCGCAACTGGGCGAACGGGTCTTCGCCGCGAGCAACATCCCGGTCCAAGCACAGCACCTGCCGCTGAACGACGCGGTCGCCGCCCTGCACGACCGCCGGATCGACGCGTTCCTCTGGTCCGGCGGCATCCCGACGCCCGCCCTCGCCGACCTCAACCGCACGACGCCGCTCTCGCTCATCCCGCTGACGTCGGTGCTCCCCCAGCTGCGCAAGGCCTACGGTCCGCTGTACGAACAGGTGCAGGTGCCCGCCGGGGCTTACCGCGGGGTCGGCGCGCTGGGCACGATCGGGGTGGCGAATCTGCTGGTCTGCTCGCCCAAGCTGCCGTTCGACGTGGCGGCGGCGGTGGTTCGGGTGCTCGCGGGGCGGGCTGCCGAGCTCGTGCCCGCACAGGCGGTCGGGACGCAGTTCCTGGACGTGCGGACGCTGATCGGCACCCAACCGGTCCCGCTGCATCGGGGGGCGGCCGACACCTACCGCGCCCTGCACGGCTGATCGCTAGATTGGTCGGGTGACCGAACGCCGCCCTCTCGTTGAAATGCCCCTGCGCGTGCGCTACCACGAATGCGACGCTCAGGGGATCGTCTTCAACGCGCATTACCTTGCCTACGCGGACATGGCGGCGTTCGAGGTGGAAAGAACCCTCTTCGGTTCGCACGACGCACTGCTCGCCACCGGCGTCGACCTGGTGGTCGCCGAGTCGAATCTGCGGTATTTCGCGCCGTGCCGTTTCGACGACGAGCTCGTGGTGTCGGTCTATCTGGTGCACCTGGGCACCACGTCGATGCGGTTCGAGCTGGACATCCGCCGCGGCGACACCGTGACCACCGAGCTCCGGCTGCGGTACGTGTTCGTCGACACCGAGAACTACCGCAAAGCGGAGCCGCCGCCGGAAGTGCGCGCGGCTTACGCGAAGTATCTACCCGAGGCGGCGTGAGGCATCCCGTGTTCCGAGTCTTGTTCTACTGCCCCGAAATCCCGCCCAACACCGGCAACGCGATCCGGCTGGCCGCGAACACCGGATGCGAGCTGCACCTGGTCGAACCGCTGGGGTTCACCTTGGAGGACAAGCAGCTCCGCCGCGCCGGGCTCGATTACCACGACCTCGCGCGGGTCCACGTGCACGCCGATCTGGCCGCGGCGTGGCAGGCGTTGCTGCCCGCGAAGGTGTACGCGTTCAGCGCCGGGGCGACCCGGCTCTACACGGAGGTTTCTTACGCCCCAGGGGATGTGCTGATGTTCGGGCCGGAGTCCGCCGGGCTGCCGGACGAGGTTCAGCGCGCCCCGGAGGTCACCGAACGGCTGCGGTTGCCGATGCTGCCCAACAACCGGTCGCTGAACCTGGCGAACACGACGGCGATCGCGGTGTACGAAGGCTGGCGGCAGAACGGTTTCGCGACGCCGTGAAGGCGGCTCGCCCCAGGAACCGCGCGGCGGCATGGTGTGGATCCGCGTGCCGCTTCCGGCCGGGACCGCTCCCCGCCGGAAGCGACCGGCGTCAAGGCAGTCTCTGGCCGAACACCAGCGCGGTCGCCGCCCCGGCCATGAGGATGATCGTCCCCAGCACCACCCACGGCTTGCTCGCGTCGGCGTTCTTCAGCTCGTACCCGATCTGCTCGCCCAGGTCGGCGTACACGCGTTTCAGCTCGTCCGCGCTCGCCGCCTTGTAGAACTCTCCTCCGGACAGCCGGGCGATCTCGCGCAGGGATTCGTCGTCCACGCGGACGTCCTGCTGCTTGCCCTCGATGTCGACCGACCCGTGCTCGGTGCCGAACGAGATCGACGAGATCGGCATCTGTGCCTGTTTCGCCGCCTGCGCCGCGGTGTACGCGCCGCGCGGGGCGTACAGGTCCTCCGGCACCGTCTGCTTGCCGTCGCTCATCAGGACGATCCGTGCGGGCGGCGGACCGTCCGCGCCGCCGACCACCGCGGAGAAGCTCTGGATCGACTGCATCGCCGCGTAGATGCCCTCGCCGGTGGCGGTGGACTGGGCGAGCTTCAGGTTGTCGATCGCCTTCGTCACGCCTGCCCGGTCCGTGGTCGGGTTGACCAGCACGGTCGCGGTTCCGGCGAACGAGATCAGGCCCAGGTTGACGCCCGGGGTCATGTTCTGCGCGAACTGCTTCGCCGCGTCCTGCGCCGCCTTGAGCCGCGTCGGGGCGACGTCGGTGGCTTCCATCGACAGCGACACGTCGATCACCAGCATGACCGTCGCCCGGTTGCGCGGCACCTTCTGCTCCGCCGTCGGACCGGCCAGCGAGACCGTCAGGAACAGCAGCGACAGCACGATCAGCACCGCGGGCACGTGCCGGATCCAGCCCTGCGCCTTGGGCGCGACCTTCTCCAGCAGCTCCAGATTCGCGAACCGCATCACCCGGCGGCGCCGCTGCCGCTGCGACAGCACGTACGCGGCCGCCACCGCGGCCACTGCGATCAGCAGCAGGAACCACCACGGCGAACTGAATCCGGCGAGGCTCATGCCGTCGCCTCCTTACCGGTTGCCGCGTGCATCGTGGTCATGCGACGCCTCCCGACCAGCGGCGCTTGCGGGCGACCACGAACCGCACCATGTCCGCGATCCAGTCGGAATCGGTGCGCAGCACCAGATGCGCGGCCCCGGCCCGGCGCAGACCGGCCGCGACCGCCTGCCGGTGCGCGTTCGCCGCCGCGCCGAACTCCTTGCGCAGCAACGCCGAAGCGTGCACCTCGCGCTGCCGGCCGGTCTCCGGGTCGGCCAGCACGACGGTGCCGACGTCCGGCAGGTCCACGTCGCGCGGGTCGACGATCTCGATCGCGATCAGCTCGTGCCTTCCGCCGAGCGCGCGCAACGGGCGCTCCCAGTCCATCGGGCCGAGGAAGTCGGAGATCACCACCGCCAGTCCGCGCCGCCGCGGCGGACGGCGCAGCTTTTCCAGCGCCTCGGCGAGGTCGCCGCGGACGCCTTCGGCGGCACGGGGCGTCTCGGCGAGCCGCCGGACCAGGCCGCGGGCGTGCGGAAGCCCGCCGCGCGCCGGGAGCCGGGTGATGCCTTCGCCGTTGGACACGAGCGCGCCGATCCGGTTTCCGCCGCCGCCGGTCAGATGCGCGACAGCGGCGGTCGCGCAGACGACCAGATCGCGCTTCTCGCACAGCGCGGTGCCGAAGTCGAGGCTCGCCGACATGTCCGCGACGACCCACGTCTCCAGCTCGCGGTCCGCGACCGTCTCGCGGATGTGCGGCGTCGTCGTGCGCGCGGTGACCGCCCAGTCCATCCGGCGCACGTCGTCGCCGGGCTGGTACGGCCGCGCCTCGCCGGGCTCGGAACCCGGCCCCGGGACGAGCCCGAGGTGGTTGCCCTGGAGCAGCCCGTCGAGGCGGCGGCGCACTTCGAGTTCGAGCGTGCGCAGTCCCGCTTCCATCCGGTCGCCGCGCAGGATCGGCGGGGCCCAGCCGGGCCGTCCGCCCGGTTCTTTCGAGGAGGTGCCAGCCACGCCGCTACCTGACGGGCGCGCCCGCCGGCACGGGGCCGGCGCCGCCCTGCGGCCGGGCCGAAACCTGCGGCAGCGGCACGGTCTGCAGCACGCGGGTGACGATGTGGTCCACCGGGACGCCGTCGGCCAGCGCGTCGTAGGACAGCACGAGGCGGTGCCGCAGCACGTCCGGCACGACGTCGACGACGTCCTGCGGGAGCACGTAGTCGCGGCCGCGCACGAGCGCCAGCGCCCGCGCCGCGGCGATGATGCCGAGGCTCGCGCGCGGCGAGGCGCCGTACGACACCCAGCCCGCGACGTCGGACAGCCCGTGGTCGTTCGGGGTGCGCGTGGTGAGCACCAGCCGCACGACGTAGTCGACCAGCGCGTGGTGCACGAACACCTGCGACGCGACGCCCTGCAGCCGCACCAGCTCCGCCGGGCTCAGCACCTCGTGCGGCTCCGGCGGCGTGACGCCCATCCGGTAGATGATCTCGCGCTCCTCCTCGGCGGAGGGGTACTCGACCAGGATTTTGAACAGGAACCGGTCGCGCTGGGCTTCCGGCAGCGGGTAGACGCCCTCGTTCTCGATCGGGTTCTGCGTGGCCAGCACGAGGAACGGGTCGGGCATCGGGAAGGTCTTGCCGCCGATCGACACGTGCCGCTCGGCCATCACCTCGAGCATCGCCGACTGCACCTTCGCCGGGGCGCGGTTGATCTCGTCGGCGAGCACGAAGTTCGCGACGACCGGGCCCAGTTCGACGTCGAAGCGCTCGGCGCCCTGGCGGTAGATGCGCGTGCCGAGGATGTCGGCGGGCACCAGGTCGGGGGTGAACTGCACGCGGGAGAACGACCCGCCCACCACGCGCGCGAACGTCTCGACCGCGAGCGTCTTCGCGACCCCGGGCACGCCTTCGAGCAGCAGGTGCCCCTTCGCCAGCAGCCCGACGAGCATGCGCTCCACCAGCCGGTCCTGTCCGACGATGACGCGCTTCACCTCGAACACGGTGCGTTCCAGCAGCTGGGCGTCCCGCGCCGGGGTGCCGGGCTGCTGCCCGTTCGCTCCCTCGGCGAAGCCGGGCTCGGTCACTCTTCCTCCAGGGGTTTCCGCGTCTGCGTGCTCGCCCGCGACCCTACTGGGTCGAGAACTTCCCGCGACGGTAGCCAATCGCATCGCCGGTGTGACAGCTGTGAAGCCCCTGTCAGCGGTGCTTTTCCAGGTCCTCCGGCGTGTCGATGTCGTCGCTCTCGCCGGGCTCCGCGGGGACCTCGGCGATCCGCAATCCGCCGAGCGTCCGGCGCAGCGACGCGTTTTCCGGACGCTCCGGCATCGCCTCGCGCAGAGCCGCCGTGTGCCAGGCGCTCACCAGCCACTGTCGCTCCCCCGCCGCGTCGACCAGCACCGCGCCGTCCGCGCTGACCACAGTGGACCGCAGTCGGTCCACTGTGGAGCGCCGGATGCCGGGGAGATCAGCGGCAAGCAGCACGACAATGTCCGCATCGACCGCCTCAAGCCCAGCGGCCAGCGCCGCCACCGGCCCCGCGCCGGCAACGGCCTCGCAGGTCCAGACGACGGTGTCGTATCCCGGCCGCTGCGGACCGCACACGACGACCGGATCCGCTCCGGACAGCGCCTCGACCGCCCGGCCCAGCAAGGAGATCCCGCCGACCCGCAGCTCCGGCTTGTCCACTCCGGACAGGCGCCGCGCGGACCCGCCGGCCAGCACGATCCCGGCGAACCGGGGGCTCTCAGTCATGCACCCAGCGTGCCCGCCCCGGAAACCCGCGCGCGCTGCGGGGTCGTCCGGGTTAAATTCCCGGGCGTGCCCGACGCCGCGCGGCTGCTCGCCGCTTACGACCGCGAAGTCCGCCAAGCCGAACTGACCCAGGCCGAACCCGGACAGCAGCTGACCGCCGACGGCCCGCTCGCCCGCCTCACCGGCGGCCGCCGCGGATTTGTCTCCGGACCACCCGACCTCGGCGTGACCGGCGGCGCGCTCGACGACCTGATCGCCCGCCAGCGCGCGTTCTTCGCCGCTCGCGGCGAGGAGTTCGAGTGGAAGACCCGCAGCCACGACCGTCCCGCGGAGCTGCCGGAGCGGTTGCTCGCGGCCGGATTCGTCCCGGAGGAAACCGAAACCGTCCTGATCGCGCCGCTGGACGCGGTCGCCGCCTCCGCTCCGCCGTCCACCGACGTGGTCGTGCGCGAAGCCGACAGCAGCGACGACCTGCTGCGCATCGCGACGTTGTCGGCCTCGGTGTTCGGTCACGACGAAGCCGCGGTCGCTGCGGATCTGCTCGCCCGGGCCCGCGCTGACGCCGGGACCACCACGCATGTCGTGGCTGAAGCGGACGGCAGGTTCGTCGCCGCGTCTCGGCTGGAACTGGTGCCCGGCACCGGATTCGCCGGACTCTGGGGCGGCGCGACGCTCCCGGAATGGCGCGGCCGAGGCCTCTACCGCGCGCTCGTCGCGCACCGGGTCGGCGCGGCCCGGGCTCGCGGCGTCGCCTACCTCCAGGTCGACGCGCTGCCCACGAGCCGTCCGATCCTCGAACGGCTCGGCTTCACCGCGGTGACCGAGACGACGCCCTACGTGTGGAGCCCGCTCAGCCGATGAGGCGCGTCGCGTACGGCATGATCCCGCCGTAGCGGACCGACGTCACGCGGACGTACGAACCCGACTGCGGGGCCTCGACCATCTGCCCGTTGCCCAGGTACAGCGCGACGTGGTGGATGCCGCCCGAGCCGCCCCAGAAGAGCATGTCGCCGCGGCGCATCTGCGACAGCGGGACCCGGCGGCCGGAGGTGTACTGGTAGCCGCTGAAGTGCGGCAGGCCCTGCACGCCGGCGAAAGCGTAGATCATCAGGCCGGAGCAGTCGAAGCCGATCTTGCGGTAGTCGCCGTACCGGTCGGCCACGCCGCCGTCGCGGATGCCGCGGGTCGGGCCGCTGCCGTTGCCGCCGCCCCACGCGTACGGCATGCCCACCTTGGACAGCGCCCGCGCGATCACGGCCTCGATCGAGCTGCCCGCCGCCGGGGACGGCCGGCCGCGGCTTCCGCCGCCGTTGTCGCCTCCGTCGTCGTTGTTCGCCGCGGCTGCCCGCAGGGCCGCCTGCCGGGCGCGCTCCTCGTCCTCGCGCTGCTTCTGCGCGAGCCAGTCCTGGTAGCGCTGGCGCTGCCCCTGCAGCCCGTTGACCTTCGCCTGCGCGGCGTACAGCTGCTGCTCGACGGCGTTCTTGTTGGCTTCCAGCTGCGTGTTCTGCGCGGCCTGGGCCTGCTGCGCGGACACGGCGGCGGACTGCGCGGCGTCCGCGGTGCCCTTCGCCCGCGTGGCCGCGTCCTGCTTCTGCTGCGCCAGCTCCAGCGCCTTGCGCGCGGCGGAGTCCTTGTTGGCCTTCTCCGTCTGCGCCTGCTGGAGCCGGTCCATCGCGTTGAGCCGCGAGCCGCCGATGGAGTTGAGCAGCTGGGCGCGGGCGAGCAGGTCCTTCGGGCTGTCCGAGGTCAGGTACGCCGAGATCGACCCGATCGTGCTGCCCTGCTCGAAGCTCGCGGCGGCGAACTTCTTCGCGTCCGCGCGGGCCTTCTCGATGGCGCCGACCGCCGCGTCCGCCTCCTGGCGCGCCGACTTCGCGTCGTTCTGCGCCTGGGTCGCCTCGTCCTGCGCGGTCTGCAGGTCGACCAGGGCCTTCATGGCCTGTTCCTGCTTCAGCTCGACGTTGTCCTGCAGCGCGCTGAGCTTCTGCTCGGCCTGCGCGAGCTGGTTGGTGAGCCTGCCGACCTCGCCGGCCTTCGCGTTCGCGTCGCCCTTGGCGGAGTCGATCGAGGAGTCGCTCGGATTCGGCGGCGGCGGGGGCACCGCGAGCCCGGTGCTCGTCGCGCCGAGCAGGGCCGCCAGGGTGACCGTCGCGATCGCCAGCCCGCGCCGGGCCCCGGCTCCGCGCACCAGCGCGCCCGCCGTCCCGGACTGTCCACGCCGGACCCTCACGCCCGCCACCTCCGCTCGCCCGCTGCCGTCCCGCGGGCACACCGCGTACCTCTGCAGTCACACCACTATCACAAGCCTCAGGAAGAACTTACACACCGCGGAGATCATTTCCCCTGTTCGGGGGACCTGGCGGGACCGCGTGTCCGGATGGCGCACGTCACTCCGCGTGTCGTCTTGAACGAAATACAGGACACGCGTACTGTTTGGGTCGAGAAGACGAGGTGTGCCCTCCCGGTTCCGGTTCTACGGTGGGGGTGCGCAAGACTCGCGCGGGTCGATCCCGACGACCCGGAGACCGACACCGAACTGACCCGGGAGGACACGCCGGCGGCGGCGTGGAATCCATGCCACTGGAGTTAGACGTGACTGCACCTAGCAAGGACAGCTTCGGCGCCAAGGACACCTTGCAGGTGGAAGAGAACTCGTACGAGATCTTCCGCCTGGACAAGGTCGAAGGCGCCGCCCGGCTGCCCTACAGCCTGAAGATCCTCCTCGAGAACCTGCTGCGCACCGAGGACGGCGCGAACATCACCGCCGACCACATCCGCGCGCTCGGCGGATGGGATCCGAACGCGGACCCGTCGATCGAGATCCAGTTCACGCCCGCCCGGGTGATCATGCAGGACTTCACCGGCGTGCCCTGCGTGGTCGACCTGGCCACCATGCGCGAGGCCGTGACCGCCCTCGGCGGCGACCCGGACAAGGTCAACCCGCTCGCGCCCGCCGAGATGGTCATCGACCACTCGGTGATCATCGACGTGTTCGGCCGCGCGGACGCCTTCGAGCGCAACGTGGAGATCGAGTACGAGCGCAACCGCGAGCGCTACCAGTTCCTGCGCTGGGGCCAGGGCGCCTTCGACGAGTTCAAGGTCGTCCCGCCGGGCACCGGCATCGTGCACCAGGTCAACATCGAGCACCTGGCGCGCACGGTCATGGCCCGCAACGGGCAGGCCTACCCCGACTCCTGCGTCGGCACCGACTCGCACACCACCATGGTCAACGGCCTCGGCGTGCTGGGCTGGGGCGTCGGCGGCATCGAGGCCGAGGCGGCCATGCTGGGCCAGCCGGTCTCCATGCTGATCCCGCGCGTCGTCGGCTTCAAGCTGACCGGCGAGATCCCGGCCGGCGTGACCGCGACCGACGTCGTGCTCACGATCACCGAGATGCTGCGCCGCCACGGCGTGGTCGGCAAGTTCGTCGAGTTCTACGGCGAGAGCGTCGCCCAGGTGCCGCTGGCCAACCGCGCCACCATCGGCAACATGAGCCCGGAGTTCGGCTCCACCGCGGCGATCTTCCCGATCGACGAGGAGACCGTCCGCTATCTCAAGCTCACCGGCCGTTCGGCCGAGCAGGTCGCGCTGGTCGAGGCGTACGCCAAGGAGCAGGGCCTCTGGCACGACCCGTCGCACGAGGCGCAGTACTCCGAGTACCTCGAGCTGGACCTGTCGACGGTCGTCCCGTCGATCGCCGGCCCGAAGCGCCCGCAGGACCGCATCGAGCTGACCGACGCGAAGTCCTCGTTCCGCAAGTCGGTGCACGACTACGCCGAGGACGAGCAGCCGACCCCGCACACCAACGTCGACGAGACCGTCGAGGAGACCTTCCCGGCCTCCGACCCGGCCGCGCTGTCGTTCCAGGACGAGACCGCGGTGCCGGTGCAGTCCGCGGCGAACGGGGCCACCGGGCGCCCGACCAAGCCGGTCAAGGTGTCCACCGCCGACCGCGGCGAGTTCGTGCTCGACCACGGCGCCGTGGTGATCGCCTCGATCACCTCGTGCACCAACACCTCGAACCCGTCGGTCATGCTGGGCGCGGCGCTGCTCGCGCGCAACGCGGTCGACAAGGGCCTGTCGGTCAAGCCGTGGGTCAAGACGTCGATGGCGCCGGGTTCGCAGGTCGTCACCGACTACTACGACAAGGCCGGCCTCTGGCCGTACCTGGAGAAGCTGGGCTACCACCTGGTCGGCTACGGCTGCACCACGTGCATCGGCAACTCGGGCCCGCTGTCGGACGAGATCTCCGCCGCGATCCAGGAGAACGACCTCACCGCGGTCTCGGTGCTCTCGGGCAACCGGAACTTCGAGGGCCGGATCAACCCGGACGTCAAGATGAACTACCTGGCGTCCCCGCCGCTGGTCATCGCGTACGCGCTGGCCGGGACGATGGACTTCGACTTCGCGACCCAGCCGCTCGGCCAGGACAGCGACGGCAACGACGTGTTCCTGAAGGACATCTGGCCGTCGCCGCAGGAGATCCAGGAGACCATCGACTCCGCGATCACCCAGGAGATGTTCAAGAAGGACTACGCCGACGTGTTCGACGGCGGCGAGCGCTGGAAGTCGCTGCCGACGCCGACCGGCAAGACCTTCGAGTGGGAGGCCGAGTCCACCTACGTCCGGAAGCCCCCGTACTTCGACGGCATGACCGCCGAACCGGCCCCGGTGCAGGACATCTCCGGCGCCCGGGTGCTGGCGAAGCTGGGCGATTCGGTCACCACCGACCACATCTCCCCCGCCGGCGCGATCAAGCCCGGCACGCCGGCCGCGCAGTACCTGGTCGAGCACGGCATCGAGCGCAAGGACTTCAACTCCTACGGCTCGCGCCGCGGCAACCACGAGGTCATGATCCGCGGCACGTTCGCGAACATCCGGCTGCGCAACCAGCTGCTGGACGACGTGCAGGGCGGCTACACCCGCGACTTCACCGTCGAGGGAGCCCCGCAGGCGTTCATCTACGACGCGGCCCAGAACTACGCGGCGGCAGGCACCCCGCTGGTCGTCCTGGGCGGCAAGGAGTACGGCTCCGGTTCGTCCCGCGACTGGGCGGCCAAGGGCACCAGCCTGCTGGGCGTGCGCGCGGTGATCACCGAGTCGTTCGAGCGCATCCACCGCTCCAACCTGATCGGCATGGGCGTCATCCCGCTGCAGTTCCCGGAGGGAGAATCGGCGTCGTCGCTGAAGCTCGACGGCACCGAGACGTTCGACATCGAGGGCATCACGAAGCTGAACGAGGGCGAAACGCCCCGAACGGTCCACGTGACGGCCACGAAGGAAGACGGCTCAAAGGTCGAGTTCGACGCGGTCGTCCGCATCGACACCCCCGGCGAAGCGGACTACTACCGCAACGGCGGCATCCTGCAGTACGTGCTGCGGAAGATGACCCAGTCCTGACGGTCTGACCTCCAAGTTGTTGGCCCGCTCCGATCTTTCGGAGCGGGCCACACTTGTCTCCGGCTTCGCCCGCTTCGCCGCCGTGCGTGAGGGGAACCCCCGTTGACTCTGATTCCCCCAGGGTTCCCCTCACGACCCGCCCGCCGGCCGTGAGGGCCTCCTTCACGGACTTGGATTCCCTCAAAGAGCCCTTCACGGACCACCCGGCCCCGGCCCCGGCTCCGCCCCGCCGCCGCGATGCGCCCCCAATGCGGCATTGGGTGCATCGCATGCCCCCAATGCGGCGTTCGGTGCGTCAGACGCACCCAATGCCACATTGGGCCGCTACCCCCACCCCAACCGACACCCGCATACCCCATCCCAACCACGCACCCACCCGCGCGCCCGAAAACCGCAGCCAATGCACCCAACGCATCAAGGCACCCGGCCCTAAAACCGCCGCCAATGCACCCAACAATCGAGGCACCCACACCACCCCCGCACCCCGATACGAAGCCAAAAATGCGGTCCGGGGGTGCTTGTCAAGGCATCTTTCCCGCCTTGACAAGCACCCCCGGACCGTCATCACAATGGGCTTCGGGGTCCCCCACGCAACCAAGGCCGCAATGTCGCCGCCAGGCGACGAGCCGCCCCGTAACCGCAGCGCCCCTAACCAACCACCGCCCCAGTCTTAGGATCCAACTTCAACGACTTCGCCTTAGCATGCGAAAAATCGAACATCCCAGTCAACGGAGCCGCCATCACATCAAACGACCCGCCACCAATCCGCCCCAAATGCCAGTTGTCCTCAATAAACCGCAACACCGAAGTCTGATCAGTCATAGTGTGATCAACATAATTAACCCTGCTATAAGGCGAAATCACCAGCAACGGCAACCGAGGCCCATACCCGCACCGATCCGCGAACCCGCCCAGCTTAACCGGCTTCGAAGTACAAACCGAAGCATCCTGCGCCGAATCGTGCGACCCGTTCAGAATCTTCGGCGCAACATGGTCATACCACCCGTCCGAATCGTCATAAGCCAACACGATCGCCGTATTCTTCCACTGCGGCGAAGCCTGGATCCGATTGACCTCCTCAGCCACAAAGGCCTGCTCGTCCAACGGATCCGAATACCCAGCATGCCCGTCCTGATACTCCGGAGCCTTCAGAAAACTCACCGCAGGCATCGTCCCCGCAGCGAGTGCATCATTGAAGTCCCGGACGTCATACTGATGATTAGCCTGATCCTGCTGCCCCACCGCATGCAAGGAGGACGGCGGAAGGTGCTTCCGATTAGCCGTCGACCGGTAGTACTGGAACGGCTCGTGATGCGGACTGTAGTCAACGGACGCCTGCCCACCCACGTTAGGATGCTTAGTCCCGCAGACGGCATACCCGTTAGCCTCGCCAGTAGGCCGGAACCCACCCTCGAACCAGCCCCAAGTAACCCCGCGAGCATTCAGCAAATCCCCGACATTCCGCCCCTGGAACGCCCCGAGATTGTCCTTAGCCGTGTGATTCTTGTCCGAACAGTCGTCGAACGCCGGATCCGGATCGGTAATCATCGTCCCGACCCCATGAGCATCCGGCGAAGCCGCGGTATGCGGATCAACCTTAGGCTCCCCGGTAACCGAATCCACCGGCTGCAACCCATGCGTCTGCCCCGACACGAGATTGATCGCCCCGGGACTAGACGGCCCAAACACAGTATTGAACGAATTATCATTCAACGAGTAATGCTGTGCATAATTCCACATCGCAGTAACAGTATTGCCGTCGAAGTAATTCATCACCAGACCAGGCTCGCCGAACAACACAGGCTGCCCAGTGCACTTGTCCTTCTCGGTGTACTCGACGAACTTGTCCATCTTGCCGCCGTTGAACGCGGCCTGTTCCTTCTTGTAGTCATGCGCCTGATCACAGGTGAGCGCCTGGTCCGGGCTCAACCGCTTCGGGTTGTAAGCGTTCGGGTTGTGCTGCAGCAGTTCCGGAGTCAGGCCGTTGACCTTCGGAGTGCCGGGCGCGGCATGGAACGGAGTGCCGTTCTCGTTCGTCGCGTTCGGATAGGTGCCGAAGTAATGGTCGAAGGAGATGTTCTCGCCGAAGATCACCACGACGTGCTTGATCGGCGTCGACGTCGTGAACGTCTCGGCGGCGATCGCGTGCGCCGGGGCCGAGGTCGACGCCGAACTGCTCGCGCACGCCGCGGCCAGCGCCGCGGTCGCCGCCAGCGCGGCCGCCGCGGTGGCCCGCTTCCTGGTCCGCTTCACTGCAGAACTCCTTCCGCTCAGCCCAGCACTGCCCGGCCGTAGTGGTCGGCCGGATCCGTCACGCCCGGGAACAGGTGGAAATATCCGCCCCCGAACGGCGAGACGTAGTCGGTGAGCGGCTCGCCGGCGAGCCGCTTCTGCACGGCCTCGAACTGCTGCTCGAGATCGCGCTGGTAACAGGTGAAGACGAGGCCCATGTCGAGGTTGCCGTTGGAGTCGACGCCGCGGTCGTAATTGACCGCGCGGCGCAGGATCCGCTGTCCGTCCGTCTGCGGCGTGCGCGGGTTCGCGAGCCGGATGTGGCTGGTCAGCGGGATGACCGTGCCGATCGGGTCGTCGGCGTAGCGCGGCGCGTCCTGCTCGGCCGCGCCGTCGAGCGGGGCGCCGGTGTCGCGGCGGCGGCCGATCATGTTCTCCTGCTCCGACAGCGACACCCGGTCCCAGAACTCGACCAGCATCCGGATCAGCCGGATGACCTGGTAGCTGCCGCCGTCGTCGGTCCACACCAGACTGTCCGCTTCGGACGGCCCGGGATTCGCGGTGCCGTCCTTGAACCCGAGCAGGTTGCGCGGGGTCCCGGACGGCCGCGGCGGCGAGCTGAATCCGTCGATCTTCCAGCGCAGCTGCATCCCGCCCCGGGTCGCGCGGGCGATGTCGCGCAGCGCGTGCAGCACGGTGTCCAGTTCGGCGGCGTTGAGCACCAGGGACAGATCGCCGTGGCACCACTGCGGATCGAGCGCGTCGTCCGGGAACATCGGCATCTGCTTGAGCTTCGGCGGTTTGCGCGCGGCGAGCCCGTACCGGTCGTCGAACAGCGACGCGCCCGCGCCCACCAGCACGGACAGCTGTCCTTTCGGGACTTCCGGACCGAGCACACCGGAGTCCGCGGGCGGTCCGGTGATCCCGACGGACGCGGAGGCACCACCGCCGGTGAGGAACCGCGCGCGGTCGGTCAGTTCCTTGAGCAGGGCGGTGAGTTCGGCGCGATTCTCGGCGACGACGTCGAACGCGGCGACGACTGAATGTCTCGCCGGTTCCGCCAGCACGGCTGTCTGATGTGGACCGTGGAACGGCACCGCTCCCCCGGCGGCTGTCGCGCTTCCGGACAGGCCGACCAGACCCGCGCCCGCCCCGGCGGCTGCCGCTCCGCGCAGGAACGCGCGCCGTCCCAGGCTCACGAGACCCTCCTCGGCTCCGCGATCGCCGCGACCGGGGCCAGGCGTTCGGTCAGCTCCGAGACGTCGGCGTTGATCCGCTGCCGCTGCTTCCGGTCGAGAGCGGAGAGCGGTTTCCCGGCGACCGCTTGGAGATCGTGGTCGGTGCGGGCGATCCAGGCGTCGAGATCCTTCAAACCGGGGAACCTCGTCGTCAGCAACGGGCGCAGCACGTCGAGCACCGCACGGGTCCCGGCGAGGTTCGCGCGCGCGGTCGCCAGGGTGGAGCCGCTGCCGTAGTCGGTGCGGCCGGTCAGCTCGAACTGGAGGGTGTTCTCCATGATCTCGTGCGCGCGCAGGCCGAGATCGTTCTGGTCGATCTGGGCGTCGGCGAACGACGTGCGCAGCTTCTGGACCACCTGGTCGAGCTGATCGGCGATCGGGCTCAGCGCGGGCACCGCTTCGTTGTGCCACAAGCCGTTCTCGAGGCGATGGAAGCCGGTGAAGCCCGGATCGGCGGCACCGCCCGGCAGCCCGGCGGTGGTGCCGTTGATCGCCCCGTCCGAGTCTCCGAAGGCGTCGTAAGCGGCGCCGAGCCGTTCGTAGGTGAGGTGCGCGGTGAGCCAAGCCTGTTGCGCCGCACCGCGATTGCCCGCGCGGACGGCTTGCGCCAGCGCCGCGGTCTGGCCGGTGAGCGTGCCGAGGCCGTCGGCGACGTAGGCGTGGTACTGCTTGAGCGGGCCGAGCAAATCCGCGTTGGTCACCGGCACCACCGCCGGGCCCGGGCGGTCCGCGCCGCCGGTTACCTGCACGGTCGGGCCGACGAAGGGCGTGCCGTCCTCGGGGGCGCAGCGCAGGGCGTACGCGCCGTTGCCGAAGTTCACCGGCAACGCGCGCGTCGTGCCGGGGCCGACGCCTTCCAGTTCCCCGAAGACCGTCCCGGTGGCCGGGTCGACGAGTTCGATCTCCATCGTGACGGCGGCGTTGTTGCGGACCTGCAGGGTCTGCGGCCCGGCCGGCGGCGCGGTCCAGCCGTCGCCGCAGGCCGAGCGCGAAACCTCGACCGGGCCGGGCTGGGCGGGCGAGCCGGAGCACCCGGCGAGCGCCGCGGTCCCGGCAAGGACCGCGGCCGCGCCGAATCCGCCCGCCCAGCGCCGCACGTCAACCCCCCTCAGGTGAACTTCTGGCGGACACTTTCACCGATCCGCCGGGCGCTGACAAGAGGGTTGTGCCGATATGCCCGATTCCGGGCCGAAGATCAACCGATCAGCCCTTCGCGGGCGTCGTGAACGGCTGCTGGTCCGGCTGGAACACCTGGCCGGCGGCGGGCACCTTCAGGTCGATCAGGTACGCGGCGGTCGCGTCGTCCACGCCGCGCGCCTTGCCGAGGATGCAGTGGCCGAACGCGTCGACCGACAGCAGCCGCGAGTTGCCCAGTTCCTCGGCCATCCGCTGGCCGAAGCGGTACCGGGTGGCGGGGTCGTAGAAGTTGCTCACCACCAGCACCGGCGTCGCGGTGTTCGCGCGCCACGGCCCGCGGTACGGGTCGGACGTCTTCGCGGCGGGCCACACCGGGCACGCGGCGATGTCGGAGAACACCTGGTAGCGGCCGAAAGTCGGCGATTCCCGGTCCGCCTTGGCCGCGATGCCCGGCACCTGCTCCTGCCGGATCCGCATCGGCTTGTCGGCGCAGTTCACCGCGAAATACGAGTCGTCGCCGGTGTACGGGCTGTCCGGGGCGAGGTCGAGCAGACCGCCGCGGCCCGCGGACAAGGTGCCCTTCCGCGCGGACTGCGCCTGCAACGACGGATGCAGCACCGAGTACGCCTGCTGCAAGCCCTCCGCCAGCTCGCCGAACGAGGCGGGCGAATACAGCGAGCTCGACACCGCGCCGGTCAACGCGCCGAGGTCGATCTTCGTGCCGTCGGGCAACGTGATCGGGTCGGTGCGCACGTGCTCGCGCAGCTCGTCGAACTTCGCGCGCGGGTCGCCCGCGCTGAACGCGCATTTATCGCCGGCCTGGGCGCAGCGGTCGAGGAAACCGGCGAGCGCGATCTCGAAGCCCTGCGCCCGTGCGAGGTCGTAGGTGACACCGTCGTTGGTGCGCAGCTGCGGGTCGACGTTCCCGTCGATCACGATCGCCCGCGTCTGCTTCGGGAACATCGCCGCGTAGGTGGAGCCGACGAGCGTGCCGTAGGAGAACCCGGTGTAGGTCAGCTGCTTGTCGCCGACGGCGGCGCGCAACTGGTCGAGGTCGCGCACGACGTCGCGGGTGGACATGTGGTCGAGCAGCGCGCCCGCGTTGCGGCGGCAGAACTGGCCGTAGTCCCGGTACGCGGCGAGCGTGCCGGAGATTTCCTTGCGCGACAACGGAACCGGGACCATCTCGTTCTGCACGTCCGCGGCGTCCTCGGCGGTGGTGAAGCAGCGCAGCGGATTGCTGGCCCCGACGCCGCGCGGGTCGAACCCGACGAGGTCGAAGCGGTCCATCACCTGCGGGCGGAAGTAGCGGTCGCCCGCGATCGGCATCCGCAGCCCGGACCCGCCCGGACCGCCCGGGTTGAGGAACAGCGACCCGATCCGCTGCCCGGGAACCCTGGCGGCGCGCTTCATCAGCGCGATGTCGATGCTGCCGAGCGACGCGTCGTCGTGGTCGACCGGCACGCGGTAACGCGAGCAGCTGTACAGCTTCACCTGGTCTTCCGGGACCCCGCGCAACTGGTCTTTGGTGCAGTCCTCCCACCTGACCGGCGCGGTGCGCGCGATCTCCGCGGGTGTGGCCTGCTGCGCCGCCGGACCGGCGGGCGCCGCGACGGCAGTGCCCGCCAGCCCGGTCAGCGCGGCCGCGATCGCCGCGACCAGTGCTCCGGCTCGTGCTCTTTTCGCTCCGCGCACGTGGAATCTCCCCTGGTTGCGCACCCGTCTGATTACGGGGCGTCACCGAGACTGGCACAATCCGGCCAAGCCGGGCACCGGCCAAAAGGAGGATGTGCGGGGTTCTGCCGAGCGACCGCCGATCAGGGATCCTCGACGACGGGCTGGATCGGCGAGAGGAACGGGTCCAGCCGGAGACTCAGTTCCCCGCGCGCCATGACCCGGACCCGGAACCCGTTCTGCCCGGGCGCGTCGGTAGCCTCCTCGTCTCGTTCGTACAGGAGCCCGTGCGACCCGGGAAGCAGCCGGGCGACGTACTCCAGGAATCCGATCACCTCGGGTATTTCCGTCCCGCGGTGGTTGGGAGCCCCGTCCACCCTCAGGACGTAGATGCCGTTGAAGATCTTCATCGTCACTTCGCTGGTTCCGAAGTCGGTGCCGGCGATCCGCGCCCGGACCTCTTCGACCAGCTCGTCGAACTTCTCCTCGCCCCACTCCGGCTCGGCCGGGGATTCCCACAGCTCGAACCAGCCGTGCACCACATACATTCAGATCTCCGAGATAGGTCCGATTTTGACAACAGGCTCGATACCGTACTGCTGCCAGCGGCTGCCGCGGCGATCCTCGCCAGCGACCACGTGCAGCTGATCAGCGGCGACGGCCGCGTTCTCTACAGACCCTGCCCCGCGCCCGAAACTGTCGGTCTGACCATCGTCCGCTCCACCGACCGGATCGGCTCGGCGGGCAACGGCAAACTCTGCTTCGAGGTCACCGGGTCCGCCGGGCAGCTGACACGACGGCGGACGTCAACCCCAACACCGACACCCAGATCGGGATCGCGACCACCCCGCCCGGAGACGCGACAGCCTCGCTCCGCTTGGACGCATCGCGCTGATCCGCGGTCAGCGACGATTTCCAGCAACCGGCCACGCGCACTCTCTCGCGCATTGCCTCCCCGCGGGGGCCAAGCACGCTCACGGCTGGTTTCGCAAACCCGTGCGGAGCCCAGCAGCTCGATTCCGCTCACCGCTCGATCGTCAGCAGCGGGTCAGCACGAATACGGGCAGCTCCCGCCCCGCCGCGTCGCGTTCCATTTCGTAGCCCGGCCAGAATTCGAGCAGTTCCGCCCACATCCGGTCGTACTCCGCGCCTTCCAGTTCCCGCGCCTTGACCTCGATCTCGCGGCCGCGCAGCGCGACCGTCGCCTTCGGGTTGTCGCGGAGGTTGTGCGTCCACGCCGGGTTCTTCGGACGGCCCCAGTTGGAGCCGGTGAGCACGAACTCGCTGCCGTGGGGGTAGTACAGCAAGTTCGTGCTCCGCGGGAGGCCGCTGCGCCGTCCGGTGGTGGTGAGGCGCAGCGACGGCAGTCCGGCCAGGCCGACCAGGCTGATCCGGCCGCCGAACCACCGGTGCAGCTGCCGGTCGGTCGCGATGATGGCGCGCGAGGCGCCCATCAGCCGGCGCTGGGTGCCGAGCTTGCGGGCGAGTGCCGCGAGAGGGTTACGCACGCACTGATCTTGCCAAACTCACCCCGAACCGCTGCTGTGAGTCTGTCCACCATCGCTCGAGCGCGAACCCGGCGGCGTTCAGTTCCGCCTCGACGCCGTCGGGGCGGAACTTCGCGGACACCTCGGTGCGGATGTGCTCGCCCTCGGCGAACGGCACGATCAGGTCCGCGCCGGGGATTTGCACCTCCGTCCGGCGCCGGGCGCGCAGCCGCATTTCGATCCACTCGCGGTCGGCGTTCCAGTGGGCGACGTGGTCGAACTCGTCCGGGTCGAAGTCCGCGCCCAGTTCGGCGTTGATCACGCGCAGCACGTTGCGGTTGAACGCCGCGGTGACGCCCGCGGCGTCGTCGTAGGCCCGTTCCAGCGTCTCCCGGTCCTTCACCAGGTCGGTGCCGAGCAGCAGCCACTCCCCCTCGCCGAGCACGTCGCGCACCGAGTGCAGGAACTCGGCCCGCTCGTCGGGCAGGAAGTTGCCGATCGTGCCGCCGAGGAAGGCGACGACCCGCGGCGCGGTGCCGGGCAGCAGCTGCAGGTGCTGGGTGAAGTCGCCGACCACCCCGCGCACCTCGAGCTTCGGATAGTCCGCCGTGATCGCCGCGGCGGCCTCGGCGAGCGCGGTTTCCGACACGTCCATCGGCACGAACGCCTCCAGCGTGCCGTGCGCGGTGAGCGCGTCCAGCAGCAGCCGGGTCTTCTCGCTCGACCCCGACCCCAGCTCGACGAGCGTGTGCGCGCCGGTGCGTTCGGCGATCTCGGCCGCCCGTGCCGCGAGCACCTCGCGCTCGCTGCGGGTCGGGTAGTACTCCGGCAGCGCGGTGATCTTCTCGAACAGCTTGCTGCCTTCGGCGTCGTAGAACCACTTGGGCGGCAACCACTTCTGGTCGGCCGTGAGCCCCTCGCGCACGTCCGCGCGCAGTTCGGCGGTCACGTCGCGGCGATGGCTCTCCAGGTCCGCTTCGGTCATCGGGCGGTGCTCCGTTCCAGGGTCAGGGGAAGGACGTCGACGCCGGCCGCGGTGACGCGCACGGCGTGGTGGTCGGGCACGGCGGTCCAGGCCGGGTCCGGATCGCACGGCTCGGACGCCAGCACCACGCCGGTTTCGGTGCGGCGCACGGACAACGCGTGCGTCCAGGCGGTGGCGACGAGCAGTTCGCCGTCGGTGAGCAGCAGGTTCAGCCGGGAGCCCGGGGCGACCGCCTCGACCTCCCGCACGAGGCCGGTCACCGCTTCGAGCGGCTCCTCCCCCGCGCGCAGCCGGGCGCGCAGCAACGCCCACAGCAGTGCGGAATCCGTCGGCGCTTCGAGCGTGAACAACTCGGTGACGTCCAGCCGCCCGGCCAGCCCGCGCATCGAACCGGGCCAGCCGCGCACCACGCCGTTGTGGCTGAACAGCCAGCGGCCCTCGGCGAACGGCGCGGCGGCCGCTTCGGTGACCGGCATTCCGGTGGTGCCGTTGCGCACCGCCGCGACGAACGCGCGAGTGCGCACCGACGCGGCCAGCGCGGGCAGCGTCTGGTCGGTCCACAGCGGTTCGCGGCGGCGGTAGCGCTGCGGCGGCGCACCCGGCTCCGGGTACCAGCCGAGGCCGAAGCCGTCGGCGTTCACCGAACCGCCGCCGCGCATGTCGAGCGGCGCGTACGACTGCACGAGCAGCGCGTGCGGCGCGGCGAACATCAGCTCCGCCGGGGACACCGGCGCGCCGAGATAGGCGAGATGACGGCACATCCGGCTAGCCTGCCTCGCCCGGGCGCGGATCGCGCGCGCACCGGAAACCGGAGAAGATCTGCCGCCGGATCGGGTAGTCCCAGTTGCGGAACGTGCCCCGGATCGCCGCCGCGTCGGTGCCGAACGACCCGCCGCGCAGGATCTTGTACTCCGGTCCGAAGAACACCTCGGAATACTCCCGGTACGGGAACGCCGCGAAGCCCGGGTAGCCGTGGAAATCGGTGCTCGTCCACTCCCAGACGTCGCCGATCAGCTGGTGCACGCCCAGCGGCGACGCACCTGCCGGATACGCGCCCGCCTCGGCCGCGCGCAGGTGGCGCTGCCCGAGGTTGGCGTGCTCGGCGGTCGGTTCCTCGTCGCCCCAGGGGAATCGCCGCGACCGTCCGCTCTCGGGGTCGTGCCGGGCGGCCTTCTCCCACTCCGCCTCGGTGGGCAGCCGCTTGCCCGCCCAGCGCGCGTATGCCTCCGCCTCGTAATACGAAACGTGCACGACCGGCTCGTTCTCCGGAACGCGTTCGCGCACACCGAAACGGGTGCGCCACCAGCCGTCCGGTTCGCGACGCCAGAACCGGGGCGCGGTGATGTCGTGCTCCTGCCGCCAGGCCCAGCCGGGCTCGCTCCAGAACCGCTGGTCGTGGTATCCGCCGGATTCCAGGAACTCGACGTACGCCCCGCAGGTGACCGGGGTGGTGTCGAGGACGAAGGCGGGCACGTCGACCTCGTGCGCCGGGCGTTCGTTGTCCAGCGCCCACGGTTCGGCGGTGGTGCCCATGGTGAACCGGCCGCCGGGCACGAGCACCTCGGCGGGCAGCTTCCGGGCGGGCGCGCGCGGCGGCTCCGGCGCGTGCAGCACCGGTTCGCCCTTGCGCAGCTGGTGGGTGGCCAGCATGGTCTCGTCGTGCTGCTGTTCGTGCTGGGTGATCATGCCGAACGCGAACGCGCTCTCGGTGAGCCGCCTGCCTTCCAGCGGGGCGGTTTCCAAGACGTCGAACGCCTTTTCGCGAACTTCCTTCACGTACGCCCGGGCCTCGGCCGGGCCGAGCAGCGGCAGCGCCGGGCGGTCCGCGCGGGCGTGCTGGAAGGCGTCGTACAGGTCGTCGATGTCCGGCCGCAGCGGCTCCCGGCCGCCGACGTCGCGGACCAGCCACAGTTCTTCCTGGCTGCCGATGTGCGCGAGGTCCCACACGAGCGGCGACATCAGCTTCGAATGCTGCCGCACAAGGTCCTCGTCGTCGACCGCGTCGGTGAGGGCCACGCTGCGCTCGCGCGCCCGGGTGAGGGCCGCGGCCGCGTGCGCCCGCAGGTCTTGCGGGCTCAGCTCCAGCAACGGGTTCTGTTCGGGGATGGTGCTCATGGCTCCTGACTCCTCGAGTCCGGTTCGCCGGGCTCCCCGCCCGGCGGTGTTCTCGGTCCTGCTCATCGGTCCTGGCGCGGCACCCCGGCGGCCCGCGTCCGCAGCCCGGCGGCCAGCCGGGCGACGGTGTCGTCCGGAAGCCCGGTGGCGGGCAGCTCGGCGACGCCCAGTTCCACCAGCTCCCTGGCGACCGCCGCCAGCTGCGCGTCGGCCATCCCGCACCGGGCGGCGTCGGCCCAGCGGCCGGCCGCGGGCGCGCACACCTCGCGTACTTTGTCCACAGTGGACTGATTCGCCAGCAGCGCGGTGACCAGCGCGACCGGCGGCAGCCATTCCCCCGGCGGCTGCCCGTCCAGGTACCTCAGCTCGAGGTAGCCCTGCGGCCGCACCGGGGTGAACATCGTGGTGAGGTGGTAGTCGAGGTCCGCGGCCGTCGGGCGGCGCAGCACGGTGGCCGCGCCCCGGCCGGCGATCCACTCGGCGAAGGTCAGCCCCTCCGGCGCGTCCCACGGCCGTTCGCCGCGCGGGAACACCATCAGCGGCGTGTCCATCATCCGGCGGGCCCATTCGCGCGCCGGGTCTTCCCCGGGTTCGGGCGACTGGGTGCGGACCGGTTCGGTTTCCATGACCGCGAGCCAGCGCGCCGATGCGAATCCGGTGTCGGTTCCGGCGTGCACGCGGGAATTCGCGAACAGGGCCAGCAGCGGCGGGCCCAGCGCGTGCGCGGCCGCCCAGCGCGCGGCGACCTCGTGCGCTTCGCCCGCGTCGACGCAGATCTGCAGCCCCGCGGTACTGCACATCATGGTGATGCCGCCCGCCCCGATCGGGGCGAACCGGCGTTCCATGGCGGCGTAGCGGGGCGTGCGCAGAACGCGCCGGGGCGGACGGTGTTCGTCGATGCCCGCGGCCCCGAGTTCGAGGCCGTGGCGGGCGAGAAGACCGGTGAGATGAGCGAGATCGGCCTCCACAGCCGCGTGCAGGGCACGCAGCGAGGCCTGGGGCGGAGCGGAGATCTCCACCTGGCAGCCCGGTTCCAGGCTCACCGGCGCGCCGGCCGGGAGCGGGATCGCGGGACTGTCGGGGCGCAGCGTCCGCGGGGTGTGCGGGCCGAGCGCCGTCGCGAGGACATCGGGGTCGAGCGGGCGGACCGGGTCGCCGGAATGGTGCACGGTGAACTCCAGTTCCACCCCGAGCAGTCTCGGCGGGCCGTGCTTGAAACAGACCGACGCGACGTACCGCTCCCCCTCCGCGCGGTCAGCGAGCACCCGCGCGGTCCGGTTCGCCGCACTCCCCGATCTGTCCGGAAAGTCGTGCACTGCAGTCATCTGTCGCCGTCCCCGTCAGGAGGTCCGCGGGGCCGGACCTCGTCGCTTCGCGACGCTACACGCGGGGTCCGACAAAAACAGGGCCGAGAAGCGCCGGAGAAGATCGATAAGGAACCCGTAATCCTGGTTGACCTGGGAGTTCACCGAATGGATCAACCTGGCGGCACTGCTCCATCCGGGGCACCCCGGGCTCAGGGCAGAGCGGGCTCGGTCCCCAGTCCCAGCTCCGCCGCCGCTTTCTGCACCGCCGCCACCACCAGGTGCAACGCCGGCCGCCGGATCTCCGTGCGGCGGTAAGCGATCGACACCGTCCGCAGCAGGGGCGGGGCCAGCGCGACGACGTCGATCCCCGGCGGGCGCAGCAGCCGCAGGCCGAGATCCGACACCAGGGTGACGCCGAGCCCGGCGCCCACCATCGCCATCGCGGTCGACTGCTCCTCGACCTCGTGATTGATTTTCGGCTGGAAACCGTGCCGCTGGCAGGCAATCCGGATCGCGCGGCCGAAATGGGACTTAGGGCTCGCCAGGATCCACGGATGCTCCGCGAGCGCGTCGAGCGGCACCGTGGCCGACTGCAGCGCGCCCGCCGGGACCGCCGCGTGCAGCCGTTCCACCGCCACGACCGCGCGCTCCAGCCCGTCGCTCCACTCCATCGGGGCATCCGAGTAGTCGATGACGAACGACAGGTCCAGCGAGCCGTCCCGCACCGCGTCCGCGGTCGCCTCCGGGGCCAGTTCCTTCGTCCGCACTTGGATTCCCGGGTAATCCGCGGCCAGCGCGGTGAGCGCGGTCGGCAGCAAACCGGACGCCACCGACGCCCAGACTCCCGCGGTGAGCCGCGCGGACATCGAACCCTGCGCTTCCTCCAGCGCGAGCGTCGCGCGCTCGACCGAACCCAGGATCTCCTCGGCGTGCTCGGTGAGCAGGATGCCGAGCTCGGTCAGCTGGACCCGGCGGCCGAGCCGTTCGAACAGCTTCGCGCCGACGTCGCGTTCCAGCTGCGCGAGTTGCTGCGACACCGCCGAAGCGGTGTAATGCAACGCCGCGGCAGCCGCGGTGACCGTGCCCCTGCGGTGCAGTTCGCGGAGCATCCTCAAGCGGTGCAACGAAAGCTCCATGTACGAACCCTAAACAACTTCGTGCACATTCGGTAAATGGACGCGGCCCCCGAAGTGGCAGCACCCTCGGAAGCAGGCGGCGAAGCGCGCTGCCAAGGACTCGAGGAGGTGAGTGGCTCGATGGACACGCGGATCGCCGAACCGCTGATGAAGCTCACGTGGACGGACCCGGTCACGGGCGCGCGCGGCTACCTGGTCGTGCACAGCCTGGTTTCCGGCGTCGCCACGGGCGGCACGCGAATGCGCGCCGGCTGCACGGTCGACGAGGTGGCCGACCTCGCGCGCGGCATGGCGAACAAGACGGCCGCGTTCAACCTCCCGGTCGGCGGCGCGAAGGGCGGCATCGACTTCGACCCCAAGGACCCGCGCGCTACCGGTGTGCTCACCCGGTTCTGCGAGTTCCTGCGTCCCTGGCTGGACTCCAGCTGGGTGACCGCGGAGGACCTGGGGGTGCCGCAGCATCTCATCGACGAGGTTTTCGCGACGCTCGGGCTGGAGCAGTCGTACCACGCCGCGATCCGCCGGTCGGCTGATCCGGCGCGCACGCTTCGGCGGGTTCAGGCTGGGCTGAACGCGCCGGTTCCCGGCGGGCAGTTGCTCGGGGACGTGATCGGCGGGTACGGGGTGGCGCAGGCTTGTCTCGGGGCGGCCAACACCTGGGGGTGGGCTGTTCCGGAGACGACTGTCGCTATCCAAGGCATCGGGACGATGGGCGGCGGCGCGGCTTGGTACCTGCACGAGGCGGGGATGAAGGTCGTGGCTGTCGCGGATGCGGCGGGGACGTTGTACGACCCGGAGGGGTTGGACATTCCCGCGTTGCTGGAGTTGCGGGACCGGTTCGGGGAGGTTGACCGGGGGCGGTTGCCGGAAGGGGTCCAGTCGTTGCCGCGGGAGGCGGTGGTGGCTGCTGAGGCGGATATCTTTGTTCCGGCGGCTATTTCTTACGCGTTGCGGGTGGACAACGAGAATCTCGTCAAGGCCAAGGTGGTGGTGGAGGCGGCTAACGCTGCTACTACTCCGGAGGCCGAGGCGGCGTTGTCGGCTCGTGGGGTTGCGGTGATTCCGGACTTTATCGCCAATGCCGGGGCTGCGGCTTGGGCTTGGTGGTTGTTGCTCGGGGAAGTCGGGGCGGATCCGGCTGATTCGTTCTTGCGGTTGCGGACGGAGATGCAGGCCAAGGTGGCGTTGGTGTTGGCGGAGTGGCACTTGGATCGGGTTCCGCCTCGGGTTACTGCGTTGCGGCAGGCTGAAGCTACTCGGGAGGCGCGGAATGCGGAGGCGTCGAGTCCGACGGGGGTGCCTGCGTTGATGATTCCGTAGGAGAGGCGGCTCGTCGCCTGGCGGCGACATTGCGCCTGTTGGTTGCGTGGGGCACCCCGAAGCTGATTGTGATGACGGTCTGAGGGTGCTTGTCAAGGCGGGAAAGATGCCTTGACAAGCACCCTCAGACCGCATTTTGGCTTCGTATCGGGGTGCGGGGGTGGTGTGGGTGCAGCGGTGGCGGTTGTGTGTGGTGTTTTAGCGGTCGGCGGCGAATTTGTCGGTGGCTGCGATTAGGGTGTTTTCCATCGAGGGGACTGCTGTCGTGTGGCCTGCGCCGCTTACCAGGATTAGTTCTGCGTCCGGGATTGCTTGTTCCAGGAGCCAGGGGGTGCCTGCCAGGCTGCTCAGGTCCAGGATGCCTTGTGCCAGCACTGTCGGGATTCCGGCCAGTTTGCCTGCGTTGCGGAGGATTCCGCCGTCTTCCAGGAAGCAGCCTTGGGAGAAGTAGTGGGTGACCATTCTGGCGAAAGCCAGGCGGAAGCGGGGGTCTTCGAATTTCGGGGAGGGCGGGACGCCGGGGAGCATGGCGGATTCCCAAGCGCACCAACGTTGTGCGGCTGGCTCGTGCACTGCGGGGTCCGGGTCGGTGAGCAGGCGGTAGTAGGCCGCTGACAGGTCGCCGTCTCGTTCGGTTTCCGGTACGCCGTCGCGGAATCTTGCGTAGGCTTCCGGGAACATTTCTGCGAGGCCGCCGGTCAGCTGGTCGATTTCGATCTGACGGTCGGTGGCCAGGCCCATCATGACGATTTCCGTCACTCGTTCGGGATGCTGTTCCGCGTAAGCCAGGCCCAGTACGCAGCCCCAGGAGCCGCCGAAGAGTTGCCAGCGGTCGATTTTCAAGGTTTCCCGCAGCAATTCCAGATCTGCGATCAGGTGGCTGGTGGTGTTCGCCTTCAGCGCTTCTACGGTGTCGCCTGCGTGCGGGGTGCTGCGGCCGGAGCCGCGTTGGTCCAGCAGGACGATTCGATATTTCTCCGGGTCGAAAAACTGCCGCATGCCTTCGCTGCAGCCGGTTCCCGGGCCGCCGTGGAGGACTGCGACCGGTTTGCCCTCGGGGTTTCCGCAGGTTTCCCAGTACACCCGATGGCCGTCGCCGACGTCCAGCAGGCCGCTGTCGTACGGTTCGATTTCCGGATAGCGCACCGCAGCGTCCCCTCAGTTCAGGGTGCGCTCCAAAGCCCGCAGCGCACCGCACAGTTCGGCCGGGCCGGCCGGCCCGATCCGGATTTCCGCGTCCGGCCCGGCCCCGACGGTGTAGCTCAGGTACCGGCCCCAGTCCGTGTCCGCGTAGTGCAGGGGTTCTTCCAACCGGACGTACCGGCCGACGTCGTCGCGTCGTCCCGCGTACAGCTCTCCGCTTCCGTGCACCGGACGCTGCACCAGGGTTAGCACGTCCGACAGCACCGGGTCCAACGGAAAAGCGTCCTCGCCGCGACGGGCGGCTTCGGTCAGGTCCGCGACGCGCACGGTGCGCACGTAACCGCCGCCCGGGCCCACCGCGGGCAGCTGCTCCACCAGCGTTTCCAGCACGCGTTCGCGGTCGATCTCCTGGACCCCGACGTGTTCGCCGTCCGACACCGCGAGCACCGCCTGCAGCCCGCTGGCCGCGGCGAGCACGCCGTACGTGCGGTCGCCGGTCGCGACCCAGCCGTAGTACTCGACCACCGGGCGCACGAGCAGCGGCAGCCAGTCCAGGAAGTCCACCGTGGCCCGGCCGCGCGAGTCGACCAGGCCGGCCAGCGCCAGCGCGTCGTCCACCCGCTTGGCGGCTTCGTCGCGTTCGGTTTCCGACAGCCACGCCGGATCCGGCCGCAGCGTCACGTGCAACCGGCCCACCTGCTCGCGTTCGGCCAGCGCCGCGAGCGCTTCGACCGGGACGTCCACCCGTCCCGCCGGATCGGCCACCGGCTACTCCTCCTCGTCGCCGAGAACCGGCTGGGTCGCCGAACCGTCCGCCCCGAACACGCCCTCCGGATCGGACTCGAGGAGGTACTCCGGCCGCCAGTGCAGGCCGTCGCCGGGGCCGCCCGCCGCGACGGGCGCGCCGCCGACCGCCGGACCCGAGCCGCGCTGGGACGGTTCGCTCACCGGAGCGGGCAGCACCGCGGCACCGGGACCGTTCCGGTCGTGGCTCGCGGCGGTCTGCGTGGCCGTACTGTCCGAAGTGGTCCGGCGGACCGCGACGCCGTCGGCGACGATCGGGCCGTATTGCTTCGGCAGCACGCGTTTCGTGTTCGCGGTGACGCCGTGGTACTGCTCCATCACCCGGACGTTGTTCTCGTTCGCGCCGTGGAACCGGTCGATGCTGTCCTGAAAGGACACTGGCGCGGCCGACGCGGGCAGCACCGCCTGCAACGGCCCGGCCCACGGCTGCGGCCGCTCCGGGCGGGGCGGCACGTCGACGACCGCGTGCCGGGAGCTTTCGAAGCTGCTGGCCTGGGTGTCCATCGACGCGCTGGTGAGGTCGAGCGGGTCGACGGACTCCCGGAACCCGGCCTCGACCGGTCCCGCGCCCGCCTTCGCGGCGTCGGCGGAGTCGCCGGTCCACGAGCGCGCCATCCGCTCTTGAAGTTCTTTCACGCTCTGCGCGCGCTCCAGGTAGGCCGCCGAAAGCTCCTGGACCTTCGCCGCGGCGGCACGCAAACCGGACGTGTCGCCGCCGCGGAAGTTGTCGAAGATCTGCTTGCCGTCCACCTGGTTCCCTTCGTGCGCGGCCGGGGCCGTTCGCTTACCGGCCGCGACCGAGGTCGGCGCCGGCCTGGTCCGCCTCGGCCGTCCGGTCCCGCGCGGCGCGCAGCTTGTCGAGGTATCCGGCGGCGTACCGGCGCAGCGCCTCGTTCTGGTCGCGCAGCGTGTGCAGGGAGTCCGCGCCGGCGGCCGCGTACTCCGTGCTCGCCGGGTCCGAGCCGGGGGCGGCGAAGACCGCGAGGATCTCGTCGATCGCGCGGCCGTCGGCGGCGATCTTCGCGAGCTGGTCCTCCCACAACCGGATGACCGCGGTCAGCTCCGCCGCGTCCATGGCGAAACCGCCGCGCGCACGGCCCGACTCGCCGATGACCAAGGCCGCTCCCTTTCCGGTGCTCACGTCGTGATGTGCACAGCGTAGTCAACCGGCCCGGTCGTGTCAGCCGAGAACCCGCCAGTGTGACGGCGCGCATCCGTTCCGCCGTCTCGTCACAGTACGTACGTACGGATTGCGAGAACCCGGTCCTCGATGTCAGGATTTCAGGATGCCACGGGTCAGCCAGGATCACCTCGACGCACGCCGCCGGCAGATCCTCGACGGCTCGCGCGTGTGTTTCGCACGCTACGGCTACGAGGGTGCCACGGTCCGCCGTCTGGAAGAAGCCACCGGATTGTCGCGCGGGGCGATCTTCCACCACTTCCGCGACAAGGAATCGCTCTTCCTCGCCCTCGCCGAGGACGACGCGGTGCGGATGGCCGACGTCGTCGCCGAACAGGGCCTGGTCCAGGTCATGCGCGACCTGCTGGCCGGGAACAGCGAACATCCGGCGGACTGGCTCGGCACCCGGCTGGAGGTGTCGCGGCGGCTGCGCACCGACCCGGAGTTCCGCGGCCGGTGGGCGGAACGCTCGCAGCAGCTGACCGAGGCCACCCGCGACCGTCTCGAATGGCAGCGCAAGGCAGGCAACCTGCGCGACGACGTCGACGTCAGCGTGCTGACCGCGTTCCTGGAACTCGTGCTGGAAGGGCTCGTGTCGCACCTCGCGATGGGCCTCCCGGGCGACGATCTGGGCCCGGTGCTGGACCTCGTCGAAGAGACCGTGCGACGACACCGGCCGGGCGCGCGCAGCTGAATCGTGTTCAATGTGCCCCGTGGATCTCCTCGCCGCCCACGGCAGCGCACTGGACGTGTTCGACGCCGCCGTGCGCGCCGCCGGTCCGGGCGATTGGGCCCGCGGCACGCCGTGCACCGATTGGTCGGTACGCGATCTGGTGAATCATCTGGCCGTCGAACAACTCTGGGTACCCCATCTGCTCGCCGGTGCGACGCTTGACGAGGTCGGCACCCGCTACGACGGAGACGTCCTCGGCGACGACCCACTCTCGGTGTGGGAGAAGGCGTCCGCCGCCGCCCGCGAAGCGTGGCTCTCCCCCGGCGCGCTGCGCCGCACCGTGCACGTCTCGTTCGGGCTGGTGCCCGCCGAGGAGTACGGCTGGCAGATGACGCTCGACCTCGCCGTGCACGGCTGGGACCTCGCCACCGCGCTCGGCCGCCCGAACCCGGTCCCGGACGTCCTCGCCGGGCGGCTGCTCGACGTGCTGCGCCCGATGATCGACGACTGGCAGGGCCTCGGGCTGTTCGACCCGCCAGTCGCGGCCGGCCGCAACGCGGCGGCTCCGGACCGGCTGGTGGCGTTGCTGGGGCGACGGCCGCGCTGAAGCACCACTGTGGACGGACGTGCGGCCGCCGGGTGGGTGGCGTGGTCTCGCTGAGGTCGTGAGGGGGACCCCTCACGGGCATTCCCGCCAGTCGGGCCGCGCCCAGCAGCCAGGCGCAGGCGCGGCGACCAGCGGCAGCAGGCGGCGAGGCGGGCCAGGGGAAACAGGGCAGGCAGCAGCAAGGGCAGAGGCACCGAGCGGCAGGCAGCGGCCGCAGGGCAGGCAACGGCCGCGGGACGGGCAACGGCAACGGGACGGGCAACGGCCGCGAGGCGGGCAACGGCAACGGGACGGGCAACGGCAACGGGACGGGCAACGGCCGCGAGGCGGGCAACGGCAACGGGACGGGCAACGGCAACGGGACGGGCAACGGCCGCGAGGCGGGCAACGGCAACGGGACGGGCAACGGCAACGGGACGGGCAACGGCCGCGAGGCGGGCGACGGCCGCAGGGCGGGCAACGGCAACGGCAACGGGCAGCTTCGCGCACTGCGCCCGCGGGGTTCTCGCCCTGCCGCGGCGGACACGCGCGTTTGGCGAGGTCCGTGAAGGGCTCCTTGAGAGAATCAGATTCCCTCAAGGAGCCCTTCACGGACCGCAGCGGGAGAGAAGCCGTCCGGCGCGTCTCGTCCGCCGGAGTTCCGCATCGCTGGCGAGCGCCGCGCTCACCCTGTTCAGAAACCGCAACGCGGCACGGGGGCTTGGAGCACGTCAGCGGCCCGGGATGCCGCAGGCGGGAGCGCGGTTCCCGCAGCGGCGGGCGGAAAAACGGGCGCCAGGTTCGCGTCCTGCCGCCGCACGGCTGCCCGGACCCGGTACGATTGTCGGCATCGTCGCACTACAAACCCGTTATGCCGAGGAGTGACTTCCATCCGTGCGCGCTGCGCCATCGCCCGGTGACAGTACCGGGCCGGGTCCGCATCGACCCGGCTTTCCGCCCGCCGTCCGTTCCGCCGTCCCGGACGGTGCGCTGTGATCCACGTCCTGCTTTCCGTGCTCGGCGTGCTGCTCTTCCTTCTTCTCACGATCGGCACCGGTCTCGCCGTGGCGGCCGAGTTCTCGCTGACCGCGCTCGAGCGCAGCACGGTCGACGCGGACGTCCGCCAGGTCGGTGACAAGCGTTCGCGCACCGTCCAGAAGGCGCACCGCACGCTGAGCTTCCAGCTCTCCGGCGCGCAGGTCGCGATCACGCTCACCACGCTGATCACCGGTTTCCTCGCCGAACCGCTCATCGGCGACCTGGTCCGCCCGCTGCTCGACGCGACCGGCCTGCCCGCTTCGGCGGCGTCCGGGGTCGCGGTGGCGGTCGCGCTGGTGCTGGCCACGTTCCTGTCGATGATCCTCGGCGAGATGGTGCCGAAGAACATCGCGATCGCGCGGCCGCTGCCGACCGCGCGCGCGGTTTCCGGCTACCACGCCCGGTTCTCGGCGCTGTTCCGCTGGCTCATCACGCTGATGAACAACAGCGCCAACTTCCTCGTCCGCAAATTCGGCATCGAGCCGCAGGAGGAGCTCCGTTCCGCGCGGTCGCCGCAGGAGCTGGGCTCGATCGTCCGCTCCAGCGCGGAAAGCGGGAAGCTCGACACGTCCACCGCGGAGCTGCTGGACCGCTCCCTGCGCTTCGGCGACCGCACCGCGGACGAGCTGATGACCCCGCGCGTGCAGGTCGAATCGCTCACCGTGGACGACACGATCGACGACCTCATCGACATCTCGCGGCGCACCGGGTTCTCGCGGTTCCCCGTGTACACCGAGGATCTCGACGACGTCCAGGGCGCGGTGCACGTCAAGCAGGCGTTCGCCGTCCCGGCCGCCGACCGCGCGACCACGCGGATCCGGTCGGCGATGCGGCCGGTGCCGACGGTGCCGGAATCGCTGCCCGGCGACGATCTGCTGAACCGGCTGCGCGATTCGCGCTACCAGCTGGCGATCGTGGTGGACGAGTACGGCGGCACCGCCGGGCTGGTCACGCTGGAGGACGTGGTCGAGGAGATCATCGGCGACGTCCGCGACGAGCACGACGACCGCGAGGCCCCGGCCGCGCAGCAGCTCGGCGCGGACCGCTGGCTCGTGTCCGGGCAGCTGCGCGCGGACGAGGTCCGCGACATCACCGGGTTCCGGATGCCCGAGGGCGACTACGAAACGATCGCCGGGCTGATCCTGGAGCGGCTCGGCGCGATCCCGGCCGAGGGCGACGCCGTCGAGGTCGACGGCTGGCGGCTCGCGGTCACCAGCATGGACCGGCACCGCGTCGCCGAGGTCCAGGTGCGCCCGGCCGAACGCGAGGTGACCGCGTGAGCGACTGGCTGAACATCGCCCTCGTCGTGGTCCTGCTGCTGGCCAACGCGTTCTTCGTCGGCGCGGAATTCACCCTGATCTCCTCGCGCCGCGACCGGCTGGAAGCGTTGCTGGAGCAGGGAAAGACCCGCGCGCAGATCGTGATCAACGCGAGCAAGCACGTCTCGCAGATGCTCGCCGGGGCGCAGCTCGGGATCACCATCTGCTCGCTGCTGCTCGGCCGCTTGGGCGAGCCCGCGGTCGCGCACCGGCTGTCCGGGTTCTTCGATCTGCTCGGCCTGCCCGACCAGCTGCTGCACCCGATCTCGTTCGCGATCGCGCTGGCGTTCATCACCATGCTGCACGTGCTGATCGGCGAGATGGTGCCGAAGAACCTCGCGATCGCCGAACCGGAGCGGCTCGCGCTGTGGCTCGTGCCGGTGCACGTGGCGTGGGTGAAGGTGGCGAACCCGGTCATCGCGTTCCTCAACTTCGTCGCGAACTCGCTGCTGCGCCTGATGAAGGTGGAGCCGAAGGACGAACTGGAGACCGCGTACAGCTCCGACGAACTCGCCGAACTGCTCAGCGAATCGCGCCAGGAAGGGCTGCTCGACCAGTCCGAGCACCGGCGGCTTTCGCAGACGCTGTCGTCGGTCGCGAAGACCGTCGCGGACGTGCTGGTGCCCACCTCGGAGCTCACGACGCTCCCCTGCGGGCCGACGCTCGGCGACGTCGAGCGAGCGGTGTCCACCACCGGGTTCTCGCGCTTCCCGGTGTGCACCGACGACGGTTCGCTCACCGGCTACATCCACGTGAAGGACGTGCTCGACCTCGTCGGCCAGGACCCGGACACGGTGGTGCCGGACGACAAGACGCGACCGCTCACCGAACTGCGGTCGGACGCGCGGCTCGACGTCGCGCTTTCGGCCATGCGCAAGGAAGGCAGCCACCTCGCGCGGGCGCTCGACGCTTCCGGTGCGGCCGTCGGCGTGGTGGCGCTGGAAGACCTCGTCGAGGAGTACGTGGGGACCGTGCGCGACGGCACCCACGTGGCGGCATGAGCGCGGTCGTCGTGCTCGCCGAGGCGGACTGGCAGGCCCGGGAGCACGCGCACGCCGAGCGGATGCGCGCGTGGACCGGGCCCCATCAGGAACGCCGGGCGCGGGGCGAGAAACACCCCGTGCTGGATTTCCTGTTCACGTACTACTCGCACCGGCCGGGGCATCTCGAACGCTGGCAGCCGGGTCCGGGCGTGGTGCTCGAGGGCGCGTCCGCGCGGCGGTTCCTCGAGCGTCCGGCCTACGTCGAGACCGAGGCCGGGGTGATGCTCGACCCGGCGGCGTTCACCGGCCGCCGGGCGCGCACCGCGGAGTTCGTGCTGAAGCTGCTGTCGGCCACGGCTTCGCGAGCGCCGCGGCTGAGCTGCTTCGGGCTGCACGAATGGGCCATGGTCTACCGCGAGCCCGCGGACTCGGTCCGGCACGCGCAGGTCCCGCTGCGGCTCGGCTCGGCCGGGACCGACCGGGTCGTGGAATCGATGGACATCCGGTGCGGGCACTACGACGCGTTCCGGTTCTTCACCGGTCCGGCGCGGCCGCGGAACACCCTGGAGCCGACCCGGGAATCGCAGGTCGCGCTGGAGCAGCCGGGCTGCCTGCACGCGAACATGGATCTTTTCAAGTGGGCTTACAAGCTCGATCCGTTCGTGCCCGCGGAGCTGGTCGGCGACTGTTTCGCGCTCGCCGCGGACGTCCGTGAACTGGACATGCGGGCCAGCCCGTACGATCTAGCGGACTACGGCTACCGGCCGGTGCCGATCGAGACCGCCGAAGGGCGGGCCTCCTACGCCCGCGCCCAGGCCGGATTCGCCGAGCGGGCCGCGCCGCTGCGGGCCCGCCTGATCGGCCTCTGCCGCGACCTTCTCGCCGACCCGGCCCAGCCGCCGGATCCCGTGCCGGAGTCGCCCGGCCGTGGAGCTGACAACTCTGCGTAACGGTATTCACCGCAGGTCGCTGGCCTGATAGAGTGATAACGGTTCGATTGCATAACTGAGCGTGTTGTGCAGGTCACGAAAGGACAACGATGGGGCGTCACAGCCTGCCCGAGGAGCCGGTGCCGCACCCTCTCGACCCGCCGAAGCGGCCCGCCGGCCGCAGCGAGACGACCGGGTCGCACCGGATCGTCGCCAAGAAGGCGCCTCGCAGGCGGATCGCGAAGTGGCCTCTCGTGGCCGTCGGGCTCGTGGTGCTGGCCACGCTCGGCGTGGTCGGCTGGAACTGGGCCGACAGCGTGCTCAACAACCGCGCCGAGGCGCAGGCCGCCAGCTGCAACGGCGGCCGCACCGACGTCCGGATCGTGGTGACCCCGCAGATCGCCAAGCCGGTCGAGACCGCGGCGGCGCGCTGGAACCAGGACCTCACCCAGGTCCACGGCAGCTGCGTGCACGTGGCCGTGCAGAGCAAGCCCGCCTCCGAGGTGCTGAACGCGCTCACCGGCAAATCCTCGCTCGACACGATCGGCGGCCTGCCCGACGGCTGGATCCCCGAATCGTCGTACTGGGTGACCCAGCTCTCGAAGTCCAAGCCGGACGTCATCGGCTCCCCCGCGATGCCGATCGGCTCCGGCCCGCCCGCGGACTACCCGTTCGTCGGCCTGTCCGGGAAGACGATCGACGAGGTCCAGCAGCGCGGCACGCAGAGCTTCCGCGCGTTCCTCAAGGAACCGGCCCAGCTGGCCGACTTCGCGGCGGCGGGCATCCGCGCTTCCTGACTCTCTGACCCGCTGGCACCGCCTCCGCCCTCGACCGGGCTGGGGCGGTGCGGTGTATCTGGGGCAAGCCTCGAGGACATCGCCAGAACCCGCGCAGCAGCCTGGCACCGCAACGACGGGCATGCGCCCCCTCGAACGGCAAGCACCGCCTCCGCCCACGGCTGGGGCGGTGCGGTGTTTCCGGGGCCGCGAGGAAGTCGCCAAAACCCGCACAGCTGGCTGCCTCCGCAGCTACGCGCATGCGCCCTGGGCTGTGGCAGTGAGGGCGTATCCTGGGCAGGCCTTGGGCTCCCGAAGCCGCAGCGACCGGCATCCGCGCAGCTGACTGCCGCTGCGACGCGCATGCGCCCTGGGCTGAGGCGGTGCGGCGCGTCCGGGGCAGGCCTTGATTCCCGAAGCCGCGGCGGGCATCCGCGCTTCCCGACCGGCCGTTCAGGAGTCGAGTTCTGCCAGGGCCAGCAGGTCGTCCTCGGCGAGCTCGAAGTCGAACACGTCCGCGTTCTCCCGGATCCGCGACGGGGTCGCCGACTTCGGGATCGCGATGATGCCCAGCTGCAGGTGCCAGCGCAGCACCAGCTGGGCGGGCGTCTTCCCGTACTTCGCCGCCAGCGCCGTGATCACCCGGTCGTTCAGGTTCCGGCCGCGGGCCAGCGGGCTCCACGCCTCGGTCGCGATGCCGTGCTCGGCGTGGAACGCGCGCAGCGGGGCCTGCTGCTGCCACGGGTGCAGTTCGACCTGGTTGACCACCGGCACGACCTCGGTCTCGTCGAGCAGGCGGCGCAGGTGGTCGACGCCGAAGTTCGACACGCCGATCGCCCGGACGCGGCCCTCGTTGAGCAGCAGTTCGAGCGCGCGCCAGGTCTCGACGTAGCGGTCCAGCTCCGGTTTCGGCCAGTGGATCAAGTACAGGTCGACCGGGCCGAGGCCGAGGGCTTCGGCGCTGCGGTCGAACGCGCGCAGGGTGTTGTCGTAGCCGTGGTCGGTGTTCCAGACCTTGGTGGTCACGAAGACGTCCTCGCGCGGCAGCCCGGACTCCCGCACCGCCGCGCCGACCTCGGCTTCGTTGCCGTACATGGCGGCGGTGTCGATGCTGCGGTACCCGGCTTCGAACGCCGTTGCGACGACCTTCGCGACCTGGTCCGGCCGGACTTGGTACATGCCGAGTCCGAGCTGCGGGATGACGACCGAATTGTTCAGCGTGAGCAGGGGCGGCACAGCCATGCGGCGATCCTCACTGCGGTGTTCTCGGGAACGGGTCTCCTGGGGAACACCGCAGATCTTGCCACTGTCCGGCCGCCGCCGCTCGCGTCCCCCGCCGCTCGCGTCCCCCGCCGCTCGCGTCCCCCGCCGCTCGCGTCCCCCGCCGCAGTCCGCCGCCCGACGTCCGTGAAGGGCTCCTTGAGGGAATCAGATTCCTTCGAGGAGTCCTTCACGGACCCGCACCGCCTCCGTGACCCGGGCGGCTCTCTCGGCGATCTCGTCCGGCTCCGCGGCCAGCAGGACGCCGTGCCGGGCTTCGACGGCGACTCGTGCGGTCATCGCGGACGAACGCGCCATTTCCGCCGCCGCGGAGACGTCCGGCAGGGCCGCCGGGTCCACAATGGACAGCAGCCGTTCCGCCACCCGGACCACCTCCACTGCCACCGCGACCACGTCCGCGGCGGGCTGGGCGCGGTCGGGCACGTCGTGCGTGACGGCGTGGGCGTCGATCTCCGCCAGCCGCAACGCGTGCCGGGTCAGCTGGTCCGCTTCGGCGTCGCCGCCGGCGGCCCGGCTGAGCAGGGCCGCCGCTTGGGCCAGGGCGAGGGCCGCGACCGTCGCCCCGGCCGGAGCCGGGATCGCGGGCCGGGCGAGGGTGTTCAGGAAGTCGCTCACGATCTGGTCCCGCATGGCAGGGTCCCTTCCACTCAGCGCCGGATGCGCTCCATCCCGGGGTCGACCAGCGGTTCCGCGGCTACCGTCGCGGCGACTCGCCGTCCGAAATACTCGATTTCCACCTGGTCGCCGATCGCCGCCGAGCCGGGCAGCCAGGCGTACGCGATGGGACGGCCGATCGTGTAGCCGTAAGCCGCGCTCGTGACGTAACCCGCGGCGGCGCCGTCCACGAACACCGGTTCCTTGCCCAGCACGACGGTCCGGCCGTCGTCCACGGTGAGGCAGCGCAGCCGCCGCGCCGAGGTTTCCTCGCTGCGGCCGTCGATGGCGGCCCGCCCGGCGAACTCGCCCTTCGCCGGGCGCACCGCGAACCCGACCCCGGCCTCGTACGGGTCGTGCTCGGTGGTCATGTCGGTGCCCCACAGCCGGTAGCCCTTCTCCAGCCGGAGGCTGTTGAACGCGCCGCGCCCGGCCGCGATGACGCCCAACCCTTGCCCGGCCTGCCACAGCGCGTCCCACAGGCGCTGGCCGTTGTCCGCGGAGGTGTAGATCTCCCAGCCGAGTTCGCCCACATAGGACAGTCGCAGGATCGTCACCGGCACCCCGGCGATCCGGGCCCGGCGGCCGCGGAAGTACTTGAGCCCGGTGTGCGAAAGGTCTTCCGCCGACAGCGGTTGCACCAGGTCGCGGGCGAGCGGACCCCATACGCCGATGCAGCAGGTGCCGCCGGTGGTGTCGACGACCCGGACGCCTTCCGGGGCGCGGCTGCGCAGGTACGCGACGTCGATGTTCCCGTTGATGCCGACCTGGAACAGTTCCGGTTCCAGCCGTGCCACGGTGATGTCACTGCGCACGCCGCCCGCGTCGTCCAGCATCAGCGTGTACGTCACCGAGCCGACCGATTTCGCCAGCTGGTTCGTCGTGAGCCCCTGCAGGAACTCCAGCGAACCCGGCCCGCTCACCTCGACGCGCTTGAGCGGCGTCATGTCGTACATCGCGACGCGGTTTCGGGTGTGCCAGGCCTCGGCCGCCACGATCGGCGAGTGGAACTGCCCGGCCCAGGCGTCACGAGCGGGCGGGAGGAAGTCGTGCGGCAGGTCTTTCAGCAGCGACGCGTTGGCCTCGAACCAGTGCGGCCGTTCCCAGCCGCCCGCCTCCAGGAACACCGCGCCCAGCTCGCGCTGCCGGGCGTGGAACGGGCTGACCCGCAGGTCGCGCGGGGAAAGCCGGGGCTGCAGCGGGTGCAGCACGTCGTAGATCTCCACGAAGTTCTGCTGCGCGGTCTCGCGGATGTACTCCGGGGCCAGCTGGACGTCCTCGAACCGGTGCACGTCCAGTTCGTGCAGATCGGTTTCGGAGCGGCCGTCCACAATAGACTCCGCGACCGCCTTCGCGATGCCCGCGGAATGCGTGACCCAGATGGCCTCGGCGATCCAGAATCCGCGCACGTCGCTCGATTCGCCCACGAGCGAACCGCCGTCCGGGGTGAAGGAGAAGATGCCGTTGAAGCCCTCCTCCGCCTTGGTCCGGCCGAGCGCGGGCAGCAGGAGCTTGCTTTCCTCCCACGACGGCGCGAAATCGTCCTCGGTGAACGGCAGCATCGAGGGCATCGCGGACGCGGTGACCTCGCCGGGTTCGGCGAACTTGTCCACCGGCATCGGGCGGTGCGCGTACGAGCCGATGCCGAGCCGGTCGCCGTGCTGGCGGAAGTACAGGTCCTGGTCCTGGTGCCGCAGGATCGGCAGCGCCGGGTGCACCGGGTCGGCCCCGGCGAGTTCGGCGAGCTGGCCCGTTTTCGCGTACTGGTGCGCGAGCGGCAGCAGCGGCACGGTCATGCCGGCCATCTCGCCGATCTCCCGGCCCCAGAATCCGGCGCAGGACACCACGATGTCGGCCGGGACCACGTCGTCGCCCGTCTTGACGCCGGTGACGTGCCCGTGCGCCTGCTCGATGCCGGTCACGCGGGTCGAGCCGACGAACCGGGCGCCGCGCGCGGAAGCGCGCTTGATCAGCTCGTCCACCGCGCGCGAGGCGACGGCGAGCCCGTCGGTCGGGACGTACAGCGCGCCGAAGATCCGGTCCTCGTCCAGCATCGGCCAGCGGCGGACGCACTCGTCCGGGTCGATCAGCCGCGCCTCGACCCCCCACGACGTCGCCCAGCCGTGCTTGCGTTTCAGGTCCTCCCAGCGCGCCGCGGTGCTGGCCACCTCCATGCCGCCGACCTGCTCGAAACAGCCGAGGTCGAGCAGTTTCGCGACGGTGTAGCCGGCGAATTCGGTCATCGCCTTGGACGGGTTGGTCTGGAACACCAGCCCGGGCGCGTGCGACGTCGAACCGCCGGTCAGCGGCAGCGGGCCCTGGTCGAGCACGGTGACGTCGGTCCAGCCGCGCAGGGTCAGCTCGTCGGCGAGGTTCGCGCCCACGATTCCGGCGCCGATGATCACGACACGGGTCATGAGAACTCCCTGGGATAGGTCAGCGGAAGACGACGGTCCGGTTGCCGTTGAGGAGAACGCGCCGCTCGCAGTGCCAGCGCACCGCGCGGGAAAGCGCGAGGGCTTCGGCGTCGCGGCCGACGGTCGCGAGCGCGCGCGGCGAGTGCGAATGGTCGACCCGCTGCACCTCTTGTTCGATGATCGGGCCCTCGTCGAGTTCGGGGGTCACGTAGTGCGCGGTCGCGCCGACGTACTTGACGCCCCGGTCGTAGGCCTGCGCGTACGGTTTCGCGCCCTTGAACCCGGGCAGGAACGAGTGGTGGATGTTGATCGCGCGGCCCTGGAGCTTCTGGCACAGCTCGTCGGAGAGGACCTGCATGTACCGGGCCAGCACGACGAGGTCGATGTCGTGGTCCCGCACCAGGTCGAGGAGGCGCTGTTCGGCGTCCGGCTTGGTCGCCGGGGTGACCGGGATGTGCACGAACGGCAGTCCGGCGGCCTCGGCCATCGGGCGCAGGTCCTCGTGATTGGACGCGACGAGCGCGATTTCCGCGCCGAGCGCACCCGCGCGCCAGCGGAAGAGGAGGTCGTTGAGGCAGTGCCCGGCCTTCGACACCATCACCAGCAGCCGGTCCGGGGTGCGGTCGGAGAACCGGTACCGCATGGCGTAGTCGCGGGCGACGACGTCGAACTCGCGGGTGAGATCGTCCACAGTGGCCGGTCCGGCGCAGGCGAATTCGGTGCGCAGGAACAGTTCCCCGTGCACGTCGTCGTCGAACTGCTGGTGCTCGACGATGTCGCAGCCGTTGCTCACGAGGAACGTCGTCACGGCGTGCACGATCCCGGAGCGCTCGGGGCAGTGCAGGGTCAAGGTGAACTGGGTCAAGACTCCTCCTCTCGGTATTCCAGCGCCGCGTCGGCGAGCCAGGCGGCGAAATAGGGGGCGAACGACTGGCGCACGAGCACGGTGAACTCGCCCGCTTCCCGCACCAGCAGGACGATTCCGGTGCGGGCGTACAGCGTCTGGACGCAGGTGCCCGGCGGCGCGGCCTTCGGGTGGAGGTCGACGGCGCAGCCGTGCGCCAGGACGTCGCGGGCCGCCGGTCCGGCCAGCCGCACCGTGGTGCGCTGCGCGGACACGTCGGTCACCGCTCCGACGGCGATCGCTTCCCGCAATGCTTGTTCGGTGCCTTCGGGCGCGCCGAGCACGAGGTACTCGTCCGGGCCGAGCCACAGGACGTCGCCGATGCCGCTGGTGAACCGGCAGACGTCCGGCAGCGCGGTGCCGAGCACGGCCGCCGCGGCGTCGTGGCCTTCGCGGATGCGGACGTTGAGCTGCGAGACGAACGGGCGTTCCTCGGCGAGCACGGCCGGCGCGCAGCCGGCGAGCAGGCTCGCGTGCTCCGCGAGCGGAGACAGGGTCTTAGCCGTCACGGCGGGTCCCCTCCTTGTCGTAGAGCACGGATTCGGTCACCGTCACCGGCACCACCTCGTCGCCGACCGGGACGTACAGCGTCTCCCCGATCCGTTCCCGGCCGGAGCGGACGAGGGCGAGCGCGAAGGTGCGGTCCAGCGCGGCGCTCGGGTAGCTGGAGGTGACGTGGCCGAGCATGCGGACCGGCGGCTTCGGGACGTGCGGGGTCTCGATGATCTGCGCGCCCTCCGGCAGCAGCACCGTCGGATCGGCCGGCAGCAGGCCGACGAACTGCTTGCGGTCCGGGCGCAGGTTTTCCGCCCGGGAGAAGGACCGTTTGCCGAGGAAATCGGCCTTCTTCTTGGACACCGCCCAGCTCATGCCGAGGTCCTGCGGGGTTACCGTGCCGTCGGTGTCCTGGCCGATGATCGGGTAGCCCTTCTCCGCGCGCAGGACGTGCATGGTTTCGGTGCCGTACGGCGTGATTCCTTGCGCCGCCAGCGCTTCCCAGAGCGCGAGGCCGTACCAAGAGGGCACGTTGATCTCGTAAGCGAGCTCGCCGGAGAAGCTGATCCGGCACACCCGCGCGGCGATCCCGGCCACCTCGGCGTCGCGCCAGGCCATGAAGCCGAAGGCGTCGTTGCTGACGTCCAGCTCCGGCGCGAGGCCCGCCAGGATCTCGCGCGAACGCGGGCCGACGAGCGCGACTGTGGCCCAGTGCTCGGTGACCGAGGTGGCGAACACGCGCAGGTGCGGCCACTCGGTCTGCAGCCACTCCTCCATCCAGTCCAGCACCATCGCGGCGTTGCCGGTCGTCGTGGTGACGAGGAAACGGTCCTCGGCCACGCGGATGACGGTGCCGTCGTCGATCACCATCCCGTCGACGCCGCACATCACGCCGTACCGGATCCGGCCGACCTTGAGCGTGCTCATCAGGTTCGTGTAGAGCAGGTCGAGGAACTCGGCGGCGTCCGGACCCTGCACGTCGATCTTGCCGAGGGTGGAACCGTCCATCATGGCCACGTTGGTACGGGCGGCAAGGCATTCGCGCCGGACCGCGGCATCCATGTCCTCCCCCGGCTGCGGGTAGTACCACGGGCGCTTCCACTGGCCGACGTTCTCGAATTCCGCGCCGTGCTCGACGTGCCACGAATGCAGCGCGGTGACGCGGACGGGGTCGTGCAGCTCGCCGCGGTTCCGCCCGGCCAGCGCCGCGAAGGCGACGGGCGTGTACGGCGGGCGGTAGGTGGTCGGGCGGCGGTCCGCGAGGTCGACGCCGAGGGCTTCGGCGGTGATCCCGGCGGCGAGCATGCCGGAGGTTTTGCCCTGGTCGTGCGCCGTGCCGATGGTGGTGTAGCGCTTGACGTGCTCCAGCGAGGTGAGGCCTGCGCCGGTCGCGCGGAGCACGTCGGAGACGGTGGCGTCGCGCTGCAGGTCCACGAAGCGGGTGTCCACTTCGGACTCCGCGCCGGGGATCTGCCATTCGACGGCGGGGGCCAGCTCGCGGGGACGCGCGTCCGAGACCGGGAGCGGGTTCTCCTCCGGTGCCCCGGCGACAGCCTCCCGGCCTTCTCGCACGCACCCGGCGAAGTCGAAGGTTCCGTTGGCGCTGCCTGCCACGCGTGCGGTCGGGAGGTCGCCGTCGGGGAGATAGGCGCCGAGCGCGGGTTCGTAGCGCAGGGGGCCGCGCTGCTGGCTGAACAGGTGGACCGCCGGGGTCCAGCCGCCCGAGACCAGGAGCGTGTCGCACGGGATCAGTTCGTCGGCTACGCGCACGCCGGTGACGCGCTCGGTCCCCTCCGTCCCCGTCACCGCGGCCCCGGCCCGGACTTCGATGCCCCGCTCCGCGCAGGCGGCGGCCCAGTTTTCCGGGGCGGCCGGGCGGACGTCGACGACCAGCGGGATTTCCACGCCCGCGTCGGCGAGGTCGATCGCGGTGGCGTAAGCGGAATCGTCCATGGTGAACACGACGGCGCGGCGGCCGGGGACGACGCCGTACCGGTGCAGGTACGTCCGTGCGGAGTTGGCGAGGAGGATGCCGGGGCGGTCGTTGTCCGGGAACACGATCGGACGTTCGTGCGCGCCGGTCGCCAGGACGGTCTGCTGCGCGCGGATCCGCCAGACGCGCTGCCTGGCCGCGCCGGACGTCCGATGCTGCACGGCCAGGACGAAACCGTCGTCGTACGCACCGAAGGCGGTGGTCCGGTCTAGTACTTCCACGTCCGGAGTCGCGCGGAGCTCGTCGGCGATCGCGCGGGCCCATTCGACGGCGGGCTTGAGGTCGAGGTACTCGTTCGAGCCGAGCAGCGAACCGCCGGGTTCGGGCTGATCGTCCACCAGCACGACCCGCGCTCCGGCCCGTGCCGCCGTGCGGGCGGCGACGAGCCCGGCCGGACCGGCACCGACCACGAGCACGTCGCAGTGCAGGTGCTTCGCGTCGTACCGCGCGGGGTCCGGTTCGGTCGCCAACCGGCCCTGGCCGGAGAGGCTGCGCGCGACCAGGCCGTCGTACAGCTCGACGGTGGTCGCGGTCTGCATCGGTTCGGGGAACGGCTTTTCCAGCTGCACCACCGCGTTCGGCTCTTCGACCCCGGCCGCCATGATGCCGCGCGGACGGCCGAGCTTGACGCTCCGCGCGACCTGGTGCACGCCGTTGGCGAGCAGCGCGGACGCGAGCGTGTCGCCGGGGTGCCCGGTGAGGACGCGGCCGTCGAAGGTGAACTGGAGCAGGGTGTCGCGGTCGACGTGGCCGCCGCTGGGGAGGCGGAAGGTCATGGGATCACCGGCCGGGGTTCGTCGAGGCGGTAGACCGCCGCGAGTTCGTGGGTGCGGGTGTCGCGGACGGCGTTGAACCAGCGGCGGCAGCCCGCGCTGTGCGTCCAGCGCTCGGCGAGCGGGCCGCTCGGGTTGGCGCGGAAGAAGACGTACTTCGCCCACTCCTCGTCCGACAGCGCCGCCGGTTCCTGCGGGTACGCGACGTGGGCTTGGCCGCCGTAGTGGAATTCGGTCTCCTCGCGGGGACCGCACCAGGGGCAGGGAATCAGCTGCACAGTGGCTCCTAATGCGCGACGGCGGCGGCGCCGTGCTCGTCGACGAGCGCGCCGGTGGTGAACCGGTCGAGGGCGAACGGTTCGGCGTACGGATGCGGTTTGCCCTTCGCGACGGTGTGCGCGAAGCAGTCGCCGACGCCCGGCGTGGCCTTGAACCCGCCGGTCCCCCAGCCGCAGTTGAGGTACAGGTTCTCCACCGGGGTCAGCCCGACGATCGGCGACGCGTCCGGGGTCACGTCGACGATGCCCGCCCAGGTCCGCAGCAGGTGCGCCCGCGCGAACACCGGGAACAGCTCCAGCGCGGCGGCCATCTGGTCCTCGATGATGTGGAACGCGCCGCGCTGGCCGTAGCCGGCGTAGGAGTCGATGCCCGCGCCCATCACGAGTTCGCCCTTGTGCGCCTGGGAAACGTAGACGTGCACGGCATTCGACATCACCACCGTCGGGTGCACCGGTTCGAGCAGCTCCGACACGAGCGCCTGCAGCGGATGCGACACCAGCGGCAGGTCGATCCCGGCCATCCGCGCCAGCACCGAACTGTGCCCGGCCGCGCACAGCGCGACCTTCCCGGCGGCGATCCGGCCCCGGCTCGTCTCGACCGCGACGACCTTGCCGTCCCGCGTGTCGATGCCGGTGACCTCGCAGTTCTGGATCAGGTCGACGCCCATCGCGGCCGCCGCGCGGGCGAAACCCCAAGCCACGTAATCGTGTTTGGCGATCCCGGCGCGCGGCTGGTAGGTCGCGCCGAGCACCGGGTACCGGACGTCCGGCGAGGTGTTGACGATCGGGCAGAGTTCCTTGACCCCGTCCGCGTCGACCCATTCCGCGTCGATCCCGTTGAGCCGGTTGGCGTTCACCCGGCGCACGCTGTCGCGGACGTCCTGCAGGCTGTGCGCGAGGTTCAGCACGCCGCGCTGGCTGAACAGGATCGGGTAGCCGAGGTCTTCCTCGAGGCCCTCCCACAGCTTGAGCGAGTGCTCGTAGATGCCGGAGCTTTCGTCCCACAGGTAGTTGGAGCGGATGATCGTCGTGTTGCGGGCCATGTTCCCGCCGGCGAGCCAGCCCTTCTCCAGCACGGCGACGTTCGTGATGCCGTGCACCTTGGCGAGGTAGTAGGCGGTGGCGAGGCCGTGCCCGCCGCCGCCCACCACGACGACGTCGTACGCGCGCCGCGGCTCCGGGTCCCGCCAGAGGAAATCCGGATGGTCCGGGAGGTCCGCGCCCGGCGGCCGGGGCTGGTCCGTCGTGGTCATTCCGGCTGGCCTCCTGTATCGGACGACTGGTCGACTACTGATATATCAACCTTCGCTGTAGAGTAAGCCGGGTGAGCACCCCGGTCAACCACGTCATCCCGGCCGCCGCACCGTCGCTGGCCGAACGCGCCTACGAGTTCCTGCGCGACCGCCTCGTCATGCTCGACATCAAGCCGGGCGACCCGATCAACGAGGAGTGGGCGGGCAGCGTCCTCGACATGGGCCGCACGCCGATCCGCGAAGCGCTGAAGCGCCTCGAAACCGAACGGCTCGTGGTCGCGTACCCGCGTCGCGGCACGTTCGCCACGGACGTCAACATCTCCGACCTCGCCCACATCTCCGAGGTCCGGCGCACCCTCGAACCGACCGCCGCGGCGTCCGCCGCCACGCGCGCGACCGACGAGGACCGCGCCGATCTGGTCCGGCTGCGCGACCAGCTGGATTCGGCCACACCGAGGGAAAACGCCGAACTCCTGCGCACCGATCTCGAACTCCACCGCGCGATCTACCGCTGCGTGCACAATCCGTTCTTCGAAGACACGCTCGTTCATTACGACAACCTCGCGACCCGGATCTGGTGCGTGTTCCTCCCCCGGCTGCGCGGCATGGCCGGGCACGTGGACGAGCACTCGCCGCTGCTGACGGCGATCGCCGAGGGGAACGCGAAGAAGGCTTCGGCGCTGACGCTCGAGCACGTGACCGGTTTCGAGAAGGCGATCCGGGCGCTGATCTAGCGCCCTAGTCCCCGACCTGGGCGCGCACCCAGGCATGGAACTCTCCGATGTGGTGTTCGCTCGGCACCAGCACGCCGCCGCGGGCGTAGGCGCGCGAGCCCATCGCCTGCTGGCACCGTTCGCACGCCTCGAAATCCTGCTGGTTCACGCGGTGGAACAGCTCCACCGAACGGTCGAGGTCCGCGCCCGATTCCACGACCTCCGGCAGGTACAGCCAGTCGCAGCGGACGAGCGTGCGGTCCGGGGCGAGCGGGAACATCCGGTGCACGATCACGTGGTCCGGCACCAGGTTCACGAACACCTGCGGCCGGATCGTGATCGCGTAGTACCGGCGGTCCTGGTGCTCGCCGACGCCCGGGAGGCGCTGCAAGCCGTCGCCGCCGTCCACAGTGAACCCGGTGACGTCCGAGCCGAATTCCGCGCCGTGGCCGACGAAATACTGCGCGGCGTACCCGTCGGCGAACTCCGGGAGCACCTCGGTGAGTTCCGGATGGATCGTCGCGCAGTGGTAGCACTCCATGAAATTCTCGATGATCTGCTTCCAGTTCGCGCGCACGTCGTACTCGATGCGCCGGCCCAGCGACAGATTCTCGATCCCGTACGCCTCGATCTCGCCCGGGCCGCCGAGCCGAGCGCTCACGTCCGCCTGCACAGTATCCGCAAAGGACGGTGCTTCTTCGGCGAGGCAAACCCAGGCGTAGCCGAGCCATTCGCGCAGATGCACCGCGGTCAGGCCGTATTCGACGCGGTCGACGTCCGGCATCCCGGTCAGATTCGGGGCGGCGACGAGCTTTCCGTCGAGACCGTAGGTCCAGGCGTGGTACATGCACTGGAAAGCGCGCTTCACCGAACCCTTCTCGTCGGTGCACAGTCGCGCGCCGCGGTGGCGGCACACGTTCAGGAACGCGCGCAACGCCCCGTCGCGGCCGCGCGCGATCAGCACGCTTTCGCGACCGACCTGCACGGTCTCGAACGAGCCGGGCGACGGCAGGTCGGCACTGCGCACCGCGCAGAACCACCCCGCTTCGAAGATCCGCTCCTCCTCCCGGGCGAAGATCGCCGGGTCGGTGTAGTGCGGCCCGGGAAGGGTCGGCAGCAGGCTCTGCGGGAGGTCGACAGCGGTCACCGGCAGGGCTCCTCTCACACACGATCGAAGTTGCGTATTACGCGTCTTGTTGCCCTCTCCGGAACAAGATGAGGCTCAGCGGGGGCGCTGTCAAGCACCCGCGGCGGTGCCGCACCCGTTCGCGGGAACCGCCCTCGACCAGGGCTTTCATCCGGAACTGCGCTCCGAAAAACTCCACCCCGGAACCTCTTGACGGCACCCCTCCGGCACGCCCAGACTCTGTTGCGTATCACGTCGGGTGTTCCTCAATACGCAACAATCACTGGCTTCGGAGGAATCAATGCTGCGCGCGTGCACTGTGGACGAGCTGCCCCCGGGCGAGTCCGTCCGGATCGCGGGGCCCGAGCCCATCGCCGTCTTCAACGCCGACGGCGAGCTGTACGCGATCGGGGACACCTGCACCCACCAGGACGCGTCACTGGCCGACGGCTGGCTCGAAGGCTGCTTCGTGGAGTGCCCGCTGCACGCGGCGCTCTTCGACCTGCGCACCGGGATGCCGTCCTGCCTGCCCGCCAAGCAACCGGTGCGCACGTACCAGGTGCACGTCGACGAGGGCGTGATCTACGTGCTCGCCGACGCCGCCGAGGACGCCGCGTGAAAACGGTCGCGATCGTCGGCGCCTCGCTCGCCGGCGCCCGCGCCGCGCAGGAGCTGCGCGCCCAGGGGTTCGACGGCCGGGTGGTGCTCGTCGGCGAAGAGCCGCATCTCCCCTACGACCGGCCGCCGCTGTCGAAGGCGTTCCTGGCCGGGTCCGCGTCGCGCGAGTCGCTGGACCTGCTCGACGCCGACGATCTGGCTTCGCTGGACGTCCGGCTCGGCACCCGCGCGGAACGGCTCGACCCGGCGACCGGCCGCCTCGTGCTGTCGGACGGGGAGCTGGAAGCGGACGGCGTGATCCTGGCGACCGGCGGCCGTGCGCGCGCCTTGCCGGGGACGGAATCCGTTGCCGGAGTTCACGTTCTGCGCACCTTGGACGACGCGCTCGCCCTGCGCGACGAGCTGGTTCCCGGTGCGCGCGTGGTGATCGTGGGCGGCGGGTTCATCGGGGCCGAAGTGGCGTCGACGGCCAACAGCCTGGGCTTGGAGGTCACCGTGCTGGAGGCGCTGCCGACCCCGATGGCCCGCGTGCTGGGTCCGGAACTCGGCTCGATCTGCGCGCGCCTGCACGACCGGAACGGCGTCACTCTGCGCTGTGGCGCCTCGGTGGCCGGACTTTCCACGCTCTCCGGCCGGGTCACCGGGGTACAGCTGGAAACCGGCGAGAATCTGCCCGCTGACGTGGTCGTCGCCGGGATCGGGATGGTGCCGGCGGTCGAGTGGCTCGACGGCTCAGGGCTGGCGGTGAGCAACGGCGTCCGCACCAATGCCGGTCTGGTCACTTCGCTGCCGAACGTGGTCGCGGCGGGCGACGTCGCGTCGTACGGGCCGATGGGTACACGGCACGAGCACTGGACGAACGCGACCGAACAGGCTTCGGTCGCGGTCGCCAATCTGCTGGCCGGGCAAGTGGTCCGGGAGTACGAGCCGAGCGGCTACGTCTGGTCCGATCAGTACGCCGGGACCATCCAGCTCGCCGGGCATCCCGCGCCGGAGGACGAGGTGCGCTTCGCCGACGGCAGTCCGGACGACGAGTCCTTCCTCGCCACCTATCACCGCGGCGGGCAGACCGTGGCGGTGTTCGGCCTCAACAATCCGAGGGGGTTCGGCCGCCTGCGCCGGCAAGCGCTGCGGCGGCCGATGCCCGTCGGGTGATTACCGCACGACCTGCACCACGTCGCCCGGCTGCAGCGTGTTGAAGAACGCCACCGCGTCAGCGTGCGAGAGGTGGACGCAGCCGTGCGACTGGACCTTCAGGCTGCCCTGGTGGAACGCGACCCCGGTGTTGGTGAAGAAGACCGAGTACGGCATCGGACCGTGGAACTGCTTGCTGTAGTGGTCGATGTCCTTGTACTGCACGCGGAACGTGCCGACCGGGGTCGGGTACTTGGGCTTGCCGACCGTGACCGGCACGCCGCCGCGGGTGACCTTGCCGTTGTCCATCAGCCACGCCGTGTTCGCCGAGAGCTTCAGGCACGCCTTCGCCTGGGGGCCGCACGGCGGGCCCGCCGCCTCCGCGGTCGCGGAGAATCCGATCGTTGCCGCCATCGCCGCGATACTGGCCAGTGTTGCCGTGAGTTTCCGGTTCATCCTGTGCCTCCCCGAGATGGTCGTACTTTGGATCTTTCCCAGAGAGGTCAGTCTTAAACCAAAAGTGCGCCCATGTGGGTGAGGTCTAACGGGAGCGCCACGACAGCGGCGACGTCGCCAAGGCTGCTTCGGCGACGCGTCGCGCGGTTTCGGTGAAGAGCCCTGCCTGCGCCGACGCGAGCCATTCGTCCACTGTGGAGACTCCGGTCGCGCAGTATTCGAGAGCCTGGAAAAGCATCTCGAGTTTGTCCGCGTCCTTCGCGCATCGCGCTTCGGGCGACTCGCGCGTTTCGTACTCGTCTACCGCCGACTGCACGGTTTCCGCCGACGCACGCGGGAGGCCCGCGGTCTGGTCCGCCGTGATCGCCCTCGGTTCCGGCTTCGTCAGGTACGGCGCGGCGGTGTGCGGCAGGTCGCCGGTGCGAGTCTCCTGGGTGTCGTGCCACAGCGCGAGAAACGCCGCGCGCTCGGGGTTCGCGCCTTCCTCGGCGGCGAGCAGCGCGGCCAGCTGCGCCGCGCGGAGGCTGTGCTCGGCGACCGACTCCGGGTCGCGGACGCCCGCCTGCCACCAGCCCGCGCGGCGGACCCGCTTGAGCACCCCCAGCTCGAACCCGAACGCGGCCAGGCCGTCCATTCCGCACTCCCCTTCCCGTGCCGACACCAGTGCCGGAGCCTACGGGGCGTGGCATGCTGCCCGGACAGCCGCTTCTTCCCCCAGGAGGCCCCGCGTGAGCACTGTGCTGGTCGAGCACGACGGTCCGGTCACCACGATCGGCATCAACCGGCCGGAGCGCCGCAACGCCGTCGACCGCGCCACCGCCGAGGCGCTCGCCGACGCCTTCCGGGAATTCGACGCCTCGGACGCCTCGGTCGCGGTGCTGTACGGCGTCGGCGGGACTTTCTGCGCGGGCGCGGATCTCAAGGCGGTCAGCGAAGGGCACGGCAACCGCACCGAGCCGGACGGCGACGGCCCGATGGGACCGACTCGCCTGCGGCTGCGCAAACCGGTGCTCGCGGCGGTGTCCGGCCATGCCGTCGCGGGCGGGCTGGAACTGGCGATCTGGGCCGACCTCCGGATCGTCGAAGAAACGGCGGTGTTCGGCGTGTTCTGCCGCCGCTGGGGAGTCCCGCTGATCGACGGCGGCACGGTGCGGCTGCCGCGGCTGATCGGCCGGAGCCACGCGCTCGACCTGGTGCTCACCGGCCGCCCGGTCGACGCGGCGGAAGCGCACCGGATCGGTTTGGCGAACCGCGTCGTGCCTGCCGGGCAGTCCCTGCCCGCCGCGATCGCCCTCGCACGGGACATCGCCGCGTTTCCGCAGACCTGCTTGCGCGAGGACCGGGCTGCCTTGCTGGAAAGCGAGTCCTTGAGCGAGGAGTCCGCACTGGAGAACGAATTCCGGCACGGGATTCGGTCCTTGAAATCGGACACGCTCGCGGGTGCTGCCCGGTTCGCCGCGGGCGCGGGCAGGCACGGGTCGTTCAAGAAGTAGTCGCGTCCGATTACCGTTGCATCGCAAGGTGCATACCCGCGTCCCGGCAGGACCGGCCGCCATGCTCCTTCCCCAGGCGAGCACAGAGCGGCGGTTCTTCCTTCGTCCTCGCCTCCGCGCTCGCGCGCAGCCGGTACACGTGGTGCCATCGGATCACGGAATTCGTCGAGCAGCTGACCGCGCTCGACCGGCGCGCCGCTCCGGTCCCGCGGTGACGCAAACCGTGCCACGGCGCTCCGGCTGGCACCGGATTCCGGAATCCGACCCCGGTTCCGGCCCGTTTTCCTTCCCTGCGGGCGAATTCTCCGGTTGCCGTCCCGCTCACCGGCACGACCCCCCGATCGTGGCCGCGCGCGGTGCGCCGCCGGGCGCGCGGATCTGGGTAGCCTGACGGCGTGGCCGACCCGATCCCCCCAGTCCCCGCCCCCGGCGAGTCCGGATCCGACCGTCCCGGCGCGGACGAGCCGCCCAGGAAGGGGCGGCGCAAGCGCCCGTTCTGGCAGGAGCTGCCGATCCTGATCGGGATCGCGCTGGTGCTGACGATCCTGATCCAGCAGTTCGTCGCGAAGGTGTTCCTGATCCCGTCGGCGTCGATGGAGACGACACTGCACGGCTGCGACGGCTGCTTCGGCGACCGGGTCGTCGTCGACCGCGTCACCTACGACTTCACCGACCCCGCCCCCGGCGACGTCATCGTGTTCCGCGGCCCGCAGCCGTGGACCGCGAACGAGATCGCGCCGCAGGAGTCGGGCAACTTCTTCACGAAGACGTTGCGCGGCCTCGGTTCCCTCGTCGGCTTCGCTCCGCCGGACGAGCGCGACTTCGTGAAACGCGTGATCGCCGTCGGCGGCCAGACCGTCCAGTGCTGCGATCCGCAGGGCCGCGTCCTGGTCGACGGCAAACCGCTCGACGAGCCGTACGTGCACTGGCTCGACCAGCCGCCGACGGCGCGGCAGACGTTCGCCCCGGTCACCGTCCCGAAGGGCAGCCTCTGGGTGATGGGCGACAACCGCGAGAACTCGTGCGACTCCCGCTGCCAAGGCGGCGGTGGGGTCAACGGCACCGTCCCGGTGGACGACGTCATCGGCAAGGCGCGGGTGATCGTCCTGCCGCCGTCGCGCTGGGGCGGCGTCAGCGACCACGACCCGCAAGCCGCGCCCGCCGCTCTCGGGGCCCCCGCGTGGCAGCAGGGAATCCCGCTCGGGGCCGGGGCGCTGCTGGCGTTCCCGACCCTCGCCGCCGGGCGCGGCCTGCGCCGGAAGCTGAGCAAACAGGACTGACCCTTCGCGTGCGGCCCTGCGACGCCCCCTCGCCGCCAGGCTCGATCCACGATGCGGGCGTCCGTGAAGGACTCCTTGAGGGAATCAGATTCCCTCAAGGAGTCCTTCACGGACGTTTACGGGGCCGGGAGCGAAGCCGCGGCGAGCGAGGTCTGGACCACCCGTTACCCGGCGGAACCGGCCGCCCGCACGACCTCCATCCGCAGATGCCGCGTCAGGTCCCCGGTCATCTGCAGCACCGGCGTCCGCTCCGCGAACAGCCACTCGTCCCCGCGCCGGACGAACCGGTCGTCGTAATGCCCGGCCGCGATCGGTTGCAGCGGAAAGTCTTCCGCGGCTTGGAAAACGGTGAAGTAGCTGTGCGCGGAAGCCGTGTCCTCCCCCGCCGTGATCCGGACGTTCGTCGTCACGTGGCGGGTCCTCGGCGTGCCGTCGGGATGGATGACCAGGATGTCGCGGAACCAGTTCTCCACGGCCTCCCGCCCGGTCCGGCCGCCGCCGCTGTGCAGGGTGCCGTCGCGGAACAGTTCGCCCACTCCGGCCAGATCGCCCGCGTCGATGCGCGCGGCGTAGGTCATGATCAAGTCCTGGATCGCCCACCGGGCCGACTCTGCCGACATCGGGCCAGCATAGGAGTTCCGCGGCGGAGGCGTGTGACCTGCGGTTCTCCCGGACACCGCCCTCCCGCCGCAGCGCGGTGCGGCGACGGTGGCATGATGCCCGCACGGTCCCGGCCGATCGGACCGCTCGCCGAGGAGGAAGGTGACGCTTGAGCACGCGCACTACCCAGGTGGACGACCTCCGGCTGGTGGCGCAGCCGAGCGCGGTCCCGTGCACCGAGCTGTTCGTCCGCCTGATCCTGACCGACTGGTCCCTGATGCCGATGCTGGACCAGGTCACGAACGCCGCGGTCCGGCTCGTGGGCGACGTCGTCGACCAGAGCAGCCCGTCCGCGCCCGCCTTCGTGACCGTCCGGCTGCAGCTGCGCGGGGACCGGCTCGTCATCGAGGTCGACGACGACCTCGTCGCCCCGACCCCGCCGCGCGACGAACGGATCGGCGTACGCCCCGGCGAACGCGGCGGCCGCACCACGTGGTGCGAACTGGCGCTGCCCGGCGGGATTTCCGCCGGACAGGTCCGCCTCCCGCGCCGAGGCGACCGCCGCACGCTGGTCGACGAACCCGTGTCCGGCGAACCCGTCACCGCGGACCCGCAGGTGCTCGAACGCCTCCTCAACCGCCTCAGCACCTGGTCCGAATAACCCGCACCGGAACCGACGCCCGGCTGCTTCCCGGCAGCCGGGCTCAGCTCCCGGCAGAAGCCGCCCAGGCCTTCTCCAACGCCTGCGCGAAAACCTCCACCGACTGCCCACGCCTCCCCCGCCGCGACGACCGGCGCACGCTGGCCGACGAACCCCGTCACCGCGGACCCGCAGGTGCTCGAACGCCTCCTCAACCGCCTCAGCACCTGGTCCGAATAACCCGCACCGGAACCGACGCCCGGCTGCTCCCCAGCAGCCGGGCTCAGCTCCCCGCAGACGCCGCCCAGGCTTTCTCCAACGCCTGCGCGAAAACCTCCACCGACTGCCCGCCGGACACCCCGAACCGTCGTCCCAGCACGAAAAACGGCACCCCTCCCGCGCCCAGCTCCGCCGCTTCGCGCTCCTCGGCCCGCACCGCCTCCGCGTACCGGGACGGGTCCGCCAGCACCGCTTCGGCCTCGCTGCGCGGCAATCCGGCTTCCTCGGCGACATCGGCCAGCACGTCCGAAGTGAACACCGGCCGAGCCTCGGCGAAATTCGCGCGGAACAACGCCGACACCATCTCGTTCTCCAGCCCCTTTTCGCGGGCCAGGTGCAGCAGGCGGTGCGCGTCGAAGGTGTTGCCGATCTCCCGCTCCGTCCGGTAGCCGAGCCCTTCCGCCGCCGCGAGGCCGGCGACCCGCTGCTCCATCTCGGCGGCCTGCGGGCCGTACTTCGCGGTGAGCATGTCCAGCAACGGCTCGGTCCCGGTCTTCCCGGGGTCCAGTTCGAACGACCGGTACGTCACGGTCACCTCGTCCCGGTGCTCGAATCCGGCCAGCGCCTTCTCGAACCGCGCCTTCCCGAGGTAGCACCACGGGCACACGACATCGCTCCAGATTTCCACCTGCATGCCGCCAGCGTAGAACGTCTTCCGCCGCGCGCCGGGAGGCGAGGTCGGATCACCGCACCAGGTCGGACCAGCGCCGGACTCGCTCGGACTCGGCGACGGCGGGCATGGCGTTCGGCCGTTGCCTCCACCGGCCGTGCGGGAACAGCACGACCATGTCCCGTCCCGTTCCGCCCACCCAGGCCGGCGCCTCCCGCACGAGGCCACACCCGTGAGTCGACATGGCTTGGCGCAAGCGGATTCCGGAGCCGTCGCGGTACCGCACCAGGACGACCGGTCCGCGCCGGGACCTGCGCGCGGGGTCGGGCACGACCGTCACCTCCGCCGCGCGCCAACCGGTACGGCGCACTTCCCGGTGCCGCCGGCGCCACCGCACGGCCGCCACCAGCGCGAAAGGCAAGCAGACCACAGCCAGAATCCCCGGCAGCACAGAAAACCCGACGAGAGCCTGGTTGTCGTTTTGCTCCTCGGTGGTCCGCACGTCGTCGGGGTCCGCCGGGTCGTAGACCACCGTCAGCCTTTCGCCCGGCGAGTAGCTCCGGCCGGAGTTCCGCACGATCTCGGCAGTCCAGCTCGTGCCGCGTGCCGCGTAGCGCACCCGCATCGACGAAGCCCCGCGCCCGCTCACGGGGTCGTCAACGCTCAGCACCTCCCCCGCGGTCCGGGCTCCCGTGGCCAGCAGGGCCTCCGCCGACGACTCCATGCGGACCATTCCCACGACGCATCCGACGAGAACGACGAACCAGCACCCCGCGAATCCCCACGCCCTGACGCCGGCGCCCCGCAGCCGCGGGATCTCGGCGTCCAGGTCGATCGCCGCCTGCCCGTCGTGCTTGCCGCGCGGCGGCAGCCACCGCCTGTCCGCCCGCGCCGAGACCCGGCGGTCCGGCCGACCGGCACGGAAGACGCCGAACACCGCCAAGGACAACGACCCGGCGAGAACGGCGAAGTCGGCCGCCAGCTCACCGTCTTCCAGCACGTAGCGGGGGTACAGCAACGACCAGGCTGTCCCGGCGGTGAAGACCGCGAACACCAGCACGCCCAGCACCGCAGCAACCAGCCACCACCGCGACGTCCCCCGCACAGCCCCGCCCCCCGCCCAGTCGCATCGGCCAAGAATAGGCCCGAAAACCCCTCGGGGACCACGCGATTCTCCGCCGGACAGCGCGGGGCTTGACCGTTGGACCGGAGGTTCTCGGACCCGCCCTAGACCGCGGTCTTCACCGGTTCCCGCGCCCCGGTCCGTTCCGCGCCGATGCCCGCGGCCACCACGAACGCGATCCCGGCCGCGGCGGCGACGTTCGGCACCTGGTGCAGCACGATCAAGCCGAGCACGAGCGCGATCGCCGGCTCCAGGCTCATCAGCGTCCCGAACGCCGAGGCCGTCAACCGGCGCAGCGCCAGCATTTCCAGGCTGAACGGCACCACCGGCACGAGCACCGCGAGCCCGAGCCCGGCGAGCACCAGCGGCCACGTCAGGTCGCCGACCACCGCCGGGGCGTGCACGAAGGTGGCGACCAGACCGGCCACCGGCATCGACACCGCCAGCCCGCGCAGGCCCGACACCTCGTCGCCGACCCGTTGCGTCAGCACGATGTACGCGCCCCAGCACACCGCCGCCGCGAGCGCGCAGCCCACGCCGATCAGGTCGGTGCCGCCCTGCCACGGCTGGGTCAGCAGCACCACTCCGGCCGCCGCCAGCACCGGCCACACCCGGGTTCCGCCGCGGCCGCGCACGATCGCGACGGTGAGCGGGCCGAGGAATTCCAGCGCGCTCGCCGTGCCCAGCGGCAACCTCGTCGCGGCGACCATGAACAGGATCGTCATCCCGGCGGTCGCGAACCCGAGCACCACGCACGTCAGCAGCGCAGGACGGCGGAACGCCGACGGCCGCGGCCGCACGAGCACCAGGAGCAGCACGCCGGCCCACGCGAGCCGCAGCCACGCGACGCCGGTCGGCCCGATCTGGTTCGCGAGGCTGACCGAAACCGCCAGTCCGAGCTGGACGGACAGCATCGCGCCGACGGCGAGGACGACACCGGTCCGGGGAGTGGAGGGAAGCACGCTGTCCAGGAGAACCCATCCGGACCGTTCGTGTCCACGTGCCAATCCTGGACGTACCGTCCGGATATCCTGGACAATTGGGCGATGGACACCCGCAGGCTGCAGTTCCTTCTCGAGTTGTCGCGGCTCGGCTCGATGCGCGCGGTCGCGGACGTGCTCGAAACCACAACGTCGACCGTCTCCCAGCAGATCTCGGTGCTGGCCAAGGAAACCGGCGTCGCGCTGCTCGAACCGGACGGCCGCCGCGTGCGGCTCACTCCCGCCGGGCGACGGCTCGCCGAGCACGCCGTGACCATCCTGGGCGCGGTCGAGGCCGCCCGGGTGGACCTCGATCCGGAAGCCGAACCCGCCGGGACCGTGCGGGTCGCGGGGTTCGGGACCGGCGTGCGGCACGCGGTGCTCCCGGTCGCGGATCTCCTCGCGCAACGGCATCCGCGGGTCCGCGTCGTGATCAGCGAACACGAGCCCGCCGAAGCGCTCGCCCAGCTCCGGACCGACGACGTCGACCTCGCCCTCACCTACGACTACAACCTCGCGCCGGCACCCGCCGATCCGTCGCTCGCCGTCCGTCCGCTGTGGACGGCGCCGTGGGGTCTCGCGGTGCCGCGCTCGGACGCGAAACGGTTGCGAGGCAATGGAACCCTGGAGGTCTTCACCGCGTTCCGCGACCGCGACTGGATCGGCAACTCCCGCAACGGCGCGGACGAGACGGTCGTCGGGACGCTGGCGTCGATGGCCGGGTTCGCGCCGCGCTTCACCCACCGCGCGGACAACCTCGACCTGGTCCAGGACCTGATCGCCGCGGGCGGCGGGGTCGGCCTGCTGCCCGAGTCCTGGCCGACCCGGCCCGACGTCGCCGTCGTGGCGCTGACCGGGCCGGACGTCCGGCTGCGGGCCTTCGCCTGCACCCGCCACGGGCGCGACGCGTGGCCGCCGCTCGCCCTCGTCCTCGGTCTGCTGCCCGGCGACTAGCATGGCGGCGGAAGCGGTTCAGGCACGGAGGAGGCGAAATGGCCACGGAGAAGGCGATTCTGGCCGGCGGGTGTTTCTGGGGCATGGAGGAGCTGTTCCGCCACCAGCCCGGCGTGACCGCGACCCGCGTCGGCTACAGCGGCGGCGACGTGCCGAACGCCACCTACCGCAACCACGGCACGCACGCCGAAACCATCGAGGTCACCTACGACCCGGAGCAGACCGACTTCCGCGCGCTGCTGGAGTTCTTCTTCCAGGTCCACGACCCCAGCACCAAGAACCGCCAGGGCAACGACATCGGCGCCAGCTACCGTTCCGCCATCTTCTACACCACCGACGAGCAGAAGCAGATCGCTGAAGACACCATCGCCGACGTCGACGCCTCCGGACTCTGGCCCGGCAAGGTAGTCACCGAGGTGACCCCCGCCGGAGACTTCTGGGAAGCCGAACCGGAGCACCAGGACTACCTGCAGCACTACCCCAACGGCTACACCTGCCACTTCCCGCGTCCCGGCTGGAAGCTGCCGAAGCGCGCCTGACTCAGCGCGCCATCGCGGCCTCCGCGTCCCGGAACGCCGCCGGGGTCAGCTGCCGCCACACCAGCGTCGTGCCGAGCAGCTGGACCGCCGCCGCCATCACCCACACCCCGCGCAAGCTCCAGTGCACGGCCACGAACCCGCCCGCGAGCGCGCCCAGCGGCGTCAGGCCCCAGGCGAGCGCCCGGTGGCTGGTGAGCACGCGCCCGAGCAGCTCCGACGGCGTGAACCGCTGCCTGCTGGACTGCGAGCACACGTTCCAGATCAATGTCGTCGAGGTCAGGAAGATCAGCACCGCGCCGACCAGCACCGGCCACGGCGGCACGATCGCGATCAGCAGCTGGCTCAGCACCGCGCACACCTGCGCGATCCGCATCGCCGTCGAGTAGCCGAACCGGCGCACGAACCGGTCCACGAAGAACGACGACGCGACCCAGCCGACCGCCAGGCAGGCCAGCAGCACGCCGTACCCGAACGGCGCGAGATGCAGTTCCTGCGTGGCGTAGAGGACGAGCATCGAGTTGCCCGCCGCCGCCGCGAACGACCCCAGCGCGACCGTGATGGTGATCGAGCGCAGCAACGGCGTGCCGACTAGATAGCGCAGCCCGGCCGTGAGGTCCTTCAGCGGATGCGCGGGCGTACTCACCGGTTTCGCCGACGGGATCCCGCGCGCGAGCAGCAACGCGACCAGGGCAGCGACGGTCGCCAGCCACGCGGGCAGCCCCGCGCTGATCCCGATCAGCAGACCGGTCGCCGGAGGCACCACGAACTGGACCATGCCGCGGTCGATCACCTGCAGCCGGGAATTGGCCATGTTGAGCTGATCCGGCGTGACGACCTCGGGGACCACCGAGCCCGCCGCCCCGTCGCCGAACACCTGCGCCGTCGTGAGCACGAACGCCACCACCAGCAGCGCGGGCAGGCTCAGCGAACCGGTGGAGCCGAGCAGCGCCAAGGTGAGCGCGGCGACGATCTGCACCGCGTACGCGGAAGCGAGCACGGTCGTCCGCCGGACCCGGTCGATCACCACCCCGGCGAACAGCGAAAGCAGCAGCCACGGCGCCTGTCCGGCGACGTTCACCAGCGACACCGCACGCGGGTCGGTGGTGATCGAAACGGCCAGCAAGGGCAGTGCCGCGAGCAAAAGCCCTTCACAGGTAGAACCCGACACCGCCACCGCTTGCAGCCGGACCCAAGCCGACCCGCTCCCACCCCGCCCCGCCATGTCCGCCAGTCTCCCCCGCGCCGCAACCGGTTTTCCGCAGCACACCGCCGGATGCTCCCGTTCCCCGGACCTTCTCGCCGAACAAAACCGCTGCGGTTATCACGCGGGCGCGGGCCACGCCTTTCCTTGTCCGTCAACCGGAACCGGCGCGCCCGGCCGGATCGCGGGACACCGGCTCACCTGCTGGGACAGGCTTCAGCGCACCGCCGCGAACGGGTGAGCTGGACGCATCCGTTCCGTCCCCGCTGGAGGAATTCCGTGCCCCGCCACACCCCGCCCCGACCCGGCCGTGCCGCCCGCGCGCGGTCCCGTTCCGCCTTCGTGCTGGCCCTTCCGCTGCTGCTCGCCGCGTGCGGCACGGCGGGCGGGGCCGGCTCGCAGGACGCCGGTCCCCCGCGCCCGGGCGGCACGCTCCGGCTGGGCATCTCGTCCAATCCGGACTGCATCGACCCGCAGCAGGTCAGCACCAACGCCTCGGTGAACGTCGGCCGTCAGCTGGTCGATTCGCTCACCGACCAGGACCCGAAAACCGGCGCGATCACGCCCTGGCTCGCCGACCGCTGGACGGTCAGCCCCGATTCCACGAGCTTCACCTTCCACCTCCGTCCCGGCGCGACCTTCTCCGACGGCTCCCCCGTGGACGCCGCCGCGGTGAAGACCAGCTTCGACGGCATCAAGGCGCTCGGCGCGAAGGCCCTGCTCGGGTCCAGCTACCTCGCCGCCTACCGCGGCGCGACGGTAGTCGACCCGGCGACCGTCCGGCTCGATTTCACCCAGCCCAGCGCGCAGTTCCTGCAGGCCAGCTCCACGATGTCGCTCGGCGTGCTCGCGCCCGCGGCGTTCCGGCACACCGCCGAGCAGCGCTGCCAGGGCGCCGGACTGATCGGCTCCGGTCCATTCGTGTTCACCAGCCTCAAGCCGAACCAGGACATCGTGCTCAGCAAGCGCACCGGCTACCGCTGGGGATCGCCGTTGTGGCGGCACCAGGGCGAGGCGTACGTCGACAAGATCGACTTCCGCGTGGTGCCGGAGCCGGGCGTGCGGTCGGGCAGCCTGACGTCCGGCCAGCTCGACGCGATCACCGACGTGCAGCCGGTGGACGAACCGCAGTTCTCCGGCAACGGGTTCGCCGAACCGGTCCGGCCGAACCCGGGCATCGTGTTCAACCTGCACGCGAACGTGACCCGCGGCGTCCTCGCCGACCAGAAGGTGCGCCAGGCGGTGTCGAAGGGCGTGAACCGGCCCGAAGTCACCAGCACCGTGCTCACCCCGAACTACAAACCCGCCACGAGTATCCTCGGCTCCGCGACGCCGCTGTACACGGATCTGTCCCAGGAACTCGCCTACGACCCGGCGGGCGCGCGGGCGCTGCTGCAGTCCGACGGCTGGGTCCCCGGCCCGGACGGGATCCGGACCAAGAACGGGCAGCGGCTCGGCGCGTCGGTGCTGTTCTCCCCGGTGTTCAACCAGAACCAGAGCGTGCTGGAGCTGATCCAGCAGCAGCTGCGCAAGATCGGCTTCGACCTGAAGATCGAGCTGCACACCAACGCCGAGGTCACCCGCCTTCAGCAGGCCGGCGACTACGATTTCCTCTGGTACAACGTCACCCGCGCCGACCCGGACATCCTGCGCCAGCAGTTCTCCACGAAGACGAACAACCGCAGCAAGCTGCCCGCCGACAACCCGCTCGACGCGTCGCTGACCGAACAGTCCGCCACCGTCGATCCCGCGAAGCGCAAGCCAGCAGCGGAAAAGGCGCAGCGGACCATCGTGGAGCAGGCCTACTCGATCCCGGTGTTCGAGCTGACGCAGGTGCTCGGCGTCGGCCCGACCGCGCATGACGTGGGCTTCGAGGCTTCCTCGCGGCTGCAGCTGTTCGACGCCTGGGTTTCGGGCTCGTGAAAGACATCCCAGGAGCTTGAATGTCAAGCCGCAACG
>NZ_SDLT01000005.1 GCF_004522235.1 Amycolatopsis nivea
TGGATCCAGGTCAGATTCCCTCAAGGAGCCCTTCACGGACCTCGTCATCGCACGCCAGCCTGCAGTGGCGGGCGGAACCCTCGCGCGAAGTCGCTGCTTGAGGACCGCGCTCGGCCCGGTGCGAACGTCCGTGAGGGCCACCCTGAGGGAATCAGATTCCCTCAGGGTGGCCCTCACGGACGTCAGCGGAAGCGGGGAAGCCATGCCGCGCGGCTGACGCTGCGCATCGCCCTAACGAGGTCGCGCGCCACACCCCCCGGGCTCGGCCGGTCATGCAAGAGGGGCCTCGCACCGCTAGGTGCGAGGCCCCTTTTCCACACCCTGCGTCAGATCAACTGCAGACTCTCCGCGAAGTGGCAAGCCACCGGGTGCGCGTGCCCCCGGTCCACCAAAGCGGGCTCCTCCGTCTTGCACTTCTCGCGTCCGGCGTCGTCCAGCTGGTTCGCGAACTTCGGGCACCGGGTGCGGAACCGGCAGCCCGACGGCGGGTTGGCCGGGCTGGGCACGTCGCCGGTGATCACGATCCGCTGCCGGGTCCGCTCCTTGCGCGGGTCCGGCACCGGGATCGCCGAGATCAGCGCCTGCGTGTACGGGTGCGCCGGGGTCTGGAACAGCTCCTCCGACGGCGCGGTCTCGACGATCTTGCCGAGGTACATCACCGCGATCCGGTCGGCCACGTGCCGCACCACCGAGAGGTCGTGGGACACGAACAGGTACGACAAGCCGAGTTCCGCCTGCAGGTCCTTCAGCAGGTTCAGCACGCCGGCCTGGATCGAGACGTCCAGTGCGGACACCGGCTCGTCCAGCACCAGCACCTTCGGCTTCAACGCGAGTGCGCGGGCGATGCCGATGCGCTGGCGCTGGCCGCCGGAGAACTCGTGCGGGAACCGGTTGCCGTGCTCCGGGCGCAGGCCGACGGTCTTCATCAGGTCGCGGACCTGCTGCTTGCCGCCCTTTTCGTACAGCCCGTGGATGCGCAGCGGTTCGGCGATGATCTCGTTCACCGGCAGCCGCGGGTCGACCGAGGCGTACGGGTCCTGGAACACGATCTGCATGCTGCGCCGCAGCCGCTGCAGTTCGCGCTTGCCCATCGTCGCGAGGTCTTTGCCCTCGTAGGTCACCTTGCCGCTGGTGAGCGGCTGCAGTGCCAGCGCGACCCGGGCGGTGGTCGACTTGCCGCAGCCGGATTCGCCGACCAGCGCGAGCGTCTCGTGCGGGTAGATGTCGAACGACACGTCCGACACCGCCTGCACGGCCCCCGAGACGCGGCGGATCAGGCCGCCGCCGCGGATGGGGAAGTGCTTGACCAGGTTCTGCGCGGAGAGGACGGGCGCCTGCCCCGTCGTGGCCTCGCTCATCGGTTCGTCTCCGTGTCGGTCGCGGCGGCCTCCACGGCGACCGGGACGGCTGCCGCGTCGGCCGAGGTGGCGCTGAACAGCTCGGCCGGGTCCTTCCCGACGACCTGCTCGGTGAAGTGACAGGCCGCGTGCTGGCCGTTGGGTCCCGCCACGAGCGCGGGCTCCTCCTCGTCGCAAATCGGCTGCGACAGCGGGCAGCGCGGGCTGAACGGGCAGCCCGGCGGCATGTTCTGCGTGGCGGGCGGCGAACCGGTGATCGGCGTGAGCCGGTCGGTCTTCACGTCCAGCCGCGGCAGGCTGCCGAGCAGGCCCAGCGTGTACGGCATCCGCGGGTTGTAGAAGATGTCGTCGACCGTGCCGGACTCGACGACCTTGCCCGCGTACATCACGTGCACCCGGTCCGCCTGTCCCGCGATCACGCCGAGGTCGTGCGTGATCAGCACCATCGCCGCGCCGGTTTCCTTCTGCGCGGCCTGCAGCGCCTCGAGGATCTGCGCCTGCACCGTCACGTCGAGCGCGGTGGTCGGCTCGTCCGCGATGATCACGTCCGGGTTGTTGGCCATCGCGATCGCGATCACCACGCGCTGGCGCATGCCGCCGGACAGCTGGTGCGGGTACTCGTCCGCACGCTGCGCCGGGTTCGGGATGCGGACCAGGTCGAGCAGTTCGATCGCCTGCTTCTTCGCGACGTCCTTGCGCACGTCGTGGTGCGCGGTGATCGCCTCGGCGATCTGGTCGCCGACGGTGTACACCGGGTTCAGCGAGGTCATCGGGTCCTGGAAGACCATCGCGATGCCCTTGCCGCGGACCCGGTTCAGTTCCTTCTCGCTCGACTTCAGCAGGTCCTGCCCGCCGAACCGGATCGAGCCGGACACCTTCGCGGTCTTCGGCAGCAGGCCCATCACCGCGAGCGAGGTCACCGACTTGCCGGAACCCGATTCGCCGACGATGCCGAGCACCTCGCCGCGGCGAAGCTGGTAGTTCACGCCGCGCACGGCGCTGACCACGCCCTCGCTGGTCGGGAACTGCACGGTCAGGTCCTCAACGACGAGGACGGGATCGCCGCCGCGTCCTTGCGAGCCGTTCTCGGTCATGCGCGCACCTTCGTCTGCTGGGGGTCGAACGCGTCCCGCAGGCCGTCCCCGATGAAGTTGATCGTCAGCGCGATCAGGATGATGAAAATGCCCGGGAAGTAGAACAGCCACGGCCGCGTGTCGATCGCGGTCTGCGCGCTGCTCACGAGGAGCCCGAGCGAGGTGTCCGGCGGCTGCACGCCGAAGCCGAGGAACGACAGCGCCGTCTCGAGCAGGATGGCGATCGACACGAGGATCGTCAGGTTGACGATGATCGCGCCGAGCGCGTTGGGCACCAGGTGCCGGAAGATGATCCGGCTGTCGCTCGCGCCGAGCGCCTTCGACGCCTCGACGAACTCCTTCTCGCGCAAGGAAAGCACGACACCGCGCGCCACCCGGGACACATACGCCCAGTAAAGCCCGCCGATGACGACCGCGATCAGCCACCACGTGCCGCCGGACTGGTGGCCGAGCACCGCGGCCACCGCGAGCAGCGGCAGCGTGAGCACGAGGTCGGCGATGCGCATCAGGACCGTGTCGAGCCAGCCGCGGTAATAACCGGCGACCGCGCCCCACACCGTGCCCACGACGGTCGCGAAGATCGCGACGAGGATCGAGATCTGCAGCGAGATCTGCGTCCCGCGCATGACCTGCGCGAGGGTGTCGTGGCCGACCGCATCGGTGCCGAACGGGTGGTCGCCCGAGGGCGGCGCCGAGTTCTGGTCGGTGATGTCGGCCGCGTTGTACTTCCAGATCGCGGCTCCGACATAGGCGAACAGGATGATCAGCACGAACACGACGAGGCTGATCATCGCGAGCCGGTGCTGCAGGAACCGCCGGAAAACCAGCTGAGCCTGGCTGCGCTCCTTGACCGTGAACTCGCGTTCCGGCGCGCCCTGCGGGGTCTGCGGGTCGTCCGGAGCGAACCGAGCACCGCCCAGGGTGGTGGGCGGGGTGTCGAATACGTCGTTAGGCATAGCGGATCCTCGGGTCGAGCAGGCCGTAGAGCAGATCGGCGACCAAGTTGAGCAGGATGATGAACGTGGCCGCGATGAGAAGCCACGCTTCCACCGCGTACACGTCGCTTCGCTTGATCGCGTCCAGCAGGAAAGCGCCCGCGCCTTGCCATTGGAACACGGTCTCGGTCACCACGGCACCGCCGAGGATCGAGCCGATGTCGAGAGCGGTCACCGTGGTCAGCGGGATCAGCGCGTTGCGCAGCGCGTGCTTGCGCGTGACCGTCCAGCGCGGCAGGCCCTTGGCCCGGGCGAGACGGACGTAATCGCTGTTGAGCACCTCGAGCATGGACGCGCGCTGGTAGCGGCTCCAGGCCGCGTAACTGGTCAGCGCGAGCGAGATCGTCGGCAGGATCAGGTGGCCGAGCACGTCGCCGAACTGGGACCAGAACCCGCCCGCGGCGACCACCGACGAGGAACCGATGGTGTAGAAGACCTGGTCGCCGACCGTCGTGTTGATCGAGATGCCGATCTGCTTCAGTACGAGGGCGAACCAGAACGACGGCATCGACAGGAAGAGGAAGCCGAAGAAGGTCGCGGTGTAGTCGAACTTGGAGTACTGCCGCGACGCGCTGATCACGCCGATCAGCACGGCGAGGATCAGCGCCACCACCATGGCGAGCACGATCAGCCGCAGCGTCACGCCGAACCGGCCGAACACCTCGCTGCCGATGTTCATGGTGGACTGGACCGAGGGCCCGAAATCACCGTGCAGCACGCCGGTGATCCAGTGCCAGTATCGCTCGAGAATCGGCTGGTCGAGATGCAGCCGGATGCGTTCGAGCTCGATGGTGCGAGGGGGCGGCGGCGGGTTTCTCGCGATCAGCGGGGTCAACGGGTTGGCCGAAAGCGACACCATCACGAAGACGACGAACGTCGACACGATGAGGATCGGCACCGAGACGAAAAGCCGGCGCAGTGCGAAGGCAAGCATGGAGGTCTTCCTGCTCTGGACGGTGTTCTGCCGGCGCCCGCCGCTCGTGGTGGCAGGCCTTGGCGACGTAACGGGGCAATCGTGGTGTTCGGGAACTAAAAGGGCAATTGTTCGCGGATACGGTGAAGGGCCGGCTTTGCGGCCGGCCCTTCACCGGTTGTCCTGCGGGAATCTACCGGTCGTTGATCACTTCCGGATGCCCCACTCCGCCATGTTGTACACCGGCCCGTCGAGGGTCGAGTTGTTGCGGATGTTCGCGATCTTGTCCGACGAGGCGATGAAGGTCGGCTTCTGGTACAGCGGAAGCACGTACGCGTCCTCGGACATGATCTGGTCGGCCTGGTTGAGCAGGTCCGCCGCCTTGGTCTGGTCGGTCTCGGCGTTGGCCTGCGCCATCAGGCTGTCGACCTGCGGGCTGCTGTACTTGCCGTAGTTGTTGCCCTGCCCGGTGCCCCAGTTCTGGATCGCGCCGCCGAACGGGAACGGCGAAGCGACCCACGCGAACACGATGACGTCGTAGTCGCCGCTGGTGGTGGTCTGGCCGAGGTCGTCGGTGGACTGGACCTTCACCTTGACGCCCAGCTGAGCCGCGGTCTGCGCGAACAGCTCGCACTCGTTCTGCCGGATCTGGTTGCCGACGGTGTAGCGGATGCGCAGCTCGGGGATCGGCTTGCCGCTCGGGTCGGACAGCTGGTTGTTGGCCAGCTTGTAGCCCGCGTCGGTCAGGATCTTCTTGGCCTTCTCGATGTCACCGGAGCCCTGGCCGGTCGCGCTCACCGTGTCCTTGTAGCCGGTCTGCTGCGGCACGAAGTTGTGGTTGTTGAGCGGCTCGACCTTGTTGGTGAACTGGCCGACGGTCTTGGCGATCATGTCCTTGCGGTTGACCGCGGTGAACAGCGCCTGGCGCAGCGGCTTCTGGGCCAGCGCCGGGTTCTTCAGGTTGAAGTCGAAGTGCTCCCAGGTCAGGCCGAGGCCGATGAACGAGGAGATGTTCGGCATGTTCTTGACCTGGTTGATCAGGTCGACCTGCGGCTGCGGGTAGATGACCTGCACTTCGTTGTTCTGCAGTGCGGTCGGCTCCTGCGTCGCGTCGGTGATGACGCGGAAGATGACGCTGTTCAGCTTCGGCTTCGCGCCCCAGTACTTGTCGTTCGGGACCTCGGTGACCGACTGGTTGTTGACGAACTTCGAGATCTTCCACGGGCCGCCCGACCAGGTCGGGACAGTCGTGCCGAACCACTTGAAGGACGACGCGAGGCCGGCCGGGGTGTTGGTGTCGCCGTGCTGCTTGGCCAGGTGCGCCGGGTACATCGCGCCGCCGGAGCTCCAGAGCAGCTTCCAGTCGGTGAACGGCTTGTCGAACACGACCGTCACGGTCTTGCCGTTGTCGGAGCCGGTGACGGACTTGACCTGGTCGTAGCCCGCGGTGCTGGCCGCGGCGCAGTCGGGGCAGTCCTTGCCGTTCTGGACCTTGTAGTTGTAGATGAAGTCGTCGGCGGAGAACGGCGTGCCGTCCGACCAGACGGCCTTCGGGTTCAGCTTGTAGACGACCGTCTGCGGGCTGGTGCTGGTGACCTCGGCCGACTCGACGAAGTCCTTGTTCAGGACCGGCTTGAGGTCGGGGGTCGCGTAGAAGGTGTAGGGCAGCAGGCCCTTGGTCACCTCGCCGGTTTCGAAGACGTTGCCCTCGGCCGAGATGACGTTCCAGTTCGGGACGTTCTTCTCGATCGCGTAGGTGACGTCGCCGCCCTGCTGGAGCTGATCGGCCTGTGCCGCGTTGCAGGTGTTCGGGTTCTTGTCGCAGTCGGCGAATGCCTGCCCGGTCTGCACCGCGCTGTTGCCGCCTCCGCCACCACCGCATGCGGAGAGCAGAAGGGCCGCGCCCGCGACGAACGCGCCGAGTTTCGCGGCGCGCGACCTAGTCGTCACTAACATTCATTCTCCTTGCTCGACGCCGTCGCGGGTTTGCGAGGCGGCTCTTCCTGACGCGCAAGCACCGATCGGTATCGCGTTGCTCACCGTAGCCGTGAAACTTAGGCATTGGACAGACGGCAAACCTATCGATCCGGACACTCTCAGTGAGATCGTTGCGGAACAGATATCTCGTGCCCCCTGGTTGCACCGTGGTTTCCGCACTTGATCGACTACGGTCAGTAGTTGATCACGGAAATTCGGAACCGGTTCGAGTGGCAGTTCAGTCCAGCGGACCGATAGGCCCGGCGGACAATAACCGCCCCGTTCCGTACGCGGTACCCCAGCTAATGGAGTAGTCACGCGGCCGCGACGAACCCGAAGTGACAAGAAATTGGTCCGATCTCGTGAAGCGAAAGAACGCGCCCGTCGCCGAACGCGGACACGGCGGCCCGGACGGCGAGAGGTGCTCGGTGGGTGTTCCGAGCATCTTGCGTCCTTGCCCGCGTATTCCGAACCGCGGAACGTTCCGCGGAAGGGAACGCCCACGGTCCGGGACGCTGGTCCGACGTGGTGGGATGCGAATGCATTTTCCCGTGCACGCCGCCGATTTCCGGTCCCGAGCGCCGCGCCGGGGGTCGGCCTCCCGGGCGCGGACGCGACGGTCATTAACCTGAGGGCGTGAAGCGGAAGCTGCTGCTGGTCCACGCGCACCCGGACGACGAAAGCATCGCCACCGGCGGCGTCATCGCCCGCTACGGCGCGGAGGGCGCCGAGGTGTGCGTCGTGACCTGCACGCTCGGCGAAGAGGGCGAAATCGTCCCGCCGCGGCTGGCGCGGCTCGTCGCGGCGGAGGCCGACCAGCTCGGCGGGTACCGGTCCGGGGAAATGGCCGCCGCGGCCGCCGCGCTCGGCCTTGCCCGGCACGAGTACCTCGGCGGCATCGGCCGGTGGCGCGATTCGGGCATGGCGGGCACGCCCGCTGCCGAGCACCCGCGGGCGTTCACCGGCGGGTCGGCGGCGGAGCAGACCGCTCAGCTGCGCGAGCTCATCGACGATTTCGCCCCGCAGGTAGTCGTCACCTACGACTCCTTCGGCGGCTACGGCCATCCCGACCACATCCGCGCGCACGAGATCACCATGGCGGCGGCCCCGGACGCCCCGTCGGTCCAGCGGGTCTTCCACGTGGTCCAGTCCGAGGCCGCGCTCGCCGCCGGGCTCGCCGAACTGCGCGCCGACGGAACATCACCGTTCCGGGTGGCTGACGACGGCGAGCTTCCGTCCACTCCGGACGGCAAGATCACCACCGTGGTCGACATCTCCGCGCACCGGCAGACCAAGCTGGCGGCACTGCGCGCGCACGAAACCCAGCTGACCGTGGTCGACGGCGCGGTCAGCCACTTCGCGCTGACCAACAGCATCGCGCAGCCGATCCCGTCCGCCGAATACTTCGTGCTCGCCCACGGCGACGCGGCCGGCGCCGAGACCGATCTGTTCGGCGGGTGGTGACGGTGTCCGCCCCGCTCACTCGCGACCAGCGGCTGATGCTGGCGCTGCTCGCGTTCGACGCGGTCGTGCTGGCACTGCTCGAACTGTTCTTCCTCCCGCTGCGGGTCGGCCCGCTCGGCGAGGTGCCGTTGCCGGTCACCGCGGTGGTCGGCGCGGTCACCACGCCGTGGCTCGTGCTGACCGCGGCGAAGCTCGTCCGCCCGGGGTTGTCGTTCGTGCCGCTGCTGGTGTGGGTACTCGTCGTGTTCGGGGTCGGCCTGTTCGGTCCGGGCGGCGACGTCGTGCTCGTCCAGGACTGGCGCGCGCTGCTGCTGCTCGGCGCGAGCGCCCTGCCCGCCGCGTTGGTCCTCGGCGGCGGGCTCGGCCGGGCCGCGGCGAAGGGAGGCGTCGGTGTCTGAGGCCATTTCGGACCGTCAGGTCGTAGCGATCCTGCGTCCGTTCGTCCGGGCCTGCGCGCCGATGATCGACGCGCTGCGCGAGGCCGACCCGTTCGGCATGCAGGCGCGCGCCCGGCGCGGCGAGGGCGAATTCGTCGACGCCGGGTTGAAGAAGAAAATGCTCCGCGCCCTGACCTCGGTGAAGGTGCCGGGCACCGCGGGATGGGCGGCGATGGACATCGACCAGCGCGCGAGCTGGTGGGTCAACCGCGTCGGCAGGCTCACCTCGTTGCTGACCTCGATCCCCGGGCTCGGCGGCGCGCTCGCCGACCGGCTGCCGGTGCAGGACACCCTCGGCGCGGCGTCGCAGGGACTGGTGCTGTGCGCGATCGCGGGGGAGTACGGCGTGACCGACGTCGGCAGCCGCGTCCGGCTGATCGCCTCGGTGCTGTTCGAACGCGACATCGACGCCGACCTCGCGTCGGGCGCCAAGCACGACAAGTCCGCGAAGTCCGCTGAGGACAGTGAGACCGCGCGGCTCACCGAGGAACTCGACGAATCCCACCGCAAACACGGCAAGGTGACCGCGAAAGCCGTCGCCAGCACGCTCTGGCACCTGGGCAAGTCGCTGTGGGGGATCACCGGCGAACTCGAGAAGCGCCCGCGCGGCCGATGGTTCCACCGGGCGCTCGGGATGCTGCCGGTGGTCGGCGCGGCGGGCGACTACCTCGGCGAGCGCTCCGGGCTCAAAAAGGTCTGGAAGCGCGCGCACGCCTGGCTCATGGCCCACCGGGAGTGGGCCTGAGCGGTCAGTGCCAGAAGAGGAACGCTCTCTGCCCGATGTAGGCCGCGGCCGCGTTCCCGCCGAGCGGTTCGTAGATGTGCCCGGCGATCGTCCAGAGCAGATCCGACACCGGCCGGAAAAGGAAGAACAGCGCGAAGAGCACCAGCGGCGCCCACGGCCGCACCCGCGCGCCGAACGCCCGCGCCTGCGGCGAGAGGTACGGCTCCAGCGCACCCCAGCCGTCCAGCCCCGGCACCGGCAGGATGTTGATCAGGAAGGTCATCATCTGCAGTAGCGCGAGGTACGACATCGCGTAGAAGAGGCCGGTCGCCATCGGGATCAGCATCGTCGCCAGGCACAGCGCGGCGCCGACGGCGAGGTTGCTGAGCGGACCGGCCAGCGAGGTCCACGACGCCGTCGCGCGATTGCGCAGCGCGCCGCGGTTGATCCACACCGCGCCGCCCGGCAGCGGGATGCCGCCGATCAGCAAGAAGATGAGCGGCAGCACGAAGGACAGGACGGGGTCGGCATAGCGTCGGACGTCCAGCGAGAGGTACCCCTTGTGAGCGATCTCGTGATCACCGCCGCGGAAGGCGACGAAGGCGTGCCCGAACTCGTGGAGCGTCAGCGACGCCATCCAGCCGCCCAAGACGAGCAGCACGACGCCCGCGATGAACATCGGGTCGCGGGAACCGAGAAGAGTCGTGGAATCACCGTATGCAGCCAGGAAACCACCGGCGACGGCGACGGCGAGGATGCCGAGGAAGATCGGGCTCGGACGCACTGCTGATCTCTGCACCCCACCAGTCTTCCGTATGCCCGGTGTGAAGTCTTCGGCGTGTCCCCTTGCGCACCCGGGCACAGAGATCCCCCGAACTCGCTACTCGGCTTGACCTGGCCGCACTACACAGGTGTAATCACAGTGATGTCATTCGCTGTCGGAGGGGGCAGCGGGTGTCGTTTCACCACCGCCAGCCTGGGGAGTGCGTAGGAGCGAGGAGGCGGACGTGCGGTTGGAAGCGGACAACAGGGAATGGGGGCACGTCGTGGGTTGGGGAGAGAACCCGGAGCAGCAGCTCGGGGATCTGACCGACCTTTTCGACGTCCCCGAGGAGCAGGACTGGCAGGAGCGCGCCCTGTGCGCGCAGACCGACCCGGAGGCGTTCTTCCCCGAGAAGGGCGGCTCGACCCGCGAGGCCAAGCGGATTTGCCTTGGCTGCGAGGTCAAGGACGACTGTCTCGAGTATGCGCTGGCGCACGACGAGCGCTTCGGCATCTGGGGCGGACTGTCCGAACGGGAACGTCGCAAGCTGAAGAAACGGGCTGTCTAAACGGGTTTCGGTTCCCCCGGTCCACACGGGCCGGGGGTGCGCCCCGCCGCGAGCGCGGCGGTGAGCGAGTGCTGCGGCCGGCGCGGCACGGCGGGATGGGAGTCCTCGCCGAGGTGGCGCCGGGCACATTCGCCGGATTCGTGCGGCCGCCGCCAGCGGCGGGCCTGAGGGCAGAAGTACCGTCACGGCGGCCGGAAAATCGGTGCTGTGCCGTGGTTCTCTTTGTGATCTTCGTCTTTCGCCGCTGAAACCCCGGTGTGCCGCGGATCTCGCGGCTGGATCGGGTGCCGGTTCCTCACGTGAGCGCGCCGGTTCGGCGTTCGCGGACTTTTTCTCGTGCTCGGTTCGTCCACGCGGTGGGATCCGCCGGACGCGCGGCGTGGGCCGGTGCCCGCGGGTCCGCGCAGGCCGTAGGGTGACCGCACCCATCGTCCCGTCCGAGCAGGAGCCGTTCTTGCCTCGCATCGTCGTTCCGCCCGCTGTGCGGACGTTGCCCGTTCTGGCCATTGTGGTCTGTCACGACGGCGAAGAATGGCTGCCGCTGGCGCTTTCCGCGTTGCGGCGCAGCACAGTCCGTCCGCGGCACGTGCTCGCCGTGGACACCGGATCCACCGACCGTACCCCGAAACTGCTCGCCGACGCAGCGCAACCGGGCGCGGCCGCCGAGGAGCCGGTGCTGTCCGGAGTCGTCACTCTGACGAGTGAAACCGGGTTCGCGGAGGCGGTCGCCGCGGGCGTCGCGCACGCGGTGGAACGGTGGGGCGACCCGGGAACGTGGCTGTGGGTGCTGCACGACGACTGCGCCCCCGAACCCGACTGCCTCGACCAGCTCGTGCGCGCCGCGGAGGAAAACCCGTCCGCGAAAGTGCTCGGGCCGCTCGGCACCGACTGGACCGATCCGCGGCTGATCGTCGAGGCGGGGCTGTCCACCGACGCCTCCGGGCACCGCCAGCAGATGGCCGCGCCGGACGGCGAACCCAGCGAGGTCCTCGCCGTCCCGAGCGCCGGATCGTTGGTGCAGCGGGAACTCTGGGACGCGCTCGGCGGCTACGACGAGGACTTCCCGTTGCTGCGCGAGGATCTCGACTTCGGCTGGCGCGCCAACGCGGCGGGCTCGCTAGTGCTGTCGGTGCCCTCCGCGCGCGTCCGGCACGCTCGCGCCGTGTCCACCGGGCAGCGCACCCCGGACGCCGCCGGTCGTCCGCTGGCCGCGCTGAACCGTTCGCACGGCGTACGCGTCTTTCTCGTGAACTGCTCGACCCCGTCGTTCTGGTTCGGGCTCGTCCGGCTGCCGGTCCTGTTGGTGCTGCGCGCGTTCGTGTTCTTCGTGCTGCGGCGCACCACCGAAGCGGGCGCGGAACTGGCCGCGCTCGGATACCTGTGCGGGGGCAAGGGAAATCTCCGTGCGGCCCGGGCGCGGCGGCGCGAGCAGCCGCGGCCCGGCACTGTCCGCGGGCTCTTCACGAGCCGGATCGCGAGGCTGCGCAACGCGATCAGCGCCGGCGTGGTTGGACTCGTCCGGCGCGGGGTGCAGAGCGATGTAGCACTCGGGACGGTGCCGGAAAGCGTCGAGCAGGAGTCGGCGTGGATTCCGCCGGAGGCGCTCGCCGCGTCCGGCGCGCGTCCGGTCGGTCCGGACGCCTTGCCCGCCGGTGCGCTGCGCGGGCTGAGCACGCGCGGCCGGGGACTGCGCCGGCCGGGCACGGTCGTCGCGGTCACGCTGCCGGAAGCGCCGGTGTCCGAAGAGGACACTGAACCGGCCGAGGAGACCGCGGCCCAGCCGTCGCCTTCGCCCCGTCCGGAACCCGCCGCGCCCGAACCGGATCTGGTGTTCGTGGAGGTCAACCGGCGACGCGTGCTCGCCGCGACCGTCTTCGCTCCGCCGGTGGTGCTGGTCGTTCTGCTCACCGCGCTGGCCTTGGTGCTGAACCGCGGCCGGCTCGGTCTCGACCTGTGGGGCGGCCAACTGCTGCCGGTCGGCGGGCTCGGCGAGATCTGGTCGACGTACCTGTCGCCGTGGCATTCGGTCGCCGGCGGCACCGGTGCGCCCGCTCCCGCGACGCTGCCGGTGCTCGGCACGATCGGCGCGATCTTCGCCCCGATCGGCGGTCCGGCCGCGCTCGTGGCGATCCTGCTCATCGGCGACATCCCGCTTGCCGCGCTGAGTGCGTACGTCGCCACTCGCAAGCTCGCCGTGCGCCGCTGGGTGCGCGCTGCCGTTGCCGCGACGTACGCGTTGCTGCCTGCCGCGACCGCGTCGGTCGCGCAGGGGCGGCTCGATGTGGTGGTGGTGCATCTCGTGCTGCCGCTTGTGGTCGCGGGCATCGTTCGGTTGCTGACTCGGCCGGGCACGCGGTGGCTGCACGTCTCGGCGCTGTCGGCGTTCGGGGTCGCGTTGCTGGGCGCGTTCTCGCCGCTCGCGCACGGGCTGGCGCTGGTGGGTCTGCTGGTCGGGTTCGTGGTGCTGCCCGCGCCGTCCGGGCTGGCTCGGCGGGTGGCGTCGGTCGGGATCGTGGTGCTGTTGCCGCTGGTTCTGCTGCTGCCGTGGCCGACTGTGCTGCTGCGGCATCCGGAACTGTTGCTGCAAGGTCTTGGCGGTCCGGCCGCGCCCGCGTCCGCTACGGATCTTGCCGGGCTTACGCCGGGTGGGCCGGGAGCGTGGCCGATCGGGGTGGTGGTGCTCGCGGCGACGTTGGTCGCGCTCGTGGTGCGGCCGCGGAAGCAGGTCGTTGGCTGGTTGGCGCTGGCGGTGCTGGGGCTGATCGGCGTCGTGCTGGTGCGGCAGGTGCAGCTGACGCCGATGCAGGGCGGGGCACCCGCGTCTGGGTACGCCGGGGTGCCGTTGCTGGTGGTCGGGGCCGGGTTGTTGTGGGCGGTGCTGGCTACTTGGCAGCGGGGCGGTGCGGCGGTGCCTGCGGTTTGGTTGCCGAAGGTGCTCGCGGTCGCTGGGGTTGTGGTGGTGGCTGCGCTGGGTGTGGGGGCGGTCGCGACTGGGTCCGAGGGGCCGTTGACGGCGACGGCGCGGCCGCAGCTTGCGCCTGAGGTGGCGGCGGATGTCGCGGCTACGGGGCGTTCGGTGCTGGATGTCAGCGCGGGGCAGGTGCGGCAGACCGGTGGTCGGCTGGCGCTCTTCGGGGACGATGAGCTCGCGCCGGTCAAGGGGACGCCGGAGCGGCTGGCCGACTGGCGGCGGGGGCTGGGGCAGGGGGATGTCGCGGCGTTGAAGCGGGTGTTCGCGGCTGCTGCGGCTTCTGGGGTGCAGTACGTGGTGTTGCCGGTGGGGACGGATGCCCGGGCGTTCGCCGCGGCGGCCAGTGATCTTGCTGCGGTGGCTGCGCCTATGTCGGACGGGCGGCCCACGTTGCGGTTGCTGCCTAAGTCCGGGGAGGTGGCGTTGATCTCGCCGGAGTTGGCCAAGCAGGCCGTGACCGGTGGGGGTGCGCCGGGGACTAATCCGGGGATTTCGCCGGTGGCTGCTCGGTTGCCGGACGTGCGGGTGCGGGCTTCTGAGGGGCCCACTGGGCGGTTGCTCGTGCTGGCGGCTGAGCAGGAGGCTGGGTGGCAGGCGAGTGTCGACGGGAAGGCGGTGCCGATCGTGCCTGCTTGGGGGCATCAGGTGGCCGTGTCGGTGCCTGCGAAGTCTTCGGAGGTGTCGGTGACGTTCCCTGGGACTGAGCGGGGGTTGTTGCTGCTGGTGCAACTGGCGGCGGTGTTGTTTACGGCGTTGACGGCTATTCCTTCTCGGGGGCGGGACTGAGCGGCTCGTCGCCTGGCGGCGACATTGCGCTCGCTATGGGGGCCCGCCACCCCGAAGTTTTATTGTGCTGACGGTTCGGGGGTGCTTGTCAAGGCGGGAAAGATGCCTTGACAAGCACCCCCGAACCGCAGGGAGGCTTCGGATCGGGGTTGGGGGCGGTGTGGGTGGCCTCGGGGCGCGGTGGGTGGGTCAGTCGCCTTCGATGACGTCTGGTTCTACGCCTAGGTAGCCTGCGACCTGCTCTACCAGGACGTCGTGGACCAGGTCTGCCAGTTCTGACGGGTCCTTGGCGCGTGCTTCCAGTGGGCGTCGGTACAGCACGATGCGGGCGCGGGTGGGCAGGCCTGCTCGGTCTACTCCGGCTGGGACCAGCCTCGACAGGGGCACTGCGCCGTCGTGCAGCACTCCGTCTGCGGGGGCTCGGCCGTCCATCCGGACTTCGGGGACGTCGTCTACCGCTACGTCCAGTTTCGTCAGCTCGTGTCGCCAGCGGGCCTCGATGGGTTCCAGGGCGTCCAGCACCAGCGCGTCGAAGCGTTCCGCGCGGCTCGCGGCCGCTGGCAGGGTCGCCGGATAGAGCGTTCCGCGCAGGCCCCGGCCGTGCCGGTCCCGTCGCAGCCGCTGCCGTTGTCGGTAGTCACGAGCCGTCGCCACCGGCCAAGTCTATGCGGTCGCCAGGGGAACGCGCGTGTCGCCGGTACTCGCTTGCGGCGACGCGCTATCGTTTCGGATCGTGCGGAGCGTACGGAAATGTTCGCGAACGGGTTGCCTCGAACCCGCTGTCGCCACGCTCACGTATGCCTACCAGGACTCGACCGCGGTCGTCGGACCGCTGGCCACCGCTTCCGAACCGCACTCCTACGACCTCTGCGAGGCCCACGCGCTGCGGCTGACCGTCCCGAAGGGCTGGGAAGTCGTCCGCCACGAGGGGGCCTTCGCCGCTCCGGAGCAGTCCGCCGACGAGCTGACCGCGCTGGCCGAGGCGGTGCGCGAGGCCGGTCGCTCCGACGTCCCGCCCGCGCAGCCCGAGCCCGAAGGGCCCTCCGGCAGGCGCGGCCATCTGCGCGTCCTCCCGGGGCGCGCCTGAGCCATCCTCCCGACCGGTAGGCTTTCGCCCGCGGCGCGAGTGGCGTCGCCACGGAACTAGCGGCGGGGAGAAGGCGTGCCAGACCTTTCGGGCATCGTGAAGGCCTACGACATTCGCGGCGTGGTCGGCGAACAGCTCGACGCCGCCCTCGTCCGGGACTTCGGGGCCGCGTTCGCGCTGCTCATCAAACCCGAGGCGCCGGCCGTGGTGATCGGCCACGACATGCGCGATTCGTCGCCGGAACTGTCCGCGGCGTTCGCCGACGGGGTGACCTCCCAGGGCCTCGACGTGGTGACGATCGGCCTGGCCAGCACCGACCAGCTCTACTTCGCCTCCGGTTCGCTCAACCTGCCGGGCGCGATGTTCACCGCCAGCCACAACCCCGCGAAGTACAACGGCATCAAGATGTGCCGCGCCGGAGCCTCGCCGGTCGGGCAGGACACCGGCCTCGCGGAGATCCGCGACACCGTCGAGCAGGGCGTTCCCGCCTTCGACGGCCAGCGCGGCACCGTCTCCGAGCGCGACGTCCTCAGCGACTACGCCGCCTACCTGCGCAACCTCGTCGACCTCTCCGGCTCGCGGCCGCTCAAGATCGTGGTCGACGCGGGCAACGGCATGGGCGGGCACACCGTCCCGACGGTCTTCGAGGGGCTGCCGATCGAGGTCGTGCCGATGTACTTCGAGCTCGACGGCACCTTCCCGAACCACGAGGCCAACCCGCTCGACCCGGCCAACATCGTCGACCTGCAGGCCAAGGTGCGCGAGGTCGGCGCGGACGCCGGGCTGGCGTTCGACGGCGACGCGGACCGCTGCTTCGTCGTGGACGAGCGCGGCGAGCCGGTGTCCCCGAGCGCGATCACCGCGCTGGTCGCGGTGCGCGAGCTGGCCAAGGAGCCGGGCGGAACGGTCATCCACAACCTGATCACGTCGAAGGGCGTGCCGGAGATCGTGTCCGAGCACGGCGGCAAGCCGGTGCGGACGCGGGTCGGGCACTCCTTCATCAAGGCCGAGATGGCGCGCACCGGTGCGATTTTCGGCGGCGAGCACTCCGCGCACTACTATTTCCGCGACTTCTGGCGCGCCGACACCGGCATGCTGGCCGCGCTGCACGTGCTGGCCGCGCTCGGCGAGCAGAACGGCCCGCTGTCCGCGCTCACCCAGGACTTCTCGCGCTACGCGGCGTCCGGCGAGATCAACTCGACGGTCAGCGACCAGGTCGCGCGGATGCTCGCGGTGAAGGACGCGTACGCGGGCAAGTCCGGCGTCCAGATCGACGAGCTGGACGGCCTCACCGTGCAGCTGCCCGGCGGCGCGTGGTTCAACCTGCGCCCCTCCAACACCGAACCGCTGCTGCGGCTCAACGTGGAGGCCGCCGACCGGGCCGCGGTCGAGGCGCTCACCGCCGAGGTGCTGGCCATTGTCCGGGCCTGACCGGCTGGCGCCGGATTGTGTCCGGAAGGCGCCCTCAACACCCCAACGACGCGTGGTATGGAGGAACTATGGCCATCACGCTTGACGCACAGCTGCTGGAGATCCTCGCGTGCCCGTCGCCGGATCACGCCCCGCTGCGTCCCGGTACGCCGGACGACGCCGAGGCCGACGCGCTGACCTGCACCGAATGCGGCCGGGTGTACCCGGTCCGCGACGGCATCCCGGTGCTGCTGCTCGACGAGGCGACGCTGCCCGGTTCGGCCGCTGACCACGGCGACAGTGCTTGACCATGCTTGACGATTCCCTGCTCGACGACTCCGCGCGGCTGGCCGATGCCGACCGCGCGGGGTTGCTGCGCGCCGCCGCGATGGCCGGTGCGCAGGTGCGGGCCACCGCCGAGGCGGCGGCCGAACTGGAGCTGAGCGAACGGCTGGACGTCGGGCGTCCGCGTTCGCTGGTGCTCATCGACCGGCCAGGGGTGAGCCGCACGCTCACCCGGCTGCTGGCCGCGTTGCTCACGCCGTCGTGCCCGGTGCCGGTCGTGGTGGCCGAATCGGTGCCGGCCTGGATCGGCGCGCTCGACGTGGTGTTCGCGCACACCGACGACGCGGGCGACCGCGAGCTGGCCGCTTCGCTGGAGCGCGCCGCCCGGTTCGGCGCGTCGGTGGTGCTGTCCGCGCCGGCGGAAGGGCCGGTCGCGGCATCGGTGGCGGGCAAGGGCGTGCTGCTCGCGCCGCGCGTGCCGGTGCCGCCGGAGCTGGCGTTCCCGCGCGGGCTGGCGGCCGGGCTGCTCACCGCGAACGCGCTCGGCCTGCTGGTCGCGGACGTGCAGGCGCTCGCCGACCAGCTCGACCTCGAAGCGGAGAAGGACTACCTGGCACGCGAATCGTTCGCCAATCCGGCGAAGGCGCTCGCGCTGCGGGTCGCGGACCGGGTGCCGCTGCTGTGGGGGCTCGACCCGGTCGCGGTGGCGGTCGGCGAGCACGCGGCGCACGCCTTCGCCGCGCACGCCGCGCTGGTGTGCGACGTGGAGGACTACCGGCAGGCGCTGGCCCGCCCGGCGTTGCGCCGGGTCGCGCAGTCCGGCGGGGCGGAGCGCGACATTTTCGCCGACCCGGACGACTCTCCCGGCGGAGTCGCGACCCGGGTGCTGCTGCTGTCGGTGCGGACCGGTCCGGCCACCGAGGCGGCCCGGTACCAGGCCGAGGAGTTCCTGCCGGGCGCGGACCTGATCGCGCCCGCCGAGGAGATCGAGGCGGACGAGATCGTCCGCGCCGCGGTGCTGGCGCTGCGGTTCGAGCTGGCCGCGGTGTACCTGGGGCTGGCGGCGGGCAGCATCGGCGGGGCCGGGAGATACGAACCGGCCTCCGCCTGAGGGAGCAGGGGGGAACGCGGGCAGGCGGTTCCGCCGCCGCGTGCGTCGGCCCAGTGCCGACGGGAAGGATTGGGAGTTGACAGTGGAGCTGTTGCGCAACGCCGTACGGCCCTACGCCTGGGGATCGCGAACGGCCATCCCGCAGCTGCAGGGACGTCCGGTGCCGGCGCCGCACCCCGAGGCCGAGCTGTGGATGGGAGCGCACCCAGGGGACCCGTCGCACGTGCTCGGCCCGGACGGCGCCGAGGTGAGCCTGCTCGAACTCGTCGACGCCGATCCGGTCGGCCAGCTCGGCGAGGACTGCGCGCGGCGCTGGGGCAACCGGCTGCCGTTCCTGCTGAAGATCCTCGCCGCGGAAGAACCGCTGTCGATGCAGGCGCACCCGTCGGCGGCGCAGGCCGCGGAGGGACACGCCCGCGAGGAGAAGCTGGGCATCCCGCGCGACGCCGCGAACCGGAACTACCCGGACCCCACGGCGAAGCCGGAGCTGGTCTGCGCGCTGACGGAGTTCCACGCGCTCGCCGGGTTCCGCGACCCGCACCGCACGGTCAAGCTCCTGAAGGCGATCGAGACGCCCGGGCTGGGCAAGTACACCGGCCTGCTGGAAGCCCAGCCGGACCCCGCCGGGCTGCGCGCGCTGTTCACCACCTGGATCACGCTGCCGCAGTCCGCGCTGGACGAATTGCTGCCCGAGGTGCTCGACGCGTGCGTCCGGCACGTCCAGGACCACGGCGAGTTCGCGACCGAATGCCGCACGATCCTGGAACTGGGCGAAACCCACCCGCGCGACGCAGGCGTGCTGGCCGCGCTGCTGCTCAACCGCCTGACCCTGCGTGCGGGCGAGGCGATCTACCTGCCTGCCGGCAACCTGCACCTGTACCTGCACGGCACCGCGGTGGAGATCCTGGCGAACTCGGACAACATCCTGCGCTGCGGCCTCACCCCGAAGCACGTGGACGTGCCGGAGCTGCTGCGCGTGGTCGACTTCGCGTGCGGGGAAATGCCGGTGCAGCACGGAGAATGCGCCGGCCAGCGGATGGCGGTGTACCACACGGACGCCCCGGAATTCGAACTGTCCCGAATGGAATGGGCGGCCGGGGAGGACACCGAGATCGAGGTCGATTCGGCCGGTCCGCAGATCCTGCTGTGCACCGAAGGGGACCTCCTGGTGCTCGCCTCGGACGGGGAACAGGCGGAATTGCGGAGGGGACAGTCGGTCTGGCTGCCCGCCGCGGATCCGGCGGTGCGGGTACGCCCGTTGGGCGGGGAGCGGTCGCAGCTGTTCCGGGCTACCGCCGGGGCTTGCGAGCTGTGATCTGACCAGCTGATTGTCAGGCCCAGCGCTCCCCTTCGCCAAGGTTCCTCTAGGCTCCCACCGGGCAATTCGGGCGCGGAGCAGGGAGCGGGAAGTGTCAGCTGGCGGGGGAACCAAGGCGATCATCGCGGCGCTCGCCGCCAACGCCGGGATCGCGGTGGCCAAGTTCGTCGGCTTCCTGGTCACCGGGTCGTCGTCGATGCTGGCGGAGGCGGTGCACTCGCTGGCCGACACGTCGAACCAGGGGCTGCTGCTGCTCGGGCAGAAGACCTCGAAGCGGCGCGCCACCAAGGAACATCCGTTCGGGTTCGGCCGCGATCGGTACTTCTACTCGTTCATCGTCGCGCTCATGCTCTTCACCCTCGGCGCGGCGTTCGCGCTCTACGAGGGCATCCACAAGATCATCGAGCCGCAGCCGCTGGAGACACCGGTCGTCGCGGTGATCATCCTGCTCGTCGCGATCTGCCTCGAGGGCTACAGCTTCTACACCGCGATGGGCGAGTCGCGCAAGATCAAGGGCAATGCGAGCTGGTGGCGGTTCATCCGCCAGGCCAAGGAGCCGGAACTGCCGGTCGTGCTGCTGGAGGACTCCGGCGCGCTGCTCGGTCTCGTGTTCGCGTTGCTCGGCGTCGGGCTTTCGGTGCTGACCGGCAATCCGGTGTTCGACGGCATCGGCACCGTGTTCATCGGGGTGCTGCTCGGCGTCATCGCGGTCATCCTGATCATCGAGATGAAGAGCCTGCTGATCGGCGAGGGCGCGACCGAAACCGATCTCGCGACCATTGTGGACGAACTGGCCGCGGGCAAGGTCGAGCGCGTCATCCACATCCGCACCCAGTACCTCGGCCCGGACGAACTGCTCGTCGCCGCGAAGCTCGCGCTCGTGCCCGGTCTCGACACCGCCGCGATCGCCGGTGCGATCGACGACGCCGAGGCCCGCGTGCGCGCGAAAGTCCCCGTCGCGACGCTGATTTACCTGGAGCCCGACCTCGACCGCGAGACGCGCTGACTGTCCGGGCAGCTGGCGCCCAACTGACAGGCTAGGGTGGCGCCCGGTCCCCACGAAGGTCACCGCAGGAGGTCAACGTTGCCCGGCACTGGGTTGTGGCGCACTAAGTCGATCGAGCAGTCCATTTCGGACACCGATGAACCGGAGACAAAACTCCGCAGGAACCTGAGCGCCTGGGACCTCACGGTCTTCGGCGTCGCGGTGGTCATCGGCGCCGGCATCTTCACGCTCACCGCGCGCACGGCAGGGGACTTCGCCGGTCCCTCGGTGTCCGTCGCGTTCGTGATCGCGGCGATCGCCTGTGCGCTCGCCGCGTTGTGCTACGCCGAATTCGCTTCCACCGTCCCGGTCGCGGGCAGCGCGTACACGTTCTCCTACGCCACCTTCGGCGAGTTCATGGCGTGGATCATCGGCTGGGACCTGATCCTGGAGCTGGCCGTCGGCGCCGCCGCGGTCGCCAAGGGCTGGTCGTCGTACCTGCAGACCGTGCTGGACTACATCTTCGGCAAGGGCACCAAGACGTCGATCGATCTCGGCGGCGGTTTCGGCATCGACTGGGGCGCGTTCATCGTCGTGGCCGCGCTGGTGACGCTGCTGGTGCTCGGCACGAAGCTGTCGTCGCGGTTCTCGATGGTGATCACCGGCATCAAGGTCGCCGTCGTGCTGTTCGTGGTCATCCTCGGCTTCTTCTACATCAAGTCCAGCAACTACACGCCGTTCGTGCCCGAGGGCAAGCCCGCCGGATCCGGGTCGAGCGGCGTCGACCAGTCGCTGTTCTCGCTCCTCGCCGGCGGCGGCAGCAGCTCGTTCGGCATCTTCGGCCTGCTGGCCGGCGCGTCGATCGTGTTCTTCGCGTTCATCGGGTTCGACATCGTCGCGACCACCGCGGAGGAGACCCGCAACCCGCAGAAGGCCGTGCCGCGCGGCATTTTCGGCTCGCTGGCGATCGTGACCGTCCTGTACGTCGCGGTGTCGCTGGTGGTCGTCGGCATGGTGCCCTATACCGATCTGTCGACCTCGGCGGGCGACGGCAGCCACAAGACGCTCGCCACCGCGTTCTCCGCGAACGGCGTCGACTGGGCCGCGAACGTCATCTCCGTCGGCGCGCTGGCCGGTCTGACCACCGTCGTCATGGTCCTGATGCTCGGCCAGGTGCGGATCATCTTCGCGATGTCCCGCGACGGCCTCATGCCGCGTTCGCTGGCCAAGACGAGCGACCGCGGGACGCCGAAGCGCGCGACGCTCGTGGTCGGTGCGCTGGTCGCGGCGGGCGCGACGTTCTTCCCGGCGGACAAGCTCGAGGAAATGGTCAACGTCGGCACGCTGTTCGCGTTCATCCTCGTGTCGGCGGGCGTGCTGGTGCTGCGCAAGAGCCGCCCGGACCTGCCGCGCGCGTTCCGCGTGCCGGGCGTGTGGGTCATCGCGCCGCTGGCGATCCTGGCCTGCCTGTGGCTGATGCTGAACCTGACCGTGCTGACCTGGCTGCGGTTCGTCGCCTGGATGGTGATCGGCGTCGTGATCTACTTCGCCTACAGCCGCCGGCATTCGCTGCTGGGGAAGCGGCAGTCGGGCGTCGACCAGGGCGGGACGGTTTCCGAACCCGCGCCGCCGGTCGCCGACTGACCTGTTTTCGCTGACGAGCGGCCCGTCGCCCCCTGTGGGCGGCGGGCCGTTTCGCATGGTCGGTCACGGATGCGCAACTCGCGGATCTCGGTTCGGGTGACTACTCGGGCCCACCAGGGAAGGCGTGCTGAGCGTGCGATACCCTCCGCGTCGTCTTCCCTCTGACGGGTTAATCACTCTCGGGTAATTCGCACGAACAGTGGTCGGGGTTCCTACGGAGGGTCGCAGTTCTCCGCGTGTGTTATCCCCCGTTCGGATTTTTCCCTGAGGAGTAACTCCATGCCCATCAGCACCAGACTGCGTGCCGGTTTCACGGTCGCCGCGGTGGCCGGACTCGCCCTGCTCGGCACCGCGACCTCGGCGCTCGCCTGCACCACGGACGACGGCCGGGCGAAGCCGGTCGAGGGCAACGCGACCACCTGTGCCCAGGCGAAGGTGCCCGGCGACCTGCTCGGCGCTGGCGACCTCACCGTCACCGGCGGCACGCAGAAGGACAAGTACCTGAACGTCACAGCGGTGGGCGAGGGCGTCACGGTCACCGCGATCGTGGTCAAGGGCGGCCCCGGGTTCAACGTGTACGTGCCGGGTGAGCGCGGCATGTCGGCCACGCCGCCGTGGGAGAAGCTGCGCTCGCCGTACAACCGCGGCGACCAGCTGCCGACGATCAGCCACTGGTTCGCCTGCGGGACCAAGACCACGCCGACCAAGCCGCCGGTCTCGGAGACTCCGACCACGGCTCCGTCGCAGCCTACTTCGGAGGCTCCTAGCACTACGCCTGCGCCGACTACGTCGTCGGTGCCGGGGGGTGTGACTTCTGCTCCTGCTACTACGACCAGTGCTCCGGCTGTGGTTCCGGCTGGGAATCAGAACGGGACTGGTGGCGGGTTGGCCAACACTGGGTTCGACAATGCCTGGCTGTTTTGGGTTGCCGGGGTGTTGATTGTTGGCGGTGGTGCGTTGCTGGTGCTGCTTAAGGTTCGGCGGCGCGGGACTAACTGATTCGGTTCGGGGTTTCGGCTCGCCGCCTGGCGGCGACATTGCGCACGGTTGGTGCGGCGGGGCACCCCGAAGCTGATTGTGCTGACGGGCGGCGGGTGTTTGTCAAGGCGGGAAAGATGCCTTGACAAACACCCGCCGCCCGCATTTTTGGCTTCGTATCGGGGTGCGGGGGTGGTGTGGGTGCCTCGATGGGTGGGTGCATCGGTTGCGGTTTGGGGCTGGGTGCCTCGATGGCGGGTGCATCGGCTGCGGTTTTGTTCGTGGCGGGGCTAGCGCCCCAATGTGGCATTGGGTGCATCTGACGCACCCAATGTGGCGTTCGGTGCGTGGGACGCAACGAATGTGGCATTGGGGCCAGCACCCCGGCGGCCGCGGCTGGCGGGGGTGGGCCGTGAAGGGCTCCTTGAGGGAATCCAGGTCCGTGAAGGGGGCCCTCACGGACTCGCTCGGGTCGTGAGCGGGTCGTGAGGGGAACCCTCAGGGAATCAGGTTCCCTCAGGGTGGCCCTCACGTACGCGAAAGGGTCGTGAGGGGAACCCTGGGGGAATCAGCGGCTGTGAGGGTGGCCCTCAGGACAAGGGGGGATTAGCGGGGGCGGGGCAGGTCGCCGAAGAGGGAGCCTTGTTCGCCTAGTGTGCGGGCGCGGCCGTTGGGGCGGCCTAGGCCTGCGGCCATTGCTACGGCGTTGTCCCACTCTGGGTCGGCCAGGTATTCGGTGTGTTTCAGGACTCCGGGGGCCCAGCGGCTGCGGCCGTCGGGGGCTCGCAGGGGGTCGGGGACCCAGTGGTCGCCGCCGAGGATGAGGACTCCTGCGTCGTCTGGGGTGGTTTCCAGGGCTCCCCATTTGCCGTCCGGGAGGTAGCCCTCGCCCAGCAGGTGGCCGTTGCTTGTTTGGTGGCGCCAGGTCGTTACGCCGCCGCCGAAGATGTCGGTGCCTCGGCACAGTGCGCGCCAGCGGCCGTCCAGTGACGAGAACAAGTCGGCGAGCGAATCCTGTGGCAGGACGGCGGGGAAGGCGCGCTGGTAGCCCCACTGCAGGGGGGAGCCTGCGGTGAGGAGGCCGACTCGGTCGCGTTCGTTCGGGGGGAGTTCGGCGCTGAGTTGAGCTGCCGTGAGCACGGTGAGGATGCTGCCCAGGTTCAGGCCGGACAGGACGACTCGCGTGCCTGGCTCGGCGAGGTGTTCCTTGACTCGTGCTGCCAGTTCGGGGACGACCTTCAGCGCGTAGCAAGGGGGTACGCCGGGGTGGGCGGCGCGCGGCCAGAACGAGACCAGGTCCGCCAGAGCGCCTAGGTGGCGGCTTCGTTGGGGGGAGCGGGCCGCGGAGTAGACCACTCGCAGCAGGCCGGCGGCCAGCGCGCCCAGAGCGAATACGCCGATCGCCGACACGGTGGTGAACCAGCCTGGCTGCAGGTTGAAACCGAACCGCACGACCAGCAGTGCGATCGCGCCGACGCAGAGGCCCAGCGCGACGATCACGGCCAGGTGGTGCAGGTGGCGGCGTTCCCAGGCTGAGCGGGCCCAGGCTCGGGCGGCGTCTTGTTCTTGTTGTTCGTCGTGTTCCATCAGTTCGACGATGGGCGGGATGCCGCGTCGGCGGCGGCGCAGCGGGACGGCGATGGCGTACCCGGCGATGGCGAGCAGGGCCATCAGGCCTAGACCGCCTCCCCACAGGACGGTGACCAGGTCGTACGTCGTGGGCAGCGCCAGTTTCTCCGCGCGGAGAAGTTTTCGGATGGCGATTGCCAGTCCGGCGCCGAAACCGCCGCCGAGAAGGCCGGCGAGTGCGAGTACCGGGGCTGCTGCCCAGCCGCCGAGCCACGGACGGAGCCGGCGTGGGCGGTCGCGCCAGGCGGAGCGGGCCAGCAGTGCCGACGGGATCAGCGCGAGTGCGAACAGCAGGGTGACGACGAGCAGAGCGCCGCCGAGTCCTTCGACGGTGTTGTCGACGCCGGGCAACCGGTTGTCGACGGGGGCGGCCAGCACGGTGGCGAAGATGACCAGCAGCGTCGCGAAGGTGATCAAGCTTCGGCGCGCGATGGTGCCGGTGTCGCTGCCGATCGCGCCTCCGAGCAAAACCGCGAGGACCAGGGCGAGGGTGCAGATCCACGCGATCAACTGCGGGATTTTCGTGGGCACGTGGAAGGGTCCGCCCAGCAAAAGCAAGGAGATGCAGGCGAGTGCGGCGACCGCGTGTGTCGCGGACATTCCAGGCGCCTCCGGATCGGCGCGCAACCGCATCGGGACGCCCTGGCGGACGGGAGGATCGGGCGGGCGGACTCGCCAGTTCGTCGACGAGATCCGGTGCAGGGCGTAGACCAGCGCGAGGAGCACGGCGACCCCGACGCCGATCCGCAGCGGTCCCTTGCGCAGTTCGGGGGTCACCCAGGTGAGGCAGGCGCGTCCGGGCGCCAGGCATTGCGTCGCGACGAGGTCCAGCACCGCCGCCGCGACCTGGCTGACCAGCAGCATGGTGAGCAGCACCGCGGCGATCCGCAGCAGACCGCGGCACAGGCCGCCGAGCCAGCGGCCGCGGTGGACCGGCGGCAGCATCCAGAACGCGACGTTCGCCAGCGAGAACGGGAACAGCAGCGCCCAGGCGGCCTTCGCGACGCCGCCGGACGTCATGCCGCTCCACAGGTAGCCTTCGACGGTGCGCGGGATCGACCGGCCGAGCGCGGGCACCACCGGACCGGGAGCCGGGCGCCGCAGCCGGTCGGCCGGGCGCACCACGCGGCCGAGTTCGTCGCCGGCGACGTCGACGGTCTGGACCGTGTCGAGGAGCGTCTCGCCGCTCGTGCCCACGAGTCCGGACACCCTCATTTCGACGATGCGGGTGTCAGGGCCGGGGAGCGGGGCGGGCACGGTGGTTCTCTCCTCATCCGTTCGAGTCAGGGTCGAGCCGACAACGGTACTGTTCAGGTGCCATCAAACCTTGGAGGAACCGCACTATGACCCCCGAAAGCGTTGTCAAGCGGCACGACACCCGGGGCGGCCTCGAATTCGCCGTCGCCGATCTCGAGGCCGCGGAGTTCGGCCGGAAGGAGATCCGGCTCGCCGAGCACGAGATGCCCGGCCTGATGGCGCTGCGTCGCGAATACGCTGAGGTCTACCCGCTGCGCGGGGCGCGAATCGCCGGGTCGCTGCACATGACCGTGCAGACCGCGGTGCTGATCGAGACGCTGGTGGCGCTCGGCGCGGAGGTGCGCTGGGCCTCGTGCAACATTTTCTCCACCCAGGATCACGCCGCGGCCGCGGTCGTCGTCGGACCGCACGGCACGCCCGAGGAGCCCAAGGGCGTCCCGGTGTTCGCGTGGAAGGGCGAAACGCTCGAGGAATACTGGTGGTGCACTGAGCGGATGCTCACGTGGGAGGGCGAAGGCCCGAACATGATCCTCGACGACGGCGGCGACGCCACCATGCTGGTCCACAAGGGCACCGAGTACGAGAAGGCAGGCGTGGTCCCGCCCGCCGACGACGAGGACCCCGAGGAGTGGAAGGTCTTCCTCGAACTGCTGCGCGCGTCGGTCGCGGCGGACAAGGGCAAGTGGACCGCCATCGGGCAGAGCGTCAAGGGCGTCACCGAGGAGACCACCACCGGCGTGCTGCGGCTGTACCAGCTGGCGGCCGCGGGCGAACTGCTGTTCCCGGCGATCAACGTCAACGACTCGGTGACGAAGTCGAAGTTCGACAACCGCTACGGCATCCGCCACTCGCTGATCGACGGCATCAACCGCGGCACCGACGTCCTGATCGGCGGCAAGGTCGCGGTGGTCTGCGGTTACGGCGACGTCGGCAAGGGCGCGGCGGAATCGCTGCGCGGCCAGGGCGCCCGCGTGATCATCACCGAGATCGACCCGATCTGCGCACTGCAGGCGATGATGGACGGCTACGAGGTCAAGCGCCTGGAGACGGTGCTGGACGAGGGTGACATTTACGTCACCACCACGGGCAACAAGAACGTGGTGATGGTCGAGCACATGGCGCGGATGAAGCACCAGGCGATCGTCGGCAACATCGGCCACTTCGACAACGAACTCGACATGGCGGGCCTCGCCCGCTACCCGGGCGTGCGGCGCGTGAACATCAAGCCGCAGGTCGACGAATGGGTGTTCCCGGAAGGCAAGAGCATCCTGGTGCTGTCCGAGGGCCGGCTGCTGAACCTGGGCAACGCGACCGGGCACCCGAGCTTCGTGATGTCGAACAGCTTCGCCAACCAGGTCATCGCGCAGGTCGAACTCTTCACGAAGACGGAGGAGTACGACAAGGAGGTCTACCGGCTTCCGAAGAAACTGGACGAAAAGGTCGCGCGGATCCACCTGGAAGCGCTGGGTGGCGAGCTGACGAAGCTGTCGAAGGAACAGGCGGAATACATCGACGTGGATGTCGAGGGTCCGTTCAAGTCTGAGCACTATCGTTACTGATTGCTGACGCTAAGGCCGCCCCGGAATGCGTTTCGGGGCGGCTTTTGTCTGCATATGAAAACACGTGATAACTCTAATGGGTTACGTGTTATCATGGTGTGGTGAAGCAATTGATCACTCGCGTCGACGACGAGCTGCACGCTCGGCTGAAGGCCAGGGCCGAGGCCGAGGGGCGCAGCATGAACGACCTGGTCACCGAAGTGCTCAGCAACGCGCTCAACAGGGAAGAGACGCCGGAGGCGTGGAAAGCCCGGCTGCTCGCGGAGGGCAAGCTGATCGCTTTCGAGTCTGAGCGGGAGCCGGTTGGCCTCGACGAACTGGAGCGGCGTTCGGCTGGATGGGGTGCGTCGGTCAGCGAGGCGCTCGACTGGTCGCGGGGTGAATGGTGACTGTCTATTACGCCGATACGAGCGCGGTCGTGCGGGTGTTCTTCGCTGATGAGCCCGAGCACGCCGAGTTGCGCGACCTGCTTGCGAGCGGCCGGAACCGGGTTCTCACCAGTGAGCTGACCCGGATCGAGTTCGCGAGCGCGATGGCGGCGGCCAAGCGGTCCGGGCGCATCCCGGATGCGCGGGAGTTTCTCGATCGGTTCGACGCGATGAGTCGTTCTTCGACGTTGGGCGTGATTCCGTTCCGGCCTGCGCGTGTTTTTCCCGCCGCGCAGCGATTGGTCGTCGAGAACTATTCTCTTCGCACGCTTGATGCGCTTCATCTCGCGGTCGTGATGCGGGAAACCGCCGACCTCACTGGCGGTGAACCCGTCACTGTGGTTACTTGTGACGCGCGGCAGGCTGATGCGGCAAAGGCCAATGGCCTCCTCGTCCGCTAACGCGGATACCGCATCGTCAACACCGCAGTAGCCGGACCGCCGATTCCTCGATAAACATGGTCCGTCTCCGCGATAAACGTATGCGTCCCGGCAGCGGCAACCGTCACCGGCGCGTCAACCGGCCCCACTTCAGCCGTCCCGGTCAATACCGTCAAAACCTCCCGCACCCCAGGGCTGTGCGGATGCGACACCTGAACCCGCTCGTGGATCGTCAGCCGGTACACCTCGGTCACGCCGTCCGGATCCTCCCACCGGCCGAGCAGCGTCGCCGCCACGCTATCGCCATGCGCTTCAGCCACCCCTTCGTCGCCGAAGAGCAAGTCGCTCAACGGGATCGACAGTGCGGTGGCGATCGCGAACAGCGTGTCCAACGTCGGGTTTCGGCGGCCGTTTTCCAACTCCGACAGCGTTCCCTTGCCGAGACCGCTGTCGGCGGCGAGCGTGGTCAGGCCGACGCCCGCGCGGGTGCGGAGCGTTCGGATGCGGGTACCGACCGCCGCGGCGAGGGCGCGGCCGTCCGGGGCGGGTGACGTCGACATTGGGCCTAGTCTAGTGTTCTGTTTACAGAACAGCTGGAGGTGTGCAGATGTCGGCAGTGCAAAACGTGCAGGACGCGCTCGACGAGGCGGGCGTCGAAGGCCGGGCGCGGACTCTTCCGCAGTCCACTCGGACGGCGGCCGAGGCGGCGGACGCGCTGGGCTGTCCGGTCGGCGCGATCGCGAACAGCCTGGTCTTCATGGCCGACGACGCCCCGCTGCTGGTCTTGACCAGTGGCGCGCACCGCGTGGACACCGAGGCGCTCGCCGCGCGGCTCGGGCGCGGCCGGATCCGCCGGGCCAAGCCGGACGAGGTGCGCGCGGCTACCGGGCAGGTGATCGGCGGGGTGTCGCCGGTCGGGCATCCGGCTCCGCTGGAGACCGTGGTCGACGAGGCGTTGCGGCAGTACACCGAGGTGTGGGCAGCGGCCGGTACGCCGAACGCCGTCTTCCCGACGACGTTCGACGAACTGGTGCGGATCACCAAGGGCACGCCGCTGCGGGTGGACGGATAAAGCTCAGTTCCATTCCACCGCGATGCCGGCCAGCCCTGGCCCGGTGTCGCGGAAATACCCGCTCGTCACGCCGCCGGTGTCGCACGGCAATTCCTCCGCCTCGACCGGCAGCGCGTCGTCGCGGGCGCGGACTTCCCGGGTGATCCGGGCGGGCATCGCGGTGGGCGCGAACTGCAGTTGCAGCAGATAGCTGGCGCATTGGTCGCGCAGCATCCGGTAGTACCCGGGGAACGTCACGGCGGAATTGTCGTGGATTTCGAAGCAGAAAACGTGGATCTCGCCCTCGGCGAGCTTCCGGTCGAAAAGCAGTTCCGTCGCCATCGTCTCGCGGGCGGGATGCCTGCGGATCCGTCCGACGCGGCAGCCTTCCGCGGTGATCAGTTCGACGTCGTCGATCCGGCAGCCGGGGTCGCCGTTGTAGACCGCCACGTACCGGTCCGGTCCGTGCCGCCGCGCGCGGGTGACCAGCCGGGTCCGGAATTTCACCTGATGTTTCTGTTCGTCGATGGTGATCTGGTCGTGCACCGACAGCATCTCCAGGTCGGAGTTCGACTGCCGGGACGCTGGCGCCGCGCCGAGGTCGCTCATCAGCTGTTCGACGATCGCGCCCATCTCGCCCGAGCGCAGGTCGTGGAACGACGCCGCGGCCTGGTGCCCGCGCGGGCGCGCCGTGCGGGGGCCGATCAGCACCACGAGCGAGTCCGCGGGCAATTGCAGCACCGACTCCAGCGCGCGGACCGCGGGCAGCGCCTTCGGCACCTCCGGCTGGCGCAGCCCCCGCTGCCAGTAGCTCAGCGTCGACTGTCCGATGTGGACGCCGCGGAGCGCGAGATGCGCTCGCAGCCGGGCGAGCGACAGGCCGCGATGCGCGATCGCGAGCCGCAGCGCCTGGTGGAATTCACCGGATCGCAGTGCTTCGCCGAGCTCGGGCGGCAGTTCACCCGCGCCGCGCCGGCCAGGTTCCATGATCAGTGGGCCATCCCCGTCTCGTGCCACCGCTGTCCCTTCAACGCCGCCCGTGCGCTGGGCGTGAATGCCGCGGAACGTTCACGTTAGCAGCGCGCGGTAACGGGTCCGGCCCCCGTTTGGTGTGCTTGGCCACGGAAGGGTAACCGTTCCGTGTTCCACCGCGGACCCGGAACACCCTCGTCGCCGGACAGGCATCTTGCTCGGAGTGATCGACCGGTTCACCGTTGTGACCACCACTGGCCACGTCTAGGCGGGAGGTGCGTCATGGGTCTGGGGAAACCGAATCACGTGGGGAGCACTGCCGGGCGGGTCCGGCGGTCCTCGACCACTTGCCGAAGGCACGTCGGACGCTTGCTGCTCCTCGTGGCGTTCACGGGCCTGGCGTTGCCGGTGTCGGCTCCGGGCGCGGGCGCGGCGCAGCCCGCTGACACCGGCAACGCCCACCTTACGGCCGCACCGCGCAGCGAGGTGGTGCAGCGGGACGGCGGCCAGAGCACGCCGGCGCAGCCGCACGGCGACGACTGGATCCCGCTGCTCTGCCTCGCCGGGCTGCTGGTCGCGGTGCCGGTCGGCTACCTCGGCTACGCCCGCGCCCGCCGAGAGACGGCCTGAGCACGCCACCAAGTATCTTCGACGACGTGGGGCGACTGGTCGTAATCGAAGGTCTGGACGGCGCGGGCAAGCGGACGCTGTCCGAGGGGCTGACAGCTGCGCTGCAAGAGGCGGGCGCGAGCGTCGGCAGCCTCGCCTTCCCGCGTTACGGCCGCAGCGTGCACGCCGACCTGGTGCGGGAAGCGCTGCACCGCGGGCACGGCGACCTCGCCGACTCGGTGTACGGAATGGCGTTGCTCTACGCCCTCGACCGCAGCGGTGCGGCCGACGAGATCCGCGCGCTGCTCGCGGCCAACGACGTCGTCCTGCTGGATCGTTACGTCGCCTCGAATGCCGCGTACGCCGCCGCGCGCCTGCGCGAGCACGCCGATGGCGCTGTGGTGCAGTGGGTTTGGGACCTCGAGGTCACGCGGTTCGGGCTGCCCCGGCCGGACGCGCATCTGCTGCTGCGGGTGAGCCCGGAGGTCGCCGCCGAGCGGGCAGTCCGCCGGGCGGAGTCGGACGCGGCGCGGGCGCGGGACGCGTTCGAGTCGGACGACTCGCTGCAGCAGCGCTGCGCCGCGGTGTACGACGAGCTGGCCGTGGCTTCGTGGCTCGCGCCGTGGCATGTGCTGGACGGCGTGGCGGGCGTTGATCTGCCGATGCTGGCGAAGTCTCTGCTCGCTTAACCCAGCGCCGCGGTCGCCTTGCGCAATTCGCTGAGCACTTCGTCGGCCAGCGCCCCGAACTCCCGCCGGTTCCCCGTCTCGACCCAGCGGTGGAAAGCCGTCCCGAACGCGAGGCAGCCCAGTTCCGCGGCGACGCGTGCGGTCGACTCGCTGATTCCGCGTGCCGCGAGTGCGTCGTGCATGGCCTGGACCATCTTGGTGCGCTTGAGCAATTCGCGTTCGAGCAGTTCGCTGTTCGCCGCCACGACCGGCTGCCGCGCCCGGGCCTGAGCCAGCCGCTCGCCGGTGAAAACCGCCGCCGCGGCATCCAATGCCCCGCCGACCGCTTCGAACGGCGTCGCGCCCGCTGGCGTCCCGGCAATGCCCTCGGAAAACAGCCGGGTCAGTACCTCCTGCCCGCCGAACAGCACCTCGCGCTTGTCGGCGAAATGGCGGAAGAAGGTGCGTTTCGTGAGCCCGGCGCGTTCGGCGATTTCGGCGACCGTGGTCTGGTCGTAGCCGCGTTCGGTGAACAGGTCGAGCGCGGCCCGCTCCAAGCGTTGGCGTGCGTTCGGTTCCCAGCGGCCCATGCCGTCCAGTCTAGGTGATGACACCAGATGACATCAGGCGTACGGTGATGGCACTAGGTGTCATCAACTGTGAAAGGACAACTCATGCGGGTTTTCGTCACCGGGGCCAGCGGCCACGTCGGCTCGGCTCTCGTTCCCGAATTGCTCTCCGCCGGACACGAGGTGGTCGGGCTCGCCCGGTCGGACGCCTCCGCCGCGGCGCTCGCCGAACGCGGCGCGCAGGTGCGGCGCGGCGACCTCGACGATCTGGACGGCCTGCGCGAAGCGGTGGCCGAGGCGGACGGCGTCGTGCACTTGGCGTTCAAGCACGACTTGATGGCCAGCGGCGAGTTCGGCGCGGCGGTCGAGGCGGATCTGTCCGCACTGAAAGCGCTTGGTGAGGCTCTCGCCGACACCGGCAAGCCACTGGTCTCGACCTCCGGAACCCTGATGTTCGCCGGGCTCGGCCGCGCTGGCACCGAGGACGACCGGCTCCCCGGCGGCCCGCGCGTGGACGCGGAGAACTACGTGCTCGGGCTCGCTGACCGCGGCGTCCGGTCGTCAGTCGTGCGGCTGCCGCCGTCGGTGCACAGTTCGCTCGACAAGCACGGCTTCGTCCCGACCATGATCCGCTTCGCTCGTGCGGCCGGGGTTTCGCCGTACGTCGGCGAGGGCACCAACCGCTGGTCCGCCGGGCACACGCTCGACGCGGCCCGGCTCTACCGGCTGGCTCTGGAGAAGGCTCCGGCCGGGACGATGCTGCACGCCGTCGGCGACGAAGCCATCTCGCTCCGGCAGATCGCCGAGACGATCGGCGCGCGGCTCGGGGTTCCGGTGAAGTCCATCGCGCCGGAGGAAGCCGCGGCGCACTTCTCGTTCCTGGCGCCGATGGTGCAGTCGGACGCGCCGACGTCCGCCGCGCGCACGCGTGAACTCCTCGACTGGAAGCCGGAACACCCTGGCCTGCTTGAAGATCTCGCCGAAGAGCACTACTTCGCTACGGCGTGAACCTCGCCGGATCGAACAGCGAGATCGGGTGCCGCGTCTCGCCGTCCACCACCAGGTCGGCGAGGATTTCCCCGACCACCGGCACGAATTTGAAGCCGTGCCCGGAAAACCCGGACGCCACGACCACGCGCGGATGCCGCGGGTGCGGGGCGATCACGAAGTGCTCGTCCGGGGTGTTCGTGTAGAGGCAGGTCGCCGCGCGGCGGAAGGTCGCCGGGAGCGTCGGGATCCGGGAGCCGACGACGTCGGCGACCGCGCGTACCTCGTCGTCGTGGATCCGCCGGTCGATCGTGTCGGCGGTGCACGGCGTGCCGCCAAGGTGCACGGCGACTTTGACGCCTTGCGTGGTGTGCGCGGGAAAACCGTAGAACTGGCCGCCTTCAGCGGTTTCCCACAGATAGACGGGATGATCGGTGAACGGCCGCACGTCGGCCGGTTCGAACCAATACTGGACCTGGCGGCGCACCTCGAAATCGACGCCTAGGTCCGCGAGCAGCACGGGTGCCCAAGCGCCGGGGCACAGCACGAGCCGCTCGGCGGTGTAGTAGCTCGAAGCGGTGCCGACGCGCACCCCGGTTTCCGTGGTGGTCCACGTGAACACCTGCTCCTCGTGGTGCAATTCGGCACCGTGGCGCGCGGCGAGTTGCAGGTGTGCGGCGACGCTTCCTTCGGGCGATACGAAACCGGCACCCGGTTCCCACAGCGCCACCTCGTCGTCGGCCGGGGTGATGGTGGGGAACCGGTGCCGGATCTCGGCCGCGTCCAGGATTTCGTGCGGGATGTCGAACTTCTCCGCGGAAAGCGTGCTGCCCGCGATCGTGCGCGACTCTGGCGGTCCGCCCATCACCGCGCCGCAGCGGGTGAACAGCGACCGTCCGGAGTCGCGTTCGAGTTCGTCCCACATCTCGTGCGCGCGCAGCAGCAGCGGTACGTAATCCGGACCTTCGAGGTACGCCTGCCGCGTGATCCGTGAGCCGCCGTGGCTCGAACCGAGGTTGTGCACTGGCGCGAACTGGTCGATCCCGAGCACCTTCTGGCCTCGCTGCGCCAGTCGGTAGGCGGCAGCGCTGCCCATTCCGCCGAGGCCGATCACGATCACGTCGTAGTGCGTCATTCACTGCTCCTCAACGGTTCCGCGGCCACCTTCGCCGCGAGCCGTTTCCCGAAGTACTCGATTTCCACCGGCGTCCGCGGCCTGGCGTCCTCGACGGGAAGCCAGGCGTAGGCGAGGTTTTTGTCGACGGTGTAGCCGTACGCGCCGCTCGTGACGTATCCCGCCGGACGGCCGTCGACGTACACCGGCTCCCGGCCTTGCAGCACCGAGTGCGGGTCGTCGACGGTCAAGCACGCCAGTTTCCGCCGCACCGTCGAGGGAGAACGGTGGAGAAGCGTGTCCCGGCCGAGGAAGTAGCCCTTGTCCATCCGCACCGCGAACCCGAGACCCGCCTCGTACGGATCGTGCTCGGTGGTCACGTCGACGCCGCAGTTCCGGTGGCCCTCCTCCATCCGGAGGCTGCGCAGCGCGTCCTCTCCGGCCGCGACGATCCCGTACGGCTGCCCGGCCGACCAGACCGCGTCCCACAGCGCCCGCCCGAGATCCGCGCCGGTGTGCAGCTCCCAGCCGGGTTCGCCCACGTCAGACCCGCGCAGCACGGTCACCGGCACGTCGCCGACGTACGTCCGCCACGCGCGCGAGTCCGATGTGGACAGTTCGGGCAGCACCTGTTCGGCGAGCGGTCCCCACAAGCCGAGACAGCAGGTACCGCCGGTGGTTTCGCGCAGCTGAACCGAGCCGTCGCCGGGCAGATGACGGCGCAGCCAGGCGACGTCCCGATGATGGTGCGCGGCGACGTGGAACCGCTCGACGCCTAGCCGGGCGACCGTCAGATCGCTGCGGATCCCGCCGTCTTCGCCGAGCAGCAACGTGCTGGTGACCGAACCGGGCGGCCGGTCGAGCTGGTTCGTGGTCATCGTCTGCAGGAACGGCAGCGCGCCGCGGCCGGTGATCTCCAGCCGTCGCCGCGGGGTCAGGTCGAACAACGCCACCCGGCTCCGGGCCGCGACTGCCTCCGCGCGGCTGCCTGACGAATACCGCTGCGGCCGCGCCCAGCCGTCCACCTCGCGGAACTCCGCGCCCAGCGCGACTTCGCGCTCGTAACAGGGCGTGATCCGCACCAGTTCCGTCGCCGGTCGCTGATGGCCCGCCGCCCTCAGGCTCCGCTCCCGCACCCGGCCGGGCGCGAGCTGCAGCCGATCGAACCGGGCGAGGTCGACGGAGTGCAGGTCAAGGTGTGCTTGCCCCTCGATCAGCCAGCGCGTCAGCTCCCGCGCGACCCCGGCGGACCACGCGCAGTCCACCGCTTCGGCGACCCAGAACCCGTCGAGCTCCGGATGTTCGCCCAACAGCGGCAACCCGTCCGGGGTACCCGGGACCAGCTGGCGGACGCCCTCCTCGACCTTCGCGTCGGCGAGCGCCGGCACTAGTCCGAGCGCGGCCGTCCACGACTCCTCGAAGCCCGCCGGAGCGAACTCGGCGTCGGCCTCGACCGGACCCAGTGCGCTGATGCCCAGCCGGTCGACGTGCTCGCGCAGCGACAGCCCGGCTCCGCGCAGGATCGGTTTGTCAGCCTCGGTGAAGTGGTCGTTGTCCCCGGCGAGCTGCGCCAACGGCGTGGTCCGCGCGTGCTCGACGGCGATCGGCACCACCGGCACGGCGAGGTCGACCAGCCGTCCGAACTGAGGCGCGCGTACTCCGGCGCAGGAGATGACCACATCGGCGCGGAACCGATCGGTCGCGGTCGCCACGGCGGTCACCCGGCCCGCCGTGCGCACGATCTCGACAATCTCTTGCCCAGTAAGGAATTTCGCGCCCCGATCCTTCGCGCGGCGGGCCTGGGCGAGCGCCGCGCGGATCGGTTTGACCAGCCCGTCGCCGGGAATGTGCAAGCCGCCGAACACCTTCGCGGAGTCGAGCAGCGGATGCAGTTGCGCGCATTCGCCCGGTTCGCGCAGGTAGCCGCGCACGCCGGACGACGTCGCCCAGCCAAGCCGTTGCCGCAGCCGGGAAAGCTGCTCGGGCGTGGTCGCGAGCTCCAGGCTCCCGACCGGCTGGAAACACCAGCCGCCGTCGACGGTCAGCCCGCTGTACTTCTCCGCGGTGTACTTGGCGAACTCGGACGCCGTGCGGTCGGCGTGCGTGCGGAAGAGCAGCCCCGGTCCGGCCGAGGCGAGCGCCGGTTCCGGTTCGAGGACGGTGACGTCGGTCCAGCCGCGTCCGGTCAGCTCGTCGGCGACCGCGCAGCCGAGGAGCCCGGCGCCGAGCACAACCACCCGCGGTCGCACTGCCATCGCGAGGTACCTCCTGCCTGCCGGCCGTCGCGGACGGCCCGGCTCGGGACGAGACAGGCATGCCGGAACGCCCCCGCCGGGGAACGGACGCGTTGCGGATGGAGATCGATGTTCCGTCTGCTGCAACTCACAAATTGCGGGATCGCGGGCGTGCTGTCAAGAGAGCCGCCGCGGCCGCCGGGGTCACGCGGAAAAGTAGCCGAGCTGAGCGGAAAGCTCCCGGGCCGCTTCCGCCATCGGCGCGACGATCTGCCGGATCCGCTGTTTGGACAGCCGGTAGGACGGACCGGACGCGCTCATCGCCGCGACGACCTCGCCGCCGGGGCCGCGCACCGGCACCGCGACCGCGTGCATGCCCAGTTCCAGCTCCTCGAACGAGGCCGCGTAGCCGTCCTCCGCGACGCGGTCCAGTTCGGCCGCCAGCTCGTCCCGGTCGACCGTGGTCCGCGGCGTGTACTGCTCTAATTCGTGCGCGAGCATCCGCTTGCGCTCGGCGTCGTCCATCGCGGCGAGCAGGACCTTGCCGCTGGACGTGGCGTGCAGCGGCGTGCGCTGCCCGGTCCAGTTCTGCGTGGTGATCGCCGCCGACCCGCGCGCCTGGCTGATGTTGATCGCGACGCCGTCGTCGGCGATCGCGATGTTGACCGTCTCGCCCAGTTCCTCGGCGAGCGACTGGCAGGTCTGCCTGCCGAGCTTCGCCAGGTCCATCCGGCCGGTCGCGGCGCCCGCCAGCCGGACGACGCCGAACCCGATCGCGTACTTGCCGCGTTCGCCCAGCTGCTCGACCAGCCCGTGCGCCTCCAGCACGCTCAGCAGCCGGGACGCGGTGGACTTGTGCACGCCCAGCTCGCCCGCGATCTCGGTGATGCCCGTTTCGCCGTTGCGAGCCAGCAGCTCCAGGACGGTGATCGCCCGGTCGACGGACTGCACCGCGCTTCCCGTTGCGTTTCCCGAGTCCTGGTTCCGCATAGCGCAACAGTAACCGCTCGGCTTCGATCTGTTCGGCTGAGCGGGCGAATCCGGCCGCGGCCGGGCGCCCGAGGCGTCCGGATGGCCCAACTGGGTCGGTGATCTTGATCTTTCCGGTGGTCAAACGCGCGGGTCGTGCGCACGGGTGCGGGAGGTAGTGCGAACATGTGGTCATGAAGGCACGTGTCTTGGTGGTCGACGACGACCCGGCGCTGGCGGAGATGCTCACCATCGTCCTGCGCGGCGAAGGGTTCGACACCGCGGTGGTCGCGGACGGTTCGCGCGCGCTTCCCGCGCTGCGGGAGCTGAAACCGGACCTGGTCCTGCTCGACCTCATGCTGCCCGGCATGAACGGCATCGACGTGTGCAAAGCGATCCGCGCCGAGTCCGGCGTGCCGATCGTCATGCTCACCGCGAAGAGCGACACCGTGGACATCGTGCTCGGGCTCGAGTCCGGCGCCGACGACTACGTGGTCAAGCCGTTCAAGCCGAAGGAACTCGTCGCCCGCGTGCGCGCCCGGATGCGCCGCACCGAGGCCGAGCCCGCCGAATCGCTCACCATCGGCGATCTCGCGATCGACGTTCCCGGACACGAGGTCACCCGCGACGGCAAGGCGATCCCGCTGACGCCGCTCGAGTTCGATCTGCTCGTGGCGCTGGCCCGCAAGCCGCGCCAGGTGTTCACCCGCGAGGTGCTGCTCGAACAGGTGTGGGGCTACCGGCACGCGGCCGACACCCGGCTGGTGAATGTGCACGTCCAGCGCCTTCGCTCGAAGGTGGAGAAGGATCCGGAGCACCCTGAGGTGGTGCTGACGGTGCGCGGGGTCGGGTACAAGGCCGGCCCGCCGTGATTGTGCGATGACCGGTTTCGCGGGGCGGCTTCGCGCCGCCGCCCGCGCCACGGCTCGGCTTTCGGCCCGGGTCGTGGTTTTCGCACGCCGCCGCGCGGTGGCGTTCAACGAGCTGTGGAAGCACTCGCTGCAGTTCCGCGTCACGATCTCGACGCTCGCGCTGTCCTCGGCCGTGGTGTTCGTGCTGGGCATGGTCCTGCAGAACCAGATCACCGAACGGCTGCTGGACACCAAACGCCGCGCCGCGATCGAGCAGACCCAGGCGCTGGCCGACACCGCCACGCGCGAACTGGTCGGGATCGGCGGCGAGTCCCCGGAGGCGCTGCACACGCGCCTGCAGAACGCGCTCAAGAAGATCTCGACCACGTCCTCGTCGCGCGCGGGTTCCACCGCGGGCACCTTCGAGCCGGTGCTGGCCAGCGTCGGCCGCGGCCAGTCGGACGCCGACCCGGTGTACGTCGGGCCGTTCCCCGCGGTGCCGGAGCGGCTGCGCCAGTTCGTCGAGGCCGACCATCTCGCCCGGCTTGAGCACACTGTCGACGAGAACGGCGTCCGGACCACTTACCTGATCGTCGGCACTCCGCTGTCGACCGCGGCCAGTCCGCTGCAGCTGTACTTGCTGTTCCCGCTGACCAGCGAGCAGACCACTGTGTCGACAGTGCAGAACACGTTGTTCGTCGCCGGGATCGTGCTGCTGCTGTTGCTCGCCGGCATCACGAACCTGGTGGTCCGGCAGGTGGTGCGGCCGGTCCGGCAAGCCGTCGCGGCGGCCGAGCAGTTCGCCGGCGGAGACCTCGACCAGCGGCTCGCCGTCGTGGGCGAGGACGACCTCGCCAAACTCGCGGTGTCCTACAACAGCATGGCGGCCAGCATCCAGAACCAGATCCGCCAGCTCGAGGAATTCGGCGGTCTGCAGCGCCGGTTCACCTCCGACGTGTCGCACGAGCTGCGCACCCCGCTGACCACCGTGCGGATGGCCGCCGACGTGCTGCACGCCTCCCGCGAGCAGTTCCCGCCCGGCCTCGCCCGCTCGACCGAACTGCTGGTCGACGAGCTCGACCGGTTCGAGGCGCTGCTGGGCGACCTGCTGGAGATCAGCAGGCTCGACGCGGGCGTCGAGGAGCTGTCGGCGGAGTACATCGACGTGCGGCCGATCGCGACGCGCGCGGTCGAGCAGGTGCGGGTGCTCGCCGGGACCGCGGGCAGCGCGGTCGAACTGGTGTTGCCGGACGAGGACACCTCCGCCGAGGTGGACGCGCGGCGCATCGAACGGATCCTGCGCAATCTGCTCGCCAACGCCGTCGACCACAGCGAGGGCAAACCCGTGGTGCTGACGGTCGCGGTGAACGAGTCCGCGGTCGCGATCACCGTCCGGGACTACGGCGTCGGCCTGCGGGCGGGGGAGGCCGACCTGGTGTTCAACCGGTTCTGGCGCGCCGACCCGTCGCGCAACCGGCGCACCGGCGGCACCGGGCTCGGCCTCGCGATCAGCCAGGAGGACGCGCGGCTGCACGGCGGCGTCCTCGACGCGTGGGGCGAGCCGGGACACGGCGCGTGCTTCCGGCTCGTGGTGCCGCGCCGGCAAGGCGTGCCGATCGCGGACAGCCCGCTGGTGCTGCCGCCGCCGGACGCCGTTTCGGAGATCACGCTGTCGCCGTCGTCGGTCGCCGAACTGCATCCCGCGCCGGAGGCGATCCTCGCCGATCCGGCGCCGGACCGGGAGGAGGTCGGTCAGTGAGGCGAGTGCTCGTCCTTCTCGCCTGCGCACTGGTGCTCGTGAGCTGCGCGAACGTTCCGCAGGAATCGCTGCCGGTCGTGGTGTCGGTCGAAAAGGCGCCCCAGCAGGCCAACAACGCGCCGGAACCGCCGGCCAACGCCGAACCGCTCGACATCGTGCGGCTGTTCATCAAGGCCAACGCCGATCCGCGGTCGGGCAACGCGGCCTCGCGGGCGTTCCTCGACGACAAACAGCGCGGCGCGTGGCGGCCGAACCGCTCGTTCACGATCATCGACAAGACCTTCAGCACGGTCTACGACCCGACGGCCAGCACCGGCGCCACCACGACGCCCACTCCGTCGTCGACCGCGCCGGACCCGAACGTTCGCACGGTCACCGTGCGCGGTTCGGTGCTCGGCACGCTGAGCGCGGATTCCGCGTTCATCCCCGGCAGCGGTCCCGCCGAACAGACTTTCCAGGTGCGCAAGCAGGCCGACGGGCAATGGCGGATCTCCAGCCCGCCCCCGCCGGTGCTGCTGGTGACCGACGACGAGTTCGACGGCAACTACAACCCGGTCGTGGTGAGCTTCTACTCGCCCGACTCCGGATCCTTCGCGCCGGACCTGCGCTACGTTCCGGCGAAACCGCAGTCGGGCATGCCGGGCCGGGTGATGGACCTGATCCTCCAGGGCCCGTCCGCCGGGCTCACCGGTGCGGTGAAAAACCTGTTCGGCGACGGGGTGTCGCTCGAAAACAACGTGAAGAACAACGACGACGGCTCGCTGACCGTGCAGCTGAGCGGGCTCACCGGCGTCGGCGCGGACACGCGGTCGCTGATCGCCGCGCAGATCGTGCTGTCCATGCAGACGGTCACGTCCACGCGGATCCGGCTGCTCGCCGACGGCGCGCCGCTCGTGGCCGGTCACGAATACTGGCGCAGCACCGATTTGCCCTCGTACAACGCTTCCTCGTCGCCGAACGGGCTGATGACGGTCGGCGGCCGGGTCCGCTCGCTCAGCGACGGTGCGCCGATCCCGGGCGCGGTGGGCAACGGCGCGTACCCGGTGGTGAGCGCGGCCGAGTCGATCGACGGCAAACGCCTCGCGGTGGTCGAGCAGGACGGCGACCGCGTGCGGCTGCGCATCGGCGACCTCGGCCGCGACCTGCCGACGGTCGACCTCGGCGGCGGTTCGCTGAGCCGCCCGACCTGGCGTCCGGCTCAGGCCGGGGCCGGGCCGTCGAACGAGGTGTGGACGGTCGTCGACCATTCGATCATCGCGCGGATGGTCCTCGACCCGAACGGCCACTGGCTGCGCCAGAGCGTCAACGCGAACGACCTGCTGGCGCTGGGGTCAATCGGCGTCCTGCGGCTTTCCCGGGACGGCGCCCGCGTGGCCGCGACGGTGAACGGCCAGCTGGTCGTGGCGTCGGTGGTGCGCAGCGGCGACACGGTCACCTTGCGCGAGCCGCGGGTGCTGCAGCCCGGCGTGCTCACCGACGTGCTGGACGTGGACTGGGGCTCGACGCCGGACACCCTGGTGGCCGCGACGTCCTCGCCCTCGCAGCCGGTCCAGCGGCTGTCGATCGACGGACGGCGGATGGACGCTTACAACAGTTCCAACCTGACCGCGCCGGTGCGGGCGGTCGCGTCCGCCCCGAGCCAGCCGATCGTGGTCGCGGACGCCGGGGGTCTGTGGACGGCGACCGAGTTGGGCGAGGTGTGGCGGCCGCAGGCGCACTCGATGCAGAACGCGGATCCGTTCTATCCGGGGTGATTTCCGGGCTCCGGTGCTCGCGCGGCCGAAAACTGTCGGTGGTCGGGTGCACACTCGGAGTCATGTTGCTGAGACTGCTCTTGAACCTGCTCCTGCCGACCTACTGCGCAGGCTGTGAAACCCGCGGCGCGCCCGTGTGCGCCGGATGCTCCACGACGTGGGGGTCCCCCACTGCGGTATTCCGCGCGCCTTTGGCAGCGTTGGTCCCCGCCTACGCCTTGGCTCGCTACACGGGTGCCGCCAAGCGGATCTTGATCGCCTGCAAGGAACGCCGCCGTCGGGACGTGGCCCCGTTTTTGGGCCGGGTACTGGCGGCCGGGCTGACGGCGTTGCCTTCCGGCGGTCCTCGCGCCAGTCCTTGGTGCCTGGTTCCAGCGCCGAGCCGCCGGATCGCTTCGCGGGTGCGCGGCGGTCCGCACGTCCAGCGAATCGCCTCGGAAGCCGCTCGGCTGACGGGAGCGTATGTCGCGCCTGCCCTGGTGCTGAAGGGCGGCCGGGACGCGGTCGGGCTGAGCCGGGCGGAACGGACGGCCAATCTGGAGGGACGGCTGCGATTCGCCGAGGCAGGGCGTCCGCCGCCGGGCACGCGGGTCGTGGTGGTGGACGACGTGATCACCACAGGCGCCACGTCCGCCGCATGCGTCACGGCGTTGAAAAACGCGGGCGTGCCGGTGGTGGCGGTGCTGGCCCTGCTGGCGACAGTCTGAAGGGAGCCTGTCCCACGTTGAAAGGCGGCCTGTCCCACTTCCGAAACCTGAACGTGCCCTGGCCGTGGGCGAATCCGGCACCCGGATGCGCCTTGGCCTTGCGCGAATCGGGAACCTGAGCGCGCTCTGGCCGTGCGTGTATCGGGAACCCGGGCGTGCTCTGGCCGTGCGCGATTCCGGAACCCGAACGTGCCTTGGCCGTGCGCGAATCGGGGGCTCGAGCGTGCTCTGGCCGTGCGCGAATCTGGAACCCGGAGGCGTCCTGGCCGTGCACGAATCGGGAACCCGAGCACGCCCTGGCCGCCCGCGAATCCGCCGCGCGCCCCAGTTCGGCGAGCTCGGAAACCGAAATCCGGTTACGCGGAAACCGATCCTCCACTCCGTGTCCGGCCAAAACGGAACGATTCCAAAAACCGTCCGCCCGAAAACGTCCGTCCGCTTTCTCGCCGGGGAGGCAACTCGCGTTCGCATGCCCACTACCGCCAGGTGTCACCTACACGAGTGATGTCAAGAGGGAACCTCCTGTCCTCGTCGCCCGTTGTCGGGGCATGAGGGTCGAGGCCGGAATCACCCCCGCGACGGGGCAGTCCACCGAGGTGGCGGCTGTGCTGCAGGGGCCGGTCACCCTCGGCGTCCGAGGTGCCGCTCTGTTGAGCCGTCCGCGTGAAACTTGGGCACGCGCGCTCGGCCTTCCGAGCGGCGGTTCCGGGCTGCGCACGCATGATTCACTGCGCCCCGTGACGAGTTCCCGGATCGTGACATCCCCCGGCTCGGGGGCTGTTGCGGACGGCGTGATGAAGCTAACGTGCTCCGCTATCAGCAATACCCGCAGGCAGGGAGGTGTGCAGCCCATGTCCCTGGCGCCGGCGGCCCGCTGAGTCCGCGTTCGCGCTACCGCCACGAGACGTCGTGATCCGGTCGCGAATTCTTTATCAGCCCGCCGAACCCGTGCAGTAGCCGTTCAGTACCGGTGCCGTGAGAACACAACAGCTCGCAGTTTCCTCAGCGAGGGAGGTCGTGTATGGACATCGTCGTTAAGGGCCGCAACGTGGAGGTGCCCGAGCATTACCGGGCGCTTGTCAGCGAAAAGCTGGCCCGCCTTGAGCGCTACGACAAGAAGGTCATCCGCTACGACGTGGAGCTCTTCCACGAGCCCAACCGCAGGCAGGCCAAGAGCTGCCAGCGCGTCGAGATCACCGGGAAGGGCCGCGGTCCGGCTGTTCGCGCGGAAGCGAGCGCAGCCGACTTCTACGCAGCGCTCGACTCCGCCGTCACCAAGCTGGAAAACCGGCTCCGGCGGACACACGACCGCAGGCGCGTGCATTACGGACGCAGCCGTCCGGAGTCGGTCGCCGAGGCGACCTCGATGGTCGGCGGATCCGATGCCGTCGCCGGGCCCGCCATGGGCACGGCCGTCCTGGACGCACCCGACGCGACCGAACCCATGGTGAACGGTTTCGCGGCGACGAGTGCGGGCGACATTCCCCGGCAGGGGCGCTGGGAAGACGAGGACCTGGGCCATCAGCCCGGCCGCGTCGTCCGCGAGAAGCAACACGACGCGGATCCCATGACGGTGGACCAGGCTCTCTACGAGATGGAGCTGGTCGGCCACGACTTCTACCTGTTCAACGACTCCGAGGCCGGCCGGCCGAGTGTCGTCTACCGGCGAAAGGGCTTCGACTACGGCGTGATCCGGCTGGGCTGATCCAGCCAGGGACAAACCGCACCGGCGGCCCGCACGCGAACGCGTGCGGGCCGTCCGCGTGCCCGGAGCACGACCCGCGGCACGACCTTCGTCGGGACCTGTGCAAACCTTCCGTGACCTTCTGCGACGACGTGCGTGCGCGGACCAGGCCGCGTTCCCTACGATGGGGGAGACGGCGGCGGCGCACACGGGCGCCAGCCGTGGCGATTTACTGCCCGGGAACGGCCTGGGCGCGATCATGATCAGCTAGTGAGGTCGACCGGATGGTGCTGAACCGCCTGCTCCGCGCGGGCGAGGGCAAGATGGTGAAGCGGCTGCGCAACATCGCCGATCACATCAACACCCTCGAAGACGACGTGAAGGACCTGTCGGACGCCGAACTGCGGGCCAAGACCGACGAGTTCCGCGAGCGGTACGGCAAGGGCGAATCCCTGGACGAACTGCTGCCGGAGGCCTTCGCCGTCGCGCGGGAAGCCGCGCACCGGGTGCTCGGCCAGCGGCCGTACGACGTCCAGCTCATGGGCGGGGCCGCGTTGCACCTCGGCCAGGTCGCCGAGATGAAGACCGGCGAGGGCAAGACGCTGACCTGTGTCCTCGCGGCCTACCTGAACGCCATCCCCGGGGACGGCGTGCACGTCGTCACCACCAACGACTACCTCGCCAAGCGCGACGCCGAGTGGATGGGCCGCATCCACCGCTTCCTCGGTCTCGAGGTCGGCGTCATCGTCGCCGAGCAGGACCCGCAGGAACGGCGCAAGCACTACAACGCCGACGTCACCTACGGCACGAACAACGAGTTCGGCTTCGACTACCTGCGCGACAACATGACCTGGTCGCTCGACGAATGCGTGCAGCGCGGGCACAACTTCGCGATCGTCGACGAGGTCGACTCGATCCTCATCGACGAGGCGCGCACCCCGCTGATCATCTCCGGCCCGGCGGACCAGTCGTCGCGGTGGTACGTCGAGTTCGCCCGGCTCGCGCCGCTGATGCAGGGCATCGACACCACCACGATGGGCACGCGCGAGCGGGTCGAGAAGGCCAACCTGATCAACTCGAAGTACCACTACGAGACGGACGTCCGGAAGCGCACTGTCGCGGTCACCGAGAAGGGCGTCCGGTTCGTCGAGGACCAGCTCGGCATCGAGAACCTGTACGAGGCGGCGAACACCCCGCTGGTCGGCTACTTGAACAACGCGTTGAAGGTCAAGGAGCTCTACCACAAGGACAAGGACTACATCGTCCGCGACGGCGAGGTCATGATCGTCGACGAGTTCACCGGGCGCATCCTGGTGGGCCGCCGCTACAACGAGGGCATGCACCAGGCGATCGAGGCCAAGGAAGGCGTCGAGATCAAGGCGGAGAACCAGACGCTCGCCACGATCACGCTGCAGAACTACTTCCGGCTCTACAAGAAGCTGTCCGGCATGACCGGTACCGCCGAGACCGAGGCGGCCGAGTTCCACCAGACCTACAAGCTCGGCGTGGTGCCGATCCCGACGAACCGGCCGATGGTCCGCGCGGACCGCGCCGACCTGATCTACAAGAACGAGCAAGCCAAGTTCGAGGCCGTCGCCGAGGACATCGCCGAACGGCACGAAAAGGGCCAGCCGGTGCTGGTCGGCACCACGAGCGTGGAGAAGTCCGAGCACCTGTCGAAGCTGCTGCTCAAGCTGGGCGTGCCGCACGAGGTGCTGAACGCGAAGTACCACAACAAGGAAGCGCTGATCGTCGCGCGCGCCGGCCGGAAGGGCGCGGTCACCGTCGCCACGAACATGGCGGGCCGCGGTACCGACATCGTGCTCGGCGGCAACCCGGACATCATGGCCGACGAGGTGCTGCGCGAGCGCGGCCTCGACCCGGTCGAGCACTCCGAGGAGTACGAGGCCGCGTGGCCGAAGGTGCTCGAGGAGATCAAGGAAGAGGCGCGCGCCGAAGCCGACGTCGTCCGCGAGGCGGGCGGGCTGTACGTGCTCGGCACCGAGCGGCACGAGTCCCGGCGCATCGACAACCAGCTGCGCGGTCGTTCCGGACGGCAGGGCGACCCCGGCGAATCGCGGTTCTACCTGTCGCTGGGCGACGACCTGATGCGCCGGTTCAACGCGGTGCTGGTCGAACGCATCATGACCACCATGCGGCTGCCGGACGACGTGCCGATCGAGCACAAGATGGTCTCCAAGGCGATCAAGAGCGCGCAGACCCAGGTCGAGCAGCTCAACATGGAGACCCGCAAGAACGTCCTCAAGTACGACGAGGTCATGAACGAGCAGCGCAAGGTGATCTACGCCGAGCGCCACCGCGTGCTCGAGGGCGAGGACCTGCGCGAGCAGATCGAGCACATGATCGTCGACGTGGTGAAGGCGTACGTCTCGGGCGCGACCTCCCAGGGCTACGCCGAGGACTGGGACCACGAGCAGCTGTGGACCGCGCTGAAGACGCTGTACCCGGTGAGCCTCGACTGGGACGACCTGATCGAGGACGGCGACCTCGACGCGGAATCGCTCAGCCAGGCGCTGGTCGACGACGCGCTCGACGCGTACGCCAAGCGCGAGGCCGAGATCGACGAACTGGTCGGCGAGGAAGGCTCGATGCGCCGCCTCGAGCGCCAGGTCATGCTCACCGTGCTGGACCGCAAGTGGCGCGAGCACCTCTACGAGATGGACTATCTCAAGGAGGGCATCGGCATGCGGGCGCTCGCGCAGCGCGACCCGCTGATCGAGTACCAGCGCGAGGGCTTCGACATGTTCCGCGCGATGCTCGACTCGCTGAAGGAGGAGGCCGTCGGCTTCCTGTTCAACCTTCAGGTCGAGCGCGCCGAGCCGGAAACCGTGCAGCAGCCGGAACCGTCGGCGCTCCCGGGCGGAGTCACGTCCGCGACCGCCGCGGCGGCGGGCGCCTTCGGCAACCAGGGCGAGGACGAGGGCAAGCACGCCCGCCCCGCCCCGCCGCAGCCGCCGGCCACCGACTCCGATTCGGTCCCGTCCGCCTTGCGCGGCAAGGGCCTCGGCGGCGGTGTCCAATCCGGACTGACCATGTCCGGCCCCTCCGAGGGCGGCGGCGTCGAGTCCCATTCGGACAGCGCGAACGACGCGGACGCCGGAGCCGCGGGCGGCACCCGCCGCGAACGCCGGGCCGCCGAGCGGGCGCAGGCGAAGAAGGGCAAGAAGGGCCCGCGTCGCTGACGCGTGCCTAACTCCGTCCACTGTGGACGGTATCGACTGAGAACGGCAGCACGAGAACGCTCGTGCTGCCGTTCTTTTTGTCTCCACAGTGGACTTGCTGCAGGATCCCTGTCCTAATCTTCAGGACACGTGTCCCACTGGGAATCAGGCCACTGAGGACCGACCAGCCTGCGCGATCTCGGCGCGCGGTGCGAGCACGTGAAACCGCGTGCACACCCACCCCGTCCGCGTGCGCTCGAACCGGGCCGCCAACGCCAGCACCCGGGGTCCGGAGTGGATGATCGTGCTGGTCTCCAACGCGGTCTCGGCCGGACGGCAGACGCGCAACTCCCCGGCGACGTGATGGCGGATGCCCGGCATCAGCCCTTGACTGCTGAGCCGGGAAAACAACGCCTCGTCCACGAGCGGACGGATCTGCCCGGCCGCCCGCCGCCCGGCGAGGACTTCGAGGATGGCGTTGAGCCGCTGGCTCAGCCTCTGCCCGGTAGGCGGATCGGCAAGCCGCACCAGCCGATGCCCAGCAGGCGGCAGTTCGTGCGGCGACGGCCACCGACCGCGCCGATGCCTGCGCCGCCCCTTGACCTCCGGGACCGCAGCCAGCGGCCGGAGGCTGTGGTTCGTCATTGAGTTCCCTCCCCGAAACATGGACGTCCACCCGCGGATTAGTGCGTCCGGGGGCCGGGGGATGGGACGTTGAGTGCCTGATCCGGCGAAAAGGGCAGATTGGCGCAGACGGGATGAGCTTGATGCGCTAAAGGGCCGGACCGCCCGAACAAACAGTTAGGCTGGCGAAGTGCTGAAAGGCTTGCTCGTCGACTACGCCGGAGTCCTAACCGACCCGGACGCCGCGCTGCTCTACGAATACCTCCGCGACGCCCGCGAGAACGGAACCCGCACCGCGCTCGTCTCGAACGCACCCGGAGCCGATCCTGGGGTGAAAACTGAGCTGGCGCAATACTTTGACGCCCTCGTCTTCTCCGGCGAGGTCGGCGTCGCCAAGCCGAACCGCGAGATTTATCTTGTCGCGGCTGAGCGGATCGGGCTGGCCGCGCCGCGGTGTGTGTTCGTGGACGACGCCGAGCGGAACGTGCGTGGGGCGGTCGCCGCGGGCATGGTTGGCGTGCACCATCGCAGCATCGCCGAGACTCTCGACGAGCTGGCCGCGTTGTTCAGTTGACCCCGCGTCGCACCAGCTCGAACGACAGCACGGCAGCGGCGGCGGAGACGTTCAGTGATTCGACGTCGCCGGGCATCGGGATGGACAACCACTCAGTCACCAGGTCGGCAACTGCCTCGCCGACGCCTTCGGTTTCGCCGCCCAGCACGAAGGCCGAGCGCTGCGGCAGCTCCGCGTCGAATACCGAGGTCGACGCTGAGGCACCGAGTGCGAACAGGCTGTATCCGGCTTCCACCAGCATTTCCGCCGCCTCGCGCGCCGATCCGCAGCGCAGTACCGGTGCCCGGAAGGCAACGCCCGCTGAGGATTTCACCACCATCGGATCCAGTGCGGCGACGCCCCGGCGCGGCACGATTACGCCCGACAGGCCGGCGGCCGTCGCGGTGCGCAGGATCATTCCGACGTTGGCCGGCGTAGTGATGCCGTCCAGGAGCAGCAGCCGAGCGGGTGGGCGGCGGTCGTCGAGGGCCGCGGCGAGGGCGCGCATTCGCGGCGCGACGACGTCGGCCAGTACGCCCTGGTCTTGTTTTCCGTTGCCGGCCAGCACTTTCACCCGGTGTGCGCTCGCTCGCTGCACGGGCACCCCGGCGGCTTTCGCGGCGCGCTGGATTTCCGCGGCGGCGGGGCCGCGTGCGGTGTCGGCGAGGATCACCTTGTCCACGCGCAGATCCGGATCGCCCAGCGCCTCCAGCACGGGTTTGCGCCCGTAGACGGTCAGGAAGCGGTCTTTCGGCGAACCCGCCAGCTCATCACCCACACCGGCCAGTCTCGCATTGTGTAAGGATCGGCTCATGCCCGACCGCCTGTCCGCGCTGGACGCCTCGTTCCTGTACGTCGAGGACCAGACGACGCCGATGCACGTCGGGGGTGTGGCGATCTTCGAACGGCCGTCGTCCGGGTTCACCTACGAGCAGGTCCTCGACCTCGTCGCCGCGCGGCTGGCGTTCCTGCCCCGCTACCGCCAGCGCGTGCTCGGCGTGCCGGGGCACCTCGCGCGCCCGGTGTGGGTGGACGACGTCGACTTCGACCTGAACTACCACGTCCGCCGCTCCGCGCTGCCCCAGCCGGGCAGCGACGACCAGCTGTTCGACCTGGTCGCGCGGCTGATGTCGCGCCGGCTCGCGCCGGAACGCCCGTTGTGGGAGGCGTATTTCGTCGAGGGGCTGGCCGGTGACCGGGTCGCGATGGTGACGAAAACGCACCAGTCCGTTGTGGACGGTGTCGGCACGATCGACCTCGGCCAGCTCATCCTCGACGAGACTCCCGAACCGCCCGAGCCGTTCGAGGACATGTGGGCGCCGCGGCGCGAGCCCAGCCGTGCGCAGCTGGTGCTCGACGCGATGAGCGAGACCGTGCAACGGCCCGGCGAGCTGATCGAAAACGTGCGCTCCATCGCCGGTGACGCGGTGACCACGGTGAGCAAGGCCGTCGAGACGCTCGGTGGCGTCGCGGCGACGATCACCCGACCCGCGCCGCCCGGGCCGTTGAACGTCCGGGTCTCCGGCGGCCGCGTGTTCTCGGTCGTGCGCACGCGGCTGGAGGATTTCCGCAAGATCCGCGCGGACCACGGGGGCACGGTCAACGACGTCATCCTCGCCGCGATCACCGGTGCGCTGCGGGAATGGCTGCTGTCGCGCGGGGAGCACCTCACGCCGACCGAGACCGTGCGCGCGCTCGTGCCGATGGCGGTCACCGACGCCGAAACGGCCGAGTTCGCGACTCCTGCGCTGGTCGGCAACGAGGTCGCGGCCTACCTGATCGACCTGCCGGTCGGCGAGCCGAGCGCGGTGCTGCGGCTGCAGCACATCGGCCACGCGATGGCCGAGCACCTGAATTCGGGAAGATCGGTGGCCGCGCGCGGGTTGCTGAAGGTGAGCGGGTTCGCACCGGCGACGCTGCATTCGCTCGGCGCTCGGGCGGGCGGATCGCTGTCCGGGCGGATTTTCAACCTGATGATCACGAATTCGCCGGGGCCGCAGGTGCCGATGTATGCCGGAGAGGCGAGACTGGTGGAGATGTTCCCGGTGATGCCGCTGATGCGCACGCAGGCGCTGGCGATCGGGGTCACCTCCTACCACGGCGGTGTCTACTTCGGACTCAACGGCGACCGCAAGGCCGCGTTCGACGTCGGGCTGCTCGGCGGGATGATCGAAGAAGCACTGGAAGAGCTGAAGGGTGCGCACTGGTGAGGGTTTATCTGCCTGCGACGATCGCGATGCTGCGCGACCTGGAGGCCAATGGCGAGTTCCGCGCTCGCAGCGGCACCGGTTTCGCGCTGACGCCCGCCCTGCGCGAGGCGTACGCGAGCGGTTCCGACGAGGAACTGGAATACGCGGCGTTGCTGGACGCGGCCCGTGCGTCGCTGCGCCTGATCGCCGCTGAGGAAAAGGCCGAACCGCGGCGGGCCGTGGTCTCGGTGGACGTCGACGACGCGACGCTGCGGCCGGACCTGGACGCGGCCGTCGTGCGCCTCGCGGGTCCGGTGCCGAAGTCCCAGATCGCGGCGATCCACGTGGACTCGGCCGAGGCCGAGGAAGCGGTGGCCGCCGCGGCGGCGGTGATCGACGCCGCTGACCTCGGCGACGAGGACGCTGAGTTCACCCTCGGCGACGCCGAAGACCACGAGCTGGCCTGGTACGCGCTGCAGGAGCTGCCCTTCCTGCTCGAACTGCTTTAGCGGTCCGTGAAGGACTCCTTGCGGGAATCAGATTCCCGGAAGGAGCCCTTCACGGCACGTCAGCCGCCGGTGAGGACGCCGATCTCCGCCGGGGCGGGGGCGTTCACGGTGACCGGGGAGTTCCAGTCCGTGTAGTGCGCCTTGACCGTGGCGACGCCGGTCTGCCCGGTGGCTTGCATGACCGGCGTCAGGTCCAGGACCAGCTGCATCGGCCGGTGCTGCGGGTCCAGCCAAAGGTCGAACGGGACCGTCTTGCCGCGGTCGCCGAGCCGGGTCAGTGCTTCGGCGGGAAGCCCACCGGGCAGTTCCGAGCCGAGTTTCCCCAGGTCGACGGTCAGGCGATAGTGCTCGGCCGAGGCTCCGTCGAGGGTGGTTTGCTCGCTGGACGCCACGGTTCCCGCCGTGCGGACCTGCGCCAGGGTGCGCGCCGGGTCGTTCTGCTCGGCCAGTTGCGCCAGGCTTCCGCCCAGCACCTGCGAGAGCGGATCGGTGCCGTCCGGCGACACCTTCACCCACGCTTTGTGGTCGCTGACCTGGTCTCGCGCGCTTTCCGGCACCTTCGCGTACAGCGTCTTGTCCACCAGGCGCAGTTCGATCGGCTCGCCGACGTAGTCCGTCGTCATCGAGAGCGACGTTCCAGCGGGGTCGAATTTCGCCTGGCCCTGGCCGTGGGACACGAGGGTGCCGGTGGTGACGTCAGCGGTGAACTTCGCGGTGTGCCCGGCCAAGGTCGCGGCCGAAGCGGCGTCCGCGAGCGCGCGGGCGTCGGTGAAGCGTTGCGGTTCCGGGGTGCTGGAACAACCCGCCGAGGCGATCGCCAGCAGCGCGGCGACACCCGCCACGGCCGTCCTGCGCATCCGAAAACCCTCTCTGACCGGCCGTAAAGTGCCTCAAGCCAAGCACAACGGGCGGGTCCGCCCCGTTCGGGGGAACGCGTGCTACCGGCAGTAGCGCACAAAAAACGGGCCCCGAGCCGGAGTGGCTCGGGGCCCGCGAAGAGCGGCGGGGGTCAGCGCCCCATCTTCTTCATGAGCTCGCCGAAGTCGGTGACCTGGTCGGCGGGCGGCGCGGTCACGTCGACCGGCTTGCCCCAGTCGCTGTACTTGACGTCGATCTTGCCGCCGGCCGCGGCCGCGGCGGGCGAGCCGGTCGAGGCGCCGAGCTGCTTCATCATTTCCGTCTGGTCCATGGTGATCTGCACCGGAAGCTGGTCCTTGTCGATCCAGATCTCGGCCGGGATCTGGATGCTCTTGCCCTCGAGCATCTTCTTCATCTGGGTCTTCACTTCTTCGGGCATGCCCTTGGCGTAGGTCTCCATGGACTTGCTGACGTCCAGCTCCACCTTGTAGTGGTTGACCTTCTCGCCGTTCAGGTCGACCTGGTCGGCCGAGACGATCCGGCCCGCCTTCGAGACCTGGTCGAGGATCTGGGTCGGGTCGCTCTGCTGGGTCGACTGCGACATCATCTTGCTGAACGACTGCGACATCGGGTCGGTGGCGTCCGGCGAGATCTTCAGCCACGGCTTGTCGCTGCCGAACTGCTTGGACTGCGAGGCCGGGACCTTCATGTAGAGGGTCTTGTCGACGTAGCGCATTTCGGTGGGGCCCTGCGGGCTGTCCATCGTCATGGCCATGGCCGAGTTCTCGCCGTCGAAGCGCATCGAGCCTTCGGCCTTCTGGCCCATCATTTCCATCGTCATCTTCGCCGACTTGGCCTTCTCCGTGCCCTGCTTGGCCGCGTCGGCCAGCTTCAGCGCGTCGCTGAACGGCGACGCCAGGCCGGACCCGCCGTCCTTGGACTGCCCGGCCGGGGACGCGGTGCCGTTCTCGGCGCTCGAGCCGCAGCCCGTCAGCACCAGCGCCAGCGCCGCACCTGCGGCGACAGCGAACGTCGTGGTCTTGCGCATGGTTCTCCCCCTAGGAAGGAATCGGTCTTTCACCTGCGTTGCCGCCGGCTGCCTTCGCGGCCGCGTCCTTGCGGTCCGGCGCGCGGGGCGACTCCGCGAGGTTGCTTCTGAGACGCCGTCCGGCGGGAAAAGGTTCCCTCCGCCGGAGAGGTTTTTCCGGTTTACCTTATCCGCCCAGGTTGTCCACCAGATCCGCGGCCGGGGCCGCGACCTCGACCGGAGTGCCCCAGCGGCGGTACTGGACGGTCAGCACCGAGCCGGTCAGATCGGGGTCGAACCGGGCCATGGGCCGTTCGTCCAGGACGACCTTGACCGGTCGCTGATAGTCGTCGAGCCACAGGTCGAGCGGGATCCGCACCCCCTTCCCGGACAAGCGCGTCCGGATCCGGTACTGCGATTCGTCGGAGATGAATCCGATCAGATGGTCCGCGACACGCTCGAAATCGAGCCGCACGCGGTAGTGCGTGAGCTTGCGGCCGTCGAGTTCGACTGGCTCGGACCCGGTCAGTTCGCCGCCTCGGACGAGCTGGTCGACGGTGCGCAGCGGGTCGGTCTGCTCGGCGGTTTGCTCCGCGAGCTTCCAGAACGCCCTGGAGTACAGGTCGGCGGCGAGTGGGAAGACCCGGATCCACCGAGTGCCGGAGTCGGCCTGTGCGGTGGGCGGTTTGACGAAGACCGTCTCGCTGGCCATGCGCAGTTCGGCCCCGTTGGTCATGCGCAGGTCGACCGCGGTGTGCGGGCCGTTGTAGAGAAGGCCGACCTCGACGTCGGCCGTTCCTTTGCCGCTCTCTTCGGACATGGTCAGCCGCACCGTGCCGGTCTTCCCGAGGCTCTGGCGGACAGCCGCGGCGAGCGACCCGAGATCGGTGAACGGGCCCGCCGTCGATGGCGCGGGCGCGCCGCACCCAGCCAGCGCGAGCGCGGCGCAAACGGCCGCGGCGCCAACGCGGAGCCGCATGGATATCCCCCTGGACTTGGAAGCTGTCGCACTCCGTATCGGCGGCCGACGCCAGGGGTTACGCCGTTCAGGTCACGATTCGGTGCGGATGTCCCCGCCGCCCGAACGCGACACCAGGAGCCTGCGCAGCGACGCCAGCCGTTCCGCTCCGGCGTTTCCGTCGGCGACCACGTCGTCCAGCGCGCAGTCCGGGTCCTCGGGCGGGCCGAGGTGGCCGCAGTTCGGCGGGCATTCCTCGGCGGCCGCGGCGAATTCCTCGAAGGCGTTCACGATGTCGTCCGCGGTCACGTGCGCGAGCCCGAACGACCGGACGCCGGGGGTGTCGACCACCCAGCCGCCGCCCGCCAGCGGCAGCGCCACCGCGGCGACCGAGGTGTGCCGTCCCTTGCCGACCGAGCTGACGTCGCCGGTCGCCAGTTCGGCGGCGGGCACCAGGCGGTTGACCAATGTCGACTTGCCGACTCCGGAGTGTCCGACGAGGGCGGTGATCCGGCCGGCGAGGCGTTCGCGCAGGCCCTCGGGCTCCTCGTCGTGCCGGGTGACGATGGCCGGGACGTCGAGCCCCGCGTAGCCGGCGAGCAGCGAATCCGGGCTGGCGAGGTCGGCTTTCGTCAGGCACAGCACGGGTTCCAGGCCGCCCGCGTAGCACGCGACGAGGCAGCGGTCGATGAATCCGGGCCGGGGAAGGGGATCGGCCAGCGAGGTGACGATCAGCAGCTGCGCGGCGTTGGCGACGACCACCCGTTCGTACGGGTCGGTGTCGTCGGCGGTGCGGCGCAGCACGCTGGTGCGCTCGTCGACGCGGACGATCCGGGCGAGCGTGTCCGGCCGTCCGGACACATCGCCGACCAGCGCGACCATGTCCCCGACGACCACCGAGACCCGACCCATTTCGCGGGCTCGCATGGCCATCACGACGCGATCCGGATCGGCGTCGACCGCGCACGTCCAGCGGCCGCGGTCCTTGCCGATCACCATCGCGGTGACCGCGTCGGCGTGCTCGGGCCTGCGCTTGCTGCGTGGCCTGGTGCCCTTGCCGGGACGCACCCGCACGTCGGATTCGTCCAGCCGCCTCCAGTCGCCTCGCCCCAAGCCGCCCACGTCCTCCCGGTCGCCCTTTGCCTGGTCGAATGATCCCATGCCGGTCGCGCCGGGCCCGGTTTGCGTGCGACGATGGCGTTCGAGGCACCCCGAGGAGGTTGGCATGTGCGGCCGTTACGCCGCGACGAAAGACCCGGCGAAGCTGGTCGAGGAGTTCGCCGCGGTCGACCTGACCGAGGGCCGGGCGCGAGTGGACCACAACGTCGCGCCGACCAAGAACGTCGTGACCGTGGTGCAGCGGCACCCCCGCGACGCCGAGGGGCTCGTTCTCGAGGACGAACCGGCGGAGCGCTCGCTGCGGATCATGCGGTGGGGCCTGGTTCCGTTCTGGGCCAAGGATCCTTCGGCGGGTTCGCGGATGATCAACACGCGTGCGGAAACCGCGAAGGAGAAGCCCGCGTTCAAGCGCGCGCTGGCGTCGCGGCGCTGCCTGGTTCCCGCCGACGGCTGGTTCGAGTGGCGGCGCACGGGCAAGGAGAAGGAGCCGTTCTACATGACGGATCCCTCCGGGAAATCGCTCGCTTTCGGCGGAATCTGGGAAAGCTGGCGGCCGAAGGACGACGCGGACGCCGAACCGCTGATCACCTTCTCGATCCTGACGACGGACGCCGCGGGGCAGCTCACCGACGTCCACCACCGGATGCCGCTGATCGTGCCGCACGAGAACTGGGCGGGCTGGCTCGACCCGGACCGGTCCGAAGTGGACGAACTGATGGTGCCGACGTCGCCCTCGGTCGTCGAATCGCTGGAGCTGCGGCCGGTGTCGAGCCTGGTGAACAACGTCCGCAACAACGGCCCGGAACTCTTGCGGCGCACGGAAACCGAACAGTCCGTCGACTCGCTGTTCGACCTGTCATGACCACGCTCGAGATCGACACCGAGCACGGGGTCGCGCGAGCCGAGCTGCATTGCGCGCCCGACGGCGACGCGGTGCTCCTGCTCGGCCACGGCGCGGGCGGCGGCATCGGGGCGAAGGACCTCGTCGCGGTAGCTCGCGCGGCCACCAAGGTCGGAGTGCACGTGGCGCTGGTGGAACAGCCGTACCGCGTGGCAGGGCGGCGCGCGCCCGCTCCGGCGAAGCAACTGGACACGGCGTGGCTCACGGTGGCGGACGAGGTGTCCGCCCGTTTCGACGATTTGCCGCTGATCTTCGGCGGCCGCTCGTCGGGTGCGCGAGTGGCCTGCCGGACGGCTTCGGCCGGGCAGGCGGTCGCGGTGCTGTGCTTGGCGTTCCCGGAGCATCCGCCGGGGAAGCCGGAGAAGTCGCGGCAAGCGGAACTGGACGCGGTCGAGGTGCCCGCGCTGGTGATACAGGGGGAGCGCGATCCGTTCGGCCGTCCGGAACCCGCGCCGCACCACGAGATCGTCGTAGTGGCGGGAGACCACGCCCTGTCGAGCGACCTGGACGCGCTCGCCCGCGCGGCGGCGGAGTGGCTGGTAAGGATCGTCCGGCCGCATTCGTGACGGCGGCGCTCCTTCAGACAGCGATCTGTCAGCGTTCCGAAAGCGGTGTGGTTTTCGCTGTCCGTACGGCCGCACGCGGGGGCGGCCGACGGACGAAGGGGGCAGGTCGTGCCGGACGGGTATTCGGTGGACCTCGAAGGGTTCAAACAATCGCTGACTGATCATCTGGACCCGGCGGTCGAGCATTTCGCCGCCGGCGCCGACGCGGTGCGCCCGCTCCGCGACCTCGACATGGCCGGCCTGCTCGGTGCCGACCAGGCTGGTCTCAACGTGGCCTTCGCGGTGCGGGCGACCGGCGTGCACAAGCTGATCTCGCAGTCCCAGGACCAGCTGCGGGATTCGCTGCGCGGACTGGACGACGCATTGTGGGAGGCGTACCGCGTCTATTCGAGCACCGAGCAGGCGCACACCGACCGGCTGCACGGAATCGGCAAGGGCTGAGGGGGAGCGATGGCCAACGTCGATCCGAGCGTCTTCGCCGGCCTGGCACCGGAATTCCTGGCAGACCGGAAGCTGCTGGCAGACGTCGCCAACTGGGCGGACCTGTGCACCGCGCCACGGGGAGCGCCGGTTCAGCATCCGGAATCCGGAATCAACAACCACGTCCTGGACGATTCGCGGCAGTGGCCAGACCGTTCCAAGATCATGCAGGACAACCGGCCGGCCAACCTGCCGATGCCGGACACGACGATCAACCATTTCTTCTACCACGCCCGGGTGCTGTCACAGCCCCAGCTGGACAAATTCGAGGATCCGCACCGGCTGCTCGGCGATCTGCTGGTGAACCTCACCGTGAACCTGACCAACCAGCCGGGCGACGTGCACGATCCGCAGAGTCCGGCCCGGCAGGCGAGCGGCGGGCAGATGGGCCTGCACGACGCGCTGGACCATCTCTTCGACAACTGGTCGGGGGCGGCAAAGGACAAGTGCCTTGACTACGCCGGGTCGATCTACGATTTCCTGCAGCACGAGCAGGTGATCGTCGCGGAGGCGGCCGATGCGCTGCTGGCGTACTGCAGCGTGCTCGTCGGAGCGCGGAAGAAGCTGGTCAACCTCATGCGCGGGTTCGTCTCGGCGATGCAGAAGCGGGAAGCAGAGGATGTTTCCGAGGACCAGGCCTTCCCGTGGGGGATCGTCGCGGCCGCGGTCGTCGCGGTGGCGAGCGGCGGCTTCGGGCTGGCCGCGCTGCCGGCGGCGGCCGCGACGGCGGAGATCGTCAACGCGGTCGCCCAGCCGGTTTTGGGGTTGGCCGGGAACGTCGCGGACAAGATGCTGAGCAGCGGGGGCACCAACAGCGTGACCTCGGCCGATTACGAGGCCGCCGCCCGGCAGTACTTCCACGACGCCGACGCGATCATCGAGGATGTCCGGAAGGGGATCACGCAGATCGCGCAGTCGTACGGAGACATGGAATCCCGATATCTCCCGCCGCCGGCTCCGCCGCTGACGAAAGCCGAGTTCGACGCGAATCACCGCGAATTGGAGCCGGAAGCGCGCTGATCACCGCGCCGCCGACCCGGCCCGCACGTCGGCCAGCTCCCGGAAATGGCGCCGGTAGTCGACTGCGATGGTCGGGTTGGCGGCGACCAGTCCGTCGAGTTCCCGTTGCAAGGCACGGGCTCGATCGTGCTGACCCAGCAGGTAGCAGGCGCGGGTCAGGTCGCAGAGCACGCCGCCTTCCAGCGCGGTCGAGCCGAGTTCCCTGGCGATCCGCAGGGCTGCCCCGAGGCTGTGTTCGGCCTCGGGGCACCGGCCCATCCCGAGCAGCGCACGGCCGTGTCCGTGCCGGGCTTCGCCGGTTTCCCAACCCGCCCCCACTTCCTCGCAGATCGCCAGCGCTTGTTCGGCGTGCGTCAGCGCTTCCGCCGGCCGGTCCAGGATGAGCAGGATGTCGCTGAGCACTCCGTTCGCGGCCGCGACGTTGATCGGATTGCCGGAGCGAGGCGCCAACTCCAGAGCGCGGTAGCCGGCATCGAGCGCTTCCTCGTTGCGGTCCAGCACGGTGTACGCCGAAGCGAGGTTGAACAAGCACATCATCTCGCCGTCCACTGAGGACAATGCGCGCCAGGCCGAAAGCGCCTGCTCGTATTCCGCGACGGCTCGGTCCGCTTCGCCCATGCCGAGCAGAGCCAGCCCCAGGCCGTTGCGCATCCACGCTTCGCCGACGCGATCGTCCGAGCGCAGGGCTGCGGCGAGGCCGGTTCGATGCGTTCGGACGAACAGGGTGCACTCTCCGCACATCAGGAACACGTGCGCCATCGTCCGGGCGATCTGCCAGGACTGGCGGTCCAGCCCCGTTTCGTACGCCTGCTGGACGGCCCAGATCAGGTTGGTTTGCTGGGACAGCACCCAGTCGGCGGACGCGTCGGCGCTCGAAAACCGTTCGACCGCCGGGCCGTCCGCGCCTTCCGCTTCGGTGTAGGGCCGGGACGCGTCGAAGGCGTTGACCGCGGACGCGGCGTACCAGTCCACCAGGCGGGCGGTCGCGGTTTCGTCTTTCTCGGCGGTCAGGCTGACCGCGTAGTCGCGCAGGAGGTCGTGCAGATCCCAGCGGTCTGGGTGGCGTTGCTCGGCGAGGTGCGCGGCGGTGAGCTGGTGGAGGAGGCGGCGGGCTTCGTGGACGTCCACCGCGGCGAGCGCGGCGGCCGAGCGCGCCGATACGCCGCCGACCGGATGCAGCCCGAGCAGCCGGAACAGCCGGGCGACCGGTGCAGGGAGCGCAGCGTAGGAATAGGCGAAGAGAGCGGCGAGGTTGCTGTCGTCGCCGTCGTCGAGATCGAAACCGCGCAGGACGGCGTCTTCGTCGAATTCCGCGACGACTGCTTCGAGGGAGCGGCCGGCCTGCCGGTTGACCCGCTCGCCGAGGATCCGGATGGCCAGCGGCAGCCCGGCGCACAGTTCGAGCGCGCGCACCCACGCCGCGGATTCGGGCTGGATGTCCGCGAGCGAGGTTCTGAGCAGTTCGCCGCCGTCGCTCGGGGCGAAGCGCTGGACGGTGATCGGGCGCGCTCCGTGCCGGGTGATCAGGCCGCCGAGCCGGCGTCGGCTGGTGACCAGCGTCAGGCAGCTGGCACCGGGCAGCAACGGCTGTACCTGCGCGGTGTCCCACGCGTCGTCGAGCACGAGCAGATACCGGCGGTCGGCGGTGCGGGACCGCCACAGGGCGGCACGTTCCGCCGGGCCTGCCGGGACTTCCTCGCCGGAGACTCCGATCGCCCAGAGCAACCGGGCCAGCAGCGCGTCCGGGCTCGCCGGCCCGCCCGGCGAGAACCCGGCCAGTTCCAGGAAGAGCTGGCCGTCCGGGAAATCGGCGGCGACCTGGTGGGCGAAGCGGACCGCGAGCGCGGACTTGCCGACGCCCGCGGTGCCTTCGAGCAGCACCACGCCGGACGGCACCCCGTGCAGCTCGGCCAATTCGCTGGTACGCGCGGTGAACCCGGCGACGTCAGCGGGCAGCTGCCGAGGCACCGGCGACGGCGTGGCATGCGGCCGGTGGTCGAGCGCCGGGTCGGCGGTGATGATCGCCTGGCGCACCTCGCGCAGGCCGGGGCCGGGCCGCAGCCCCAGTTCCTCGTCGAGGACAGCGCGGATGCGGTCGAACGCTGCCAGCGCGTCCGCCTGGCGTCCGGCGCGGTACAAGGCGATCATCAGCTGCTCGTGCACGCGTTCGCGCAAGGGGTGTTCGGCGGCTGATTCAGTCAGGACCGGGATCAGCTGCCGGTGCTGGCCCAGTGCCAACATTGCGTCCGCGCGGGCTTCCCGCACTGCTTGCGCTTCTTCGCGCAATGCGGGCACCACGTCCCGGCGCAGTACTTCGGATTCCACATTGGACAGTGGCTCGCCGGACCATTCGGCGAGCGCGGTTTCAAACGCGGCGACGGCCTCGGCGTGCGCACCGCGCTCGGCAGCTGCCCAGCCGCGAGCGGCAGCCGAACGAAACCGGGTCAGGTCGACGGCGTTCTCGGGAACGTCCAGGCGGTAGCCGCCCAGCCCGGTCCGCAGCACATCTGCGGTGCTGAGCATGCGGCGCAGGCGGGAGACGTAGGTATGGACGGACGCGCGGGCGTTGCGCGGCCCGTCGCCGTCCCAGAGCCAGCGCGTCAGCTGTGCGACGCCGACTTCCTGCCCGGGATGAGTCAGCAGCCCGGCAAGCACTACCAGCGGACGCTCGCCCTCGGTGGGCAGCGTGATGCCGTCCTCGACCGCCCGCACCGGTCCCAGCACCTGAAACGTCAGTTCCATGCTCTGCAGTATCGCCGGGGAACAGAGCGAAAACAGCCCCTTGGCGATACTCGCGGCAATCCGGATTTCCTTCGTGAACACCCGGCAAGACTGTTGGCCGTGGATGGCTGCAATTCGGACGTTGTCCCAGCTCAGAGCGAGATCTTTCGGGTTGTCCACAGCTGGGCGGGTCGGTGGGCAACTGTGCGGGTTCTGTGTCGCCAGACCGCTTCACCGTCGAGGTCGCCGGTAATGTCGGTCGCGGGAGCACTGGAAGACGATAAGCAGATCAGCGCGGTCGTCGGCGTCGAACGTCCGGCAGGGTGCGCCGAACATACCGAGGTTCGCGACAGCGGCCACGGCCGCCGGAGCGCGAAGCCGTCCGCTCCGGCGGCCGGCGGCAGCTCGATGGCGCGACGGTCATCGCGTGGGCGGCGTCCATCCGGTCGTGCGTGCGTGGTGACGATGGCGGAGGTCGCTTCGCCTGGATTCGGGTGGCTCCGAACACGGCCGAGCTGATGGCCAGGACGTGCTCGGCGTCGAAGAATCAAGTCGCGCGGCCATGATCGACGGCACAGCCGGGCGGTCGCGCTTTCCCGCACCTCGTCGAAGCTGGTGCGGAGCTGCTCGCCCGGTTCCGTGAACAGGTGCGAGAGGCGATCGAGCACCTCGCTTCGCGACTGGCCGGCACTGGTGCGGCGCGCGGAAACCGAGCCGCCCGTCAGGCAGGCGGTCGCCGTGCTGTGCCTGGCTTTTCCGGAGCATCCGCCGGGGAAGCCGAAGTTCCGGCAAGCCGAACTGGACGCGGTCGAGGTGCCCGCGCTGGTGATCCAGGGGAGCGGGACCCGTTCGGGAGGCCTTCGGCGGCTCCGCATCACGAGGTCGTCATGGTGGCGGAGGACCACACGCTGGCGAGCGATTTGGACGCGGTGGCGCGGGCTGCCGGAGGAGCGGCTGAGGCGGGTTGTCCGGCCGCATCTGTGACGACGCTGGCTGTGGATAGTTTGAGAGCTCGTTTCCGCTGTTCAGGGCTCTTTCTGTGGAGTTGTCCACAACCTGGCCAGCCTGTGGGCAACTGGTGCGGAGACCGGTTCCGGGGCGCTTGTGCCGGGTAGGGTGGGCAGCGACGTCAGGTTGTGAGGTGCCAATCTTCGGCGATGCGCATGATCGCGGGCGCGTCCGGGCAGTGGGGCGACCAGCCCGGGGCGCCGTTCGTGACGTAGGCGACCCACGCCGCGTGGGTGCGCGCAGCCAGCGCGGGATCCGGTCGTGCTGTGCCGAGCAGTCCGGATGGTCCGTAGAGGCTGGGCAGCGCGGCGTGGTCGAACACGAACGGCAGTTCGGCGCAATGGCACGCACCCAGCGGGTGGTCCGGGCTGGGCGGGGGCCAGGCGAACTCGTAGACGTGGGTGGGGTTTCCGGCCCTGCTGTGCGCGTCCGCGAGGAGTCGGTTGCTCGCTTGGTACGCCTCGGTCATCAGGCGCGCGGCCAGGTCGCCGGGGGACGCGCCGGGGTGCCGTGCCCGGGCGCGGGCGATCGCTGCGGCGGGGTCTGGGAACCGGCGGGCCGCCGCGGCCTGGAGTCCGGTGTCGTCGAGGTTCGCGGTGTAGAGGTTCGCCTCGTTGGCGTTGGTGCCGATCAGGAGGCTGACCGGGGCCGTGTTCCCGGACGCGGGTTGGGTCGGCAGGGTCTCCTCGTCCAGGACTGGTTTGTACGGGCTGTTGCCCAGTGACGTATCGCGGAATTCGGCGATCGCCGCCCCGGGCATCGCGGCGGGTGCGGCGACCAGTCGCTCGTCGGGAAGCTCGCTCAGCGCGGCTGCGGTGGGTGCCACGCCAAGCGCGTCGGCTGTGGCGCGCGTGATCAGGTCGGCTTTCTCGACCGGGAAAGCGCATTCGCCGCTGCCGCTCTGGCTGATCGCCCGGCGGAACAAGCCCGCAGCCCCGGGGGTGACGAGCAGGGCGGAGACCAGCATGGCCCCGGCAGACTGTCCGGCCACCGTGACGTTGCCCGGGTCGCCGCCGAACGTCGCGATGTTCTCGGCGACCCAGCGCAGTGCCGCGAGCGCGTCGAGCAGGCCGCGGTTGGCTGGGGCGTCCGGGAGCCGCAACCATCCGGCGACCCCCAGGCGGTACTGCACCGTGACCAGGACGACGCCGTCCCGGGCGAAGGTGTCGCCGTCGTAGAGCTCGGTCTGCCCGGTGCCCGCGGTGAATCCGCCGCCGTGGAAGAAGACCAGCACCGGCAGGCCCGCGTTGGCCGGGTCGGGGGTGCTGACCGTGACCGATAGGTAGTCGGCACCGGGAATCCAGCCGGAACCCAGTACTGGCGTCAGGTCGACCCCGCCGAAATCACGCCGGGCGGCCGGTGCGGTCGGGCCTGGTCGGGTGGCATCGCGTACGCCGTCCCAACGTGGTGCGGGGGCGGGTGCCTGGAACCGCGCGGCACCGGACATCGGTGCGGCGTAAGGAATCGCGCGAAACGTGTGCACCCCGTTCCGCACGGTGCCGCGGACTCGTCCGGCGGCAACGGAAACCACGGTCATGCGTCGGACCCCCATCGATTAACCGCGAACTTCGCACCGTCCCGGACGATTTCCACGGCCGGCCCGGCTCCGACGTGCGCGGGGAAAACCAGGGCGCGGTCGTCGGCGGCCTGGCCGAGCAACCGGTGCCGGGTGGCCGCGGCGCGGGCCGGGTCCTCGCAGAAGCAGCTGCTGAGGCCGGGTTCGGCGAATTGCAGCGGGTGGTGCAGCAGGTCGCCGACGAACAGCGCCCGGTCGGTGCCCGAGCGCACGGTCAGCACGCACGATCCAGGCGTGTGCCCGGGCGCCGGTTCGAGCCGGAGGGCGCCGTCGATGTCGCAGCCGTCCTCCCACAACCGCGCCTGTCCACTGTGGACCACCGGGGCGACGCTGTCGGCGAAGACGTTTTCGTTCGCCCGCGCCAGTTTCGGCCGGTGCGGCCCGGACGGGTCCCAGAAGTCGTGATCGGCGCGCGGCAGCAAGTAGGTCGCGTTCGGGAACGTCGGACGCCATTCGCCGTTGTCGAGCCGGGTGTTCCAGCCGACGTGGTCGGCGTGCAGATGCGTGTTCACGACGAAGTCGACCTCTTCGGGCACGACGCCCGCCGCGGCCAGCCGGTCGAGGAACCCGGTGTGCAACTGGTGAAACGCCGGGGTGCCGGGCCGCTCCTTGCCGTCGCCGGCCCCGGTGTCGACCAGGATCGTGGCGCCCCCGCTGCGCAGCACCCACGTCTGCACGCAGGTGCGCAGCAGCCCGGACTCGCGGTCCCAGGAGTCCGGCGGAAGCCCGGATTCGTGCGCTCGCCACGTGTCCTGCGCGAGGCCGGGGAACATCGCTTCCGGCGGCCGGGTGGTTCCTTCGTACTCGACGACGCGCGTCGCGGTCACCGAGCCCAAGCCGATCGTGTCGGTCATGCGGTCACCCAGGTCTTCTCGACGGTTCGTTCGGCCAGTGCCGCTTCGTCGGGCGTGACGCCGATGCCCGGTTCGGCGGGTACGTCGAGGTGGCCGTCCCGGAGCACGAACGGCTCGGTCAGGTCGTGCTCGTAGTAACGACTCGATGCGGAGGTGTCGCCGGGAACGGTGAATCCCGGCAGCCCGGCCAGCGCGACGTTGGCCGCGCGGCCGATGCCGGTCTCGAGCATCCCGCCGCACCAGACGGCGGCTCCGTGGGCGCGGCAGACGTCGTGCACGCGCCGGGCTTCGAGGTAACCGCCTACGCGCCCCGGCTTGATGTTCACGATCCGGCACGCGCCGAGCGCCAGCGCGTCGGCCGCGCTCTCCGCCGAAACGATCGATTCGTCGAGGCAGATCGGCGTGCGCAGCAGCCGGGCGAGTTCGGCGTGCTGGCGCAGTTGCTCTTCGCCGAGCGGCTGCTCCACGAGCAGGAGCCCGAACGCGTCGAGCCGCTGCAGGTGCGGGGCGTCCGCCAGCGTGTAGGCGGCGTTCGCGTCGACCTGCAGCAGGAGATCGTCGCCGAAGCGTTCGCGGACCGCGCGCACCGGCTCGACGTCCCAGCCGGGCTCGATCTTGAGCTTGATCCGCAGGTAGCCCTCGGCGAGGTGCCCCGAGACGACGTCGAGCAGCTCCGGCACGGAGTCGAGGATGCCGACCGAGACACCGGCGGGCACCCGGTCTCGGGTAGCGCCGAGATAGTGCGCCAGCGGTTCGCCGCGGGCTCGCAATTGGGCGTCGAGCAGGGCGGTCTCCACCGCGCTCTTCGCCATCCGGTGCCCGCGCACCGGCGCGAGCAGCTCGGCGACCTCCTCCGCGCGCACGTCGCCGCGTTCGAGCAGCCGCGGGGCGAGGAACCGCTCGACGACGTCGAGGGCTCCGGCCACGTACTCGGACGAGTACATCGGCGTGCCGAAGGCCGCGCATTCGGCCCAGCCCTCGGCATCCGGGGAGGCGACGCGCACGAGCAGCAAATCGCGTTCGCGGACGGTGTCGAACGACGTGCGGAACGGCTGTCGCAGCGGCATTTTGACCTGGATCAGTTCGATCCCGTCGATTTTCACGGAGTCTGTCCTTCCGGGAGGGCGGCCAGCACGGCCGCGGCGATCGCGGCGCGTTCGGAGAGGGCCGCGACCGAGATGTGCTCGTGGCGGGCGTGCGCTCCGTCGCCGACCGCGCCGATGCCGTCGAGCACGGGAACCTCCAGCGCGGCGGCGAAGTTTCCGTCGCTGGCACCGCCTACGGAAACGTCCGGCAGGTCGCGTCCCAGCGTCGCGGCGGCGGCTCTGGCGAGCGCGGCGATCGAGCTGATCGCGGGCGTGCGCTCCATCACCGGCCGGTTCCATTCGCCGGTGACCTCGATCGCGGCACGCGGGTCGTGCGGGACGAGCCGGGCGAACGCTTCGTCCAGCCGGGCGGCCTCGGCCTGGCTCGCGACCCGCACGTCGATCCGGGCGCGAGCGTGGCCCGCGACGACGTTGACCGCGCTGCCGCCCGCCACGAGCCCGACGTTGACCGTGGTGCCGGCCGCCGGATCGGCGAGCGCGCCCAGCTCCAGCGTGACGCGGGCGAGTTCGTCGATCGCGCTCGCCCCTTTCTCCGGCTCCAGCCCGGCGTGCGCTTCGCGTCCGGTCACCGCGACGTCGAAGAGCCCTACGCCCTTGCGGCCGGTTTTCAGCGCACCGCCCGGCGCGCTGCCTTCGAAGACGAGAACCGCCGCCGCGCCGGCGCATTCCTGTTCGATCACCGGGCGGGACGCGGGACTGCCGATCTCCTCGTCCCCGGTGAGCACGAGCCGGACCGGCGGCCGGTCGTGGCCGGTGGCGGCGAGCGCGCGCAGCGCCCAGACCGACTGCACGAGCCCGGCTTTCATGTCGAAGATCCCCGGTCCGCTGGCCCGGTCGCCGCTCACTTCGGCAGGCCATCCGGCGAGGGTGCCCGCGGGCCACACCGTGTCGTAGTGCCCGAGCAGCACGACCGGTGCGGATCCGACGCCCGGGTAGTCGAAGACGATCGCGTGGCCGGTGCGGGACCGGTGCCGGGGTTCGCCGAGCGACCCGGTGACCCAGCGGTCCAGCCAGTCCAGTGCCCGCGCGAGCAGTTCCCGGTCGGTGCTGGGCGTTTCGTGCCGGACGAGAGCGAGGACGTCGGCCAGCAACTGGTCCCGGTGGTCGTCGAGCCACCGGTGCAGACCGGGCACGTCGACGTGGTCGGTGATCATCGCAGCGCCTCCTCGGCGATCTTGTTTTCCGCGCTGGTGCGCAAGGTTTCGGGCAGGCCGAGAACGCAGCCGGTGACGAGAGCCGCGACGGCGAAGCCGAGCAACGCGACGCTCCACGTCGCCTTCCCGGACGAAACGAACACGAGCGTGGCGACGGCCGGGGCGAATCCGCCGCCCAGCGCCGCGCCGAGCTGGTAGCCGAGTGAGGCGCCGCTGTAGCGGACCGACGCGGGGAACTGCTCCGCGATGAGGGCTGGTGTCGCGCCCTTCATGGCCGCGGTCAGCGGGGAGGCGAACGCGAAGGCCAAGTAGAAGAGAACGCTGTTGCCGTTCTTCACCAGCCAGAAGAAGGCGAAGAGATACAGCCCGGTCAGCACGGCGCCGGCGAGTACCACCGGACGGCGTCCGAACCGGTCCGCGAGCATGCCGGAAACGAGTGAAAAGAGCGTCGTCCCGGTGAGGAAGACCGCTTGTGCGCCAAGGCTTTCGCCCGGTGTGCGACCTACGGCCACGGCGTAGGCGAGGAAGAACGAGAAGCCGATGTAGGCGATGGCGTTGTAGCCGAGGCTCAGCCCGAATGTCAGCAGCAGCGCCCTCGGGTGCTGACGGAAGACGGTGACCAGCGGGATTCGCGGCGGCGCCTCGGCGGCCGCGCGCTCCGGCGTCTCGGCCGCGCCTCGGCGAGCCACCAGGCCGACCACGATCAGCAGGCTGCCCAGCAGGAACGGGATACGCCAGCCCCAGCTGAGCATCGCCGCCGGGAAGAGCGTGTTCACGAGTCCGAAGACGCCGATCGCCAGCAAGCCGCCGATGCTGATTCCGGCACCGGTGAAACTGCCGTAGAACGCCCGTTTGCGCGGGGGCGCCGATTCGATCCCGTAGAGGGCTGCGCCGCCCCATTCGCCGCCGGCGGCGATGCCTTGCACCAGGCGCAGCACCACGAGCAGCACGGGCGCCCACGGCCCGATCGCCGAATACGTCGGCAGCAGGCCGACGGCCACTGTGGACAGACCCATCACGGTCAGCGTGACCACCAGGATCCGGCGCCGTCCGACGCGGTCGCCCCAGTGTCCGGCCAGCACCCCGCCGAGCGGACGGGCCAGGAACCCGGTTCCGAACGCGGCGAGCGCCAAGAGCGTGCCGACCAGCGGATCGGCGGCGGGGAAGAACAGCTTGTCGAAGACCAGCGACGCGGCGGTGCCGTAGATGAGGAAGTCGTAGTACTCGAGCGTGGTCCCGATCCCGGACACGAAGAAGACCTTGAACGGGCTGGGGCGGGCTGCGGGCGGTGCGGTCATGCGGTCACCTTTTTCCGTCCGAGACAAGCTCGGCACCCCCTGGTTGACTGATTCGTGCGGAAGTCTTGCATGCTGTGCCGTATTCATGCAACTAGCTGTAGATTACGCCTGATTCAGTCATGCGTGAGCTTGGGTAGGCTGCGCCTGCCCGAACCTGAAGGAGGCGCCCGGTGGCCGACGACGGCGTGCTGGACGACATCGATCTCGATCTGGTCGCCGCGCTGCAGCACGCGCCCCGTGCGCCCTTTGACGTGCTGGCTCGTGTCCTGGACAGCTCGGCGCGCACGGTCGGGCGGCGCTACGGCCGGATGCTGGACGACGGCCTGCTGCGCGTCATCTGCGAGGTCGACTGGTCGCTGCTCGCCGAGGGGCCGCCCGCGCACGTGTGGCTCGGCGCCGAGCCTGGCCGGGCTCGCGAGGTGGCGGAGGCGCTGGCGCGGCGCGACGACACCACGCATGTCGCGCTCGCCTCGGGCCGCGGTGAGGTTTACGCGGTCGTCCACGGGATGACCCGCGGTGCCACGGCCCGCGCGCTGGTCGACGAGATCCCCGCCGTGCCCGGCATCCGCTCGGTGCGCGCGGAGTCGGTGTTGCGCAGGCTCACCAGTTCCGCGGCGTGGCGGTTGCGCAGGCTGACGAGCGAGCAAGAGGAGGCGCTCGCAACGCACGCCGGAGCCGCGGCGGAGGAATCCGGCACCGAACTCGGCGCGCTGGAACGCGAAGTCGCGGCGGTCCTGCGCGACGACGCGCGGACGCCGTATTCGGACGTCGCTCGCGTGCTCGACATCTCCGAGTCCCGGGCTCGCCGCGTCGCGACCGCGATGTTCGGCTCCGGGCTGCTGCGGCCTCGCGTCGAGATCGAACCAGGCAAGCTCGGCTACCGGGTCGAGGCCGTCCTCGGCATCTCGTGCCCGCCGGCCGTGACGACCCGGGTCGGCACTGCGATCGCCGCGCACCCGGCGACCCGGTTCCTCGCGCTCACCGCGGCATCGTCCACCTTCGTCTGCGACGGCGTCTTCCGCGGCGAAGACGAGCTGGCCGACTTCGTCAGCGGCGGTTTCGTCGGCAGCGAGGATGTCACCGCGGTCGAGTGCACCCTGCAACTGGAGGTGCTGAAACGCTATTGGCGAGCGCCGGCTGCGTGACGGTCAGCGGTTAACTTGCACGCGGTGGTGCGTGCCGCGGCGGCGGGTCGTCCGGCACTGCCGCTGATTCCACTGCCAGGCAGATTCGGAGAACGCGACATGACCGATCAACTGCGCGTCGTGCTCGCCGACGACCACTACCTGGTCCGGGAAGGCACCCGGAAGCTCCTCGAGGACTCCGGCCGTGTCACGGTCCTCGCCACGGTCGGCACCGGCGAGGAACTGCTCGCCGCCGTGGAGCGCGAACGTCCGGACGCGGTGGTCGCCGACATCCGGATGCCGCCAGGCCAGCACCTCGAAGGCATCACCGCCGCGCATGCCATCCGGGCCGGGAACCCCGGGATCGGAGTGGTGGTGCTGTCCCAGCACGCCAGCGAGCAGTACGCGTTCGCCCTGTTCCAGCACGGCACGTCCGGGCTGGCTTACCTGCTCAAGGAACGGATCGGCGACGTCGGCGAACTCGTCCGCGCCCTCGGCGAAGTCGCCGCGGGCGGGTCGGTGGTCGATCCGCGCGTCGTGGAAGTCCTCGTGCACAGCCGGGCGCGCGGCACCGCCTCGCCGCTGGCCCGGCTGACTCCCCGCGAACTCGACGTGCTGCGGCTCATGGCAGGGGGACGGAACAACCGGGGGATCGCTGAGTCGTTGGGTCTGGCGGAGTCGACGATCGAGAAGCACGTGAACTCGACGTTCGCGAAGCTCGGTCTGGCCGAGGAGTCCGGTTTGCACCATCGTGTCGCGGCAGTGCTGGCTTATCTTCGCCACGGCACGTCCGCCTGACCGTCAGCAGGCGCGCAGGTGCTGATCGAAGAACGACAGCACGCGATCGCGCACCACAGCTGCCGCGTTCGCGATGGTTCCGATGAGTTTGTTCCGGTCCGGCGAACTCATCAGCCCCGCGGCTTCCATCTGGGGAGCTTCGGAGCCGAAGTCGGTGAGTGCCCAGTGCGCGGCGTCGCCGATCTGCGACCAGCGGGTGCGACCGCCGTGGTGGGCGAGCAGTGCGGACCAGGTCCGGGTGATCCGTGCGTCCCGGAATCCGGCTGTGCCCAGCAGCAACACCGGCCGGTGCACGCCGTGTGCGGCCACCGGGAGCAGTTCGCCGTTCTGGCCAGGAGAGTCCGGCAGGTAGTCGAGATACCCGTCCAAATCGGCGGCCGCGTCGACTCGCCGGTCCTCGTACAGCACCTCGGCGGCCGCCGCGCCGCCCGCGCCATGGCCGTACATCCCGACGCGTCGCAGATCCAGGGCCCGGCCGAGATCGCGCGGCAGGATGCGTTTCTCCGCGTCCGGATTCTGGCCCGCGGCAAGGGATTCGAGTGCGTCGAGGGCGAAGCGCAGGTCGGCGAAGCGCGTGGTCATCATCGTGCGGAAGACCGCTGGGCTGGTACGCGGGTCGGCGGGCAGTTCCTGGATGGTGCGCGGCGGTCGGTTCGGCAGGTCGACTTCGCTTGTCTCGCCCGGGTGATCGACAGTCACCACCACGTAGCCGTGGCTGGCCAGGTCTTCGGCGACGCTGGTGCCGAGCGTGCGCGGGTCGCCGAAGCCCGGGCTGTAGAGCACCACCGGCCGCCGGACTGGTTCGGCGGGTGCGCCGGTGTGCGCGTGCGTCATCGTGGCGGCCCAATCCACCCCCGTTCGCGGCAGCTCCCGATGCAGATAAGGGACGTCTATCGCCGCGAACAGCCCGGCCGCGGCCGCGGTCATCTGCGGGGCGAGACGGTAGCCACGGGTGTCGGCGGCGGGATAGAACACGGTCGTCATCAGCTCTCGAAAGCCCAGTTCGGCGTCCCACGGGTCCGCTCTGGTGCGGTCGACCAGATGCAGTTCGGCGACTCCGACCCGATGCGGGCCGGTCGGCGACGGCAGGTCGAGGACGAGCGATTGCGCGGGCTGAGCCCGGGCGGTGCTTCCCGCGAGCAGCGACGCGGTGAGGAACACGAGCAATCCACGAAACATTTCTTCTCCCGCAACGGTTTCGGGTCCGGTCCCAGAACTCTCGCGGGCCGCGCTGTCCCGGAACATCCGGCAGTCCTGGCGTCGCGATGGAGGTTTGCCTCTACCGGCGCGTCCGGCGACCATGGTGGCCACTGGGGAGGGAATATGCGGTGGTTGCTCCGCGGGTCCGCGCTGATCGGCGCGATCTGTGTGCTCTGGTCGGTGGTCGCGGCGTTGACCGTGCTGGACAGCCCGCTCACGGTGGCGGTCGCGGTCGCCGGGCCGCTGCCGAGCTGGCTGGTCGGGGTTTTCGCGTGGCGGCTCGCGCCGCGGCATCCGGTCGCGCGGCAGGCACTCGCGACGGGCGTGCTGTTCGCGATGCTGACGGCCGTCGCGTTCCTCGCCGCCGCGGCGGGGAACGCGTTCGATTTCGTTCAGCTGCCCCGGATGTGGCGAGTGCTGATCGGAGGGATCGCGGCCGTCCTCATCGTGGCCGTGGTCCGGCTGGTGGGGTTGCTGCCGGACGGGCGTTATCGGTTCGCCTGGGAGAAGGCAGTGCTGCGCTCGCTGTGGCTGGTGGTGCCTTTCGCGCTGGTGCTCACCTACGTGGGCGGGCCGCTTCCGATCAGCCCGATTCCGCTGGGCCTGTGGCTGCTCGTACTGGGGCCGGTTCTGCTGGCCGCGCGGTATTTCCAGCTGCCGCGGGCACAACGGCGGCTCTTGCGCTGGCTGCTGGGAATGGCGGTGCTCGTCGGCACGACGGTGCTGGTGCCGCTGGTCATGGCGAGCAGGCTGGGGCCGCGCCCGCTCACGCCGATCCTCGTCTTGGCGGCGACGACGGCCGTTCCGGTCGCGCTGACGGCGGCGGCTTTTCGCTACCGGATGCTCGGCGTCGAGGTCCGGCGTTCGACCCGGTACCGGTTGCTCTGGCTGCTCATCGCGTTGTGGTACATCGGCGTGGTGGCCGGGTTGAGCCTCGCCGCGAGCCGCTTCCTCTCGCTCTGGCCCGCGATGCTGGTCACGGTCGCCGCGACTCTGGCGGTGCTGCCGATCCAGGCGCGGCTTTCCCGCGCCGCTGCCCGGCGGGTGTTCGGACGCCGGCCCAGCAGCTACGAACTCCTGGTGCACTTCGGCGGGACGCTGGAGCAGGCATTCGACCTGCCCGCGCTCGCCGATCAGCTGGCCGGCGGGCTGCGCGAGGTCCTGGACCTGAGCTGGGCACGGGTGCGCCTGCGGTCGCCGGAGCCGGTCGTCGCGATCGCGGGCGAACCGGGTGCGGCTGTTCGGCTGGAGGTGGTGCTCCGACACGGTGGCGCCGACCTCGGCGTGCTCGAATGCGGTGGCAAAACCGAGGGAGAGTTCACCGCCTCGGACGAAGAACTGGTCGCGACCCTCGCCCGGCAGAGCGCACTGGCGGTGCACAACGCCAGGCTTTCCGCGGAACTCTCGGCCCGGCTGGACCAGATCGAACGCCAGGCCAGCGAGCTGGAGGCGTCGCGAGCCCGCATCGTGCACGCCCAGGACAACGAGCGGCGGCGGATCCAGCGGCGGCTGCACGACGGCATCCAGCAGGAGCTGATCGTCCTGCTGACCTCGCTTCGGCTTGCCCGCAACCAGCTCCGGCGGGATCCCGGCCAGGTCGATCCGGCACTCGGCGAGGCGCAGGAGGCGCTCTGCCGCGTCGTCGAGGAAGTCCGCGAGGCGGCGCACCGCATTCACCCGGCAGAGCTGACCGATCAGGGCTTGGCGGCCGCGGTGGAATCCCGTGCGCGCCGGATGCCGGTCCCCGTCGAGGTCGACGCCGATCCGGACGTGCGGGCCACCCGGTTCTCCGTCGATCTCGAGGAAGCCGCTTATTTCATCGTCTCCGAGGCGCTGGCCAACGTGCTCAAACACGCCCAGGCCACTCAGGTGACCATCCGGCTTTCGCTTCAGGCAGGGGAGCTGTTCCTGGAAATCCGCGACAACGGCCGCGGCTTCCCTCCGGATGCCCGCCCGGCCGGATTGCACGATCGCGCGGACACTGTCGGCGGCAGGTTGACGATCATCAGCGGGGCGGGCTCGGGCACTGCGGTGCGTGCCCAGCTGCCGGTCCGGGAAAGCGCATCCGTGCCAGGGTGGAGTCCATGACTGCCAACGACTACGACACGTTCGGCGAGGCCTACGCGATCGAAACCGAGCACAGTCTCATCAACGCCTACTACACCCGCCCCGCGATTCTCGATCTCGCTGGCGACGTGGCAGGCCGGAAGATCCTCGACGCGGGCTGCGGTGCCGGACCGCTGGCAGCTTCGCTGCGGGAACGCGGCGCGGACGTGAGCGGTTTCGATTTCAGCGTCACCATGGTCGAGCTCGCCCGGAAAAGACTCGGCGCGGACGCGGACCTCCGGGTGGCCGACATCAGCCAGCCGCTGCCGTACGCCGACCAGCAGTTCGACGACGTCATCGCGGTCCTGGTGCTGCATTACCTGGAGGACTGGACCGCCCCGCTGGCCGAGCTGCGGCGGATCATCCGGCCCGGCGGACGGCTGATCCTGGCCGTCAACCACCCGGTTCTCTACAAATTCGTCCATCCCGAGGGCAATTACTTCGCCGTCGAACGATGGTCCGAGGAGTACACCTTCAACGGGCAAAAGGGCGTCCTCGAGTACTGGCACCGTCCGCTGCACGCGATGACCGACGACTTCGCCAAAGCCGGGTTCCGCATCTCAGTGGTCAGCGAGCCGTACCCGGCCGAGGGGGCGAAGGAGAAGTTCCCCGAGGAAATGCAGGGTAAGGAAGCTTTCCTCTGCTTCCTGTTCTTCGTCCTCGAAGTACCCGAAGCCGCTTAGCCCGCCGCGATCCCGGCCACGACCGCGCCGGTCAGCCGGACCAGTTCGGCCGGGTCCAGTTCCACCTCGAGACCGCGCCGGCCGCCGGAGCAGAACATCGTCGGGTGGTCCAGCGCCGAGCCGTCCAGGACCACGGGCAGGCGGCTCCGGTGGCCGAGCGGCGAGATCCCGCCGAGCACGTATCCGGTGGCCCGCTGGGCCGCGGCCGGGTCGGCCATTTTCGCCTTTTTGCCCCCGGCCGCCGCGGCGAGCGCCTTCAGGTCCAGCTGGCCGGTGACCGGCACCACGCCGACGACCAGTTTTCCGTCCACGTCCGCGACCAGCGTTTTGAACACCCGGCCGGGCTCGAGGCCCAGCGCTTCCACCGCCTCCAGGCCGAACGACTCGGCCCGGGGATCGTGGTCGTAGGTGTGCACGGTGTGCGCCACCTTCTGCTTCTGCAGCAGCGCCGTCGCCGGAGTGCCCTTGCCCGCCATGACGGCGAGTCTACGAAACAGCTCGGGAATGCCTGGTCGGCACACTCTGTTGAAGACAGCGTGACCACCACGCTCGCCACCCCCCGCCCCGCAAGGAGCCGTCCCGGGACCGGCTTTCCGAATCCCCGCGTAAACTCGGTGCTGCCGTATGCGCAGACGCGCATCGACGCCGAACGGGAAGGGAACGGTTTGCCGAGCACCCCCAACTCCGCGCCGGAGACGGCGGCCGACGAACTGGAGCTCGCCGAGCGCTTCGAGCGCGACGCGATGCCCCTGCTCGACCAGCTATACGCGGCCGCGATGCGGATGACCCGCAACCCGTCCGACGCCGAGGACCTGGTCCAGGAAACCTACCTGAAGGCGTACGCGGCGTTCGCGTCCTTCAAGGCGGGCACGAACCTCAAGGCGTGGATGTACCGCATCCTCACCAACACCTACATCAACGGCTACCGCAAGCGTCAGCGGCAGCCGGTGCAGCAGCCGACGGACGAGATCAGCGACTGGCAGATCGCTCGTGCGGAAAGCCACACCTCGAGCGGCCTTCGCTCGGCCGAGGTCGAGGCGATGGACAACCTGCCGGACACCGACGTCAAGGCCGCTTTGCAGAAGCTGCCCGAGGAGTTCCGGCTCGCGGTCTACCTCGCCGACGTCGAGGGCTTCGCGTACAAGGAGATCGCCGAGATCATGGACACTCCGATCGGCACCGTGATGTCCAGGCTGCACCGCGGCCGCGCCCAGCTGCGCGACCTGCTGGCCGACGTCGCGCGCGAGCGCGGCTTCATCCGGGGCAACCGCGAGGAGGTGGCGAAACGATGAGCTCGGAAGACGTGCCCGCGGAGAAGATGCCCTGCGAGGACGCGCTCGCGGAGATCTACCTGCTGCTGGACCGCGAGTGCAGTCCGGAGCGGGACGCGGAACTGCGCAGGCACATCGAGGACTGCCCGCCGTGCCTCGAGGAGTACGGCATCGACGAGCAGATCAAGCACCTGCTGGCCCGCAAATGCGGCGGCGACCTCGCCCCGGCGGAGCTGAAGAGCAGGTTGCGCGCCTCCATCCGGCAGACCGTCGCCACGCAGGGCGGCGTCACCGTGGAGCGCACCGAGATCACCGTGGAGCAGCGCACCAGCCGCGACTGACCACACGACAACGGCCCCCGTACCGATCCGGTGCGGGGGCCGTGTCACGTCCGGGCGCGGACTCAGGCGTTGGGCTTCTTGCCGTGGTTGGCGCCGTTCTTCTTGCGGTCGCGACGCTTGCGGGCGCGCTTCGACATGTTCTCTCCTCGGGTGTCCGCTGCATGTCCCGGGGCGGGGTTCGACACACCGGCCGGAACGGGTCAACCGTTCCAGTGTGTCATGTGGCCGCTGAGCTCCTCGGCGGCACCCGCGCCTACGCTCTGGTTGGATGAACTCAGGAGGTGCGCAGGCATGAACGAACACACCGCATTCGAGGGCGGCCGGTAGCCGTGTCGACCCTTTCCGACCTGCTCGCCGAGAACACCGGCCTCCCCGGCGAAGCGGCCGACCACCTGCAGACCGTCGTCGCGGAGTGGCAGCTGCTCGCCGACCTTTCGTTCGCCGACTTCCTGCTCTGGGTCCCGGTTTCCGCCGAGCACCAGCCCGACGGCGGCGATTTCGTGTGCGTCGCGCACGCCCGGCCGACCACCGCGCCCACCGCGCATCCTGAGGACGTCGTCGGCACCCGGTTCACCGTGGACGAGCACCCGCAGTTGGCCAAGGCCATGCGCGAGGTCAAGATCTGCCGCGAGGAAGACCCGCATTGGTACCGCGACCTGCCGATGCGCCGCGAGGCGGTGCCGGTGAGCTTCGGCGGCGAGGTGATCGCCGTGCTGAGCCGCGAGACCAACCTCGCCGCGCCGCGCGTGCCGAGCCCGCTGGAGATCGCGTACCTCGGCAGCGCGGGCGACCTGTGCCAGATGATCGTGGATGGCACCTTCCCGCCCGCCGGCGGCAACCAGACCGACACGCACACCAGCCCGCGCGTCGGCGACGGTCTCGTCCGGCTCGACCAGGCGGGCACGGTCGTGTTCGCCAGCCCGAACGGCCTGTCCGCCTACCACCGGATGGGCCACGAATCCGACCTCGTCGGGCAGCGGCTGGCCCCGCTCACCCGGTCGCTGATCCGCGACCCGTTCGACGCCACCGAGGTGTCGCACCGGATCATCGAGGCCCTCGACGGCAAGCCGTCCACCCGCACCGAGGCCGACTCGAAGCGCGGCGCGGTCGTGCTGTTCCGTGCGCTGCCGCTGCGCCCGGCCGGACAGCCCGCGGGCGCGTTGGTGCTGGTCCGCGACGTCACCGAGGTCAAGCGCCGCGACCGCGCGCTGATGTCGAAGGACGCCACGATCCGCGAGATCCACCACCGGGTGAAAAACAACCTGCAGACCGTCGCCGCGCTGCTGCGGCTCCAGTCGCGGCGCACCACGAGCGAGGAGGCCCGGCTGGCGCTGGGCGAATCGGTGCGGCGGGTGTCGTCGATCGCGATGGTGCACGAGGCGCTGTCGATCTCCGTCGACGAACGCGTGGACCTGGACAAACTGCTCGACAACGTGCTCCCGATGGTCGGCGAGGTCGCCACCGCGGAATCGAAGGTCGGGATGACCCGCAAGGGCTCGTTCGGCGTGGTCGTGGCCGAGATCGCGACGCCGCTGGTGATGGTGCTCGCCGAACTCGTGCAGAACGCGATCGAGCACGCGTTTCCGCAGGGCAGGCCGGGCAAGGTCGAGCTGATCGTGGAGCGGTCGGCGCGCTGGCTGGACATCCTGATCCGCGACAACGGCCGCGGCCTGCCGTCCGGGTTCTCGCTGGAGCGCAGCGACGGGCTCGGGCTGCAGATCGTGCGGACGCTGGTGGAATCGGAGCTGCGCGGGTCGCTTTCGCTGCGCCAGGTCCGCACCGACGAGGCGGGCAACCGGGTGCCGGGCACCGAGGCGGCGCTGCGGATTCCGTTGTCGCGGCGGCTCTAGAAAATCCGGCGACAGCCCGCAGGCGCCGGATTACTGTCCGGCGCCTGCCTGCCCTCGAGTGGCGCCCGCTCACGAAAGCGGACGCCCAGTCCTCGGCCGATCTGCTCAACGCCATCGAAACGGCCGACCTGATCGGCGAGAACTACACCGCCGACGACACTCTCCAAGAGCTGATCGACCCGTTCTCCGATCTCGAACGCGCGAGCCTCGCCGCGTTCGACGGCGACCGGATGGTCGGCTACGTGAAGACCCGGTACAAGCAGCATCCCGAGGAAATCCACCGGGTCTTCCTCGACGGCGGGGTCCATCCGGACTATCGCCGCCAGGGGATCGGCACCAGGCTGGTGGAAGCCGGGATCGCGGGGGCGAAGACGGTGCACGAGCTGCACCATCCGACGCTGAAGCTCGCCGTCGACATCCACAAGGCCGAGCACATCGCCGGGACGAAAGAACTCTTTGCCGCGCAAGGTTTTTCGCCCGCTCGCTGGTTCCAGCGCATGGAACATCCACTCGGGACGGCCGGCGAAGCGCCGCTCCCGGACGGATTCCAAGCGGAACAGTGGACCCGGGACCTCGACGAGGAGTTTCGGCTCGTCCGCAACGAGTCCTTTTCAGACCACTGGGGCGCGACCCCGGTGAACGCGGAAGCGTGGCAGAACAAGTTCACCAACCACACTCTTCAGCCCGAGATCAGTTTTCTGCTGCGGGACAAGGCAACCGGCGTTCCGGTGAGTCTCGTGCTGACCCTGTCCTGGGCAGCCGACACCGAAGCGACCGGAATTCGCGACGCGCACTTCATGGTGATCGGCACCATTCCCGGCTACCGGAACCGAGGACTGGCCAGCGCGGCCATCGCACACGCGTTGCGGGCTGCCGCGGAGCACGGGTACGACCAAGCCAGCCTCACCGTGGACACGGCGAGCGCGGCCGGGGCTCCCGGAGTTTTCGAGCGCGCCGGGTTCACGCCGAAGATGCGTTACGTGCGCTGGGCACGCGAAGCCTGAGTGTCCACATCGGACCCCAGACGCGGTGAAGGGCCGGTACCAGTGAAGCTCGGCGGTACCGGCCCGTTCAACGTTCCGCGGGAGGACTTGGATAGTCCTTGGCGAGGCGGCACCCGGATGCGGGGTGGCCGACCTCGGTTGTTACGCTCAAACCGGGTATATGTCGCCATGTGCGGCACGGGCACGCGAATGCCCGCCGGGCGAAAGTCCGGTCCGAGGTGGTGCAGCTGATGCTGGGTACTGCAGCTGAGTCGAAAAGACTCAGGCGGTGGTACGCGTGCCGATGTGCGTACGGCGGCGCTTGAGCGCGCGTCGCTCGTCTTCGCTCATTCCGCCCCAGACGCCTGCGTCCTGGCCGCTGGCCAGAGCCCAGGCCAGGCAGTCGGAAGCCGCGGGGCAGCGGTGGCACACGGCCTTCGCCTCGGAGACCTGCAACAGAGCCGGACCGCTGGTTCCCACCGGGAAGAACAGCTCGGGGTCCTCGTCTCGGCAGGCCGCGTCGTGGCGCCAGTCCATGTTCGTGAGCTCCTTCACAGTGACGCGGGAGGGCCGCGCCACAGTAGTGGCGGTCGTGTTTTTGGGTGCTTGTGAATGCTTTCACGAAGCACCGCGTTCGACAAGGGTTTCGACAAGATCGGTGAGTCAGCTCACCCGGCCGAGCTATGCCTCTGACCTGCGGTTTCGTTCTGAAAAGCTCCGCTCGCCGGAAGGCCGGTGCGGTGAACGGAGGGTTTGCGTCGCCGAGCGGCAGAACGCACTTTGCCGCGGGCGATCAGTGGTCGCTCGGCTACCCGACTACGGTGAGTGCATCCGGAACGCTCTGAAACTCGACCCGGGTGCGTTGTCCGACGAGGTCCCCGTCGACCTGGAAGTTGACCGGTTCAGCTGCGTCGATGCGGATCAGAGGCACATCGTCGCGACGGAGCAGACGGCGGCCGTGCTGATCGCTCTCCGTGAGCAGAGCTTGCCGTACATGCGTGAACACGGTGGGCAATCGCAGACCGTTCAACGCGAACAGGCCCAATCCGGTCTCGAACGAGCAGCCGGAGTTGAGGTGGACCGGACGTTCCCCGAGGTAAGTCCACGGATCGGTGTTCGACACGAACGCGGTCACCGCCTCGGCCGGCTCCTCGCCCGGGATCCGGACGGTGAGCGCCGGCCGCCCGAGCGGCGGGCGGAAGTAGGAGCGCACCGCGGCCCGCAGATAGAGGCTCGCGCTGGTTTGCTTGCCGCGTCGTTTCGCGACGCGGCCGACGACGTCGGCGTCCCAGCCGAGGCCCGCGTTGAAGGTGAACCAGTGCCCGTCGGCCAGTCCGAGGCCGATCCGCCGGGTCCGTTCGGTTTCCAGTGCGTTGAGCAGCTGGTGGGTCGCCTCGACCGGATCGGCGGGAAGGCCGACCGCGCGGGCGAACACGTTGGCGGAGCCGCCCGGCACGACACCGAGCATCGGGACGGACCCGGAGCGTCCGGGCGCGCCCGCGGTATCGGCGAGGAGACCGTTGACGACCTCGTTGACCGTGCCGTCGCCGCCGTGGGCCACGACCAGGTCGAAACCGTCGCGGGCCGCCGAACGGGCCACCGCGAGCGCGTGCCCGCGGTAGTCGGTTTCGACGACGTCGAGCTTCACCTGGCTGGCCAGCGCGTGCGCCAGCACGTCCCGGCCACCCGCGGTGGTCGAGGTGGCCTGGGGGTTCACGACGAGGATGGCGCGCACTACCGCAGGGTAAGTGCTTTCCGCCCGGCGGACGTACCTCCAGCGCCACATGGTGACGCGAAGCTCAGCCGCTCGCGCGCGCCGTCCCGGCTCGGTGACCTGTGGCGACCCTGTGGCGGGCGGTCCTCCTCTGCAGACGGCGAAAACTCCGCGCGTCGTGACAAGTGCACCCGGGCCGACCGCCCGCTCATCGACGACTACCCCGATTTTCTCCGCGGCCGCCGCCCCGGAAAACGGCCGACCGGGTGGCATACGATCAGTAGTGCTCACGCACGGTGACCCGCGCTGGTCGGGTGGCTGTGCCCCGGCGAAGCTCCCCGCAAAAGTCCCGCCCCAGCAGCTGAAAGGGCCGCGCCCGTGTCGCATCCCGAGAACCCGCCGCCCACCCCGTTCGAGGTCCGCCTCGCGGGCGTCCTGACCGGAGTGCCCGGGATCGGCCTGCTGGTCTTCGGCGTGGTGCTGCTGGTGCACGGGCTGCAGAACCCGCCGATCCCGGGCAACAACGTGTGGGCCGAGTTCGGCACGTACGCGGTGCTGGCGGTGGTCTTCCTCGCCGCCTCGGTCGGGCTGCTGCTGGGCCAGACGTGGGCGCGGTCGCCCGGCGTCGTCGTGGCGCTGCTGCTGATCGGGGTCGGCTGGTACCTGCTCGGACCGTCCGGGCAGCCGCTGTGGGGCGTCCCGATCGGCCTGTGCGGGCTGGCGGCGCTGGTGCTGCTGTTCCGCCGCCCGTCGCGGGCGTGGGCGCTCGGAATGCACGACGACGAGACCGAGGAAGAGGCGGCCGAACGCGGCGGTCTCGCGGGGCGGCGGGCCGAGCGGGAGCGGCACGAACAGGACTGAACGACAGTGACGTCACGTCATAGCGGACAGGTGACGCGGCGGCACTGGTAGCGGCACCCCTCAGCCGATGGAATCGGGACTGCGCAACCGAATTCATCCGAATTCCGAAGAGGGGAACCCATGAGGAGACTGCGTCTCGTCGTGACCAGCACCGCGGTGGCGGGCGGGCTGCTTGCCGGGGCATTGCCCGCGGCCGCGGACGCCGCCGCGATCCCGGCCCGCTACGCCGGGCAGGCGCTGGACTGGCACGCCTGCGCGCCGGGCGAGCTGGCCGACCTGCCACCGGGCACCGACATCTCGGGCCTCGAATGCTCCGCCTATCGCACGCCCCGGGACTGGGACCGTCCGGACGACGGGCAGTACCTGACCATCGCGATCAGCAGGCTCAAATCCACCGGGGCCACGACGGCGTCGGTGCTCACCAACCCGGGCGGTCCCGGCGGCGCCGGCCGCTGGTTCCCGGCGATGCTGCGCGGACAGGGCAAACTGCGCGAGCACCAGGAGATCATCGGCATCGACACCCGCGGCACCGGCCGCAGCACCAACGTCACCTGCGGCGGCGCGGCCGACACCGGAGCCGATCTCGATCCGCGAGACCGCGATCCGCGCAATCTGAACCAGATCGTCGACGCGGTCCGGTACGTCGCGACCGCCTGCCATCGGGCCTCGGGCGAACTGGGGTCGCTGATCAGCACCTTCCAGAACGTCCGGGACCTCGACCTGCTGCGCACCCTGCTCGGCCGCGACCGGATCAACTGGATCGGGTACTCGGCGGGCACCTGGCTCGGCGCGCACTACGCCCAGCAGTTCCCGCAGCACACCGGCCGGTTCGTGCTCGATTCCTCGACCCAGTTCACCGGCTCCTGGCAGCAGTCGTTCGACTTCCAGCCGGCGGGTTACGAACGCCGCTGGCGGCAGGATTTCCTGCCGTGGCTGGCCCGCTACGACGCGAAGTTCCACTTCGGCACGACCGGCGAGGCGGCCCGGCAAACCTACGAAAGCGTCCGGTACGCGCTGACCCGCGAGCCGGTCGAGGTGAACGGCACGAAGCTCGGCGCGGTCGCGCTGGACTCCTTCATCGTCGGCGCGCTCAAGGCCAAGAGCCAGTTCCCGACGATCGCGACCGTGCTGGTCCGGGTCAAAACGCTGACCGACGCGCGGTCCTCGGCACAGGTCAAGGACGACGCTCGCGCGGCGCTCGGGAAGACGTTGTCGGAGGCGAAGAACACCAGTCCGATGGGCGTTGCGGTTCAGGCCGGTGCGGACGACGCGATGGTGTCGACGTTGATCACGACCCTGTGCAACGACGGGCCGTGGAAGGGCAACCGGCAGTCGCTGATCCGCCGGTCGCAGGAGTATCTCGACCAGGGCGTGACCGTGCACAGTTCGTTGTGGATGGGGCTCCAGGTCTGCGCCTTCTGGCCAGGGCAGCCGCGGCCGATGCCGGTGCTGAACGGGAAAGGCGTGCCGCCGGTGGTGATCGCGCAGTCCGAGCACGACCCGGCCACGCCGATCGAAGGTGCCCGGAAGGCGCACGCCGCGTTCCAGAACTCGCGGATGCTGACCGTCACCGGGGAAGGCGACCACGGGATCTACGGAATTGGCGGGAACAAGGCCGTGGACAAGGTGGTCGACGACTACCTGGTCGACGGGGTGGTGCCGAGGGACCAGAGCCTGCCGGGGCTGCCGTTGCCCACGCCGTAAAAGCTCGTGCGCGCCTAAGCCGGTTCTCACCGGCCTGGGCGCGCACGAGTCTCACGCCTCTTTGGCCAGCACCTGCAACGGTTCGTCAGTCAGCCGGTACACCGACCATTCGTCCTGCGGCAGCGCACCCAGTGCCCGGTAGAACCCGACCGCCGGGTTCCAGTTCAGCACCGACCACTCCAGCCGGTGGTAGCCCTTGTCCACGCATTCCGCGGCCAGCGTCGCCAGCAGCACCTTGCCGAGGCCCGAACCGCGTTGTTCCTCGCGCACGTACAGGTCTTCCAGGTAGATCCCGTGCGTGCCGCGCCAGGTCGAGAAGTTCAAGAACCACAAGGTGAATCCGGCTATCTCGCCGTCCGCTTCGGCCACGTGGCCGAACAGCGCCGGAGCCTCGCCGAACAGCGCGCCGTGCAACTGCTCGGCGGTGAGATGGCATTCCTGCGGGGCGCGTTCGTACTCGGCCAGTGCGTAGACGAGTTCCACGACGGCGTCGACGTCTTCCGGCCGGATCCGCCGTACGCGGGGGTCGGTCACTTCATCCCTCCAACGCGGGCAGCAGGTTCAGGTGTTCGATCTGCGGTTCGCCGCGCTCGTCGCCGAGCACCGCGAGACCGGCCGGGTCCAGTCCGAAGTGGACACCCGAGGCGCCGGGCAGGCCGAGCCAGCGCGCGACGAGCACGCGGCTGAAGTGCCCGTGCCCGACCAGGACGACGTCGCCGTTTTCGATTTCGCGCCGGGCGCGGTCGAGCACCTTGTCCGCGCGCGCCTGCACGTCGTCCGCGCTTTCGCCGCCGGGGACGGGATGGGTCCAGACGGTCCAGTCCGGAACCGTCTCGCGGATCGTCGGCGTGGTGACGCCTTCGTAGTCGCCGTAGTCCCATTCGGCCAGGTCTTCGGTGACCTCGTCCACGCGCAGGCCGGCGAGTTCCGCCGTGCGCAGCGCGCGGCCGCGCGGGCTGGAAAGCACCAGCCCGGGTCCGCCGAGCAGGGTCCGCAGGGTGCCGCCCGCCGCGCGCGCCTGGTCCTCGCCCGCCGGGGTCAGCGGGATGTCGGTGCGCCCGGTGTGCTTGCCGTTCGACGACCATTCGGTCTGGCCGTGCCGGAGAAGAAAGAGCCGATGTGCCACGCGGCCGAATATAGCCGGGGCGGGTTTGCCCGGCAGGTTCGTCGTGTGTAAGGCTACTGGTGAGTAACTTCACCTGGGAGGTGCCGATGGGTACGCCGTCGACGTACGGGCTGTGGCGCAAACTGGCCGCGAAACCGGGCGGCAAGCAGCTGTTTTCCGCCGCGATGTGCCTCCGGGTGCCCTACTTCGGCACCGTGCTGCCCAGCATCCGGGAGATCCGTCCCGGCCACTGTTCGGTGACCGCGCCGAAGTGGTGGGGTGTCCACAACCACATCCGGACCTTCCATGCGATCGCCGCCTGCAACCTCGCCGAGATCGCGATGGGCATGCTGGCCGAGGCCACCGTCCCGGCCACGCACCGGTGGCTGCCCAAGGGCATGGAAGTGAGGTACGTCGCGAAGGCCGAAACCGGGTTGCGGGCGATCGCCGAATTGCCGGAGATCCCCGAGTTCGGCGACAAGGGATTCGATCTTCCCGTTCCGGTGCGGATCGTGGACGCGCGCGGGACCGAGGTCGTCACCGCGACGATCACGGTGTGGGTCACGCCCCGGAAAGCCGCCTGACCGGCGAAAGCTGGACCTCCCGTTACCCCGGCCGAGTGAAACTTAACACCGTTTACTGGGCAAATGCGAATAGCGTTCGTTTTAGCCTTGCCAGGGTGCTCCGGGCCGCGTCAGCATGCCGGGCATGGCCTCCCTCAACCGTCGCCGATTTCTCGGCCTCGCCGCGCTGAACTCCGCCGCGGCCCTTGGACTGACCAGCATTTCGGCGACGACCGCGCGTGCCGCGACGCCTCCGCCGCTGCCGGACTACTCGCCCGCGGTGGTGATCGGCACCGGGTACGGCGCGGCGGTCACCGCGCTGCGGCTCGGCGAGGCGGGCGTGCCCACGGTGATGCTCGAAATGGGCCAGCTGTGGAACGAACCGGGCCCGGACGGCAAGGTCTTCTGCGACATGCTGAAGCCGGACCGGCGGTCGATGTGGTTCAAGAAGCGCACTGAAGCGCCGCTCGCGTCCTTCCTGTGGCTGGACGTCGCGAACCACGACATCGATCCGTACGCCGGGGTGCTGGACCGGGTGAACTACGGCGGGATGTCGGTGTACGTCGGGCGCGGCGTCGGCGGCGGGTCGCTGGTGAACGGCGCGATGGCGGTGCAGCCGAAGCGTTCGTACTTCGAGGAAATCCTGCCGAGGGTGAACGCCGACGAGATGTACGGCAAGTACTACCCGCGCGCCAACGCGGGCCTCGGCGTGAACCACATCGACGAGGACTGGTTCGAGACCTGCAAGTCGTACCAGTTCGCGCGCGTTTCCCGGAAAGCCGCGCAGAAAACCGGGTTGAAGACGACGTTCGTGCCGAGCGTCTACGACTTCGAGTACATGAAGAAGGAAGAGGCGGGCACGGTCGAACGCTCGGCGCTCGCGTCCGAGGTCATCTACGGCAACAACCACGGCAAACGCTCGCTGGACAAGACGTATCTCGCCGCCGCGCTCGGCACCGGGCACGTGACCATCCAGACGCTGCACGAGGTCCGCGAGATCATCCAGCAGCAGGACGGCACGTACACGCTGGTGGTGCGCGAGTCCGACGCGCTCGGCAATGTGCTCGCCACCAAGCACCTCTCCACGAAGTACCTGTTCCTCGGCGCGGGCAGCCTCGGCTCGACCGAACTGCTGGTGCGCGCCCGCGACACCGGACGGCTGCCGCGGCTGTCCGAGGCGGTCGGCCAGGGCTGGGGCACCAACGGCAACGTGATGCTCGGCCGCGCCAACCACGTGTGGGACACGACCGGCAGCCTCGAAGCCGGGATGCCCGCGCTCGGCATCGACGACTGGGACAACCCGACGCATCCGGTGTTCGCCGAGATCGCGCCGGTGCCCGCCGGGCTCGAAACGTGGGCGAGCCTGTACCTGGCGATCACCAAGAACCCCGAACGCGGCCATTTCGCCTACGACGCCGCCAGCGATTCGGCGAAACTGCAGTGGTCGCCGGACCAGGGGCAGCCGTCGATCGACGCGGCGAAATCGTTGTTCGACCGGATCAACAAGGCGAACTCCACGATCTACCGCTACGACCTCTTCGGCGACACGCGGGCGTTCGAGAACCGCTTCACCTACCACCCGCTCGGCGGATTGGTGCTCGGCGAAGCGACCGACGACTACGGCCGGGTGAAGGGGTACCGGAACCTGTATGTGACGGACGGTTCGCTGATTCCGGGCAGCACCGGCGTGAACCCGTTCGTGACGATCACCGCGCTGGCCGAGCGCAATATCGAACGGGTCATCGCCGAGGACGGCGTGCGCGCTTAGCGGTGCGCTGACCGCAGCTTTTCGTAGTACGCCACGCAATCGGCGTACGACGGCAGCAGGCCCTGGTCGAGCGCTTCGGCCAGGGTTGGCGCTGCTTTGTCCTTTTCGGACACAATGGGGGCCAGTCCGGTCGGCCACGGCAGGTCCAGCGCCGGGTCGAGCGGGTTGATGCCGTGCTCGCCCGCCGGGTTGTACGGCTCCGAGCAGAGATACGCCATCACGGTGTTGTCTTCCAGCGCGATGAAGGCGTGCCCGATGCCTTCCGCCACGTAGACGGCGCGGAACTCGGCCGCATCGAGCCGCGCCGCGTCCCATTCGCCGAACGTCGGCGAGCCGACGCGCAGGTCCACCACCACGTCCAGCAGCGACCCGCCCGGGCAGTAGACGTACTTTGCCTGTCCCGGCGGAGTGTCGGCGAAATGCACGCCGCGGATCGAACCCGCGCGCGAAACGCTGTGGTTCGTCTGCGCGACCCGAAGCGGATGCCCGGTCGCGCGGACCATCGCCTCTTCCTGGAACGGTGCGACGAACAGTCCGCGTTCGTCGGGGAACACGCGCGGGACGAACTCGAACGCGCCGGAGACCTTGAGCGGGCGGAAGTCCATGGTGGCCACCCTATCGAGTGCGTTTCCCGGACCCGGAACGGAACTGCTTCCAAAACCGGACGGACGTCTTGGGAATCGCGAATCTGTGACATGAGCCGCACCGAGGGGTCGGGGCCTGCCGGGGGCCTGTCATGATTGACGGACCGCAGCGTCGGCGGCCATCGCCACACCCCACGGATCGGATGGCCGCGCAGACGCCTCGCCGACAGGCCGGCGCTACCGCGCTGGGCTGCCGTCCGGAGGACGAGTTCCCACTCTCGACGGGCGCTTGCTCGCCCGTCAACCAGGTGGTCCCCCGCTCGCAGTCCCAGGAGTACGTTCGATGACCCAGACCCATCCGCCCGCTTCCCTCGATCCCACGACAGGTTCTCCGATGACCGACCAGGCCAGCAGCGTCGCGGCCGTGACCGACGCCGAGATCTTCACCGGGCACGAGGGCGGCAAGCTCTCCGTGGCGGCGACCCGGCCGATCTCCGACCCGCGCGACCTCTCGATCGCCTACACGCCCGGCGTGGCGAAGGTGAGCCGCGCGATCGCCGAGGACGCGGCCAAGGCGAAGCGGTACACCTGGGCGGACCGGCTCGTGGCAGTGGTCAGCGACGGCACCGCGGTGCTCGGCCTCGGGGACATCGGCGCGAGCGCGTCGCTGCCGGTCATGGAGGGCAAGTCGGTCCTCTTCAAAACCTTCGGCGGGCTGGATTCGATCCCGCTGGTGCTCGACACCACCGACGTCGACGAGATCGTCGAGACCCTGGTGCGGCTGCGCCCGTCGTTCGGCGCGGTCAACCTCGAGGACATTTCCGCGCCGCGCTGCTTCGAGCTGGAGGACAAGCTCAAGGAGGCGCTGGACTGCCCGGTCATGCACGACGACCAGCACGGCACCGCGATCGTCACCCTCGCCGCCCTGCGCGGCGCGAACCTGGTGCTCGACCGCGACATCGCCGGCGAGCGGGTCGTGGTCTCCGGTGCGGGCGCGGCTGGGGTGGCCTGCGCGAAGATCCTGCTCGCGGCCGGCGTCGCGGACGTGACGGTGCTCGACTCGCGCGGCATCGTGCACGCCGGGCGCGACGACCTGAACCCGATCAAGCGGCAGCTGGTCGAGACCACGAACAAGGCCGGGCTCACCGGCGGTCTCGCCGAGGCGCTGCGCGGAGCGGACGTGTTCCTCGGCCTGTCCGGTGCGACGATCGACCCGTCCCTGCTGTCGACGATGGCGGACGACTCGATCGTGTTCGCGCTGTCCAATCCGGACCCCGAGGTGCACCCTGCGGTCGCCGCACAGCACGCGGCGATCGTCGCGACCGGGCGGAGCGACTTCCCGAACCAGATCAACAACGTGCTGGCGTTCCCCGGCGTGTTCCGCGGCGCCCTCGACGCCGGCGCGCGGTCGATCACGGAGAACATGAAGCTGGCGGCCGCGGAGGCGATCGTGGCGGTGGCTTCGGATGATCTGGGGCCGGATCGGATCGTGCCCAGCCCGCTGGACCCGCGGGTCGCGCCTGAGGTGGCGGCCGCGGTGGCCAAGGCGGCTGAGCAGGATGGCGTGACTGGCTGAGGTTTTCTTGGGGAAGGGCTCTCCGGCTTTCTGGTGCCGGGGAGCCCTTCTTTGTGGGCTGGTTTTGGACTTGCCAGTCCATTTTTTCGTCGCCACGGTGGTCTTCATGGAGATCGGATTGCGTGGGTACGGCGTGTGGCAGGTCGGGGCGTTGACTACTCCGGCGATGGCTGCCGAGATCGAGCAGTTGGGGTATTCGGCGTTGTGGCTTGGCGGGCCTGGGGTGGATCTGGCCGGGATTGACGAGCTGCTGGCGGCTACCGAGTCGTTGGTGGTGGGGTCGAGCATCGTCAACGTGTGGTCGGGGGATCCGGCGGTGTTGGCTGAGTCGTATCAGCGGGTGGCTTCGCAGTTTCCCGGGCGGTTTGTGCTCGGGATCGGGGCTGGGCATCGGGAGCAGTCGGCGGGGTATGAGCGGCCGATGGATGCGGTTCGGCGATTTCTTGATGTGCTGGATGCGGGTGGGGTGCCGGTTTCCGGGCGGGTGCTGGCTGCGTTGGGGCCGAGGATGTTGGAGTTGGCTGCGGAGCGGGCTGGCGGGGCGGTGCCTTATTTGGTTCCGCCTCGGCATACTCGGGCGGCTCGGACGGTGTTGGGTGCTGGTGGGTTTTTGGCGCCGGAGCAGAAGGTTGTGGTGACTTCGGATCTGGTTCGGGCTCGGCGCGTGGCTCGGGGGCGGGTGGAGAATCCTTATTTGGGGTTGGGTAATTACACTCGCAATTTGCGGCGGTTGGGGTATTCGGCTGAGGATTTGGCCGGGGCTGGGTCTGATCGGTTGATTGACGATTTGGTGGCGTTGGGGGATGTTTCCGCGGTTGCTGTTCGGTTGGGGGAGCATCGGGCGGCTGGGGCGGATCATGTTGTGGTGCAGGTGGTTACGGAGAAGTATCAGCTGCATCCTGGGTTGCCGGGGGTGCGGTTGCAGGTTTATGACGATGAGGTGGTGGGGGTTTATCGGGGGTTGGCTGGGGAGTTGTTTTAGGGTTTTGGGCGGCTCGTCGCCTGGCGGCGACATTGCGCCCTGGCGTGCGGTGGGCACCCCGAAGCTTGATTGTGCTGACGGTCTGGGGTGGCTTGTCAAGGCGGGAAAGATGCCTTGACAAGCCACCCCAGACCGCAGGGGAGCTTCGTATCGGGGTGCGGGGGTGGTGTGGGTGCACTTCGAGTTGGGTGCATCGGTGGCGGTTTGCTTGAGGTGGGGGCTTGCGCCCCAATGTGGCATTGGGTGCATGTGGCGCACCCAATGTGGCGTTCGGTGCGTGGGACGCACCCAATGCCACATTGGGGCGCATCCCGGGGCGGCGGGCGGGGCGGTGTGGTGTGGTCCGTGAAGGGCTCCTCGAGGGAATCTGGGTCTCTGAAGGAGCCCCTCACGGCCCGCCGACGGTCGTGAGGGGAACCCTGAGGGAGTCATAGTCAATGAGGGTGGCCCTCACGACCTATTGCCGGAAGCCGTGATCGCGCGCGAGCCCGGGGCGGCGAGCGAGAAGCGATTGCGCTGGTCAGCGGGCGGATAGCGCAGTCTGGCCGCTGCACTGCCGTCAATCTGGCCGCTAGGTTGACGGCAATCTGGCCGCTACTGGGTCTTCAATCTGGCCGCTCCAGCTGCTTCAACCTGGCCGCCCAGTAGCGGCTGGTGGTCAGCCGGGGAGCAGTTCCGCTAGGCGGTGTCGGGGGACGTCCACCAGGCGTAGGTCCGCCAAATCCTCTGGGACGTTCAGTGCGGCATTAGCCAGCCTCGCGTGGGCGCGGGTCAGCAGTTCGGACGGGTGGTCGACCAGGTCTGCGGCGACGATCGCGTGGCGGTTGTCGGGGGTGCTGCGGAGCAGGCGGAGGCGGTACTTGTCCGCGACCAGTGCGGTCAGGGCTGCTTGGGCGGCTGCGTCCGCCAGGTCGGGGTGGTTGTTCGGCAGCAGCAGTGCCAGGCGTCGGGCGTTCGTGCCCAGCAGGGTGCGCAGTAGCCAGGGGCCGGGGTCGGCGGTGAGGTCCATGGCGACGGCGTCGCCTTCGGGGCCGGACGTGGCCCAGCCGACGGGGCGCGTTTCCAGGGCCAGGCCGCCTTCGGAGGCGATTTCTCGGGCGGCCGCCAGGAGGCCCGGTTTGGTGCCGGCTGATTCGACTGATTGCGGGCCGTGCGTGTAGATGGCGGAGCTTCCCTTGCGGGCGAACGATTTCTTCGCCTTCGCGGTTGGCTGGCAGACGTACAAGTCTGCCGCGCTGCCGATTGCTTGGGCACCGGTGTAGCGGTTGAAGTCCGGGAGAATCGCCTCGTAGGTCAGGCCCAGGGTGGCGAGGGAGCGCTGCACTTGCGCGCCTAGCGCGGGGTGACGCGGGCTGTAGCCGTAGGCCAGGAGGATTCGGCCTTCGGTGGGTTCGCGCAAGGCTTGCACTGCGCGGGCGGCGAAGAGGCCCATGCCTTCCGGCGTGTAGGGCGGGTCGCTGAAGACCAGGTCTGCTTTGCCGGTCAGGGCCGGGGGCAGGCCGACGCGCAGGTCGGCGTGGGCGGTGAAGATGGTGCGTTCGCCGGTGGTGTCCAGGTAGGACAGGACGCGTTCGTCCAGGTCCACTACGGACAGTTCCGCTTCCGGGCACACCGCGCGCACGGCTAGCGACGTCAGATCGTGGTCGCCGAGGAAGAGCACCTTGCTGCGGCGGAGGTCGTAGCGGGAGTTCAGCCACAACGCGCGACGCAGCACGGTCTCCGGGGTCGCTTGCACGTGGTCCAGAGCCGCGAGCGGGGGCGGGACGGCGGCGATTCGTTCGGCCAGCATGGTGAGCAGGGCCGGTTGGGCGGCGACCGCGGCGTCGAGGGGGTCGGGCAGGGGCGGCAGGGAGTACGACGCGTAGGTGGCGCGTGCGGACGGGGCGATGCGGACGCCTGCGGGGGAGCGTTCCAGGTCCGGTTCCAGTGCTGCGAGAAGGTCTTCGACGCTTCGGCGCGGGGCGGCGGTGAGCCGCACTAGGTCGGCCAGTTCGTACGAGCCGCTGCGGAGCAGGGTGAGCACTTCGTAGAGCGGGCGGACGGCGGCGCCATGTGCGGCGAGGACGTCGTCTAGGGCGGTCACGGGGTCCGAGGGTAGTCGGCCACGCTGCGGGACAGGCTGCCAAGGCCGCGCGAGTGGGCTACCGTCGGACTCTGCACCAGGACGTGGGGAGAAGTCTGTGACCATCGAATTCCGAGACGTCGTCAAGCGCTATCCGGACGGCACGGTCGCGGTCGACGGCCTCTCGCTCACCGTGGAAGACGGAACGATCACGGTGTTCGTCGGTCCGTCCGGGTGCGGCAAGACGACCTCGCTGCGGATGATCAACCGGATGGTCGAGCCCACCTCCGGCGCGGTGCTGCTGGACGGCAAGGACGTCAGCGAAGGCGACCCGGCGGTGCTGCGCCGCGGCATCGGCTACGTGATCCAGCACGCCGGGCTCTTTCCACACCGGACAGTGCTCGACAACATCGCGACCGTGCCGCTGCTGTCCGGATGGGACAAACGCAAGGCGCGCGCCAGGGCGGCCGAGTTGCTCGAGACGGTCGGCCTGCCGACGGAACTCGGGAAGCGGTATCCGGCGCAGCTGTCCGGCGGGCAGCAGCAGCGCGTCGGCGTAGCGCGTGCGCTTGCCGCCGATTCGCCGGTGTTGCTGATGGACGAGCCCTTCTCCGCGGTCGACCCGGTGGTCCGCGAAGGGCTGCAGGACGAGCTGCTGCGGCTGCAATCCCAGCTGGGCAAGACAATCGTGTTCGTCACGCACGACATCGACGAGGCGGTGCGGCTCGGCGACAAGGTCGCGGTGATGCGCGTCGGCGGGAAGCTCGCGCAGTACGGCACGCCGGCCGAGGTGCTGCGGCATCCGGTCGACGACTTCGTCGCGTCGTTCGTCGGCCGGGACCGCGGGTATCGCGGGCTTTCGTTCCTGCCGGCGAGCGGCGTCGAGGTTTCGCCGGCTCGGACGATCGAGCTCGGCAGCAAGATCGACGGCCCGTCGGAGGGCTGGCTGCTCGCGGTGAACGACGAGAAGCAGCCGCGCGGCTGGCTTCCGCCAGGCTCCACAGTGGACGGCCCGTTGGCGGAAACCGACCTCGTGGCAGGCGGATCGCTGTACGTGCAGGGCACGCCGATCCGCGGGGCGCTCGACGCGGCGCTGTCGTCGCCGGCCAGTCTCGGCGTCGTGGTGGACGACGAGAACCGCGTGCTCGGGACGGTGGTCGCGCACCAGGTCTTGGATGTAATCGAGGCCTCCCCGCAGGCGTCCTGATGGGCGACTTCTTCGGCGAACTCGGCCGGTACCTGTCGAGCTCCAACAACCGCGGCGAAATCCTCGCCAATCTGCTCGAGAACATCTATCTCGCGCTGGTGCCGCTGGTCGCGGGCATCGTGCTGGCGATCCTGCTCGGCTGGCTCGGGCATCGCTGGCGGCCCGCGCGCAGTGTGCTGCTGGTGGTGGGGAATCTGCTGTACACGATTCCGTCGCTGGCGCTTTTTGTGGTGATTCCCGGCATTATCGGGACGAAGATTCTCGACAGCGTCAACGTGATCGTCGCGTTGACTATCTACACCACCGCGCTGCTGGTGCGTCCGGTGCTCGACGCGTTGGAAGCCGTGCCGCCGCACATCGTCGCGGCTGCCACGGCGATCGGATATCGCGGGCCGCGCCGGTTCTTCAGCGTCGAACTGCCGCTCGCGGTGCCGGTGCTCGCGGCGGGGGTGCGGGTGGCGTCGGTGAGCAATATCAGCCTGGTGAGCGTCGGTGCGCTGATCGGGACCGGGGCGCTCGGCGTGCTGTTCACCGACGGGTTCCAGCGGGAGTACTTCTCGCCGATCGTGGTCGGGATCGTGCTGACGATGCTGCTCGCGTTGATCGTCGACCTGCTGCTGGTGTTGCTGCGCAATCTGTTGACGCCTTGGGAGAGAGCGGGTCGCGCGCCGGCCGCGGAGGTGGCGGGATGATCGGCGACGTCTTCACCTGGTTCACCACGGCCGCGAACTGGCAGGGCACGGGCGGCATTCTCGCCCGGCTCGCCCAGCACGTCGGCTACATCGCGCTGGCGCTGGTCATCGCACTGGTGATCGCGATCCCGATTGGACTGTTCGTCGGCCACACCGGCCGCGGCGGCGTCGTGCTGGTCGGGGTGGGCAACGCGATCCGCGCGCTGCCGACGCTCGGGCTCGTGACCTTCCTGTTCCTGCTCTTCACCGAAAGCACCACCGCGACCATCATCGGCCTGGTGGTGCTGGCGATCCCGCCGGTGCTGGCTGGGACCTACGCCGGTCTGCAGGCGGCCGAGCACGATGTCGTCGACGCCGCGCAAGGCATCGGGATGACCGGCTGGCAACGACTGTGGCAGGTCGAGGTGCCGATCGCGCTTCCGTTGGTACTGGGCGGAATCCGCAACGCGGTCCTGCAGTTGATCGCGACAGCCGCGGTAGCCGCGTATGTCGGTCTCGGCGGCCTCGGCCGGTTCCTGCTCGACGGACTGGCCATTTTGGACTACACCGAGGTCGTCGCGGGGGCGATTCTCACCGCGTTGCTGGCGATCGTGGTCGACCTGCTGCTCGCCGCCGCACAGCGAGCCTTGGTGCCCAAGGGAGTCCGGCTGGCCGCGCAAGCAGCGTCCGGCCGGGCAGCGGCCGCGGGAGGAGCAGCGTGAAACGGTGGGGGATCCTGGTGGCCGGGCTGGCGCTGCTGGCGTCGGCATGCGGAAACCCGCTGTCCGGCGGCGGTGAGGGCGGCAGTACCGGCGACATCATCATCGGCGCGTCGGATGTCGGGGAAAGCTCTTTGCTGGCCCAGATTTATGCCGGGGCTTTGCGGAATGTCGGCGCGCACAACGTGACGGTGCGACCGCCGGTCGGCAGCCGCGAGGTCGTGGTGAAAGCGTTGCAGGACAAGTCTTTGTCCGTGGTGCCGGATTACTCCGGGAACCTGCTGCGGTATTTCGACAAGAACACTCCGGCGACGACGTCGGAAGATGTTTACGCACAGCTGAAGCAGAAAATCCCGGGCGGGTTCGAGGTTCTCGACCAGTCGCCCGCGCAGGACAAGGATTTGCTCGTGGTGGGCAAGGAACTCGCGGCCACCGGGGTGAAGACCTTTTCTGATCTGGGACCGCGCTGCAAGGACCTGGTGATGGGCGGGCCGGGGCAGTGGAGCAGCCGGTGGAAGGACCGGATCAAGCAGCTGTACGGGTGCGAGTTCAAGGAAATCCGCACGACGGATACCGGCGGGCCGGTGACGGTGGCGGCGTTGAAGTCGGGTGAGGTGCAAGTGGCGGACTTGTTCAGCACGTCGGCGACTATCGCGTCCAATGGGTTCGTGCCGCTGGAGGACGACAAGCACATGTTCCCGGCGCAGAACATCGTGCCGCTGGTGTCGCGGGGGACGTTGAATGCCGCTGAAACGGCTGCGCTGAACCGGGTTTCGGCGGCGTTGACTACGGAGCAGTTGACTGAGCTGAACGTGCAGTACACGGATGAGAAGCGGAACGCTAAGGATATCGCTGAGGAGTTCTTGCGGCGGAACGGGTTGGCGGCCTCGTGAGTGGCGTTGCCGGTTCTAACCGGATTCGCCACTCACGAGCGCTACCGCCTCAGAGCCGGTCGAAAGCCGCCGCGTAGCGGAACGCGCCGCGGTTTTCCGGGGTGTACGCCGCCAGCGGCAGCGCCTGAAAATGCGGGGCCCATTCCGGTACCGGCGGCGTGACGCCGAGCTTTTCGGCCATGACGAAGCCGAAGCGGGAGTAATAGCCTGGGTCGCCCAACAGCACGATCAGGCGGTAGCCGAGTGCGTTGGCGGCGCCGATCGTTGCGTGGACCAGGGCTGAGCCTGCGCCGCCGCGGTGGCGGTCCGGGTGGACGCCTAGCGGGCCGAAGCCGATGGCGGAGTTTGGGTCGCCGCCTAGGCGGCCTGGGCTGGAGCAGGCGTGGCCGATGACCTCTCCGTCGCGGACGGCGACGAGCGAGAGGGCGGGGAGCAGATCGCCGTCGGCGGTGAGTTCGGTGACTAGTTTCGCTTCCGGCATTTCGCCGGTGACATCGGGATTGTGGACGCGGAACGCGGCGGTGTGCACAGCATGGATCGCTGGTGCGTCGGCGGCGGTCGACTGGCGGATCTGCATGCGCCCAGTTTCCCTGAGCGGCGGCTTGAACGGAAATTCATTTTGGCGGGCCGCATTAGAGTGGGGGGCGATGAGCGAGGTGGCGATAGGGGCGGCGCACGGCGATCGGCTGGTGATCGACGTGCTGGGGCGGATGCACGCGGGGGCGGTCGATTTCTGGGACGGCAACTGGCTTTTCAGTCCGGTTGACCTGGTGGTCGGCGGGTTCAGCGCTCGGGTGCCCGCTGGGTTGCGGGCCGAGGAGTTGCGGAGTTTCCGGGAGCAGCTGGCGAAGGCGTATGCCGACTTCGGCGGGGTCGCTCGGCTGACGTCGATGGAGGAGTGGCTCGATCTGACGGTCACCGTCGCCAAATCCGGGAGGGTTGAGGTTGAGGGAACCGCGATCGACGGGCGGGGGAACCGGCTGTCGTTTCGGATTGGCGAGCTTGATCAGGCCGAGCTGCCGGCGATCATCGACGGGTTGGCGTCGATCGAGACGGAGTTTCCGGTGCTAGGCCGTGACAGTTTGGGGAGCGACCCGGGCCGGGCGGTCGTCTCGCATGAAGAGGAGGACGGCGGCTCCCACGAGCGGTCCGGCGGCCAGAGTGAGGAACGCTGAATAGAACGAGCCGGTCGCGTGGAAGACCGGGCCGACGACGGCGGGCACGATGACGCTGCCCAGTTGCCAGAAGGCGTTCACCGCGCCTGCGGCGGAGCCGGCTAGGCGGACACCGGTCAACGCGGGGATCATGGCGGCGGTCAGCGGGCTGTAGGCGTACGCGCCGATGCCGAGAATCGGGGCCACCACTAGGAAAGCGCCGTAGCTGCTCAGGGAACCGAAGACCAGCAGAGCGCCGCCGAAGAGGATGAGGACGGCGATGATGGGGATTCGCCTGCCCAGGCCGACTTTGTCGGTGAGCCAGCCGATCAGCGGTTTGATCACTACCGCTGTGCCGGAGAAGATGACCAGGACTACGCCGGCCCGTACGGGGTCGATGTGTTCGCCGCGGATCATCAGCGTGTTGGACCACGTGACGAAACCGTAGGTGCCCCACAGTCCGCCGAAACCGGCTAAGCCCAGCAGCAACAGGTCGCGGTTGCGGAAGAGCGGGCGGGGGTCCGGCAAACCGCGGCGGGTGGACGTGGCGACGTTGCCGTTGCGGATGAAGACCAGGCACAGCAGACCGAGTACGACGGTGACGCCGCCGAAGAGGTGGTACGACACTGGCCAGCCGCTGTTTTTCACGAGCGTGGGCACGACGGCGTTGGCTACGACCGTGCCCAGTGACGTCGCGGTCATGAAGATGCCGCTCGCGAGTCCGTGCTCCTCCGGGCGGAACCAGGTGGTGATCAGCTTCAGTCCGGCGGAGAAGTCGACGCCTGCGAACAGGCCCAGCAGAGCTTGTAGGACCAGGCCCCAGGCGATGGACGTGGTCGAGCCGAATCCCACCATGAGCGCGCCTGCGACGAAGGAGCTGATGCCCAGGATCGCGCGGCTGCCGAGCCAGTCGGAGAGGAAGCCGCCGGCGGTGTTGGAGATGACGTAGCCGATGTAGTAGCAGGTGGCGAAGATCCCGAGCGCGGCCAGCGGCACGCCGAGCGAATCGCTGACCGCTGAGGACGCGGGGCCCCAGGTCGACCGGTCCACCGAGGTCATCGTGAACACAGCCCAGCAGAGCAGCAGGACGACCCAGCGATAGCGGCTCGGCATGGGGCCTCCTTCGACCTGACGGATGATCAGGGAAGGTTCCCGTTACCGGCGGTCGCGGGTCAAGCCAAGGCATCCTGACGGTGCAACTCGGCCCGGATCGCGCGGACGTCGTGGGCTCGGCCGCCGACGTACTGGGCGGCGGCGATCCCCGCGGCGTGGCCGGTCGCGAAGGCGGTGCCCATGACGCGGACGGAGGCGTACGCGTCGTCGTCGGAGCTGGTCAGGCGGCCGGCTGCCCAGAGGTTCGCGGTGTCGGCGGAGCAGATCGCGCCGTAGGGGAGGTCGTACCAGCCTCGGTCGGCGATCGGTTCGTAGCGGGTGATGCCGGGGCCCGCGTGGTCTTCGATCGGCCAGCCGCAGCGGCCGATGGACACGTCGGGGCGTTTGCGGGCGGTCAGGACGTCGCGGCCGGTGAGCTGTTCGCGGCCGACCAGGTGGCGGCCTTCGCGGATGCCTAGCTGGGGACCGGTTTCTTCGAGGCGCGCTGACGACCAGCCGGCGAGGTGTTTGCGCAGGGCGTCCAGGTATTGCCATGCCTGACGTCGCGCGTCGGCTTCGTCGCGGCTCAGCGAGGCGGCGTCCAGGACGTCGGTTTGTTCGTCCACCAGGAGGGCGATTACGTTGCGGGTCAACGGAAGGTGCACGGCGATGCCGTAATCGCGGGGCAACTGGACGCCGGTTTCCCGTTGGTACGCGGCGACGGCGGCGCGCAAGCCCTCGCGCGAGAGGTCCGCGTCTTCGGACACGCCGGAGAACCGGCAGACGAGCGTGCTGGTTTGCCGGTCGCGCAGCGGGGCGACGCGGACGGCGGCTCCGGCGGCGGCCAGGAGCGCGCCGTCGCCGCTGGCGTCGACGAACGCGCCGGCGGTGACCCGCTCCCGGCCGCCGCGGTGGTGCAGTTCGACCTCGGTGACGATGCCGTGCGTCCGCCGCGCGCCGATGAGCTTGGTGTGCAGGAGGACGTCCACGCCGGCGTCGGCGGCCAGCTCGTCGTACACCAGTTTGGTGGTTTCCAGGTCGAGCAAGACGATCTTGTTGCCGGTCCAGCCCATCGTCTTCTCTTCGTAGGCGCCCCGGTGCCGCAGCCGCCGCAGCACCTCCTCGCCGACGCCCGCGACGACCTGCTGGCCGGTCTGGTCGAAGAAACCGCAGAGGGTCAGCACGGAACTGATCGTCGCCGCGCCGCCAAGGTACGGGTACTGCTCGACCAGCAGCACCCGCGCCCCGGTGCGCGCCGCCCCGGCAGCGGAGGCGATACCCCCAGCACCGCCTCCGACTACGACGACGTCGTAGTGCACTCCAGCCCTCCTCGGGTGTTTGGCACCCAGTGAACTGGGTCCGGCCGGGAGGTCGCCACTGCCTATCCGGCACCCCGGGCATACCCGCAAGGTATATCTATGAAGATCAGAAAGTATGAAACTCATACAAGTTGGCGTACGCTCGGGGCATGGACACGAAGGCAGCCGGATACCGGCGCAAGGTCAACACGATCAACCGGGTCATCACCGCCCTGCAGCGCGCGGGGCTCGCGTTCGGGCCGATGGAACTGCTCACCGTCCCCGGGCGGCGCAGCGGCGAGCCGCGGACGTTTCCGTTGGCGGTATTGAAAGTCCAGGGCGGGGAGTACCTGATCCAGGCGTTCCCGAAGGCGGCGTGGGTGGCGAACGTCCGCGCGGCGGGGGAGGGCACGTTGTCGCGGGGACGGCGATCGCGACGGGTGCGGTTCGCGGAACTGCCGGTCGCGGAGCGGGGGCCGGTGCTGCGAGAGGTGGTCGCGGACGGGCCGCCGAGCGTGGGGCGGCGCTATGTCACGACGGGACTGGCGGAGTCGCCGACGCCGGACGGGGTGGCGGCTGCTGCGGGGAGGATCGCGGTTTTTCGGGTGGAAACGATCTGAGAACGGCGAAGGCCGGACGCACGATCGCCAAGGCGCAGGAAACGGCGAAGGCCGCCGCGGGAACGAGTCCCGCGGCGGCCTTCTGCGTAACTGAGGATCAGTCGAACGCCTTGGCGATCAGCGCCTTCTGCTCGACGTCGTGCACCTTCGACGAACCCGCCGACGGGGCGGCCATCGGGCGGCGCGCCACCACGTCGAGGCCGGTGAAGAACTCCGGGAACTTCCGGGGCAGGTTGAGGCCGAAGAACGGCCACGCGCCCTGGTTTTCCGGCTCCTCCTGGACCCACGCGATCTGGCTGGCGTTCGAGTAGCGCTCCACCGCGGCCAGCAGCTTCTTCTTCGGCAGCGGGTAGTACTGCTCGATCCGCACGATCGCGACGTCGTCGGCGCCGCGCTTCTCGCGCTCGGCCACCAGCTCCCAGTAGAGCTTGCCCGAGGTGAGCAGCACCTTGCGGACCTTCGCCGGGTCCTGCGTGGCGTCGTCGATCACCGACATGAAGCGGCTCTGGCCGGTGAAGTCCTCGACCGTCGACGTCGCCGCCTTGTTGCGCAGCATCGACTTCGGAGTGAAGACGATCAGCGGACGCTGGATGCCGTCGAGGGCGTGCCGGCGCAGCAGGTGGAAGTAGTTCGCCGGGGTGGACGGCACCGCGACGGTCATCGACGCTTCCGCGCACAGCGACAGGAACCGCTCGATCCGGCCGGACGTGTGGTCCGGGCCCTGGCCCTCGTGGCCGTGCGGCAGCAGCAGCACGACGTCCGAGCGCTGGCCCCACTTGGCCTCGCCGGAGGAGATGTACTCGTCGATCACGGTCTGCGCGCCGTTGACGAAGTCGCCGAACTGCGCTTCCCACATCACGAGCGCCTCGGAGTTCGCCACCGAGTAGCCGTACTCGAAGCCGACGGCCGCGTACTCCGACAGCGCCGAGTCGTAGATCATCACGCGGCCCTGGCCGTCGGCCAGGTGCTGCAGCGGCGAGTACTCCTGGCCGTTCTTGCGGTCGATGAACACCGAGTGCCGCTGGGTGAACGTGCCGCGCCGGGAGTCCTGGCCGGACAGCCGCACGAGACGGCCTTCCAGCGCCAGCGACCCGAACGCCAGCAGTTCGCCGAACGCCCAGTCGACGCCGCCCTCGCGCGACATCTTGTGCCTGCGCTCCATGACCGGCTTGACCCGCGGGTGCGGGGTGAAGCCCTCGGGCAGGTTGACGAACGCGTCGCCGATCTTCTCGACGACCTCGCGCGACACGGCGGTGGTGACCTTCGCCGGGATCTGCTGCTCGCCCTCGACCGAAGGGCTCGCCTTCGCCGGGTGCTTCTCCAGTTCGCGCACCTCGTTGAAGACGTGCTCGAGCTGGCTGGAGAAGTCGCGCAGCGCGGCCTCGGCCTCTTCGACGGAGATGTCGCCCCGGCCGATCAGCGATTCGGTGTAGATCTTCCGGACCGAACGCTTCGTGTCGATGATGTCGTACATCGCCGGCTGCGTCATCGAGGGGTCGTCGCCCTCGTTGTGGCCGCGGCGGCGGTAGCAGATCAGGTCGATCACGACGTCCTTGTGGAACGCCTGGCGGTAGTCGACCGCCAGCTTCGCGACCCAGTGCGCGGCCTCGGGGTCGTCGCCGTTCACGTGGAAGACCGGCGCGCCGATCATCTTCGCGACGTCCGTGGCGTACTGGCTCGACCGCGAGTGCTCCGGCGCGGTGGTGAAGCCGACCTGGTTGTTGACGACCACGTGCACGGTGCCGCCGGTGCGGTAGCCGCGCAGCAGCGCCAGGTTCAGGGTCTCGGCCACGACGCCCTGGCCCGCGAAGGCCGCGTCGCCGTGCATCAGGACCGGCAGCACGGTGTAGCCCTCGCCGCCCTTGTCGAGGACGTCCTGCTTGGCGCGGACGATGCCCTCGAGGACCGGGTCGACGGTCTCCAGGTGCGACGGGTTGGACGCCAGCGAGACCCGGGTCTCCCCGTCGCCGAACATCCGGAAGTACTTGCCCTCGGCTCCGAGGTGGTACTTCACGTCGCCGGAGCCGTGCGCCTGGCCCGGGTCGAGGTTGCCCTCGAACTCCTGGAAGATCTGGCTGATCGGCTTGCCGACGATGTTCGCCAGCACGTTCAGCCGGCCGCGGTGCGGCATGCCGATGACGACCTCGTCGAGCTCGGCTTCGGCGGCCTTGTCGAGCACCGTGTCCAGCAGCGGGACCAGGGTCTCGCCGCCTTCCAGCGAGAACCGCCGCTGGCCGACGTACTTGGTCTGCAGGAAGGTCTCGAACGCCTCGGCGGCGTTGAGCTTCGACAGGATGTACTTCTGCGCGGACGGCTCCGGCTTGCTGTGCCGGACCTCGACGCGCTCCTGGATCCAGCGCCGCTCCTCGGGGTCGAGGATGTGCGTGTACTCCACGCCGACCGTGCGGCAGTAGGAGTCGCGCAGCACGCCGAGGATGTCGCGCAGCTTCATCCGCTCGCGGCTGGAGAAGTCGCCGACGGCGAACTCGCGGTCCAGGTCCCACAGGGTCAGGCCGTGGCTGAGCACGTCGAGGTCGTGGTGGCTGCGCTGGCGGTAGTTCAGCGGGTCGGTGTCGGCCATCAGGTGGCCGCGCATCCGGAACGCCTCGATCAGCTCCATGACGCGCGCGGTCTTGTCGACCGGGCCGTCCGGGATGTCGGCGACCCAGCGGATCGGCTCGTACGGCAGCCGCAGGCTGGTGAAGACGTCGTCGTAGAAGCCGTCCTCGCCGAGCAGCAGTTCGTGAATGCGCTTCAGGAACTCGCCGGACTCCGCGCCCTGGATGATGCGGTGGTCGTACGTCGAGGTCAGCGTCATGATCTTGCTGACCGCGAGGTCGACGAGGGTCTTCTCGCTGGTGCCCTCGAACGACGCCGGGTACTGCATCGCGCCGACGCCGATGATCGCGCCCTGGCCCGCCTGCAGCCGCGGCACCGAGTGGTTCGTGCCGATGCCGCCCGGGTTGGTGAGCGAGATGGTGGTGCCCGCGAAGTCGTCCGCGGTGAGCTTGTTCGTGCGGGCCTTCTTGACGATCTCCTCGTAGGCCTGCCAGAACTGCATGAAGGTCATGTTCTCGGTGGCCTTGATGGAGGCCACGACGAGAGTGCGGGAGTCGTCCTTGCCCTTCATGTCGATGGCAAGCCCGAAGTTGACGTGCTCCGGCGTGATCGCGAACGGCTTCCCGTCGATCAGCTTGTAGTGCCGGTTCATGTTCGGGAAGTCCTTCAGCGCCCGCACCATGGCGTAGCCGATGAGGTGCGTGAAGGAGATCTTGCCGCCGCGGGTGCGCTTGAGGTGGTTGTTGATGACGATGCGGTTGTCCGCCATCAGCTTCGCCGGGACCGCGCGCACGCTGGTCGCGGTGGGCACGGAAAGCGAGGCGTCCATGTTCTTGGCGATCGCCGCCGCGGCGCCGCGCAGCTGCTTGGACTCCGGCTCGGCGTCCTTCGCCGGAGCGGACTTGGCGGGCGCGGAAGCCGCGGGCTTCGCGGCCGGGGCGGGCTTGGCCGGGGCCTTGGCCGCCGGGGCGGGCGCTGCCTTGGCGGCCGGAGCCGCCGGGGCCTTCGCGGCGGGGGCGGCGGGCTTGGCGGCGGGGGCCGCCTTGGCTTCCCCGTTCCCTTCCGCCTGGGTGCCGTTGCCGCCCGGAGTGGGCTTGTAGTCGGCGAAGAAATCGTGCCAGGCGGCGTCTACCGACTGGGGGTCCGCGAGAAACCGCTCGTACATTTCTTCGACGAGCCACTCATTGGCACCGAACTGCGATGCGGGACTGCTGCTGGCCACGGCTGGCTCTCGCCTCTATCCATTCTCGATCCGATATCACAAGCATCTGCTGACCGCCAGGCTAGTCCCCTGCCGGTGGCCCGAAACACGCCACCTGGACGCTCGTGAGACAGGTCATTGTCTGGATCGGTTGAGAGGCCCAGCCTGACAGACAGCAGGGCCCACCGTACGCGTCGCAAGGGCCGAATGCCGTCACCTCGGCCGGTTTGGGGTGATCCCGGACACAGCGTCAGCTCGCCGCGGCGGGCAGCGAACGCACCGGTGCTGGTCCGAACCACGCGCGCAGGGCTTCGCGCAGATCGGCGGGATCGGTGTCCGGGCTTTCGGCGAGCCAGGCGACGTGCCCGTCCGGGCGGAGCAGGAAGGCGGCGGGGACGTCGCTGGTGCACGGGGTGCCGGACACGAGGTCGAGCCGGTCGAGCCACGGCGCGGCGGTGCGGGCGACGGCGGGGCCGTCGGTGAGGTCGACGAGCACGCCGCGGCCGGAGTGCAGGAGCTTCATCGTGGTCGTCGCGGCGCCGTCCGCGACGATCGACCACTCCGGCACTCGTGTCCCGGCCAGCGGGTGGTCCGAGGCGGGGAAGGTCGGGTAGCGCACGTCGAGCGCGGTGATCATCTCCGCGAGGTAGCGGTTGACCTCGTCGAACTCCATCAGCGTCCCGAACAGCTCGCGCAGCGGGCCGATCTCCGGGCGCGGGTCCATCAGGGCGAGCTGGGCCTGGGTGTTGAAGCAGACGCGCGCGCCGACCGGGTGGCGTTCGTCGTGGTAGGTGTCGAGCAGCTGGTCCGGGCTGCCGTTGACGACCGCGGCGAGCTTCCAGCCGAGGTTCACCACGTCCTGGATGCCGGTGTTGAGGCCCTGTCCGCCCGCCGGGAAGTGCACGTGCGCGGCGTCGCCGGCGAGCATGACCCGGCCCTTGCGGTACTGCGCGGCCTGCCGGGTCGCGTCGCCGAAGCGCGAGAGCCACACCGGGTCGCGCATCGGGAGTTCCTGGTCGGTGACCCGCTTGACCGAAGCGGCGAGTTCCTCCAGTTCGACCGGGTCGTCGCGGTGCGCGGTCGGCGGACGGAACTCGACCGACACGACGCGGTAGAGGTCGCCGCCGAGCGGGACCGTGCCGAACACGCCGCCCTTGCAGCGGGCCAGGTGCGGGCCGTCGGGCACCTGGTCGAGGTGGACGTCGGCGAGCATCGCGTCGATGTTGGAGGCGGTGCCGGGGAAGTCGATGCCGGCCAGTTTGCGGACCAGGCTGCTGCCGCCGTCGCAGCCGACGAGGTAGCGGGAGCGGATCCGGTACTCGCCGTCCGGGCCGGTCACGGTGGCGACCACCGCGTCGGGCCCGTTCTCCAGCTCGGTGAGCCGGTGCCCGCGGCGGATCTCGACGTCCAGTTCCCGCGCGCGCTCTTCGAGGATCGCCTCGGTGCGCGACTGCGGGACCATCAGCGCGTACGTGTGGCGCCCGTTGAGCTTGCTGAGGTCGAGCAGCCGCATGCCGGCGAAGTGCCCCTTCGGCCACACCGGCGCGCCCTCGCTGAAGCGGGGCAGCAGGCCGCGCTGGTCGAGCACCTCGACGGTGCGCGAGTGCAGGCCGAGCGCGCGGGACTGCCCGCTCGGCTCGGCGAGCCGCTCGAGCACGAGCACCCGGCCGGGCCGCAGCCCGAGTTCGCTCGCGAGCATCAGCCCGACCGGGCCGCCGCCCACGATCACCACGTCGTACTCGACATCCATCCCGGTGCTCCCCATGTGTCCGTGCCTGTGCTCACCCTGTTGTCAGCACGGACAAGCCTGGAGCACCGCGCGGGTCCGCGGCTATACGCGCTGTGCTGGGGATTCAGCGCTAGCCGAGCGGTCTTGGACGGTCTCCGGGACGGCCTGAGCGGGGCGTCGGCGGAGGTCGAGAGCGTGTTGAGGGGCCTTCGAGACCCGGCCGGAAGCATCGCCGCACACGAAGGTTTCCGCGGCTGTCGTGCGCGCGGACCACCAGATAAGGAAGGCAGGTACGACCCGGGATGACTGCCCACACCACCGTGGACGCGCAGGCGATCGGCCGCCTCAACATGCTGTTCACCCAGTCGAAGATCCTGCACAGCGCGGTCGAACTGGGAGTGTTCGAACTGCTGGCGGACGCGCCGAGGACGATCGACGAGATCCGCCGGGAACTCGGTCTGCACCAGCGGTTCACCGGCGATTTCGTCCAGGCGCTGGCCGCGCTCGGCCTGCTGGAGCGCGACGGCGAGAAGTTCAGCAACGCGCCGGCGGCCGCGGAGGTGCTGGTGCCGGGCGCGTCCGGCGGCGGCTACCTCGGCGCGCGGGTCCGCACGACGTCGCAGCGGCACTACGCGATGTGGGGCAAGCTGTCCGAGGCGCTGCGCGACGGCGAGCCGAAGGCGGACATCGGCGGGCACGGCGCGTTCGCCAAGCTGTATGAGGATCCGGTGCGCGCCAAGGCTTTCCTGGTGCACATGGACGCGAACAACGCGTTGGTCGCGCCGCAGCTGGCCGAGCACGTGGACTGGTCGGAGTACAAGAGCTTCGTCGACGTCGGCGGCGCGCGCGGCAACGTCGCGGCGCAGTTGTGCCTCGCGCACCCGCATCTGCAGGGCGGCGTGTTCGAGCTGCCGCCGATCGAACCGCACTTCGACGAGCTGATGGCGGAGCTGGGCGTCGCGGACCGGGTCACGTTCCACCCCGGCGACTTCTTCGAGACGCCGCTGCCGGAGACCGACGTCGTCGTGTTCGGCCACGTGCTGCACGACTGGGACCCGCAGCGGCGCGTGGAACTGTTGGTGCGAGCCAAAAACGCGGTGCCGAGCGGGGGCGCGGTCGTGGTGTACGACCAGATCCTCGACGCCGAGAACCCGGATCTGCGCAGCCTGGTCGGCAGCATCAACGTCGGACTGATCACCGACGGCGGTTCCGAGTACACCGTGCCCCAGCTGCGCGAGTGGCTGGCCGAGGCCGGGTTGGAATTCCGCGCCGCCACCACTCTGCCGAAGGGCAACGACACCGTTGTGGTCGCGGTGAAACCGTGAGTGCGCAAGCGCTGGTAGTCGGGGCCGGGCCGGTCGGGCTGACCGCGGCGCACGAACTGGCCCGGCGCGGCGTGCGGGTGCGGATCGTGGACCGGGCCGCCGGTCCGGCGGTGACCAGCCGGGCCCTGGCGACGCATCCGCGTTCGCTGGAGATCTACGACCAAATGGGCGTGCTCGACGACCTGCTGCCGCGCGGGCAGCAGGTGCGCGCGTTCACGATTCACATGCGCGGCAAGCGAATGGTCGGTCTCCGGGCGGACTACTCGCGGCTGCCGACGCGGCTGCCGTTCACGTTGATGGTCGACCAGGTCATCACCGAGGAGGTGCTGCGGACCGCGCTGGCCAAGCAGGGCGTCGAGGTCGAATGGGGCGTCGCCTTGGCCGACTTCACCGACACCGGAGACGGCGTCCAGGTGCGGCTCGAACGCGACGGCGAGGTCGAGGAGACCTCGGCGGACTGGCTGGTCGGCTGCGACGGCGGGCACAGCGCGGTGCGCAAGAAGCTGGGGCTGAAGCTCGAAGGTGACTCGTCGGAGACCTGGCTGATCGCCGACGCGCAGGCGGACACCGCGTTGCCGCGCGACAGTATTCATCTCATCCGGACCCCGGGCGGTTCGGTGATGATGGTGCCGTTCCCGGACGAGGGCAAATGGCGGCTGCTCGACACCCGGGACGTCGAGTACTCCGGCTCGGGCGACGACGCGGCGGTCGCGCGGCGGTTCTCGGAGAAGGTGTCCGCGGCGACCGGCGTGCCGACCGTGGTTTCCCCGCCGACGTGGGTTTCGGTGTTCTCCATCCAGCAGCGGATGGTGCCGTCGATGCGGTCCGGTCGCTGTCTGGTCGCTGGCGACGCCGCGCACGTGCACAGCCCGGCGTCCGGTCAGGGCATGAACACCGGTGTGCAGGACGCGTACAACCTCGCGTGGAAGCTGGCGATGGTGATCGACGGGTACGCCGACGAGCAGTTGCTCGACAGCTACTCGCGCGAGCGCGTGCCGGTGGGTGCGGAGCTGCTGCGCACCACAAAGAAGGCGACTTTCCTGGTACAGCTGAAAAATCCGTACGTCGCCGCGGTGCTGCCGGTGGCGTTCGGCGTGATGCGCAACGTTTCGGCGCTGCGCGGCAAGCTGGAACGCAAGATCATGGGCGGAATGTCCGCACTGGGCCTTTCGTATGGCGACGGCCCCGCGGCGGCCGGGCCAGGACCGCGACCGGGCGAGCGGCTGTCGGTCGTCGCCGGTGCGGACGCGGAAACCCCGGCGTGGCAAGCGTTGCTGGCGCAGTTGCGCGAACCGGGCTGGACGCTGGTGCTCGGCCCGGACGCGGAGCGAGCCGAACTGCCGTCCGTGGGCGGCTGGCTGGTACCGCAGGTGGCGGGCCCTGGCGGGGACCTGCCGGACGCCGACGGCGCGTTGCGGCGGTCGCTCGGCCTTTCGGCGACGGGCTGGATCCTGACGCGCCCGGACGGCTACGTGGCCGACCGTGGCGACCGGATGTCCGCCGCTGTCGTGCGCGCCGTGCTGCGGCACGCGCACATCTCTGCCTGAGGAGCGGAACGTCCGTGAAGGACTCCTTGAGGGAATCAGATTCCCTCAAGGAGCCCTTCACGGACCTGAGGAGACTGGAGCGAAGGTGGATCTGGGGCTGACCGGCAAGGTCGTGCTGGTGACCGGCGGCAGCGGCGGGATCGGGGCCGAACTCGCGCGCACGTTCGCCGCGGAAGGGGCCAAGGTCGCGGTGACCTACCGGGCCAACCGCGAGGCGGCCGAGGAGGTCGCGCGCGAGTGCGGGCCGGACCGCGGGCTGGCCGTGCACTACGACCTGACCGAACTGGCCAGCGTGGACGCGGCGGTCGAGACCGTGGAGCGGCACTGGGGCCCGGTGGACGTGCTGGTCGCGAATGCGATCAGTCCCGGCGCGCTGCGCAAGCCGGGAAAATTGTTCGAAGAACTACCTACGGAGGATTGCGCTTCGTTCATCAATGTGAATATCGCGCCGGTGTTCCACACCGTGGCGAAGGTGCTGCCCGGTATGCGCGCGAAAAAATGGGGACGGATCGCATTTATTTCGTCGCGCGCGGCGACCGCGGGCAAGCCGGGCCGCGAGGCTTATGGGGCGGTGAAGTCCGCATTGCACGGTTTCGCTACGAGCCTCGCCTGGGACGTCGGCCGCGACGGAGTGCTGGTCAACACCATTCTTCCTGGCCTGACCGTCACTCCCCGTGTTGCGCAACAGGTTCCGGCCGAGATGCTGGAGCGCGAGCGAGCCATCACGCCCAGTGGCCGATTGAGCTGTCCGGGTGATGTCGCACAACTCGCAGTGTTCCTGTGTTCGGCCGCCAACGGCAATACGAACGGACAGTTCGCAGAAGTATCAGGCGGACGTTAAGTTTTTCCCGCCCGGGATCAGGAAGCCGTTTCTCTGCTAGCGTCGCTGGCGTCTCACTGGGGGAAAGCGAAGCACGCGGGCAGCTGCCTGGCGTGCTCTTTCGGCAGGTATCTGGGGGTCGGATGCAGATCGCAATATTGGGACCGCTGGCCGTACGCGCGGACGGAGTGGGCAAGACGCCGTCCGCGCCGAAGCTCCGCACGGTGCTGGCCATGCTCGCACTGAACGCCAACCGGGCAGTGCACTTCGAGCAGTTCGTCGAGGAGCTGTGGGAGAACAACCCTCCGGCGAGCGCGGCCACGACGTTGCAGACCTACGTCTACCAGCTGCGCAAATCGCTGCGCCTGGCCGGTTCGGCCGAGGAGGGAGCGACAGTACTGCTGACGCGCCCGCACGGTTACGAACTGCAGGTGCCGCGGGCGGACGTGGTCGACGCGGTGCGCTTCTCGGCGCTGCTCGACCAGGCTCGGGACCGGCACGACGCCGGTGATCTCGAAGCCTGTGCCGAGCTGTCCAGACAGGCGCTCGCACTGTGGCGCGGGGCCGCGCTCTCCGATCTCCCGCTCGGCCCGACCCTCGCCGCGCGGGCGACTCAGCTGGAGGAGAGCCGCAAGGCGGCGCTTGACCTGCGGTTCGAGGCCGAACTGGCGCTGGGCAGGCACCGGCGCGTGGTCGACGAACTCGCCGGGGTGGTCAAGGCGAATCCGACGCACGAGGCGTACTCGGCGAAGCTGATGGTCGCGCTCTACCGCTGCGGCCGCCGGGTCGAGGCGCTCGACGTCTACCACCGGGTGCGCAGCGATTTCATCGCACAGCTGGGCATCGAGCCGTCGGCGACGCTGCGTTCGGTGCACCAGCAGATCCTGGTGGACGATCCCGCGCTCACCCTTCCGGCCCCGCGCGGCTCCAGTGTGAGTGAAGCCACAACTGGTCTAGACAATGGGCAAACCGGGCAGACCACGCAAAATGAGCGCACTGCGGAAGTAGCCGTCCGGAGTATCGACGACAACGACACCGTGACTGAGAGCAGTGTCGTCGAAGTGGTTTCCGTCGTGCGTGCCGATGCGGAGGGTGATCTGGTCCCGCTGCGGCCCGCGGCGCCGGAGGTGCTGGGGCCGAACCACCTCCCGTCCGACGTGCCCGACTTCGTCGGCCGGGACGAGGAGATCCGCGAGCTGGTGCGGCGGTGTTCCGCCGCGCGCACCAAGCTCACCGGCGGCAGCACGGTCGTGGAGATCACCGGCGGACCGGGGGCGGGCAAGACCGCGCTGCTCGTGCACGTCGCGCACCGGGTCCGCGCGACGTTCCCGGACGGGCAGATCTTCGTGTCGCTGACGCCGGTGCACCGCGGCGAGGAGACGATGGCCGACGTGCTCGCCGGCTGCCTGCGCGCGTGCGGTGTTCCGCTGTCGCCGTCGCCCTCGATGTCGGAGCTGGTCAACGTCTACCGCGACTACACCGCCACCCGGCGGCTGCTGGTCGTCGTGGACGACGCCGCCCGGTCTTCCGAAGTGGATCTGTTGCGCCCCAGCGGTTCCGGCAGCTTGCTGCTGGTCGCGAGCAGGCGGCGGCTGTACTTGCGCGGCGTGGTCGCGCCCGTCAACCTGCCGCCGCTGACGGTCAACGAATCGCTGGAGCTGCTCGGCCAGTTCATCGGGCGCCGGCGGATGCTGGAGGACCTCGACTGCGCCAGCGCGCTCGTGCGGATGTGCGGCAGGCTGCCGCTGGCCGTCGCGGCGGTCGGCGGGTACCTGGCCTACCGCCCGGCCTGGTCGTTGCGCCGGATGCACGACCGGCTGTCCCGCGATCCCGGCGCGGTGCTTCGGTTGCCGTGTGGGGAAGGCACGGTCGACGCGAGCGTCCGGGCGAGTTACCGGACGCTGTGCGGACCGGCGCAGGAAGCGTTCCGGCAGCTGGCGAGCATCGACGAGTTCACCGTGCCGGACGCGGTCAAGCTCCTCGGCCGCCCTGGAGAACTGGTGCGCGAAGTGCTCGAGGACCTCGAATCCGCCGGGCTGGCCGAGGAAATCGGCGAACGCGGCGGTTCGGGACCGCACCGGTACCACGACGCGGAGTCCAATGTAGACGTTCTGCGGCCGTCCACGGCGGACGCGGTCTATTGCGTTCCCCGGCTCCCGTCGTTCGCGGGCCGTTGGCTCGCAAGGGAAGCCGAGCCCGCAGCACGCGAGGCGGCGGTCGCCACCGGCTGAGAACGAGGCGGGGTCGAATCCGGCTGGAGCGCGTTCGACCCCGCTTCGATCCGTCTTGGACACCCCGGGCCCAGACTCGACAACAGCGACGTCGGGCGCTCGGAGCGCGAAGGGCAGGTGCAGACGGAGTGAGTACGAGTGCGGGGCACCCCGGGGCAGCGGGAGTGCCGGCGCGGCACGGCAGCGGAGGTCCGCGGCGGGCGGTGATCACCGGGATAGGCGTTGTGGCGCCGGGGAAACCGGGACGCGAACCGTTCTGGGACATGGTGTCGGGCGGGCGGACCGCCACCCGGCCGGTGTCGTTCTTCGACGCCTCCCAGTTCCGCTCGCGGATCGCCGCCGAATGCGATTTCGATCCGGAGGCGGCGGGGCTCGGTCCGCAGCAGGTGCGGCGGATGGACCGGGTGGCCCAGTTCGCGGTGGCGTGCACGCGGGAGGCGCTGGCCGACGCGGGGCTCGCACCGTCCGATGTGGACCCGTACCGGACCGGGGTTTCGATCGGCAGCGCGGTCGGAGCCACGATGAGCCTCGAACGCGAGTACGTCGTGGTGAGCGACGGCGGCCGGAAGTGGGAGGTCGACGCGGACTACGCGGTGCCGCATCTGTTCGACCAGTTCGTGCCGAGTTCGATGGCCAAGGAAGTGGCCTGGGAAGCGGGCGCGGAAGGATCGGTGCAGGTCATCTCGACCGGGTGCACGTCCGGATTGGACTCGGTGGGCCACGCGCGGGACCTGATCGCCGAGGGCAGCGCGGACGTCGTCCTCGCGGGCGGTTCGGACGCGCCGATCTCGCCGATCACCGTGGCGTGCTTCGACGCGATCAAGGCAACCTCGCCGCGCAATGACGAGGCGGCGACGGCGTCGCGTCCGTTCGACAACACCCGCAACGGGTTCGTGCTCGGCGAGGGCGCGGCGGTGTTCGTGGTGGAGGAACTGGGCCGGGCGCTCGCCCGCGGGGCTCGGATCTACGGCGAGATCGCCGGGTTCGCGACGCGGTGCAACGCCTACCACATGACCGGTTTGCGGGCGGACGGCGTCGAAATGACCGAGGCGATCCGGCAGGCGATGGGCCAGGCGCGGGTGACGCCGGAAGCGATCGGCTACGTCAACGCGCACGGTTCGGGCACGAAGCAGAACGACCGGCACGAGACGCAGGCGTTCAAGAATTCGCTGGGAGAACACGCTTATCGCGTCCCGGTGAGCTCGATCAAGTCGATGGTCGGGCATTCGCTCGGCGCGATCGGCTCGATCGAAATCGCCGCCAGCCTGCTCGCCATGCGCGACGGGCTGCTGCCGCCGACGGCCAACCTCAACGAACCCGACCCGGAGCTCGACTTGGACTACATTCCTTTGGTGGCAAGAGAAGCCGCGGTGGACACGGTGCTGACGGTCGGCAGCGGGTTCGGCGGGTTCCAGAGCGCGATGGTGCTCACCAGCAACGTCGGCGGTCCGGCATGAACGCGGTGATCACCGGGCTCGGCGTGCTCGCGCCGACCGGAAGCGGGGTCAAGCAGTTCTGGGAAGCCACCCTCGAAGGGGCCAGCGGAATCGGCCCGGTGACCCGGTTCGACGCTTCGAGTTATCCCAGCTCGCTCGCCGGCGAGGTCGCCGGGTTCAGCGCGAAGGGCATCCTGCCCAGCCGGTTGCTGCCGCAGACCGACCATTCCACGCGGATGTCGCTCGTGGGCGCGGAATGGGCGCTGGCCGACGCCGGCGTCGACCCGGAGGCGCACGACGGGTTCGACCTCGCGGTGATCACCGCCAGTTCGGCGGGCGGCTACGAGTTCGGGCAGCGCGAACTGCAGAACATGTGGAGCAAGGGCGGCAAGTACGTCAGCGCGTACCAGTCGTTCGCGTGGTTCTACGCGGTCAACACCGGGCAGATCTCCATCCGGCACGGCATGCGCGGGCCGGGTGCGGTGGTGGTGTCCGAACAAGCCGGCGGGCTGGACGCGATCGGAAAGGCCCGGCGCGCGGTGCGTTCCGGGACCGCGGTCGCGCTGACCGGCGGCATCGACAGCGCACTGTGCCCGTGGGGCTGGGCGGCGATGCTCACCTCCGGACGGCTCAGCACGAGCAGCGAACCGGCGAAGGCTTATCTGCCGTTCGACCGGTCCGCCGCCGGGTACGTGCCCGGCGAAGGCGGCGCGGTGCTCGTGCTCGAACCGGCGGACTCGGCGCGGGACCGGCAGCCGCCGTACGCCGAGATTGCCGGATACGCGTCCACTTTCGACCCGAAACCGGGCAGCGGCCGTCCGCCGGGACTGCGGCGGGCGATCGAACTCGCCCTGACGGACGCGGGCATTTCCGCCGCCGAAGTTGACGTCGTTTTTGCCGACGCGGCCGGGGATCTCGTGCTCGACCGTGAGGAAGCCGAGGCGATCAGCGCGGTGTTCGGCGAACGCGGTGTCCCGGTCACCGCGCCAAAAGCCGGGGTCGGCCGGTTGGCCGCGGGCGGCGCCGGGCTGGACGTCGCGTGCGCGGCGCTGGCGATCCGCCACGGCGTGGTTCCGCCGACGCCGAACGTCTCGGATCCGGTGCCGGAGCACGGGATCGACCTGGTCACCGGTGCCGCGCGGGAAACGCCGGTGCGGGCCGCGGTCGTCCTCGCCCGCGGCATCGGCGGCCACAACGCCGCGCTCGTGTTGCGCGGAGTGTGAGGGAAGAGTTTTCAAGATCACCCGAACGGCCGAACCGCAAAGCCTTGTCCAGCAAGAAGAACCCACTGACAGCCGCATTCGCGCGGCAGGAGGAGCGATCATGCGCGAGCTGACCTACGAGGATCTGATGGAGATCATCCGCCGTTGCGCCGGAGAGAGCGACGAAATGGCACAAACCACCGACGCGCGCGACATTCCCTTCGCCGAATTGGGCTATGACTCGCTCGCGCTGATGGAGACCGCGAGTATGCTCCAGCGCGACTACGGAGTCGAGCTGCCGGACGAAACGGTGGTCGACATCGACACGCCGCGCGCTCTGGTCGAACTGGTGAACAGCAGGCTCGGTTCCGCGGTGTAAGGGGAATTCCGCCAAAGCCTTCCGAAGGAGGACAGGTGTCCGAGCCTGCCCTGAACCCGCGCCGCTGGGCGATCCTCGCGGTGCTGCTGACGTCCTTTCTGCTCACCGTGCTGGACGCGACGATCGTGACGATCGCCTTCCGCGCGCTCGCCGATCCGGTCGACGGGCTCGGCGCGTCCGCGGACCAGCTGCAGTGGGTGGTCAACGGGTTCACGCTCGTGTACGCCGGCTTGCTGCTGGCGTGGGGCGTGCTGGGGGACCGGCTCGGGCACCGGAAGGTGCTCCTGATCGGGCTCGTGGTGTTCGGCGTTTCCAGCGTGCTGGCGGCGTTCGCGCACTCGCCCGGCGAACTGGTGCTGTGGCGCGTCGTGATGGGCGCGGGCGGCGCGGCGATCCCGCCGACCACGCTCGCGACCATCTCGCACGTGTTCGGCGACAAGGAACGCCCGCGCGCCATCGGGTACTGGGTGTCCGCCGCGGGCATCGCGGCCGTGGTGGCCCCGGTGCTCGGCGGCTTCCTCATCCAGTTCGCTTGGTGGGGTTCGATTTTCCTGGTGAACGGCCCGATCGTGCTCGCCGCGATCGTGCTGACCGTGCTGATGGTCCCGGAGTCCACTTCGACCGCGCGCAAGCTCGACGTGCCCGGCGTGGTGCTGTCGGTCGCGTGGAGCACCGCGCTCGTCTACGGGATCATCCAGGCGGGCAACCTGGCCACGATCGCCGATCCGCGGGTGTACGTCCCGCTGGTGCTCGGCGTGGTGCTGCTGGTCGTGTTCGTCCTGGTGGAACTGCGGTCCGCGGCTCCGGCGCTGGATCTGCGGCTGGTGTCGGACCGCCGGGTCGCGGGTGCGACCAGCGCGGTGTCGCTCGCGTTCTTCGTGAACTTCGGCGTGCCGTTCTTCCTGATCTTCTACCTGCAGAGCGTGCTCGGCGTGAGCCCGCTGATGACCGGCTTGGCGATTCTGCCGCTGGCGCTGGCCCTGGCCGTGTTCTCGCCGCGCTCGGCGACGCTGTCGGCGAAGTTCGGCACCAAGAACGTGCTGGTCGGCGGCTTGCTGCTGCTGGCTGTCGGCGTGGCGATTTTCGCGCTGCTGGACCAGAACAGTCCGTTGTGGCCGGTGTTCGTCGCCGACTTCCTGGTCGGTCTCGCGATGGCCAACGTGATGCCGCCCGCGACCACCACGATCATGTCGGCGGTCCCGCGCGAGCGTGCCGGGGTCGGTTCGGCGCTGACGAACATGGGCCGCAGCATCGGCGGCGCGATCGGTATCGCGGTGCTGGGTTCGCTGCTGACTGTCGTGTACCGCAACGGGGTTGAGCCCGCGTTGTCGGTGCTGCCGGAGCAGTCTCGCGCCGCCGCCGGTGATTCGATCGAAGCGACGAAGGCCGCCGCGGCGGGCCTAGGCGGCAACCAGGGCACTGACTTGTTCGCCGCGGGCGCGGACGCGTTCTCGGTCGCGATGCGCACGACGGCCCTCGCCGCGGCCGGTGCCGCGGTGCTGGCGGCGATCGTGGTTCTCGTGGTGGTGCCGGCCCGGGAACGACGAGCGGCTGAGGTTTCCTGACGCGTTCCCGGGCCTGAGCTCTCAGCTTCGGCGGGTGGCGGAGATCAGCGAGAACTCCTGCGGCAGCGGAGTGATCGCGTCCAGCGCGAACCCGGCTTCCTCGAGCAGCCGGGTCACTTCCGCGGTGGAACGGATCCCGCCCCCGCCGAAGAGCACGTACATCAGGGTGTCGTGGGACAGCAGCAATGCGTTGTCCACGCCCGGTCCGGACACCCGTTCCACCAGCAGCAACCGAGCCCCCGGAGCCGCTGCCGCCGCGCAGTTCGCCAGGATCCGCGCACAGTCCTCGTCCGGCCAGTTCACCAGCACTCGAGCGAGCAGATAGAGGTCGCCGCCTTCGGGAACGGACTCCAGGAAATTCCCGGACGCCACCTCGCAGCGTTCCGTGAGGCCCGCGTCCGCGATGGCCTTTTTCGCGGCCTCCGCGGACTGTTCGGCGTCGTAGACCGTGCCGTGGAGTTGTTCGTGTGCGGCGAGCAGCCGGAGCGCCAGTTCGCCGCTGCCGCCGCCGACGTCGACGAATCGCTGGTGCGCACCGAAGTCGTAGGCGCCGGGCAGCGCGTCGAACAACGCCGTGTTGCCCGCCATCGCGCGGTCGAAAAGCTTTCCGCGTTCGGGGTTTGCGGAGAGGTACTCGAAGAAGCTAGACTGAAATGCGCCTTCAAACGCATTTTGTCCGGTTCGTACGGCGGAGGCGATGTCGGTCCAGGCACGATGGAATTCGGAGCCCGCGATGAGCGTGTACGGCCGCAGGGAGTCTTCCCGGTCGCTGCGCAGCAGCTCGCCGAGCTCGGTGAGGGAGAACGAGCCGTCGTCCTCGCGGAACACGCCCAGCGCGGTCAGGTACTGCAGGAACCGTTGGGTGGCAACAGGATCAGTGCCCGAGTCGGCCGCCACCTGAGCGGCCGTACGCGGCCCGTCGGCGAGCCGGTCGGGCCAGCCGAGCTCGGCTGCCGTGTAGACGGCGCGGGCTTTCCAGTCGCCGATGATGAGATTCATCAGCTCGAGCTGCGGCGTTTTCGCGCGCGCGGAATCGTCGGACATCCGGGTCGTCTCCTCAGCCGTTTCGGGTAGTCGACCGATGCTCGCTGCCGCCGTTCAAAAGGTTCTCGAAGATCTCTGAAGGCGGTGTCGCGGCAACGGTTTCAGCCGATACATTGGCAGAAACGGCTCGCGGAGAAGCCCGGGAGCCCGAAACCGAGGAGCAGCGGGTGGAAGACCAGGTACGCCGCGTCGCGGTGGTAACCGGCGCGGCACGCGGAATCGGCCGCGGCATCGCGGAACGGCTGGCCGCACGAGGCGACCGGGTGGTGATCAACTACCTGACGTCCAAAGAGGCCGCCGAAGAAGCGGTAGAAGCCATCACCGCGGCCGGCGGCGAAGCAATCGCAGTAGGAGCCGACGTCCGCAACGAGGAGGGCGCGCAAGCACTGGTGACCGCGACGGTCGAAGCCTACGGCCGCGTAGACGCACTGGTCTGCAACGCGAACGTCGGACTGGCTCAGGGCTCGGTCGCGGAAATCCCGTGGGAAACGTTCTCCGCCAAGGTGAACGACGAGCTGGCAGCAGCCTTCCACCCCACCCGCGCGGTGTGGCAACTGATGAAAGACCAGGGCTACGGCCGCATCGTCTACCTGGCCGCAGAAGCGAGCAAGGGCCCAGTAGGCGCGGACGTAGTAGCACACGCAGCGGCAAAGTCGGCCCTGATCTCGTACGCGAAGTTCGCCGCCCGAGAAGGCGCCCCCAACGGCGTAGTGGCGAACGTAGTCTCCCCAGGCCTAACCCGAACCGACGCCGTAGGCGAAGCCCCGCCAGACTGGTTCTCCGCCTTCGAAAAGCGAATCCCAGCAGGCCGCGCAGCGGAACCAGAAGACGTAGCCGCCCTAGTAGCCTTCTTCACCAGCAAGGACGCAGGCTACATCGCAGGCACAGTAGTCTCCGTAAACGGCGGCTCAGACATGACCCGCTAACCCTCCCGAGACTTCCGTGAGGGCCACCCTCATTGACTCTGATTCCCTCAGGGTTCCCCTCACGACCGTCGGCGGGCAGTGAGGGGCTCCTTCACGGACTTGGATTCCCTCAAGGAGCCCTTCACGGACCGCCCGCTCGCCCCTGCGCTCGCCGGGATGCGCCCCAATGTGGCATTGGGTGCGTCCCACGCACCGAACGCCACATTGGGTGCGTCGCATGCACCCAATGCCACATTGGGGCGCTTGCCTGCCACCCGCACCAAGCACGATCAGCCAAGCCAAGACACCACTAACCAAACCGCACCAACCCACACAACAGCCGGGGGCACCCACACCCCCCCGCACCCCGATACGAAGCCAAAAACACGCGCGGAGAGGCTTGTCAAGGTACTCTTTCCAGCCTTGACAAGCCTCTCCGCGCGTAGTCACACTCGGGCTTCGGGGTGCCCCAACGCAACTCTCTTTTCGGCCGAAGGCCGCCCTCTAACGAATATCATCCCGAGAAACCGAACGATATTTAACGAACCAAGCCCCATCAACCCGCACCAACTGATCCTCACACAACGTACTGCAATGAATCCGAGGCTCCCCACCCTTACGCGTAGCAATAATCAGCGCATAACACCGAGTATGCAGCTCATCCTCGGACGCCCCAGGGGAAACCGTCAACATCCCCAACCAATGCCGCCGCAGCTCATGCACCTCAGCCAGCTGCCGATGCGTAGCCGCCGAAGCCGCCGCGATAGCCGCCCGCCCCTTAACCGGCTCCGGCGCTGCATTAGCCGCGAAAACCCCGTCCTCGGTAAAAGTCTCCGCCCACTCATCAGTACGAGCCTGGTCAAGCAACTGCATCTGCCACGCGTAGTACTGCTGAATCTCCTGATACAACTCGCCCGACACAGTCACGCCTGCTCCTCCGCTCGAGAATCCTGAATATCGTCATGAGTCACCACACGCCGGGCGACCTGCCACCCGTCAGCCCCGCGAACCAACGTGTCCCGGCAAAACGTCGAACGCCACAACCGGGCCTCGCCCCCGGCGGGAATCTCGGCGACCATCGCGTACAACTGCGTCCGCACCTGATCCGCACTGTCCTCGGTCACCACCAGCATCCCAGTCCAATGCCGATGCTGAACCCCTCGCGAAACAACGTCGGCGGCTAGCTTCCGGGCCACCTTCAAAATCAACTCCCGTCCGGTAGCCGGCGCGGGATTCGCGTTGTTCGCGATCGTGGCGTCCGCGGTGAACGTTTCCGCCCACGGTTCCACGTCGCCGTCGTCCATCAGCTGCATCTGCTTGGCGTAAAAGGCCTGCACCTGGTGGTACAGCTCCATTCCCACCCGCGGGTGCGCGGTTGTCGCCACCGTTTCCTCCTCGTCGGCCGCGTGTCGTCCGACAGTCGCGCGGCCGGCTCAAAGTCCCCTCGTGGACCACTCGCGGGGGACGGCCGACTGTGCGTCGAGCCGTTTTGGACCGGCCCGCTGGAGGGTGGCCCGAGGCGGTGCGACAGCGGGAGGGATCGAGTGCGCGAGATCGAAGCGGACGTGTGCGTGTCCGGCGGCGGACCTGCGGGTCTGGTGCTGGCGCTGCTGCTCGCCCGGTCGGGAGTGGACGTCGTCGTCGCGGAGCGCAGCGCGTCGCTGGACCGCGAGTACCGCGGCGAGATCATCCAGCCCGGTGCGCTGCGGACGCTTGACCAGCTCGGAGTCCTCGACGGCATCGGCGGTTACCCGATGCGCAATTTCCAGCTGGTGCAAGGGGAACGCACGCTGCTGGACATCGACTACACGACGCTTCCCGCGCCGTACGACCATTTGCTCAGCCTGCCGCAGCGGCTCCTGCTGGAGCGGCTGCTCGACGAATGCAAGGCGACGCCGGGCTTCCGTCTGCTCAGCGGCTGCTCGACCCGGGCGTTGCTGGAGGAGAACGGCGCGGTGACCGGGATCCGCTGCGGTTCCGGCGACGGTGAGGCAGAGGTACGCGCTCGCTGGGTGGTCGCCGCGGACGGCCGGTATTCGAAGACTCGTTCGCTCGCCGGGATCGGCTACGACAAGTTCGAGAAGTTCGAGCACGACGTCGTGTGGTTCAAACTGGTCGCCCCGGGACGGCGCACCAGCGCGGTCCGCATCCACCGCACCGCCGCCGATCCGGTGCTGGTGCACGATTCCTACCCGGACCGCGTCCAGATCGGCTGGACGCTGGCGAAGGGCAGCTACAAAACGGTGGCCGCCAAGGGCATCGAGCACATCCGGGAGCAGCTGGTCGCCGCGGTCCCGCAGCACGCGGACCTGATCCGCGAGCAAGTGACCGCGCTGTCCGAACTGTCGCCGCTGGACGTGTTTTCCGGCCGTGCGCGGGAATGGGTCCGGCCGGGACTCGTGCTCATCGGGGACGCGGCGCACACGCACAGCCCGATCGGCGCGCAAGGCATCAACCTGGCCATCGCGGACGCCGTCGCGCTGCACCCCGAACTCGTCGCCGCCGTGGCCGCGAAAGACAACCGGCCCGCCGCGCTCGCCGGCTTCGAGGCCGAGCGACGCGCGGCGGTGGACACCGTCTTCACGCTCCAGTCGAGGCAGAACAAGGGAATGCTGTCCTCCGGCCGGATCGTCGACGCCGTGCGGCCGGTGCTCGCGAAGCTGCTGCCGCACACCCCGATCTTCCGCAAGATCCTCAATCTCGTCGCGTTCGGAGCTCGCCCGCGCGACGTGCGCGCGGACCTGTTCCGCGCGCCGAGCAACCCAGGAGGGACACGATGACCGAACAGAGCCGGGGCGTAGCGCTGGTCACCGGCGGCACCAGCGGGATCGGGCTCGCGGTGACCCGATCGCTGGCGCAGCAGGGCTACCAGGTGTACTTCTGCGCCCGCACCCAGGGATCCGTCGACGACACGGTGCGCGACCTGCGTGCCGAGGGACTGGACGTGGACGGCAGCACCTGCGACGTCCGGGAGAAGGACGACATCCAGGCGCTGGTCGCGGCCGCGGTCGACCGGTACGGCCCGATCGACGTCCTGGTCAACAACGCGGGCCGCAGCGGCGGCGGGCAGACCGCGGAGATCCCGGACGAGCTGTGGTTCGACGTGATCAACACGAACCTCAACAGCGTGTTCCTGATGACCCGCGAGGTGCTCACCAAGGGCGGCATGCTGGCCAAGGACAAGGGCCGGGTCATCAACATCGCGTCCACCGCCGGCAAACAGGGCGTGGTGCTCGGCGCGCCGTATTCGGCGTCCAAGCACGGCGTCGTCGGCTTCACCAAGGCGCTCGGGTTCGAACTGGGCAAGACCGGCGTCACGGTCAACGCGGTGTGCCCCGGTTACGTGGAAACCCCGATGGCACAGGCGATCCGCGGCCGGTACGCGGCGGCGTGGAACACCACCGAGGAAGCCGTGCTGGAGAAGTTCACCGCGAAGATCCCGCTCGGCCGGTACTCCACTCCGGAGGAGGTGGCGGGCCTCGTCGGCTACCTCGTCACCGACACCGCGGCGTCCATGACCGGGCAGGCGATCAACGTCTGCGGCGGGCTTGGCAACTACTGAGAGGACCGAGCACGTGGCTGCACCACTGCGGATCTACGAGACCGAACACAAGATCGACGTCGCCGCGCCCGCCTCGGCCGTGTACGCGTTGCTCGCCGACGTGACCCGCTGGCCGGTCTACTTCGGGCCGACGGTCCACGCGCGCCAGCTCGAACGCGACGGCACCACCGAGCGAATCCGGTTGTGGGCCACCGCGAACGATGAGCCCAAAACCTGGACCTCGCGGCGCGACCTCGACGAGGACGGCCTGCGCATCGACTTCCGCCAGGAGGTTTCGCAGCATCCGGTCGCGTCGATGACCGGGGCGTGGAACATCCAGCCCGGCGGACCGGACTCGTGCACCGTCGTCCTGGAGCACGCGTTCAGCGCGGTGCGGGACCTGCCGGAGAACGTCGAGTGGGTGAGCAAGGCGGTCGACCGCAACAGCGAGCACGAGCTGGAGAACCTCCGCGGCATCGCGGAAGGCCTCGCCGAGACCGAAGAACTCACCACGGTGTTCGCGGACAGCGTCGACATCGACGCGGACGCGGCGGCGGTCTACGAGTTCCTCTACCGGTCGGACCTGTGGCCGGAGCGGCTGCCGCACGTCCAGCGGCTCGACCTGACCGAGGAAACCCCGGGTCTGCAGGTCATGGAGATGGACACCAAGACCGCGACCGGCGCCGTGCACACCACGAAGTCGGTGCGCGTGTGCTTCGACGACGAGCACGCCATCGCGTACAAGCAGCAGGTGCTGCCCGCGCTGATGACTGTCCACAACGGACTGTGGACGATCGTGCCGCAGCCTGGCGGCGGGGTGCGGGCGACGTCCGAGCACACCGTGGTGATCAAGCGTGACGCGGTGGAGAAGATCCTCGGCGAAGGCAAGACGGTCGAGGACGCCAAGGCGTTCGTGCGCAATGCGTTGGGCACCAACAGCACCGCGACGCTGAACCTCGCCAAGGCCTGGGCGGAGGAACGCGCCGATGGCTGACGGTGTCCTCCCGGTCGCGTCGCTGCTCGACACGCCGCTGCTGCCGGACGCGCTGGGCATCCTCGCGGAGAACAGCCCGAACCAGATCGCGGTCCGGCTCGGCGAGACAGCCCTGACGTTCGCTGAACTCGACCGGGCCGCGTCCGGGTTCGCTGCCGCGCTGGCGGAGCGGATCGGGTCGGCCGGTTCGGTCGTCGCGATGTCCTCGGTGCTGCACCCGGAGTTCGCGATCGCCTACTACGGCACCTTGCGCAGCGGAAACGTCGTGCTGCCGTTGAGCCCGCTGCTGCGGGAAGGCGACCTCGGCCGGGTGCTGACCGAGTCTTCCGCCGCGGCCGCGGTGCTGAACGATTCGATGACCGCAGCGGTCGCTCGTGCTTCCGCTACGCCGGAACACCTGCTGTGCTTCGGGAATCCGGATCGCGCTAATTCGGTCGCCGCGCTGGCGGCTGGTCCGATCGGCGCTTTGACGGAACTGGAGCCGGACGCAGTCGCCTGCATTCACTTCACGAGCGGCACCACCGGGCAGTCGAAGGGCGTGCGGCTCACGCACCGCAACATCGCGGTCAACGCGGTGCAGGTCGCCGAGGCGCACGGGGTGACCGGAACGTCGGTGACGTTCAACCACCTGCCCAGCTATCACCCGATGCACCTGAACTCCGCGCTGATCGCCGGAGCCACCCAGGTGCTCTGCCTGGTGCCGGATCCGGTGGCCACGATCGCGCTCGCGGCAGGGGTGACGCACTACTACTCGATGCCGTTCCGCCTGGCCCGGCTCGCGACCGACCCGCGACTGGCGGACCTGAAGCTGCCCGGCTGCGAGGTCATCCTGTCCGGTGGTTCGGCGTTGTCCCCGGTGCACGCGGAAACCCTCCGGGAGCAGTTCGGCATCCCGGTCGTGCAGGGTTACGGCCTCGCCGAAACCGCACCGCTGGTCCTCTCCGACGGTCCGGCGGCACCGCGTCCGGGTTCGGTCGGCCAGGTCGTGCGCGACACCGAGGTGCGCGTTGTCGACTTGACGACTCGGGAGCCGCTGCCGGCCGGCGAGCGCGGTGAAGTCGAGGTGCGCGGCCCGCAGGTGATGCGCGGCTACCTCGGCCGCCCGGACGGCGACGGCATCGGCGCGAACCGCTGGCTGCCGACCGGCGACGTCGGCTGCCTGGACGAGGACGGGTACCTGTTCCTGGTCGACCGCATCAAGGACGTCTTCAAACGCGACAACTGGCTGATCTCGCCCACCGAAATCGAGGCCGAGCTGCTGCGCCACCCCGGCGTGGCGGACTGCGCGGTGGTCGACCAGCCTGACGAGTTCGCCGGCGCGGTGGCGGCCGCGCTGATCGTCCCGGCCGGCGACGAGTGGGTGCCGCGCGCGGGCGAGATCGCCGCGGAGTTCAACGCCGCCCAGCCGTATTACAAGCACCTCGAGCACGTCGAGCTGACCAGGGCGATCCCGCGTTCGCCCAACGGCAAGCTCGTCCGCCGCGAGCTGCGCGAGGCGCTGTCCTCCGTGCGCGGCAGCCAGAATCCCGGAACCGCACTGCTAGGAGCCGATACCGTGGTCACGTTCATCAGCAAGTTCACCGTCAAGGGCGAGCCGGAAGAGTTCGAGAAGGTCTTCACCGAGCACGCGCAGTACATGGCCGAGCAGCCCGGCTTCGTCGCCTACCAGATGGTGCGGTCGCTGCGCGATCCCAAGGTGTATCTGAACATCGGCCAGTGGGTCGACGCGAACGCGCACAAGGCCGTCGTGACCAGCCCGGAATTCCAGGCGCACGTGAAGAAGTTCGTCGAGCTGGTCGACGTCGAGGCGGACCTGTACTCGACGGTCTCCGAGGCGTCGGCGTGAGCGATCTCGGTCTGGCCGGCCGCAGCGTCCTGGTGGTCGGCGCCACCAAGGGGCTGGGGCTGGCCATCGCCCGCAAGTTCTGCGCGAGCGGCGCGCATGTGCTGCTCGACTACGCACACGACGACGAAGCCGCCAAAGCCGCCCTCGCGAGCCTCGAAGGGCTGCCCGGTTCGGCTTCCCTGATCCGCGCCGATCCGTCCACTGAGGACGGTGCGGCACAGCTCGCCGCAGCTGTCTCGGCGGCTGGTCGCGGGCTGGATGTCCTGGTGCACAACGCCGCGTCGTGGCATCCGATGCCCGCTGCCGGAGCGTCGGTTGCCGACCTGCACACCGATGTCGCCACCGCACTGGATCCGCTGCTGCGCTTGGTGCCCGCGCTTCTCGAACACCTTGCGCCTGGCGGTCGAGTGCTCGCGGTCTCCAGCTCCGGTGCGCAGCGGGTCATCCCGCGTTACGTCGCGCTGGGCGTCGCGAAGGCCGCGCTCGAATCGCTGGTGCGCTACCTGGCGGTCGAGCTGGCTCCGCGCGGCATCACGGTCAACGCAGTGACGACCGCGAAGCTGGACAAGGGCGACGAGACCACCCAGCCCGAGATGGTGCAGGTGCTGGCGGCCCGTACGCCCGCCGGCCGGCTGAGCACGCCCGCCGACGTCGCCGATGTCGTCGCGCTGCTGAGCGCACCGGAAGCGAGCTGGATCCACGGCCAGGTGATCACCGCCGACGGCGGGCTCAGCCTGCGGTCTTGACCTAAGGAGAACTCCGTTGCAGCTGATTGACCTGTCCTCCCCGATCGATCCGGAAGGCTGGGAGCCCGAGCCGCTGTCGCTGGTCACCATGTCGGCCCAGGACGGGGCCAAGCACCTGGTGTCGGAAATGCGCGAGCACTTCGGCATGGATCTCGACCCGGAAGTGCTGCGGGACGCCGAATTCCTCACCAACGACACGGTGTCGCTGACCACCCACACCGGCACGCACATCGACGCGCCGGCGCACTACGGCGACGCCACGTCGTACGGTTCGGCGCCGCGCACGATCGACCAGATGCCGGTCGACTGGTTCCACCGTCCCGCCGTGGTCCTGGACTTCACCGGCCGCGCGCCGGGTGTCATCACCGCGGACGACGTGCGGGCCGAACTGTCCCGAGTGGACTATCAGCCGAAGGAACTGGACATCGTCCTGCTCCACACCGGAGCCGACCAGCACGCGGGCACGCCGAAGTACTTCACCGAGTTCGTCGGCCTCGACCAGTCCGGGCTGGACCTGCTGCTGGACTTCGGGGTCCGCGTGATCGGCACGGACGCGTTCAGTCTCGACGCGCCGTTCACGCACATCATCGAGACCTACCAGCGGACCGGCGACAAGTCGGTACTGTGGCCGGCGCACATGCGCGGCCGCGACCGGGAGTACTGCCAGATCGAACGCCTGGCGAACCTGGCCGAACTGCCGCGGGCGCACGGTTTCACGCTGTCGTGCTTCCCGGTGAAACTGGCCGGCGCCGGCGCCGGATGGGCTCGCGCGGTCGCTATCGTCGAGTAGCTTCCGCACGAGAAAAGGCCCCGCGACTCCTCCTCTCGCGGGGCCTTTCCTTGTGCCTTAGTCAGCCCATTCGGGTTTCTCCAGCAGTTCGATTACCGCGCTGCTCCAGGAGAATCCCGCGCCGACGCCCATCAACAGGCAGGTCTGTCCCGGCTGCAAGCCACCGGTGCGCACGAGGTTTTCCAGGCTGACGATGTGGTCGCCCGCACCGAGGTGGCCGATCTTGCTGTCGAAGTCCCACGTGGTTCGTTCGAGGGGAACGTCCATGTGCCGCAGGTAGTTCGACACCAGCCGTCGCCGCCCGAAGTGCGGCAGCACAAGACGGTCCACATCGGACAGTTCCAGTTCGGCGTCGCTCAGTGCGCGTTTCAACGCTTCGCGCTGCCCGTCGAGAATGGCCGCGAGGGTCTGTGACATTCCGGCCTCGGACACGTATGATCGTTTGTGCGCGTCCAGGTCGACCAGCTGCCGATTGCTCATCTCGACCTCGCCGAACGCCGCCCCCGCACGGTGCATGCCTTCCAGCTCCGGCCCGCTCACCACCGCCAGGCTGCGCAACCGCGCGAATCCGCTCACGCGGGACAGCACCATCGCCGTCCCGCCGTCGGCGTACGCCGTGCCCGGATCGCTGTGCCAGCGGTCGAAATCCGGACCGTCAAAGCGATCCGCCGCGGTGATCAACGCTGCCTGTCGCGCCGGGTCCGCCAGAAGGTAACTGGCCGCGAGGTCGAGCGCTGCCATGCCGCCGTTGGAAACCTGCCGCACCTCGATCGCCGGACAGGTCCCGCCGACCGCTGCCCGCTGCACGTACGCGGCGGGCGACCACAAGTCGTAGCCCTGATGGAACAACGTCGCGTGCAGCAGCACCGCGATGTCGCCGCGCGCCACCCCCGATCGCGCCAAGGCGACTCGCGCGGCCCGAGCCGCCATCTCCGGCGGCGCGATCCCTTCGGGCGCGACGAGGACCGATTCCATCTCGCTTTTGCGCGCCGTCTCGGCCGAGCATTGCCCGCTCCGCACCGCTTCGGCGGTCGTCGTCGCCGGTGGCAGCCAGCTTCCGAGCCCGGCGAGGTACAGCCCGTCGAATCTCATGCCGCCACCCTTCCCGCGGGCTCTCGACAGCCTGTGGGAACGGACTCGACCTGGCGGTCCAGCAGGGGTCGAGCAGCCGTCGACCGCCGTGCCGCACGATCCGGTTTGTTTCCGGTGCCACCGGGGTTTCGGGCGGAAGGAGTTTCGGGTGATGACCGAGGTCGCACTGCTGTTCCCGGGCCAAGGCTCGCAGCACGTCCGGATGGCCGCCGGCCTGTACGGGCACGACGACGTCTTCACCGACGCGGTGGACGAAGTCTTCGCCGCGCTGGGCCCCGACGGCCCCGCCATCCGGGCCGACTGGCTGACCGACTCGCCTGCTGTTCCCCTCGACCACGTCACCCGTTCGCAAATCCTGCTGTTCACCGTCGGCCATGCCCTGGGCCGGATGATCCTTTCCTGGGGCGTGCAACCGGCCGCCTTGCTGGGTCACAGCGTCGGCGAGGTAGCCGCCGCGACTCTTGCCGGGGTCTTCGAAGTCCCCGCCGCCGCCGAGCTGATGTGGCAGCGGGTGAAGGAACTGGCGTCCGCTCCCGCGGGCGGAATGCTCGCCGTAGCCGCGACCGTCGAGGACGTCGCGCCGGTCCTGACCGATGACGTCGTGATCGGCGCGATCAACGCACCCCGCCAGCTGATTCTCTCCGGCCCGGAAGCGCCCTTGGCGGACGCGGCGGAGAAGCTGCGCGCCGATGGGCGAATGTGTCTCCCGGTCCCCGCGACGTCCGCCTTCCACAGCCCGTCCTTGGCCGAAGCCGCCGCCCGATGCCTCCCGTCCGTCGCGGCCGCGCAGCCCTCGCCGCCGAAGATCCCGATGGTGTCGGGCTATACCGGCCGCGTGCTCACCGATGCGGAGGCGACGGACCCTGCTTACTGGGCCTCCCACCCCGTAGAACCGGTGCGGTTCTGGCCCGCCGTCGGCACGCTGCTGGGGCCGGAGTCGCCGCTCCCTGTTGAGGGACGACGGGTGCTGGTGGAGACGGGACCGTCGCAGTTGCTGGCCAAGGCGGCGCGCCTCCATCCGACGGTGCGGGCGAAGGAGGCTTCGGTGCTGGCGATGCTGCCCGCGCGAGCTGGCGGCCCGGACGCGGACCTTGCTGCGGTGGCGGCTTGCCGAGAGGCGCTGGAGGCGGCGGGGAGCTGCGGGTGATGGTGGCCGTCGAGCGAAGCGGAGGGCTGCGGATCGCGTGACGGTGCCGCTCCGCCCCCGCCCGTGATCGCCCTCGGCGGGGCCAGCCCCTTCGTCGGCCCCGGCCACAGTTCGCCGGATGAGCTGCAGCGGGTTTGCGGGCGGCTGGGCAGTCGGTCTCGCACGGCTGCACCACTCACCTGGGCGATACGGTGCAAGGACGTCCGCCCGTGTTACGGCTCAGTTGAGATCTGCGTAGCGACTCGTTCACTGACCGGTGTTGTGCTGTCGAAAGGCTGCGGCCTCACCCGGCCGCAGCGATTTCCGAGGCGCGAGGCGGTGGTGACGCGATGTGGCTGGTCGAATGTCCGTCGTTCTGGGACCAGGGTTTGATCCGCCCGCTTGTCACCGAACACGGCAAAGTCGTGCTGATGTGCGACTCCTGCACCGCGGTGTGGCGAACCCCGTCCGGCATTGAAGAGTTCGAGCACGTCGAACCGGAAGCGCCGGAGTGGTCCATCGGCTCGGACACGCACGTCCGCCCCGGGACGACCCGCTGGGCTGAGCTCGCCGACGTCACCTCCGCCGGTTGGGGCGACCTCCGCTGGCGCGAACTGCCCTGAAGCTGGGCAGCTGCACGGATTTCCCGCGGCGGCCAGGCTGCCGAGACCACCGCGCGCGCGGATCACTCGCCGCTGAAAGCGCGACCCTGCCGGACACGTCCGCTGTTCGCATGAGCAAATAGCTCCGTGTCGTTTCGGCGGATCCGGGCTTAGGTTCGGGCAGTGGCGAACGAATTGACCATTCCGCTCCTGCCCTGTCCGTCCATCGACGAGATCGCGTCGTTCTACGAGATGCTCGGCTTCGAGATCACCTATCGGCAGACGCGGCCGAACCCGCACGTCGCGCTGCGGCGGGAAGACATCAATCTGCACTTCTTCGGCATGGACGGCTACGACCCGGCCCAGTCGTACAGCACGTGCCTGGTCATCGTCCCGGACATCGGCGAGCTGTTCGAGTCCTTCGCGGCGGGAATGCGTTCCGTGCACGGAAAACTGCTCGTCTCCGGCATCCCGCGGATGACCCGGCCGCGGCTGCGCAACGACCGGTACACCGGGTTCACCGTCGTCGATCCGGGCGGCAATTGGATCCGGATCCACAAGGCGGGCAAAGAACCCGAAGCGCGGACGAAGCTTGCGAAAGCCTTGGAAAACGCCGCGCGGCAGGCGGATGCGCGCGGCGACGCTCGCCAGGGCCTGAAGATCCTGGAAGGCGCGTTGAAGCGAGCGACCGGCGACGAACCGGAGTTCGAGGCGGTGCGGGAGTACCGCGACGAGCTGGTCGAACGGATCAAGGGGGCGGAGCCAAGCGGTTGAGCCCCTCCCCGCCGCCGCTAGTCAGTGTTACTATCTACTGGTACTCAGCAACACTGACTAGCTGAAGGGCGTTCGATGGGCAAGCAGGCGACGGAGATGCTCAAGGGGACCTTGGAGGGCATCGTCCTCGCGATTCTTGCCGGGCGGCCCGCTTACGGGTACGAGATCACCTCGTGGCTGCGCGAGCGGGGATTCACCGATATCGCCGAGGGCACCGTTTACGCGCTGCTCGTGCGGATCGAGCAGCGCGGGCTCGTCGACGTCGAGAAAGTGCCGTCCGAGAAAGGACCGCCGCGCAAGGTTTACACGCTGAACGCTCCGGGGCGGGCGAGCCTCGACGAGTTCTGGCGGAACTGGCGGTTTCTCTCGGACCGGCTCGAACAGCTGCGCAAGGAGGGGATCGATCATGGGGAATGACGGAAAAAGCAGGTATCTGCACTATCTGGAAGTGGTCACCGGTCCGCTGGAGGACAAGAAGCGGTACCGGCGGTACAAGGCGCGCGTCGAGGAGCTGCCGCCGGACTACCGGGCGGCGATCAAGGCGTTGCACCGGTATTTGCAGTACTTCGGGCCGGGGACGGCGGAAAGTCATCTGCGGATGCTGGACGATCTCATCGACCTGTTCGAGCAGAGCGTGGCGAACGGGACGACGGTCCGGGGCATTGTCGGTGACGAGCCGGTCGAGTTCGCGGAGGAGTTTCTCCGGAGTTATCCCGAGGGGAACTGGATTTCCCGCGAACGGACGCGGCTGACCGAATCCATCGACCGCGCGGTGGGCGGTGCGGTATGACGGCGCCGGCGATACGAGTGCGGGGGTTGCGAAAGGCTTACGGCAAGCTGGAAGTGTTGCGCGGCGTCGATTTCGAGGTGGCGCGCGGCAGTATTTTCGCGCTGCTCGGGTCGAACGGCGCGGGCAAGACGACGGTCGTGCGGATTCTGTCGACCTTGCTCGAGGCGGACGCGGGGGAGGCGGAGGTCAACGGGTTCGCGGTGGCGAGCCAGGGCGACGATGTCCGCGAGTCGATCAGTCTTACCGGGCAGTTCGCGGCCGTCGACGAAATCCTTACTGGGCGCGAGAATCTGGTTCTGGTGGCGAAGCTGCGGCACCTCAAGAACGCGGGCGAGATCGCGGACGGGTTGTTGCGGAGATTCGCGCTGACTGAGGCCGGGTCGCGCAAGGTGTCGACGTACTCCGGTGGCATGCGCCGTCGTCTGGACATCGCGATGAGCCTGATCGGGGACCCGCAGGTGATCTTTTTGGACGAGCCGACGACGGGACTCGATCCGCAGGCGCGCAACGACGTCTGGCGCGCGGTCGAAGAACTCGCGGAGCAGGGCGCGACGGTGCTGCTCACCACGCAATACCTGGAAGAGGCCGAACACCTCGCCGACCGGATCGCGATCCTGCACGAGGGGCAGGTGCTCGTGAACGGCACGCTGGAAGAGCTCAAGCGGCTGCTTCCGCCGGCGAAGGTCGAGTACGTCGAGAAACAGCCGACGCTGGAAGACGTCTTCTTTTCCCTGGTCGGCACCGGAAACAAGGGGGACGGGCAATGAGCGGCCACTTCGTCGCCGACAGCTCAGTCCTGTTAGGACGGTCGCTGCGGCACATCACCCGCAGCCTGGACACGATCATCACGACGACGATCACACCGATCGCGATGCTGCTGCTCTTCACCTACGTCCTCGGCGGCGCGATCAACGCCGGCTCGGAGTCGTACGTGACCTACCTGCTGCCCGGCATCCTCCTGATCACCATCGCCTCCGGGATCGCCTACACCGCGTTCCGGCTTTTCCTGGACCTGAAGGGCGGCATCTTCGAACGCTTCCAGTCCATGCCGATCGCGCGCTCGGCGGTGCTGTGGGCGCACGTGCTCACCTCGGTGATCGCGAACCTGATCTCGGTCGTCGTCGTGGTGCTCGTGGCGTTCGCGATGGGATTCCGCACCAGCGCGGGACCACTGGCATGGCTCGCGGTGCTCGGCATCCTGGTGCTGTTCACCCTGGCCCTGACCTGGATCGCGGTGATCCCCGGCCTGACCGCCAAATCCGCGGACGGCGCGAGCGCGTTCTCGTACCCGCTCATCTTCCTGCCGTTCGTCAGCTCGGCCTTCGTACCAACCGCCACCATGCCCGGCCCGGTGCGCGCGTTCGCCGAACACCAGCCGGTGACGTCGATCGTCAACACGATCCGCGACCTGTTCGCGGAGCGCCCGGTCGGCGGCGGGATCTGGATCGCGCTGGCGTGGTGTGTGGGGATCTTGGTGGTGGCGTATTTCTTCGCCAACGTGATTTATCGGCGCAAGATTTCCTGACCGCGGATGCGCGTGGGGTCTCGACGGGCGCGGCGCCGCGGAGGTACGTGAGGGGACCCCTGAGGGAATCAGATTCCCTCAGGGGTCCCCTCACGGCCAGCTCGGTCGTTGCGGACGGGCGAGCTGCGGCGATGCGCGGCACCGGCCACCCGAGCGAGCCTCAGTGACCTATCGCCGCTGACTCATCCCAAAGCCCACAGTCGCGCGTAGTGGCCGTCGGCGGCGACCAGTTCGGGGTGGGTGCCCTGTTCGACGATGCGGCCGTGGTCGAGCACCACGATCCGGTCGGCCTTCGCGGCGGTTGCCAGGCGGTGCGCGACTACGAAGGTGGTGCGGCGACGGGCCAGGTGTTCGGTGGCGCGGAGGACCGTGGCTTCGGTGGCTGGGTCCAGGGCGGCGGTGGCTTCGTCCAGCAGGAGCACGTCCGGGTTGACCAGTTCGGCTCGGGCCAGTGCGACGAGTTGCCGCTGTCCGGCGGACAGGGAGCGGCCACGTTCTCCTACTGGTTGCCGGAAACCGGCGGGGAGGGCGGCTACTCCGTCCAGCGCGCCGACTGCTCGTACGGCGGCCTCGACTTCCGCGTCGGTGGCTTCGGGGCGGCCGTATCGCACGTTGTCCGCGACGGTGCCGGAGAACAGGTGTGCTTCCTGCGGCACGACGCCCATCCGGGCGCGCAGTGCGGGCAGGTCGTATTCGCGGACGTCGACGCCGTCGATCAACACCGCGCCGCCGGTGGCGTCGTAGTAGCGCGCGACGAGCTTCACCGCGGTGGACTTGCCCGCGCCGGTCGCGCCGACCAGTGCGACGGTTTCGCCTGCTGCGACGTCCAGCGTCAGGTTCTCCAGCGCGGGCTTTTCCGCGCCGGTGTAGGAGAAATCGAGGTCCTTGAACCGCACTTCGCCGGACAGGTGTGCGGGCAGTTCGACCGGGTTCTCGGCAGGCGGCACCGACGTCGGCGTGCGCAGCAGGTCGCCGATGCGGCTCAGGCCGACGCGGGCCTGCTGGTAGCCGTCGAACACCGACGACAGTTGCTGGATCGGCGAGAAGAATTGCTGCAGGTACAGCAAGAATCCGAGCAGCACACCGGCTTCGAGCGTGCCGCCAGCGACGCGGTGGGCGCCGACTACCAGCACCGTGGTGGTCGCCAGATCCGACATCAGCGAAACGAGCGGGAAGTACGTCGCGATGTACCGCTGCGCGCGCAGCCGCGACCGGCGGTAGTCGTCACTGCGCGAGGCGAACACCTCCGCCGAACGCTCTTCGCGCGTGTACGCCTGGGCGACGCGCAGACCGCTGACGTTCTCCTGCATGTCCGCGTTGACGACGCTCACCTTCTCGCGCGCCTCGCTGTACGCACGCGAGGCGACCCGCCGGAAGATCAGCGTGGCTACGAGCAGGATCGGCAGCATGGCCAGCGCGTAAACGGCCAGCGCGGCATCGGTGACCAGCAGCGCGACCGTGATGCCCACCAAGGTGAGCGCGCTGACGACCGCGGTGGCGAGGCCGGTTTGCAGGAACGTGGACAACGCGTCGACGTCCGTGGTCATCCGGGTCATGATCTTCCCGGACAGCTCGCGCTCGTAGTAGTCCAGCCCGAGCCGTTGCAGGTGTGCGTAGCTCCGCACGCGCAGCGAGTAGAGCACCGTCTCGCCGACGCGGGCGGTGAGCCGGGTTTGCCAGCGCACCACGAACCAGTCGGCTGCCACCACGAGCGCGCCGATCCCGGCCAGCAGCCACACGACGCTCGCCACGCCGGGCAGGACGCCGTGGTCGACCCCGCGTTGATACAGCGCGGGCAGTGCGAGCGAGGCCAGCGCGTCGGCCGCGACCAGCCCGATCACGCCGATGAGCGGCCACCGCACCGGACGCAGGATCCGGGACAGCTTGAAGCCGGGATCCGGGGCCGTGACGTCCACATCGGACAGTCGCGGCCGGTCGGTGGCCGGAGGCAGCCTGCGGACGCCTTCCAGCAGCTCGGGGGTCGGCGGCACGTCGGCGCCGCCGCTGCCCGCGAATCCGGTGCCGCCGCCGGGCACGCCGCCGCGGGCCTGCGCGGCCTCGGCGAGAGCGTCGACCTCGTCGCGCTCGTCCTCCGGCCACAGCACTGCCGTGGTGCCGTCCGAGCCTGGCTCGAGGTTGTCGCAGCGGTGCGGTTTTTCAACGTCGTCGCCCGGCCCGGCGACCAGTTCGCGGAACAGCGCGCACCGCGCCAGCAACTCCTCCTCGGTGCCGACGTCGACCACCCGGCCCTGATCCATCACCGCGATCCGGTCCGCCAGCTGCAGCGTTGACCGGCGATGTGCGATGAGCAACGTGGTGCGTTCGGCGGTGACCGCGCGCAGCGTGTCGTGGATCGCGGCTTCGGTGACGGTGTCGATCGCCGACGTCGCGTCGTCCAGGATCAGCACTCGCGGGTCAGTGAGCAGAGCGCGCGCGAGACCGAGCCGTTGCCGCTGCCCGCCGGACAGGGTGAGCCCGCGCTCGCCCACCTCGGTGGCATAGCCGTCCGGCAGCGCGCGGATGAACTCGTCCGCCTCCGCCGCGCGGGCGGCCGCGAAGACCTCCTCGTCGCTCGCGTCCGGGCGGCCGTACGCGATGTTGTCCCGCACCGAGGTGGAGAACAGGAACGCTTCCTCGAAGACCACGCCGATCGCCTGCCGCAGATCCTTCAACGGCACGTCGCGCACATCCAGCCCGCCGACCCGCACCGAACCGGAGTGCACGTCGTAAAACCGGGGCAGCAGCATGGAAATCGTGGACTTGCCGGACCCCGCCGTGCCCACCAGCGCGAGCGTTTCGCCGGGCCGCGCTTCGAGCGTGAGCCCGTCGAGCACCGGGTCGCTGCGGGTGTAGCCGAACTTCACGTCGTTCAGCTCGACGCCCAGCGTGCCGGGCGGCAACGGCCGCGCGTCGGGGCTGTCGGCGACCTCCGGCTGCGCGTCGATCAGCTCGTACACCCGCTCCGCGCCAGCCCGCGTGAGCTGCGCTTGCACCACCAGCCCGGACAGGAACCGCGCCGGGCCGATCAACGCCGCGAGATACGTGGCGAACGCGAGGAACGTGCCGAGACTGATCTGCCCGTTCAACGCCAGCACGCCGCCGATCGCCAGCACCGCGACCTGACCCGCGGCAGGCAGTGCCGACGTGGTCGCTGTCGGCAACGCGGACAGCTTCGCCGCGCGCAACCGCTCCGCGAACAGCTTCCGTGCCGTGCGCTCCAGCCGCGCGACCTCGCGTGCCTCCTGCCCGAAACCCTTCACCACGCGCACGCCGGTGACGGTCTCCTCGACGTGCTGCGCGACATCCGCCGCGCGCTGCTGCGCCGACCAGGTCGCCGGGAACAACCGCCGCCTGCTCAACGCCACGACGATCCCGACCGCGGGCGCGACCACCAGCGCGATGAGCGTGAGCAGCGGCGACATCCACAACATCGCGCCCAGCGACAGCACCGCGAAAATCACCGACCCCGCCGACAGCGGAACCTGCATCAGCAACCCGGTGACCAGCTGCAGATCCGAAATCGCGCGCGACACCACTTGCCCGGTGCGCAACGCGTCCTGCTTCCCGCCGTCCAGCCGCGAGACCGCGCCGAACACCCGGTTCCGCAGATCGTGCTGCACGTCCAGCGCCAGCCGCCCGCCCACGTACCGGCGCAGGAACGCCGACCCGAACGCGACGACCTGCAACGCCACCAGCCCCACCGCGAGCCCGGCCAGCTGCGCCGTATGCCCGGCCACCGCGTCGTCCACCGCCGACCGCACCAGCAACGGACTCGCCGCCTGCACCCCGACGCTCAGCACCGCCGCCGTCATCGCGAGCACGACAACGCCGCGGTGCTCCCAGCAGGCAGTGGACAACCGGCGCACCCAGCCGACCGGTCGGGGCGCCGTCTCAACGATCGGACGGTCTTGACGCGCAGGCGTCGCAGTGGTGGTCACATCACAAGGTTAGGGAGCGGCACCGACAATTTATTCCCGAGCAAGCCGCCGGCCCGGACCAAACGGGCACAACCGACGCTCCGCCGGACAGAGGTGACGAACGGCACGCCAGCGGGTTCCGCCGGACCCTGGAAGCCCTGCGGAGCAGGGAAACCCTGGTCCGGGCGGCACAGGTGAAAGGTTGAACGTTCACCTGGTCACGGGGAAGAACCCCGGCCAAATCCACCCCCGAACGAGCGCTCCCGCCCAATGTTCTTTAAGCTAGTACCCGGCGACCCGCTCCCAGTGACCCCCAGGCTGGTTGAGCGGGTCGCCCCTTCTTCCCTTCCTCTGCTCGCGCCTGGCGGCGCTTCGCCCAGGAAGGGGCGTCGTATTACCCGGGGGGCCGAGCCCCCCGGACCCCCACGGTGCGTTCGGTGGCGGTTGGGTGGGGGGTTGGGTGGAACAAAAAAGCGTTGGGGCATAACAAAGCGGCGAGGGCTTTGGCCCTCGCCGCTTTGTCGTGGCTGGTTACGCTAGTGCGGTTTCCACGGGGGTGTGGGGGAGGCCGTGGGCGGTGGCTACCGGGGCGTTCGTCAGGGCGCCTGCGTGGGTGTTCAGGCCAAGGGCCAGGGCCGGGTCGGCGGAGAGGGCGGCCTTCCAGCCCTTGTCTGCCAGCTGCACGGCGTAGGGGAGGGTGACGTTGGTCAGGCCGTAGGTGCTCGTGCGCGGGACCGCGCCTGGCATGTTCGCCACGCAGTAGAAGACCGAGTTGTGGACCGTGTAGGTCGGGTCGTCGTGCGTGGTCGGGCGCGAGTCGGCGAAGCAGCCGCCCTGGTCGATGGCGATGTCCACCAGGACGCTGCCCGGCTTCATGCGGGAGACCAGGTCGTTGGAGACCAGCTTCGGGGCCTTCGCGCCCGGGACCAGGACCGCGCCGATGACCATGTCCGCTTCCAGGACCGACTCTTCCACCGACAGGCGGTTCGAGGTGACGGTGCGGATGCGGCCGCCGAAGTCGTTGTCGATCTGGCGGAGACGGTCGACGTTCGTGTCCAGGATCTCCACGTCGGAACCGAGGCCAAGGGCGACCCGAGCGGCGTTCAGACCCGCCACGCCGCCGCCGATGACGACCACGCGCGCCGGGTGCACGCCGGGGATGCCGCCGGGCAGGACGCCGCGGCCGCCGCTCGGCTTCATCAGGGCGTAGGCGCCGACCTGCGGGGCCAGCCGGCCCGCGACCTCGGACATCGGGGCCAGCAGCGGCAGCGCGCCGTTCGGCTTCTGCACCGTCTCGTAAGCGATCGCGGTGGTGCCCGCGGCCAGCAGCGCGTCGGTCAGCGGACGGTCCGCGGCGATGTGCAGGTAGGTGAACAGCACCAGATCCTTGCGCAGGCGCGGGTACTCCTCGGCGATCGGCTCCTTGACCTTCAGCACGAGCTCGCCCTCGGCCCACGTCTCGTCCGCGGTGGCGAGCACCTTCGCGCCCGCGGCGACGTACTCCTCGTCCGTGATGGACGACCCGGTCCCGGCACCCGTCTCGACGAAGACGTCGTGCCCGCGACCGACCAGTTCGTGCACGCCTGCCGGGGTCAACGCGACCCGGTACTCGTGCTTCTTGATCTCACGGGGAACGGCGATGCGCACTGTCCTGCCTCCTGGCGGCGGTTCTGTCGAAGGTGTTGCCACTCACGGTGATCTACCCGGACGGCGGTGTCATCATCCCGCCGCCACAGTCTTCCGCGGGGTCAATAGTGCTCCCAGGACAACGCACTTGACCTCGACCGTACTCGAGGTAGTTGGCTGGCACCCGGCGGAGACCTCGAGGAAGGGCTTACATGCGAGCGGTGTGGCTGCGGGAGTTCGGCGGGCCGGCGGTGCTGCAGGCGGGGGAGGCCCCCGATCCGGCTCCCGGGCCGGGACAGGTGCTGATCGAGGTGGCGTTCGCCAACGTCACCTTCGTGGAAACGCAGTTCCGGGCGACGGGGACGGGGCCGTTCGGCAGCACGCTCCCGATGGTGCCCGGCAACGGCGTCGGGGGTGTGATCAGCCGGGCCGGGGAGGGCGTCGACCCGGCTCTGGTCGGGAAACGCGTGGTGACGTCGACCGGCGGCAGCGGCGGTTACGCGCAGCGCGTGGTCGTGGACGCGGCGTTGGTGTTCCCGGTGCCGCACGCGCTGAGCCTCGACGCGGCCGTCGCGCTGCTGGCAGACGGCCGCACGGCGACCGGGCTGGTGCACGCGACCGCGGTGGCGCCGGGGGAACGGGTGCTCGTCGAGGCTGCCGCCGGAGGGGTCGGCAGTCTCTTGGTGCAGCTGGCGAAGGCCGCGGGCGCGGAGGTCGTGGCGGCGGCGCGCGGGGCGGAAAAGCTTGCCCGCGCCCGGGAATTGGGTGCGGACCTTGCGGTCGACTACACCGATCCGCAGTGGACCACGGAGGCCGGGGAGGTGGACGTGGTGTTCGACGGCGTGGGAGGCGCGGTCGGCACCGCGGCGTTCGGACTGGTGCGGCCCGGCGGGCGGATGGCGATCTACGGTCTGGCAAGCGGTTCGTGGACCGAAGTGTCCGAAGAGGACGCTGCCGCGCGCGGCGTGAAGCTGATCCGGTCGATCGGCGACGCGGCGGAGATGCGCGGCTACACCGAATCGGCACTGGCGGCCGCCGCGTCCGGACAGCTCACGCCGGTGATCGGGCAGCGGTTCCCGCTGGAGCGGGCGGCTGACGCGCACGCGGCGATCGAATCTCGGGGCACGATTGGGAAGACGCTGCTGGTCGCGTGACCGGTTTCGACGTCGACAGTTTCCTCGCGCAGCCGCTGACCGCACGGGTCGCCACCGCTGGTCCGACCGTCCGGCCCACCTGGTATCTCTGGGAGGACAGGGCGTTCTGGATCCTCAGCGGCCCGTGGTCGCGGCTGCCCGCTCGGGTGCGCGAGGAGCCGCGGATCGCGGTGACGGTGGACGTCTGCGATCTCGCGACCGGCTTGGTGCGTCAGGTGATCGCGCGCGGGTCAGCCGCCCTCGAACCGTTCGACGTGCCGCGCGGACGACGGAAACTGGTGCGGTACCTGGGCCCGGATGAGTCCGCGTGGGATCCGCGGTTCCGCGCGTACCTGCTGGACGATCCGGCTGAACGCGGCACGGTGTGGGTCCGGATGGAGCCGGAATCGTTGCGCGCCAACGACCTCAGCTACCGGGTCAGCTCCAGCGGAGTGCGATCAGCTGGGTAAGCAAAGCGAGCCGTACGTCAGGATCATCAAGATTCAACGGAACAAGTTCCAACAGCCGCTTCATCCGGTACCGCAACGTGTTCGGGTGAATGCGCAACCGTTCCGCAGCAGCGCGGGGGTCGCCGGGGTGTCGGAGCCATTCGTAAAGAGTGTCGACGTACCCAGCATTACTCGCGTCGTCGTGTGCGCGCAGCACGCCGAGCGGGCCGAGTTCCGACACCTGCGCCGCCGCTGCTCCGGCGGCGGCGCGGTGCAGGACCAGGGCCGTCCAGGCCTCGTCGTAAGCCACGACGCGACCCTCGACCAGTCCGGCTCGCAGCAGGCCCAGGGCCTCGTCCGCTTGGGCGCGCGACGCGGCCAGCGCGGTCGGATCGCCGGGCGCGCCCGCAGCCGCGCGCGGTAGGCCGCCTCGGCGGGACGCGGGTTGGGCGAGCAGCGCCTCCCGCAGTTCCGGCCAGCCGCCCTCGCCGGGGCGGTCCGGAACCACGACATACAGCAACCCGCCCAGTTCAGCCGCGACCGGACGGCGTCCGAAACCCTGCGAGATCCGTTCCAGCAACGCCAGCAACAGTCCTTCGGCGTCCCGGCTGTCGCCACCGCTGACGTCTACGACGACGACCCGGTGCGGCTCGTCGGAGAGGTCCAGTTCGGCGACTACTCGACGCGGCGGGACCTGTCCTTCCAAGACCGCGCGCAGCAATTCGGCGGAAGCGCGGCGTTGGGCGTCCGTATGCGCGCGCCGTCGCAGCAGGTGCAGTGCGACCACCGGGGCCGCGTCCGCGAAAGCCGCCGCGCGTTCCTCGGAAACGGGGCCGGGGACGACCGCCCACATCGAGCCCAGCAGTTCGCCGCCCATCCGGATCGGCACGATCAGCCGCGGCAGGGTGCCGTCGCGCTGGGCCGGGACGAAGATCGTCTGCCTGCCGCGGGAAAGCTCGCGGAACACGCCGCGCGAGCGGAACCGGGCCAGTACGTCGTCCGGGATGCGGCGGCCCATGATCGTCGCGACGCGCGCCGGGTCGGTGAGGTCCTGGCGCGCGGAGTACGCGAGCACGCGCGAGTTGGTGTCCTCGATCGTCACCGACGCGTCGACCACCGCGGCAACCGCGTCGGCGAGCCGGAAGAGGTCGCCGGAACCGGGGTCACCGCCTTCTTCGAGCGCTTCGGATTCGTCGGCGAGCGCGTCCAGAACCGTGCGCAACAGCCAGACCAGCTGAGCCCAGGACGTCGCCGCGTGCACCTGGATCAACGCGATCCCGGCCGACTTCGCCGCGCGCCGCACCGACTGTTTCGCCGCCAGCGGCGGTTTCAACAGCACCGCTGCCGCACCCCGTCCGGCGCTCACCCGGACGAGTGCCGCCGCGTCCGCCTGCTCGATCGTGGCGACGCCCAGCACCAGGTCGCCGGCGGCGATGGCGGACTCCGCGCCCGGTTCGGCGATCACCACGTCGCCGACCGCCGGACAGCCTTCGGGCACGAGGAGCGCGTGGAGCAGCGTGGGACCGACCCGGTCCACGACGCTGCGCACCGAAACCACAGCTACCTCCAGCGCTCCTGACGTTCTTGCTGGAACGGTAGAAGACTGCACCGGTTTCGCCACCCGCGGCACTAGTTAGCGCGAAACACCTTCGGCCACGGCTTGAAGTACGACACCAGCGTCGCGCCCAGCAGCAACGTCAGCCCGACGCTCATCGCCCCGGTGCCCGACACCGCGCTCGCCCCGACGATCTCCCCGCGCGAAGCCTGCTCGCCGTGCTCGACAAAAGACGGGACCACCAGCAGGTTGCCGCCGACGAAGAGGGCGAGCGTCGCCACCAGCTTCCACAGCACCCAGTGGTAGCGCACCAGCTTCCACTTCGTGCCGAGGCCGAGCACCACACCGGTGGCCAGTGCGAGCAGGCTGGCCGGGAAGTAAAGCGTGCCCGCGAGGATCCCGGCGATGACGTTCGCGCTGCGCGTGGTCACCGGATCGAAGCCGGCGATCGCGAGAACGCTGCAGATCAGCACCGCGAGCTCGGCTCCGATCCAGCCGACCGACGTGACGACGTGGCCGAACAGGAACCACTTCCGGGTCGACGGCCGCATTCTCCAGTCCATGCCCCTGAGCGTGCGCGTTACCGCATCGTCGCGTCGTCCGTCAGCGCTCGGCACTTGTTCCTACGTCCGGGTGCGTAGGACTCTCATCCCGTGAGACCTGTTGGGCGTTTCGTCCGGCCTGGTTAGCGTCGCGCCAGCCGACCCGATCCCGACCGCTAGGAGCGAGCAGATGCCGGAAGACACCACGAGCTGGTCCTTCGAGACCAAGCAGATCCACGCGGGGGCGGCGCCCGATCCGGCCACCGGAGCCCGCGCGACGCCGATCTACCAGACCACGTCGTACGTCTTCCGCGACACGCAGCACGGGGCGGATCTGTTCAGCCTCGCCGAGCCCGGCCACATCTACACGCGCATCAACAACCCGACCCAGGACGTCCTGGAGCAGCGCGTCGCCACCCTCGAAGGCGGCGTCGCCGGTCTCGCGTTCGCCTCCGGTTCGGCGGCGGTCACCGCGGCGATCCTGACCCTGGCCAACGCGGGCGACCACTTCGTCACCAGCCCGTCGCTGTACGGCGGCACCTACAACCTGTTCCACTACACGCTGCCGAAGCTCGGCATCGAGGTCACCTTCATCGACGACCAGGACGACGCCGAGCAGTGGCGGGCCGCGGTCCGGCCGAACACCAAGCTGTTCTTCGCCGAGACGCTGGCCAACCCGAGCAGCGCCGTCCTCGACATCCGCAAGGTCGCCGACGTCGCGCACGAGGCCGGGGTCCCGCTGGTCGTGGACAACACCGTGCCGACGCCGTACCTGGTCCGCCCGATCGAACACGGCGCCGACATCGTCGTGCACTCGGCGACGAAGTACCTCGGTGGCCACGGCACGACCGTCGCCGGCGTGCTGGTCGACGGCGGCACGTTCGACTTCGGCAAGGACCCGTCCCGGTTCCCCGGCTTCAACGAGCCCGACCCGAGCTACCACGGCCTCAAGTACTGGGAGGCGCTCGGCCCGGGCGCGTTCGCGGCCAAGGCGCGCGTGCAGATCCTGCGCGACACCGGCGCGGCGATCGCCCCGCTCAACAGCTTCCTCATCCTGCAGGGCATCGAGACGCTGTCGCTGCGCGTCGAGCGGCACTCCACGAACGCGCAGGCGCTCGCGGAATGGCTGGAAGAGCGCGACGAGGTCGAGAAGGTCTACTACGCCGGCCTGCCGTCGAGCCCGTACCACGCGGCGGCGCAGAAGTACCTGCCGCGCGGCGTCGGCGCCGTGCTGTCGTTCGAGCTGCGCGGCGGGGTCGAGGCGGGCCGGAAGTTCGTCGACGGCACCGAACTGCACAGCCAGCTGGTGAACCTCGGCGACGTGCGCAGCCTGATCGTGCACCCGGCTTCGACCACGCACAGCCAGCTCGGCCCCGAGGAGCAGGTCGCCGCGGGCGTCACGCCGGGTCTCGTGCGGCTCGCCGTCGGACTGGAAGGAATCGAGGACCTGAAGGCCGACCTCGAGGCTGGCTTCCGGGCCGCCAAGGCGGCGCTGTGACGGATCCCGGCGCGAGTCTTCCGCCCGTCACCGGCGCGTGGCGGGCGGGCGACCCATCCGGCAGGCGGCAGTGGTTCACCGGTCCCGGCGCGCTCGCGCTGGAGGCCGGTGCGACCCTGCCCGGCTACACCCTCGCGTACGAAACGTGGGGAACGCTCAACTCCGACGCGTCCAACGCGGTCCTCGTCGAGCACGCTCTCACCGGCGACAGCCATGTCGCCGGGCCCGCTGAACCGGGGCATCCGAGTCCCGGATGGTGGGACGGGCTGATCGGTCCCGGCAAGGCTTTCGACACCGACGAGCTGTTCGTCGTCGCGCCCAACGTGCTCGGCGGCTGCCAGGGGTCGACCGGTCCGTCCTCGCCCGCTCCGGACGGCAAGGCGTGGGGCAGCCGATTCCCGGTCTTGACCGTCCGGGACCAGGTCAAGGCCGAAGCGGAACTCTCGGACGCGCTCGGCATCGACCGCTGGGCCGCCGTCGCGGGCGGTTCGATGGGCGGGATGCGCGCACTCGAATGGGCCGCAAGTCAACCCGATCGGGTCGCCTCCGCGCTCGTTCTCGCTTCGACCGCTCGCGCGTCCGCCGAGCAAATCGCCTGGGCTGCCCCTCAGCTGCACGCGATCCGCGGCGACCGCGCTTGGCACGGCGGCGACTACTACACCGCAGCCGAAGGCCCGTATCGCGGACTGGGCGTGGCCCGGCGGATCGCGCACGTCACCTACCGCTGCGAACCCGAACTGGAGACACGTTTCGGGAACCGTCCGCAGCAAGACGAGGATCCGCTGGCCGGCGGCCGGTTCGCGGTCGAGTCCTATCTGGACCATCACGCGGACAAGCTCGTCCACCGGTTCGACGCGGGTTCCTACGTGGTGCTCACCGAATCGATGAACACCCACGACGTCGGCCGGGACCGAGGCGGGGTGGCCGCTGCTCTGGGCCGGGTCACCGCGCGCACCGTGGTCGCGGCGGTGGACAGCGACCGGCTCTACCCGCCGTACCAGTCGCACGAGATCGCGGAGGGAGTCGGCGGCGAAGCCACGGTGTTGACCTCGCCGTACGGCCATGACTCGTTCTTGATCGAGACCGAGCAGATCGCCGCGCTGGTCAAGACTCTGCTGGGCTGAGACGCGGTGAAGGCCGCCTCGAGCGAACTCGAGGCGGCCTTCACCCAGTCTTGCGAACCGTCAGCCGATCGCCGAGGTCAGCGGCGAGTAGTAGCCGCCCCGCTGCCCAGCGGCAGTCGGGTGGTACGACTCGTCCACCGGCCACGTCAAGCTGTGCAGGTAGTCGCTGGCCGCCGAGCAGATGTTGTGCCCGACGAACGCCGACCGGACGTCCACGAACTTCCCGCCCGCGGCGGAAACCCGCGACGACAGCACCGAGGCCAGCGTGTCCGCCCCGGAGTTGATCGCCGACCGCTTCGTGTCGCTCAGCCCGACGTTGCACGAACCCGGCACGGTGTAGAAGCGCGGATACGAGAGCACGACCAGCTTCGCCCCAGGGGCCTTGCTCTTGGCCGCCGAGTACACCTTGTCCAGCAGCCCGGGCAGGGTGTTCTGGACGTAGGTCTTGGCGGTGTTGACCCGGTCCACGCAGGTCTGGTCGCTTCCCAGCGTGCACGTCTTGATCACGTCGGTGAACCCGGCGTCGTTGCCGCCCACGGTGAGCGTGATCAAGGTGGCGTTGGACGGCATCGAGCTGATCTGGTTCAGCACGTCGCCGGTCTTCGCGCCCGAGCAGGCGAGGAAGGTGAAATTGGTGCCGGAGTGGGCGTTGGCCCACAACTGGCCGTACGCGTTGGCACTGCGTTTGCAGCTGCCGGAATCTCCGTAGCTCCCGGCGCCCACTCCGGAGGAGTAGGAGTCGCCGAGCGCGACGTAGTTTTGCGACGCAGCGCTCGCACCGGTGGCGAAGCCGAGCGAGGCAGCGAGAGCGACCCCCAGGGCCGCGCACATCCGGAGGATGCGTCGTGATGGTTGACGGGTGTTTGCAGCCATAGGTCACTCCTGTCGTGACAGCTTGACGCGGTAAAGCTTTACCAGGTGCAATCCCCACGAGACACCCCTGAAATCCGGGTGCGTCCACTTGGCTCAAGCAGGAAGTAGGACCGGAAGTTAGCGCTCGCTAACCACGGGACCTACTATGTGCGGATGCCGGCGAATTCCCTCCCACTGGTGAACGGCGCGAAGCCGAACAGGCGGGAACAGATCCTCTCCGCCGCCGCCGAGCTGTTCGCCCACCACGGTTTCCACGGCGTCGGCATCGACGACATCGGCGCGGCCGTCGGCATCTCCGGTCCCGCGCTGTACCGGCATTTCCGCAGCAAGGACGCGATCCTCGGGGAAATGCTGAACTCGATCAGCCACTTCCTGCTCGAAGGCGGCACCGCGCGCGCCGCGGCGGGCGGCACGCCGGACGAGCTGCTGGCCGCGCTCGTGCGGTTCCACGTCGACTTCGCGCTCGACCATCCGGCGCTCATCACCGTGCAGGAGCGCAATCTCGCGAATCTCACCGACGGTGACCGGAAACAGGTGCGCGCGCTCCAGCGGCAGTACGTCGAGGTGTGGGTGCGGGCGATTCGCGAAGCTGTGCCCGGCCTCGGCGAACGCCAGGCGCGCTCGGCGGCACACGCTGTGTTCGGCTTGATCAACTCGACGCCCTACAACCGCCATCTCGGTGACGGGGCGCTCGCCGATCTGCTGTGCCGGCTCGCGCTGGGCGCCCTTTCCGCGGCGGGCTGAGCCCGCGATCCGGGGTATCCCGCCGACCGCCGGTCTGGTGTTTGATAGGCACGTGACCGCGGACCGGAGCGAGGGCGAGCAGCGGCTCGTCGAGAAGGCGCAGCGCGCGCTCGTCGCCATCAGCCTTGGCGAGGACACGGAGGCGCTGGAAGAGGTCACGCCCACGTCGCAGGAGCCGGGCGAACGCGACGAGGAAACCAAAGAGCTGATGCTGCTGCTCTTCGGCGAGTGCAGCGCCATGGTGTCGACCCTCGGCGACGGCGGCACCGCCCCGGTCAAGGTGCAGGTGTTCGACGAGGCGGGCGAAGAGGTTTCGATCGACCAGGCGGACCCGCCGGTCCGCACCGCCGTCCGTACGCTGCTGGCCGAGGTGCACGGCAACACCGCCGCCGCGCGCGAACAGGTCGAGATCGCGCTGGCGAGCGCCGCGCCGAACGAGGTGGACAGCCTCCTGCTGCAGGCACTGCGCTGGACGATCCGGCTGTCGGTCGAATGCCTCGAACGGGATCTGCCGGTGGCAGGCTGGATCTCGGACGCCGTCGCGGGCTGACTGTCTCGTCTCACGACCTCAGCACCAACCCAGCCGCGCTCGTCGACCGAGAGCACCGCGCGTCGACGGCCGGGGCCCGCCGCACACCCGCGCTACCGAGAAAGCCTCACTGGGTATCCCACCGGCACCCAATGTCACACCGTGGTGCGGAGGGCTGGGCTGGACAGGGCGGTTAACGAGCACTAACATCTTCGGCGGAGTTAACGACCGCTAACGTCTCGACGGAGAGTCATGGACACGCCGGTACTGCGCAGTTCCGCGGATCCGAACAGCGACACCTTCACCCGCAGCGTCACTTCGCACGGAGAATTGGTCGAGGATCTGCACAAGCGGCTCGCCGCCGCGCGGCTCGGCGGGCCGGAGAAGTCGCGCGCCCGCCATGTGGAACGCGGCAAGCTGCTGCCCCGCGACCGGGTGGACGCGCTGCTGGACCCGGGATCCCCGTTCCTCGAGCTGTCCCCGCTCGCGGCCACCGGGCTGTACGACGACGAGGCCCCGTCGGCGGGCATCATCACCGGGATCGGGCGGGTGTCCGGCCGCGAATGCGTGATCGTCGCCAACGACGCCACGGTCAAGGGCGGCACGTACTACCCGATGACGGTGAAGAAGCACCTGCGGGCGCAGGAAGTCGCCCTGCACAACAACTTGCCGTGCATTTACCTGGTCGACTCGGGCGGCGCGTTCCTCCCGCGCCAGGACGAGGTCTTCCCGGACCGCGAGCACTTCGGCCGGATCTTCTACAACCAGGCCACCATGTCCGCGCGCGGCATCCCGCAGATCGCCGCCGTGCTCGGTTCGTGCACCGCCGGCGGCGCGTACGTCCCGGCGATGAGCGACGAAGCGGTCATCGTGCGCAATCAGGGCACCATTTTCCTTGGCGGCCCGCCGCTGGTGAAGGCCGCGACCGGCGAGGTCGTCACGGCCGAGGAACTGGGCGGCGGCGACGTGCACTCGCGGCAGTCCGGCGTCACCGACCACCTCGCGGACGACGACGCGCACGCGCTGCGCATCGTCCGCGACATCGTTTCCACGCTCGGCCCGCGCACGCCGCGGCCGTGGGACGTCAAGGCGATCGAGCCGCCCGCCGCGGACGAACGCGAACTGTACGGCGTGGTGCCGACCGATTCGCGCACCCCGTACGACGTGCGCGAGGTCATCGCCCGCGTCGTCGACGGCAGCCGGTTCGCGGAGTTCAAGAAGGAATACGGATCGACGCTCGTCACCGGCTTCGCGCACATCCACGGCCACCCGGTCGGCATCATCGCGAACAACGGCGTGCTGTTCGCCGAGTCCGCGATGAAGGGCGCGCACTTCATCGAACTGTGCGACCGGCGCTCGATCCCGTTGGTGTTCCTGCAGAACATCACCGGCTTCATGGTCGGCCGCGCGTACGAGGCGGGCGGCATCGCCAAGCACGGCGCGAAAATGGTCACCGCGGTGGCCTGCGCGCGGGTGCCGAAGTTCACCGTGATCATCGGCGGCTCCTTCGGCGCGGGCAACTACTCCATGTGCGGCCGGGCGTATTCGCCGCGGTTCCTGTGGATGTGGCCGAACGCGCGGATTTCCGTGATGGGCGGCGAGCAGGCGGCCTCGGTGCTGTCGACGGTGCGCCGCGACGCGATCGAGGGCCGCGGCGGCGAATGGTCCACTGAGGACGAAGAGACCTTCAAGGACCCGATCCGCGAACAGTACGAGGAACAGGGCAGCCCGTACTACTCCACGGCGCGGCTGTGGGACGACGGCGTGATCGACCCGGCGGACACCCGCACGGTGCTCGGCCTCGCGCTTTCGGCCGCGGCCAACGCGCCTTTGCCCGAGGTCAACTACGGCGTTTTCCGGATGTGATAGGGCATGTTCGAGGGTTCTCTATTTAACACTGTTCTGGTCGCCAACCGCGGAGAGATCGCGGTTCGCGTAATCCGGTCGCTGCGTGCGCTCGGGATCCGTTCGGTCGCGGTGTACAGCGACGCGGACGCCGACGCCCGGCACGTCCGCGAGGCCGACACCGCGGTGCGCCTCGGCCCGGCCGAAGCGGCGAAGAGCTACCTGTCGATCCCGGCGATCGTCGCCGCGGCAAAGGAAACCGGCGCGCAGGCGGTGCACCCGGGGTACGGCTTCCTCGCCGAGAACACCGCGTTCGCGCGGGCTTGCGCGGAGGCCGGGCTGGTGTTCATCGGCCCGCCGCCGGAAGCGATCGACAAGATGGGCGACAAGATCCGGGCGAAGGCCACGGTCTCCGCGGCCGGGGTTCCGGTCGTGCCCGGTGCGTCCGATATGGACATTCCAGAGGGCGGGTTCGCCGAAGCCGCCGCGAAAGTCGGCTATCCGCTGCTGCTGAAGCCGTCCGCGGGCGGTGGCGGCAAGGGCATGCGCCTGGTGCACCAAGAGTCCGAATTGGACGCTGCGGTCGAGTCCGCGCGCCGGGAAGCGAAGAGTTCCTTCGGCGACGACACGCTGCTCATGGAGCGGTTCGTCACCACGCCAAGGCACATCGAGATCCAAGTGCTCGCCGACACCCACGGCACCGTGCTGCACCTCGGCGAACGCGAGTGCAGCCTGCAGCGGCGGCACCAGAAGATCATCGAGGAAGCGCCGTCGGTGCTGCTCGACGAGGCCACGCGGGCGAAAATGGGCGCGGCGGCCGCGGAAGCCGCGCGGTCGGTCGGCTACGTCGGCGCGGGCACGGTCGAGTTCATCATGTCCGCGCACAATCCGGACGAGTTCTTCTTCATGGAGATGAACACCCGGCTGCAGGTCGAGCACCCGGTGACGGAAATGGTGACCGGGCTCGACCTGGTGTCCTGGCAGGTGCGGGTGGCGGCAGGGGAGCCACTCGGGCTGACGCAGGACGACGTGCGCCTCGACGGGCACGCGGTCGAGGCCCGCGTTTACGCCGAGGATCCCGCGCGCGGGTTCATCCCGACCGGCGGCACGGTGCTCGCCGTGCACGAGCCCTCCGGCGACGGCGTGCGGGTGGACTCGTGGATGTCGGTCGGCGCGGTGGTCGGGTCGAACTACGACCCGATGCTGGCGAAGATCATCGCGCACGGCCCGGACCGCGCGTCGGCGCTGCAGAAACTGGACCGCGCGCTGGCCGACACCGCGTTGCTCGGCCTCGGCACGAACATCGCGTTCCTGCGCGGCCTGCTCGCCGACGAGGACGTCCGCGCCGGACGGCTGGACACCGAACTGGTGGACCGGCGACTGTCCGATTTGGTCTCCTCGGAAGTCCCGGCAGGCTTTTTCGTCGCCGCGGCCATGGACCGGCTGATCTCGCTGCAGCCGAGCGGTGCGGTCGTGGACCCGTGGGACATCCCGAGCGGATGGCGGCTCAGCGGTCCCGGCGGGATCACTTTCCGCTTGCGTACCGGGGAAAACCAGGCCGTGGTGCGGGTCGAGGGCACGCCGTCGGACGCTTCGGTGCGGGTGGACGACGCCGAGCCAGTGCGCATTTCCGCCCGCCGCGAGGGCGATCTGCTCGAGGTGCGCCGGGCGAACGGCGTGGAGCGGTACCGCTGTGCGGACGGTCCACAACGGACAGTGTGGCTGGCGAGGGAAGGCCGTTCGTTCGCGTTCGCCGACCAGGAATTCACGTTGTCCTCGCGCGGCGAGGCGGCGGGAGCCGGTCCGGTGAAGAGCCCGATGCCGGGAACGGTGCTGGTGGTGAAGGCCGCCGAAGGCGACGCGGTGAGCGCGGGGACGCCGCTGCTGGTCGTCGAGGCGATGAAGATGGAGCACACCGTGACCGCGCCGATCGACGGTGTGGTGACTGAGCTTTCGGTGCGGGTCGGCCAGCAGGTCGCGCTCGACGAGACGCTGGCCGTGGTGAGCGCGGCGGAGGAGAAGCAGTGATCGACTTCCGGCTGGACGACGAGTACGAAGCGCTTCGCAAGACGGTCGAGGACTTCGCGCAGGCGGAGGTCGCGCCGGTGATCGGGCCGCTGTACGAGAAGGAAGAATTCCCGTACGAGCTGGTCGCCAAGATGGGCGAGATGGGCCTGTTCGGCCTGCCGTTCCCGGAGGAATTCGGCGGTATGGGCGGGGATTACTTCGCGCTGTGCCTCGCGCTGGAGGAACTGGCGCGGGTCGATTCCTCGGTCGCGATCACGCTGGAGGCGGGGGTTTCGCTCGGCGCGATGCCCATCTACCGCTTCGGCACCCAGGAGCAGAAGGAAACCTGGCTGCCGATGCTGACCACGGCGGAGGCGCTCGGCGGGTTCGGCCTCACCGAACCCGGCGGCGGCTCGGACGCCGGGGCCACCCGCACGCGCGCCCGGCTCGACGGCGACGAGTGGGTCATCAACGGCAGCAAGGCGTTCATCACCAACTCCGGCACCGACATCACGAAACTGGTCACCGTCACCGCGGTCACCGACGTGATGGAGAACGGCCGCAAGGAGATCTCGGCGATCATCGTCCCGTCCGGCACGCCGGGCTTCTCGGTGGCCCCGAAGTACTCGAAGGTCGGCTGGAACTGCTCGGACACCCACGAACTGTCCTTTTCGGACGTCCGGGTGCCCGCGGAGAACCTGGTCGGCAAGCGCGGGCGCGGCTACGCGCAGTTCCTGTCCATTTTGGACGAGGGGCGGGTGGCGATCGCGGCGCTGAGCGTCGGTCTCGCGCAGGGCTGCGTGGACGAATGCCTGAAGTACGCGAAGGACCGCGTCGCGTTCGGCCACCGGATCGGCGAGTACCAGGCGATCCAGTTCAAGATCGCGGACATGGAGGTCCGCGCACACACCGCCCGGCTGGCGTACTACCAGGCGGCGTCGAAGATGCTGCGCGGCGAACCGTTCAAGAAGGAAGCGTCGATCGCGAAGCTGGTGGCGTCGAACGCGGCGATGGACAACGCCCGCGACGCGACGCAGATCTTCGGCGGATACGGCTTCATGAACGAATTCCCGGTCAGCCGCTTCTACCGCGACGCGAAGATCCTGGAGATCGGCGAGGGCACCAGCGAGGTCCAGAAGATGCTGATCGCGCGCCACCTCGGGGTCGGCGCCTGAGACCCAGCGCCGCCGGGGCGTCCGGGCGGAGTCCCGGCGGCGCTGCTTCACCTGTCCCTATGGTGGGGATATGGAGTTCACGATCCGGCCTGGGGCCGCCGGAGACGCAGACGTCTTGCTGGGGTTTTTCGACGACGCCGTCGCATGGCTGGTCGCGCGGGGCAGCGCGGGCCAATGGGGCACGCAGCCGTGGAGCACGAACCCGAAACGCGTCGAACGCGTACACGAGTTCGCAGCCGAGCCCGGGTTCCGGATGGCGGAGATCGACGGACAGCCCGCGGGCGCGTTGATCCTCGGGCAAGCGATGCCGTACACCCCGCAGGTCGACGAGCCCGAACTGTACGTGCGGCTGCTCATCACCTCCCGCCGCTTCACCGGGCACCGGGTCGGCTCGCGGCTGCTGGAGCACGCGATGGACGAGGCGAAACGGCGCGGGATCGACCTCGTGCGCGTCGACTGCTGGGCGGGCGGCGACGGCGATCTGCCGCGCTATGACGAGAGCCAGGGCTTCAAGCCGACCGAGCAGTTCACTGTCGACGGCTGGCTCGGCCAGGTCCTTGAGCAACGAGTTGGGGGATAGCGGCGCGGACTGATCCGGAGGACGATATTGGCACAGTGTCAATAGACTGAGGAGTCCGCCATGGCGAGGCAGTCGCTCTCCGGAAAGGTCGTTGTCGTCACGGGCGGCGCGCAGGGCATCGGGGCGGCCACCGCCGCCGCGCTGCACCGGCGCGGCTCCCGGCTGGTGCTCGGCGACCTCGATCGGATCCGCGCCGAGAAAACCGCCGGTGAGCTGGGCCCGGACGTGGTCGCGTCGCCGCTGGACGTCACCGACACGGCCGCCTTCACCGCGTTCCTGGATGACGTCGAACGCACCATCGGGCCGATCGACGTGCTGATCAACAACGCCGGCATCATGCCGCTTTCGCCGCTGGACGAGGAGGACGACGCGGCCACGCGGCGGCTGCTGGAGATCAACGTGCACGCGGTCGTGCACGGCACGCGCGAGGCGGTCAAGCGGATGAAGCCGCGCGGTCGCGGGCACATCGTGAACGTGGCGTCGATGGCCGGAAAGTCCGGATTCTCCGGAGCGGCCACGTACTGCGCTACGAAACACGCCGTGGTCGGGTTGTCCGAGTCGGTGCGGCTGGAACTGCGCGGCACCGGTGTCGAGGTGTCGTGCGTGATGCCCGCGGTGGTGCGCACCGAACTCGCGTCCGGGCTGGGCGAGGCGCGGTTCATCAAGTCGGTGGGGCCCGAGGACGTCGCGGCGGCGATCGTCGACGCGCTGGAGCGGCCGAAGTTCGACGTCTTCGTCCCGAAATCGCTCGATCTGACCGGCCGGATCACCCGGCTGTTCCCGCGCGCGTTCGGCGAATGGCTGGTGCGCGCCCTGGGCGGCGACCAGCTGCTCGCGTCGGCCGCGCATTCGCCCGAGCGCGCCGAGTACGAGGGCAGGGCCGCCCGGAGCGCGCCGTCGGCCGTCCCGCCTGGTGGGAGCAGCTGAGGCGGACGTGCGCTTGCCGGGTGCTTGCGGGAGTGGCGTGTTGATGCCGTGCCCGCGCGCACGGCAAGATGCCCGGCAGACGACGAGTTCCAGGAGGCGCAGCATGGTTTCCCCACCGGCCCGGTTGGCTGCCGCGGCGGCCAATGTCGTGGGCAAGGTTTTCCAGGGTGGGGTCGCCGATCTGCGGCCGATGCCGAGGGTGCTGATCGACCAGGGGCCCAACCGGTCGGTGTACCGGATGACGCACGGCGCGGCCACGACCTCGGGCCCGCCGGTACTGCTGGTGCCGCCGCTGGCCGCGCCCGCGCTGTGCTTCGACCTGCGCCGCGGCTGCAGCCTCATCGAGCACCTGGTCGAGGGCGGACGCCCGACCTACCTGGTCGACTACGGCATGGTCGCGTTCTCCGACCGCAGGCTCGGCATCGAGCACTGGATCGACGAGGTGCTGCCGAGGGCGATCCGGAAGGTCAGCGAGGACGCCGGCGGACAGGGCGTGCACCTGGTGTCGTGGTCGCTCGGCGGGATCTTCTCGATGCTGGTCAGCGCGGACCAGCCGGGCCTGCCGATCGAATCGATCACCGCGGTCGGCTCGCCGGTCGATTTCACCGCGATCCCGATCGTCGCGCCGTTCCGCCCGCTCGTGGACCTCACCGGCGGGCACCTGCTCACCCCGGTGTACCGGGTGTTCGGCGGCGCACCGTCCTATTTGGTCACCCGGGTCTTCCGCGCCACCGGGATCTCCAAGGAGATCACGAAACCGCTGGCGATCCTGAAGAACCTCGACGACCGCGACTACCTCGCGCAGATCGAGGCCGTGGACCACTTCATGGACAACATGTACGCCTATCCCGGGCGCACGTTCGGCCAGCTGTACCACCGCCTGTTCCGCACCAACGACCTCGCCGAGGGCACCGTCGACCTGAACGGGCGCAAGATCAGCCTGTCCGACGTGAAGACGCCGATGCTGGTGGTCGCGGGCGAAAACGACACCATCGCGCCGCGGGCGTCGGTGGAACGCGTGGTGCAGTTGCTGGAGAACGCGCCGGAGGTCCGCTTCCGCACCGCGCCCGGCGGGCACCTCGGCGTGCTCACCGGACGTCGCGCCCGGGGTACGACCTGGCGGTACCTGGACGAGTTCCTGGACGACCGGGTCAGCTAGCCGAGGGCTGCGCCGGGAAGAACCACGTCCGCACGTCGCGGGTGAGCAGCGCCCGCAGCGCGAGCCCGGAGAAAATCAGCGGCAGCAGACCGGACAGGCCCTTGCTGAGCAGCGTGACGACGCTGTTCAGCACCAGGAGGCTTTCGATGACCGCTGCGGTCACGTAGGCCCATTGCTGGCGCTTGGGCAATACGACCGCGCACACCGCGAGCGCGATGGCGGTCGCGTAGGTGATCGCGATGTAGAGCTGCGTGAGGCTGATCAGCTCGATCAGCGAAACCCCGGCCATCCCGGCCAGCAGCAGTGGGCCGATCGCGCTCAGCGCGACCTGGATCCACATGAAGATGCGGGCCTGTTTGAGGTCGGCCGGCGCCACCGGAGCGGTCATGCCGGGCAGATTAGGGCATTTCCGCGGCTTTCCGGGTGAATTGCGGGCGCCGGAGATCAATCCGATATCCGCGCGAAGTCGGTGAAAAACCGGCGGTACCGTGAAGCGGTGATCGCTGCATACGTGACGTCGCTCGGCGACAGTTCCCACATCAAGGTCGGGCAGCTCCCGGACCCCGAGCCGGGGCCGCGCGAGGTGCTGGTGAAAGTCTCCGCGGTGACGGTGAACCACGTCGACACCTTCATCCGCTCCGGCGCTTATCCCACCGCTCTTTCGTATCCGTTCGTCATCGGCCGGGATCTGGTGGGCACTGTTGTCTCGTCGCCAGTAGACCGCTTCGCTCCCGGCGACCGAGTGTGGTGCAACAGCCTCGGCCACGACGGTCGGCAAGGGTCCTTCGCCGAGTACTGCGCGGTGCCCGAGGAACGGCTTTATCGCTTGCCGGACGGGGTTTCCGACGACGCCGTCGCGGTCCTGCACACCGCCGCCACCGCGTATCTGGGCCTCTTCGAACACGCGGGCGCCGGGTACGGCGAGACGATCGCGGTCCTCGGCGCGGCGGGCGGCGTCGGCAGCGCGGTCGTCCAACTCGCTTCGACCGCCGGCCTGCGCGTCGTCGCGACCGCCCGCGCCGAGGACGCGGAATGGTGCCGGGAATGCGGTGCCGAAGAGGTTTTCGACTATTCCGATCCTGACCTCTACCGCAAACTCCCCGTGGTGGATCTGCTGTGGGACAACGCCGGAAAGCACGACCTGGTCTCGGCGGTGCCACTCCTGTCCCGCGGCGGCCGCATCGTGGCGATGGCCGGAATGGAATCGAAACCGACGCTGCCGATCGGCGAGCTGTACACCCGCGACGCCAGCATCCGCGGTTTCGCCATCAGCAACGCCGGTGTCACCGCGCTGGGTTCCGCTGCCCGCGTCATCAACCGGGGCCTGTCCACCGGAATCCTCCGGCCCCGGATCGGCACTCGCCTGCCCCTGGCCTCGGCGGCGGAAGCACACCGGTTGCAGGAGTCAGGCGAGGCGCGAGGCCGGATCGTGCTGGAGGTCTAATCCCGCGACGTCACACGGTGAGGACGACCTTGCCCCGCAGATGACCGCCTTCGAGCAGCCGATGTGCGTCAGCGATGCGCTCGAACGGGAACGTCTCCTGCACGTGGACCCGAAGCTTGCCCTGCTCGACGAGCGCGACCAGCTCCCGCAGCGCGATCGGATCCGGCTCGACCGCGATGCCGCTGAACCGCATCCCGGCCGCCTCGAACTTCGCGATCAGCGCGGTGTCCTCCTCCGCGACCGCCGTCACCAGGTGCCCGCCTGACCGGAGCACCCCCAGCGAACGCTCAGCCGCGTCGCCGCCGAGCGTGTCGAGCACAACGTCGATATCTTTGGCAGCTTCAGCGAAATCGACCTTCGTGTAGTCGATGACTTCGTCGGCCCCGAGCCCCTCGACGAACTCCCGCTTGCTCTCGCTGGCAGTGGTAATCACGTGCGCGCCAAGGGCTTTGGCAAGCTGGATCGCAACATGCCCGACCCCGCCGCCACCGCCGTGAATCAGAACGCGATCGCCGGCCGTCACGCCGCCGAGGTCGACCAGCCCTTGCCACGCCGTCAACCCGACGACCGGCAACGCCGCGGCCTCGACGTGCGAAAGCTCCTTCGGCTTCTTGACAAGATGCAAGGCCGGAGCAGCCACCATCTCGGCGTACGCGTTGGCCGCGCGGGGAAACAACGGCATCCCGAACACTTCGTCGCCAGCCCGGAACCGCCAGCTCAACGCCTCTTCGACCACGCCGCTGACGTCCCACCCGAGCACGAACGGCGGCTCGCCGAGCAACGGAAACTCGCCCTCGCGCAGCCGCGCCTCCAACGGATTGAGCCCGATCGCCTTGACACGCACGAGGACTTCGGTAGGCAAAGCCCGGGGCTCCGGCGCGTCCACGATCGTGAGCACTTCGGGACCGCCGAGCTTCTGCTGGGTGATGATTCGCATGACTCTCCTGGTTTCTGGAGGGGTACGAAAACCAGGCTAGGAATCCGATAGGTACCTGCGGGTACCTTGGACTCCATGAGCGGTACCCGCGGCATCTTCCTCGCCGATTGCCCAGCGCGCTTGGCCGTCGACTTGATCGCCGACAAGTGGACCGTGGTCGTGCTCGCGGGCCTCAGCGAGGGCCCGGTCCGCCACGGCGACCTGGTCGAGCTGATCGGCGGCATCTCGAGGAAGGTGCTCACCCAGACGCTGCGCCGGCTGGAAGCACACGGGCTCGTTCGCCGCCAGGCGTATGCGGAGGCACCGCCGCGGGTCGAGTACGAGTTGACGTCGCTGGGAGCTACGTTGATCGAGCCGATCCATACGCTGACGGAGTGGGCTCGGGCTAATGGGGACGCGGTTTTGGATGCGCTGGATTCGGCTCAACAGAACAGTTGAGTGACGGCGTCGACTGAGAAGACCGCTCGGCCCGCTTCCAGCGAGCGGGCCGAGCGGTCTCGATCACTTCAACTCAGCCGACGACTTCCCCAGCACCCGCCGAGCCACGATCAACTGCTGGATCTGTTGCGTCCCCTCGAAAATGTCCAGGATCTTCGCATCCCGGGACCATTTCTCCAGCAGCGATTCCTCCGTGTACCCATACGACCCGGCCAGTTCGACGCACTTCAGCGTCACATCGACCACCGTCCGCCCAGCCTTCGCCTTGGCCATCGAAGCCTGCAGCGAGTTCGGCTGACGGTTGTCCGCCATCCACGCCGATTCCAGCGTCAGCAGGTACGCGGCCTCGTAATCCGCCTCCAGTTGCAGGAAAGTCGCGGCCGCGGCGTGCTGGGTCAGGGCCGGGCGGTCGTAGTCGATGACCACGCCTGCTTCGGTGAGGATGCGGCGGGTTTCGTCCAGCGCGGCACGGGCGACGCCGATTGCCATCGCGGCTACCAGCGGGCGGGTGTTGTCGAAGGTCTGCATGACCCCGGCGAAACCCTTGGCCGTGTCGATTTCCGGCGTGCCCAGGAGGTTTTCCTTCGGCACGCGGCAGTTCTCGAAGCGCAGCACGGCGGTGTCGGACGCGCGGATGCCCAGTTTGTGTTCCACGCGCACGACCTCGAAGCCGGGCGTGCCCTTCTCCACCACGAACGACTTGATCGCGGCGCGGCCCTTCGTGCGGTCGAGCGTCGCCCAGACCACGACGGCGTCGGCGCGCTGGCCGGACGTCACGAAGATCTTTTCGCCGTTCAGGATGTAGTCGTCGCCGTCCTCGGTGGCCGTCGTGGTGATGGCGGCCGAGTCCGAACCGCAGCCGGGTTCGGTGATCGCCATCGCGGCCCACAGGCCCTTGAACCGCTCGAGCTGCTCGTCGGTCGCCACCGAGCCGATCGCGGCGTTGCCGAGGCCCTGGCGCGGCATGGACAGCAGCAGGCCGACGTCGCCCCAGCACATTTCGATCGTGCCGAGCACCACGTTCAGGTTGGCGCCGTTGCGGTTTCCCTTGGGGCCGTCGTCCTTTTCGGACCGGCGCACGCCCGCCGCGCCCGCGCCGCCTTCGCCGGAGGAATTGAGTCCGTCCAGCAGCGCGGCGAACATGTCCAATTCGGACGGATAGGTGTGCTCGGCGCGGTCGTACTTGCGCGAGATCGGCCGGAACACCTCGGCCGCGGCCTGGTACGCCTGGTTGATCAGCGCGCCGGCCTTCTTCGGAGCTTCCAGGTTGATCATGAGTTGCCTTTCGGAGCAAGAAAAAGGATCAGAGGAGGACGGCGCCTTCCATCACGCCGATCGCCCGCAGGTCGCGGTACCAGCGCTCCACCGGATGCTCCTTCACGAACCCGTGCCCGCCGAGCAGCTGCACGCCGGCGTTGCCGATCTGCATGCCCTTGTCCGTCGCGAGCTTGCGGGCGAGCGCCGCTTCCCGCGCGTATTCCTTGCCCTGCTCGGCCCGGGCGGCCGCGCGCAGCGTGACCAGGCGCAGGCCCTCCAGCTCGATCGCGATGTCCGCCACCGAGAACGCGACCGCCTGCCGGTGGCTGATCGGTTCGCCGAACGCGGTGCGCTCGTTCACGTAAGGCACCACGTAGTCCAGCACGGCCTTGCCGACACCGGCGGCGAGCGCCGCCCAGCCGAGCCGGGAAAGCCGGACCACCTCGGTGAACACGTCCGCCTTGCCGCCGCCGAGCAGTGCGCCCGCGGGCAGCGAAACCTTCTCCAGGTGCAGCTTCCCGGTGGCCGCGCCGCGCAGGCCCATCGCGGGTTCGGACTCGATCGTCACGCCCGCGTTGGACGATTCCACCAGGAACAGCGCCGGTCCGCGGCCTTCCAGATCGGCCGAGACGATGAACAGTTCGGCCTCCGCCGCACGCGGGACGAGCGACTTCACGCCGTCGAGCTGGTAGCCCTTCGGGGTCCGCTTCGCCTTGGTGGCGGGCTTGAACGGGTCGAACAACGGCGTGCGCTCCAGCAGCACGAGCGCCGCGGCGGGCACCTGCTCGCCGGTGAACGCGGGCACGTAATCGGCCTGCTGCTGCTCGTCGCCCCACGCGACCAGCGCGGTGCTCACCGCGGACGGGGCCAGCACGGCCACCGCCAGTCCGAGGTCGCCGTGCGCGAGCGCCTCCGCGACCAGCGCGTTCGTCACGACCGAACGCTCAGTGCCCGCGCCGCCCAGCTCTTCCGGAATCCCGACGAGGCTGACGCCCAGCTCGGCCGCGCGGCTCAGCAGGCCCTCCGGCGCGGCGAGCTTCTCGTCGGCGTCCGCGGCGGCCGGACGCAGCTGTTCGGCGGCGAACTCGCTGACCGTCTCGACGATGAGCTTCTGGTCCTCGTCCGGCGTCAGGTCGAACAGCCCGCGGTCGTCCGGCTTCGCCAGCCGCGCCGGTTTGCCCAGCCGCTGGACCGAGGTGAACGACCTGGTCGCCGCCCCCGCCGCGCGGAACCCGCTGCGGGTCCCCGTCTTGACCAGGTTCTGCACCGGCCCGCGCAGCCCGACCCGGTCGATCGCCTTGCTCCCGGCCAACCGGGTGAGCGCGGCCAGGCCGAGGCCCATCGCGTCTCGTTTCCTTGGCGCAGCCATGCAGCATCTCCCTCGCGTTACCTACTCACGAGTAGGTTAGCGCGGCGATGCGGAATCCGCCAGTGCGGCCCGGCTCACCCGACGACCGGCCGCCGGGCCAGCGACGTGCGTTCGAAGGCGATGAGCAGCAGGACCGAGGCCGTGACGATCAGCAGCAGCAAGGTCGCGGGCACGTGTCCCAGCAGCGGCGTGAGGGCGAGCAGCAGCGCCGCGAGCACGAGCCGCTGCCGATTCCAGCTGCCGAGGTTGCGCCGCCGCAGCGAGCTGAGCGCGACCAGATACAGCGCGAGCCCGCCGGTCAGCGCCCACAGCGCGACGCCGTGCAGTGCGTCCGCCGGACTGTGGTCCAGGGTCAGGAACGTCTTCTTCAACCCGAGCGCGACGAGCACGATGCCGGCGATGAGCGGCAGGTGCAGATAGGTGTAGGAGTCGGTGGCGATCTTGGTCCGCGCGAGGCCTTCGGCTTGGGCGAGCCTGCGTTCGGCGACGTTCGCGACCAGATCGAAGTACGTCCACCACATTCCGGCGGCGAGCGCGATCCCGCAGATCGCCGACCCGGCGACGAGCCCGGTGATCGGCACATGCCCGATCCCGATGCCGATCGCCACGACCGATTCGCCCAGCGCGATGATCACGATCAGCCCGAACCGCTCGGCGAAGTGCGCGGGCGAGTGCAGCCGCCAGCCCGCGGGACCGGTCAGATAGACGTTGAGATAGTCCACCGCCAGCGCGACCACCCACAGCGCGGGCTGCCACGGCCCGCCCACGACATCGGCGACGGCCAGCAAAGCCAGGCTCGGGAGCAGTCCGCGCAGCATCTTCAGCAGCACCAGGCGCAGTTCGGCGTCGTGCCGCGCGGCCCCGACGTACGCGACGATGTGCAGCAGCCGCACGACGCCGTAACAGGCGACGAACAGCAACGGCCCGTCGAGCCCGCCCGGTTGGCTGGTGAGCGCCTGCGGCACGGTGAGCGCGACGAGGAACATCACCGCCATCGCGCCGAACATCGCCAGCCGGGCGATGCCGTGGTCGACGTGGATGGTCGTGCCGAGCCACGCGTAGCTGCACCAGCACCACCACAGCACCATCAGCACCAGCAGTCCCTCGCCGACGCCGAGGAGGCTCAGGTGTCCGGCCATCAGTTCGGTCGTCTGCGTGATGGCGTAGACGAAGACCAGGTCGAAGAAAAGCTCAAGGGTCGTGACGCGGTGGTCTTCGTCCGCGCGAACCAGATGCAGCAGTCTCGTGGGCACGGCCGATGCTGACACGGATGGGCGACCGATCGGGGCGGTTTCGCTGACAGCGTGCGACCGACCTCGCGAGGTTCTCTTCTCTCAGAAGTTGTGACTTCACCTCTGAAGTACTTCACTAGTGAAGTTGCAACAACTTTTGAGAGAGAACCACTTGCGAAGTGGTCTGCCCGCCTGCCGAGCCCGGCCGCCGTCAGCTGAGCCCGAGAACCGCGTGCAGCACCGCCGTCAGCTCGGTCTGCAGATGCGGCCTGTTCTTGATCCGCCCGGTCCGGCTGAGGTCGTTCGCGATGGTCAGCGCGGCATGCACCCGGATCTTCGCCTCGCGCGCCGGAAGCTCCGGAAACACCGCGCACAGCAAGGAAACCCACTGGTCGACGTAGTCCCGCTGGACGCGGCGCAGATCGGCCTTGTCCCGCTGCGGCATGGTCGCGCGGTCCGCGGTGAAGGACACCAGCAGTTCCGGCGTGCGCAGCAGAATATGCACGTACGACGCGGCGAGCCGGCCCAGCGCGGATCGTTCGTCCGGGGCCTGCAGTGCCTGTTCGGCGGCCAGTGCGAGCCGGTCGGCGGCGCGGTGTCCGATCGCGACCATCAGCGCGGCCTTGCTGGGGAAGTGCCGGTACACGCTGGGCCCGGCGATGCCCGCCGCCGCGCCGATGTCCTCCATGCTCACCGTGTGGAAGCCGCGTTCGGCGAAGAGCCCGGTCGCGGCGGTCAGCACCTGCTCGCGGCGGGACGGCGTGCCGAGGCTGCTCGCGACCGGCGGCGCGGGTTCGTCCGGGACCGGCAGTGAGGCGTTGAGCACAGTCTGCGCCAGTTCGACCAGCAGCGGCACGAAGCGTTTGCGCGCCACCGACGTGTGGTGCACCGCGACGCTCCCGAACACCGACAGCGCGGCCCAGCACAGCAGTTCGGCCTCGTCCGCGGACAGCTCCGGACGCAGCGTGAGCAGGGCTTTCGTCCACGCGTCGAGCACCGCGCCGGACCGGCGGCGGATCTCCCGGCGCTGCTCGCGCGGCAGATGCGGGCCCTCCCAGCGCCACAGCGCGGCGATCTCCCGGCGCTCGACCGCCTGCGTCGCAAGGCCGGTGAGCAGGGCGTCCAGCTGGGCGAGCGGCGGCGCGGAATCGGCGAGCGCGGCCGCGGTGGCCGACTCCATGTCGTCGATCCCGGCGAGCACGACGTAGGCGAGGATCGCCTGCTTGTCGGCGAAATGCCGGTACAGCGCGGGGCCGGTGACCCCCGCCGCCGCGGCGATGTCATTGATCCCGACGCCGTGGAACCCCCGCGCGCGGAACAGCTCGGCCGCGACGGCAGCGAGCTGGGCCTTGCGGTCGCGAGGGCGCGTGCCGCGGGCGGGATACGTACTCATGGTGAACTGACCATAGCGCTAATCGAAACTACGGCAACCCATTGACACCATGGGGTTCATCGGGCTTATGTTAATGGCCATTAGCACCTACTGGCCGGTATAGTCGGCCGCGAGATACACCGCAGTGTCCATCCATGCCGCTTCGCGGAGGAGTTGTTCAGTGAGTAGCGAGGCCTACATCTACGAGGCGTTGCGCACGCCCCGGGGCAAGAACAAGGGCGGTGCCCTGCACGGCACCAAGCCGGTCGACCTGGTGGTCGGCCTCATCCAGGAGCTGAAGGTCCGCCACCCGAACCTCGATCCGCAGGCGATCGACGACATCGTGCTCGGCGTCGTGTCCCCGGTGGGCGAGCAGGGCGCGGACATCGCGCGCACCGCCGCGCTCGTCGCGGGCCTGCCGCAGACCGTCGCGGGCGTGCAGCTCAACCGGTTCTGCGCGTCCGGGCTCGAGGCCACGAACGTCGCCGCGCAGAAGGTCCGCTCCGGCTGGGACCAGCTGGTCATCGCGGGCGGCGTGGAGTCGATGTCGCGCGTGCCGATGGGTTCCGACGGCGGCGCGCTGTTCATGGACCCGGCCACCGCGTACGACCACTACATCGCCCCGCAGGGCATCGGCGCGGACCTGATCGCGACGATGGAGGGCTTCTCCCGCGAGGACGTCGACGCCTTCGCGGTTCGCTCGCAGGAGAAGGCCGAGGCGGCCTGGTCCGGCGGCTACTTCGCGAAGTCCGTGGTGCCGGTCAAGGACATGAACGGCGTCACGATCCTCGACCACGACGAGCACCGTCGTCCGGGGTCCACTGTGGAGGGTCTGGCGAAGCTCAAGCCCGCCTTCACCACGATCGGCGAGATGGGCGGCTTCGACGCCGTCGCGCTCCAGAAGTACCACCAGGTCGAGAAGATCGACCACGTGCACACCGGCGGCAACTCGTCCGGCATCGTCGACGGGTCGGCCATCGTGCTGGTCGGTTCCGAGCAGGCGGGCAAGACCTTCGGCCTCACGCCGCGGGCGCGCATCGTCGCCACCGCCTCGATCGGCTCCGAGCCCACGATCATGCTGACCGGTCCGACGCCGGCCACCGAGAAGGTGCTGAAGACCGCGGGCCTGACCCCGGACGACATCGACCTGTGGGAGCTCAACGAGGCGTTCGCGTCCGTCGTGCTCAAGTGGCAGAAGGACCTGAACCTTCCGGACGAGAAGATCAACGTCAACGGCGGCGCGATCGCCATGGGCCACCCGCTCGGCGCCACCGGCGCGATGCTGGTCGGCACCGTGGTCGACGAGCTGGAGCGCCGCGAGGCGCGCCGGGCGCTGGTGACGCTGTGCATCGGCGGCGGCATGGGTGTCGCGACCATCATCGAGCGGGTGTGAGGACCGAGATGACCGAAAGCAAGACCATCCGCTGGGACAAGGATTCCGACGGCATCGTCACGCTGACCCTGGACGACCCGGACCAGTCGGCCAACACGATGAACCAGGCCTTCCGCGAGTCGCTCGCCGCGACCGTGGACCGGCTCGAGGCGGAGAAGGACGACATCACCGGTGTCGTGCTCACCTCCGCGAAGAAGACCTTCTTCGCCGGCGGCGACCTGCGCGACCTGATCCAGGCGAAGCCGGAGCACGCGGCGGAGATCACCGCGTCCAGCGGCGCGATGAAGAGCCAGATGCGCCGGCTCGAGCAGCTCGGCAAGCCGGTCGTCGCGGCCATCAACGGCGCGGCGCTCGGCGGCGGCCTCGAGATCGCGCTCGCGACGCACCACCGCATCGCGGCCGACGTCAAGGGCAGCCAGATCGGCCTGCCCGAGGTCACCCTCGGCCTGCTGCCCGGCGGCGGCGGCGTGGTCCGCACCGTGCGGCTGCTCGGCATCCAGAGCGCGCTGCTGAACGTCCTGCTGCAGGGCCAGCGGATGAAGCCGCGCAAGGCGCTGGAGATCGGCCTGGTGCACGAGGTCGTGGACACCGTCGACGAGCTGGTGCCCGCCGCGAAGGCGTGGATCAAGGCCAACCCCGAGGGCGGCGTGCAGCCGTGGGACGTCAAGGGCTACAAGATCCCGGGCGGCACCCCGTCGAACCCGAGCTTCGCGGCGAACCTGCCCGCGTTCCCGGCGAACCTGCGCAAGCAGCTCAAGGGCGCGCCGATGCCCGCGCCGCGCGCGATCCTCGCCGCCGCGATCGAGGGTTCGCAGGTCGACTTCGACACCGCGATCCAGGTCGAGACGCGCTACTTCGTGAGCCTGGCCATCGGGCAGGTCTCGAAGAACATGACCAAGGCGTTCTTCTTCGACCTGCAGACGATCAACTCCGGCGGTTCGCGTCCGGACGGGTTCGAGAAGTTCACCGCCAAGAAGGTCGGCGTGCTCGGCGCCGGGATGATGGGCGCCGCGATCGCCTACGTCTCCGCGAAGGCGGGCATCGACGTGGTCCTCAAGGACGTCTCGCAGGAGGCGGCTGACAAGGGCAAGGGCTACGCGGTCAAGCTCGAGGAGAAGGCGCTCTCGCGCGGCAAGACCACGCAGGAGAAGTCGGACGCGCTGCTGGCGCGGATCAAGCCGACCGCCGACCCGGCCGACTTCGCCGGCGTCGACTTCGTCATCGAGGCCGTGTTCGAGAGCGTCGAGCTGAAGCACAAGGTGTTCGGCGAGATCGAGAGCATCGTCAACGCGGACGCGGTGCTGGGTTCCAACACCTCGACGCTGCCGATCACCACCCTCGCCGAGGGCGTGCAGCGCACCGAGGACTTCATCGGGATCCACTTCTTCTCGCCGGTGGACAAGATGCCGCTGGTCGAGATCATCTGCGGCGAGAAGACGTCGCCCGCCACGCTGGCGAAGGTCTTCGACTACACGCTGCAGATCCGCAAGACCCCGATCGTCGTCAACGACAGCCGCGGCTTCTTCACCTCGCGGGTCATCGGCACCTTCATCAACGAGGCCGTGGCCGCGCTGGGCGAGGGCGTCGAGCCGGCGTCGATCGAGCAGGCGGGTTCGCAGGCCGGTTACCCGGCGCCGCCGCTGCAGCTGATGGACGAGCTGACCCTGACGCTGCCGCGCAAGATCCGCGCGGAAACCCGTGCCGCGATCGAGGCCGCGGGCGGCACCTGGAACGCGCACGCGTCCGAGGCCGTCATCGACACGATGCTCGACAAGTACGACCGCAAGGGCCGTTCCACCGGAGCGGGCTTCTACGAGTACGACGAGAACGGCAAGCGCACCGGTCTGTGGCCGGGCCTGCGCGAGGCGTTCAACTCGGGTTCGGCGGACGTGCCGTTCGAGGACCTCAAGGAGCGCATGCTCTTCGCCGAGGCGCTGGAAACGGTGAAGTGCTTCGACGAGGGCGTCCTGACCTCGATCGCGGACGCGAACATCGGGTCCATCTTCGGCATCGGTTTCCCGCCCTGGACCGGTGGCGTGATCCAGTACATCAACCAGTACGAGGGCGGCCTGCAGGGCTTCGTGGACCGGGCCCGCGAGCTGGCGGCGCGGTACGGCAGCCACTTCGAGCCGCCGCAGTCGCTGGTGGAGAAGGCCGCCAAGGGCGAGATTTACGAGTAAAATTTTGTGGCTGGCGGGGCTGCTCCAGGGTTTCCCGGAGCAGCCCCGTCGTTTATGCGGTGATGGGCTTGAGCTGGACGGAGTTTTCATCGCTGAGGGCGCGCAAGCCCATGACAGCACCGTCCTCGTCCATTGTCATGATTCCCTGCCAAGCGTCCCGAGCGTTGCCTTCATTCCAGTGCGCGCGGACGTCCCGTACGGTGGCTTCGTAGTCCGGGGCACCGGCACCGTTGCGCAGCACTTCGTAGAGCGGCTTGGGGAGTCCGGAGAACACCTCGACGCGCTTGCCGCGAAAGCGAAAGACATGATCGGTGCCGACGAGCTCCAGCCCGCCCAGACGCGCCTCGACGTCGCAGCGGGCCGGGGGCATGTGGTCTTCGTTGTCCTGCTTGCCCACACGGATGCCTTGCCGCTTGGTGAGCTGTCTTGCCGCGCTGGTCCGGTCTCCGGCGAAAGCCAGCAGCATCGCTGCTGAGGCTCGGACCAAAACCCTGGAAAACCATTCGTACCGGTCCTCCGCGAGATGGAAACCGAGTCGGCTTTCCTTTTCGCCGTTATCGTTCACGGTTTCAATGAACGGGGTGTACAACTCTTCCCGCTGCGGACCGGTGAGATGGGGCAGTGGATGGTTTGGGACGGCAAGGCTTAAATCAGCTTGATGACCGAGGAGGTATACCTCGACTCCGTGCGTGCCGGAGAGCGTGGTCGACGCCGCGATGCTCGGCATGCGCTGGGCTTCGCGTCCGAACGCCAGCCGATGGAACCTCGTCGCCGACCGGTACAACTGCTTGCGTTGGTGGACGGCCGTGTTGTGCAGTCCGCGGAAGTCGGCAGCAACGACCCGAAGCGGAGCGTCGGCTTTCCGGCCGACCAGAAAATAACCTGGTCGATCGGACGCAGGCTTCTGGGTTTGTTCTTTGGGGCGTGGCGCGCGCAGCGCCCAACCGGCGTCCAGAACGAGATCGGCGTCGACCGCTTGGAACCGATAACCTGGGTGCTGCTTGGACAGCGACTCCTGCGCGGCGAGCAACCCGATTGCCACCCCGACATCGGCCGATTGCGCGGTCTTTACGTGCCACCTGGCATCGTTTCCGTCCTCCGACCGCGTCAACTGGCCGTTTTCCGAACGCAGCGTGGCGAGGTAGCGAAGGCAGTTCCAGTGGTGGGCAAGGCCGCGCGAAGGGCTCTGACTGGACAGCGCGGTCGCCCGGCCGTACGCCTGCAGTATCGCCCACGGCGTAGCGCGGAAGCCGTGCGGATGGAGCTGGACCTCTTCCAGCATGGGCACTTTTTCGAAGTCTTTCTCTTCTTCGTTGGCCTTCTTCTCGTCGTCCGCCTGAAGCTGCTTGACCTCCGCTGCCATCGCACGACTAGACGAGACCGCGATCGAAGGCTGCTTGGTCAGCTCGTCGTAGGCAGCCTGGAATTGTGCGCTCTGGTTGTCGTTCTTCATGCCCACCCCTCATCGGCGACCAGGTTCCAGCTCCACCACACATGAACCAGCCTGCTCTGTCTTCCTCCGATCATGGTGATCATGAGATATTGCGAAAGGCGACGATTTGCTAGGAGTTCAGGCGTTGGATCAGTCCGATTGCCTAGTTGCGATGAGCAAATTCTACGTTTTTCGTAGCGATGATAGCGAATTGATCGATCTGTGAACAAGAGCCGGTAGCTCAGTGCAACCTCCCGTCCAGCGAACGGCTGAACCCTGGCCACCCGAACGGCCGCAAGTCGCCCGGAGCAAATCGCAAAACCCTTGGCATGGCGGCATAATTCCGGGACCCCTCCCCTGAGCCGCGTGGTTTACTTCGGCATGGACCAGACGGTGGCAGTCGCGGGGGAGCAGCTCGCGTTCGCTGGTGCGGATCGGCTCGTCAAGCTCATCGGGGCGCTTTACCAACGACCTCGAAGCGGCGACCGGCCGCGGGAATTGCTGGACGACGGGGAATGGCGTCCCGGTTATCACCGGGAGCGTGCCGGACGGCGCGGGCTGCCGATGGTGTGCCTCGTCGGCGACGCGCGTGCGGGCGTGCTCAAGGAGCTGGCGTCCCGGCTGCAGAACGCGGAACCGGCGGGCACCGTGCGTTCGGTCTATCTGCCCCTCGCCGATCGGCCGGACACCGATTCCGCCGCCGAGGCGACCAAGGAGAGCGTCGACGCCGTGCGCGACCTGCTGTGGCACGTCCGCAACAGCCTCGTCCGCAGCGGCCGCACCCGGGAAAGCCGGTTGCGGTTCCGGCTGTTCACGCTGGTCGATCAGCTCATGGCGAAGCAGTTTCCGGACGGCGACACCGATCCCGAACGCACCCTGTTGCGCGAGCTGCAGGAGAACGGCCTGCTGGTCCGCTTCCGCTCGGCCATCGACAGTGTCAGCCGCGAGCTGGTGCCGCAGCATCCGGCGTGGCGTTTTCCGTTGCTGCTGCTGCGATTGCTGACGTTCGGCACCTTCCGGCTCGCGGTCACCGGGCGCGTGCCGGGGCTGTCCGGGCGGTACCGGTGGTTCCTGCGGCAGCCGCACCTCGCACCGGAGATGTCCGGCAGTTTCGTGCGCTTCGCGCTGCGGCTCACCGACGGCGAATGGCAGAAGGAATCGCCCGAGTACGTCGCGCGGCTGCTGGTCAACGCGTTCCTGGAAGACCTGCGCCGCGAGTACCGGCTGCGGCCGTGGCAGTTCTGGCGACGGCGCCGGATGACCTATCCGGTGCTGCTGCTCGACGAGGTCGGTCCTGCGAACGGCGGTTACCGGCTGCTCCGGCTGATGAACGACGTCCGCAACCAGGTCGGCCTCTTCGACCCGCTGCTCGTGGTGAGCGCGAGCCAGGCCCCGCCGCCGGACGCCGCGCCGAGCGAGGACCGGCCGAAGTACCACGCGACCGACGCCGCCGGTGCGTACCGGGTGTGGCAGAACCGGCTCAGCGCGGACCGGCGCGCTCGCCGCCCCACCGCTTGGTACCTGCCGATCGGGCTCGACGTGCCGCAGACGGAGGCCGAGGAAACCGAGGTACGCAAGCGAATGCTGGCGCTCGGCGAGCACTACGACCTGTCCGGCGGACGCGGGCGGGCGGCGTGGTGGACGACGCGCTGGATCCGCGCCGGGGTGCCCGCGGTGGTGCTCGCGCTGGTCGCCGCGTTCGCCGTGGTGCGTTATCAGTCCGTTTTGGACAGTCACTGCGGCACGTCGAGCGAGTGGCTGACCCGGGTGGACGACCAGTGCGTCGGAGTGTCCGACGGCACCTTCACGCTGTTCTCCCCGGTCGACAAGGAGGGGACGATCCAGCAGGTCGAAGCCGTGGTCGCGGACCAGAACCGGCGGGCCGAGGAACTGCACCGGCAGCATCCGGAACGGCCGTACATCACGCTGGTCGACCTGGAGGCGCTGACGTCGTCGAACGGCACCGCCGAGGGGCTCACCGCGGAACGCGAATCGCTGGAGGGCTTCGCGGTCGCGCAGTCGCGGCAGCTCGACGCGACCGCGGCGGCCGAACCGATCGTGCGCATGCTGATCGCCAACGGCGGCAAGGGAATGCTCCAGGGTGCGCAGGTCGCGCGCACCCTGCTGGAGATGGCGAAACAGGACCCCAGCATCGTCGGCGTGGTCGGACTCGACATGAGCAGCGAGCCGACCGCCACCACGATCCGCGCACTCGGCGACGCGGGCATCCCGGTGGTCGCGGCGACTCTCACCGCCGATCAGCTGGCGGACCAGAATCCGATCTACTTCCAGGTCGCACCGCAAAACCGCCGGGAAGCCGCGGTGGCCGCGGCCTTTGCCGCCCAACGCCCCGGTCCGCGCTCGCTTCGCATCTATTACTCCGACGACGACACTGACTTCTACAGTCCCAATCTTCGCGACAATCTGCTGAAAGAGTTCAAGAGCAAGGGTTTCGCGGTCGAGGCACGCGCCTTCGTCCCGGACGAAGGGCAAAAAGCGAGGTCCGCGCATCTCCGCTACGGCGACCGGCTCGTGGGCAACGCGGGTGCCGCCGGGCGCGACAGCTGCTCCTACGACGGGTACGCGTTCTTCGCCGGCCGAGGCGTCCCCGATTTCGGAGCGTTCTTGGCTGGTGCCGCGCAATGCGGCAGCACCGCGACGATCATCGGCGACGACGACGTCGCGCGTTTCGTCGCCGACTCCGTTGCGCGAGAAGATCATCGCGCGCTGCCGTACTATTATTTCGCGCTCGCGAACGCGCCGGCCACACCGGCGAAAGGTCTCGCGCGTGACTTCTACTCCACGCTCAATGCCAAATTCTCCTTTGAACACACCGAAAAAGGCCGCTCGTTCGACGGTCACGCCGCGTTGTCCTACGACGCCGCGCTGGTGATGATCACCGCGACCGCGTACCTGCGGGAGACGTCGTCGAAAATCCCGGTCACGCCCGGTACGGTGTGGCGGGAGATCGCCGCGATCCACACCTCGCGGCCGGACGCGAACCAGATCAACAAATACATCGAGGGTGTGAGCGGAACCATCGACTACGGCGGCGACATCGGCAGGCACGTCCCACAGGACAAACCGCTCGCGGTGCTGCAGGTCCAAGGCGGAGAAGTCGACCCGGCGCTCCAGGGCTTCTGCGGCAAGTCGGTCCTGCGCGCCCCGGACCCGTGGTGTCCCGCGGACGGCTGAGCCCGCGGGCGCGTGAGACGATGCCCGCGGAGGAGCCGATGACTGCCGAAGAGCAATTGCCCGTCCTGGACGAACATCGCGTCACCGTGCCCGCCGACGCCGAGACCACCTGGCGCGCGGTCAATCAGGTCGCGGAACGCTTCTCCGGCAGGTTGGCCACCGCGTACGCCTGGGCGGTCCGCTGTGCCGATTGGAAGGCAACCGGTCCGCGTCCGCTCGCGGAAGGATCCACCGTGCCCGGCTTCCGAGTCGTGGTCGCCGAACCGCCGCACCAGCTCGCGCTTGCCGGACGACACCAGTTTTCCGAGTACCGCCTCACGTTCTGGCTCGAATCCGTCTCCGCCGCAGAGACCGTGGTCCGCGCCGAAAGCCGGGCCCGGTTCCCCGGGGTGGCCGGAGCGGGCTACCGATTGCTCGTCGTCGGAAGCGGCGGCCATGTCCTCGGCGTGCGGCGAATGCTGGCGACGATTTCCCGGCTCGCGAAGGACTGACTCGACGGTTGCGTTTCGCGTTCTCCTCGCCGCCGGGCGGCGCGACCGCGCGACCGCCCAGCGCAACGACGGCACCTACATCTACAGCCAGCACCGTTCCGGCACCTGCTCCGGTCACGGCGGCGTCAAACAATGGCTGTGAACCCGACGACCCCAGCGAGCATTGGGCCAAACGGACCAGTCCGGTAAGTCGGATCGATCACGAACCGCCCGTTCCGCGCGCCGCGCCCGGTAGCGTGCGAATCCGGTACGGCATACGGAACGGGGGACGTGGTGGCGCGGGCGGGTTCGGGGCCGATCATCGTGGTGCTCGCCTCGTGCGGGCTGGTCGCTTCGTTCATGCAGACGCTGGTCATCCCGTTGATCCCGGCGTTCCCGAGACTGCTCGACACCACGCCGACGGACGCGTCGTGGGTCGTCACCGTCACGCTGCTCGCTGCGGCGGTCTGCACGCCGGTCGCGGGGCGGCTCGGCGATCTCTACGGCAAACGCCGCGTGCTGCTCGTGAGCCTCGCGGTGCTGATCGCCGGATCCGTGGTCTCGGCGCTCACCAGTTCGCTCGCGTTGATGATCGTCGGCCGAGGGTTGCAGGGCTGCGCGATGGGCGTCATTCCGCTCGGCATCAGCATCATGCGCGACGAACTGCCGCCGGAGCGCGTGAGCGGCGCGATTTCGCTGATGAGCGCGACGCTCGGTGTCGGCGGCGCGATCGGGTTGCCGGTCGCGGCGATCGTGGCCGAGCACGCCGACTGGCACGTCCTGTTCTGGGGCGCGGCCGGGCTCGGGCTCGGGTGTGCGCTGCTGATCCTGCGGTTCGTTCCGGAATCGCCGGTCCGCACGCCCGCGCCGTTCGATTTCCTCGGCACACTCGGGTTGATCGTCGGTCTCACCAGCCTGTTGCTGCCGATCGTGAAGGGCGGCGAATGGGGCTGGGGGAGTCCGGCGACGCTCGGGTTCGCCGCGACCGCCGTGGTCGTGCTCGCGGCTTGGGGCTGGTATCAGCTGCGCCGGCGTGACCCGCTGGTCGATCTGCGCGTTTCGGCGCGGCGGCCGGTGTTGTTCACGAACCTCGCGTCGGTGCTCGTCGGCTTCGCGATGTACGCGATGTCGTTGTCGTTCCCGCAGTTGCTGCAGGCGCCTTCGGCGACCGGCTACGGACTCGGGCTCAGCATGGTCGAAGCCGGTCTGTGCCTCGCGCCGAACGGCCTGGTCATGATGGCGCTGTCCCCGGTCTCCGCGCGGCTGACCAACCGCTACGGCGCGCGCGTCACGCTCATGACCGGCGCGACCGTGATCGCGGTCGGCTACGTTTTCGCGATTTTCCTGATGGCCAACGCGGTCGAGCTGATCATCGCGTCGGTGATCATCGGGGCGGGCGTCGGCATCGCTTACGCCGCGATGCCCGCGCTGATCATGAGCGCGGTACCGGTCACCGAAACCGCGTCCGCGAACGGGCTCAACTCGCTCATGCGGTCCGTCGGCACCTCGACGTCCAGCGCCGTGATGGCCACGATGCTCGCCCATCTGACGATCACCGTCGGCTCGTTCACCGTGCCCTCGCTCGCGGGTTTCCGCGCCACGTTCGCGGTCGCCGCGGTGGCGGCGGTGGCCGGGCTGGCGTTGACCGCGGTGGTGCCGCGATTCCGTGCCGCCAGCCCGGAACTCGCCGGGGTCTAGAGCAGCGGCGGAACGGCCGCGTCGATCAGGTGCGGGCCCGGTTCGGCGACTGCGCGCCGGAACTGTTCGGCCAGCTCCTCCGCGGTCGTCGCCCGGGTCGCCGGAACGCCCATTCCCTCGGCGATCTTCACGAAATCCAGGTCCGGACGGCCGATGTCCAGCAGGTCCTTCGCGCGCGGCCCGTCGCCGGACGCGCCGACGCGCTGCAGTTCCATCCGCAGGATCGCGTACGCGTTGTTGTTGAGCACCACCGTGGTGACGTCGAGGTTCTCGCGCGCCTGCGTCCACAGCGCGGAGATCGTGTACATCGCGCTGCCGTCGGATTCGAGGTTGATCACCGGTCGCTTCGGAGCCGCGATCGCCGCGCCGACGGCCACCGGCATCCCGTAGCCGATCGCGCCGCCGGTCAGGGTCAGCACGTCGTGCCGCGGCGCGCCCGCGGTCGCGGCGGGGAGCATGAGACCGGACGTGTTCGCCTCGTCGACGATGATCGCGTTCTCCGGCAGCAGCGCGCCGATCACGTCGACCCAGTTCTGCACGGTGAGCGGACCGCTCGGCAGCTCCGGCCGTCCGGCATCCTGCAAAACCGGCTCGGTGTCCGCGGCGACCAAGGCGGCGACCGCTTCCAGCGCGGCCGGGACGTCCTGCCCGACGTTCGCGAGGACGTGGACGTCCGCGCCTTCCGGGGTCAGTTCGCTCGGCATGCCGGGGTAGGCGAAGAACGACACCGGCGCCTTCGTGCCCGCGATGATCAGGTGCTTGATCCCGTCCAGCTGGTACTTCGCCTGCTCGGCGAGATATCCCAGCCGTTCGATGTTCGGCAAGCCGGCACCGCGTTCCAGCCGCGCCGGGAACGTCTCGGCGAGCACCTTCACCCCGGTCGCGGCCGCGATCCGGCTGGCCGCGCGCAAACCGGCTTCACGGCAGGCGGACCCGCCGATCAGCAACGCCACCGGCTCACCGCTGCCGAGCACGTCCGCGATCTTCTGCACGGTTGTCGAGTCGACCGTCTGCGGCACGCGCGGCGGGATCGGCTCGCACGTTTCGCCGCCCTCGCCCCACGACGCGTCGGCGGGAAGGATCAGCGTCGCGACCCGGCCCGGGGCGTCCTGTGCCGCCGCGACCGCCGCCGCGGCGTCCGCGCCGACGTCCTTCGTGTGCCCGGACCGGCGAACCCAGCCCTCGAGCGAGCCCGCGATGGCGTCGATGTCCGACTCCAGCGGGGCGTCGTACTGCTTGTGATAGGTGGCGTGGTCGCCGATCACGTTGACCACCGGCGTGTGCGCGCGCCGCGCGTTGTGCAGGTTCGCCAGGCCGTTCCCGAGACCGGGACCGAGGTGCAGCAGTGTCGCGGCGGGCTTGCCGGCGACCCGTGCGTACCCGTCCGCGGCACCGGTCACGACGCCCTCGAACAACGCGAGCACCCCGCGCATCTCCGGTACCGAATCGAGCGCGGCGACGAAATGCATTTCCGACGTGCCGGGGTTGGAAAAGCACACGTCGACCCCGCTGTCGACGAGCGTGCGGATGAGGGACTGGGCGCCGTTGAGCGTGCTCACTGTGCTCACTTTCCGGTTTGCGCGAACAGAACGCCGGGGTTCAGGATCCCGGCCGGGTCGAAGCTTTCCTTGACCCGGCGCAGCAGATCGAGCTTCGCCGGGTCTTCGAGTTTGGCGTAGTACTTGGTCTTGGTGCGGCCGAGGCCGTGCTCGCCGGAGATCGCGCCGCCGAGTTCGTACGCGTAACCGAAGATGTCGGTCAGCAGCTGCGAGCGGGTGTCCGGGTCCTTGCAGAAGATCGCCAGGTGGACGTTGCCGTCGCCGGCGTGGCCGCAGCCGATCGCGCCGCCGCCGGCGGCCATCGCCAGCTCGCGGGCTTTGGCCAGGAACTGCGGCATCGCGGTCCGCGGCACCACCACGTCGATCACGTCGTCCGCGCCCGCGGCTTTGGCGTTCCAGAAGGCTTTTTCGCGGGCTTCGATGAGCTTGCGGGCGGCTCCGCCTTCGAGCACGTACGCGTCGATCGCGCCGAGTTCGGTGAGCAGTTCGCCGAGCGCTTCGACGTCCTCGCCGAGCCGGTCGGCCACCCGGTTTTCCAGCGCCACGGCCAGATACGCCTGGGTCCGGTCGCGGATTTCCGCCGGGACGCCCAGTTCGAGCTTGTCGTTGTAGACCATCGCGGCCATCGTCATGTTGTCGATGTACTCGAGGATCTGCGGGGCGAGACCGCTCGCGGCGATCTTCGGCACGGCCGACATCACCTGTTCGAAATCGTCGAACGGGGCCAGCACCGTCGCGCCGTGCGGCAGCCGGGGCTGCAGCTTCACGATCACCTCGGTCACCAGCGCGAGGGTGCCCTCCGAGCCGATGATCAGCTGGGTGAGGTCGTAGCCGCTGGAGATCTTCGACATCCGGCCGCCGACGCGGATGATCTCGCCGGTCGCGAGCACCGCCTGCAAACCGGAGACGTTGCCGCGGGTGATGCCGTAGCGGATCGCGCGCATCCCGCCGGCGTTGGTGCCGACGGTGCCGCCGACGCTCGCGCTCAGCTCGCCGGGATAGACGGGGTAGGTGAGGCCGTGTTCGGCGGTCTTCGCGTCGAGTTCGGCCAGCGTGACGCCCGGCTGGACGACGGCGACGTGGTTGCCGGTGTCGATCTCGAGCACCGAGTTCATCCGCTCGAACGAGACGAGCAGCCCGCCTTCGACCGGTCGCGCCGCGGCGGACAGCCCGCTGCCGGACCCGCGCGCGGTCACCGGGACGCCCTCGGCGGCGGCGATCTTCACCAGCGCGGAGACCTCTTCGGCGGTGGCGGGTTTCGCGACGTACGCCGGTTTCTGCCCCGGCGTGCTGAGCGCCTCGTCGTGCGCGTAGTCGTCGGAAATCGCGTCACCGGTCAGCAGGTTCCCCGCTCCGACGGCCCCCGCCAGCTGTGCAGCGATCTCGCTCATGCCACTCCCTCGTGCGCGCGTGCTTCGTGGCCGCAGCCTAGCCGTTCTGGTCCGAGGCTGGCCATGAATAGTTTTCACGTTAGCCGACGCGGGCACGAAAAAGGCCACGCCGCGCGCGTGGCCAGGAAGGGAGAGAACCCAAGCAGGGACCGGCCCGCGCCAACAGGCCGGCCCCTGGGTTAATCCTCGGTGCCGGTCAGACGAGCCAGCCGAGCACGTGCGCCAGGTGCGCGAGCAGACCCGAGATCAGGTCGTGGCCGTGGTGCACGTGCTGGGTGAACATCTGCATTGAGGGGCTCCTTGTTCGGATTGTTCTTCCTTGGTGCTCTCGCGAGGAGCCATCGCAGATTTCCACCGGCCCGCTCGCGGTGTCAAAACGCGGATTTCCCTGTGCTGGCAAGGGATCGGCGGCCGGGGAATCTTCCCATGTTAAACATGTAAGGCTTTCGGGTTTGCCGCCGGGGGTGCACTGTGGACTCTTCGCCACGGTTCGTAGTGAACCTTGGCTCCGATCACCCTGGGTAGCAGACGCGCACTGCGGCAACCGGGCGGCGCGGCCCCTCGAACCGGTGAACGCGAAGCCACGATTGGTGAGTTGCCGAGGTTCACACCGCCGGGTGATCATCAGGGTTGGATCCCTTGTCCGGCCGCGAATCTCGGGTCGGGTTCATGATCGCGGAGGGTTAACCTGGCTTCACTCCGGAGAGACAATCCGGCTCGATCCGGGCAAGCGAAAGGCCGGTCCCTCCGCAGTGGAGGAACCGGCCCTGGAGCGACTGTCAGTCAGCGCGAGCGAACGACAGCGTCTCGCCTTCCACGCCGCGCAGCCACAGATCCTGCGCGGCCTCGGCCATCTCGGACAGGCCCTCCTCGATCGTCGCGAACACGTTGCCGGGCACCCAGCCCGCGTCGCCGTTGATCAGCAGGTTGTTGCGGCCGTAGAAAATCGCGAGATCCGTGGCACCCTGGTCGCTGTGCGCCTCGCTGCCCTCGTCGTAGCCGTACGCGGGATTGCCGATTTCCCATGCCTCGAATCCGAAGTAGACGACGTCGCCCGGAATCGGGGTGATGGTCGGGTTCTCGCGGCCCGGCTTGGGCTCGGCGAAGGGCGGCACGAGCGTGTAGACCTCGTTGCGCGCGTACTTCGCGTGGTAGGCCGAACCGCTCTGCGGCAGCGCGTCCCACACCGCCTTGCAGGTGCGCGGTGCTTCGTCGTCGAGCAGCCGGGCGCGGCAGGTGACGCCGCGCTTGTCGAGGCTGATGGTGATGTAGCGCGCCATGCTTCAGCTCCCCGTGACCGACGTGACGACCTCGCCCCAGATGCGCAGCGCGTCGTCGACTTGTTCCGCGTTGACGACCAGCGGCGGCACCATGCGCACGACGTTCGAGTACGCGCCGCAGGTGAGCAACAGCAGTCCGCTCTTGGCAGCTGCCTGCTGTGCCGCCTGTGCGGTGGCCGTGTCCGGTTCGCCGTCCGCTGTCGTGAACTCAGTGCCCACGAGGAGCCCGAGACCGCGTACGTCGCCGATAGCCGGCGTCTTGTCCGCGATGACGCGCGCGCCCTCGAGAAGCTGACGGCCACGCTCCGCGGCGTTCTCGACCAAGCCTTCGTCCTGAATGACGTCGAGCGTCGCGATCGCCGCCGCGCACGACACGGCGTTGCCGCCGTACGTGCCGCCCTGCGACCCCGGGTACGCCTTCGCCATCAGCTCTTCCGAAGCGGCGATGCCCGACAGCGGGAAGCCGCTCGCGAGACCCTTCGCGATCAGCACGACGTCCGGGTGGACGTCGAAGTGGTCGTGGCCCCAGAACTTGCCGGTGCGGCCGAACCCGGCCTGTACCTCGTCGAGCACCAGCAGGATCCCGTGCCGGTCGGCGCGTTCGCGCAGCCCGGCCATGAACTCGGTGTTGGCCGGGACGTAGCCGCCCTCGCCGAGCACCGGCTCGATGAAGAACGCGGCCGTCTCGTTCGGCGCGGAGACGGTCTGGAAGAGATAGTCCAGCTCGCGCAAGGCGAACTTCGTCGCGGTCTCCTCGTCCCAGCCGTAGTGGTAGGCGTACGGGAACGGCGCGACGTGCACGCCGGACATCAGCGGCGAGATGCCCGCGCTGAACCGCGTGCCGGAGGTGGTCATGGTCGCGGCGGCGACCGTGCGGCCGTGGAAACCGCCCTGGAACACGATGACGTTCGGCCGCTTCGTCGCCTGCCGGGCCAGCCGCAGCGCGGCCTCGACGGCCTCGCTGCCGGAGTTCGCGTAGAAGAGCGAATCGAGCCCGGACGGCAGCACGTCGCCGAGCTTGCGGGTCAGTTCGAGCAGCGGTTTGTGCATGACTGTCGTGTACTGGCCGTGCACGAGCTTGCCGATCTGCTCGCGCGCGGCTTCGACCACGCGCGGGTGGCAGTGGCCGGTGCTGGTCACCCCGATGCCCGCGGTGAAGTCGAGATGACGTTTCCCGTCCACGTCGTAGAGGTAAACCCCTTCACCGTGGTCGACGACGACGGGCGTTGCCTGCTTGAGCAGCGGGGAAAGCTGGGCCATGCGGCGCCCTCCTGGGTGCGGGTGGAGACGGTTGTCGATTGTTGACAATATCCATAGCATGAGTTCGGGACAACAGGAACAGGAGCGAGCTGGATGAGCGGGATCACCGAGAACGGCGTCGTGAGCGCGGTCGGCAAGGAACTCTTCATCGGCGGCAAGTGGGTCTCCGCGCGCAGCGGCAAGACCTTCGACGTACAGGACCCCTCCACCGGCGAGGTGCTGTGCCAGGTTGCGGACGCCGGGCCGGAGGACGGCCTCGCGGCGCTCGACGCGGCCGTCGCGGCACAAGCCGACTGGGCCGCCGTCGCCCCTCGGGAGCGCGGCGAGATCCTGCGCCGCGCGTACGACAAGCTCATCGAGCGCCGCGACGAGCTGGCGCTGCTGATGACGCTGGAAATGGGCAAGCCGCTGGCCGAGGCCGCCGGGGAGATCACTTACGCCGCCGAGTTCTTCCGCTGGTTCGCCGAGGAAGCGGTGCGGATCGACGGCGGCTACGCGGTGGCTCCGAACGGCAACGGGCGGTTCCTGATCGCGCGCCAGCCGGTCGGCCCGACGCTGCTCATCACGCCGTGGAACTTCCCGATGGCGATGGGCACGCGCAAGATCGGCCCGGCCGTCGCCGCGGGCTGCACGATGGTCATCAAGCCCGCGGCGCAGACGCCGCTGTCGATGCTCGCGCTCACCCAGATCCTCGCCGACGCCGGACTGCCCGAAGGCGTGCTGAACGTCGTCACCACCAAGGACGCGGGCGGCGTGATGGAGCCGCTGATCCGCGACGGACGCGCGCGCAAGCTGTCCTTCACCGGCTCGACCGGGGTCGGGCGCAAGCTGCTGGAACAGTGCGCGGAGAAGGTGCTGCGCACGTCGATGGAACTGGGCGGCAACGCGCCGTTCGTCGTGTTCGACGACGCGGACCTGGACGCCGCGGTCGAGGGCGCGATGCAGGCCAAGATGCGCAACATCGGCGAGGCGTGCACCGCGGCCAACCGGTTCTACGTGCAGCGCGGCGTGGCCGAGGAGTTCTCCCGCCGGCTCACCGAGCGGATGCAGGCGCTGCCGATGGGCCGCGGCACCGACGAAGGCGTCGTGGTCGGCCCGCTCATCGACGAGGCCGCGGTGAAGAAGGTGACCGAACTGGTCAAGGACGCCACGGACAAGGGCGCGCGGGTGCTCACCGGCGGCTCGCGGGTCGACGGTCCCGGGCACTTCTACCCGGCCACTGTGCTCACGGACGTTCCGGTGGACGCCCGGCTGGCCAGCGAGGAAATCTTCGGCCCGGTCGCGCCGATCACCCCGTTCGACACCGAGGACGAGGCGGTCGAGAAGGCCAACGACACCGAATTCGGCCTGGTGTCCTACCTGTTCACCAGCGACCTGAAGCGCGCGCTGCGGGTGTCGGAACGCCTCGAGGCCGGGATGATCGGCCTCAACCAGGGCATCGTGTCCAATCCGGCGGCCCCGTTCGGCGGCGTCAAGCAGTCCGGTCTCGGCCGCGAGGGCGGCACGGTCGGCATCGAGGAATTCCTGGAGACCAAGTACATCGCGGTGAACCTGTGACCCATCGGATTGCGAGCATCCCCGGCGACGGGATCGGGGTCGACGTCACGATCGAGACGCGCCGGGTTCTCGACGCCGCCGCGGACAAGTACGGATTCTCCTTGGAATGGACCGAATTCGACTGGAGCTGCGAGCGGTACGCGAAGACCGGCGCGATGATGCCGGAGGACGGGGTCGAGCAGCTGTCGGGGTTCGACGGCATCCTGCTCGGCGCGGTCGGCTTCCCCGGCGTCGCGGACCACGTTTCGTTGTGGGGCCTGCTGATCCCGTTGCGGCGGGCGTTCCAGCAGTACGTCAACCTGCGCCCGGTGCGGCTGCTGCCGGGGACGTCCTCGGTGCTGGCCGGGCGGAAGGCCGACGAGCTGGAAATGGTGATCGTCCGGGAGAATTCCGAGGGCGAGTACTCGGAGATCGGCGGACGGCACAACGCCGGGCGGCCGGACGAGTTCGTGCTGCAGGAGTCGGTGTTCACGCGGGTCGGGGTGGAACGGATCATCCGGTACGCCTTCGAACTCGCGCGCACGCGTTCTCAGCACGTCACGTCGGCGACGAAGTCCAACGGGCTGATTCACTCGATGCCGTACTGGGACGAGATTTTCGCCGAGGTCGCGGGCCAGTACCCGGACGTCCGCGCGGAACAGTGCCATGTGGACGCTCTCGCCGCGCGGATGGTGCAGGCTCCGGACCGGCTCGACGTGGTGGTGGCGTCGAACCTGTTCGGCGACATCCTGAGCGACCTCGCGGCCGCGATCACCGGCGGACTGGGCATGGCCCCGTCCGGAAACATCAACCCATCAGGTGAGTTTCCGTCGATGTTCGAGGCGGTCCACGGCAGTGCTCCGGACATCGCCGGACAGGGCATCGCGAACCCGGTCGCACAGATCCTCGCCGCGGCGATGCTGCTGGAGCACCTCGGGGAAACCGTTGCCGCACAAGCGATCCGCGCCTCGGTCGACGAGGTGCTGACCGCGGGCGAAACGCTCACCCCCGACCTCGGCGGAACCGCTACCACAACCGCGCTCGGCACCGCGGTGGCCGCTTCGCTCCGCTGATTTTTCGTCGGTGCCGCGCGGTTGACTCTTCCCTGACCCGCCGACGGGTCCCCGAGGGGAGGAGGAGCCGATGTGCCAGAGGTGCGAGGAACCGGAAAGACCGGAGGAGCAGTACCTGATCGAGGTGCTCGACGAGATCAGGGAGCACGGCTGGTGCGTCCAGGGCGTGCTGGGAACAGGTTCCCGGCCGCCCTGGGCGTACACCGCGGGCCTGACCGTGCAGGGCCTGCCCGAGCTGGTTGTCACGGGATTGCTGCCACACCAGGCAGTGCGGCTGCTGAACGCCGCGGCCGAACACTCGCTGCACACCGGCCCGCCGGTGCCCGGGCAGCAGTGGCTGCTGCCCCGGTTGCCCCGGGTGGAAATCGTCCAGCTCAGTGCTCCGGCGGCGCACCTGGACATCGCGGTGTGCTGCTATGGCACGGGAATCGAAGCCAGACAGCTGGTGTACGCCGACCCGGCGGGCTGGTTCCCGTGGTCTCCGCAGTACAACTCCGGCCGCGGCGGACAGCCCGTGCTGGGGGTGCGTCGTGCGTGAGTTTTTGTTGCTGTTGCAGGGTTTTCCGTGCCGGCGGCCGGTAGTGTCGAAGCATGCCCGAACTGCTGGCCCCCACTGTTCGCCTGCACCGCTCGTGGCTGGAAGCGCATCGCGAATGGGGCCCGGGCTTGCACGAGGACGGCTTCGGCTTGTCCGCGTCGGATCAGGTCGATTCTCCTGCTGGCTTCGCAGCCTGGGTCGGCTCCTTGACCGCAGACCGCGGTGTGTACCGCTGGCTGGTCGAGGACGGACAGGTGCTCGGCGGAATCGCCCTGCGCGCTGGACCGGCCTCGTACGTTCGGTGGGCTGGGCACCTGGGCTTCGGCCTCCGTCCGTCCGCGCGCGGCCGTGGTCTCGCTTCTTGGGCACTGCACCAGATGCTGCCCGAAGCCCGGCGGCTGAGTTTGTCTCGCGTGCTCTTGGTGTGCGAGGGGGAGAACCTGGCGTCCGCCAAGACGATCGAACGCGCGGGCGGTGTGCTGGAGGAAACCCGTCAGACCGACCACGGGCCGGTGCGGCGGTACTGGATCACGCTGGAGTCGTCGGCGAGCTGAGCCGCATCTCCTGGTCGCCACGGCGGAGCGGTGCGGACTTAGCCATTCCGTTGCTGCTGCTCGCATTGCCCGGTCGCGCTTCCAGCTTCGTGCTGCACCGGTTCGCTCGCGAGGAACGGACCGCCGTGCGGTTCGCCACCACGGGGGCAAGCGGTCCGGTCAGGTGCGGAGACGACCGCGTCGCCATCCGCCGAGCGCGTATTACGTGTGCTCATGCGGTAATCGGGCAGCGCGGGGTGAGTGGCGTGCTCCCTGCGGTGCGAGGGCGGAGAAGCAGCCGTCCGGAAAACCCGCCCGCCTCACTCCGAAACCGCGACCCCGCCCTTCAGGCTCCGCCCCGGAAGCAACCGGCTGATCGCGTCCTCCATGTGCGCGTCCAGCAGGTGCAGCGCCGTCTCCTCGTCGTCCGACCGAAGGGCTTCGATGATCCTCGTGTGCTCCTCCAGCCGGTCCTCCACGCCCTGATACGTGCTCTGCAGCAGGGTCAGGCACATCCGCGTCTCGATCAGCAGCGTCCGGGCCATCCGCACCAGCCGTTTGCTGCCGGAGGCGTTGATCAGCGCCTCGTGGAAGCGCAGGTCAGCCTCCGACAGCGCGGCCGGATCGTCCGCGGCCGCCGCCATGTCGGCCACGTTCTGTTCCAGCATCGCCGCCACTGCCTCGCGGTCGCCGCGGAACGCGCACAGCAGGGCGGCCCGTTCGACCGCCGAGCGGGCGAGGTAGATGTCGAAGACATCCTCCGGTTCGAGGTCGATCACGAACAGGCCCCGGTGGCGTTCGCTGCGCAGCAAACCCTCGGACACGAGATGCTGCATCGCCTCGCGCAGCGGGCCGCGCGAGACCTGGAAGCGGGCGGCCAGGTCGGTTTCGCCGAGCTGGGTGCCCGGCGGCAGCGCGCCGGTCATGATCGCGTCGCGCAGCTGGCGCGCGATCACGGCGGCGGTCGATTCCCGGCTGACCGGCTCTATGTCCGGCAGTGCGACCACGGGTCAGCCCCTCGTCCGGAACAACGCGCCCAGCGAACGCACCAGCCGGGTCGTGCCGGTCAGGCGCAGGCCTTCCCACACGGTCACCTGGTTGGCGGTCAGCACCGGCTTGCCGAGCTTGGCCTCGATGTCGGTGATCTCGCCGAGCGTGCGCATCGCGGTGTCGGGCACCAGGACCGCGTCGGCGTCGGGGTGGTCGTGGCTTACCGCGAGGTCCACCACGGCCTCGGGGGCGAGCTGGCCCACCTCGGCGGCGGTGTCGATGTCGGCGCTCGACATCGAAAGCACCTCGACGCCTCCCGCGGCGAGGAAGTCCACGAACAGCCGCGCGACGTCGTCGGGGTAGCTCGCGGCCACCGCGACTCGTTGCACGCCAAGGGCTTTCGCCGCGTGCACGAAGGCGAACGACGTGCTCGAGGCCGGCACTCCGGCGGCCTTGGCGAGCTGGTCGGCCTGGTTGCGCGCGCCGTCCCAGCCGTACACGAAGCTGCCGGACGTGCACGCCCACACCACCGCTTCCGGCTGGTGTTTCGCGAGCAGCCGCGCGCCTTCGGCGAGCCGGGCTTCGCTGCCGAGGTCGAGCAGTTCCGGCACGGCGTGCAGGTCGGTGCCGTAGATGTGCGCGACCGGCAGGCTGATGTCGCCGTCGGAGCCGCCGAGAAGCTGTTCCGCGAGCGGGTAGTCGTCCTCGGCCGCGTGGTCGGGGTAGATGAAGCCGATCGTGGTCACGAAACCTCCGGGATGCGCAAATTGTCGACAATATTAGCGGGGCCGGTCAAGACACCTCCCGCAGCCACTGGCCGGGTCCCACGATGGGCAGCTGCATCCGGCGCAGGCACGCCCACATCGTCAGCTGGTTGGCGGTCAGCACGGGTTTGCCGAGCGCCTTTTCCAGCGGTTCGATCAGGTCGAACGTGGGGAGGTTGGTGCAGCTGACGAAGATCGCCTCGGCGTCGCGGTGGTCCGCGGCCAGGATCCGCTCGGCGATGGTGCGGTAGCTGACCTTCCAGATGCCGCCGCCCAGTCCGAGGTGGTCGCTGGACACCGTGGTCACGCCGACCTCGCCGAGGAAATCGTGGAGTTTGCCGGTGAGATCGGCGTCGTAGGGCGTGAGCACGGAGACCCGGTGCAGGTCGAGCTGGTGCAGCACCTCGACCAGCGCCCCGGACGTGGTGACCGCGTCGGGTGCGCCCGCGTCGCAGATCGCCTTGGTGAGGGAGCGTTCGTAGTCGATGCCGTTCACGAAGCTGCCCGAGGTGCACAGGTACGCGACCACCTCCGGCTCCACGTGCAGCACGTCGCGCGTGGCCGCGGCGAGGTGCCTGCTGTCGCTCACCAGCTGCGCCATCTCCATGCTCACCGGAACCGGTTCGTAGGGGGTGCGGGCGAGATGCAGCGACACCTCCATCGGCACCCAGCGCCACAGCTCGCGCTCGAGCGCGAGGTCGAACGGCGCGATCACGCCGATGCCGCGCTGGGCGAGCGGGCCCTCGAACGCGAGGAAGTCCAGATCCAAGGTTCAGCCTCCGGAATACGCCTGTGCCGATGCCCGTCCGGTGCTCCGGGGGTGGTCCTCGGATTGTTGACAATCATACGAGCCACTTTTACCGTGTCAATCGTGACCGCTCCGGAAAACCCCGTACTGGCAGTGCTCTGCGGGGCAGACCATCCACCGGACATGGCCGCTATCGAAGACGCGGCGGTAGTTCGTTACACCGACGAGCGCGGCCTCGCCGGTGCGCTGGCCGGGGCGGACGCGCTTTTCGTCTACGACTTCCTGTCCGGGGCCGTCCCCGGTGCCTGGCCCGCCGCGGACCGGTTGCAGTGGCTGCACATCGCGAGCGCCGGCGTCGACCCGGTGCTGTTCCCGGGGCTGCGCGAGAGCGACGTCGTGCTCACGAACTCGCGCGGGGTGTTCGACGACGCCATCGCCGAGTACGTGCTCGGCGTCGTGCTGTCGTTCGCCAAGGATTTCGCGCGTTCGCTCGACCTGCAGCGCGCCGGGACGTGGAAGCACCGCGAGACCGAGCGGATCGCCGGACGGGAGGTGCTGGTGGTCGGCACCGGACCGATCGGAAGGGCCATCGCGCGGATGCTGCGCGCGGCCGGGATGCGCGTGTCCGGGGCGGGGCGGCGGGCCCGGGTCGGGGATCCGGATTTCGGCGTCGTGCGCGAATCCGCCGGGCTGACGGGGTATCTGCCCGAGTTCGACTACGTCGTCGCGGTCGCGCCGCTCACCGACCAGACCAAGGGCATGTTCGACGCCGCCGCGTTCGCCGCGATGAAACCGTCCGCGCGGTTCGTCAACGTGGGGCGCGGCGAACTGGTGGTCACGTCCGATCTGATCGCGGCGCTGCAGGCGGGGGAGATCGCCGGCGCCGCGCTCGACGTCTTCGAAACCGAGCCGCTGCCCGCCGAGAGTCCACTGTGGACCATGCCGGACGTTCTGCTGTCCCCGCACATGTCGGGGGACTTCCTCGGCTGGCGGCGGACGCTGGTAGAGGTGTTCGCCGGGAACTTCCGGCGCTGGCTCGCCGGGGAACCGCTCTGGAACGTCGTGGACAAACGGCTCGGCTACGTGCCGTCCGAATCGCAGGGAGGCGCCGGATGGGCGACCGGGAATTGACCGCCAGCGAACTCGTCGCCGCCTACGCCACCGGCGAACTGTCGCCGGTCGAGGCGACCAAGAGCGCCCTGCAGAACATCGAGGACCGCGACGGCGAGGTCAACGCCTACTGCCTCGTCGACGCCGAGCGCGCGCTGGAGCAGGCGAAAGCGGCGGAGGCGCGCTGGCGCGACGGGAATCCGATCGGCGCGCTCGACGGCGTCCCGGCGTCGATCAAGGACATCTTCCTCACCCAGGGCTGGCCGACGCTGCGCGGTTCCACGAGCATCCCGGCCGACCAGCCGTGGGAGGTCGACAGCCCGGTGATGGCGCGGATGCGCGAGGCGGGCCTGGTCGTGCTGGGCAAGACCACCACGCCGGAGATCGCCTGGAAGGGCGTCACCGACAGCGCGCTCGCGGGCATCACGCGCAATCCGGTGAACCCGCGGATGACGGCGGGCGGGTCCAGCGGCGGCAGCGCGGCCGCGGTCGCGGCGGCGATGGGCGAATTGTCCGTCGGCACCGACGGCGGCGGCTCGATCCGGATTCCCGCGTCGTTCTGCGGGATCGTCGGCATGAAGCCGACGCACGGCCGGGTCCCGCTGTTCCCGGCGAGCCCGTTCGGCCCGCTCGCGCACGCCGGGCCGATGGCGCGTTGCGTGGACGACACGGCGTTGCTGCTGGACGTCCTCGCGCTGCCGGACCACCGCGATCCGACCGGGCTCGCGCCGCCGATCAGCGCGTACCGCGAGGCAGTGCGGCGCGACGTGCGCGGGCTCATCGCCGCGTACTCGCCGACGCTCGGTTTCGCCGACGTGGACCCGGAAGTCGCGGCGATCGTCCAGTCCGCGGTGCAGTCCCTCGCCGACGCCGGACTGCAGGTGGAGCAGGCCGACCCCGGATTCGCCGACCCGAAGGACGCCTTCGACGTGCTGTGGTCCGCGGGCGCGGCGAAGTCCCTCGAAGCGTTCCCGCCGGGCAGCGAGTCGCGGATCGACCCGGGCCTGCTCCGCGTGTGGGAACAGGGCCGCACCTATTCCGCGGGCGACTACCTCGACGCCACCGCGGAACGCGCCGCGCTCGGCATCCTGATGGGCGAGTTCCACACCCGCTACGACGTGCTGCTCACGCCGACCGTCCCGATCCCGCCGTTCGAGGCCGGCCACGACGTGCCGCCGGGCAGCGGGATGACCGAATGGCCGGAGTGGACGCCGTTCACGTATCCGTTCAACATGACGCAGCAGCCCGCGATCAGCGTCCCGGCCGGGCGCACCGAATCGGGCCTTCCGGTGGGTCTGCAGATCGTCGGCCCCCGGCATTCGGACGACCTGGTGCTGGCGGTGGCGAAGCTGCTCGAGGAGGTCCGGCCCTGGGCCGCGCCGTGACGTCCGCTGGGGAGACTCTCGGCACGTTTCGCCGGTGACGAGCTGTGGCAGGCTGTCCCGCATGACCGAGTTCACCGTGCCCATCGACGACCGCTGGTTCGAGGACTACCCCGAGGGATCGGTGTACGAGTTCGGCGACACGACGGTCACCGAGGCGGAGATCGTCGAGTTCGCCGAAAAGTACGACCCGCAGAGCTTCCACGTCGACCCGGTGGCGGCGAAGGAGGGCCCGTTCGGCGGGCTGATCGCGAGCGGCTGGCACACGTCGAGCCTGATGATGCGGATGTTCGCCGACCACTACCTGTCGTCGGTCGCGAGCCTCGGCAGCCCCGGCGTCGACGAACTGCGCTGGCCGCGTCCGGTGCGGCCGGGGGACCGGCTGCGGATGCGGGCGACCGTCACCGAGGCGCGGCTGTCGAAGTCGAAGCCCGACCGCGGTCTCGTGCGCACCAAGATGGAACTGTTCAACGGCGACGACGAGCTGGTGTTCAGCGCGAGCGCGGTCAACTTCCTGTCGGTGCGACCGGTGCCGCCTGCCGGTTCGTGAGCTGCCGGATCTCCCGGCTGCACAGCGCGAGCCCGGTGGCTACGACGACCAGCACCCCGCACGTGACGAGCACCGTTTCGCGGCCGAAGTGCTGCACGAGGGGACCCGCCGCGATCTGCCCGAGCGGCATCGCGGCGATCGACCCCAGCATGTCGTAGGAATACACGCGGGCGAGCCGGTCCGGCGGGACGTGTTCCTGCAGCGAAACGTCCCAGGCGACGCTGAACTGCTCCATCGCCAGCCCGGCCACCAGCATCGCGATCAGCGCCGGGACGAGCGACGGCCACCAGCCGAGCGTCAGTGCCGGCAGCGCGTCCATCGTCACCAGAGCCACCCCGATGAACAAGGCGTGCCGCGGTTGCCAATGCGCGGCGACGAGCCCGCCGAGCAGCGCGCCCGCGGTCTGCATCGCCATTGCCAGTCCCCACCCGGACCGCCCGAACGTCTCGTCCGCCACCACCGGCCCGATGACCGTGAGCGCGCCGAACCCGGCCGCGTTGACGACGGCGAACTGCGCCACCACCGCCCACACCCAGGTACGGGACCGGAATTCGTGCCATCCGGCGATCAGATCGGCGATCGGCCTGCTGCCCGGCGCTCGTTCGGCGCGCGGCAGCCGGACCGCGTGGTAGGCGAGCGCGGCGGCGAAGAACAGCAGCGCGTTGACCGCCAGCGCCCAGCCGGATCCGACCGCCGCCACCGCGACCCCGGCGACTCCGGCCCCGGCGATGCGACCGCCGTTGACCAGCAGCCGCAGCAGCGCGTTCGACGGGGCCAGCAGGTCGCGCGGCACGGTCTGCGGGGTGATCGCCGCCGCGGCGGGCAGCGACATCGCCGAGACCGCGCCGTTGACCACGCTCAGCGAGATCAGGAACGGGACCGAGGAGAATCCACAAAGGACACTCGCGGCGATCAGCGCCTGGCTGAGCCCCGCCGCGATCTCGGTGCCCTGGAGGATCACCGCGCGCGGCAGCCGGTCCGCGAGCACGCCGCCGAAAAGCAGCAGCAGCACGTTCGCGAGCGACCGCGCCCCGACGACCAGCCCGAGATCGACCGCCGACCCGGTGCGGTCGAGCACCGCGAACGCGAGCGCGACCGGAGCGACCGAATTGCCGAAGGTGCCGAGCGTCCGCCCGGCGGCGAGGGCACGGAAACTGCGGTGCCGCAACGGCTCCAGGAGGCTCACCGGCCGAGCCTCCCGCGGCTGTCAATCGAATAACCACGCCGTCTCCGGCGCCATCCAGTGTCCGCGCTACCCCCGGGTCGCGAACTCCAGTTCGGCGAGCGCGGTGTCCAGATGCGTCAGGATCCGCTGCAGATGCGGGACACTGCGCCGGCATCCGGTGACACCGAAGTCGAGATTGTCCCCGTTGCTGGTCAGCGTGATGTTCAAGGCTTGCCCGTCGAGCAGTACTGACGCCGGGTAGATGCCGTCGAGTGCAGCGCCGTTCCAGTACATCTGCTTGCGCGGGCCGGGCACGTTCGAGATGACCAGGTTGAACGGCGGCCGCGTGTTGCCGACGACCCCGGGGATCGGCGACGCGCCCAGCTGGGCCACGTTGATCCCGGACAGCAGCAGCGTCTGCAGCGGCGACAGCTGCGAAAACAGCTTCTTGCCGTTCGACATCGACTCCGAGATCGCGGCCAGCCGCTGCGCCGGATCGGTCAGGTCGGTGGCGAGGTTGCACAGCAGCGCGCCGATGTTGTTGCCGGTCGCGTCGCCGGAGTCGCGGCGGCGCAGCGACACCGGGACCATCGCGACCAGCGGCGCGTCCGGCAGCGCGCTCTGTTCGATCAGGTAGTCGCGCAGCGCGCCGGCGCACATCGCGAGCACCACGTCGTTGCGGGACACGCCCGCGGCCGTCGCGACCTCGCGCACCCGGTCGAGCGGCCAGGACTGCGCGGCGAACCGGCGCGCGCCGCCGATCGGCACGTTCAGCATCGTCTTCGGCGCCTGCATCGGCAGCGTGAGCCGGTGCTCGCGGAACGCCTCGCGCGCCACCTTCGCCGCGGCCGGCGCGATGCCCGCGACCTGCTCGAACGTCTTGCCCACGAGGGCGAACGGCGACGCGGAAGCACGGCCGTTGCGGTTCGCGGCCGGCTTGTCGCGCGAACCCCACGGAGGCGGGCAGTCCAGGTCAGCGGGATCGTCCGAGAGCGTGCCCTGCAGATGCCGCAGCGCCGAAACGCCGTCCATCAGCGCGTGGTGGATCTTGGAGTACACCGCGAACCGGCCGTCGCGCAGTCCTTCGATGAGGTGCGTTTCCCACAGCGGCCGGTGCCGGTCGAGCAGCGTGCTGTGCCAGCGCGAGGTGAGTTCGAGCAGTTCGCGGATCCGGCCCGGCTGCGGCAGCGCGGAGTGCCGGAAGTGGTAGTCGAGTTCCAGATCGGTGTCGCGCGACCAGCGCACGTGCCCGACGGTGTTCACCGGACGGCTCGGCCGCATCCGGAACACGCCGCGCATGTTGTCCGATTCGAGCAGGGAGCGGCGGAGGTCGCGCAGATAGTCGTCGCCCGCGCCGTCGGGTTTGCGGAACAGCTGGAGCCCGCCTACGTGCATCGGGTGCTCGCGGGTCTCGACCATCAGGAACATCGAGTCGGTCACCGGCATCAACGGCATTCGGCCACCCCTTTCCGCTGCCGCGGGGACCTCGGCGTCCCCGGCACCCGGAGTGTACGCACGAAAAAGGCGGCGCCTCAGATCTCGCGGCCGGACGGGGGACAGCGGGGCCGCGCGGCGATGACAACCCCTGTCCGGTGACGTTGTCTGCAGCTGCTTACGCGAGGCGGATACCATCGCTGGCGTGGCAGGACGGACTGGAGCTCAGCAGCTGGGGGACGCGCTCACGGCTCTCGGGACCGAGGTGGTGTTCGGCCTGCCGGGAGTCCACAACCTGCCGCTGTGGGAGGCGTTGGCGGACACCGGGATCCGGCTCGTCAACGTCCGGCACGAACAGACCGCGGGGTACGCCGCCGACGGTTATGCGCGCAGGACGGGAAAACTCGGCGTCGCGCTCGTGACCACCGGACCCGGCGCGGCGAACACGCTCGGCGCGGTCGGCGAAGCGATGGCGTCCGCGGCTCCGGTGCTGGTGATCGCCACGGACATTCCGTCGACGCTGCGCCGTCCGGGTGTCGTGCGCGGAGTGCTGCACGAAACCTCCGATCAGCAGGCGATGTTCGCCCCGGTGACGAAAGCCGGTTTCACGGTGCACCGCGCGGACCAGATCGCCGCGACGTTGCACCGCGCCGCCCGGCTCGCGCTGATGCCGCAAAGCGGTCCGGTGTATTTGGGCATTCCGACCGATTTCCTCCGCGAGACCACGCCGCCGCGCGAACCGCCCGCGCCGCCCGCCGAACGCGTGCTCGACCTGCCGGATCTGCCGCGCGCGGCGGAGCTGCTGGCGTCCGCGCGCCGTCCGCTGATCTGGGCGGGCGGCGGCGCGTTGCGCTCCGAAGCGGGCGAAGCGATCGGGCATCTCGCTGAACGGCTGGCCGCACCGGTGGTCACCACCTTCGGCGCGCGCGGCCTGCTTCCGCCCGAACATCCTTGCCTGGCCCCGAATCCGGTGCACGCGCCGGAGGTCGGGCAGCTGTGGGACGAGGCCGACGTGGTGCTCGCGATCGGCACCGATTTCGACGGCCTGATGACGCAGAACTGGCAGATGCCCGCGCCGCCGAAGCTGATCGCGGTCAACGTCGACGCGGGCGACGCGGCGAAGAACTACCGGCCGGACGTCACCCTGGTCGGCGACGCCCGCCGCGTCGTCGAATCCCTGCATCCGGATACGCGGCCCGGCCTGGACGAACTGACCGCGCGGCTGGCCGGGATCGGCCGCCGGGTGCGCAGGCGCATCCGCGACGAGGAACCGCAGGCCGCCGATTTTCTGTCCACTTTGGAGGAAGTGCTCCCGGCGGACGGGACGATCGTCACGGACATGTGCGTCGCCGGATACTGGATCGGCGGCTTCCACCGGGTCCGCGCGCCGCGGCGGCTGGCGTACCCGATGGGCTGGGGCACGCTCGGCTACGGCTTCCCGGCGTCGCTCGGCGCGGGCGCGGCGGCCGAGGCGGCGGGCGGCGGGCGCGTTCTGTGCGTCACCGGCGACGGCGGTTTCCTATACGCGGTAGGGGATTTGGCGACGCTCGCCGAGGAACAGCTGCCGGTGACGGTCGTGGTCGTCGACGACGGCGGTTACGGCATGCTGCGCTTCGACCAGGACCAGGAAGGACTGCCGCACCGCGGGGTCGACTGGGACAGCCCGGATTTCGTCGGACTGGCCCGTTCGTTCGGCGTGCACGCGGACCGGGTGTCCGGCTTCGGCCGCGCGTTCCGCCGTCTGCTGAGCGAATTCGTCGAGTCGGACGAGCCGAACGTGCTGGTGGTGCGTGCGAAACTGAAGCCGCCGCTGAACACTTCGCCGCGCTGGTACCGCAAACCGCGCGGCTGAGCTATCCGCCGTCCCGCAGGGAACTGGCCATGCTCCGCAGGATCCGGAACGCGTCCGACTGCTCGGCCTCGGTCAGCCCGGACAGCATCCTGACCTCGACGGCCCGGACCGCGGCGCTCGCCTTCTCCAGGCTCCGCCGTCCGCGCGGCGTGAGCCGGGCGGGAAGGGCCTTCCCGACGGGCGCTTCCGCGGGCCTGGTCACGTAACCGTCCCGCTCCAGGGCCTGGAGCAGCACGTTCATCGACTGCCGGGTCACGAACGTGCCGCGCGCGAGTTCGGAATTCGACAGGCCCGGCCGCTGCGCCAGCAGTTCGAGGCAGGAGTAGTGCGTCACCGTCATCCCGAGCGGACGCAGCACCTCCTCCATGGCCGCCCGCAACGCGCTCGACGTCTCTTTCAGCAGGTAGCCCAGCGACTTGTCCAGGTCGACCCCGGCCCCGTCTTGACTCATGTCAGGATTCTGACATACAGTGGCTCGTGTCAGGAACCTGACACGAAGAAAAGGAGCAGCACCGTGCCCGCCATCGGCCCCGATTTCCTCTCCCTCCAGGCCCGTGACCTGGACGCTTCCCAGGCGTTCTACGAGCGCTACCTCGGCCTCGTCCGCTCGCCGGCCGGACCGCCGCACGCCGTCGTCTTCGAGACGAAGCCGATCGCGTTCGCCCTCCGCGAGGTCGTTCCCGGCACTGACCTCGCCTCCGTCGCGCAGCCCGGCATCGGCGCCGCGGTCTGGCTGCTCGCCACCGACGTCCAGGCCATTCACGACGCGCTCGTCGCCGACGGGCACCCCATCGTCTCCGCGCCGATCGACGGTCCCTTCGGCCGCACGTTCACCTTCGCCGACCCCGACGGCTACCACGTCACCCTCCACGACCGTGGCTGAGGCGAGCACCCTCGTTTTCGGGGCTACCGGAGCACTCGGCCAGCATGTCCTGGACGCGCTGGTCGAGCGGGGCAGGAGTCCCGAGACGATCACCGCGGCCGGACGCAACCCGGCGCGTCTCGCGGAACTCGCGTCCGCCGGGTTCCGTGCCGCGTCCGTCGACCTGTCGGATGAGGCTGGCGTCGCGGACCTGGTCGCGCGGCATGCGGACATCGTGTTGATCTCGGGCCGCGACGAGAATCGCCTCGCGCAGCACGAGTCGGTCATCAAAGCCGCGAAGAACGTCCGGCATCTCTACTACACCAGCGGAGTCCGAGCCGACGACGACCGGTTCGAGATCAACGCGGATCACCGGGCGACCGAGAAGGCCCTTGTCGATTCCGGCGTGCCGTGCACGATCCTGCGGAACACTTGGTACATCGAAAACTACGTCCAGTCGCTGGCTGGCCCCCGCTTCACCGGCGTTCTCGCCGCGGCGACCGGTGACGCCGTTGTCGCGGCAGCCAGCCGGAAGGATCTGGCCGAGGCGTTGGCCGTCGTGGTCACCACCGAAGGGCACGACAACGTCACGTACAACCTCTCCGGCGACACGGATTTCACCTACGCCGACATTGCCGAAGCGATGTCGGTGGTGCTGGAGCGTGAAGTCGCTTATCAGCCGGTCACTCCCGAGGAGTTGCGGGCGCTGCTCCGCAAAACGGGGATGGCCGACGAGTTGGCCGATTTCCTGGTCAGTCTGGACGAAACCATTGCCGCCGGGGTTTTCGCGCGGGTTGGTGACGATCTTTCCCGGCTCCTCGGCAGGCCGACGACCGGTCTGGTCGAAGGGCTGACCGCGAAGTGAACGCCTCTGCCCAGCGCTTCTGGATCAACACCGTCAGCCTTGACCACGTGGAAGCCGCCGTCGAGGGTGGCTTCACCCAGGCGGATCACGGTGCGGGCAAACGTCTTCGGCAGCCGCGTCCCGGCGACGAGATGATTTTCTACTCGCCGCGCACGAGCTTGCAGGGCGGCGCGCCGGTCCGGCAGTTCACCGCGTGGGCCACCATCACCGGCGAAAAGCCTTACCAGGCCTACGTCAGCGACGACTTCCGGCCGTGGCGGCTCGCGGCTTCCTTCCACGCTTGCGCGCGGGTGGACGCGAAGCCGCTGGTCGGCCAGTTGTCGTTTGTCACCGACCCCGCGCATTGGGGCCTGCCGTTTCGCCGCGGCCTGTTTCCCGTGCCACAGGAGGATTTCGAGGCGATCCTCGCGCGGATGACCGCGTGACGTCAGCTGTGGTGCGCGTCCGCGTCCCAGCTGAGGAACGCGTCCAGCGTCGCTGACCGGTGCGCCCGCGCGCAGTGCTCGATCCATTCGGCCCCGGAACCGGAGCGGATCAGGTCCAGCAGCTGGTCGTGTTCGGCGACGGAGGCGAGCGCGCGGGCGGGCACGAACGAGAAGGTCGAATCGCGGATCGTGGCGAGCTGGGCCCAGCCCTTCTTGACCAGGTCGACCAGGCTCGGATTGGGGCAGCGGGTGTAGAGCACCTCGTGGAACTCGTGGTTGAGCCGGGTGAATTCGACCGGTTCGAGCTGGCCGAGGCCGGCGCGCATCCGGTCGTTGAGCTCGCCCGCCTCGGCGAGGTCGTCGGCCGTCAGATGGGGCGCGGCGAGCGCGGTCGCCGCGCTTTCCACGATCGCGAGCATCTGCATCGTGTGCTCGTAGCCGACCGGATCGATCGCCGCGACGGTCGCGCCGACGTTGCGTTCGAAGTGCACGAGACCCTCGGCCTGCAGCAGCCGCACCGCTTCCCGCACCGGAACCGTGCTCACGTCGAATTCCTTGGCCAGCGAACCCAGGACAAGCCGGTGCCCGGCCGGGTATTCGCCCGCGGTGATCCGGGACTTCAGCACTTGATACGTGTGCTGGCTCTTGCTCAGCCCCGCCTGCTCGTGCGTGGTGGACATCCCTGTCGCCTCCCCTTCGCCACCCGCCGCGGCGGGGTGTCCAGGCAACCGTAACCGGTCCGTTCGCTCTGCTAAATAATATACCATCTGCCCGCTGTGGCCATTGGATGGAATGCGCGGGCACGCTGCCAGTTTCGACCGCTGTAGACAAAAGTCCTGCTCAGTTACCTGATTGAGGCTTGTCGGGATGGCAGCTGATTATATACGATCTGGCACGGCCTGAAGCACTGTCAGCAGGGGAGGCGCGATGCCGCGCACGTCCGGGATCAGCAGAGAGCACCGCCGCGTCGTCCTGGCGGCGATGGTCGGCACGACTATCGAATGGTTCGACTTCTTCATCTACGCGATCTGCGCCGGATTGGTGTTCGCGACGCAGTATTTCGCGGTCCTCGGCAAGGACGCGCTGATCGTGTCGTTCGCGACGGTCGGCATCAGCTTCTTCTTCCGCCCGATCGGGGCGGTAATCGCCGGACACCTCGGCGACCGCCTTGGCAGGCGCGCGATGCTGATCCTCACCCTGCTGCTGATGGGGATCTCGACGGTGCTGATCGGCCTGGTGCCGAACACCGCGTCGATCGGGGTGTGGGCGCCGATCATCCTGGTGCTGCTGCGCATCGTGCAGGGGCTTTCGGCCGGCGGCGAATGGGGCGGTGCGGCTTTGCTCGCGGTCGAGCACGCGCCTGCCGAACGGCGCGGGCTTTACGGCGCGTTCCCGCAGATCGGCGTGCCGATCGGGCTGCTGCTGGCCAACGGCGTCCTCGCGCTGGTCACCGCGCTGACCTCGCCGGAGCAGTTCCTGGCGTGGGGCTGGCGGATCCCGTTCCTGCTGAGCGTGGTGCTGATCGTCGCAGGACTGATGATCCGGTCGCGGGTCGCGGAAAGCCCGGTGTTCGAGGAGGTCCGCGAGAAGAAGGCGCGCTCGAGCATGCCGCTGGTGCAGTTGTTCCGGCACCACTGGAAGCTGGTTGTCGCGGGCGCGCTGCTGTTCGCGGCCAACAACGCCGTCGGGTATATGACCACCGGCGGATACGTGCAGTCGTACGCGACGAAGACCCTGCACCTCGGCCGGTCGACCGTACTGATCGCGGTGATGCTGTCCGCGGTCGCCTGGCTGGTGAGCACCCTCGTCGGCGGCTGGCTCGCGGACCGGATCGGCCGTGTCCGCACTTACCGGATCGGGTTCGTCATCCAGCTGGCGTGGATGTTCCCGTTCTTCGCGCTGATCAACACGGCCAACGTCGGACTGCTCCTGGTGGCGCTGTTCCTGTTCTCGGTCGGGCTCGGGTTCACCTACGGCCCGCAGTCGGCGCTGTACGCGGAGATGTACCCGACGACAGTCCGCTACAGCGGCGCGGCGATCTCGTACGCGATCGGCGCGGTGCTCGGCGGGGCGTTCGCGCCGACCATCGCCGAAAGCCTGCAGACCAGCACCGGCACGGTCTACGCAGTCGGCGGCTACCTCGCCGTGATGACGCTGATCGGCCTGGTCACCAGCTTCTTCGTCAAGGACCGGAAGGGCGCGTCGCTGAGCTCCGCGCCCGCCAACGCACAGGCAACCACCGTCGAAAACGTCTGAGCGGGGGCGCGCGATGCGGACCCAGACCCGAAGCGACTACTGCGCGTGGCTCGACGCGGCCGCCCGGGAAGCGCACGACGCGATCAACCGGATCCACGTCGAGGCTTACGCCGATCTGGTCCGCGCCGCCGAGCTGTACAAGGGCGAGCTGGCCTGCCGCCGTCCGGCGCGGCGGCAGGCGCCTGGTCTGCCCGGCCGGGGTCAGCGCCATCGGAGCCATCGGGCCCACGGGCTGCGGGGTTCCGCGATGGCGCGCGTCGAGGGGTCGCGGTTCGCCGATCCCCGGCCGGGCGGGTAGAAAGGGCGGCGGCGGCCGGTCGCCGCTCCCCGCGGCGCCCGGCCGGTTGAGCCGACCCCGAGGAGGAGCAATGCCGGACCAGCAGCCGAACCCGCTGTGGCACCCGTTCGCGGACATGGGCGCGGTCGACGGAAACCGGTTCGTGGTGACCCGCGGCGAGGGGTCCTATGTCTGGGACGACGCGGGCCGCCGCTACTTCGACGCCTCCGCGTCGCTGTGGTACTCGAACCTCGGGCACGGCCGTCCCGAGATCACCCGCGCGGTGACCGAGCAGCTGGAGAAGCTCGACGCGTACAACCTCTTCGGCGGCGTCGCGAACGAACCCGCGCTGAAGCTGGCGTCGCGGCTGTCCGAGCTGGCTCCGGTGCCGGGGTCGAAGGTGTTCCTCGGCTCGGGCGGCGGCGACATGGTGGACACCGCGGTGAAGATCGCGCGGTCCTACTTCGTCCACACCGGACGTCCGGACAAGACCCACGTCATCAGCCGGACCCAGGGCTACCACGGCACGCACGGATTCGGCACCGCCGCGGCCGGGATTCCGGCGAACGCGGAGGGCTGGGGCCCGCCCGCCGCGGATTTCTCGCAGGTGCCGTATGACAACGCGGCGGCGCTGGAGGAGGAGATCCTCCGCGTGGGGCCGGAACGGGTGGCCGCGTTCTTCTGCGAACCGGTCATCGGCGCGGGCGGCGTGCTGCTTCCGCCGGACGGCTACATCGAGGAAGTGGCGGCGATCTGCCGCAAGCACGAGGTGCTGTTCGTCGCGGACTGCGTGATCTGCGCGTGGGGCAGGCTCGGCACCTGGTACGGCATCGACCGCTGGTCGGTGCAGCCGGACCTGGTGACCACGGCGAAGGGCGTGACGAGCGGGACGATCCCGCTCGGCGTGCTGCTGGTCGCGCCGCACGTGGCGGAGCCGTTCTTCACCGGCCGTCCGGGCGCGCCGATCCTGCGCCACGGCGCGACGTACGCCGGGCACCCGGTCGCCTGCGCCGCGGCGAACGCGACGCTGGACATCTACGAGCGCGACGACATCATCCCGCGCGGCAAGGCACTGGAGAAGCCGCTCGCGGACGCGCTGTCCGGTGCGGTCGGGCACCCGGCGGTGGCGGAGGTCCGGGCCGGGCTGGGATTCCTGGCCGCGGTGGAACTCGCGCCGGACCTGCTGGCCGCGGACCCGGGCGCGCCCGGGAGGCTGCACAAGTTCTTGCTCGAGGAGGGCGTGATCGTGCGCTCGCTCGGCAAGGGGATGGCGGTGTCGCCGCCGCTGGTCGCCGAAGAGGCGGAGCTCGACCTGCTGGCCACGGCCGTCCCGCGGGCCTTGGACCGGTTGCTGAAGAACTGACGCTCTTACGACACTGCGGCGGCGCCGGGGTTTCCGGTGCCGCCGCAGTTGTCTGTCTACAAAGGACTACTTACAGGAGAGCGTCCCGGTGCGCAGGGCGTGGTTGTCGTCGTTGCCGTCGTCGGACCACACGACCTGCTTGCTTCCGTTCGCGCAGGTCGGCGAGATGGCGAAGCCCTCGTTGTTGTAGTTCGACATCCCGGACGGGCGGTCGTACTGCGCGGTGGCCGCGAACGCGCCCTTGGAGTTGACGTCGAGCGTGCTGGTGCGACCCTTGCAGGTGTTGTCGCATTCGGCCCACAGGTGGCCGGTCGACGGTTCGTACTCGAGATCCATGATCGCCGGGAACCCGCTGTCGATGGTGGCGACGCGCGTGTACTTGCCCCCGGACTGGTCGAGCGCGTACGCGTAGACCTTCCCGTTGTCCTCGAGCCCGACGAAGTACAGGCCGGTCCCGTGGTTCGGATAGCTCACCGGGTTGTAGGCGGCTTTCGTGTGCTCGTCCCGGAATTTGTGCGCGGTGAGTGCCGAGTCCGGGACCCAGGAGATGGCCTCGAGCCCCTTGTTGGGCTCGACCGACGGCAGGTCGGAGGTGAGATCCCATTCCCCGGTCGCGTTGAGCGACTTGCCCGATCCCGAGGTCGCGTACCGAAGCACGGCGGGCTTGCTCGTGTCGCCGTCGTCGTTGTCGCGCTCGGTGGCGGTGAAGACGCCGTCCGGGGTGAAGACGACCCCTTCGGCGTCCGGGTCGCCGCTGCCGTCGGAGTAGTGCATGGACTTGCCCTCGGACCAGCCGTTGGCGGTGTCGGGCCGCCACTTGGCGCCGTCCTGGACGAGCCGGTACAGGGTGCTCGGGCCGTTCTTCACCGCCCACAACACGGTGGGCGATTCGTACGACACGCCGCTGAGGTTGCTGCCGAAAACCCCGGAGTCGTCGGCGATGGCCACCTTCGACCCGCCAGGCCACGCCGTAGCCTTCGGGGCAGCCGCCGGCGCCGCGTGAGCCGCACCGGCCCCGACCGCGAGCGCGAGGACCGCCAACGCGACGGTGCCCCGGATTTTTCCACGCCGACTGTTTCCACGCAGATGTGTTCCACGCTGGTGCGCAAGCAAAGGAGCCGCTCCTTCTGTCCGTCGGGCACGGATCGCAGGACCGTGCCGAGGTGGTCGCTGCTGACAAGCGGCGGTCCCGCAGACGCGGGACTTACAGCAGTGGGTGATCGACAGTGGAGCACACAGCGTGGCCGGTAAGCAACAAACAGCAGGTGACGTTGTCCCGCTGACCGGCACGACGGTGGTGTGTCGGTCGATTACCGTGCTGTCGACGGGCAAACGGCCTCTCGGGGAGGTTTCCGGGCGGCGGTTGAGTGGTGACCGGGTGAGGTCCGCTTGGCGACGGTCACCGGACAGTTCGGTGACCTTTGTGCGGGGTGGCCGGGACAGTTGCTCGGGGACCGTCGCCGAGTGGGGCCGTGTCAGACGGATGGCCGCTGTGCCGCTCGCTGCGCGGCGGTCTCCGGACGGCAACTGCCGGGCGTCACTGGGGAGCGCCGCCTGTCGCCGGACGGGAATCGCCGGGCACCGCCGGGACCGCTGCTTGGCGACTGGCACCGAGCGGAAATCGCATCAGGCGGATGGCCGCTGCGACGCCCACTGAGCGGCGGTTGCCGGACGGCAATTGCCGGGCGTCACCGGAAGCCCCACCGGTCGCGGGGCGGGAATCGCCGAGAGCCGCCGGTGCCAGCCGCTCATCGCCGGGCTGCGATCGCGCGGAGCCGTCGGGCGGTGCTGCCGGTCGCTGGACGGCGACCACGGGATGCCATCGGAGAGGATCGCCGATAGCCGGGCGACGATCGCCGGGGAGCCGTCGGGGGAGCGGCACCGGTCGCGGGGCGGCAATCACCGGGAGCCGTCGAGCCACCGGTGACAGCCGCCCGTTGCCGGACCGCACTCACCGGGAGCCGTCGAGCCACCGGTGACAGCCGCCCGTTGCCGGGCCGCGATCACCGGAAGCCACCGAGCCTTCGGCGACAGCCGCGCGCTGCCGGGTCGCAATCACCGGGGGTCGTCGAGCCTTCGGCGACAGCCGTCCACTGCCGGGCCGCACTCATCGGGAGCCGTCGATCTGCCGGTGACAGCCGCCCGTTGCCGGGCCGCGATCACCGGAAGCCACCGAGCCCTCTGCGAAAGCCGCCCGTTGCCGGACCGCACTCATCGGGAGCCGTCGATCTGCCGGTGACAGCCGCCCGTTGCCGGACCGCACTCATCGGGAGCCGTCGATCTGCCGGTGACAGCCGCCCATCGCCGGGACCGAACTCACCGAGCCACAGTCCGCCACACCGGCACATTGACGACCGCCGCGGGCATCCCCGGAGCGCCGCTGTCCCCGGGGACGATCGTGAACCGCCACTTGTCCACTCCGCCGCCCATGATTTCGGCATAGCGGCGGGCGCCGTCCGCGTTCGCGAAGCGGACCTGCTGACCACTGGCGAGGTGGGTGATCTTGACCGCCACACTGCCTCCTGGGGATCGATCGACGGACACGTTCTGCCTGGGTGCCGGCCCGCGGAGCTTCCCCCTCCGGGGCCGGCCCATCCAGTAGAACACGTGTTCGATTCCCGCGGCAATCCAGGTCCCCCTCCCGAGCGACCCACGCGCGGCTGACGCGGAAAGACCGCCAGCCCGGCAAGAAAAACCCGCGAGACATCGTCGGGTTGGCCGACGAGGCGAGCGGCGGCGAGTGAAGTTCCGGCAGCGGCCGGAGCGGGTCGGAAGTGTCGTGAGCTCGCTTGCCCCAACGCGGGACTGTCGGACTGATCCGGGCGCGGGCGACCCCAACGGAATCAGCCCGAACAGCGCCGAAACCGCTTACCCCACACCAGAAACGCGGGCAGACCGCATCATCGCCACTCGAGGCCACCGGTCCAGCCCCCGTGCGATCTCCGCTCGCCGGATCTCCCGCAGTGCCGGTCCCTGCTCCTCGTCGGCCAGCACGCGGAACCCGAGTCGCTCGTAGTAGGGCGCGTTCCACGGCACCTCGGCGAACGTCGTCAGCGTCAACCCGGAGAACCCGCGCTCCCCGGCCCACGCCCCGACCATCTCGATCAGCGCCCGCCCCAATCCGCGGCGCGCGTGGCTCGGCAGCAGCGAAACCTGTTCCACATGACCGAAACCGTCGACCTCATCGGCGAGCACGTACGCCGCGATCGTCCCGCCGTCGTCCCAAACCCAGCAGCGGCCCGCGGACTGGAACACGGAGAGCTCGTCGACCGAAGGCGGTGCGTCATCGGCGATCTCGGTCATGCCGACGGCCCGGAACGGTTCTCCGGCAGCACGTTCGAGGTCAGGCAGCGCAGGAAGATCGGCGGGGACAGCGAGACGGATCACCGGCCCGACTTTACGGCTACACGGAGTACTCGGAAATCGCTTTTGCGATCTGCCCTGCGTAACCGCGCAACGCCATGATCGCCCGTTCGCGCTCCGCGTCGCCGATGCGGGTGGCCGGCCCGACGAACGTCAGCACGCTCGGCCGGTGCCGGTCGACGTCGACGGGCACCGAGCAGCACCACACGCCGTCCTCGATCTCGCCCCAGCTCTGCACGTAGCGGTTGGCCAGCGCGTCCTTGAGGTCGTCGCGCACCTCGGCGCCGCGTTCCGCGGAGATCCGGGCGACCTGGCGTTCGCGTTCGCCGTCGGGAAGGAGGGCGAGCAGCATCTTCCCGGTCGCGCCGACGCCGAGCGGGATCGAGTGCCCCGGCTGGAACGTGAACCGCATCGGGCGGTCGCATTCCACCCGGTCGCTGCACACCGCGACGTCGCCGAAGTGCTGGAACAGCAGCACGGTCTCGCCGAGTTCGCGCACCGCCTCCTCCATCAGCGGCCGCGCCACCCTGGCCAGGTCGTTCGCGAGCCGGGCAGCGCGCGCGAGCGGCATGACCCGGCTGGTGAGGTGGTACCGCCCGGACCGCGACTCCTCGAGCAGCTGCAGCTCTTTCAGCAACTGCACGTAGCGGTAGGTGGTGGCGACCGGGCTGCCGACCACCTCGGCGAGTTCCGCCACGCTGGCCTCCCAGCGCTGTTCGGTGAACGACAACAGCAACTGGAGCACTTTCCGGGAACTGTTGGCGCCGGCCGTGCGACGGAGTCCGGGTTCAGACATCCTGAAACCTCTCCGTAGGAGCACCGAATTCAGTCACGAACGCGTCGGTAAATTACCACAGGTCAAGGTTTTTCTGACACAGCAAGAAACGGCGTGAGCAATCCGGGAACGGCGGCGTCGGCGAGCGCGAGCCCGGCGCCCTGCTCCACGTCGAGCACGCGGTAGTGCCCGCGGCCGGCGGCGACCGGGGCGATGACGGTGACCAGCCCGGCCCGCCGCTGGAACAGCGACTGCTGCACGACGATCCCGGTGAGCCGGTCACGCCGGACCGCGACCGTAGCCCTGGCCAGCGACCCGGAACGGGTCACCAGATACCGGCCGGTGATCGCGTGGCCGAGCGAGCGGTACCGGTCGAAGCCGGCCAGCACCGCGAACGGCAGCAGCACCAGCGCGGCCTGCCACGGCCATTCCGGCAGGACATCGAGCCGGGCCAGCGCGAACAGCGCGGCCGAAAGCGCCAGCACGGCGAACACGGCGCGGGTGATCCGGCGGGTCAGCGCGCGCCGCGAATGCCGCACGAGGGGGACATTGGCGAAGTCCTCGCCGAGCACCTCGCTCGCGATCTCCCGGGCTTTCCCGGCAGGAGCCGGCGGCAGCAACAGGCCGCCGCCGCGGTCCGCGCCCTTGCCCTCGCGCAGTCCGGCCGCGACCGCGACGCACTTCGCGCCGCCGACCATCCGCAGCGGCAACGGTTCCTTGATCTCGACGCCGCGCAACCGGTCTTCCTCGATCGACACCGACCGCGTCGTGATCAGCCCGCGCCGGATGTGCAGCGTGCCGCCGGGTTCGCGGGTGAGCCGGAAGTTCCAGAACGACAACACGTATCCGCCGACCGACAGCACCGACACCAGCACGAGCAGCCCGGCCGCGGCCAGCACCACGGTGAGCCACACCGGTTGTTCGAGCGCGCGGGCGGTGAGGTCGCGGAGCGGCCCGAAACTCGTCGGATCGAAGTGCAGTTCGTGCGCGAAGTGATAGACCGTGCCGAGGATCGCGGCGACCACCGCGAGTCCGGACAAGGTGAACGGTGCGTAGCGCACCCAGCGCTTGTCGACCTCGGCGACGAGCGACTCGGGCGGTTGCGCCGCTTCGGTTTCCGCCGGTTTCCGGTGCAGCAACAAGGTCCGCAGCCGCTGCGCTTCGGCGCGGGTGACCGCGTCGAGCACCAGTTGGTCCTTGCCCGGACCTTTTCCGTGATCATGGCGTCCGGTACCGATTCGTACCGCAGACAGCGAGAAAAGCCGATGTTTCGGTTCCGAAAGCACGTCTACGGTACGGATTCGATCGAGCGGAATCGCGCGTTGCTTGCGCAGCAGCAATCCGGTGTGCCATTCGATCTGGGTCGCGGTGACGCGATAGCGCGAGGTGAGGCAGTGCGAAATGCCGACCCCGATCGTCACCGCGGTGGCGACGAGACCGATCCACTGCCAGTAGTTCCCGTGGCCGAGCACCAGCGCGCCGACGAGCACCGGCAGCGACTTCACCAGGTCGAGAACCGGGCGGATCAACAACATCCGGCGATCGAGACGATGCCAGGGGGCGTCGCCGGCGCCTTCGGCCGAGACGGGTGCGGAGGGTGCGGTCGCGTTCACGTTGCGTCCCCGCGCACGGCCTGGGTGGTGCGGGTCAGCTCGTCGGCGAGCGCGACCGCGACGTCGCGGTCGAGTCCGGAGATGCGCAGCGGCCCGGCGGCGGACGCGGTCGTCACGGTGAGCCGGGCCAGCCCGAACAGCTGCTCCAGCGGGCCGCGTTCGACGTCGACGGTCTGGATCCGCGAGATCGGCGCGATCCGCCACTCCTGCTTCAGCCAGCCGGACTGGGTGTAGACGGCCTCGCCGGTGACTTCCCAGCGGTGCACGCGGTAGCGCCACTGCGGCATGACGAGCAGATGCAGCGGGGTCAGCACGCAGGAGAGCAGCAGCGTCACCGTGAGCCACGACGGCGGGTCGTCCGCGGTCGCGACCACCACCGCCTGCACCGCGAGCACGAGCAGCCAGCCCGCCCCCGCGGACGCCGCCCAGTGGCCGATCGCCCGGCGGCTCACCCGGTGTTCGGGCGGGCGCAGCCGCAGTTCAAGCGTGGTGGATTCCTCGATGTTCACGTGCTCAGAGTGCCTGAGCGCGGGGGTCGATGCCCACGACAAGTGTCACGATGCCCCGATCCGGGGTGGCTGGTGAGTGCGGGGCGTTACTATTTCGGCCGCGCGCGGGATGGATTCGCAGCCGGGCCGCGTTGTATCGCGTACGTCCGTGCAAGCGAGCAGCAGGAGGATCCGGTGGGACTCGATCCCGAGGAACTGTACGAGGTGGACTCGGACGTCCCCGACCTGGACGGAGCGGTGCTTCTGCACTTCTTCGAGGGCTTCATGGACGCGGGGTCGGCCGGGCAGCTGGTCACTGACCACCTTGCCGGCGAGGTGGAGAACCGGGTCATCGCGCGGTTCGACGTCGACCGGCTCATCGACTACCGGTCGCGCCGCCCGTCGATGATCTACGCGGTCGACCACTGGGAGGAATACGAGGCCCCCGAGCTGGTCGTGCGCCTGCTGCACGACGACGACGGCATCCCGTTCCTGCTGCTGTCCGGCCCTGAGCCGGACCGCGAATGGGAGCTGTTCGCGGCCGCCGTGCGGCAGCTGGTGGAGCGCTGGGGCGTGCGGCTCACCGTCGGGTACCACGGGATCCCGATGGGCGCCCCGCACACGCGCCCGCTCGGCGTCACCGCGCACGCGACCCGCGAACACCTGGTCGGCGAGCACCAGCCGCTGCCGAACCGCATGCAGGTCCCGGGCAGCGCCGCCGCGATGCTGGAGTACCGCTTCGGCGAATGGGGCCACGACGCGATGGGCTTCGCCGCGCACGTGCCGCACTACCTGGCGCAGTCGACCTACCCGGCCGCCGCGCTGACGATCCTCGACTCGATCGGCAAGGCCACCGGCCTGCGCCTGCCCGACGGCGAACTCCGCACCGCGGCCGAGGTGGCCAAGGCGGAAATCGACCGTCAGGTGGCCGAATCCGAGGAATCCGCCGACGTGGTGCGCGCGCTGGAACGTCAGTACGACACGTTCACCGAAGCGTCCGGGCACAGCCTGCTCGCCGAATCGCAGGAACACATGCCGACCGCGGACGAACTGGGCTCGCAGTTCGAACGATTCCTCGCCGAACAGGGCGGGGACGGCTCCGAACGCTGAGCCGCGAGGTAAGCAACGCCTGCGGACCGGACCGTCTGCCAAGCCCACCAGAGCCGGGCCGCCATGATCGCCACACCGGACATGGTGCGGCCCGCACGTTGCCGCGAGGCTGCGGGGGCGCGTGTGGCGGGTGACATCTGGTGAAGCTAGCCGGTGCGTTGGGCGGCCTGGCACCCGGACCGGCCCCTAACGCTGCCCGGCGCGCTTCCGCGACTGTGCGTGAGGGGGCCCCTCAGGGAATCTGATTCCGTCAGGGTTCCCCTCACGCACAGTCGCGTCGCGAGGAGGCGCACCGGCCAGCGGGTTCACCCAGCGTGCGCCGTATGAGCGTGGCTTGGGGCCGAGTCAGCCCGGCCAGCCAGCGAGATACCGCAACGCCTCGCTGGTCGGCCCGAACGCGTCCCCGAGCAGCGCGTGCAACTCGCGGTTGAACGACTCGATCACCGGCCGCAACCGGGCGATCGTCGCGTTCCCCTCCGCCGTCAGGTCCAGGACCAGCGCCCGGTGCTGTTCCGGATGCTGCTGCCGGACGATCAGCCCCGCGTCGACCAGCCGTCCGGTCATCGCGGTGATCGCCGATTCGCGCTGGCCCAGCTCAGTGGCCAATTCCCGCTGGGTGAGCCCGGGCTGGTCGTGCACCGCGAGCAGAGCGCCGAGCTGCGCGGTCGTCACGCCGCCCGCGGCGAGGCAGCGGCGGTCGCCCTCGACGCGCAGCCGGTGCGCCGCGCTCTGCAGCAGGAAGAAAAGACGTTCGTCGGCGGCCATGCGGGGATCTTGACAGTGTTCTCTCCGCGCCGCCATCCTCACTTCACTACTGAAGTACTTCACTACTGAAGTGAGGACTGAAAATGGACATAGACTTCGCGCGCGCCGGGCTGGCCGCGCAACCGTTCAGCGTTCTGCTCGGCGCGCGGATCGAGGAATTCGGCGACGGACGGGCGGTGCTGGAACTGGACGTCCGCGACGACCTGCGGCAGCAGAACGGCTATCTGCACGGCGGCGTCCTCGCCTACGCCGCCGACAACGCGCTCACCTTCGCCGCCGGAACCGTGCTCGGTCCGCAATTGCTGACGAGCGGCTTTTCCATCGACTACCTCGTGCCCGCGGACGGCGTGCTGCTGCGGGCGGAAGCGACGGTCGTCCAAGCAAGCCGTTCGCGGGCAACGTGCCGCTGTGATCTGTACACAGTGGACGGAGAAGGAAACGCGACGTTATGCGCGGCGGCACAAGGATCCGCGGTGGTCAGGCGGTCGGCGGCTTCCGGGTAGACCGGGCAGTTCGGACGGGTTTCCGGTTGTCCGCTATCGTCCCGGGATGAACCAGGAAAGCCAAGATCGGCTGACGACAAGGACTTTGGGCCCTGCGCTGCGCCGGAAGGCCGGCCTGGTGCTGCGCCGGGCCGCGGCCCGCCTGCACGATCCCCACGCCGAGCAGATCACCGAACTGCGCGCGGAATTGCGCGCGGAACTGGAACGGACGCGCGAGGACCTGCGGTCGGAGGTCGTTAGGCAGGGCGACCGCCTGCTGGACCGCGTGGTCGAGTTCGAGATCCGCAGCCGTCGCGACATCGTGTACGCCGGCGATCAGGACGCGGCGTTGGAGAGCAACGTCTTCGCGCGCGAAAGCCTGATCGGGGCACAGCATTTCGGCAGCCCGAAGGAAACACTGGAATATGCGCTTTCCCTCGCGCCCACCGGCGGGATGGCGCTGGAGTTCGGCGTCGCGTCCGGAAACACGTTGCGCACCATCGCCGCCGCGCGCGAGGCGACCGAGGTGTACGGCTTCGATTCGTTCGACGGCCTGCCCGAAGCGTGGCTCAACGGCATGCCCGCCGGTGCCTTCGCCCGCGACGATCTGCCCGACGTGCCGGGAGCCGAACTCGTCGTCGGACTGTTCTCCGACAGCCTGCCCGGATTCCTCGAGAAGCACTCCGGTCCGGTCGATTTCGTGCACGTCGACGGCGATCTCTACAGCTCGGCGAAGACGGTGCTGGACAACGTCGGCCCGCGGCTGCGCGTCGGCAGCATCGTGCACTTCGACGAGTTCTTCAACTTCCCCGGCTGGAAACGGCACGAGTACCGGGCGTGGACCGAGCACGTCGAGAAGACCGGCGTCGAGTTCTCTTACGAGGCCTACACGTACAACGACAACCAGGTCACCGTGCGGATCACCGGCGGGCCGGGGCTCATGGACTGAAGCAGCCGTGCTCGTTGACCGGTCCGATCGCGGGAAGGATCAGGCCGCACAGGTAACCGTCGATCCATCGGCCGTTGCCGGTGAGATTCGCGGCGAAGCGGACGAGCGGGGCCAGTTCGCGGATTCCGTCCGCGAGCGAGACGCGGTTTCGTTCGAGCAACGCGGTGAGCTGGTCGAGCTGGGCGAGCACCGGGCCCAGTTCGCGGTCGTTGTCGGCGACGAGTCCGGACACCTCGCTGCTCAACCGGCGGGCTCCGTCGAGCAGTGACTGAATAACCGATTCGCGTTTCTGTACCTCGTCCAGCAGCTGGTTGCCGTCGGTGAGAAGCCGGGTCAGCTGGGTGTCGCGGTCGGCGAGAGTGGCGGAAACCGTGCGTGCCTGAGCCAAAAGGTGAGCCAGTTTCGTATCGCGGGCGGAGAGGGAATCGGACAGCCGCGACAGTCCGGTCAGCGTGGCGCGGACGTCGGCCGGGGTGTGCGCGAACGTGTCGGAAATGGCGCGGAAGCTCTGTGAGAGCTGAGTGGTGTCGATGGCGTCGACGGTCGTGGCCAGCTGCCGGAACGCGGGCAGGACGTCATACGGAACCGTGGTCCGGTCGCGCGGAATCGGAGTGTCCGGATCGAGCGACCCGACGCCGACCGGATCGAGCGCGAGATACTTCTGCCCGAGCAACGTTTTGATCCGGATCGACGCGGATGTCCGGTCCCCGAGCCACGCCCCCGACACCCGGAACGACACCCGGACGGACGCGCCGTCGAGCGAAACCTCCGACACCCGGCCGACTTTCACCCCCGCGACCCGCACGTCGTTGCCGGTCTGGAGCCCCGCGGCCTCGCTGAACTCGGCGGCATACGCCGTGCCGTCGCCGATGATCGGCAGATTCGGCGCCTGGAGCGCGGTGAGGACGCCGAGGACGAGCACGGTCAACCCGACGAGAGCGGTGCGCACGGGGCGCCGGTCGGGATGCACAGCGTGGATAGTGGCTCGCCCGGCCGGGTGAGGCCACTCACGCCACCCGAATGGGCGCTTTCCCGCTGTGTCCACTTAGGACGCTTGGACTTCCCGCCCTGCGCACGGCCCGTTTCCGGCGTCGCACCCGGCGGCTCCCGTCGTGTGCCATTCTGGCCTGACTGGCTGACGTGACCGGAGTCATCGGAACATCCGGTGCGGGTCGGCCGTTGAAGGGGTGTGCAGGGAGCGCGGACAACCCGCGCCCACGCCGATCGGGGAGGAGCCACCATGCGAGACCTGACCACCGGATTGCACCCGGCGCCAGACCTCGTGGACGACACGGACGCGGCCCGGCAGGAGGAACGCCGCCGCAAGGCAGCGCTGGCCGTCGCGTCGCGGGCCAAGGACGCGCAGGAATGCGCCCTGCTGCTGGACATGCTGGGGCTGCACGCCCCCGGCGGCAGCCGCACCGAGGTCGCCTGAGGCGCTCCGGTTCCGCCGGGTTGTCCCGAGGTTCCGGGGGAAGACGCCGCTGCCGGTGCGGGCCGGTCGCGGGATTGTCTGATGCGCCAGCCTGGCCCTGGGGAGGGCTGGGCTGGCCGCCGCCGGGTTCTGACGGGCTGGACGGCCCGGCGTTCGATGCGGGGGTTTCGACACTGGCGGGTGGGGTAACCCCGCCGGGAGTTCGGTCAGCGACGGGCTGACCGGGCGGTTGAGCGCGCCTGGCGACCTTGCGGGGCTGCAGCTTGGCTGAACGACCATCGGTGCCCGGTGCCCGGTGCCCGGTGCCCGGTGCCCGGTGCCCGGTGCCCGGTGCCCGGTGCCCGGTGCCCGGTGCCCGGTGCCCGGTGCCCGGTGCCCGGTGGGGGTTGCGTCTTTGCCTGAGCAACTCAGTTCCCGACGGGATCTGGCGGGGTTGGATCGTGCCTGAGCAAACTCAGCCCTGGCACCGCAAACTTCTTCACGTTGCCGGGCCGCCAATTGGCCGCCACTAGCTTCGCCCGCTCTCCGTGTCGCCCGGCTGCCGCGTGCCGGACCTCTTCCGCGCGCAAGCCTTCCCTCCCAACGCTTCATCGCTCGCCTGAGAGCAGCCCACCGCCCCGATCCCGCGCCCCCGACTGCGCCAAACGGGTGAAATCGAGCCCGTAAATCAAACCCGAAAACCATGCCGCCCAAGGCAACCAAGACACGAACCGCCCGGAGGCCCGCTCCGCTTGCAGGCAACAAGCCCTTGCCATGAAAGCGTTTCGCAATCACCACCCCGCCCACGCGCGGGTGTCCACTAAGGCCAGTCACCCAAAGAATGCGGATTCCGCAGCAACCCGACCCATCTGCACCGGCAACCCGACCCAAGCCGCGAGTCCGTTGCGGAAACCGGCCCACGCCCCGAATTCCCGTCAACCACCCAGAGTGGCCCGATTCCTGAGGCACAACAAGGATTCCCGGACTTGCGCGGTCGGGTACTGTCGATGCCCCCGGGTGATATTTTGCTCCGAACGGCTGAGTGTCGCCGACGTATCTGTCACCCTGGTGGAGCATCCTGTACCGGGAAGCGGCCTGGGTCGGGACCGGGCGCAGGGGAGGAAACGCTGTGCAGAACCTGTGGGAAGACGAATATCTCATTCGGCAGCAGCGAGCTCTGGCGGAAATGGTGCGCCTGGGGCGGCGGAAGCGCAGTTTTCAGCTGGCGGAACATCTGGCGGCGGAGGGCGGGGTGTACCGGTCGGACGTCCTGGCCGTGACGGCGCTTTTCCTTGCCTGCCAGGCGGTTCGGCGGGGTGACGCGGCGGCCGTGCAAAGGTTTTCGAGCGCGTTTCGCCGTTGTGAGCGAAGCAGCATGGATCTTGCTCGGCAGCTCATGCGTTTGGAAGCGGGCCGGGAACAGGGATGGCTTCCCCGGGTGCATTATGACGAGCTTTTTTCCTACGCTTGGCGAGAAAACCGGCCCGACATTCTGGTCAAAGCCTCGATGATTCAGCCGCGGGATGTTCCGGCGGCCGGATGGTGGGCTGAGATGGAGCGGAATCTCAGCCTGTTATCGGTCTGAACCGGCGCGTTCACGACCAGTCGATCCGGTCGAACAGGCCGCGCAATTTCGTGCCGCGGGTCGCGTTCGTGGCGCTGACCCACGCGATCCGGCCCAGCAGGTGCGCGCGGAAGTCCGGGTGCTCCGCGCGGTTCTGCGGCGCCGGGCCGGTGCGGGCGCAGTTGTGCAGTAGGGCCCGCAGTTCGTCGTACTCGGCGCGGGCGACGGCCGGAGCGGCGTTCACCACCAATCCGGCGACGCGCTGTTGCCGGTAAGCCGGTTTCACTGACGTCTTGTCGTCGCGCAGGCGGAAGCCCTCGTCGGTCACGATCCGCCGGACGCCCGGCAGCAGCCGGTGCAGCGGCAGGCTCGCGTCGCCGGAGAAGGCCAGATCGTCGGCGTAGCGGGTGTAGTTCGCGCCCAGCACGTCGGCGAGGCCGGAGAGCCTGCGATCCAGGTGATGGGTGACCGCGTTGGCGACCGAAGGCGACGACGGCGCGCCTTGCGGGAGGTGCGTGCCGGCGAGATGGCCCAGCATGGCCGATCGGGCGGGCGCGGAGCGCAGGACGTCGACCGGCGTGCGCGTCGTAAGGATCCCGGCGATGGCGGCCGCGACGGCAGGCGGGTAACCGGCCAAGTCGAGCAGCGACCGCACCCGCGTCGCGGTCACGGTCGGGAAGAAGCCGGCCAGATCCAGCCGCACCACCATGTCCTGCCCGGAGTGCGGACGGGCGCAGGTGTGGATCGAGCGGCCGCGGCGGAAACCGTGCGCGGCCTCGTGGACCGGCAGCGCGTCGAGGACGTGCCTGCGGACCCGGCGCTGCACCTCGGCCAGCCGGGGTTTCGGCTGTTCGATGAGCCGCGCGCCGCCGGTGGACGTGGGGATCCAGCGGTAGCGGTAATGCCGCAGCACCGGCCGGGACCGCCGGTGCCAGCCGCGTTCGTCGGCGAACCAGGACAGTTCGCCCGGCGTGAGGTCGAGGGCGGCGGCGCATTCGTCGAACGTGGTCCACCGGGCGACCGGCCATCGCCACACCGGCATCGGTTCGAGCAGCGACGCGGAGGCGACTCGTTCTCCGTTCATCCGCGCTGTCTCGCACGCGGAGCGTGCCGCCGCTGCGCGGGGCGCTGTGGGTACGTGTCGTGCTGCTCCCCGGGGTTGCCCCGGAGTGGGTGGTGCTCCACCGGCTCACCTCCGCGTCGCCGGACCCCACCCTAGCCAAGATCACCGACAAAACCGGCGCCCGGGGAGGAACCCCTGGTGACCGAACACACCCTTGACCTGAAGCCTTGTCTATAGCAACTTTTGCACTATGCAAGGTTTGTCGGATGACGTGGCCGATCTCGAGCGGCTGACTCGCGTGCTCGTGGCCGTGGCCTGGGACAGCGCGCACGCCGCCCCGCGCGGCGTGACCTTCCCGCAGGTGCGATTGCTGGTGGTGCTCGACAGCCTGGGACGCGTGCCGTGCTCCCGGCTCGCCGAGGCGATGGGCGTGAACGCGTCGTCGGTCACCCGGCTGGCCGACAAGCTCGAGGCGCACGGGTACGTCGTGCGCGGCGAGGACGAGCACCGCCGCACGGTGGTGACCATGGAGGTCACCGCTGCCGGGCGTGAGGTCGTCGCCGGGGTCGTCGGCCGACGCCAGCGCGCGTTGTCCGAACTGCTGACGGAAATCCCGGCCGCGCGGAACGAGGCGGTCTCGACCGCGGTCCGCGACCTGGTCCTGGCGGCGGAATCGGCACCGGGCGTGCCCACGGCGGGACCGGGCCGGCTGTGAAGGTTCCAGCGCGGGCCGCGCACCTCGGCGACTTCGCAGTCAATCCTCGAATGCTGTTGATCACCGCGATCGCGCTGCCGGTGGGCGGCGCGGCGGCGGTGGCGGCGTTCGCCCTGCTCAAGCTCATCGGCTTGATCACCAACCTGGTCTTTTACCAACGCGTCGCCACGGATCTCGTCGCGCCGGGCGCGCAGCACCACCCGTGGTGGCTCGTGCTGCTCGCGCCGGTCGTCGGCGGGCTCGTGATCGGCCTGATGGCGCGCTACGGCTCGGAGAAGATCCGCGGGCACGGCATGCCGGAGGCGATCGAAGCGATCCTCACCGGCGGCAGCCGGGTGGCCCCGCGTGTCGCGGTGCTGAAGCCGGTGTCGGCGGCGGTCAGCATCGGCACCGGTGGTCCGTTCGGGGCCGAGGGGCCGATCATCATGACCGGCGGCGCGGTCGGTTCGATCCTCGCGCAGCTGCTGAAGCTGTCGGCGGACGAACGCAAGACGCTGCTGGTCGCCGGTGCCGCGGGCGGGATGGCGGCGACGTTCAACGCACCGCTCGCGTCCGTCCTGCTGGCGGTGGAGTTGCTGCTGTTCGAGTGGCGGCCGCGCAGTCTGGTTCCGGTGGCTGCCGCGGTGTGCGTCGCGACGGTGTGCCGCGGGTTCCTGCTCGGCACCGGACCGGTCTTCGGGGTCCCGTTCACCGGGGCCAACCCCGGCCCGGCCGCCGACGGTCTCGCGCTCGTCCCCGGTCTGACCGGCGGGTTGCTGGCGATCGGCGCGACCGCGCTCGTCTACTTCGCCGAGGATCTTTTCGGACGGCTGCCCGTGCACTGGATGTGGTGGCCCGCGATCGGCGGCCTGGTGATCGGCATTGGCGGCCTGATCGAACCGCACGCGCTCGGCGTCGGCTACGACGTGATCGACACGCTGCTCACCGGGCACGCGACCGCGTCGCTGATCGTCGGGATCCTGGTTGTGAAAACGCTGATCTGGGCGCTTTCTCTGGGATCAGGGACTTCCGGCGGCGTGCTGGCGCCGGTGTTCATGATCGGCGCCGCGCTGGGCGCCGCGGAAGGCGGTTTGCTGCCGCACGTCGCGCCCGGGTTCTGGGCGACGTGCGGGCTGGCCGCGGTCGTCGGCGGCGTGATGCGGTCGCCGTTCACCGGCATTGTGTTCACTTTGGAGCTGACCCACGCGTGGAGTTATCTGCTGCCGCTCGTCGTCGCCTCGTTCTCGGCGTACGCGCTTTCGGTGTTGCTGCTCAAGCGTTCTGTGCTCACGGAGAAGATCGCGCGGCGTCGGCTGCACCTCACTCGGGAGTACACAACTGATCCACTTGAGACGTTCTTCGTGCATGAAGTGATGACGCACCAACCGGACGTGCAGATGTCGGCTGATGTCGTCGTGTTCGGGGACGACACTCTGCGCGACGTTGCGAACGAACTGGCGCTCGGGCACACGACGCAGGCGCTGGTGGTCGACCGGCATGATCCGTCGCGGGTGCTCGGCAAGGTGACATTGGCGCAGCTGCTGCATGCCCGGCGGCGGGACCTGCACGAGGAACATCACCGGGAACGGTTGCTGGGCCGGTCGGTCAGCGCTTGAGCCGCTGTTTGTCCACTTTGCCCACTGGGGTCAGCGGCAGCTCGTCGCTGAACTCCACAGTGGACGGTACGAAGTGCTCGCCGCCGAGTTCGGCGCGGACCTGGTCGCGCAGTTCGTCAGCGGTGGTGTCTTCGGCGACCACCACGGCGTGCAGCAGGGTTCCGTCCGGGCCCGGTGCGGGGACGACCGCGGCGGCTTTCACCTTGGGGTGGCTGAGAAGTGCGTGCTCCACTGTGGTCGAGGAGACCTTCGTGCCGTGCTCGCCGGTGACGATGACGTCGTCGATCCGGTCCTCGAGGTAGAGGTAGCCGTCCTCGTCGAAGCGGCCGAGGTCGCCGGTGCGCAGCCAGCCGTCGCCGATCGGCGGCTGTCCGTGGTAGCCGTCCATCATGGACAGTCCGCGGACGAGCACTTCGCCGTCCTCGATCCGGGCCTCCATCCCGGGCACGATGCGGCCGACGGAACCGAGGAGTTCCGGCCGGGCAAGGACTTCGTCCGCGGAGATGCTGGCGATCATCGGCGCTTCGGTGAGCCCGTAGCCCTGTCCGACGACCGGACCGAACACCTTGAGCGCCTCGGCCAACCGGCTCGGCGGCAGCGGTGCAGCGCCGAGGGAAAGCTGCTGCACGCTGGATACGTCCGTAGTGGACAGCTGTGGATGGTCGAGTACGGCGGCGAGTCGGGGAGGGGTAAGGGAAAGCGTCGTGATGCGATGACACTCCACATCGGAGAGAAGCTTCTCGGCGTTGAACTCCCGGTGCAGTACCACGGTGTTGCCGCAGCAGAGCGCGCCCAGAACGGCCACGTTGCCGGTCATGTGTGTGAGCGGCGCGGTGACGAGCGCGGTTTTGGTGCCGTCCGGTTGGAAGATGTGGGCCACGCCATCGTAGATCCCGCTGTGCCGGATCAGTTTCGGTGTGCCGGTGGTGCCGCCGCTGGGGAAAATCGCCGTGACGCTATTGGGCAAAGTGTCCGGAATAGACGGTTGTGCCGCGGCGAGTGTGTCGAGTTCGACATCGGTGAGCAAGGTCGCCCCGGTCGCCGCGAGCGCCGCCGCTCGCGCCGGACGGCTCGCGGACGCCGCGATCAGCACGACTTCCAGCCCCCGCAGCTGCGCGGCAAGCTGAGTGAGCACCACTTCCGGCCGATTGGCGGCGTCGATCGCCACCATGCCGCGTACCTCGGCAAGTCCGCTGTACAGCCGCGACAGCAGGTCTGCCGCCGCCTGGTACGTCATGGTGGTGTCGTCGTGGTGGAACAGCACAGTGTCGCCGCCGTCACGAAGTGCGGAAAGGACGCGGGACAGGAAAAAGCTCACCCGGCACACCGTAGTCGCGTGTTGGCCGAGAACGGCGATCGCGGCTAGGTTCGTCGTCATGACCGCTCCGCCCGCGATCGACGCGGACCCGAGAAGCTGGCGTCGAGCCTTCGCTGATCTGCAGGCCGGGTTGCGTGCCCGGGAACTGTGGGCGTTGCTCGCGTGGCAGGACATCAAGCAGCGCTACCGGCGTTCGTCGCTGGGGCCGTTGTGGATCACTGTCGGGATGGCAGTCACCGCGCTCGCGCTGGGCGTGGTGAACTCCGCGTTGTTCGGCACTTCCATCTCGACCCTGCTGCCGAGCATCACCACCGGGCTCATCCTGTGGAACTTCATGAACGGCTGCATCGTTGAAGGCTCGGAAACGTTCATCGCGAACGAAGGGATGATCAAGCAGCTGCCGGCTCCGGTGTCGGTGTACGCGCTGCGCACGGTGTGGCGGCAGGCGTTGTATCTGGCGCACAACCTCGTCGTGTACGTAATAGTGCTGGCGATCTTCTTCGGCAAGCTCTCGCACCCGTATCGTTTGGTGGACAAGGGATACGCGTTGCTGCATCCCGGACTCGGCTGGGGAATGCTGCTCGCCGTGCCCGCACTGGCCCTGGTCGTGCTGAACGGTGCGTGGGTGGTGCTGCTGTTCGGCGTGGTGTCGACGAGGTTCCGCGACATCCCGCCGGTGATCCAGAGCTTCATCACGATGCTCTTCTACGCCACGCCGATCATGTGGTCGATGGACCAGGTCCGGGCGATGAACCAGACCTCGCACGAAGGATTCGGGTCGCTCGCGGTGAATTTGCTGCAGCTCAATCCGGTTTACCACTTCGTCGAGATCGTGCGCGCGCCGCTGGTCGGGCAGCAGCAAAGCTGGACGCACTGGCTGGTCGCCGGTGTGGTGACTGTGGTCGGTTGGTCGCTGGCGATGCTGGTGCTGCGCAATTACCGGGCTCGGGTGGCTTACTGGGTTTGATTGTCCATTGAGGACTGTCGGAGTGGTTCGTTGCGAGGAACGGCCAGGTGCCGGTACTGGCGGCGTCCGCGGGTGCGGGCAGCAGCGAGCTGCTGCACTGTCGCCGGGAGCCGGGAGCCGGGAGCCGGGAGCCGGGAGCCGGGAGCCGGGAGCCGGGAGCCGGGAGCCGGGAGCCGGGACGCCCAGCTCTGCTCGGTCCTGGCCAGGCGCGGGCATGCGAACGACCCGCCGCGCACCCAAGCCCGCCGACTGTCGCTTTGTCCAGGCTCGCCATCTGCCGCTTTGTCGGAGCTCGCCGACTGTCGTTTGCGCGAGCCCGTCATCTGTCGCTTTGTCGGAGCCCGCCGACTGCCGCTTTGCCCGAGCCCGTCATCTATCGCTTTGCCGGAGCCCGCCAACTATCGCTCTGCCCGAGCTCACCAGCTATCGCTTTGTCTGAGTTCGCCGACTGTCGCTCTGCCGGAGCCCGCCAGCTGTCGCTCTGTCCAAGCTCGCCAGCCATCGCGTTGCCCGAGCCCGCCTCCTATCGTATTGCCCGCCATCCTTCCGCCTCACCGCGAACTCGTTCGCCGCGCTAACCCCCATCGGCAGCTGAGCACGCCCGCCCGCCGGGGGTTAGCGTTGTCCTAGGGCTCGCGAACGGAGGTCGCATGAAGCGTCGGAAGGCATTGCTGGCTATGGCCGTGACGGTGCTCGCGATGAGCACGGTCGCCGCCACTCCCTCTGGACTCACGCCGCGGCAACTGGCCGGGCAGCGGGTGATCTACTCCTATCCTGGTCTGACGCCGCCAGCCTCGTTGCTGCAACGAATCCGCGCCGGCGAGGCAGCGGGCGTGATCTTCTTCGGCGAAAACATCTCAAGCTCCCAGCAGATTACCAACGTGGTACGACAATTCCGGGACGCGAACGCGCAAAGCCCGGTGCACCGTCCGTTGCTGCTGATGACCGATCAGGAAGGCGGCAAGGTCCGTCGGCTGCCCGGCGAACCCGTGCTGTCGGAGAAGCAGGTAGCCCAGTCCGCGGATCCGTCTGCCGCAGCCAAAGCCGCGGGTACTGGTGCGGGCCAGAACCTCGCCGGGGTAGGTATGAACGTCAACCTCGCGCCGGTTCTGGATGTCTACCGCCAACCGGGGAATTTCATCGACAAATACGGCCGCTCTTACAGCCAGGACCCTCAGGTGGCCGGCGCACTGGGCCGGGATTTCGTCACGGCACAGCAGTCGACAGGCGTCGCCGCGACGGCCAAGCACTTCCCCGGCCTGGGCGCAGTCCCCGCCGGAAGCAACACGGACGTCGGCCCGGTGACGCTGAACGTGCCCCTGTCCGAACTGCGTGCCAAGGACGAGGCTCCCTACCACCCAGTCGTCGACGCTGGCGTGAAGCTCGTGATGCTCTCGTGGGCTGCGTACCCAGCTCTGGACGCCTCCCGCCCCGCCGGACTCTCGCCGACGGCCGTGCAGGAACTCCGAACCAAGACAAACTTCGCCGGGGTGACCGTGACGGATGCCTTGGAAGCTGGCGCACTGAAGTCCTATGGCGGACCGGGAAACCGCGCGGTGCTGGCCGCGAAGGCGGGGATGGACCTGATCCTGGCCTCGGCCCGAGACGTGAGCCAGGGGGACGATGCCGCTTCCGCGCTGGCCGCCGGGTTGTCGGACGGATCCCTGCCGAGCGCGGATTTCACTGCGGCGGTAGATCGGGTTTCGGCGCTTCGGGATGGGGTGAAGTGAGTCGTCCGCGGGTGGATGTCGCGGGACGCGGTGAAACCGTGCGCCAGATTTTCGACACCACCCAGGAGCCGACCGCTGCGGTCAGCACGACCGTGCCGAGGACGTAGAACCCGGACGCGCCGTTCCTGAACACGCCCTCCGACGAGATTTTTGGGTGGAGGCCTCGGCGTCGCTGCGAGTTCAGGCGCTCAGCGTCACGAGTCGCGTGTTTTCCATTCCAGCCGACATCCTTGTTGCGTGACGGGTCGCTCTCGATGCCAAACTCCGCGAGAGTTGCTGCCCGACGAGGTTCTTCGCACCCGGAGCGTTGCCTCCTCACGGCCCGTCCGTGTGCTTCGCTGCGAAGCCCGCCGTTATGCGGCAGCTGTTAGCGGAAGCCTCGTTGTTATGCGGCGCTGTTAGCGTCGGTAACGCAGGACCCGTCCGGCAACTCCGCGATTATCCAGCAAACAACCCCCGTTCCGGTGACACCCGGCGGTGTGGACATCGCGCTGTCCTCAGGCTGAACGGGCACCCTTGCGTGCGACCCACCCACGACGGGAGGACGAATGCAAGCTTGGTGGCTCCTGGTGGCCGTCGCCGCGGTGTTCGTGGTGCTGGCCGTAGTTTTCCTGCGCCGCGCCGCCCGGCGTCGCTCTGCCGTTCCGCCGCCGAATGCTCCGCGAACCTCCCCGCCTGACGACTCGACGCGCCGCTGGGTCTCCCCATCGGACGACGTACCCCGCCGCGCCCGCCACCGATTGGACGAGGCGCACCCCCTGGCGCGCTACCCAGTCGCCCGGCAACGCCCGATGCGGCATCCACGACCGTCGCCCCAGCAGGAATCCGCCCGGGAACGGCGAGACTCGTAGCGCGCACGAATCCGGGGCCAGCTTGACGATGCCGAGGAGCCGCCCTCCAGATACCTGTGCCGTCGGACCACTGCGAAAGCCTCGTCCTGTGTTCATCCTTGTGGGCGAACGCCGAGGCCCAGTTTTTGTCGGTGCCCGCTGAGATGCTTCCGGCATGGTTCCCGCGCTGCTTCTCATCGACGTCCAGAACAACATGCTTCTCCCGCCCACCCCCGTACCAGATGCCGACCGAATCGTCGCCGCGATCACGCAGGTCCTGGAACGGGCGCGGGCCGCGGGCGCGCAGGTGGTGCACATCCGGAACAACGGCACCGGCGACGATCCCGACGTGCCTGGGACCTCCGGCTGGGAACTAGTGCACGAGGTCCGCCCCGGCGAGCACGTAGTCGACAAACAGACACCCGACTCCTTCGCTGACACACAGTTGGGCTCCCTGCTGCCGGAGTCGACCCCGCTGGTCGTGGTCGGAATGCAGAGCGACTTCTGCGTCCGAGCCACCGCCTTGGCCGCCCTCAACCGAGGTCATGAAGTCACGCTGGTCCAGGATGCCCACGCCACGTACGACAACGAACTCTCCGCCGCCGTGGAGAGCGCCCGCGTGAACGAGGAACTGTCCACGGCAGGCGTGAAGCTGGTCGGAAGCGAGGAGGTGGTCTTTGCCTGACCCTGGTGCCGTCGAGCCGACGGCGACTGTCACGTCGATCCGCCTCCGCGCGGGCGATCGATTTCATCGCTGAATCGCAGCGAAAACAGGTGTTGGACTGGGAGGTCGACGCACGCCAATACTCAGCGCATGACGTCTGCGCCTGACGATCCCGCCGAGAACTCCGGCCGAAACGACGACCGGCACCTCGACGGCGACGTGTCGACGGACCGGTCCGCCGACACCGAAACCGGCCTAGTCGGTGGGGGAGACGTGGACGCCCGCGGGATCGCACCATGCGGCGCTGCCCTCGGCGCGACAGACGAGCGTGGGAGCGCACCTGAGGACGCCACCCTCGCGGCGGCGGGTGATTGCGTGGCGGCCAGCGTCAATGAGGCGACGCGTGACGTGTCGGCCGTCGGCCCGGTGGCGAGCCCCGAGTCCGCGGCGCAGGTCGAGTCGGCAGTCGGCGTCGGGCCGGTGGCGAGCCCTGAGCCCGCGGCGCACGTCGAGTCGGTGGCTGGCACCGGGCTTGCGTACCAGATCGGGTCGGTGGCTAGAGCTGGGTTTGTGGCCGAGATCGAATCTGCGGCTGGCCCCGAATCTGCGGCCGGTGCCGAATCGGTAGCTAGCGCCGGGCTTGCAGCCGACGTCGAATTGGTGGCTAGTGCCGAGCCTGCGTCCGACGGCGACTTGGTGGCCAACGTCGACCCGTCGGCTTGCGGTGAGCCGGTGGCGAGCGACCGCCGGGTGCCCAGCGCCAATCCGATGGTCGGCGTCGAGGCGGCGGTTAGCGCCGGGTCTGCGACTGACGTCGGCTCGGCGGCCAGCATCAACCTGGCAGTCGAGGTCGAGCAGGTCGACGGAGCTACTCGGGATGTTGTCCGGTTGCTGCGGCGGTTTGGCGGGAGGGCGTTCGCGTTGGCGTTCGTTGCCGGGATTACCGGGTTGACGACCGTCGCTCTGGTGTTGGGGTTGGTTGGGTTCGCGTTGGTGCTCGCGCCGGTGCGCGGGGTCAGGCGAGGAGGTGGGCCAGCAGCGCCCGTGCCGCCGGGTTGGTGAGGTTTGCCGAGCGGCCGGTCAGGTAGATCGTGCGGGACAGCGTTGGCTGGGTGAGGTGGGCGAACGGCAGCCCGGACCGGGCGGCGACCTGCTCTGGGACCACGGTGACGCCTAGGCCGGCCGCGACCAGGTCGATCAGCAGGGGGACGTTTGTCGCCTCGCAGACCTGATCGCGGCGGACACCGGCCTCGGTGAAAGCTCGGTCAACCAGGGCTTGCAGGCCGCTGCCGGTGAAATCTACGAAAGGTTCGCCGTCCAGTTCCGCGAGCCGGACTCGGCGGCGCGGCGACAGGCGGTGTCCGGGGTGGGTGAGCAGGACCAGGTTCTGCTGCCAGCTGGCGAATTCGGCCAGCTCCTCCGGCAGCGGACCGCCCACATAGGACAGATCCAGTTCGCCGTCGGACACTGCTGCGGTCAGCCCGGGGATGGTGCCTTCCCGGACGCGCAGCCGGATTCCCGGGTAGCGGACGCGGAATTCGCCCAGCTTCGCGGGCAGGTCGATGACGGTCAGGGTCTGGATGGTCCCGATCGACACCCGGCCGCGCGCGAGGCCGGTCACGGCGGCTACCTCGCCTCGGGCGGAGTCGACGTCCGCGGCAATTTGGCGGGCCAGCGGCAGCAGGGCCTCGCCCGCGGGGGTGAGGGTGACCCGGCGCGTGGTGCGGTCGAACAGTTCCGCGCCGAGGTCGGCTTCGAGCTTCCGGATGGACGCGCTGAGCGCGGACTGCACGACGTGCACGTCCTGGGCGGCGCGGGTGAAGTTGCCGTGCCGGACTACCGCCAGGAAGTGTTCGACCTGCCTCAGTTCCACCGGCTTCGCCTCCGTCTCGCCACCCCGGGGGTGGTCCGGTGAACGTACCGCGCGGGCCGGTCGGTGACGGCCGGTTGAGGCAGATGCGGGGATCACGGCAGCGGAGTTCGATGGTGGGCAGGGGTGGGTGCGAAGGGCTCGGCTGGAGGACTGGAGGAACTGGTGCGAGGCGGAGGAAGGCAGGAGGCGTTGCGGGAGGCGGATGAGTGGCGTGAGGCGGAGGAGCAGCGGGAGAAGGTGATGCGAGGCGGTGGGACGAGGTGGCGTGAGGCGGAGGGGCTGCGGGAGGAGGCGGGTGTCGGAGGGCGAGGCCAGCGATGACCTGTGGGCGAATCGGGGCCGTTTCGGAGCGGGCGTGATCGGCCGCTGGGATCGGCGCGAGGCGGAGGGGTCGGAAGGTCCTGAGCGCCGGTTGGGCGAGGGACAAGCGGTGGTCAGAGGGCGGGTCGGGGAAGCCCAGGCCGAAACAGGAGTCGGTGCGAGACAGCGGCTAGGCGGCGGCACGATGTCACCTTCACGGCGCTGGGACTCCCGCCGCCTCCCTCAGGAGCCCCAGCGTCCAAAACAGCCGCCTACTGGGCCGTATAACCCCCGTCAGCCAGGATTTCCACTCCGGTTACATACGAGGACTCTGCCGAGGCCAGGAACAGGATCACGTCAGCGACCTCCTGCACCTCCCCAGTCCGTCCCATCGGCACGCCCTCGACCTGCTTCGCCCGCCACACCGGATCCGTCGAGCCGCGGGACGTTCGCATCGGGGGCAGCAAACCGGGGGCTACCGCGTTGACCCGGATGCCCTCGGCCGCATAGTGGACGGCTGCGGTGGTGGTCATCGACTTGATCGCGCCTTTCGAGGCGGCGTATCCCAGATGCACGCCGACTTGTCCGATGGACGCCGAGATCGAGGTCAGGTTCACGATTGAACCTCCGCCTCGGCCGGACATCGCCGCGGCGCCGTGTTTGATGCCCAGGAACACTCCGCGGGCGTTGACTTGCAGCAGGCGGTCGTAGAACGCCGTGCTGGTCAGGTCGGGGTCGAAGGTGCCGCTGATGCCGGCGTTGTTGACCAGCACGTCGAGGCGTCCGTGCTGGGCCAGGACGGCGGCGATGGCGGTGGTCCAGGAAGTTTCGTCGGTGACGTCCAGGCGGCGGTATTCGGCCTGGCCGCCGTTGGCGCGGATCTCTTCGGCCACGGCGGTGCCGTCAGCGTCTTCGACGTCGGTGACGACGACCGTCGCGCCTTCGCGGGCGAAGGTCAGGGCTGCTGCCTTGCCCATGCCGCTCGAAGCGCCGGTGATCAGGGCGATCTTGTCCGCCAATCGCATGTGGGGTGCCTTTCGCTGGTGGGGACCCCAGTCTGCCGCCGGGTCGCGGGGCGGGCGGGATCAGGCCAGTTCGGCGGAGACGACCGACGAGAGGGCCCGCAGCGCGTCCAGCAGGGCGTCGAGTGCGTCGGGGCTGACCAGGACCGTGCTGACCATGCTGCTTTCCCGGACTCCCTCGCGGACGTCGACGGACAGCTCGTGGATCAGCTTCCCGTGCTGGGTCAGCGTCGCGACCAAGGCGGGGATCTGGTCGATGCCGCCGACGAAGTACGTCGCGATCCGGCGGCGGACCAACATCGCCGGGGCCGAGGTGTACGGGGCGGAGGAAAAGGTGCTCAAGGACATGGCGTACTCCGGGAGGAAGTTCTGGCGAGGGAAAGAAGGGCCAGGTCCCGAAGCAAAAACCGCATACCGGCATCGCGCGCCGGCAGCCTGGTTCAGCCGGCGCGCCGGGTTACGAGTCGCTCGGACGTCATGAGGCGCAGCACGGCGACAGGCTAACACGGCGCCGCGCGAAGGCAAAAGAATCCACAATGGACTGACGGCTCAGCCGGGCTCGTTCCACGGCAGCCGCTTGCGCAGCGAAGTGGCCGCACGCAGGGCGACTTCCACTTCCAGCCGATGCTCGGCGAGCGGTCGTCCGCACAGTTCCTCGGCCTTGCGGACGCGATAGTGAACGGTGTTCTTGTGCAGGTGCAGCCGGGCGGCGGCGTGCGTGTAGCTGCCGTCGGTGTCGAGGAAGACTCGCAGCGTCTCGCGCAGTTGCTCGGTGCCGGGATCGTCGGCGACGAGGTCTCCCAGGACGCGCGCGATCCAGCGGTAGACGTCGTCGGACTGTTCGGTGAGCAGGGCGGCGATCGCGACGTCGTCGAACAGCACCACGTTCTGGCTCTGGTCCTCGTCGGTCTCCGCGACCGCCCGTGCCCGGACCGCCTCGCGCAGGGAGCCGCGGAATCCGGCCAGCCCGTAGCCGGGCGCGCCGAGGGCCAGTCGCAGGCCGCCGCCGATGGTTGTCACGCCCGAGTGGAGGCGTTCGACCTCGATGTCGTCACGTTCCGTGCTGACTGTCCAGCTCCACAGTGTGCGGTCGTCGGCCAGCATGGTCAGGGCTGGACCTCGCCCGCACACCTCCTGGAGCAATCGCGCCGCGGCCTGCAGTTCGCCCGCGCCCTCGGCGGGCAGCCACGCGACGGCCGCGCAGTGCCACTGCCGCATCGGGAAGGCGAGCAACTGCTGCGCGGCGTCCTCGGTCAGCGTGTCCGAATCGAGCACCAGACGGATCTGCGCCGCCCGTGCGGCTCCGGTGCGGCTGCTCCAGCGCCGGCGTTCGGTTTCGAAGATGTCGATCAGGCCCTCGATGACCTGGTCGATGTAGCGGTTGGTGCGCCGCGACAGTTCGGCGAGCACCGCGAGCGCCAGCTGGGTGTCGATGTTCGGCTGCCGTTCCAGCGCCTCGATCGCCCACTGCTCGAACCGGTGCTCGCCGAGCCGGTACGCGCGCAGCAGCGCCTCCAGTGACAGCTCGTGCTGGGCGAACCGGCGCGCGTACTCGGCCGCGGCGGGCGGGACGGTGATCCGGTCGAGCGGGATGGAATGCGACAGCATGTCGAGGATCGCGACCAGATTCGCCGAGGTGCTGGCGATCATGAGCTTGCGGACCGTCTCGTCGTGCCGGAATTCCGGGATCATCTCGACGAACCAGTCGGTGAGTTCGGTGGTGCGGGCGGCGAGGTCGGCGTCGATGGCGTGCGCGATCTCGGCCACGACGGCGTCGACGGCGTCGGACATGGCGGTCAGGGTAACCACCGGACCGCCTCAGCGACAGGCGAGCGGCGTCGTTCACCCCCTCGGTGCAGGCGGTTGTGACCCCGGCACAACGACCGGCGGACCCTTCGGTTCTGCGGCCTATGGCCTGGGTCACGGCCCGTCCTTACCGTCATTTCCCACCTGAGCCGCACTGGGAAAGGACTTCGACGATGCACCTCGCGGCGCTGCCTGAGGAACGGGCCCGGCGAAACCCGAACCGGCCGTGTCTCGCTGACGAACACGGCGAACTCGGCAACGCCGGTTTCGCGGTGCGGGTGCGCAGCGCGGCGGCCGCGTTGCGGGCCCGCGGGGTCGGCGCTGGCGACGTCGTCGCGGTGCTGCTGCCGAATCGCGTCGAGTTCGCGGTGGTGTTGTTCGCTGCCTGGCGGCTCGGTGCCGCGGTCACGCCGGTGAACCCGGAGCTGACCGACGGCGAAGCCTCGTTCCAGATCGCCGACGCGCGGGCGAAAGTCGTGGTGGGACACGGTGATTCGGACCTGGTGACGATGCGGGTCGAGGAACTGGCGACCGCCGCTCCCGACGACGGTCCGGTGGCCGACGACGACCACGCGGTCGCGCTGCTCATCTACACCAGCGGCACCACGGGACAGCCGAAAGGCGTGGTGCTCGACCACCGCAACGTGCGAGTGATGACCGAAATGATCGTCGACGCGCTCGAACTCGGCCCAGCAGACCACAGTTTGCTGATTCTGCCGCTGTTCCATGTCAACGGAATCGTGGTCAGCGTGCTCGCGCCGCTGCTCGCTGGTGGCCGCTCGACGATCACTGCGAGATTCCGCGCCGACGACTTCTTCGACACAATCGAACGCGTCCGTCCGACGTATTTCTCTGCCGTGCCAGCGATTTACGCCCGGTTGGCAGGTCTGCCGGACACCGTGCGGCCGGACACTTCGTCGCTGCGGCTGGCGGTTTGCGGTGCCGCGCCGATGCCCGCCGAGCTGATCCAGCGCGTCGAGGAACGGTTCGACGTGGTGGTCGTCGAGGGCTACGGACTGTCCGAGGGAAGTTGTGCTTCCACGCTGAATCCGCTGGCTGGGCCGCGTAAACCGGGCACCGTCGGGCTTCCGCTGCCCGGGCAGGAAGTCGCGCTGATGGACCCACGAGGACAGCTGGTGACCGATGGTCCCGGCGAGGTCGTGGTCCGCGGTCCGAACGTGATGCGCGGCTACCTCAACCGGCCCGATGCGACCGCCGCCACGATCGTCGACGGCTGGCTGCACACCGGCGACGTCGGGCGGTTCGACGAGGACGGCTACCTCGTCCTCGTCGACCGCATCAAGGACATGATCATCCGGGGCGGGGAGAACCTCTACCCCAAGGAGATCGAGAACGCATTGCACGCACACCCGGCGGTGCTGGAAGCCGCGGTGGTCGGCGCGCCGCATCCGGTGCTCGGCGAACTGCCGGTGGCGACCGTGACGCTGTACCCGTCCAGGACAGCGAGCGAGGCCGAACTGCTTGCACACTGCCGGGAACGGCTGACCAGGGTCAAGGTGCCGGTGCGGATCGACATCGTGCCCGCGCTGCCGCGGAACCCAGTCGGCAAAATCGACAAACCCGCGCTGCGCCGGGTACTCGCCGCGGCCAGCTGATCCGAATCTGAAAGAAAAATCCGTGCCCGCAGTGACGGGCCCGGTCGATGCTGCCCGGAGAAAGGCGGAGAACAATGGGGTTCAAGACAGGGGACTTTCCCCCGGTCGATCCGGAAACCTTCCTGCGGAAGCCACTGTTCGAACGAACCAAGGCACTCGCACTGCACTGGGTCCAGTTCGGATTCGGCTCGCCCAAGATGATTCCGGCCACGTACGTGGTGAAGCTGGTTTTCCTCTACGTGCTGGCCGGGGTCGCGTTGGCGACCGCGACGTCCGGTGTCGGCCCGTTCTGGGACGTCGCCGCGTGGTGGCACGAACCAGTGGTTTACCAAAAGCTCGTGCTGTGGACGGTATTCCTGGAAACGGTCGGCGTCGCCGGCTCCTGGGGTCCGATCGCGGGCAAGTTCAAGCCGATGACCGGCGGGATCCTGTTCTGGGCGCGGCCCGGAACGATCCGGTTGCGGCCGTGGAAGCGTGTGCCGTTCACCGCGGGCGACCGGCGGAACGGCTTCGATGTGCTGCTGTACCTGGCTTTCCTCGCCACACTGCTGACCGCGGTCGTGCTTCCCGGTGTCCCGGACGCCGCGTTGTCGGCCGCATTGCCCGGCAACACCTCCGGACTCGTGCGTCCGGCATTGCTGATCGCGCCGATCGTGCTGTACGTGCTGAATGGATTGCGGGACAAGACAATTTTCCTCGCCGCTCGCGGTGAACAGTATCTGCCCGCGTTGGTGTTCTTCGCCTTCCTGCCGTTCGTGAACATGATCATCGCCGCGAAACTGCTGATCTGCACTGTCTGGATCGGCGCGGGCGTCTCGAAGTTCGGCAAGCACTTCACGAATGTGGTGCCGCCGATGGTGTCCAACAGTCCGTGTGTTCCGTTCAAGTGGTTGAAGCGCGCGCATTACCGGAATTTCCCGAACGATATCCGTCCGTCGAAGCTCGCGTCGTTCATGGCGCACGTCGGCGGGACGACGGTGGAAATCATCACGCCGCTGGTTTTGCTGTTCTCCACCAATCACTGGGTCACGCTCGCCGGGGTCGCGCTGATGGTGGTGTTCCACCTCTTCATCACGTCCACGTTCCCGCTGGCGGTGCCGCTGGAGTGGAACATTCTCTTCGGCTACCTCGCGATCTTCCTGTTCCTCGGCTTCCCGGCGAGCGCTGGGTACGGCGTCGGCGACATGACGCCGGGCTGGCTCGCCGTCGTGATCGCGGCCGCGCTGCTGTTCTTCCCGATCTTGGGCAATCTGCGGCCGGACCTGGTGTCGTTCCTGCCGTCTATGCGGCAGTACGCGGGCAACTGGGCGTCGGCGCTGTGGGCGTTCGCGCCGGGGGCCGAGGCGAAGCTGAACACGCTGCCGCACCGGCCGACGAAGAACCAGGTCGACCAGTTGCAGGCGATGGGTTATCCGGCGGAGGTCGCCGAGATCACCATGCAGCAGACGATCGCCTGGCGGTCGATGCACAGCCAGGGCCGCGGGCTGTTCTCGGTGCTGGCGAAGAACCTGCCGGACCTCGAGACGCGGACCGTGCGCGAGGCCGAGTTCGGCTGCAACTCGATCATCGGGTTCAACTTCGGCGACGGGCACCTGCACGACCTCAGCTTCGTCAACGCGGTGCAGAAGCGGGTCGGCTTCGCGCCTGGCGAATGGATCGTGGTGTGGGTCGAGTCGCAGGCCATCCACTCGAAGGTGCAGCATTACCAGGTGATTGACGCGGCGCTGGGCGTGATCGAACGCGGCCACTGGACGGTGGGCGACGCGGTCAACGAACAGCCGTGGCTGCCGAACGGACCGATCCCGCTCACCGTCACCTGGACCGCGAGCCCGGCGACGACGAGCAGCGTGCTGGCATGACTACGGCGGTGGTGGTCGGCAGCGGACCCAACGGGCTCGCCGCGGCGGCTGTGCTGGCTCGCGCCGGGGTCGACGTGACGGTGCTGGAGGCCGCCGACGAGATCGGCGGCGGCACCCGCACCTACGAGGCGATCGTCCCCGGCCTGCGCCACGACCACTGCTCCGCGACGCATCCGATGGCGGTCGGCTCCCCGGTGCTGACCGACCTCGGGCTCGACCGGTACGGCCTGCGCTGGCGGCTGCCGGAAATCGACTGCGTGCATCCGCTCGACGACGGCACCGCCGGTGTCCTGCGACGCTCGGTCTCCGGCACCGCCGCCGGGCTCGGCGCGGACGAACGTCGCTGGTCAGCGCTGTTCTCCTCGCCCGCGCAGAACTACGACGCGCTGAGCGAGGACATCCTCGGGCCACTGTTGCGAGTGCCGAAACATCCGTTGCTGCTGGGTCGGTTCGGTCTGCCGACGGTCGCGCCGGCGACCGTGCTGGCCCGGTACTTCCGCACTCCCCAGGCTCGTGCGCTGTGGCTCGGGGTGGCGGCGCACGCGTTCCGGCCGCTCGACCGTCCGCTGTCGTCGGCGATCGGGCTCGGCATCCTCACCGCTGGTCACCGGCACGGCTGGGCGGTCGCCGAGGGCGGGTCGCGGGCGATCAGCGACGCCTTGGCCGCACTGATCGCCGACTTCGGCGGGAAGATCGAGACTGGCGTGCGGGTGGAGTCGGTTTCGCAGCTGCCGCGAGCGGACGTGGTGGTGTGGGACGTCGGCCCGAGCGCTCTCGCGCAGGTGCTCGGCGACCGGTTGCCGCCGCGGATTCGACGGGCGTACGAGAAGTTTCGCTACGGTCCCGGCGCGTTCAAAGTGGACTTCGCGGTGAAGGGCGGGATTCCGTGGCGGTCACCGGAAGCGCGGGCGTCCGGGACTGTCCACTTGGGAGGATCGGCGACGGAGGTCGTTGCTGGCGAACGTGATGTACACAGTGGACGGATGCCGGAGCGACCGTTCGTTTTGCTGGGACAGCAGTATCTGGCTGATCCGACGCGTTCGGTCGGGGATGTGCATCCGGTGTGGGCGTACGCGCATGTGCCGCATGGATTCACCGGTGACGCTACTGAGGCGATCACTGCGCAGATCGAACGGTTCGCGCCGGGTTTCCGGGAGCGGGTCATTGGTTCGGTGACGACGTCGTCGGCGGAATTCGCTGCGGAGAACCCGAATTTCGTCGGCGGCAACATCCTCACCGGCGCGAAAGACCTGCGGCAGCTGGTTTTCGGCCCGCGGACGACGTTGCAGCCGTATGACGTGGGTGTCCCCGGGCATTTCGTTTGTTCCGCGGCCACGCCGCCGGGACCGGGTGCGCACGGGATGTGCGGCAGCCACGCGGCGGCGCGGGCGTTGCGGTATCTGCGGCGGTGACGGGTCAGCGGAGAAGGACGCCCGGGTTCAGGATCCCGGCTGGGTCGAGGGCGTTTTTCGCCGCGGAGAGGGCGGCGGCGAACGGGTCCGGGCGCTGCCGGTCGTACCACGGGCGGTGGTCGCGGCCGACCGAATGGTGGTGGGTGATCGTGCCGCCGTTGGCCAGGATCGCTTCGGACACCGCGGTTTTCAGCTCGTCCCACTGTGCGACGGTGCTGCTCCAGCGTCCGGTCGCGTAGATGCCGTAGTACGGCGCGGGGCCGTCCGGGTAGACGTGGGTGAACCGGCAGGTCACCACGCCCGCGCCGCAGATCTCGGCGATCGCCGCGTTCGCGGCCGTCGTGATCGCTTCGTGCAGGGTCTCGAACGCGTCCCAGGTGCAGGCGGTCTCGAAGGTCTCCACCACCATCGACCGGCGGGCGAGGGCGTCGCGCTGGTACGGCATGCGCAGGAACGCCGAACGCCACGTCGAACCCGACTCGCCGCGGCGGGCGGTGACGGTGCCGCCGTGGTCGGCGGTGAGTTCGAGGGCGCGGTCCAGCCAGGCGTCCACCGGATGGTCGGCAGACTCGAACGCGAGCAGCAGCAAGCCGTCTGCCTGGACGCCGGTGTTGAGGAACGCTTCGGCGGCGTCAAGGAGACGGCAGTTCGCCGGGTAGAGGCCGGACTGGGCGATCGCCCGGGTCGCTTGCACCGCGTCGGAGTACCGGGCGAAGCTGACTGACGCTTTCGCTTGCCAGCGAGGGCGTTCTTGCAGCCGCATCCAGGCTTCGGTGATCACGCCGAGGGTGCCTTCCGAGCCGAGAAACAACCGATCCGGCGACGGTCCGGCCCCCGATCCGGGCAGCCGCCGCGACTCGCTGACTCCGGCCGGGGTCACGACGCGCAGCGACTCGGCGAGGTCGTCGATGTGCGTGGCCAGGGTGGCGAAGTGACCGCCGGCGCGGGTCGCGAGCCAGCCGCCGAGCGTGGAGTGCGTGAACGACTGGGGGTAGTGCCGCAGCGTCAGCCCGTGCGGGCGGAGCTGGTCCTCGAGCGCCGGTCCGTACACCCCGGCCTGGATTCGCGCGGCGCGGCTCGTCCGGTCGATCTCCACGACCTGGTCGAGGCGGCCGAGGTCCAGCGACACCGCGGGCGCGGGGAACCGCGGTTCGATGCCGCCGACGACGGAACTGCCGCCGCCATACGGGATTAGCGGCGTGCCGTCGGTGGAACACCAGTCCAGGAGATCGAGCACGTCCTGCTCGGATTCCGGACGCGCGACGATGTCCGGCACCGCTTCGACCCGGCCTTCCAGGTTCCGGACGACGTCGCGGAACGCCTTGCCGCGCGCGTGCGACAGCCGGTCGGTCCAGTCGGTCGAGCACAACCGGGCCAGCGCGGTGGGCGGGCGGAGCCGGGACGGCGGCACCGGCAGGTCGTCCGGCGGGGGCGGGGCGTGGTCGGTGAAGTCGTGGGCGGGCAGGAAGGCGGCCGTGCGCGCGACCAGCGCCTCCGCTTCTTCGGCGGTCAGTGCTTCCTCGACGTCGCCCCAACCCCACCAGGACCGTGTCATCCGTCTGCTCCCTTCCGAATTGACCCTTGAGTAACTTACTCTAGGGTAATAGGCATTGAGGAGGAAAGATGAGCGTGCTGACCGCTGCCGCGCCGTTCGTGGTGAACAAGCTGCTTCCTCGCTTCGACCAGCGGATCGAGGAGTCCGCGAAGCCGTTCGACCGGCCCGGTCTGCTGCGGCCGCATCCGGGCTCGCGGACCTGGGCGTGGACGCATTACGGCATTTTCGTGCCGGAGCTGCCGCGGCCGCACCGCTACCTCAACACCATGACTTTGATCGGCAGCACCGGCGCGGTCTGTTTCGACAACGACTACCTCGCGACCTCCGACGCGCGCCGCACCACGACCGTTCTCTCGTCCACTGCCGCGCCTGGGCACCACCACTACCGGGCTTACGACTCGCGCACCGAATGCCGGTTCGCCGAGGACGGTTCGCGGCTGGAGTGGGATTCGGATCTGGCTATCGAAGCGGCGCATCCGTCGTATCAGGTGCACGCGCGGTACGACGGGTTCTCGGCGGACCTGGAGATCACCGCGACGCCGCAGGTCTCGTGGTTCGTGCGCAATCCGGCTTACGACCACTTGAGTCTGCTCGCCACCTTCACCGGGATGATCACTGACGACACCGGTGAGACGGAAATCGGCGGTCTCTGCACTGTGGAGTACGCGCGATCTCTTTCGCCGCAAGCACTTCGGCGTTCGCCGTTGCCGCAGCGGTTCAAGCTGCCGATTGATTTCTTCACCTATCAGATCATCAATCTCGATGACCGGACACAGTTGTTGCTCACCGACGTCCGCGCGGCTGGGGCGACGGCTTGCCGGCTGGCGCATCTGCGCACGCTCGGCGGTGACGCGGCGGTGTTTCGGGAGGTGCGGGTCGAGGTGGAGCATCGGGCTGAGCCGGAGGTTGATCCGCGGGGGCGGGAGATGCGGGTTCCGGAGCGGTTCCGGTGGACGGTGCGGGACGGCGCGGAGGAGGTCGTGGCGGTGGAGGCGGTTGTGGACAGTCCGCTGCGGTACGGCCATGGGCGCGGTTATGTCGGTGCGTACACGTATTCCGGTGCGTTTCGGGGGCGGCCGGTTTCGGGGAGCGGGTACTTCGAGTGGGTGGATTGCGAGGTCAGCCGCGCAGGGAGGTGAGGATGCGGGCGCATCGCTGAGTGGTGGTTTCGGCGGGTTCCTCGGGGTGCTCGAGCCACCAGTTGACGGTGGCGGCGACCGCGCCGTACCAGATGCGGGCGAACAGCGAGGCGTCGGCGGGGTCCGCGAAACCCACTGAGGCCAAGGCTTCCTGGGTTCCTTCGGCGCCGAGTGTGGAGAGTTTGCGGCGGTAGGAGCGGGCTGCTTCGTCCACTGCGGAGCCTGGGGGCAGCGTCGGGTCCCAGAGGACGGCCCAGTCCAGGCGACGGGGTTCCAGGGTGCGGAAGATCGCTTCGAGGGTGCCTAGGGCGCGGGTGAGGCCAGTGCCGGTTTGGGCTTCGGTGACGGCGTCGACCAGCGGGGCTGCGCCTCGGTGGAGGCAGGCCAGGTAGAGGCCGTCTTTGGATTCGAAGTAGCCGTATACCAGGGGTTTGGAGATGTCCGCTCGGCGCGCGATGGCGGCTACTGAGGCGTGGGCGTAGCCCTGGGTGCCGAACTCCTGGACGGCGGCGTCGAGGATCAGCCGCTCCCGTTCGGGGCGCGGCATTCCTTTGCTGCCTGCTGGGGTTGGCACGTTGTTGAGCATAGCTGATGGAGGCTTGGTCTATTGTGGACGGTTGGTTCGCCGGGGGTTCGGCTCGTCGCCTGGCGGCGACATTGCGCTCGTTAGGGGGGCCGCCACCCCGAAGTTTTATTGTGCTGACGGTCGGTGGGTGCTTGTCAAGGCGGGAAAGATGCCTTGACAAGCACCCACCGACCGCAGTTGGGCTTCGGATCGGGGTTGGGGGCGGTGTGGGTGCCTCGACGTTGGGTGCATCGGTGCGGTTTCGTTGGTGGCGGGGCTTGCGCCCCAATGTGGCATTGGGTGCATGTGACGCACCCAATGTGGCGTTCGGTGCGTTGAGCGCACCCAATGCCGCATTGGGGCGCATCCCGGTGGGTGCGGGGCGGGCGAGTGGGTCGTGAAGGGGTCCTTGAGGGAATCTGGGTCCGTGAAGGGGTCCCTCACGTACCGGCCGCTGGTCGTGAGGGGGGCCCTGAGGGAATCAGCGGCTGTGAGGGGGCCCCACGAACCTCACCGGAGTGGGGGTGCGCGGATTGGCAAGACTTCTGCCTGCGATGACAAGGCCCTCAGCCTCTAGCAAGCGACACTGGGTCGCTGCGGGGCAAATGGGCGCCTTGTAGCGGATCGGGAGGCCTGGATGGCACAGCAGTCGACACCGGAGGCTGTCGGAGGGCAGCTGCGCGCTAATGCGCTCGGCACTGGCGGGATTGCGTTTCTCGTGCTCGCTGCGGTCGCGCCGTTGACCGGGATGGTGGTGATCGCGGGGCTCGGGATCGCGCTCGGCAATGGCGGCGGGATGCCTGCATCATTCCTGATCGCGGGGATTGTGTTGCTGTTGTTCGGTGTTGGCTACGCGCGGATGAGCCGGTACGTGTCCAACGCTGGTGGGTTCTACGCGTATCTTACTGCGGCCTTAGGGCGTCCGGCGGGGTTGTCCGGGGCGTTTGTGGCGTTGGCTGGATACAACTGTTTCGTCGCGGGGGCGGTGGGGACCTCTGGTGCGTTGACGGGCGGGGTCGTCAACCGGGTCTTTCATTTGGACTTGCCGTGGGAGTTTTGGGCTGCGTTGTCCGTCGTCGCGGTGTTTTTGCTGAGTCGTCGTGGGGTGGACGTTTCGGCGAAGGTGCTTGCGGTGTCGCTGATTCTTGAGGTCAGCATTCTGGTTGTCTTCGACGTTGCGGTGCTCGTGAAGTCTGGGTATTCGCTCAGTGCGTTGTCGCCTGCGGTCGTCACGTCTGGGTCTATCGGGCTTGGGTTGTTGTTTGCTGCCACGTGTTTCATCGGGTTCGAGGCGACTGCGTTGTTCAGCGAGGAAGCGCGCGACCCGAACAAGTCAGTGCCGCGTGCTACTTATATCGCGGTGATCGCTATTGGGGTTTTCGCTGCGATTACCTCGCTTGCGCTGGTCAGCGCGATCGGCGTGGGGAACGCGAAAGCCGTGGCGCAGGATCATCTCGCGGCGGGGGACCTGCTCTTGGCTACCTCGCAGGATGTGCTCGGGACCGTGCTTACCGATGTCATGCAGTTGTTGCTTGTGGTGAGTCTGTTCGCCGCGTTGCTGGCGTTGCACAACTCCGCTAGTCGGTACATTTACGCGCTTGCCCGGGACGGCGTGTTGCCGAAGGTGTTGGGGCGTACGGTTTCTGGTTCGCCGCGTAACGCCAGTGCGGCGCAGATCGGGTTCGCTACGGTCGTCGCGGCGATCTTCGCGGTGCTTGGGCTTGATCCGGTCGCGTTCTTGACGTCGTCGATGACTGGGTTCGGGACGTTGGCGATCCTCGTGTTGCAGGCGATGGCGTCGATCGCGGTGGTGGTGTTCTTCCGGCAGCGGCGGGATCCGCATTGGTGGAGCACGTTTGTCGCGCCGGGGCTTGGCGGGGCTGGGCTGATCGGCGTGATCGTGCTGGCGGTGCTGAATTTTCCGACGATGGCCGGGTCCGACGCGGCGTGGATCGGGTTGTTGCCGTGGTTGCTGCCGATCCTGATCGTCGCGGGGCTGGCGATGGCGGAGTATCTGCGACGCAAGCGTCCGGAGACGTATGCGGCGCTCGGGCCGGAGGTGCATTGAGTCCGCAATGGACTCAGCTTTTCTCCTTGGTGCGGTCGTGCGCCCAGCCGGCGAGGACCACCCCGGCGAGGGTCAGCACTACCAGTGCGGCTAATTGTCCGCCCCAGCCGCCGGGGACCCAGTCAAGCGCGCCCCACAATTGGCGTGCGTCGTTGTCGAAGAAACTGCGGATCGCGGCCTGTGCGGATACGACGGTGAGCACCATGCCGACGATCTGCACTGCTGAGTAGCCGCCCTTGCTCATGTGTTCTCCCTGAGTCGTGGTGCTCCCAGTGTGTCGGCCGCGGCTACGGTGCGCATCGGACCTGCGGAGCGAACCGGGGCCGACCAAAGTCGAGGGTTACTACTTTGGTCTAGGGCGCGGGGTGTGCCGAGGGCGGCTGCACGGCGGGGGCGGATCGGCGAAGATGGGCTGGTGATCGTTTCGCAGGTCAAGCTCAAGCCGTGGCAGCAGGGGTGGCGGCTGGCCGTGGCCGCGCTGCTCGGCGTGGTTGCCTGGGTGGCGGTCGCCTCTCATCTGCCCGCGGGATCCGACGACCCGCGGATCGGGTGGCTGATTTTCGGCGACCCGATCATCGGGCTCGGCTGTCTGGTCGCGTCGCTGTGGCGGCGGAAGTACCCGCTCTCGATCGCGACCGGGGTGATCATCGTCTCGGCGGTGTCGACCTCCGCCGGGGGAGCCGCGCTCCTGGTGCTCGGGTCGCTCGCCACTCGGCGCCGGCTGTTCGAGACCACCTTCATCGGGCTGGCGTGCGTCGCTACCGCGGCGGTCACCGAAGGGCTCTACCCTCGCGGTTCCGACCCGGATCCGTGGTGGTGGTCCATTTCGTTCATCGTGCTGGTCACCGGCATCGTCGTGGCGGTCGGAGCGGCGATCGGGGCGCGGCGCGAGGAGTTGCAGTCGCTGCGGGAACGCGCGGAGAGCGCCGAACGCGAGCAGGTCGCGCGGGCGGCCGAGGCGCGCATTGTCGAGCGGCACCGGATCGCGCGCGAGATGCACGACGTCCTCGCGCACCGGGTGTCGCTGGTCGCGATGCAGGCCGGCGTGCTGGGGCATCGCGCCGATCTGCCGCCTGACCAGGTGTCGCTGCTGGCCAGGGGGATCGCCGACGGTGCGCATCAGGCGCTGGAGGAGCTGCGGGAGGTGCTCGGGGTCCTGCGGGCCAGTCCGGGCGGGCTTGAGCCGCCGCAGCCCTCGCTCGCGAATCTGCCCGCGCTGGTCGCTGACGCGCGGGCGCTCGGGGTGCAGGTCAGCTATACCCCGGAGACGGTCGGGAATCCGCCGGATCTGCTGGCGCGCACGGTGTACCGGATCGTCCAAGAAGGACTGACCAATGCCGGGAAACACGCGCCTGGCGCCGACGTGTGTGTCACCGTGGAGGGCGGGGAGGGCGAGGGGCTGCGCGTGACGGTGCGGGATTCCGGCGCGACCGAGAACGTGGCGCCGCCGCCGTCCGCCGGGTTCGGGTTGCTGGGGCTTGCCGAGCGGGTCGAGCTCGCCGGTGGCGACCTTGACCATCACGCGGACCCGGACGGCGGGTTCGTGCTGACCGCGTGGCTGCCGTGGCCTGCCCGCGGCGAAGGGAGCGAGTGAGTGGACCGGGTGCGGGTCGTGATCGTCGACGACGATCAGCTGGTGCGGATGTCGTTGCGGCTCATGCTCGACGGCGAGGCCGACCTGGAGGTCGCCGGCGAGGCCGCGGACGGCGACGCCGCGATCGCCGAGGTCCGCCGGCTCCGGCCGGACGTCGTGCTGATGGACGTGCGGATGCCCGGCCGCGACGGGCTGAGCGCGACCGAAGCCATCCTCAGCTGGCCGGACCCGCCGCGGATCCTCGTGCTGACCACCTTCGACTCCGACGAGATGGTGCTCGGCGCGCTGCGCGCCGGGGCGCTCGGGTTCGTGCTCAAGGACACCCCGCCGCCGGACATCCTGGCCGCGGTGCGCGCGGTCGCCGACGGGAACCCCGCGCTGTCCCCGGCCGCCACCAGCCGGTTGATCACCGCGGCGATGGGGCCGCAGTCGTCGGGGAGCCGGCGTGCCGCGCGCGAGGCGGCGCGGGCGCGGCTGGCCGCGTTGACCGAACGCGAACGGGACACCGCGCGGGCGATCGCGGAAGGGCTGTCGAATGCCGAGGTGGGCGCGCGGCTGCACATCAGCGTGGCGACGGTGAAGGCGCACACGAGCAGCCTGTTCGCGAAGCTCGGCGTGGTGAACCGGGTGCAGATCGCGCTCGTCGTGCGCGACAGCGAGGAATAACCGGAAATCCGCAGTGCCTGGCACGTATTCCGGAATGAATGCGCAGGATGCGAATCTATTCTCGTAATGAGGAATATTCCTGCGGCAATTTACGCTATTTGTCGGAGTGAATCACCTTCGCGTTTCGGTACCATCTTGGCGGCAAAGTCCTTTTTTGCGGACGAATGCAACGAAAGAGGAGCGATGACTTTCGCTGACAACACCGACCCGTTGACCACCGCGGCGGGCGCGCCGGTCGCCGACAACCAGAACAGCCTCACCGCGGGCGCACGCGGTCCGGTTCTGCTCCAGGACCTCTGGCTGGTGGAAAAGCTCGCGCACTTCGACCGCGAGGTGATCCCGGAGCGGCGGATGCACGCCAAGGGGTCCGGTGCGTTCGGCAAGTTCACCGTCACCCACGACATCAGCCGCTACACCAGGGCCGCGCTGTTCAGCAAGGTCGGCAACGAGGTCGAGACGTTCGTGCGGTTCTCCACCGTCGCCGGGGAACGCGGCGCCGCCGACGCGGAACGCGACATCCGCGGGTTCGCCGTCCGGTTTTACACCTCGCAAGGAAACTGGGACCTGGTCGGCAACAACACGCCGGTCTTCTTCCACCGCGACCCGCTGAAGTTCCCCGACCTGAACCACGCGGTGAAGCGCGATCCGCGGACAAACCTGCGCAACGCGGAGAACAAGTGGGGCTTCTGGACCAATCTTCCCGAGGCGCTGCACCAGATCACCATCGTGATGAGCGACCGCGGCATCCCGAAGACCTACCGGCACATGCACGGGTTCGGCTCGCACACGTTCAGCCTGATCAACGACGCGGGCGAGCGGCACTGGGTGAAGTTCCACTTGCGCACCCAGCAGGGCATCGAAAACCTGACCGACGCCGAGGCGGACGCGCTCATCGGCGAGGACCGCGAATCGCACCAGCGCGATCTGTACGACGCGATCGAACGCGGTGACTATCCTAAGTGGACGCTCTATGTGCAGCTCATGCCGGAGGCGGACGCGGCGACCTATCGGTTCCACCCGTTCGACCTCACGAAGGTCTGGAGCAAAAAGGACTATCCGCTCGTCGAGGTCGGCGAGCTGGAGCTGAACCGCAATCCGGAGAACTACTTCGCCGACGTCGAACAGGCCGCGTTCACCCCGGCCAACCTGGTGCCGGGGATCTCGGTCAGCCCGGACAAGATGTTGCAGGGCAGGCTGTTCTCCTACGGCGACGCCACTCGCTACCGGCTCGGCGTGAACCACCACCAGATCCCGGTCAACTGCCCGCGCGCGGCGGCGCTGGTCAACACCTACCACCGCGACGGCGCGATGCGCGTAGACGGCAACCAGGGCGGAGTGCCGGGCGTGCAGCCGAACTCCTTCGGACGGTGGGCGGAGCAGCCGCAGTACGCCGAGCCCGCGGGACCGGGCGGCGAGGTCGCGGACCGGTTCGACTATCGCGAGGACGACGACAACTACTACGAGCAGCCCGGAAACCTGTTCCGGCTGCTGGACGAGGGCGCGCGGCAGCGATTGTTCGAGAACACGGCGCGGGGAATCAAGGGCGCGCGCAGGGAGACGGTCGAGCGGCATATCGACAATTGCGCCAAGGCGGATCCGGCTTACGGCGCTGGGGTGCGGAAGGCGTGCGAGGAGATCGGGGCGTTGTGACCGGTTGGCACGGCTGAGGCGGCGCAGTTGTCAGGCCGTTGCCTGCTCGCGCCGGTCGAGGCCGGGTTCATGCGCGCCTCCTCGCGGTGCGGACTCTGTCGCCAGGATAAGCGACAGCACGGAAGAAGGCCGGGACCAGACGGTCCCGGCCTCCTCCCTCGCCGGTTGGCTCAGACGAGTTTCTGCGCTTCGAGCAGCGTGTCTCGCAGGATCTGTTCGATCTCGTCGAACTCCGCCTGCCCGGCGATCAGCGGCGGAGCGAACTGGACGACGACGTCGCCCCGGTCGTCCGGACGGCAGTAGAGGCCGCGGTCGAACAGCGCGCCCGGCAGGAAACCCCGGACGAGGCGTTCCCGTTCGTCGGCGTTGAACGTCTCGCGGGTCGCCTTGTCCTTGACCAGTTCGACGGCCCAGAAGTACCCGTCGCCGCGGACGTCGCCGACGATCGGCAGGTCCAGGAGTTTGTCGAGCGTCGAGCGGAACGCGTCCTGGTTGTCCAGTACGCGCTGGTTGAGGCCCTCGCGTTCCATCAGGTCGAGGTTCGCGAGCGCGACCGCGGCCGACACCGGGTGCCCGCCGAAGGTGTACCCGTGCGGGAAGGCGACCTTCGAGGCGAGGAACGGCTCCATCACCCGGTCGGACGCGATCAGCGCGGCGATCGGGCTGTACCCGGAGCTGAGGCCCTTGGCGCAGGTCAGCAGGTCCGGCTGGAGACCGAACTTCTCGCTGGCGAACGTCGCGCCGTGCCTGCCGAACGCGCAGATCACCTCGTCGGCGACCAGCAGGACGTCGTGCCGGTCGCAGATTTCCCGCACGCGCTCGAAGTACCCGGGCGGCGGCGTGAGGCAGCCGCCGGAGTTCTGCACCGGTTCGAGCACGACCGCGGCGACCGTGTCCGCGCCCTCGAACAGGATCGCTTCCTCGATCCGGTCCGCGGCCCAGCGGCCGAACGCTTCGAGGTCGTCGGCGAACTCCGGATGCCGGTACAGGTTGGTGTTCGGCACGCGGAAACCGCCCGGCGCGAGCGGTTCGAAGTCCTTCTTCATCGCGGGCAGCCCGGTGATCGCGAGCGCGCCGTGCGGGGTGCCGTGGTAGGCCACCGCGCGGCTGATCACCTTGTGCTTGCCGGGTTTTCCGGTCAGCTTGAAGTACTGCTTCGCGACCTTCCACGCGGACTCGACCGCTTCGCCGCCGCCGGTGGTGAAGAAGACGCGGTTGAGGTCGCCCGGCGCGAGGTGCGCGAGCCGTTCGGCCAGTTCCGCCGCGGGTTTCGTGGCATAGCCCCAAATCGGGAAGTACGCCAGCTCGTTCGCCTGCTGCGCGGCGACCTCGACGAGTTCGCGACGGCCGTGTCCGGCCTGCACGACGAAGAGTCCGGCCAGGCCGTCGAGGATCTTGCGGCCGCGGTCGTCCCACACGTGCACGCCCTCGCCGCGGGTGATCACCGGGACCGGCGAGTCCGGGTAATTTCCCATGCGGGAGAAGTGCATCCACAGGTGCCGGGCTGCTGCCGACTGAGTGTCCATTGCAGATCCCTCTCAGACGTTCTGCGGGAAACCGAGGTTGAGCCCGCCCTGCTCCGGGCCGGGCCAGCGGGTGGTGACGACCTTGGCGCGGGTGAAGAAGTGCACGCCCTCGCCGCCGTGCGCGTGGGTGTCGCCGAACAGCGAGTTTTTGCGGCCGCCGAACGAGTGGTAGGCCACTGGGACCGGCACCGGCACGTTCACGCCGACCATGCCCGCCTCGACGTCGGCGGAGAACCGGCGGGCCGCGCCGCCGTCGTTGGTGAAGATCGCCGCGCCGTTGCCGTACGGGCCGGCGTTGATGAGCTCGATCGCGTCGGCGAACGTTTCCACCCGGACGACCGAAAGCACCGGGCCGAAGATTTCGTCGGTGTAGATCGGCATGTCCGGGCGGACGTGGTCGAACACCGTGGGGCCGACGAAGAATCCCTCGCCGTCCGCGTCGAATTCACCTTCGCGGCCGTCCAGGACCAGCGTCGCGCCGGCTTCCGCACCGGCGGCGATGTAGCCGGAGACCCGGTCCTTCGCGGCGGCGGTGACCAGCGGGCCCATGTCGCAGGAGCGGGTGCCGTCGCCGGTCACCAGCGTCTTCGCGCGGTCGGCGATCCGCGGCACCAGCGCGTCGGCGACGTCGCCCACCGCGACCACGACCGAGACCGCCATGCAGCGTTCGCCCGCGGACCCGAAACCGGCGCTGACCGCCTGGTCGGCGACCAGGTCGAGGTCGGCGTCGGGCAGCACCACCATGTGGTTCTTCGCGCCGCCGAGCGCCTGGACGCGCTTGCCGTTCGCGGTGCCGGTCTCGTAGACGTACTGCGCGATCGGCGTCGATCCGACGAACGAAACCGCCTCGATGTCCGGGCTGTGCAGCAGCGCGTCGACGGCGGCTTTGTTGCCGTGCAACACGTTGAACACGCCTTCGGGCAGACCGGCTTCGCGCCACAGTTCGGCGATCCAGTTCGCGGCGGTCGGCACCTTCTCCGACGGCTTCAGCACCACGGTGTTCCCGGCCGCGATCGCGATCGGGAAGAACCACATCGGGACCATGGCGGGGAAGTTGAACGGCGAGATGATCGCGACCGGACCGAGCGGTTCGCGCAGCGACGTGACGTCGATGTCGGTGGACGCGTTGGCCGTCGCCGCGCCCTTGAGCAACTGCGGGATGCCGCAGGCGAACTCGACGACCTCCAGGCCGCGCGCGACCTCGCCCGCTGCGTCGGACAGCACTTTGCCGTGCTCGGAGGTGATGATTTCGGCGAGTTCTCCTGACCGCGCGTCGAGCAGTTCGCGGAACCGGAACAGCACACGGCTGCGCTTGGCCAGCGACGTCTTGCGCCAGGCGGGGAACGCGGCCTTCGCGGCGGCGATCGCGGCCTCGGCGTCCGCGGCCGAGCCGAGCGGCACGCGCGCGGTGACCTTCCCGGTCGCCGGGTTCGTGACGTCCCCGTAGCCGTCCGGCGAGCCTGCTGCCTCGCCGCCGGCGATCCACTGGGACAGCGTCGGCACGGAATCGCTCATCGAGCCACCTTTCTTCCTGGTATTCGCCCTCTGAGGGTCCCTCCCGGACGGGTCTGGGGTAACCGACGGATCGTCACGTTGTTGACGCCTGGCTTTACATTTCGTCGGGTTATGCTGCGCGGGTGGACCTGACCCTGCGAGACGTTCTCGAGCTGCCCGTGATGGCCGCCGGGGCGCCGGTCGTGCGCTCCGCCGCGGACGCGGTCGACGTGCCGGTGCGGTCGGTGCACGTGAGCGAGCTGAGCGACGTCGCCGGGACGCTGACCAGCGACGTTCTGGTGCTCTCGATCGGGCGCGCGTTCGCCGAGCCGGGCTTCGATCCGGTGGCGTACGTGCGTTCGCTGCGCGACGCCGGCGCGATCGGGCTGGTCGTGGACCCGTGGGAGCGGCCGAAGGCGCTGCCGAGCGGATTGGTGCAGGCCGCGCGGGCGGCCCGGTTCCCGCTGGTGGAACTGCGCAGCACGATCCGCTTCATCGAGGTGACCGAGATCGTGCACGCGAGGATCGTCAACGCGCACTACGAGCGGTTGCGGCTGGCCGAGCGCGCGCACGAGGCGTTCAGCACGGTCGGTTCGGCGTCGCAGGCGCCGGACGCGGTCCTCGCGCACGCGGCGGACCTGATCGGGCTGCCGGTGGTGCTGGAGGACCGGACGCATCGGGCGCTCGCGTTCGCCGGGGCCGGTTCGGCGGAATCGCTGCTGCGCGACTGGCCTGCCCGGTCGCGCCGGGTGCCGTTTTCCGCGGCGACCGCGGTCGGCGGTCCGGAGGGCTGGATGTGCACGCCGGTGGGGCCGCCGCGGGAACGCTGGGGCCGGCTGGTCGTGCCCGCGCACTCGGCGGAGCAGCCGTCGGCGTGGATGGTGCTCGAACGCGCGGCGGAGGCGCTCACCGTCGGGAAGCTACTGGAACGCTCGCCGCTGTCGGTGGAAATCGAGGCGCAGGGCGATTTGCTGCGGGACCTGCTGCACGGCGCGGACGAGGGTTCGGTCCGCGCGCGGGCCAGGGCGTTGGGGCTGGCCGCGGCGGCGTACTACACGGTGCTGGTGTGCCGTCCGGCTCGGGCCGGTCAGGAGCGGGCGCTGCTGGACGCGGTGCTGACCAGCGACGGGATCGGCGGCGTACTGGCGGAAGGCCGGGTGGCGGCGGTGTTCCCGTGTTCCTCGGTGGCTGCGGAGAAAGCGTTGCTGGAGCGCGTGGTCGCTGGGGTTCCGGCTGGCTTGGCGGCGGCGTTCGGGGCGGCCGGGCCGGTGCGCCGGCTCGGTGAGCTACCGGCGGCGCTGCAGGAGGCGGTGCACGTCGCGGATGTCGAATCGCCTGGTACGCCTGGACTTCGGCGGGCTGGTGACCTGGGTGTGCGCGGGTTGTTGTGGTGGCTGCGGGAGCATCCGCGGTTGCATGAGTTCACCGAGGCGCAGCTGCGACCGTTGCTGACGTTGCCGGAACCGCGGGCCAGCCGGGCGTTCGCGACGTTGCGGGCGTTTGTCGAGTCGGGGTACTCGATGACGGAGTTCGCGAAGGCGTTGAACCTGAGCCGTCCGGCGGCGTATTCGCGGTTGGCGACGATCGAGCGGTTGCTGGGTGTGGATCTGTCTGATTCGGACACTCGGCTTTCGTTGCATCTGGCGGTTTTGGCGCATGGGCATCGGGGTTCAGCTTCCGGCTCCCCAGCGCAGTGAGAGGCGGTCGGCGGCGCGTTCGGTGCTGATGTGCATCATGCTGCCGAGGATGGTCGCGCGGTCGATGACGACGATTGTGCCGTCCGGGGTGCTTGTGGTGCGCTCGCTGACCAGGACCGGGGTGGTGACCGGTTCGTCGAGAAGGCGGGCGAGCTTGTCGTCGAGCGCGTCCGGGCGGATGGTTTCGGCGGCGCGGTCCACCACGACGTCCAGTTCGGACAGTGCGGTGTAGAGCGACACCGCGGTGAAATCGGTGTCCCGCAAGCGTTCCCCGTGCGGGGGAGCGATCCACGACACCTGATGGATCGCTCTCCGGCCGCCGAACTCGCGTACTCGTTCCAGCCGCAGGCCGGAATCGGTCGCCCGGGCCTGCAGTCGCGCGGCGATGCGAGTGGGCAACCGGCGTACTGCCTGGCTGACGACCTCGGTGCGCACGACGTAACCCTGATCGCGCAAGTCCTCGGTGAAGCTGCGCAAGGAGCCCAGCTGGTACGAGGCCGGCGTCGGCGCCACGAAGGTGCCTCGGCCGGGTTGTTGCACGATCAGGGCTTCGTCGCTGAGTTCGCGCAGCGCTTGTCGCAGCGTCATGAGCGTGACGCCGTAGGACGCGCTGAGCTCCCGCTGCGGCGGCAGGGCCTCGCCGGGCGCGTACTCCCCGGCGCGGATCTTCGCGGCGAGATCCGCGGCGATCGCTCGGTATCGGGCCATGCGCGTCCGTTCTGGTCCGGTTCTGCGGGGACCAGCGGATTCTAGTCCAGCGCGGCCCGCATGGTCGCGACGTACTCGCCGACCTCCGCTGGACCGGCGCCGTCGAGCACCCGCCGCATGATCGCGGCGCCCACGATCACGCCGTCGGCCACGCGGGCGGCCTCGGTGGCGTGTTCCGGTCGCGAGATGCCGAAGCCGACCAGGACCGGCAGGTGGGTGGAGTTCTTCAGCCGGGTCGCCAGGTCGATCGCGGAGGCGGGCAGGTGGTCGCGTTCGCCGGTGGTGCTCATCGACGAGACGGCGTAGACGAAACCTCGGCTGCGCGCGGCGATCTCGTGCGCGCGGTCGGTCGGCGTCGCGGGGGAGACCAGGAGTGCCAGGTCGATTTCCTCCTCGATCGCGGGTACTTCCTCCAGCGGAAGGTCGGGCACGATCAGACCGTCGACTCCGGCTTCTTTCAAGTCAGCGCAGAAACCTTTGCGGACGGCCAAGTTGGCGTAGGTGCTCGCGATGACCGGAACGTCCACTGTGGTCTCCGACAGTACATTGAGGACGCTGCGCGGAGTCGTTCCGTTGGAGAGAGCGACGTTGGACGCCTCCTGAATGGTCACGCCGTCCAGGGTCGGATCGGAGAAGGGGATACCGACTTCGATCGCGTCCGCACCGGCTTCGACCAGCGCCGGAAGATATTCTGTCCACTGTGGAGTAACGCCGCCGGTGATATACGGCATCAGGATTTTGCGGTCGGTTTTCATGCGCGGGACTCCTCGGCGCGGGCAATGAGCGTGGCGATGTCCTTGTCGCCACGACCGGACAGGGTGAGCAGCACCGTGGAACCCGCCGGAAGATCCGGCGTGCCAGCGGCTTCGGCCACCCAGGCAAGCGCGTGCGCGGATTCCAGCGCCGGGATGATTCCCTCGGTCCGAGCCAATTGCGCGGCCGCGGCGACCGCTGCTTCGTCGTTGACCGCGAAGTACTGCGCCCGGCCGAGGTCGCGCAGGTGCGCGTGTTCCGGCCCGACACCGGGATAGTCCAGCCCGGCCGCGATCGAATGGGCTTCGAGGATCTGCCCGTGCTCGTCCTGGAGGAACAGCGACCGCGAACCGTGCAGCACCCCGGCCTGGCCGGACGTCGCGCCCGATCCGCCGATCGCTTCCACTCCGACCAGCCGGGCGCTGGTGTCGGCGAATCCGGCGAACGTGCCCGCCGCGTTGGATCCGCCGCCGACGCACGCGACGACGAAATCCGGCACGGTCCCGTGCTGTTCGCGGGCTTCGTCGCCGATCACGCGCTGGAATTCCCGCACCATCCACGGATACGGATGCGGTCCGACGACCGAGCCGAGGCAGTAGTGCGCCTCCTCGGTCGAGCTGACCCAGTGCCGCATCGCCTCGCTGGTCGCGTCCTTGAGCGTGCGGCTGCCGGAGCTGACCGGGACGACCTCCGCGCCGAGGTAACGCATGCGGAACACGTTGTGCGACTGGCGTTCGACGTCCTGTTCGCCCATGAACACCGTGACCGGCAGGTCGAGCAGCGCGCCCGCGGTGGCCGTCGCGACGCCGTGCATCCCGGCCCCGGTCTCGGCGATCAGCCGCTGTTTGCCCATCCGCTTGGCGAGCAGCGCCTGGCCGACCGCGTTGTTGATCTTGTGCGACCCGGTGTGCGTGAGGTCTTCCCGCTTGAGCGCGACGGTCACGCCGAGTTCCGCGGACAGCCGTTCGGCGGGCGTCACCGGCGTGGGCCTGCCGACGTGCCGGGCGAGCATCGTCTGGAGCTGCTCGCGGAAACCGGGGTCGACCCAGGCCTTCTCGAACGCCTCGGCGACTTCGAGGCAGGCGGGCACCAGGGATTCCGGCACCCAGCGCCCGCCGTACTCCCCGAAGCGTCCTTCCTGGGGTGGGGTGCGCATGAGCGGCTCCTTAGAGTTCTATAACTGTCTCCACTGTTATAGAACTCTTGGCGACGGAGCGCAAGCCCGTCAGCGCTGCCGCAGCACCTCGACGCCGTCCCCGTCCAGGTCGTCGAGGAACCGGGAGCGGCCGGTCATGGCCATGATCAGGGCGAGTGTCGGGCCCGACACGAGGGGTCCCGAGCCGCCGGAAAAGTCACTGTCGGTTGCTTCGAGGCGGAGGCCGCGGACGCGTCCCTTAGCGAGCACGACGAGGTCGGAGCCGAGGTAGTAGCGGGCCACCGCGGTGAGCGTGTCGATCGGATACTCATGGTGGATGCCGAGCGGACGGCGGATGTCTTCGCCGTGCACGACCGTCTCGCCGAGCATCGCCACGACCGGCAGCGGCGGTTTCGTCGTGCTGGTGACGACCCGGCGGAAGCGGGCCAACGTGTCGGCCGGGCTGTCGCCGAGGTGCTCGGCCAATCGCATCGCGACCTGCCGATCGAAGTCGAACCGGCAGCGGAGCACGCCCGCCATCCAGCGCAGCGGCGTGAGCGACGCGCCGGCGGTGAGGTGGGCCAGCACCTCGCGGACGGAGAGCCCCTCGCACAGCGAAGGCGTGCTCCATGCGGCGTCGGACAGATCGTCGGCCAGTGCGGCGCGTTCGGCGTGGATCTGCTGCCAGGTCGCGGTCATTCCAGGTCTCCTCGGTAGTCGTTGCCAGGTGAGACCGGCCGGATGCGGCAGAATCGTCGGTCGTGGGGGAATTTTCTTCGGAAGCCGCGTTCACCCGTGCGGTGGCCCCGTTGCGGGTGGAATTGCGTGCGCACTGTTACCGCATGCTCGGCTCGATCCACGACGCCGACGACGCCGTGCAGGAGGCGCTGCTGCGAGCGTGGCGCGGGCTGCCCGGGTTCGAGGGCCGCAGTGCGCTGCGCACCTGGCTGTTTACAATCGCCACGCGCACCTGCCTGGACCTCATCGAGCAGCGCGGCCGCCGCGCACTGCCGGTCGACCTCGGCCCGGCGAGCGAGCAGGTCGTCCTCGACTCCGCCCCGCGTACCGACGTGGCTTGGCTGGGCCCCTGCCCCGATTTCCCCGCGGCCAGCTACGAACAACGCGAGGCGGTCGAGCTGGCTTTCGTCGCCGCGTGCCGCCATCTGCCGGGTAACCAGCGGGCGGCGCTGCTGCTGTTCGACGTCCTCGGCTTCTCCGCCGCCGAGATCGCCGCGATGATGGAAACGTCCGTGACCTCGGTGAACTCCGCCCTGGCCCGCGCCCGCCGGACCATCGCGGCGCACGTTCCCGCCCGGACTCAGCAGCAGATGCTCGGCGACTCTCGCCTTCACGAGCTGGCGACCGGGTTCGCGACCGCCCTTGCCGAAGGCGACGTCGACGGTCTGGTGAGCCTGCTGACCGAGGACGTCACCTGGTCGATGCCGCCGCTGCCGCACTGGTACCGCGGCCGCGCCGCCGTCACGGAGTTCGCCTTCCAAGTCCCGATGACGCGCTGCCCGAGCTGGCGCTTCCGGCTGACCAGCGCGAACGCCCAACCGGCCGTGGCGTTCTACCTCGGCGGTTCGGCGACTGTCCCGCACGAGGCGTGGTCCATCACGGTGCTGACCCTGCGGGACGACCGGATCTGCGACCTCACGTCCTTCCTCGGCGCGGAGCATTTCCCGGCCTTCGGACTGCCCGCCACGGTCACGCCTTAGGCGCTGCCCGCACGTGCGCGCGCTGCCCCTGCCGTCCGATCAGGCACAGGTACTCCACCGGTTCCGCCGACGCCGCGCCGAACCAATGCGGTACCCGGGTGTCGAATTCCGCAGCCTCGCCCGGAGAAAGCGTCATGTCGTGCTCGCCGAGCACCAGTCGTAACTGTCCATTGAGGACATAGGTCCACTCGTAGCCCTCGTGCGTCCTGGGATCGGGTTCCTGCTTTTTCCGTTGTCCGGGCAGGATGAATTTGTACGCCTGGATCCCGCCCGGACGGCGCGTGAGCGGCAGGATCGTCACGCCGTCGGCACAGCTGATCGGGCGGAGGTGGATGCGCGGGTCGCCGGTTTGCGGGGCGTCGACCAGTTCGTCGAGGGTCACGCCGTGCGCGCGGGCCAGCGGCAGCAGTTGTTCCAGGGTGGGCCGCCGGTTGCCGGATTCCAGTCGCGACAGCGTGCTGGCCGCGATGCCGGTCTGCGCGGCCAGTTCGGCCAGCGTGACGTCCCGCTTCCGGCGCAGCTCGCGCAACCGGGGGCCGACTGCGTCCAGGGCTCGGTCGTCGTCCATTTCCCGAGTTTGACAGATTGGCAAGCTTCCTTGCCAGACGTGCCGGAGGGTTTGCAAGGTGGAACCGGGAACCTCAGGAAAGGAACCGTTGTGCCGCACGCATTCGATCAGTCCTATTGGGACGAGCACTGGCATGGTGCCGCCGGACACGCGCAGCTCGAACCGCATCCGCAGCTGGTCGAGGAAGCGGGGAAGCTGCCGCCGGGACGCGCGCTGGACGCTGGCTGTGGCGAAGGGAACGAGGCGCTCTGGCTCGCCGGGCACGGATGGCAGGTGACGGCGGTCGACCTGTCCGAGGAGGTGCTGCGGCACGCGCGCGAACGGTCGAGCGAGGTCGAGTGGGTGTGCGCTGACCTGCTGAAATGGACTCCGGACGGGCAGTTCGACCTGGTCGCCACGCACTACGTGCACGCGGCGGGCCCGCTGTTCGAGCGGCTCGCGGAGTGGGTCGCGCCGGGCGGGACGTTGCTGGTGGTCGGGCATCACCACGGGGAGATGCATCCGCCGGAGTCGACGATCACCGGCCAGGACGTCGGTCTGGACCCTGGGCAGTGGGAGATCACGGTCGCGGAGAACCGGACGCGGAAGGTGCATGGCGGGGAATTGCACGACACGATTCTCTGTGCCCGCAAGGTTTCTTCGCCGAACGCGTAATCGGTGGCGGACGGGGGCGCGGTAGTGCACTGGAGTGGTGGCGGCCTATGACGAGATCGCGGACTGGTACGAGGAGGAGTTTCTCCGCGCCCAGCCGGTGAACCCCGGGGCGAGCGCGCTGCGGGATCTTCTCGGCGAAGGCAGCGGGGTGTGCCTGGAGATCGGCTGCGGCACCGGCGTGCACGCGGACCTGGTGCGGGAGCTGGGCTGGATGCCGCTCGGAGTCGACCTGTCCAGCGGGATGCTGCGGCACGCTCGGGCTCGGCTGCCGACCGCCCGGGCCGATGCCGCACGGTTGCCGGTCCGGGACCGCAGCGTCGATGCGGTCGTTTCGGTGCTGGTGCACCGATCGTGCTGGCGCTCCGTGCGTTCGTCGGCGCTGCAGGAACCGAGAACGAGTACGGCGCCAACGGTGTGCTCCAGAACCCCAGCACGACGCACTGGCCGCTGGCCGAGCTGTTGAACGGGTTGCTAGACGCCGGTCTGTCGTTCGACCGGTTCGTCGAGTCCGGGTCGCCGGTGCCGATCGTGCTGGCGGTGCGTGCGTTCATCGGCGCGGCAGAATCCGGAGAACAACCATCGCCCCGACAGTGAGCACCAGAATCCCTCCGCAGGCCAGCGCGAGTGCGTGCAGTGGTGAGCCGGGCAGGGCGGAGTAGTAAACAGCGCCAATCACCGCGACTCCCAGTGCTCCGCCGATCTGTTGCCCAGTCGCCAGCACGCCGGAGGCCATCCCGGCGTCGGCGCGGGGGACGGCGGCCAGCACGTGGTTCAACAGCGGCGGGACGAGCAACCCCTGACCTGCGCCGATCAAGGCGAGCGCGGGAGCGAAGGACCAGGGGGTGGTCGAAAGCGTGATCAGCACGACGTAGCCGAGCCCGGCAGTCGCAGCCCCGAGGAGCGGCGCGAAGGGCACCCGGCTGCCGAGCAGGCTCAACGCGAGGAAGGCGGCGGCGAACGGCAGGTACGTGAGCGCGGCGTCGAGCGGGCTGAGGCCCAGACCGTCTTGCAGGGCAAGGGAAAGCACGAGAAAGAACGAATTGATCCCGGCGTAGGTCAGCAGCACGAGACCCATTCCGAGACTGAATTCGCGCTGCCGCAGCAGCCCGGGGCGAACCAGCGGAGCGGGGACTCGACGTTCGACGGCCGTGAAGACTCCGAGTGCGACGGCACCGCCGGCGAGGCTGCACCAGGACCACAGCGGCCAGCCTGCTTCCCGGCCGGTGATGAGTGGCAGGACGAGCAGGGTGAGCGCGACGGTCAGCACGGCGGTGCCGCGGAGGTCCAGTCGTGCGGTGCCGTTCGGCCGGGTTCGCGGCAGGAAGCGGGCGGCGAGAGCGAGGGTGAGCAGTCCGATCGGGACGTTGACCCAGAAGATCGCCCGCCACGGGCTGCCGAAGAGGTTCGCGGTCACGAGGATCCCGCCCAGCAGCTGGCCGGTGACGCCGGACAGTCCGATGACCGCGCCGAGCACGGCGAACGCTTTCGGGCGCTGTGGGCCGGGCACGACGACGTGGATCATCGCGAGGACCTGCGGGAACATCGCCGCGGCACCGAGTCCCTGGACGAACCGGGCGGCGACCAGCCACCCGGCACCGGGAGCGGCGGCGCACGCGGCCGACGCACCGGTGAACAGCAGCAGCCCGGCCAGGAACACCGGTTTGCGGCCGCGGAGGTCGCCGAGCCGGGCGAACGTGATGAGTGCCACGGCGTACGCGAGCTGGTAACCGGCGAGCAGCAGCTGGAGTTCGGCGGGCGAGGCGCCGAGGTCGGACCGGATGGCGGGGGCGGCGACGAACACGATGAAGGTGTCCAGCACCGCCATGAAAACGCCGGCCAGCAGGATCGCGAGCGCGCGCCAGTGCGGGGAAACGGAGTGCATGGCTTGATCGTCGGCAGCGGGCCGGACGCGGGGGTAGCGGGCGAATATGCTGGTATCGCCACTACCAGGACCGGAAAGGAACGCATGTCGTCTGCATCGCGCCGGCGCGCCCTCGCGGACTTCCTGCGTTCGCGGCGCGATCGGCTCACTCCGGCGGAGGTCGGTCTTCCGGCGGGGCCGCGGCGGCGCGCGCCAGGGCTGCGCCGGGAGGAACTCGCGCAGCTGGCCGGGGTCAGCGTCACCTGGTACACGTGGCTTGAACAGGCTCGGGACATCACTGTCAGCAGGCAGGTCCTGGCAAGTCTCGCGCGGGAACTGCGGCTTTCCGACACGGAACGGCAGCATCTCTTCGCTCTCGCTGAGGAACCGCCAGACCATCCTGCGGAGTCCTCGCCGCTGATGCTGCAGGGCATGGTCGACGCACTGGACCCGAACCCGGCGTACGTGCTCGACCCGCATTGGGACTTCGTCGCGTGGAACCGCGCCGAGGCCGCGCTGATCGGCGATCCGGCGCTGTTGCCCGACGGCGAGCGGAACCTGCTGTGGCTGGTGTTCACCGTGCCGCGGATCCGCACGCTGCTGGTCGACTGGCCGGGGCAGGCCCGAAATCTCCTCGCGCAGTATCGCGCCGACGCCGCGACCCGGGCCGAGGACGCGCGTTCGGCTGAGCTGGTGCGGGCGCTGCGCGAGGCGAGCCCGGAGTTCGCCGAATGGTGGGCCGCCCACGACGTCGCGCCGTTCACCGGCAATCGGCGCGTTTTCGATCATCCGCGCGCCGGGGTGCTCGCCTTCGATTACGTGAAACTGTCCACTATGGACGACACTGGCCGGAAGCTGTTCACCTGCTTGCCCGCGGATCCGGACACCGCCGCGAAGCTCCCGTCGCTCGTGGCGTGAAATTCGGATGCGCGCCTTCTCGCGGGCGCCTACCCTGGCGATCGTGATACAGCACCAGCTCTACCTCTGAGGGATCACCGCCTCCACCGGTACCGCGCGCGTTCGCGGCACCGGCCCTCGTCCTTGTTGCTGATCACGTTTCATCGGAGGCATTTCCCTCATGACATCTCCGCTTTCGCCTGCGCTCGTGCGCACGGCGCATGTCCGGCTGTCCGACGTCCACGTCTCCTTCGGCGGCCGCCCGGTGCTCGCCGGGGTCGATCTGGTCGCGGCGGCCGGCGACCGGGTCGCCATTGTCGGCGAGAACGGTCGTGGCAAGACCACCTTGTTGCGCGTGCTCGCCGGGACGCAGCCGGTGGACCACGGCGAGGTTCGCCGCGCGGGCTCGATCGGTGTTGCCGACCAGCAGATTCCCTGGGGAGACCAGGAAACCGTCGGCGATCTGATCGACCTCGAACTGGCGGCCGTGCGCAATGCGCTGGCCTGCTTGGAGGACGCGACGACCGCGCTCGCCGAAGGGCGACCCGGCGCGGACGACGCGTTCGCCGCCGCGCTCTCGGCCGCCGAAACGCTCGACGCGTGGGACGCGGACCGGCGGGTCGAGGTCTCGCTGGCCGCGCTGAACGCGGTCGACGACCGGAGCCGCCCGCTCGGCACGTTGTCGGTCGGGCAGCGGCATCGGGTCCGGCTGGCGTGCCTGCTCGGCGCGGGACATTCCGTGCTGTTGCTCGACGAGCCGACCAACCACCTCGACGCGTCCGGTCTCGCGCACCTCACCGAACGGCTGCGCGCGTACCCGGGCGTGGTCGTGCTGGTGAGCCACGATCGTGCGTTGCTTGCCGACGTCGCCACGTCCGTGCTGGACCTCGACCCGTCGAGCGACGGTCGGCCGCGCGGCTACGGCGGCGGCTATTCGGCGTACGTCGAGGCCCGGCAAGCCGAACGGGCTCGCTGGGAAGCGCTGCACGCCGAGCAACTCGCCGAACGGCAGCGGCTCGCGGACGACCTTTCCGCCGCACAGAACCGATTGCGCGACAACTGGCGTCCGGAAAAGGGCCACGGCAAGCACACCCGCGCGACCCGGGCACCCGGTCTGGTTCGTGCCGTGCACCGGCGGCAGGAGGAGTTGAACGCGCACGTGGTGGCTGTTCCGCCGCCGCCCGCGCGGTTCGCCATGCCGGAACTGTCGCAGCACCAAGGAACCGTCGCGTTGCGGGCAGCCGGGGTGACCGTCGCCGGACGGCTGGACCATCCGGTCGACCTGACCCTCGGCGGCGCGGACCGGCTCGTCGTCACCGGCCGGAACGGGGCCGGAAAGTCGACGCTGCTGGCGGTGCTCGCCGGAACGCTGGAGCCGACGTCGGGCACAGTCACCCGCGCCCGGTCGGTGCGGATCGGCTGGCTGGGCCAGGAATCCGCCCTGCCGGCCCGGCGGACCGCTGCCGAGCTCCTGGGCTCGGCCGACCTTGGCTTGCTCAGCGGATACGACCGCCACCGCCCGATCGCCGAACTGTCGACCGGAGCCCGGCGGCGGCTGGATTTGGCGCTGGTGCTGGCCGCGCGGCCGCAGGTATTGCTGCTGGACGAGCCGACGAACCACCTGTCGGCAACGCTGGTCGACGAACTGACCGACGCCCTGCACTCGACGTCGGCGGCAGCGGTGGTGGCTACGCACGACCGGCAGTTGTTGCGTGACACGGCTTCCTGGCCGCGGTTGGCGCTCTGACGCGGTGGGCGCGAGGTAACAGCGGCGAAACATCCACAGGGCAGTCTGGGGCAATGCCTCTGCTGATCGAGCGTGCTGACTTCGCGGACCCGCAGCTTCGGCGGTTCCTGCAGGCACACTTGGACGACCTCGCGCCCACCTCCCCGGCCGAGAGCAGGCATGCCCTCGACCTGGCCGCGCTCCAGCGTCCCCACGTCCGGCTCTGGACGGTCCGGGACGACCGGCACCTCGTCGGCACCGCCGCACTGGCGACGCTGGAGCCGCGGCACGAGGAACTGAAAAGCATGCGGACCGACCCCGCCCGACGCGGGCAAGGCATCGCTCGCACGCTCCTGGACTACCTGCTCCAGGACGCCAAAGACCGCGGCATCGAGCGCGTCTCCCTGGAAACCGGCAGCATGGACTTCTTCGCCCCGGCCCGCGCCTTGTACACGCGAGCGGGCTTCACCCCGTGCGCGCCGTTCGGGAACTACCGAGACGACCCGAACAGCACCTACCTGTCTCGCCGCCTCTGAAGCTGTCACAGATTTTCCGCGACCGGTGTCCATCCGCTGAAACCCCGAAAGCGGAGGAGGACAGCATGACGACGACAGTGCTCGGCGCGGGATACGCCGGGGTCATGGCCGCGAACCGGCTCGCTGGGCGCGGCGAGGAAGTGGTGCTGGTCACGCCGAACGCGTGGTTCGTCGAGCGAATCCGGCTTCATCGCGTGGCCACTGGTCTCCGGGAGAACGCCCGGCTCGACCTGGAGACCGTGCTGAACCCGGCCGTCGAGGTCGTCCAGGACACCGTGACGAAGATCGGTAAAGACAAGATCCAGCTCGCCTCCGGCGAGAACCTGCCCTACGACACCCTCGTCTACGCGGTCGGATCCGGGACCAGCGTCCACAACGGCACCTACCGGATCGTCTCCGAGGAGGAGACCGAACGGCTCCGCGCCGCCCTCGCCGAGGCACCGGACGCGCCGGTCACCATCGTCGGCGCAGGCCTGACCGGCGTCGAGCTGGCTGGGGCGCTGCGCGAAGCTGGACGCGCGGTGAAGCTGGTCTCCACCGCCCCGGACCGCCGCGCGATCCGCGCGCACCTGCGGTTTCTCGCCAAACAAGGCGTCGAGATCGAACTCGGCCGACGCGTCGATCCCGCCGAGCTCGACGGGCTCGTCGTGGACACCACCGGGTTCACCGTGCCGAGTCTCGCCGCCGATTCGGGACTGCCGGTCGACGAATCCGGCCGGTTGCTGGTGGACGAGCAACTCACCGTCCCCGGGCACCCGAACATCCTCGGCGCGGGCGACGCCGTGCACACCTCCCTCCGCGCCGCGTGCGCGACCGCGCTGCCGATGGGCGCGCACGTCGCCGACGTCATCACCGCGCGCCGCGAGGGGCGGGCCGGGAAACCGTTCCGGATGGGCTACGTGCTGCAGTGCACCGACCTCGGCAGCGGACGCGGACGCGTCCAGTTCCTGCACCCGGACGACACCGAGCGCGCGATCGCGATCGACGGGCGCGCGGGCGGGCTCGTCAAGGAGACGATCTGCCGGATGACCGTGCGGTGGCTGAGCCAGGAACGGGATCGCGCGGGCCGGTACTCGTGGCCGGCCGGCGCCTAGACTTGGCCGGCATGGACCACGGCGACGTCTTCACCGCGCATCGGCCGACGATGCTCGCCGCCGCCTTCCACATCACCGGATCGCGGTACGACGCGGAGGACGTCGTGCAGGACGCGTGGGAAACCTGGTCCCGGGTGGACCTCGAGACGGTCCACACCCCGCACGCGTTTCTGTCGGTGATGGTCTCGCGGCTGGCGCTCAACGCGGTCCGCGCGCAGCGGCGCCGGCGCGAGAACTATCCCGGTCCTTGGCTGCCGGATCCGGTGGTCGAGGGGGATTCGCCGGAATGGGAGGTGCTGCATCGCGACGGTCTGGGCCAGGCGCTCGACTTCGTGCTCAGCACGTTGACCCCGGAGCAGGCGGCGGCGTTTGTCTTGCGGAAGGTGCTCGACGTCGACTATCCATCGGTCGCCGAGGTGCTGGAGACGACGCCCGCGGCGGCCCGTCAGCTCGTCTCGCGCGCGCAGCGGGCGGTGACCTCGGCGATCGGGGATTCCTTGCCAGACCAGGGGAATCGTGACGCCGAGGCGCTGGCGACGCTCGCCGAAGCGGTGTTGTCCGGCGAGATCGACAAGGTGGCAGCGTTGATCGCGCCGGACGCGGTGCTGTACTCGGACGGTGGTGGGAAGGTGCTCGCCGCGCGCAAGCCGTTGTTCGGCCGGGACCGGATCGCGCAGTTCCTCATCGGGATTTCCACGATGGAGGAGGTGACGATCGTGCCCGCGATCATCAACGGCGGCCCCGGTGCGGTCTTCCTTCAGGACGGCAAGGCGACGACCACAGTCACCGTCCGCGCGGGCGATGCCGGTGTGTCGACGCTGTGTTTCGTGCGCAACCCCGACAAGCTGACCGAGATCACTCTCGCCTAGCCGCGATCCCGTCGTACATCATCCGCCGCACGGCCTCGCTCACCCGGCGCTGCTCCTCGGGGTCGGGGTTGCGCAGCGAAGCGATCGCCGACGCCAGGATCATGCCGTTGATCGCCCGCGCGCTGTTCTCGATGTCGAGATCCGCGCGCAGGTACCCGAGCTCCACGCCGTGCGACAGATACGCCGCGGTCAGTTCCGTGGCCAGCTCGAAGAAGTCGAGTACGCGCGCCGCCATCGCTTTGTCGATACCGGCGGCCTCGAACAGCAGCAGCCGCGGCACGCGCGGGTCCTCGCCGAAGATCTGCGCGAGCGCGTCGCCGATCCGGGCGGTCTGCTCGCGGTAGGCGTCCAAAGTAGACACCGCGTCCGGTGCGTTTTCCGCGGTGAGCGCGGTGACGATGCGGGCGACCAGGTCGTCGATGACGTGGTCGACGATGTCGCGCTTGTTCTGGAAGTAGCGGTAGAAGGTGCCGTGCCCGATGCCGAGCTTCGTGGCGATGTCGGAGATCCCGGTGGCGTGGTAGCCGAGGTCGGCGAAGCAATCGAACGCCGCGTCGATGATCTCGCGGCGCAGTTCCTGCTTCTTGCGCTCGGCTCGGGTCGTGCGGGGGCTCTCCTGGGCTGTCACGCAGTGCAGTGTATTGCCAAGTCCGGCGAAGTGACATACCGTTCCGTTACTGACAAGTAGTTCCGGACGAGAGGTCGGACATGGACGCGCAGTACGACGCAGTCATCGTCGGCGCGGGCTTCGGCGGCATGGGGGCGGCCATCCAGCTCCGCCGCCTCGGCTACCGCGACCTGCTGATTCTCGATCGCGAGGACGACCTCGGCGGGACCTGGCACGTGAACCGGTACCCGGGGCTGGCCGTCGACATCCCGTCGTCCACCTACTCCTACTCGTTCGAACCCAATCCGTACTGGTCACGGCTGTTCGCGCCGGGTGCGGAGCTGAAGAAATACGCCGAGCACGTCGCCGACAAGTACGGTCTGCGCGCCTCGATGCGCTTCGGCGCCGTCGTGACCGGCGCGACCTGGGACGGCTCCAACTGGCGGGTCAGCATCAAGGGCGGCGAGACGGTCACCGCGAAGTACCTGCTCACCGCCACCGGCTTCCTGTCGCAGCCGAAGATGCCGGACATCGAGGGCATCGACCGGTTCGCGGGCAAGGTCATCCACACCACGAAGTGGGACGACAGCTACGACCTGGCCGGCAAACGCGCCGCGGTGATCGGCACCGGCGCGACGGCCGTCCAGCTCATCCCGGAGATCGCCAAGGTCGCCGCGGAACTGACGGTGTACCAGCGCACGCCGATCTGGGTCAGCCCGAAGCCGGACTACGCCGTGCCGAAGCCGCTGCAGCAGGCGTTCGCGAAGCTGCCGCTGGTGCAGCGCGCGGTGCGGCTGGCGGGCAGCTCGGTGCTGGAACTGATGATGATCTCCGGCGTGGTGCAGTACCGGCAGTTCCGCGGCGCCAACCGGATCGCCGAACGCTGGTGCCGCGCGCATCTGTACCGCCAGGTCCGCGACCCCGAACTGCGCCGCAAGCTGACGCCGGACTACTCCTTCGGCTGCAAACGGCCGACGTTCTCCAACGACTACTTCCCGGCCTTCACCCGCCCGCACGTGCACCTCGAAACCACGAGCATCGAGCGGATCGACGAAACCGGGATCGTCACCGCGGACGGCAAGCGCACCGAGATCGACACGCTCGTGCTGGCGACCGGCTTCAACCTGTGGGACGTGAACTTCCCGGCGATCGAGATCATCGGCCGCGACGGCAAGAACCTCGGGAAGTGGTGGCGCGACAACCGCTTCCAGGCGTACGAGGGCGTGACCGTGCCCGGGTTCCCGAACCTGGTTTCGCTCAACAGCCCGTATTCCTACAGCGGGCTCTCGTACTTCACGACCATCGAATGCCAGATGAAGCACATCGACCGGCTGTTCAAGGGAATGCGCGCCCGGGGCTCGGACGTGTTCGAGGTGACCCAGCGGGCGAACGACGAGTTCCTCGGCCGGATGAAACACAAGGTCGGGCACTCGGTGTTCGCCCTCGGCCAGTGCGCGACGGCCAACAGCTACTACTTCAACCAGCACGGCGAGGCGACCCTGCTCCGGCCGACCTCGACGATCAGCGCCCACCGCGAGGCGGCGCGGTTCCCGTTGGAGGATTACAGCTTCGCCTGAGCCGAGGGTGATTTGCGCTCGGCGGGGAACCCGTGGCTCGCGCGCGGCGTCAGTGTGGCGTGAAGACTGAGCAAGACGTCATGGCCCGCCTCCGCGCGCAGGCCGAACCCGTCCTCGGCAAGGGCGCGGCGGCGCGGATTCGTGCGTTCGAGAACGGCGACCTGTACATCGAGGCGCGCACCGCTTCCACGCTCTGGGCATGGCTGGTCGACTTCCTCCTGGTCACCGGTCTGTCGGCGGCCGCGGCGGTGGCGTACTACTTCAAGTCGAACGCCTTCGACGCCGCCGTCGGGGCGAGTGTGATCGGGGTGGCGGGGCTGATCGTCGTGCCGCTGCTGTACGGCTGGTTTTACGGCAACGGACGCGGCCTCGGCGCGCTCTTCAACGGGATCCGCCTGGTCCGGCTCCGCGACGGCGGCCGGATCGGGCTCGGCAAGGCCGGCTGGGCGATGCTGATCCGCACGCTCGGTTTCGTGGTCATCGCGCTCGGGGTCCTGAACGGGGACACCACTGTGGGGAGCGGGGTGCGCACGCACCTCGACATCCGCGAGACCGAGCGGCTCCGCGCGGCCGGTTTCGTCCGGAAGCAGTGAGCGGGTATCAGGTTCGCGCGGTCGCGGACACTCCCGAGCAACGGCTGCGCGACTACACGACGCGGCTGCAGGCGATCGTCACCACCCGGCGGGTCTACCGGGTGATGACGGCCAGCCTCGCCGGGCTTTTCGGCGTCAGCGGGATTCTGGTCGGGGTGCTGGCTCATTCCGCGGCCGGAGGATTCAGCCTGGCGGGCGGCGGCGTCTTCTTCGCGGTGCTGTGGCTCGGCGGAGTTTTGATCTGGCGGGGCAGGCCCGCGACCGAACGCGCGTTGAACCCGGGTTCTCGCCCACCTGCTGGTCGTACGCCGGGGAATGTGCGGGGCGCTTTCTTTGCCGCAGCAGGGATGGGCTGTCTAGCCGCTGTCGTATGTGGACTGTCCTTTATGTCCTCCCCGCCGCCGGACGCTGAGTTGAAGCTGGCGATCATCGGGCTCGGCACCTTCGTGGTCTTCGCCGTTTTGTTCGTGCCGCCGGGATATGTCTACGCGCAGTCCGACCACTACTTCGAGAAATGGCTCGCCCGCAACCGCGCGGCTTACGAGGCGGCGGCGAAGCGGCTCTAAGGCGTACGACGGCGTAGCGTCGCCGCTCCAAGACCCAACGCCAGTACCGCGCAGCCGAGCACGACGAGGATGTTGCGGGTCAGCGTCATCGTCCAGTCCGCGCTGTGCGTCACCTGCGTGAGCGCTTCGACGGCGTAGGACAGCGGCATCACGTCGGACAGCCAGTGCAGCACCCAGCCCATCTGGTCGCGCGGCTGGAAAAGCCCGCACAGCAACGTTTGCGGCAGCACGAACAGCGGCATGAACTGCACGGCCTGGAACTCGCTCGTCGCGAACGCGCTCACGAACAGGCCGAGCGCCATGCCGAGCAACGCGTCGAGCACGGTGATCAGCAGCAGCGACCACACCGAACCGGCCACCGACAGCCCCAGCCACCACAGGCTGACCGCCGTCGCGACCGCCACCTGCAGCACCGCGACCAGCCCGAACGCCAGCGCGTACCCGGCGAGCAGGTCGAATTTCCCCAGCGGCAGCGTCATCAGCCGCTCCAGGGTGCCCGCGGTGCGTTCGCGCAGGGTCGTGATCGACGCGATCAGGAACATGATCACGAACGGGAACACGCCGAGCAGCGCGGGCGCGATCCGGCTGAACGTCTCGGCCGAGTTGAAGACGAAGCGCAGCAACACCATCAGCAGCGTCGGCACCAGAATGAGCATCACGACGGTGCGCGGATCGTGCCGCAGCTGGGCGAGGATGCGGCGAGTGGTGGCGAAAGTGATCGAGACAGTCATCGCTGGGCCTTCACCAGGTGCAGGAACGCGCGTTCGAGGTCTTGTTCGCCGGTGGCCGCGCGCAGGGCGTCCGGCGAATCGTCGGCGAGCAGCGCGCCGTCGCGCATCAGCAGCAACCGGGTGCAGCGGGCGGCTTCGTCCATGACGTGGCTGGACACCAGAAGCGTGGTGCCCTCGGCGGCGAGCCGATGGAAAACGTTCCACAAATGCTCGCGCAGCAACGGATCCAGCCCGACGGTCGGTTCGTCGAGCACGAGCAGTTCGGGCGAGCCGAGCAATGCGACGGCGAGGCTGGCCCGGCTGCGCTGGCCGCCGGAAAGCCGCCCGACCAGCGCGTCGGCGTGCGAACCGAGGCCGACCTGTTCGATCGCCTCGGGCACCGACCGGGACGGCGCGCCCAGCACGGAGGCGAAGTAACGCAGGGATTCGGCGACCGTGAGGTCGGCGTAGACCGCTGGCGCCTGCGTGGCGTACCCGATCCGCTTGCGCAACCGACGGCTCCCGGCCGGTTCGCCGAGCACGGTGACTGTGCCGCCGTGGGTCACCTGCACGCCGACGACCGCGCGCATCAACGTGGTCTTCCCGCAGCCGCTCGGCCCGAGCAGCCCGGTCACCGAACCGGGCTCGACGCGGAAGCTCACGTCGCGCAGCACCTCCCGGCCACCGCGGACGACCCGCAGGCCGTCGATGACCACCGCGGAATTAATCATGCGGTTAATTCTGCGCGCGCGGAATTTCGGTGTCAAGGCCGGGGAGGTCGGAAGGCGGAGCGCGGATCAGGCCTGGTCGACGTACTGCTGCACGGCAGGAGCGATCAACCCGACCACGTCCTCGTGCGCAGCCCGCGCGAGCGGCTCGACCTGCACGACGTACCGGACCATCGCGAGCCCGACGAGCTGCGCGGCGATGCCGGTGACCCGCAGCGGCGGGATGTCGAGTGCGTCGGCGATCTTGTCCAGCAGCGCGCCCTGGATGAAGCCGCGCAGCATGTCCGCGGCCTGTTCGGTGGTGGAGACCGAGCGCAGCACGCCGAAGAACGCGTCGCGCGAAGCCGGGGTTTCCCAGAGGGTCAGGAACAGCCGGACGAGCCGTTCGCCCACCTCGGAGCGAGGGCCGTCGAGGATCGCGGCGACTACGACGCCAGGGTCGGCCGGAAGGTGCAGCGCGGTCGCGAAGACCTGGTCCTTGCTGCCGAAGAAATGGTGCACGAGCGCGGGATTCACGCCCGCCTCCGCGGCGATCGCGCGGATCGTCGCGCCCTCGTACCCGTTCCGGCCGAACAGGTCCCGCGCGGCGGCCAGAATGGCCTCCCGCGTTTCGGTCTGCCCGGGGCGGCGTCCCGTCCGTGCCATCGGCGTCCTTTCGTCCGCTCCAGTATCGCGGGACCATGGGCGGTACAGCTGGCTGTACCTGATCTGTACCCCGCGCGGGATCGCCGGTCGTCCCGCCGGGGCCTTAGGTTCGGGCGACCGGGAGGGCAGGGGGGAGCGGGGATGGACGGGACGGCGGTGCACGAGACAGCGGTCCGGGTGCTCATTCGAGCCTCGGATCCCCTTACCGACAACGGGATCCGGAGCTGGCTGCAGGCGCGGCCGGAGTTTTCCGTCGTGACTGACGAGGTGGACGTGATCATCGTCGCGGCCGAGCTGCTGTCGGTGGAGGTGACGTCGGCGTTGCGCGGGCTCAAGGCCACTGTGGACGCTCCGGTGGTGCTGCTCGTCGACGAGCAGGCGGCGGGCTCGGCGGTGCTGACCGCGGTGGAGTGCAACGTGGTCGCCCTGCTGAATCGCGAGCGCACGTCGAGCGAGCAGCTGGCCGCCGCGGTGCTGACCGCTTCACGCGGCGGCGGGATCCTGCCCCCGGCGGCGCTGGGCACGCTGCTCAGCCATTTCCGCCGGCCGATCGAACCGCGGCCGAAGCACAGTTCCGGCCTGACGCAACGGGAAATCGACGTGCTGCGGCTGCTGGCCGAAGGCCTCGACACGGCGGAAACCGCGGAGAAAATCAACTTCTCCGAACGCGCGGTGAAGAAGGTGATCCACGATCTGTCGCAGCGCCTCGAGTTGCGCAACCGGACGCACGCGGTCGCCTACGCGCTCCGGAACGGCGCGATCTGAGGGGCGTTCAGATGATGCCCGTCCGCAGGGCGTACGCGACCGCGTGCGAGCGGTTTCGCAGATCGAACCGCACCAGCAGCGTGCTGATGATGTTCTTGATCGTCCGCTCCGAATACGCCATCCGGTCGGCGATTTCGACCGTGCCGAAACCGTCCGCGAGCAGGCCGAGGATTTCTACCTCGCGGCTCTGCAGCCGGTGCCGGTCGAGGAAGCCGCGCGGGTACCTGACCTCGCCCTCGCTGGTGTGGAACTCGTTCGTCAGCCGGGTCGCGCGGACGTCTTCCGGCTCGGCCGCCGGCACGCGGGCGGCCAGCGCTTCGAGGATCTTCTCGCGCGTCGCGGAACCGCGGTACAGCGCCGCGGACAGGCCGAATCCGCCGAGCCTGCCCAGTTCGGCCTTCTCGATCCGGTCCGCGACCAGCACCGCGCGCACGTCCGCGACGAGCGCGGTCCGCCGGATCCGCGCCAGGTCGGCCAGGGTTTTCTCGCGGACCTCCGGCACGATCACGAGCAGGACGTCCGCGCGCGGGACTTCGCTGGGAGCCATCACGGCGTACCGGGGCGTGCCGCGCAGGTAGGCGGCGGCTCCTTCGCCGCTGATCGGGTCGTTGGCGATGATCGCCACTCGCTCGGGCAATGCGCTCATGTCAGCTCACAGACCAGTCGTTCCGCGCCGCATCCTCCGCTGAGCCGAGGATCCGCGATCCAGCGCGCGAGGTCGATCCCCCGCGCTGCCCGGGCGCGGTAGTGCCTGCGGTACCTCAGCAGCAGTTAAGGACTTAATCGAACGTTAGTGCTTGTAACCTTAGTTGCACGATAGCACTAGACGGGAGTCCAGCGGTGGTAATTGCCCGCACGACCGGGTGGCGTTCACGCGATCCGGTCCTGCGGGCCGACCACGGGGTCAGGCGAGCGCCTGAGCAGGGGGAAGCCGCGCCGCCCGCATCGCCGGATACGCCCCGGCGATCGCGCCGACCGCGGCCGAAACCGCCACCCCGCCGGCGAGCGCGACCGGCGGCAGCACCGCGGGCCAGCCCTGGCTGAGCGCGTACCCGGCGGTCGCGCCGACCCCGAGCACCACCCCGACGAGCCCGCCCAACCCGGACAGCAGCACCGATTCGGCGAGGAACTGCCCGCGGACCTGGCCCCTGGTCGCCCCGAGCGCGCGGCGCAATCCGATCTCGCGTCGGCGCTCCAGCACCGAGATCACCATCGTGTTCGCCACGCCGACGCCGCCGACCAGCAGCGCCACCCCGCCGAGGCCGAGGAAGAGCGCGCCGTAGGTGTTCTTCGTCAGCTGCTGCGCGGCGAGCGCGTCGGACGGCCGCTCGACCGCCACCTCGTTCGGCGCGGCCGGGTTGATCGTCGCGGCGAGCACCGAACGGACCGCGTTGACCTGCGATTCCCGCGCGCGCAGGTACACCGTGCTCGGATGGCCGTCGAAGCCGAAGACCTGTTTGGCGACGTCCCAGCCGATCAGCACCGACCGTTCGACCTCAGGCGCGAGCGGCATCGGGGCGAGAATCCCGACGACGCTGAACCACGCCGAACCGATCAGGACCTGCGGCGGACGCGCCGGATCGAGGTGGTCGATGCCGAGCCTCGACGCCGCTTCCGACCCGAGCACGACCGCCGGGAAGCGCTGGTTCGCCGGGCCGAGGAACGTCCCGGTCCGGACCTTCCCGCCGAGCACCGGCAGCAGATCCGGCCGCGCGGCGAACACCGAAACACCCGCCGAATCGTCCTTGCCGACCCGGTCGTTGCGGTACACCTTGGCGTTGACCTTGCCGACCTCCACCGCCCCCTCGACCGGCGCGATCCGCCGCACCATCGGGACCGCCGAGTCGGGCAGCTTCGCCGAACCGCCCATGAGTGTCTGCCCGGCCTCGGCGCGGAGCAGATTGGTGCCCATCGCGGCGAGCTTGTCCTGCAGTGCTTGGTCCGCCGACGCCGGAATGGCCAGCACGGCGACCATCGCCGCGACCCCGATGGCGATGCCGAGCGCGGACAGCATCGCGCGCAGTGGGCGGGTGCGCATTCCGTGCGCGCCAAGGGAAAGCAGATCGGCGGGACCGAGCCGGGTCGGGCTGGGTGGGGCTGGTGCGGTCATTGGGGTGCTCCTGCCGGGTGGGTTGTGCTGTCGGCAAGGGTGTGTGGGGCTTTGGTGCGGGGCGGGTCGGGCTGGTTCGGGTTGGGTGCGGTTATTGCGGCGTTCCGGCTGGGGCGGTGGTGGTGTCGGCGGGTGTGCGGCGGGTTGGCGGGGTGGGGCTGGTTCGGGTTGGGTGCGGTTATTGCGGCGTTCCGGCTGGGGCGGTGGTGGTGTCGGCGGGTGTGCGGCGGGTTGGCGGGGTGGGGCTGGTTCGGGTTGGGTGCGGTTATTGCGGCGTTCCGGCTGGGGCGGTGGTGGTGTCGGCGGGTGTGCGGCGGGTTGGCGGGGTGGGGCTGGTTCGGGTTGGGTGCGGTTATTGCGGCGTTCCGGCTGGGGCGGTGGTGGTGTCGGCGGGTGTGCGGCGGGTCGGCGGGACCGGGCTGTTTCGGGCTGGGTGCGGTCATTGGGATGCCTTTGCCGGGTGCGGTGGTGGGGTGGAGTTTGCGGTCGGCAGCAGCGTGCAGCAGGTCGGCGGCACCGAGCCGATCCGGCCCGGGCGCGCTCACTGCGGCACCGCCAGGTCGGCCGCACCAGTGTCGAGGCGTAATTCCCCGTCGAGGATCTCGATTCGCCGCGGCATTCCGGCCGCGATTTCCCGGTCGTGCGTGATCAGCACGACCGTGGTGCCGCCAGCGTTGAGCTCCGCGAGCAAGGACAGCACTGCCGCGCCATTGCCGGTGTCGAGGTTTCCGGTTGGTTCGTCGGCGAGCAGGATCGGCGGCGTGTTCACGACCGCCCGGGCGATCGCGACTCGCTGCCGTTCGCCGCCGGACAGTTCGCCTGGCAGGTGTCCGGCGCGATGTCCGAGCCCGACCCGGTCGAGGGCTTCCAGCGCCCGCGTCCGGCGTTTTCGTTTCGGGACTCCGCTGTACAGCAGGCCGCTGCACACGTTGTTCACCGCGGTTTCGCCGTCGTCCAGGAAGAACTGCTGGAACACGAATCCGATCCACCGCGAGCGCAGCGCGGCGAGTTTGCGGTCGGACAACTGCGCGACGTCGTGGCCGCGGATCTCGATCCGGCCTTCCGTCGGACGGTCGAGCGTGCCCATCAGTTGCAGCAGTGTGGATTTGCCCGAACCGGACGGTCCGACGATCGCCGCCATCTCTCCGTCCGAAAAGGACAGTGAGACATTCCGCAATGCGGGAACGGTTTCGCCGTAGGTGCGCGACACCCGATACGCGGCCAGCACGGGGATCATGACGTGGTCACCACCCGCTGGCCCGCGTGCAGACCGGCGGCCTTGACCTCGACCTGCCCGCCCGAAAACAACCCAGTCTCGACGCCGACCAGCCGCCGCTTGCCCTGCTCGTCGACCTCGACCGCGTATCCGCCCTCGGCGAGCGCGACCAGCGCGCCGACCGGCACCACGAGGACGTCCTGGTGGACCTCCTTGGTGAACCGCACCGATACCGGGACATCGACGACGTCTCCGGCAGCAGCCGGGTCGTCCACCTGGATCTGTACGGTGACCTTCGCCTTGCCGGTTTCCTTGTCCTCCGCGGCGGTGTTCCCGAGATCGGTAATCGTGCCGGTCAGCGTGCGGCCGTTGAGCGAGACGGACACCTTCGCGCCCTTGACCGCGACGCTCTGCTTGGTCGCGTCCAATTCGGCCTCCACGACGCGGGCCGTGCCGGTGTACTTGAAAACCTCGCCCGCGCCGGGGCCGCCGAGCTGGCCGGTCACCGACGACACCCGGATCTCACCGGGGGCCAGCACGACGTCGGCCGGATCGAACGTCCCGGTCTGCGCCAAGCCGAGCGATTTCTGCCAGCGTTTGAGCGCGGTCGCGGTCGCGGAGGTGAACTTCTCGTCCGGGGTGCCGAAATCGCCGTATCCCAGCGCTTTCAGGTTCTCTTCAAGCTCTTTGACGTCCGGTCCTTTGTCCACGCCGTCGTTCAGCACGCGATAGAACGGCAGAGTTCCGTAGAACAGCGGCACCGGCTTGGCGTCCACTGTGTACGCCGTCTTGCCGCGGCCGAGCACGTCGCCTCGGCCGGGCAGCCAGGTCACCGTGCCGTTCTTCTTGCCGCTCAGGGCGGATTCCTTGCCGTAGCCGAGTTTCCCGGTCGCGTTCTCCTCTTCCTTCAAGTCCGATTTGGTCACTTCGGCGGTCGCCACCGGCTTCGCCGCCGCGGCTGGTTCGCCGCCGGAGGCGACGTGGGTCAGCACGACCGCCGAGGTCGTGCCGAGCACGACGACCGTCGCTCCCGCGGCGATGAACCAGCGTCCTCGTTTCCCTGTCACTTTCCGGCCATTCCCATTCCGCACGCCTTGAGCGCTTCCTCGAATTTGGTCCCGTCGTCCTTCATCGGCAGCGCCTGTGCGCCGCCGTTCGCGTCCGGATCCGGCATGTCGACGCCATGCTCGCGCATGCATTTGGCGTCCTTCCGGGCCTTGTCCAGTTCCTCCGGCGTGAGCTTCTTCGGCATTCCGCCGCCGGGCAGCAGCTTCTTGCAGGCGTCGAGCGCCGCCATGGTCTTGGGATCGTTGGAGAAGTTGATGGTCGGGGCTTCGTTTTCGCCCGGATCCGGTGTGTCGACGCCGTGTTCGCGCATGCATTTCGCGTAGGCGCGCATCGCGTCCCGGTCCGCCGCGGGATCGGCCTTTCCGGCGGCGGCGTCCTGCTGCGGGCTTGCCTTCGGGCTGGAGATCGACGGCACCTGCGGCGCGGTTTCCCCGGACGAACACCCGGTGAGCAGCGCCAGTGCCAATCCGGCTCCGACAGCCGCCAGACGTGCTTTCCGCATCGGGATTCTCCTTCGCTCGGGCGGGTCGTTCCCGCCGGTGGCCCAGTAGTACCGACGCGGCGATACAGGCTCGTTAAGCGATCTTGTTTATCCTCTCCTTATGCCCGGATAGGACAGACTGTCGGTAGTCACGACCCGGGAGGACCCCTTGGCCGAAAAGAGCGCAGGCCCGCGCCGGGGGCCGCTGCGGCTGTCCGTGCGGACCCGGCTCACCGCGCTGTACGGCGGGTTCTTCCTGCTGGCCGGGCTCGTGCTGGTGGTGGTGACCTACACCGTCGTCAGCAACGAACTGCCCGCGCCCGCACAGTATCTCGGCGACGGAGCCTCGCTGAAACTGAGCCAGGTCGCCGCCGACGTCGAATCGGTCCCGATGGAGGCGACGACGATCCCGATGCAGACCGTCCCCGCTTCCGCGGAGAAAGTGGCGACTGCCGTGCTCACCGATTACCGCAGCTCGACAATGTCCACTTTGGTCCTTGCGTCGGCGATCGCGCTGGTGGTCACCGCCGCGCTGGCGTTGCTGTTCGGCTGGTTTATGGCGGGGCGCACGCTGCGGCCGTTGCACACGATCACCTCGACCGCGCGGCGGCTCGAAGCCGGGAAGCTCGATCAGCGCATCAACCTCGACGGCCCGCGTGACGAATTGAAGGAACTCGCCGACACCTTCGACAGCATGCTGGACCGTCTCGCCGGTTCGTTCGACAGCCAGAAACGGTTTGTAGCCAACGCTTCCCACGAGTTGCGCACTCCACTCGCGGTGCAGCGGACGCTGATCGAAGTCGCGTTGGAAAACCCCGATGCCGGGCCGGTGCTGTCCAAACTGGGCGCGCATTTGCTGCAGACCAACGAACGCAGCGAACGGCTGATCGAAGGATTGCTGGTGCTCGCGCGCAGTGATCGCGGCCTGAGTGCCCGGGCTCCGGTGCGACTGGACAAAGTGGTCCGTTCCGTAGTGAAACTCACCGCCGCGCAAGCGAAAGAGGCTGGCGTGACCGTGGAGACCCGGCTGCGCGCGCGTACGGTGGTCGGCGATGCCGTGCTGCTCGAACGCTTGGTGCTGAACCTGGTGAGCAACGCGATCAGCTACAACATCCCGGACGGCTGGGTGTCGATCACCATCGGCGCGACACCTGCCCTGAGCGTCCGCAATTCCGGGTCCAATGTGGACGAAAACCAGGTCGAGGGCTTGTTCGAACCCTTCCGGCGGGGAAAACCGGATCGGACCGGAGCGGCTGACCATTCCGGACTGGGGCTGTCGATTGTGCGTTCCGTCGCCCGCGCGCACGACGGGGACGTCTCCGCGCGGGCGAATCCGAACGGCGGTTTGACGGTCGAGGTGCGGCTGCCTGCTTGATCCTTATCTCGCCTTTATCGCCGTTCAGGGCATGATGATCGAATGCGGGTACTGATTGTCGAGGACGAGCCGCTCCTCGCGGATTCAATCGCCGAGGGGCTGCGCCGCTATTCCATCGCGGTGGACGTCTGCTACGACGGCGGCGAGGCCCTCGAACGCGTCGCCGTGCACGCGTACGACGTCGTCGTCCTAGACCGGGACCTGCCGACCGTCCACGGTGACGAGGTCTGCGCGGCGATCGTCGACGCGGGCGGCGAGACCCGGGTCCTCATGCTCACCTCCGCCTCCGACGTCACCGACCGCATCGAAGGACTGAACCTCGGCGCGGACGACTACCTGACCAAACCGTTCGTCTTCGCGGAGCTGGTCGCCCGGGTGCACGCGCTGGCCCGCCGGGCGCGTCCGGCGCTGCCGCCGGTGCTGGAGGCGGCCGGTCTGGTCCTGGATCTGCCCCGGCACCAGGCGTCCCGCGACGGCCGCTTCCTGCCGTTGTCGCCGAAGGAGTTCGCGGTGCTGGAGGTCCTGATGCGGGCCGACGGGACGGTGGTGAGCGCGGAGCAGTTGCTGGAAAAGGCGTGGGACGAGCACGCCGACCCATTCACCAACACGGTGCGGGTCACGGTGATGACGTTGCGGCGGAAACTGGGCTCGCCGCCGGTGATCGAGACGGTCGCCGGAGCCGGATACCGCCTGGCCGCCACACCCGCCTAGCCCGCCGCCGGTCCGTGAAGGGCTCCTTGCCGGAATCAGATTCCCTCAATGAGCCCTTCACGGACGGTCCGGGACCGGTCCCCTCCACGCCGGGCTAGGTTTGCCGCCTCGGTGGCGAAGGAGGGGCCTGGTGGCGGAGCGAACGGTCGAGCGGACGAGGCGGTTACCGGCGGGCGCGGCACTCGCGATCGGGTTCGCGGTACTGGTCGCCGTCCGCGAAACGGTGTTCCTGATCTGGCCGTCCGCCACAGTGGACTCCGTCCAGCCGAGCGGCCGCTGGGACCCGGTCGACGCGCTGTCGTTGATCGCGATGTACGTGCCCGCCGACGACGGCACCCTTTCGGCCAGCATGCTCGGCGGACTCGTCAGCCAGGTCCTCTGTGGAGTGTGCTGCCTGGCCGGCGCGATGCTGCTGGCGCTGCGCAACCCGCTCGGCCGGGCGCTCGTACTGCTCGGTGCGGGCAGCAGACTGCTGGTGGTCGCGGTCGCCATGGTCGTCGCGTTCGTGCCGATCGACGGCAGCCGAGTGCTCGACCCGGGCGGCGCGTCTCTGGTCTCGTTCTTCCTGATCGACGCGGACTGGGTGCTGCCGCTGCTGGTGTGCGCGTTCGCGACCGGCCGACGCGTCAAAACCTGGTTGCGTCCGGGCTAAACGGTCTTGAACGTGGCCATCATCCCCATGTCCTCGTGCTCGGCGTTGTGGCAATGGAACATGTACCGCCCGCGGTACCCGTCGAATCGCGCGATCACCTCGACCGCTTCGCCGGGCCGAAGGTCCACAGTGTCCTTCCGGCCCGCGTCGTGCGGCGCGGGATCCTTGCCGCCGCGGGAAAGCACTTGGAAGTGCACCAGATGCAGGTGGATCGGATGGTGCAGGTCCGCGACGAACCGCCAGATCTCGACGTCGCCGAGTTTCGGCTGAGCCGCGATCTTCGTCGGAGTGAAGGCCTCGCCGCCGATCGTCCAGCCGTGCCTGCCGTTGAACTGTCCACTTCGGAACGCGAACTCGCGGGTCACCGTCGCTTGTGCCCGGTCGAGTCGCTCCATTTCGGACAGTTTCGCCGGAATGTGGCTGTCGTCTTTCGCCCGGCGGGTGACGCGGAACCGCATTACCTGTGCGGTGGAACCGGTTCCGAGACGGTTGACCAGCGTCACCTCAGTACCCACCGGATATGCGCCGAAGTCGACCACCATGTCGTACCGTTCGGCAGGCGCGATCGGCAGGTGCTCGTGGCCGCGCGGGGCGTCGAGCAAGCCTTGATCCGACCCGATCTGCGTGAACGCGGGTCCGCTCGGCGGCGGCGGGTTGAGGGCGAGATCGTACCGGCGAGCGTTGGAACCGTTGAGGAATCGCAGGCGATGCCGGGTCGCCGACACTTCCGCGACCGGCCATGGCGCGCCGTTCACCAGCAGTACGTCGCCGAGAACGCCTGCCGCGTAAGCGTCTTCCACTCCCGGCACGGTTCGCAACGAAGGATCCAACGACGGGTATCGCATCGATCCGTCTTCGGCGAACGCGCGGTCGGTGATCATGAGCGGCATCTCTCGCTCGCCGCGCGGCAGTGGCAACGCGTCTTCCTCGGCGTCGCGGACGATGTGCAGTCCAGCGAGTCCGCGGTACACGGCCGGACCGGTGAAATCCATTCGGTGGTCGTGATACCAGAGCATCGCGGCCTTTTGCTGCAACGGATACGTGTACTCGCGGGTGCCGGTGGTGACGACGGCGTCCGGGTCGGCCATCCCCGAATGCCCGTGTCCGGCACCGGCGAGATACCGGCCGTCGGCGGGCAACACGAGGTCAGTGGCGTAACCGTCGGACTCCGGTGGCGTGCGCCCGCCGTGGAGATGCACGACGGTCGGGACCGGAAGTTCGTTGCGGTGCCGGACAATCGTCGTCCGGCCGCTGCGGGATTCGATTGTCGGCCCGGGGAAAGTTCCTTGGTAACCCCAGATCGGAGTGCGCAGTCCAGGCAGAATTTCCGCGGTGCTGGCCCGTTGCACGATTTCGTACCGGTCGACGCCGCCATCGCGGGAGACCGGGTTCAGCACCGGCGGCAGCGGCAACGGCACCTGAAACGGTTGCGGCAGCGGCACTTCGCTGGTCAGCAGCTCGCCGGTGGCCGCGGCCGGCCGCAACAACCGCGGGGTGACGAACCCGGCCGTGAGCACCACTCCGGCACCGCCCGCCAGCCCGAGAAACCGGCGGCGCGACATCCCGCTCATCGCCGGGCCCCAGTCCGCCAGATGCCGAACAGCGTCCCGAGCGCGATCGCGACCAGTGCGACGCCGAGCGGAATGTGCAGGTCAAGGGCACCGGCCTGCCCGGCGAAGTACTGTGCGGTCTCGCCGCCGGCCAGCAGCAGGCTCGCCCAGAACGGCCACTGGACGCCGCCGCGCCACCAATACAGCGCGGCGGGCACGAGCTGCACCAGCGCGACCGTCGACACGATGTTCGCGCCGAGTTCGTGCATCGCCAGCATGCTGTAGTCGCCGATCAAATACCGTCCGGCGAACACCGGCTGACCCAGGATCGCGACGGCGTGCACCGTCACGACGACCCGCATCACCACCAGCAACGTCCGCCCGCGTGTCCGGGCCGCTTCGGCCACCGTTCCCCCTAGTGCGCGTAAGAATTTCCCCGTTCAGACGCTAAGCTGAACTTCTCATGCCGTCCAAGACCAGAATCGCCATGTATTCATGACCTCGGAGCTATGAGATGGACCTGCTGCAACTGCGCTACTTCCAGGCGGTCGCCTACCGCGGCCACCTCAGCCAGGCGGCGGCCGAGCTGCACATCGCGCAGCCGTCGTTGAGCCGGGCGATCGCGCGGCTGGAGGCGGATCTCGGCGTGCCGCTGTTCGAGCGGGCCGGGCGGGGGCTGCGGCTCAACCACTTCGGCACCACGTTCCTGCGCCGCGTCGACCGGGCCCTGCGCGAACTCGACGACGCCCGCCAGGAACTCGTCGATCTGGCCGGTCTGGACCACGGCCGGGTCGCCGTCGCGTCGGAAACCCTGCTCACCCTCACCGGCCTGATGAGCGCCTTCCGCGCGGAGTACCCCGGCGTCGAACTGCGGCTGTACCAATCCTCGGCGGAAACCATGGCGCAGCAGTTGTGCGCGGGCGAGGTCGATCTGTGCTTCGCCTCGCAGCCGCTGCAGCAGCCGGGCCTCCAAGCGCGGGAACTGCTGCGCGAGGAGGTGATTCTCGCCGTGCCGAGCACGCACCGGCTCGCGCGGCGCAAACGCGTGCGGATGGCGGACCTCGCGAACGAGCCCATGGTGACTACGCGCCCCGGCTACTGGCCGCGCACCCTCTCCGACCGCCTCTTCGCCGAAGCCGGGCTGGAACCGAACTACTCCTGCGAGAGCGACGAACCCGGCGCGACCGGTCAGCTGATCGCGAGCGGGCTGGGGATCGGGCTGGTGCCGGAGGTCGCCCGACAGGCCGCCAAGGACGAGGCAGCCGTCGGGCTGGAGCTGGACGCTCCGGATTGCTATCGGACCTTGACCGTGGTGCAGCGTGCGGACGCGTACCTTTCCGCTGCGGCACAACGGTTGACGGAGTTCGCGATGGACTACTTCGGCACGGGAAGGTACCGGCCCGCGGACTCGAGCGCGATCTGAATCCTCCCGTGCACGCGCGGATTCAACAGCACCGTTCCGTCGAAATCCCCGCTGGACGCGAAGATCGCGACCGGCAGTGTGAGGGCCTGGAAGAACCCGAACAACGGCCGCAGCGCGTGCTCCAGCACGAGTGCGTGATGGTCGCCGCCGCCGGTCGCGGCAAGCAGGACGGGTTTGTCGACGAGCGCGTATTGGTCGACCAGATCGAAGAACTGCTTGAACATCCCGGGATACGAACCGCGGAACACCGGCGTCGCCGCGATCAGCAAGTCGGCTTCTTCGGCGCTCCGCAACGCGGCCTCGACCTCGGGCGGCGCGTCCGAGCGTTCGACGGTTTCGCCGAGCCCCAGCCGGTACACGTCGATCCGGGACGCCTCGACGGGGACCAGCTTGCCGAGCGTTTCCAGGATGACGTCCACCAACCCCATCGTCTTGGACGGCCGGCTCGGGCTCCCGTTGACGACCACCACCCGCAGCCCGCTCACGACGCGATCTCCCACCGCACCACCGGGGCGACCTCGGTGCCGAGCCGTTCGATCGCGGCGAGGTGCTCCTTCTGCGGCATCCCGCCGAACCCGAGCTGGATCAACGCCCGGTTCAGCCCGTAGACCTCGTGGTAGGCAAGCAGTTTCTCGATCAGTTCCGCCGGACTGCCCACCAGCAGCGCCGACCCGGGCGACGCCTGCGCTTCGAAGGCGGACCGGGAGATCCGCATCCCGACCCCGCGCTGATGATTGTTCTCCAGCATGCCCTGCGCGAAGTAGGGGTACATGGTTTCGCGCGCTTCCTGGCTGGTGCGCCCGACGTACCCGTGCACGTTGATGCTGATCGACGCCGGCTCGTGTCCGGCTTCTCGCGCCGCCTGCCGGTAGAGCGCCGCGGTCTGCTCGTGCTGGGTCAGCGGTCCCAGCAGCGCCGCCATCGCCATCGGCAGCCCGCGTCGGCCGGTGCTGACCGCCGAGGCCGCGGACCCGCCGACACCCACCCAGATCGGCAGGCCGTCCGCGCGCGGCGCGATTTCGGCGTCATCGAGCGGTGCCCGGAACTTTCCCTTCCAGGTCAACGGGTTCTGCTCGCGGATCGCCAGCAGGAGGTCGAGCTTCTCGCGGAAGAGATCGGCGTAATCGGCGAGGTCGTAGCCGAAGAGCGGGAAGGATTCGGTGTACGACCCGCGGCCCGCGATGATCTCGGCCCGGCCCGCGGACAGCAGGTCGATCGTCGCGAACTGCTCCCACACCCGCACCGGGTCCTCGGAACTCAGCACGGTCACCGCGCTGGTCAGCCGGATCCGCTCGGTTTTCTCGGCCGCCGCGGCGAGCAGGACCGAGGGCGCGGACCCGACGAAGTCGGTGCGGTGATGCTCGCCGGCGCCGAAGACGTCCAGCCCGACCTGGTCGGCGAGTTGTGCCTGCTCGATCGTCTCGCGTGCCCGCTGTCGCGGCGAGGGAAGCGACCCGGTGACCGGGTCTTTGGTGAGTTCGGCGAACGTCAGGATGCCGATTTCGAACGGTCGCGGTCCGGCGGCCGGGAGATTCTGCGGTTCAGCCATCGTCGGTGCTCCTTTCCGGCGCCCGGTCGCACGCCGCGGCCGGGCCTGTCCGGATTAACCTGTCTGCGCAGACAACTATTTCCGGCGAAGGCCGTGCTCACCCGTTTGCCGGGCCCGGTTACCGTGTCGGCATGGCGAGCGACGGGCTGCGAGACCTGGAACAGGAGGCGTGGAGCGGGTTCCTCTTCACGCACGAGCGGCTGTGGCGCGCGCTGGCGGACGGGCTCGCGCCGCTGAACGTGAGCATGGCGGAGTACAGCGTGCTGGCCCTGCTGGCGGAGGCGGGCGACGCGGGCATGCGGATGACCGACCTCGCTCAGCGCCGCCTGATGTCCACCGGCGGCTTCACCCGGCTGGCCGACCGTCTCGTCGGCCGCGGGCTGATCGAGCGCCGCCAATCGGCGGTGGACGCCCGCAGCTTCGACGCGGTGCTGACCGCGCAGGGCCGCGCGCTGATGCGCAAGGCCCGCCGTCGCCACCACGAGGACCTGCGGACGCTGTTCTTCGACCGGCTGGACGACGAGCAGTTGCGCCTTCTGGCGGCTGTCTGGCGCGATCTCGGGGACGGCTGAGCTCGCGCAAGCGGGGTGATTTGTCCGATTCTCGACCATGGACGGTTGTTGCTCGCTCACGAACTGCTCATGCTGAACAGCTATTCGGCACGAGCAGGGGAAGCCAGATGCAGCAGCAGAGCTTGGCGGTCCGGTGGTCGGCGCGAACAGTCCGGTCCGGCCCGTTTCACCGTGCGTTGTCCGAGGCTGTCGACCGGCGCGGGTTGTCCCTGTCGCGGCTCCGCGCGCATCTCGCCGCGCACGGGGTGTCGGTCGCCGAGTCCACGCTGAGTTACTGGCAGCGCGGTTTGCGCAGCCCGTCCGCGCCCCGGTCGCTCGATGTCGTGCGCGCTCTGGAGTCGGTGCTGAACCTGCCGCCGGACAGCCTCGTGGTGCTGATCGGACCGCACCGGAGCGCGGACGCCGACCGCAGGCCGTCGCTGCCGGAACTCCAGCAGAGCTGGGCGGAGACGTTCGCGCTGCGCGACGAGTTGAGCGGAACGCCCGGCGTCGAGGAGAACGCGGACCTGGACGTCGCGACGGTGGTCGACGTGCTGACGCTCGGTGCGCAAGGCCGGACCGCGGAGATCTCGTCGACCATGGTGGTGCGCGCGCGAAGATCCGGCCCGGACAGCTTCCTGGTGACGCACCAGGACGAGGACGGCAGCGACGTCACGGCGACCGAGATCATCGCGGTCGACGGCTGCCGGGTCGGGCGGGTGCGGCGCAGCGCGCGGTCGGCCGGAATGGTGTTCGAATTGCTCTTCGACCGCGGCCTCGCCGAGGGGGAGACGCACACGTTCGGGTTCACCCTGCGTCCCGCCGCCTCGGTCCGGCCGGGGAATTTCCACCGGGTCGTGCGCTCCCGCATGTCGGCCTACCTGCTGCGGCTGCGCTTCGACCCGGCCGCGCTGCCGGCGCGCTGCCTGCGGACCGTCCGGCCGAGGGAGGACCTGGAACTGCTGGTCCGCGAGCCGCTGTTCTGCGGGCCGGGGAACACGGTCAGCGCCTACTTCGAGGAACTCGGCGTGGGCATCGCCGGGGTCGACCTCATTTGGGACTGATCCGCCGCTTCCTCCAGCGCCACCCCAGGAACGCGCCGCCGAGCACCACCGCGGAGCCGAGCACGATCAGCCCGACGACCAGCGAACCGGCCGGTCCGGTGTCGCGCTGGAGGGTCTGCTTGAACCCGAGCCCGCCGCCGCGCTGGTAATCCGAGCCGGGCTGCTTGTCGGCGTACCGGGAATGCACCTGCTGCTGGTATTCGGCGATCGGCATGAACTGGCCGACCGGCGACTGCGGAAGGCTGGCCTGGAGCAGCACGACGCCGTCGCGGCCGAGGTCGTACCACCCGTTGATCTGCGGTTCGTTCAGCAGCACCGAACCCGGGCGCAGCCGGGCGCTGAGCGCCTCCTCGTCATTGCCGGACAACACGTTCCCGACCGACCAGCCGGTCGGCGCGGCGTGGTCGGGCGCGGCGCGGAGAGTGGCTTTCGCGCCGGTGGCCGCGGTGGCCGTCACCGCGATCGCCCGCAGCACCCCGGCCGGCGCTCCCGGCTTGTCGGCGACGAAGTCCGGGTTGAGCGTGTAGACCGGGAAACCCTTGTGCTCCAGGGTGATCCGGCCCGGATCGGCGTGCCCGACCTGCCGGAAGTTCGACTTGGCGAAACTGATCGCGCGTGCCGTTTCCGCGGCTTTGACCGCGGCCGCGACGTCCTGCTCCGACGGCGGCGCGACCCACGAGGCCCCGGCGGCCTCGGCGGGACCGGCGGACAGGAGCGCCGCGACCGCGATCGCCGCGCCGGCGGCGAACTTCCGGCAGATCTCACCCATGGCGGCTCGTCAGCCCTTCTTGATGTTGACGATGGTGTCGTTCCAGGTGAACTGGGCGTTGCTGCGGTACTGGTTGTAGTCCCAGGTCTGGTACCGCTCGTAGCTCGGCCACGGGTCGCCGACCATCAGCGACTGGTTCGAGCTGTCGTAGCCGTAGATCACCTCGGCGTGCCCGCCGCCGGAGGTCCAGTAGATGCCGGTCAGGTTCAGGATCCCGGAGTTGACCTGGTTCTGGATCGACGAGTAGCTGATCGGCCCGTTCGCGTCCTGCGCGGAGAACCCGGTGCCCTGGAAGCCCTGCACGATCTCGTAGATCTGGCCGCCCTCGTTCGGGCAGTACCCGGCCTGGGTGCCCTTGCCCGCCGCGCAGAACTCGGCCTGCGAGGCGGTGCCGCCCTGCGACTGCTCGATGCTGGAGCCGTCCGCCGCCCAGCACCACTGGTCGTTTTCCTGCACCTGCTGGTTGTATTCGAGCTGCTTCGACACGGGCAGCGCCGCGGCGCGCAGGCCGCCGCCGACCGGCTGGACCTCGCGCACCTGGGTGTGCGTGGCGGTCTTGATGAGGCCGTTCGGCTGGTGCGCGTCGTTGGTCGGCTGGGCCAGCGCGGTGCCCGGCAGCAACGCCACGGCAAGCGCGGCTGCCCCGGTCGCCGCCGTGATCCGGACTGTCCTCCGGGTGGGTCGGTAATCCATCGAATCTCCTTGTGCCAGACGGGGAAGGGAGCTCGCCGGGATGCCCCGGCCGAGCATCACTGTGTGCTCGCCCACTCCCGCAGAGCAACGGCTCCGGCACGCGGTGTGAGTGTTCACAGCCGGTTCTGCGGGGAAATGACTGGCACCGCCGCGGTTTCGCTCACCGCGGCGACAGGGAATTCGCAATATTCACAGCGCGTTCACAAGCGATGAATCGCGCTCGCGGGGGTTTGTCCACAAGGGACCCGGGGTTACGGCAGGCTTCGCCGCAGCGCGGTGACGAGCAGTTCCGGCGGCGTCGATTCGGGGTGCAGCACCGCCTGCATGGTCAGTCCGTCGAGCAGCGCGGACAGGCGGACCGCTTCGACGGTCAGGTCCAGTTCCTCGGGAAGCCGGCCGAGCGCGACGGCCTCGCGCAGGATTCGCGTGATCAGGTCGCGCAGGTTCTGGTGCTGCGCGTCGGCGCTCGCGCGAAACGCCGGACGGGTGCGCGCGGCGACGGTGAACGCCAGCCAGGCCATCGCCTCGTCCCGGCGTTCGTCGTCGAGCGGGAGGAACTCGGCGAGCAGGTCTTCGACCAGCGTCCGGCGGCCGGTTTCAGCGGCGAGCAGCCGGTCCGCGCGAACCGCGACGCGCTCGCCGATCCGGCGGCCGAGCTGGTCCATGGTGAAGATCATCATCGCCTCGTGGTCGGCGAAGTAATGCCGGATCGACCCGATCGCGAGGCCCGCTTCCTTGGCCACGTTGCCGAGCGTCGCGCCTTCGACCCCGGAGCGGCGCACTACCCGGACCACGGCTTCGCTGACAGCTTTGCGGCGGTCTTCCGGCACCACGATCTTGGGCATGGTTGCGTTTATAGCACGGTGGTGCCACGATGGATTTAGCATGCAAGTGCTAAAACGTGTCCTGGGGAGGGTCCGTGATGAGCGGATGGGTACTCGCGAGCTTGGCAGTCGGTGTCGTAGTGATGCTGGTGTTCCGGATGCTCGGGGAGCCGTTGAACTGGCGTGACACCGTCGCGCCGCCGATCGTGCTGATCGCGATCGGCGTCGCGGGTGTCGTCGGGTTCAAGGGTCTGACCAGCGCTGACGTGTGGTGGATCGTCGGCAGCTGCGCGGTCGGTCTCGCCTTCGGAGCGGCGCGCGGCGCGACGATCCGGCTGTACGCGAAGAAGGGCGAACTGTGGCAGCGCTACCGGAAATCGAGCCTCGCGCTGTTCGTGCTCGGCGTTGCCGTCTCGATCGGATTCACTGTGCTGGCAGTGAAATGCGGCATGCACGATCAGGCGAGGCCCTACCAGTTGGCGATCGGGGTCAGCTTCGCCGGAGAAGCACTGGTGCTCATCCCGCGCGGACTGGCCTCGGAGGTGCCATTCGCGAGGGACAAAGAACGGCGATGGCTTCCGTCCCGATGAATCCGCTTAGGACAGTTCGGCCTGGCGTCGCTTCAACTCGGCAATGACCTGATCAAACACGGCGCGATGGGCTTCCAAGCGTGAGAGCGTCAGGCTGATCGATTCCTGCACTTCTTGCACGTCCTCGGCGGCGATCTCCACGTGGTCCGCTCGCTCAGCAGTAGTCGTCCCGACGGTCAACGGACGGTCGGCGCGCGGAAGAAGCCGCCCTTGCGGTTCCCGATCGAGCCAGGACGCCATGTCTCGCATCTCGTCCTCCAGTCGCACCGTCCACGACTGCCGCTGCCGTTCCGTCCGGCCCGGATCGCGGCGTTCCCAGCCCGCGACGACCATGTCCTCGATGGCCGCGGCGGCAGCGCGGCACGCGACTTCCAAGCGGGGCAACGGATCCAGCCCGACTGCCGAGATCTCCTCCAGGATCGGTTCGCCCGCGGTCCACACCCCGTCGACCGTGTGGGTTTCGGCGACGTCGTGCGCGGTGGCGAGCAACGCGCTGATCGCCTCGCGCACCTTCGCCACATCGGCCGGGTCCAGATCCTCGTCGGTCAGCCGATGCGGTGATTCGGTGCGCGGCGGGCGTTCCTTTGCTGGCCAGGAACGCGTCCCGCCGCGCCGCCGGTAGTGCTGCTGCATCGCCTGTTTGGACCGGTTGCCGTACTCCGCCCCCAGTTGTTCCCAGGTCCAGCCGCGGTCGAGGACCGATTCGATCAGCGTGACCTCGGCGCGGTCCAGGTCTTGCCGGACGTCCGGGACCAGGTGCAACGCTCCCGCCGCGTCCTCAGCGCTGAGGTCCTCGCCGGGCGGGCGGCCGGATCTCGCCGCGCGGACCAGTTCGGCGAGGAAGGGGTTCTCGCGTTGCCGGAAGTACCGGGTGGCCATTGCCTGCACGGAGTCCGTCATGGTCGTCAATGTATCGGTTGACGCAGGCACACGTCAACCGATACGTTGACGGCGGGTGTCACCAGGTCACGGGCAGCTCGTGAACGCCGTAGATGTTCATGCCGGTCCGCAGCGGCACCTCCTCCGGCGGGACGGCGAGGGCGAGCGTCGGGAAGCGCTGCAGCAGCCCGGCAAATCCCGCGCGCATTTCGATCCGGGCGAGCTGCTGTCCGAGGCATTGGTGCACGCCGTGGCCGAACGACACATGCGTGCGCGCATTCCGTTTGACGTCGAGCTCGTCGCCTTCGGGAAAACGCGAAGGATCGCGGTTGGCGGCCAGCATCGAAATGAGGACGGTCGATCCCTTGCTGATCTTTTCGCCGCCGAGTTCGAGGTCTTCGGACGCGTAACGGAACAGAACGTCGACCACCGCCAGATAGCGCAGCAGTTCCTCGACCGCGCCCGGAATCAGATCCGGGTCGGCGCGCAATGCGGCCATTTGCCCGGGATTTTCCAGCAGCGCGAAAGTGCCGAGCGCCAGCATGTTCGCCGTAGTTTCGTGCCCGGCGAGCAGCAGCAGGAAGCCGATGCCGACCAGCTCCTCGATGCTCAGGTCGTCGTCGCGGGCCAGGTCGGACAGGATGTCGGACCCGGGGTCCGCGCGCTTGTCGGCCGCCAGCTTTCCGAGGTATGAAGTGAGCGCCGTCCAGGCGGCCATTTTGTCCTCGATGCTCTGGTCCCGGAGCATCATCTGCGTGGAGTTCTTCTGGAACGTCTCCCGGTCGGAATACGGGACGCCCAGCATTTCGCAAATCACCAGCGAAGGAACCGGAAGCGCGAATTCCTGCACCAGATCGGCAGGCTGCGGACGCTCGGCGAGGTGATCGAGCTGCCGCTGCGCGATTTCGGCGATGTGCTCCTCGAGCTGTTTCATCCGGTTGACGGTGAACGCGCCGGTGAGCTTCCGGCGCAGCCGGGTGTGGTCCGGCGGGTCCATCGTGATGAACAGGCCGGGCACCTGCGGCGACGGATCGAACTCCTGCTGCGCCTCGGGCATGCTCGGCGTTTCGTAGGGCACGTGCACCGCGCCGAGGTCCTGGCGCGAGCTGAACCGCGGGTCGGCGAGCGCCTGGCGGACCGCGTCGTAGCCGGTGACCAGCCAGCCGTCGTGCCCGTCCGGGAACTTCAGCGGGCTCACCGGCCGGGTCTCCCGCAGCCGGGTGATGGCGGACGGCGGGGCGAACGGGCCTGCGTCGCGTTCGAGCGGCAGGCCGGGCGGGCGGGTCATCTTCGGGTCCCCTCTCGGTGGTGGTGCGACCAGCGTCACCGCGGCGGCTGATATCCCGCTGACACGGCGCTGGCTCGACTACCATCCGCAGACATGCCGGACACGCAGTACGAAGACCTGCTTCAGCACGTGCTCGACACCGGAGCCGCGAAGGGCGACCGCACCGGTACGGGCACGCGGTCGATTTTCGGGCACCAGCTGCGCTACCGGCTGGCCGACGGATTCCCGCTGATCACCACCAAAAAGGTGCACTTCCGGTCCATCGCGTACGAACTGCTGTGGTTCCTGCGCGGCGACTCGAACGTCACGTGGCTGCGTGACCACGGCGTCACGATCTGGGACGAGTGGGCGGCCCCGGACGGCGACCTCGGCCCGGTGTACGGCGTACAATGGCGGTCCTGGCCGACCCCCGACGGCGGGCACGTCGACCAGATCAGCGACGTCCTGCGTACGCTGCGCGAAAACCCGGACTCCCGGCGAATCATCGTGTCGGCCTGGAACGTCGGGGACATCCCGCAGATGGCGTTGCCGCCATGCCACGCGTTCTTCCAGTTCTACGTGGCCGAAGGCGAACTGTCCTGCCAGCTCTACCAGCGCAGCGCGGACCTGTTCCTCGGCGTGCCGTTCAACATCGCGAGCTACGCCCTGCTGACGCACATGATCGCCGACCAGGTCGGCCTGCGCGTCGGCGATTTCATCTGGACCGGCGGCGACTGCCACATCTACGACAACCACGTGGACCAGGTGCGCAAGCAGCTTTCCCGGGACGCGCGGCCGTTCCCGACGCTGAGCCTGAAGCCGGCGGAGAGCCTGTTCGACTACCGCTACGAGGACATCTCGCTGGAGGGCTACGACCCGCACCCCGGCATCAAGGCTCCGGTGGCCGTCTGATGATCGGACTCATCTGGGCGCAGGCGGCGAACCGCGTCATCGGGCGCGACAACGCGTTGCCGTGGCACATCCCGGAGGACATGAAGCACTTCCGCACGGTGACCGCGGGCGCGACGGTGCTCATGGGACGCCGCACGTGGGAGTCGCTGCCCGAACGCGTCCGGCCGTTGCCCGGGCGCCGGAACCTGGTGGTCTCCCGCACGCCGCAGGAGGGTGCGGAGACGTTCCCTGACCTGGAGCAAGCGTTTGCGGCCGCTGAAGGCGACGTCTGGGTGATGGGCGGCGCGCGGATTTACCAGGAGTCGCTGCCGTTCGCCGACCGGATCGAGGTGACCGAACTCCGGGAGTCCTTCGAGGGCGACGTCTACGCGCCGGAGATCGGCCGGGAACCGGACACGGTCGGCGAGTGGCAGGAGTCGAAGAACGGACTGCACTACCGGCACCTCAGCTGGGGTGCCTAGCCGACTGCGGGCCCGACGGTGAGCGTGTCCCCGTCGATCTTCGCGACCGGTCCGAGCGGGACCGACAACGGGTCGTCGCCGTGGCCGACATCGATGCCGCCGAGCACCGGGACGTCCAGCGCGCCGAGCCGGTCGCGCAGCACGTCCAGCACGGTCCAGCCGCGGTCGGTGTAGTCCTCGAACCCGGGGAACCGGCCGAGCGCGAGGCCGCGCAGACCGCGCAGCGAACTGGACCGCATGAGGTGCGTCAGCTGCCGGTCGACCTGGCCGAGCCCGATCGCACGCGGGGCTTCGAGGAACAGGATCGCGCCGTCGAGACTGGGCAGTCCGGCTCCGATGAACCCGATGACGGTGCCGAGATGCCCGCCGACCAGGTTCCCGGTGGCGGTGCCGGGGAATGAGACCGCGGCGGTGAGCGCGTCCGGATCCCGGTGCAGCGTCGTGGGCTCGGTCTCGAACAGCAGCCGCCGGGTCGATTCGGCGGAGCGCGCACCGGCGAGGAAACCGTGGATCCCAGCGATCCGGCAGTGCCGCCACAGCGCGAGGTGCAGGTTGGTGATGTCGCTGAACCCCATGAGCGGCTTGGGATCCGCCCGGACGGCGGCGAAATCGATCCCGTCGGCGATCCGGTACGCCCCGGCCCCGCCGCGGGTCGCGATGACCGCGCGCACGCCGGGATCGCGGTAGGCGGCGTTGAGATCGGCGAGCCGGTCCTCGTCGAGCCCGGCGAGGTAACCGTGCCGGTCGAGGGCGTGCTCGCCGACCTCGACGGTGAGGCCCCAGCTTTCCAGCGTCCGCACGGATTCCGCGAGCAGTTCTTCGGTGGGCCAGCTGGCGGGGGAGACGAGCCGGACCCGGTCTCCTCGTCGGAGCCGGGGCGGCCGCACGGCGTCGGTCACCCGAGCACTTTCCCAGACTTCCCGCAGTAGCGGACACCGCCTGGCCGCTTCCCCTGCCACCGTGACCTTGCTCAGGAAAGGAAACCGGCACATGCAAATGCGGCTTTTGGGGCGGACCGGGATCAAGGTCAGCGCCTACTGCCTCGGCACGATGAAGTTCGGGCAGATCGGCAACCCCGATCACAGCGAGTGCGTCCGGATGGTGCACCGGGCGCTCGACGCGGGCATCAATTTCGTGGACACCGCTGACGTTTACGGGCCAGGCGGGGAGTCCGAAGAAATCCTCGGCGCGGCGTTGAAGGGCCGCCGCGACGACGTGGTCGTGGCCACGAAAGTCAACGGCTCGATGGGCCCAGGACGCGGCGGAAGTTCGCGGCGCTGGATCGTCGCGGAGGTGGAACAGTCGTTGCGGCGCTTGCGAACCGACCACCTCGACCTGTACCAGCTTCATCACCCCGACCCGAACACCGATCTGGAAGAAACCCTCTCCGCGCTCACCGATCTGGTGCGCAGCGGCAAGGTGCGCGCAGTCGGGTCCTCGAACTTCCCGGCGTCCGAGATCGTCGAAGCCCAGTGGGTGGCGCAACGCGCGGGCCTGGCCCGGCTGCGGACCGAGCAGCCGACGTACTCGCTGCTCAACCGGGGGATCGAGAGCGAAATCCTGCCGGTGTGCGACCGGTACGGCATGGGGGTCCTGGTGTGGAGTCCGCTCGCGATGGGACTGCTGACCGGCCGCTACCGGCCCGGCGGCGAGCGGCTCCGGGAAGCGCAGTTGCGGTTCGTGCCGCGGCACATGAGCGACGAGCGCAAGCACGCGGCGGTCGAGCAGTTCGCTCAGGTGGCCGACGATGCCGGGCTTTCGCTGACGCATCTGGCGCTGGCGTTCGCGGTCAACCATCCCGTCGTCACGTCCGCGATCCTCGGCCCCCGGACGTTGCCGCAGCTCGATGACTTACTGGCGGGCGCCGAGACGCGGCTGGACGACGATGTCCTGGACCGGATCGACGAGATCGTCGCGCCGGGCGCCGACGTGGGGCCGATCGACGTGTCGTACGTTCCGCCGTCGCTTACCGACCCGAAGCTCCGCCGCCGCGGCTGATCCGTCCCTGAACCATCGGCGGCACGTAACCGGTCGCGACCACCTCACCGTCGAACCAGGCGGTGAGTTTCGCGGCTTCCTCTTCCAACGCCGCCGCGGCAGCGAGGGACAACGGTTCGATCGGGACGACCGTCACCGTCCCGTCCGGCTGCTGCGTCCAGGTCCCGACGATCCGCCCGTTCCACCACGCGGTCGGACCGGCGTTGCCCGCGCCGTCGAAAAGGTGCGGGCCGTGGTCGCCGAGGTAGAAGTCGCGGCGGCGCCAGCCCATCGTCGTCGGGTCGAGGGTCGGGAGAAGGGCCGCCCAGTCCTGGTCGAGGCGGACCTCCTCGGCATCGTCGGGGTGCAGCCACGCCGGGGTGCCGTCCTCCAGCAGGGCGGGCGTCGCGCCGACGTCGTCCAGCGCCCGGCGGACCGCGGTTTTCGTCGCGCCGAGCCACCACACCAGGTCGTCCTCGGTCCCCGGCCCGAACGACCACAGCCAGCGCCGCACCAGTTCCCGGTAGCCTTCGCGTTCGTCCAGCACGCCTGGATCCTCGCCGAGCCACTGTTCGACCGCCGTCCACACTGGACGGGAGACCTGCCAGCGTCCGGCGTTGTCCCCGCGGACTACCGAACCGCTCGACGCCAGCACGGAAAGCACCCGGGAGCCGACCGGGGCGAGCACCGCAGGCCGTCCCTCGGCGGCGATCCGCGCGTTCAGCTCGGGAATGCGATCACGCAACTGTGCGGTAGTGCCGGGTTCATCGCGGATCGCCTGCAACGCCTCGGCGCACCGGTCGGCGACCCACGCCGGGCCGTCGTCTATTCCGGCGAGTTCGGCGTCTTTGGCCAGCCGTGCGGTCATCTGTTTCGCAACTCGGGCCGACGCACTTCCCCGTGCTGCGGCGAGGAAATCGACCGGAAACGCGAAAACGGTCCGGCGCATCGCCAACTGCCGCACTACCGTCCGCTTGCCGAACAGAGCGTCCGAAATGGACTCGCGGTCGGCGCGGGACCGGGCGTACGCGGACAGATAGATGCTGCTGGCCTCAGTCGCGTGCAAGCACGTGACCGCGCGGACGGCGGCCTCCACTCCGGACGCGGCGGTCGCCAACGCGTGCCGCAGCCCGATCCGGTCACGCCGCTCGGCGTCGGTCACCTTTCGCATGGTTTCGATCATGCCGGAAGTAGCGGTCACTGCCTGACCGCTACTGCTGCGAGTCTCGGTTCCAGCGCGGGAACGAGTCCGGCGCGGGAATCGAGGAGTCGAAATCATGGCAGTGCACGCCGTCGCCCACTTGAACTTCCGGGGCGAGGCCAGGGAGGCGCTCGAGTTTTACCGGTCGGTGTTCGGCGGGGAACTCCGGATCGCCACGTACGGCGACTTCGGCATGCCCCAGGACGCACCCGGCGCGGACCGCGTGGTGTTCGGACAGGTGACGGGCGAGAACGGCTTCCAGGTGATGGCTTACGACGTGCCGGGCGTCGCGGCGGCCGCCCCGGTCGGCGAGACCACCCGCGAGAACGGGATGACCATCACCACGGAGAAGTTCTTCCTGTCCGTCAGCGGCGATTCCGTCGACGAGGTCGGTGGATTCTGGAAGAAGCTGTCCGAGGACGCGACGGTCGTCGAGGCGTTCGGCCCGTCGCAGTGGGCCCCGGCGTTCGGAATGCTCCGGGACCGCTTCGGCGTGACCTGGATTCTGCAGGTCGCCGCGTAGCCCGCCGGTCTGCGGCCGGAGTCCTGCGCCGGCCGCAGACCGGCTTTCACACCGGGCGCGGCGAGAGACCCTGCTCGAACGCGAGCACCCCGCTCGGGTCGTACTTCGCCGCTGCCGCCCGGAGCGCCGGAAGGTTCACCCCGTAGTACGCGGTGGCCCAGTCCTGCTGGTCGTCGTTGATGTAGTTGACGTACGCGCCGCCGGTGGCGATCTCCGCCAGCCGTGCCTGGACATCGTTCACCTCGTGCTTCGCGGTCTCCCGGTCGACGTCCGGGGCGGCGCTGAGGTAGACCTGCACGTCGCCGAAAACCCCGCGGTGGGCGAACGCGGTGTCGGTGGGCCGCACGTCGGAGACCGCCGCGTCGAGCGGGTTGATCTCCAGCGCGACCTTGGTCTCGCCGGTGACGAGCGCGCTCAGCCGCGCCGGATCGGCCTTCTTCGCCAGCACCCGGGAAGCGGCCATGAACCGGCGACGCTCCAAGCTTCCGGACCAGAAATCCATCGCACCCAGGTAGTCCGTCTCCTGGAAACCGCTGACCGTGCCCTTGACCCCGGCCCGGCGTTCCAGATCGGCGATGAGTTCGCGGGCCTGCTGTTCGCCGCCGAGGAGGCAGCCCGGAACGCCCGCCGCCGGGTTCGGGCCGCCGAGCACCGAGATGTTCGACCAGAATTCCCTTGGCGCGGCGGTGATCCAGTCCTGCCAGGCCCCGTAGACGTCGGTACCGGATCCCTCGGGGAAGTTCACCACGAACACGGTGACCCGCGGCGGCGCGGGAACCGTGCGGAAGGTGAACTCCGTGGTGACCCCGAAATTCCCGCCGCCCCCGCCGGTGAGCGCCCAGCCGAGGTCCGAGCCCGGGTCGACCGAATGCACCCGGAAGTCGCGCGGCGTCACGACTTTCGCGCCTTCCAGGTGGTCGCAGGTGAGTCCGTACTTCCGCATCAGGACGCCGATCCCGCCGCCGAGCGCGAGCCCGGCGATGCCGACCGAACCGCACGTGCCGCCCGGCAACGCGCGTCCTTCGGCGGCGAGTGCGTGATAGACGTCGAGCAACCGCGTGCCCGCACCCACGACGGCGGTGCCGTTCCGGCGGACCTCGACGCGGTTCATCAACTTGAGGTCCGCGACCAATCCGTTGCCCGGAGTGGAATACGCGACGTAACTGTGCCCGCCGCTGCGCGCCGCGAACTTGACAGTGTATTCCGCGGCGAACTCGAGGCACTTCCGGACGTCGTCGGCGTCGGCGCACCGGGCGATCGCCGGCGGATAGCGATCGTCGTAGAGCAGGTTGAACGGCGGGCGGATTTCCGCGTAGCCGGCGTCGTTCCGCTGCAGCAGCGCGCCGCGCAGCCGCCTGCGCAACCTGGCCCAGTCCGGCTCCTTTTCCGCTGCGTGGGCAACGGTTCCGGTCCCGGCGACGGCCGCGCCCGCCGCGACCGCGGACAACTGCAAAAGACGACGACGGCTCAACGTCATGGACGACCCCTCCACGGCTCGGCGGCCCGCGCGCACGAGAAGAAACCCGCCGGCCCGCCCCGAGATTCCCCTTGTCCGACGCCGCCAGCATAGACTAATCTTTCCGAAATAGAAGACGCATCTACGGTATTTCGAAAATGCGGGATTCGGGGGCGCTGGGGTCGAGGTCGACCGGCCTTGATCCACCATCGGATCAGGAGGTGCGGGCGACATGGGCGCAGACCGCTCCGGCTCGGCAGGCTCGGCCCCGGCACGCTCGGCGCGCCGGTCCGCGGTGCTGGCTTCCAGCATCGGCACGCTGCTCGAGTACTACGACTATTACCTGTTCGGCCTGGCCGCCGCCGTCGTGTTCCCGGCCGTGTTCTTCCCGTCCGAGGACCCGCTCACCGGGCAGCTGTCGTCGTTCGCCACCTTCGCCGTCGGGTTCGTGCTGCGCCCGGTCGGCGGCATCGTGATCGGGCACATCGCGGACCGGTTCGGCCGCAAGAAGGCCTTGATCCTCACCATCGTGCTGATGGGGATCGCCACGATTCTCATCGGGGCGCTTCCCGGATACCGCCAGATCGGCGTCGCGGCCCCGATTCTGCTGGTGATCCTGCGGCTGCTGCAGGGCTTTTCGACCGGCGGCGAAATGGGCGGCGCGATCTCGCTGGCCGTCGAGCACGCCCCGCCGCGCAAACGCGGTCTCTACGGGGCCCTGCTCCTTTCCGGGGCAGGTGTCGCGCTGCTCATTTCCTCCGGGCTGATGGCGTTGTTCGCGACGCTTCCCGACCGGGATTTCCTGGCCTGGGGCTGGCGGATCCCGTTCCTGCTCAGCTTCGTGCTGCTGGTCGCGGGCTTGATCATCCGGATGCGCGTAGGCGAAACGCCGGAGTTCGAACGCGCACGCAAGAAGGACGTCGGCGCGCGCATTCCGCTGGTCGCTGTGCTGCGCCGGCCACGCAATTTGATCTACGGTGTTCTGTTCGGTTTCGCCAACAGCATCGGCGGCTACGTCATCACCACCTACGGCGCGTCGTATGTCAAAAAGGATCTCGGAATGCCCGCGTCCGTGGCGCTCACCGCGACCATGGTCGCCGCCGGCGCGCAGATCGTTCTCGCGCCGACCTGGGGCGCGCTGTCCGACCGGATCGGCCGGAAACCGGTGTTCCTCGGCGGCTGTATCGGGCTCGCCGTGGTGATCTTCCCGGTGTTCTGGTTGTTCGAGACGAAGAACCCGGTCCTCGTGGCGGTCGCGATGGTGCTGGGCTTCTCGGTGTTCGTGATGGCGATGTCCGCGCTGTCCCAGACGATTCTGTCCGAATTGTTCGACACTCGCTCGCGCGTCACCGGCGTCAACCTGGGATATCAGCTCACTGCGGTGCTCGGCGGCGGATTCGCGCCGTACCTCAGCGCGTTGCTGGTCGGCGCGACCGGCGCGGTGTGGGGCGTCGGTATTTACGTCATAGCCGGCTGCGTGCTCAGCGCGATCGCGATGCTGCTGTTGCCCGAACGCGCCGGGCAACCGTTGCCGGAACCGGCCGTTGAACCGAAAGCCGCGACAGTATGACCTTGCTGGGATACGTCAGCGACGAACGCTATCTCGCCCTGCCCGATGTCGCGGTCGAGATCAACGCCGGCGATGCGCACTGGACCGCCCGCTCCACCGCGACCGGCGCAATCCACGCCGACGTTCCGCCCGGCAACTACCGCGTCACCCTCGCCAAGGACGGCTACGGCGCCAAACACGTCGACCTCGCGCTCGGAGCTGAACCGCACCAGTTCCGGCTGCTGTCCGACCAGATTTTCGGTTACCTGTGGCCGAAATGGACCCGCAGCGGCGACGAAGGCGAATTCCGGATCCACAGCCCCGAGCCGTACCGCCTGAGCCTGTGGCGATACGGCGCGGCGGCCGAGGAGACCGCGCTGATCGGCTGGTTCGACGAACATGCACCGCGCGCCACCGTGCAGGTCACGCCCGATGGCGACTACACGCAAACCGGCGTGCGGTTCAACGAAAAAGGATACGTCGATCCGTCCCACCGCCAGTACGTCACGGCTCCCGACCGCAGCGGCCTGTACTACTTCCACGTCGAAGGCGAATCCGGGACCCGGTTTTCGTTTCCCTGGGTAGTCGCGCCACGCCAGCCGACCGCGCCGATCGCCGTCGTCGCGTCCACGAACACCTGGAACGCCTACAACAATTTCGGCGGCCGCAGCAATTACATCAACGCCTCCGGTCTCCCTTCCGCGCCAGTTTTGGTGCCCCGCTTGGAAATGCCCCGCTACCTGGAATCAAGCTTCAGCGAACACGCCCTGCCCGACGACGCGTACCCGCCGCTCTCCTTTGAACGCCCAGAACCGCTGAACCAGCTCAGCGCCGACGCCCAGCCGGAGGACCCGATCCGCGGCAGGCAACCGTGTCACCTGGCCGCCGCGGAATGGCGGCTGCTCAGCTGGCTGGAACGCAACGGCTACGCGTACGACCTCTACTCCGACGCGCACCTGCACGACGGAACTCTGCCGTTGGACAGCTACCGCACGTTGGTCCTGAGCACGCATCCGGAGTATTGGTCCCGCGAGATGTACTCCGCGGTCTATTCCTGGGTGCACGATCGCGGCGGAAAACTGGCCAACTTCGGCGGCAATGTCGCGGACTGCGAAGTGGCGTTCTCTTCGGACGCACTGCGCTTCCGCACCCAGGCCGTCGAGTCCAGTGCGTATGAGAGCCGGATGCACCGCACGTTCCGGCCGACGTCGGAGCTGTTCGGCGTCGTGTTCACCAGCGCAGGCGCGATGACCGGAGCGCCATACGAGGTCGTCGACCCCAGCCACTGGGCTTTCCGCGGCACCGGCTTGGACAAAGGAGACCTGTTCGGCGTCCGAAGCCTGCACGAACGGTGCCCCGGCGGTGCTTCCGGACACGAAACCGACAAGACCGGCCTGCACAGTCCACAAGGGACTCACGTACTCGCCCGCGGCCTGAACCCCGGCGACGGCGGCGGCGAAATCGCTTGCTACGCCACGGCCAGCGGCGGCGAGGTGTTCTCCGTCGGGTCGATCGCCTGGACGTCCGCCGTGCTGGTAGACGACGGCGTCTCCGCGGTCACGGCAAACGTCCTCGACCGGTTCACCGGACGCTCCTGAACCCGGCGGCGATATCGTCAGCCACCTCGACGCCGAGTCCGGGCGCGTCGCCGAGCCGGACGGTCTGGCCGTCGCTGTTCAACGGCGTCTTGAGGATGTCGCGCTCGTAGTAATGCGCGCCGATGATGTCAGACGGAATCCGGGCCGACAGTTCAGGCGCAGCACACGCCGCGTGCAACTGGGCCGCCGCGCCAATGCCAAGCTCCCCATTGGAACCGAGCACAACGTCGAGCCCGAACGCGTTCGCGAGCTGCGCCATCGCCACCACTCTGCCCGGCCCGCCCGCCTTGCCGATGTACAGGCTGACCGCGTCCGCCGCTTCGGCCCGGATCACCGACACGAGGTCTTCCGTGCCGAACACGCTTTCATCGGCCACAATGGACAACCCGCGTCCGCGCAACTCCCGCATCCCGGCCAGATCGCCAGGCGTCACCGGCTGTTCGAGAAACGCCGGACCCTGGCCGCGCATCAACTCAATCGCCCGGGCAGCGTCTCCGAGCCGGTAACCACCGTTCGCGTCCAGCCCGAGGAACGTGTCTGCTCCGACGAGCTCCCGTGCCTCCGCGAGCCGACGCGCGTCTTCTTCAGGATCGAAGCCAATCTTGAGCTTATAGCTGCGAAATCCGGCCGCGAAGGCTGACTGGTAGACGTCGTGGAGCCGTTGCCCGCTGCCGCTGAGCGAACACTTCACCGGCACCTCAGTCCTTAATGGGCCCCCGAGCGCCACCGCGAGCGGGACTCCGAGCGTGCGCGCGTACGCGTCCCACAACGCCGTCGAAATCCCGGCTTTGGTGAACGGCGCACCGGCCACCGCCTCGTCCATGCGCCGCTCAAGATCGGCGATGGGGACGAGCGGCCGGCCGAGGATCGCCGGGGCAAGTGCCTTCTTGATGAGATATTCCGCCGTGCCAGCGTCCTCGCCACTCCACTGGAGCGTCGCGCTGACCTCGCCCAGCCCGGTCGCACCGTCCGAAGTGGTCACCCGGACCAGCAGGAAGTCGGAATGGTCATGCGTCCCGCGAGCCCCGGCCACGACCAGTTCCGGCCGGACGACCGGGCTGACCGCGGTGACCTCGAGGTCGTCGACGGTGTTCACAGAAACTCGCGGAACTCGGCGAGAAACCGGTCGATCATCCGGATGTCCTCAGCGTCGAGCCGATGCGCGGGCGCGCGACAGTACGGACTGCCGAAGAACCCACGGCGTACGGAAATCAGTTTCTCCGCCGCGATAATCCGCTCAGTGTCCAGCATCCAATAGGAAATGTAGGGCAGCAGCCGCCGATGCAACTCGTCGCCGCCCGCTTCGTCGCCGTCCTCGAACCGCCGCCAGATCTCCACGTAGATCTCGGTGAACGAACACCCCGGCTGCGTCCCGACCGCCCCGCGCCGGATCGCGTCCGGCAACTGCACGCCCGCATACCCTTCGACCGCCGGTATCGGCGGATCCCCGGCGGCCAGCTCGGCGATCAACGGTCCAGGCGGGCTGGATTCGACCTTGACCAGCTGCAGATTGGCATGCTTGGCGGCGATCTTGCGCAGCACATCCGCGTCAAGACTGGTCCCGGTCTCCTCGGGCGCGTACTGCAACACCACCGGAGTCGGCGCGACCGCGTCAAGCACCTCCCGGATGTGCTTGACCAGCGCTTTCCGTGACGGTTGCAGATAATGCGGCGGCAGAAGATTGATCAAGTCCGCCCCCGCGGCCACGACTTCCTTGGCCCGCTGCACCGCCAGCCGCGTCGCATGGTCCTGAACCGCGATAATGGCCAGGACGTCCGACCGCGGGTTCGTCTCCGCCAGCAACACCTCGGTCAGCGTGTGCCGCTCGTCCTCGGCCAACTTGTAGAACTCCGAGGCGAAGCCAGGAAACATCACACTGCCGACCCCGGTCCCGAGCACCTGCCGGATGACCCGCCGGAAGCCGGAAACATCGATGTCGCCGTCGTCGGTGAAAGGCACCTCGAGAACGGGAGACACTCCGCGAATAGGCGTCATCGAATCCCCTTCTGAAGGCCGAGCGCGGCGACCGCGTCCGCGTGAATGATTCCCTCGATCAGTTCGGGCGAGATCTTCGGCAACGCGGTGCCCGCGACGATGTCGTTGACCCGCCGGATCCCGGCGATCGCCTCCGCGGTGGTGGCGATCGGAAAGTCCGAACCAAGCAACAGCTTGTGCGGCACGCCCCACTCCTGCGCCGCGAGCAGTGATTCGTAACAGACCCAAGGCCGGAGGTAAATCGAAGACACGTCCGCATACACGTGCGGATGCTTGCGGATGGTCACCACAGTCTCGCGTCCCCAGGGATGGCCCATGTGCGCCATGACGATCCGGAGCTCCGGGAACTGCAGCGCGACCTCGTCGGTGACCAGCGGATACGTGTACCGCAACGGCGCCTGCCGGATCGGCGACGCACCCTGATGAAACAAGATCGGCAACCCATGCCGCTCGCAATAACCGTAGAACTCCAACGCTTTCGGACCCAGCGGATCGAAATTCTGATAATTGGGCCCGAGCTTCACCCCGACCAGCCCGAGCTCCCGGCACCGATCAGCCTCGTCGAACACGTCGGCCGCAGTGGGATTGACCGACATAAACCCAATCCGCCGCCCAGGGTCAGCCGTCACAAACGCCGCCGTAGCAGTATTAGTATCCTCCGCCCGATACGGCAGCCCAGTCGCCTCTTCCGGCTCCTCAACAGCAATGTTGAACACAATCGACAGATCGGCGACCTCGGTAGCTTTGTCGTAATCCGCCCAAGAATTCGTAGTGACCACAGCCCGGTCGGTCCGCCACCCTTCGTAAACGCGCCGCTCGTCCTCCGGCACCGCGGCCTGGTGGGTGGGAGTGTGAGTGTGCACGTCCACGATCATGGCTTCACAACACCTCCGCCAGCTCGACGAACCGATCCGCGAGCCCGCTGGCGATCCTCTCGAACCACTGCCTGCCCTGATCCACGGCAGCCAACTCAGGCCGGTCGGTATACCCGTCGATACTCAGCCAAACCCGCTCGGAATGAATGTCCACATCAGACACCCTGATTGTTGCGGGCAACTCCCTCGCCGCCGGTTCTTGCACCAGCTCCCCGCGAACCGCCATCATCATCGACGTCTCGAACTCACCAGCATGCCCAGGCACGATGTCCTCCGGCTCAAGGACCCGCCAGTAATCAGTGTGCGCCACCGCAAGCCCGTGCCGAGTCGACGCCGCACCAGCGAACGCATGACAGACGCCGACGTTGCCCCCGTGCCCGTTGACGATGACCAGCCGCCGCCCACCCTGCACCGCGATCGACCGGGCGAGGTCGTCGAGCACATGCAACAAGGTCTGCGGCGACAGCGAAAGTGTCCCGTTGAAGGGCAGATGATGATCGGAAGCCCCGTACGGAATGGTCGGCGCGAGCAACAACGCCCGCCCAGCCCGCGGTGCCGCCAACTCGGCCGCCCGCTCGCACACCGCAGCCGCGAGAAAGCCATCGGTCCCAGTAGGCAAGTGCGGCCCATGCTGCTCGGTCGCGCCGATGGACACCAGAACGAGCGCCTCGGAAAGCACCCCGCGCACCACGGCGCGGTCGGCCTCCGCCCAGCGCAACAGTGCGCCCACGACGTCTCCCCGATACTCCGGTTGGCCTATCTTCCGGTATTTCGTAGAAGTCTTCCTGATTCAGGAAGATAGTCGATCGGGGAGGGAGACGCAATGCCGTTGGCGTGGCGACAAGAAGCGGCCCGGCCGGGCGCAGCGCGCGCAACGCAGGTCCGGACCCGTCGCTTGTCGCATCCAAGACGTGCGACGAGGCCCGCATTTGGCACCAGGAAGTAGGGTACGGAGATGGCAGACGGCAAATTCTTTGAAATGAGAGATATCGACTTCTACGAATATGATGATGATGCACGACGTTTGCTCGAGCAAGGCGTTGATCTAAATTATTTGGTAGCTGAACTGCGTAAGATGGGTTGCCCTAAGGGTGGCTGCGTGGATGTGGTGTCGAGGATTGCCGGAATTTCGCTCGGTGAAGCCAAGCTGCTTGTCCACAACTCGCCAGCGTGGGCGGATGCGAAGAAACCTGACGAGCGCTTCCAGCGGAAAGCAGCGAAGGCGGCGCGAAAATTTGATCCTAAAGATTGATGGTTGCGAACCGTACGTGCCGCCGTACGACCGGCCGCATGCGGAGCTGACGAAGAGCCAGGCGCGCGAGTCTTATGAGCGCCTCATGAAGGCGGTGCCTGAGCGGGTCGAGCGCCTGCGGAGGTTGCTCCATCGCAACGGGATCGAGATTGGGGACGAGGACGAGTCGGTGCAGGAGCTCAACGACTGGTTCAGGGCGAACGTTGAACCGAACCCGGACAACCCGGATCGTCTCCGCAATCTTTGGTATGCGGTGGTGAACGATGTGGCGGTGTTTCTAGGAAACCTTGTTGTCGCCAGATGCCCTAACTTGCACTGGCCGCTGCTGACGCCTAGGACTTCGGCCATTCACACCGCAAACCCCAACCGCCGTGAGACCTCCTGCCCAACCTGCACCACCCCACGCACCGCAGCCTTCCTCTTCTCTCCAACCAACTGCCGCGCAAACCCCGTCACTCCAACGGCCCCGGCCACAGCCCCCTCGGCGTCGAAGAACGGCGCAGCGAGGCAGGCGATCTCAGCCTGCTCCTCCTCGCTCTCAATCGCATACCCATCCGCCCGCACCTTCGCCAGCAACGCCAAAAACTGACCCGCATCCGGAGCCGCAGCCTTGGGCCCAACCCCGCGCGAAAGGCGAGACAGCAACGGCTTCAGCTCAGCCTCCGGAAGATGCGCCGCGATAGCCCGACCCAGGGCGGTCAGATCGAACGGCGCGACCTTCCCCCGATAAGTGTCGAACTGGACGAACCCAGGCGTGGATGCCTTGGCGACATAAACCACCGAAGCGTCCTCCAAGATCCCCACATGCGCGGGCATCCCTAGGCTCTCCGCAAGACGTCGCAGGTCGGCTTGGACGAGCGAAGGCAGGTCGACCTTCCGCACCAACTCGATGGCCAAACCGTAAAGCCGCAGGGTGGGACGCCAGAAGTGGCTGCGCCCGACGACCCGCCGCACGGCATACCCCCGCTGCTCCAGCGTGTACGCGATCGACGCGCAGGTGGCGAGCGGCACCCCGGCGGCCTTCGCGAGGGCGGTCAGCGTCAGCGGCTCCTCAGCCCGCACGAGGGCTTCCAACACGGTCAGCGTCCGGTCCGCGGCCGGCGACGCTGCTTTGCCCGATGCGTCGCTCATCCGGCATCAACCTTTCGGATACCTGTAGTCATCTTCGGAACACGGTAGCGTCCGGTCAGCCGGCTGGCTCGATTCGCGCGATGGTCTCTTCGGCCCATGATCGGATGGTGTCGGCCTGGTCGGGGGTCAATTCGTCGAGGAAATGGCGGCGAATGTTGCTGCCGTGCACCACCAACGCCTCCTGGGTGACCGAGCGGCCATGTGCGGTGAGGGCGATTCCGGTGCGCCGTCCGCTGGGGCCGCTGCGGGTCGGGGCGACCAGGTCGCGCGACTCCATCCGCGTCAGCTGGTGCGAGACCCGGCTCTTCTCCCAGCCGAGCGCCTCGACCAGGTCGGCGACGCGCGTTTCGTGGCCGGGCGTGCGCCAGAGGGTCACCAAGACACTGAACTCGGCCTTCGAGATGCCGCAGTCACGCTGCAGTCCGCGATCCAGTTCGCGGGTGAGCAGGCGTTGTGCGTGCACCCAGGCGTTCCACAGCTCCCAGTCGTCGGGGGTCATGAACCGGAAGCGTACCCGGGGAGTTGACTCATCAACTCCAGCGGCTCTAGAGTTGATGTATCAACTTTGGGGAGGGTTCATGCGGACATTGCTCCAGAACGGGACCGTGGTCAGTCTTGACCCGGCGATCGGGGATCTCCCGCGCGGGGACGTGCTCATCGAGGACGGGCGGATCGCGGCGGTCGGGCCCTCGATCCAGGCCGACGCCCAGGTCGTGGACGCCTCGGGCAAGATCGTCCTGCCGGGATTCGTGGACACCCATCGGCACACCTGGCAGACGGCGTTCCGCGGGCTCGGCGCGGACTGGACGTTCGCCGAATACCGCGAGGTCATGCACGAACGGCTCCGGCCCCACTACCTGCCGGAGGACGTGTATCTCGGCAACCTGCTGGGGCGGCTCGAAGCGCTGAACTCGGGCGTGACGACGATGCTCGACTGGTTCCACTGCTCCGACCGGCCGGAGCACGCCGACGCGGCGATCGACGCGCTCCAGGAGGCTCCTGGGAGATCCATCTTTTGCTACAGCGCGATGGACCCAGCCGACACCGTCCGCGTGCGGAAGCGGCTAACCGGCGACGAAATGGCCTTCGGGTTGCGTGGGCCGATGCTGACCACAATGGACACGACGGCCGCCGACGTCGCGTTGGCGCGGGAACTCGGCCTCAGGGTGAGCGTGCACATCCACCGCGCGGCCGGTGACTCGATTCCCGAAATGCGCGAACGAAAACTGCTTGACGACCGGACGACGATAGTTCACGGCAACGGTCTCACCGACGCACAGCTGGCGATCCTCGCGGACGCGGGCTGTTCGGTGACGGTCAGCCCGGACGTCGAGCTGAAGATGGGGATGGGATGGCCGGATACCGGACGGTTGCTGGCGGCTGGGATCCGGCCATCATTGTCCATTGACGACTGTCCGTCTGTAGGGGGCGACATGTTTTCGGCTATGCGTACGGCGTTTGCCGCGCAGCGCGGTCTCGACGGCGGTCTTGTCGCGCGCGACCTGCTCGAGTTCGCCACTGTGGACGGTGCCCGTACCTGCGGGCGTGGTGACCGGGCGGGCAGTATCAGTGTCGGGAAAAACGCGGATCTGGTGCTCATCGACGCGGAGGATCTGTCGGTGTTCCCGGTCAACGACGCGGTGTCCACAGTGGTCACAGCTGCGCATCCAGGCGTGGTCGACAGCGTCTTCGTCGGGGGCAAGGCGGTCAAGCGGGACGGCCGGTTGCTGGGAGTGGATGTGCCGAAGCTCAGGACCAGGCTGCTGGAATCTCGCGACCGGATCGCGGCGGCGGCCGGATTGGTGATCGGGTGATAGTTCTGGAGACGGATCGGTTGCTGCTGCGGCGGTTCACCGAAGCCGACTTAGACAATCTGGTGCAGCTCGACAGCGACCCTCAAGTGATGCGGTTTCTCACCGGCGCGCCGACGCCTCGCGCCGAGATCGAACAGCAGGTGCTGCCCGGAATTCTCGCCGATTACCAACGCGGACCAGCCGGGCAATGGGCGGCGATCGAAAAGGCGACCGACGAGTTCATCGGCTGGATTTCCTTGCAGCCGCCGGAAGACGGCAGTACGACGGAGCTGGAACTCGGCTACCGGCTGCTGGCGAAAGCCTGGGGTCGCGGGTATGCGACGGAAGGCTCCCGGGCGCCGATCCACAAAGGATTCACCGAGCTCGGCACGCAGCGGGTGTGGGCACAGACGATGGCAGTGAACACTCCGTCGCGGCGGGTGATGGAGCGGTCCGGGCTGAGGTACGTCCGCACCTTCCACCTGCACTTCGACGATCCGTTGCCGGGCACGGAACACGGTGAGGTCGAGTACGCGTTGACCCGCGAAGAATGGGTGGCCAACGGCCGGGGCTGAGCGCGGTGCAGGGGCAACACTCGTGCCCTGCCGTCCATACCGCCGGGTGAGCGCGTACGGCATCCTTTTCGTCCGGAATACACTCGCCGGGTGATCAACCTCCTGCGGGTCTCGCGGGCTCGGCACGCGGTGTGGTTTCCCCTGCTCGGGCTGGTGTTGTTCGCCGGATCGCTGCTGCCGTCCCTGCAGACGTTCGGCACGCAGTTCGGCGGGCTGCCGTCGCGGCCGTTCGACGCGCTGGCCGTCGGAGCGGTCGCGCTGCAGTCGTTGTCGCTCGCCGGGTGCCGCCGATGGCCGATCGCGGTGCTCGCGCTGGTGTCGGCCGGGTTCGCGATCGACCAGCTGTGCGGTTACCACTCGTTCGCGGGCTCGGCGTTGCCGGTCGCGGTGCTCAACGCCGGCTGGCGGGCGGATCGGGGACGCCGGGCGGCGGCAGTCGGGTTCACTGCGGCGTATCTGCTGTTCGTGGCCGCGTTTCCGCTGCGTGGCGGCGGGGAATCGGCGGCGGGAGTGGCCGCGTTCTACCTGTCGCTGGTCGTCGTGTGGGGGATCGGGGCGTGGCTGCGCTCCACCCGCGCCGCGGAGGCCGAACGGCGCCGCCGGGTCGCCGAGGAAACGCGCGCGGCGGAGCGGGCGCGGATCGCTCGCGAGCTGCATGACGTCGTGACTCATCACGTGACCGCGATGGTCGTGCAGACCGAATCCGCGCGGTATCTCACCGGCGAGCGGCTCGACCAGACGCTCGCCACGGTCAGCGGCACCGGCCGCCAAGCCATCGCTGAGCTGCGGAATCTGCTCGACGTGCTCAACCCCGGCGTCCAGCCCGCCCTCGGGCTCGACACGCTGGTCGAGCAGACGCGGCGAGCTGGGCAGCCGGTGGAGTTCACCGAGGTAGGCACGCCCGCGAAATCGGAGGTGGCGTACCGGGTCGTGCAGGAAGCGCTGACCAACGCCCTCAAACACGCGCCCGGCAGCCCGACTTCGGTTGAGGTCCGGCACGGCGCGGAGGACATCATCGTGGAAGTCCGCACCGAGAGCGAGGTCGACCTGGCGGTCGGCGGCAGCGGGCGCGGGCTGGCGGGGCTCCGCGATCGGGTCGGCGACGTCGGGGGAGACTTCGCCGCGGGGCGCGGCGAAAGCGGCGGGTTCTGCGTCCGGGCCCGGATTCCGGCGTGAGCGCGCCGTTGCGGGTCCTCGTCGCCGACGACCAGGTGCTGGTCCGCACCGGGCTGGTGACGATCATCGACGCGCAGCCGGACCTGGAGGTCGCGGGCGAATGCGGCGACGGGCAGGCCGCGGTCGAGCTGGCTCGCGAGCTGAGCCCGGACGTCGTCGTGATGGACGTGCGGATGCCGGTGCTCGACGGCATCACCGCGACCCGTCTGCTGGCCGGCTCCGACGTCGCGGCACCGGTGAAAGTGCTGGTGGTGACCAACTTCAACCTCGACGAGAACGTCTACCAGGCGTTGCGCGCCGGGGCTTCCGGGTTCTTGCTCAAGGACGCTCCGCCGGACCAGCTGCTGCACGGGATCCGGACCGTCGCGTCCGGCGCGGCGTTGCTCGACCCCGAGGTGACGCGCCAGCTCGTCGGCCGGTACGCCACCCGGATCCGCCCCGCTGCCGCGGATCCGGGCGACCTTCCGCTGGCCCCGCGCGAGCTGGAAGTCCTCCGTTTGGTCGCGGAAGGCCTTTCCAACAGCGAAATCGCCGCGGCGCTCGTGCTCAGCCAGGAGACCGTGAAGACTTACGTTTCGCGCATGCTCGCCAAACTCGGCGTCCGCGACCGGGTGCAGGCGGTCGTTTACGCTTATCGGCACGGACTGGTCGATTAACCCGCGACTCGCGCGGCGACGTCCTCGATTTCCCGCACGGCGACGTCCGGCTGATCCTGGTAAATGTAATGCCCGCTGGTTTTCGCGACGGTCAGTTCGCTGCGGCTGGAAAGCGCGAGCCACTTCACCTGGCCCTCGGTCCACGCCCGTTCCAATCCCGGACCGTACTGCGGCAGTTGCGCGAGGTATTCCTTCCCGTGCTTGATCACCTCGACCGGAATGTCCCCGGCGGATTTCACGTCCGCGTCGGCGACGACCAGTTTTTCCGGGCTTTCGCCGTTGAAGACCGCCAGGGTCTGCGCGCGGAGATCGGCCGCGTCCCCGGTGGCGTCGGCGGGGATTTCCCTGGTCAGGTCCGCGCCCTGGGTCGGCGAGGTGGCGTCCATCAGCACCAGGCCCTTGACCTTGTCCTGGTGGTCCGGGGCGTAGCGGGCGGCGATCAGCCCGCCGAGCGAATGCCCTGCCAGCACGACCGGCGAATCCGCGGCGAGCTGGCCGAGGACGCCGGTCAGCACCTTTCCGGTGGTCTCGAACGTCTGCCGGTCGGCGGGCTGATCGCTGCCGCCCGCGCCGAGCCGGTCGTAGGAACACACCCGGTTCTTCTTGCCGAGCGTTTCCTGCAGACTGGCGAATTTGTCCAGCGCGTCACCGCCTCCGTGCAGCAGAATGACGACCGGTTTGCCTTTTTCCAGCGTTCCCGAACACGATACGTTCACCGATTTGCCGTCCACGGTGATTTTCTTCGCGCCGGTGAACGCGGCCTGGCTGACCGGTGCGCTGCTCGGTGCCGAATCCGCTTCTGTTTCCTCGTCGCATCCCGCCAGAAGCAGACAGGCCGCGATCACCGCCGCGGTTCCCCCGGCCTTGTGCATCGAATACCCCTTCATGCCGGAAAACGCTACTGATCCGGTCGGGCTAAAACGTCCCCGCGCGGTGGACACCTGCGGGTAGCTCTCCTGGGGGACACCGGAGAGCTGCTTTAAACTCCCGGTATGTCGTCGGGCGCCGTGCGAACCGGCCGGGGAGGGGCGGAGCCCGGGTCCCGGCTGGAGTTCGCGGTGCTCGGGCCGGTCCGCGGCTGGTACGGCGGGCAGCCGCTGGAACTCGGGCCGGTGCTGCGGACGACGATGCTGGTCGCGCTGCTGCTGCGGCCGGACGTCACGGTCAGCCGGGCCGAGCTGGTCGACCGGGTGTGGGGCGAGCATCCGCCGGAGAGCGACGGCGTGCCCGGCTACATCTACCAGCTGCGGAAATCCCTGGCCGCGGCCGGCGCGGACGCGAAATCCGTGCTCCGGACCGATCCAGGCGGGTACCGGTTCGCCGGGGCCGGCGTCGGGGTGGACGCGGTGCGGGTCGACGAGATCGCCGCCCAAGCCAAGAAAGCCGCCGCAGCTGGCTCGCTCGCCGCGGCCGCCGACGGGTACGGGCAGGCGCTGGCGTTCTACGAGGGCGTTCCGCTGGCCGGACTGCCCGGCCCTTTCGCCGAACGGGAGCGAAGGCGGTTCGTCGAACGCCGCGTCGGGCTGGTCGAGGGCCGGACGGACGCGTTGATCCGGCTGGGCGATTACGCGTCGGCGATCGGCGAGGTGTCGGCGCTGCTCGCCGAGCATCCGGACCGCGAACCGCTGACCGGCCTGCTCATGCGGGCCCTTTACGGGGCCGGCCGGCAGAGCGACGCGCTCGACACCTGGCGCGAGTTCCGTGTCCGGATGCGCGATGAGCTGGGGCTGGAACCCAGCGAAGACCTGCGTCGCGTGCACGAGGCGGTGCTGCGCGGCGATGACGGAGCGCTCGGCGTCGCGGCGCGGCCAGCCACGGCGCCCAGGATCCGGGACGAGCTTCCGCACGACGTCGGCGAACTGTCCGGCCGCGACGACGAACTCGCCCGGCTCGTCGCGCCCGGAAGCGCAGTGTCCGCAGTGGACGGAGTACCCGGGTCTGGGAAAACGGCGCTCGCGGTGCGCGCGGCCCAGGTGCTGCGCGAGGAACATCCCGACGGCTGCCTGTTCGTCGCACTGCACGGGCACAGCACCAGCCGCGCTCCGCTCACTCCGGTACGGGTGGTGCGCCGATTGCTGCGCTCGGCGGGCGTCAACGAGCAGAACATTCCGGATGACCTGGACGAATTGTCCGCGAACTGGCGCGCCGCCACCGCTCCGCTGCGCCTGGTTCTGGTGCTGGACGACGCGATCAGCGCCGAGCAGGTCCGCCCGCTGCTTCCTGGCGGAACCGGAAACCGGGTGCTGATCACCAGCCGTCGCCGACTGCTCGGTTTGGACGTTGAACGCCGGATTTCCCTGGGCCCGTTGACTTCCGACGCCGCCGCGGGCTTGCTGGGCCGGATCGTCGGCCCGGCGCGGGCGAGCCAGGAACGCGCGGCCGTGCACGAACTGGCCAGCCTGTGCGGACGTCTTCCGCTCGCCCTGCGCATCGCGGGCGCCCGGCTGCAAAACCGTCCGATGTGGACCTTCCGCGACCTGGCGGACCGGCTCGCCGACGACACTGACCGGCTCGGCGAACTGACCGCTGAAGAACGCAGCGTCGAGGCCGCGTTCCGGCTTTCCTATGACCAGCTTCCGCCTAAAACTCAACGTGCCTTCCGCACTCTGGGCCGCGCGCCCGCACCTGAATTCGACGAACTCGTCCTCGCCGCGATGCTCGGCTGTCCCCGGCGCGAGGCGGAAAGCGTGCTCGAAGACTTGGTCGACGCGAACCTGGTGCAAGCGCCCGCCGCGGGCCGGTACCGGATGCACGACCTGGTCGCCGTCTACGCGCGCCGCCTCGCCGCGGACGAACCCGACGTCGCGAGCGGACTAGGTGTCTACCTGCACGCCTGCCGCGCCGCGAGCGAATGGGGCGAACCTGGTTTCCCCAGCGGCCCGGCACCCACCGACCCGCCTTTCGCAGGACTCGTCGACGCGTCGGCGTGGCTGGACCAGGCAGGCGACCTGGTGGAAGTCGTCTCGTCCGCAGTCGCCGCGGGCCATCCGGACTACGCGTGCTGGATTGCCGAGGGAGCCGTCGACTACCTCGTGCGCCGCATCCGGTACCGGGAATGTGTTGCCCTGCTGGAAGTTGCTCTGTCCGAAGTAGACAACGTGGCGGACCAGCGGATGAGGACAGCACTGCGATTCGGACTCGGCTGGGCATACCTCGGGCTGGGCGATCCCGTCCAGGCGAGGCAATGGTGCGAGGAAGGCCTGCGGATCAGCCGGGAAAACGGCGACCGGCGAGAAACCGCACGGGGCTTGTGCGGACTGGGAATGGTCACGATGTTCGCCGGACCGCTGGACGAAGCGGAACAAGTGCTGACCGACGCCCGGAGGCTGGCCGAAGAAGTGGCGGACAGCTGGTTAGTCGAACGAGCGGTCTCGGGCCTAGGGTACGTGCATTTCAAGCACGGCGAATACGAACGCTCGCTCGTCCGTTTCGCCGAATCGCGAGAAGTCGCGGTCGCAACGGGAAATCCGGCGATGCTGGGCCGGGCGTCCAGCCACATCGGCAGCGTCCGCCTGCATATGGGCCGCCCGGACGCGGCGGAACCCTTGCGCGAGGCAGTCGAATTGGCTGAGCGGCTCGACGACCGGTTGTTGCTGGTGAGTTCGCTTTCGCGGCTCGGTTCTGCGGAACAGGAATGGGGGAGCCTGGATCTCGCACTCTCGTATCATCTGCGGGCACTGAGCGCGTTGACCGACCAGATGTCCCCGTGGGCAGAGATCGAGGTCCGAAACCGGCTGGGGGCTTGTCACCAGGCGAGGGGCGAGGACGAGGCGGCGCGGGAGCAGTTTGCTCGCGCCGCGGTCCTCACTGAGGCGAACTGAGCGGCCGGGTTGGCGCGGCGGCCAACCCGGCCGGTCCACTGTCCACTCAGGAAGCGCGAATCGCCTCGATCTCAAGGACGAGTTCGATTTCCTTCGAGACCAGCAGGCCTCCCGATTCCAGCACCATGTTCCAGACCAGCCCCCAATCCTCGCGGTTGATTTTGCCGCGAGCGGAGAACACCGCGCGATCGTTCCCCCACGGATCGCGCGCGTGGCCGAGATACTCGACGGCGAGGGTGACCGGACGCGAGACGCCCTTGATGGTCAGGTCCCCGACCATGGTCGCCTCGGCGCCGGTCACGGTGACCGAGGTCGATGCGAACGTGGCCCGCGGATACTGTTCCACGTCAAAGAAATCGCCGGAACGGAGATGGTCGTCCCGGGTCTGATCTCCACTGTCCACAGTGGCCATTTCGATGACCGCGCGCACCGTGGTGTCCTCGATCTTCTCGCCGATTTCGACCGTGGCGTCGACCCCGGTGAACCGGCCGCGGACCTTGGTGAGCAGGAAATGTCTGCCCACGAAGCCGACCTCGGCGTGCCCTGGGTCGACCTTCCAGGTCCCGGCGGCGGGAAGTGCCGTTCCGGCGACCACGCGGGTTGCGTCTGTCATGGCGTTTCCCTCCTTTGCTCTCAACGGCCGGATTCGGTCGGCAGTCCGGCCGCGATCCAGTCGGCTTTGCCCTCGTCGTAGTCGAAGACCTGGGTGTATCCGAGTTCCGCCAAGTGCTTCGCGACGGTGGCCGAGTTCTGGCAAGGGGAGTCGGCGCAGTAGACGATCACCGCGGAGTCCTTGTGCGGCAACAAGGTTGGCGCGAGTTTCTCGACGTCGTCGACCGGCAGGTTGAGCGCGCCGGGCAGATGCGCCTTCGCGTAGTAGTCGGCGGGCAGCGCCTCGACGACGATCGCCGATCCCGCGTCAATGTGCTTCTTGACCTCGTCGCGCGTGATGGGTTCGACCATCGGTGCCTCCTCAGGATTTAAGTGCGTACGCACGCACCTTACTCATTAAGTGCGCCCGCACGCAATGACCTACACTGGGAGGCGTGAGCGACCCGAAGATCGGCCTGGACGCGTGGCGGGCGATGCTGCTCGCGCACAGCGCCGCGGTGCGAGCCATCGAAACCGACGTGCAACGGGGCGGGACCGTGCCCCTGGCCTGGTACGACGTCCTGCTGGAACTGAACGCGGCGGGAAAGAAGGGGCTGCGGATGGCGGAGGTCGCCGAACGCGTGGTGCTCAGCCGGACGCGGGTGAGCAGGCTGGTCGACGAGATGGTCCGTGCCGAGCTGGTGACGAAGCGCCCGGAGCCGGACGACCGCCGGGTCAGCTGGGCGGTGATCACCGACGAAGGCGTCCGCGCGCTGCGCAAGACCGCGCCGGTCTACCTGCAGAGCATCGAGCGGCATTTCTCGGCGCACCTCAGCGATGAGGAAGCCGCGGTGATCGGGAAGGCGCTGCTGCGGGTCGCCGAAAGCGGGAAGTCCGGACGGCCGAGCTAGCGAAATAGCGGCCGTGCACTGTGGTGAGGGGAGTCCCTGCGGTTCAGGTGCCACCTGACATCGGCCGAGGGAGGCCTGGCGTCAGAAACCGGAAAAAGAAGTGAAGAAGATGTGCCCTCGGCAGGATTCGAACCTGCGACACCTGCCTCCGGAGGGCAGTGCTCTATCCCCTGAGCTACGAGGGCTCGCTTGCGCGACTGGACAGAGCCTAGCGCATGCCCCTTTCCGGCTGTGCACAGGAGGGGGCTTAACGCGGTAGCGTCGGATCATCGACGCGGAGGGAGGCGGCGGTGGGCGCCGAGCCGTTCCAGGTCAGGGTGGCTGAGCAGGACATCGAGGACGTGCGGGCGCGGTTGCGGCGCACGAGGTGGCCGGAGGCGGAGACCGTCGGCGACTGGGCGCAGGGAGTGCCGCTCGGCTATGCCAAGGAGCTCTGCCGCAGCTGGGCCGAGAATTACGACTTCGGGTTCGCCGACCGGCTCAACGTCTTCCCGCAGTTCCGTCAGGAGATCGACGGTCTCGGGATTCACTTCGTGCACCTCCGCTCGCCGGAGCCGGACGCGTTTCCGCTGGTGATCACGCACGGCTGGCCGGGGTCGGTCCTCGAATTCCTCGACATCCTCGGCCCGCTGACCAACCCGCGGGGCCACGGTGGCGATCCGGCGGACGCGTTTCATGTCGTCGCGCCGTCGTTGCCGGGGTACGGCTGGAGCGACAAGCCGAGCGAAACCGGTTGGGGCGTGCGGAAAATCGCGACCGCTTGGGATCAGTTGATGGTCTCGCTCGGCTACGACCGTTATGGCGCGCAGGGCGGCGACTGGGGTTCGGCGGTCTCGGGGGCGCTCGGCGAAGTGGCGCGGGAGCGGGTCGCGGGGGTGCACGTCAACATGGCGGCAGCTCCCCGGGGCGAGTTCAAGGACGAGACCGACGAGGAGCGTGAAGGGGCGCAGGCGGCGGCGGAGTTCCGGCGCACCGGCCAGGGATATTCGGGGCAGCAGGGCACGCGGCCGCAGACGCTGGGCTACGGACTGACCGACTCGCCGGCCGGGCAGGCGGCCTGGATCGCCGAGAAGTTCTGGGCCTGGACCGACAACAACGGCCATCCAGAGGACGCGGTCACCCGGCAGCAGTTGCTCGACGCGATCTCGGCGTACTGGTTCACCGCGTCGGCGACGTCGTCCGCGCGGCTGTACTGGGAGAGCTACCGCAGCTTCGGCGATCTCGTCACGGCGCCGTCCGGCATCTCCGTCTACCCGCGCGACATCATCCGCCCGTCGCGGCGGCAGGCGGCGCTCAAGTACACCGATTTGCGCTGGTTCGAGCGGCTGCCGCGCGGCGGGCACTTCGCCGCCATGGAACAACCGGCGTCGCTCGTCGAGCAGATCCGCGGGTTCTTCCGGCTCGTGCGCTGATCTTTCCCACCTCGCGGAACAGGGCTGGGGGAAACGCGTCACCAGGCGTTAGAGTGAAGTTAGGCTACCCTGTATTGCACATATGCGCATGTCACTATATATTCCTCTCGACACCGAAACTTGGGAGGCGAGCGATGGGACACGGGCACGGCCACGGGCACACCGCCGCTCCGGCGAGCGCGTCCGGCCGCTACGTCCGCGCGCTGCTGATCGCTCTCGCGGTCGGTGCCGGGTTCATGGTGCTGGAGTTCGCGGTCGGCTTCGCCACCGGTTCCCTCGCGCTGATCTCCGACGCCGCGCACATGTTCACCGACGTTCTCGGCGTCGGAATGGCGCTCGCCGCGATCGTGCTCGCCCGGCGCAGCGGGCCGACGCCCAGCCGCACGTTCGGCATGTACCGGGCGGAAGTCCTTGCCGCCCTGGCGAATGCGGTCCTGTTGTTCGGTGTCGCCGGGTATGTGGCAGTGGAGGCGATCGGCCGGATCACCGACCCTCCGGAGGTGCCTGGCCTGCCGGTGCTGCTCGCCGCGGCAGCGGGTCTGGTCGCCAACATCGTGTCGTTCCTGGTGCTGCGCTCGGGCGCGAAGGAGAGCCTGAACGTCCGCGGCGCGTACCTCGAGGTGCTGGCTGACCTCATCGGCTCGGTCGGCGTGCTGCTCAGCGGCGCGATCACGCTCACCACCGGCTGGCGCTACGCCGACCCGATCATCGGTGTCGCGATCGGCCTGTTCGTGCTGCCGCGCACCTGGACGCTCGCCCGCCGCGCGCTGCGGATCCTGTTCCAGCACGCGCCGGCCGGCGTGGACGTCGGCGAGATCAGCACCGAACTCGCCGCGCTGCCGGGTGTCGCGGACGTGCACGACCTGCACGTGTGGACGCTGACCTCGGGCATGGAGGTCGCGTCGGCGCACCTGACGGTGAAGGCCGACGCCGAACAGTCCACTGTGCTCACCAAGGCGCAGGACCTGCTCTCGGTCCGCTACGAGATCAAACACGCGACGCTGCAAGTCGAGGGACCGCAATGCGCCCGCCGGTGCACGGAGCTGTCCTGGTAGACCGGGGGCTATGCGCAAGGACTTCGACCCCGCACAGCTGGCCCCGAACGCGTTCTACCACCTGATGACCGCGACCGTCGTGCCGCGGCCCATCGCCTGGGTCTCGAGCGTTTCCCGCGACGGAGTGGACAACCTCGCGCCGCATTCGTTCTTCACCGTCGCCTCGGCCGCGCCCGCGGTCCTGCAGTTCACCTCGGTCGGCCGGAAAGACACCCTGCGCAACGTCGAGGCGACCCGCCAGTTCGTGGTCAACCTCGCGCCCGAGCCGCTGTTCGAGCAGATCAACGCCACCGGCGCGGATTTCCCGCCGGAGCTGAGCGAATTCGACGAGGCCGGGCTGACCCGCGAGCCGAGCCTCAAGGTCCGCCCGCCGCGGGTCGCGGAATCACCGGTGGCGTTCGAATGCGAACTGCACAGCACGGTCGGTTTCGGCCGCTCGACGGTGGTGTTCGGCCGGGTCGTGCACCTCGCGGTCAACGAGGACGTCCTCGACGGCGACCACCCGCTGATCGACCGGCTGCGGCCGCTGTCCCGGCTGGGGCGCGACGAATGGGGAACGCTGGGCGACATCAAGGAACTGGCGCGGCCCACCTACAAAAACTCGTGAGCGCCCGCCCCGGTCAGAACCGCGACAGGCGCTCACAAGCGGAGGTCAGGAGAAGGGCAGCGGCTGCGCGCCCCGCCCCTTCAGCATGAGCTTCATCTGGTCCATTTCCGCGCCCTGCGACACCAGCATGCTGCGGCACAACGCCTTCACCGCGTCGTTGGACGTGTGGTCCTGCGCGTACTCGGCCATCGCGACGCCGCCCTGGTGATGCCGCAGCATCAGCTGCAGGAACTCGACGTCCAGCGCGCGGCCGGACAGCGAGCGCAGTTTCGCGAGGTCCGCGTCGGTGGCCATGCCCGGCATCGGCGCGCCGCCGGCCGGGCTGCTGGTCGGCATCTGCATGCCCGCGTGGCCCATCGGCTCGGTCATCCACGTCATGTACGCGCCGGTCGCCTGTTCGGGCTGGTCCCACAGCATGAGCCAGCCCTTCATGCGCCCGACCTGCTCGGTCTGCGTGCGCTCGATGTCGAACGCGAGCTGGCGGATCTCCGGGTCGGTCGAGTGGTCCCGCGCCCAGCCGGCCATGGTGACCGCCTGCAGGTGGTGCACGGACATGTCCTGGGCGAACCCGACCTCGACCGAACCCGCGCCCGGCGTCGCGGGCACCGCGTCGCTGCCGTCGGTGAGCCGCGTCGCGAAGACCCCGATCGCGGCCCCGACCAGCAGCACCGCGATCAGCGTCCCGCCGATGACCACCCACCGCGACCAGCCCGTCCGTTCCGCCGGAGCGGACTCCTCAGCGAACTCGGCGGAGGGGGAGGCGGAACGGGAGGTTTCGATGCCGCCCGTCTCGGCCTGGTCAGCGTGGTTTTCGGAGCCCACGGTCACTGCCCGGCCGGCGGCGTCCCCGGCATGCCCGGCTGCTGCTCGGTCTGGGCCCCGGTGCTGCCCTTGTAGTCCATCGGCTTCGCGTCCTTGCCCGGCTTGCTCGGGTCGAACTTCGGCGGGTTGCTCGGGTCGAACATGCCCTTGCCGAGCGCGTCGCACGAGGCACCGATCTCCGGGTACACGCCGTTCGGGTTGGTCCGCAGCGCGGCGATGAACTGGTCGATGCGCGGGTCGTCGGCGCTGTCCAGCTTCAGCTGGTGGCCCCACGACTGCAGCGAGATCGGCTTGTCCAGGCCCGGGTACGGCGACATCATCATGTACGGCTTGCCCTTGACCCGCGCCTCGAGCAGCGGGATCTGGTCGCCCTTCACCTTGTCCGGGTTGTAGGCGATCCACACCGTGCCGTGCTCGAGCGAGTGCACCATGTTCTCGTTGCGCACCGCTTCCGGGTACACGACGCCGGTGCAGGTGGCCCAGTAGCCGTCGTGCGGGCCGCCGAACGGCGGGCTCTGGTCGTAGGCCACCCGTTCGGTGGGCAGGATGTGCACCGATCCGGTGTATTGCTTGATGACGACGCCGGGGATCTTCTTCGACGGGTCCGGATTGCTCGCGGTCGGCGCGAAGGAGGCGGCCGCCTCGTCCCGGGCGGCCTGGTCGCGCTTGGGCGCGGAGGCCTGCAGGTAGTAGACGATGACGCCGGCCAGCAGGGCGACCACCACGACGACGCCGATGATGGTGCCCCAGGGCGTGCGCTTGCCCGCGACGACCGAGCGGTTCTTCGCCGCCTTCACCGCGGACGCGCCGGAGCCCTTCTTCTTGGTGGTCCCGTTGGCCATGATTGCCGAGATCTCCTCGTGAGAGCGGGGGAGGGAGCCGGACGGAACCCTGCCGGTAGCCCAGTGTAGAGACCGGGCGTTCGATCACCGTGAACGCCCGCGAGGCGCCCCGGCGAGCGGAACATCCGCCTCCGGTGTGCCCGCCGTCTCGCCAGCCTGTACCGCCGGAGGCGCGCGGCGCGAGCGCACCTAGAATTCGGCGAGTGACTCCCGCCGCTCTCGCCGATCTGGTCCGCAGCTCCGCCGAGCAGGTCCTCGCCGCACGCGGCGTCGACGCCGCCGTGCTGCCGGAGACCGTGACCATCGAACGCCCGCGCAACCCGGACCACGGAGACTACGCGACCAACCTCGCGCTGCAGGTGGCCAAGAAGGCGGGACTGAAGCCGCGCGAGTTCGCCGACGCGCTCGCGGAGGTCGTCGCGGGGGCGGACGGCGTGGCCGCGGCCGAGGTCGCCGGACCGGGCTTCCTGAACTTCCGGCTCGCCGCGGACGCGCAGGGCGAGGTCGTGCGCCAGGTGCTGGCCGCGGGCGCGGGGTACGGCCGCGGCGACGCGCTGGCCGGGCGCCGGATCAACCTGGAATTCGTCTCCGCGAACCCGACCGGCCCGATTCACCTCGGCGGGACGCGCTGGGCCGCGGTCGGCGACGCGCTGGGCCGGGTGCTGGACGCGCAGGGCGCGGACGTGATCCGCGAGTACTACTTCAACGACGCCGGCGCGCAGATCGACCGTTTCGTGCGTTCGCTGATCGCCGCCGCGAAGGGCGAGCCCGCGCCGGAGGACGGCTACGCGGGCGGCTACATCAGCGACATCGCGGCCGAGGTGCTCAAGGCCGAGCCGAGCGCGCTGAGCCTGCCCGAGGACGAGCGGAACGAGACGTTCCGGCGCATCGGCATCGACCTGATGTTCAGCCAGATCAAGCAGAGCCTGCACGAGTTCGGCACCGATTTCGACGTCTACTTCCACGAGAACTCGCTGCACGAGTCCGGCGCGGTCGGCGCGGCCGTGCAGGAGCTCAAGGACTCCGGCAACCTCTACCTCGCCGACGGCGCCTGGTGGCTCCGCTCCAGCGAGTACGGCGACGACAAGGACCGGGTCGTCCTCAAGAAGGACGGCAACCCGGCCTACATCGCGGGCGACCTGGCCTACTTCAAGGACAAGCGCAACCGCGGCGCCGACCTGTGCATCTACATGCTCGGCGCGGACCACCACGGCTACATCGCCCGGCTCAAGGCCGCCGCGGCGGCGTTCGGCGACGACCCGGCGACGGTCGAGGTGCTGATCGGCCAGATGGTGAACCTGGTCAGCGACGGCAAGCCGGTGCGGATGTCCAAGCGCGCGGGCACCGTGATCACGCTCGAGGACCTCGTGGAGGCGGTCGGCGTCGACCCGGCCCGCTACGAGCTGATCCGCTACTCCGTCGATTCCTCCTTGGACATCGATTTGGACTTGCTGCGCAAGCATTCCAACGACAACCCGGTCTACTACGTGCAGTACGCGCACGCCCGGCTGTCGTCGCTGCGGCGCGGCGCGGCGGACCTCGGCCTGAAGGTCGGCGAGTCCGGCGAGGACGTCGATTTCGGACTGCTCACCCTGCCTGCTGAAGGCGACCTGATCCGCACCATCGGCGAATTCCCCGCCGTGGTGCGCCGGGCGGCGGAGATGCGCGAACCGCATCGCGTGGCCCGCTACCTCGAGGAACTGGCCGGCGCGTACCACAAGTTCTACACCGTGGGCCGGGTCCTCCCGCAGGGCGACGAGGAGGCCACTCCCCTCACGTACGCCCGGCTCGCTCTGTGCGAAGCCGCGCGCCAGGTCCTGGCGAACGGCTTGTCGCTGCTCGGTGTCTCCGCTCCGGAACGGATGTAAACCATGGCGCACCCCGCGGGCCCCCGCCACGCCGACGTCTACCCCCATGCCGACGCCTCCGGGTTCCCGCCCGCGAGTGCGGGCGAACTCGACCAGCTGCCCGCGAAAGTGTGGCCGCGCAACGTTTACCGCGCCGCGGACGGCGTCGTCCGGATCGCCGGCGTCGACGTGCGCGACCTCGCGCAGACCTACGGCACGCCGCTGTTCGTGGTCGACGAGGCGGACTTCAAGTCCCGCTGCGCCGACTACGCCGAGGCGTTCGACGACCCGGCGCTCGTGCACTACGCGTCGAAGGCGTTCCTGTCCGTCGAGGTCGCCCGGTGGGTGGCCGAACAGGGACTGAGCCTCGACGTCTGCAGCGGCGGCGAACTGGCCGTCGCGCAGCGCGCGAACTTCCCGGTGGAGCGGATCACGTTCCACGGCAACAACAAATCGGTCGCCGAACTGGACGCGGCGGTCGAGGCAGGCGTCGGCACCGTCGTGGTCGACTCGTACTACGAGATCGCCCGGCTCGCCGAAATCGCCGCCGCGCACGGGATCGAGCAGAAGGTGCTCGTCCGGGTGACGGTCGGCGTCGAGGCGCACACGCACGAATTCATCGCGACCGCGCACGAGGACCAGAAGTTCGGGTTCTCGCTGGCTTCCGGCGATGCCGCCGAGGCGGTGCGCCGGGTGCTGAACGCGCCGTCGCTCAAGCTGGTCGGCCTGCACAGCCACATCGGTTCGCAGATTTTCGACGCCGACGGTTTCGAGGTCGCCGCGCGCCGCGTCGTCGGGCTGCTCGCGGACCTGGCCAAGGAACACGGCCGGGACCTGCTGGAGCAGATGAACGTCGTCGACCTCGGCGGCGGTTTCGGCATCGCCTACACCGAAAAGGACAACCCGCCGCCGCCTTCGCAGATGATCACGCAGATCCGCGAGATCGTCCGCAAGGAATGCGCGTACGCGGAGCTTCCGGTGCCGCGCATCGCGGGCGAACCCGGCCGCGCGATCGCCGGTCCGGGCACGTTCACCCTGTACGAGGTGGGCACGATCAAGGACGTCGCGCTCGGCGACGAGACCGCCCGCCGGTACGTCAGCGTCGACGGCGGGATGAGCGACAACATCCGCACGGCGCTCTACGACGCGGTGTACGACTGCCGGGTGGTTTCGCGCTCCGCCTCCGACGGAAACGAGCCGGTGACCCCGGCGTTGTCTCGCGTGGTGGGAAAACACTGTGAGTCCGGCGACATCGTCGTCCGAGACTGCTGGCTGCCAGACACGCTGGCTCCCGGCGACCTGCTGGCCGTCGCGGCGACCGGCGCCTACTGCTACGCGATGGCCAGTGGTTACAACCGGCTGCCGCGGCCCGCGGTGGTCGCCGTGCGCAACGGCGCCGCCCGGCTGCTGCTGCGCAGGGAGACGACGGACGACATGCTGCGCCTGGAGGTTTGAGAAGTGTCCACTGTGTCTCCGAAAGGCCTGTCTCCCACGGAGCGGTCACCCATCCGGGTAGCGATGCTCGGCTGCGGCACGGTCGGCAGCGAGGTCGCGCGACTGCTCACCGAACAGGCCGGCGAGCTGGCGGCCCGCGCGGGCGCGCCGGTGGAACTGGTCGGCATCGCGGTGCGGCGTCCGGACAAGCACCCGGAACTGCCCGCCGAACTGCTGACTGACGACGCCGCGGCGCTCGTGGCCCGCGACGACGTCGACGTCGTGGTCGAGCTGGTCGGCGGGATCGACCCGGTGCGCAGCTGGCTGCTCACCGCGCTGAACGCGGGCAAATCCGTGGTCACCGCCAACAAGGCGCTGCTCGCCGAGTGTTCGGCCGAGCTGTTCGAGGCGGCCGACGCCAGCGGCGCGGACCTCTACTTCGAGGCCGCCGTCGCCGGTGCCATCCCGCTGCTGCGCCCGCTGCGCGAATCGCTGGCAGGCGACCGGATCACCCGCGTGATGGGGATCGTCAACGGCACCACCAACTACATCCTCTCCGCGATGGACGCCACCGGCGCGGGCTACGCCGAGACGCTCGACGAAGCGAGCCGGCTCGGCTACGCGGAAGCGGACCCGACGGCGGACGTCGACGGCTACGACGCCGCGTCGAAGGCCGCGATCCTCGCCTCGCTGGCGTTCCACTCGCGGGTCACCGCGAAAGACGTGCACCGCGAAGGCATCGCGGACGTCACGGCCTCCGATCTGGCCGCCGCGCGCACGCTCGGCCGCACGGTGAAGCTGCTGGCGATCTGCGAACGCGTGACCGCGGACGACGGCACGGAATCGGTGTCCGCCCGCGTGCATCCGGTGATGATTCCGCGCAGCCACCAGCTGGCCGGCGTCGGCGGCGCGTTCAACGCGGTCTACGTCGAGGCGGACGCGGCCGGCGAGCTGATGTTCTACGGCCAGGGCGCCGGCGGCGCGCCGACCGCCAGCGCGGTGCTCGGCGACCTCGTCGCGGTGGCGCGCAACCAGGTGCACGGCGGCCGGGGCCCGCGCGAATCGGCGCACGCCGCGCTGCCGGTGCGGCCGATGGGCCAGACGCCGACGCGCTACCACGTGAGCCTCGACGTCGCGGACCGCGCGGGCGTGCTCGCCCAGGTGGCGCAAGCGTTCGCCGCGCACGGCGTGAGCATCGCCGCGGTGCGCCAGCGCGACGCGAACGACACGGCGAGCCTCGTCGTGGTCACTCATCTCGCACCCGACGCGGCTTTGCAGTCCACTGTGGACGAAATCGCGAAACTCGATGTGGTGCACGAGGTTGTCAGCGTGATGCGGGTGGAAGGCGAAGACCAGTGAGTGGTTGGCCGGGAATCATTGAGGCGTATCGCGACCGGATTCCGGTCCCCGACGGAGCGCGCGTGGTCACGCTCGGCGAAGGAAACACGCCGCTGCTGCCCGCCGCGCACCTGTCGGAGCTGACCGGCTCCGAGGTGTACCTGAAGGTCGAGGGCGCGAACCCGACCGGTTCGTTCAAGGACCGCGGGATGACCGTGGCGATCACGCACGCGCTGGCGAGCGGCCTGAAGGCGGTGATCTGCGCGTCCACCGGCAACACCTCCGCGTCGGCCGCCGCGTACGCCGCGCGGGCCGGGCTCACCTGTGCGGTGCTGGTGCCGCAGGGCAAGATCGCGATGGGCAAGCTCGCCCAGGCGGTGCTGCACGGCGCGCGGATCCTCCAGGTCGACGGCAACTTCGACGACTGCCTCGAACTCGCCCGCAAGACCGCGGCGGACTACCCGGTCACGCTGGTCAACTCGGTCAACCCGGTGCGCATCGCGGGGCAGAAGACCGCCGCGTTCGAGATCTGCGACGTGCTCGGCGAGGCCCCGGACGTGCACTGCCTCCCGGTCGGCAACGCGGGCAACATCACCGCGTACTGGAAGGGCTATTCGGAGTACGCGGCGGACGGTGTGGTCAAGAACACGCCTCGGATGTTCGGTTTCCAGGCCGCCGGCGCCGCGCCGCTGGTACACGGCGAACCGGTTTCCGACCCGGACACCATCGCGACCGCGATCCGCATCGGCAGCCCGGCTTCGTGGGACGGCGCGGTGCACGCGCGCGCCGAATCGAACGGGCTCTTCGACGCGATCACCGACGAGAAGATCCTTGAGGCGTACCGGCTGCTGGCCCGTCGCGAGGGCGTTTTCGTGGAGCCGGCGTCCGCGACGAGCGTGGCGGGCCTGCTGGCCACCGCGGCGGACGGACGGCTGCCGAAGGGCTCGAAGGTCGTCTGCACGGTCACCGGGCACGGCCTGAAGGACCCGGCGACGGCGTTGGAGGGCAACGTCGAGGTGGAACCGCTCGCGGTCGACCCGACGGCCGTCGCGGCGGCGCTGGACCTGCGATGACGGCGCTGCCCGCGTTCCGCGCGACGGTCCCGGCGTCGACGGCGAACCTCGGCCCGGGATTCGACGCGCTCGGCCTCGCGCTCGCCCGCTACGACGTGGTCGACCTGCAGGTCACCGAGGGCGGCTTGAAGATCGAGGTGCTCGACGCGGGAGCGGGCGGCGTCGAGGACGTGCCGACCGACGAATCCCATCTGGTGGTCCGCGCGCTGCGGCGAGCCTGCGAACACCTCGACGTGCGGCCGCCCGGCCTGCATCTCCGTTGCCACAACAGCATTCCGCACGCGCGCGGCCTCGGGTCGTCGGCCGCCGCGGTGGTGACCGGCGTGGCGCTGGGCTACGCGCTGGCGGAGCGTCCGCTCGACGCCGACGCGCTCCAGCTCGCGGCCGAGTTCGAGGGCCACGCGGACAACGCGGCGGCGAGCCTGTTCGGCGGGCTCGTGGTGGCGTGGGCGGAGGACGGCCGGTTCCGTGCCGAACGCGTGGAGCCGAACGCGGCGATCCGGCCGGTAGTCGCGGTGCCGGGGGAGAAGTCGTCCACCAACACGACGCGCGGGCTGCTGCCGGCGCAGGTGCCGCACGCCGACGCGGCGCACAGCGCGGGACGGGCGGCGCTCGCGGTGCTGGCCGTCACCGAACGGCCCGAACTGCTGCTGGCCGCCACCGAGGACCGCCTGCACCAGGATTACCGCGCCGAGGCGTACCCGGCGAGCACGGAATTGGTGCGCACGCTGCGTGCGCAAGGCGTTCCCGCGACCATTTCCGGCGCCGGTCCCACTGTGCTCGCTCTCACGCTGACGGGAATACTCCCGGCGGGCGTGGACGTTACGGGGTTCGACGTCGCCGAATTGCCCGTGGACCGCGATGGCGTGCAGGTTGTGGCCAGGTGACGACCTGGTCACAGGCTGGACGGCAGCGTGCGCCACGCGGGGGGTGGTTGTTGCACCCGGACAGGGCGCGGTCTACCCTCGGGGGCGTTCGATCACCGTGCGTTTCCGCACCCGATGCCGGGCCTGTTCGCCCCTAGCGGCGGCTCCGGTCCGCATCCTTCGTCGATCCGCCGATTCCGCACCGCCCGGCACGCGGGAGGCGGAGGACGCAGGCGGGTTTCCGGTTCCGGCGGTGCCGAATTCCGCTTTCTCCGTCCGGAGGGGGCAAACACCCTGTGCTGGCGGCGCTTCGCTGTGTCTCGCACGGCTGGGCGCGAGCCGTCCGCATCGGAGGCAGAAGCCGTCTCGCTACCGGCGGCAGTCCGCTGATCCACCTGGAACGTGGATCGGTCAGGAAGGACATGTGTGAGCAACACCGATCTGTTGAGCGGCGACGTGGAGACCCCCGCCGCGGCCGCTGAGACCAATGGGGCCGCGGCCGCTCCGAAGCGCCGCACCGGGGGCCTGTCCGGAATGGTCATCGCCGAGCTCCGCCAGCTGGCGGGCGAACTGGGTGTGGGCGAGACCACCGGCATGCGCAAGGGGGACCTGATCGCCGCGATCCGCGAGCGCCAGGGCAAGAGCAAGAAGCGCACCGCCGCGGCCGACACGCTGCCGCTCGAAGGCGTCGGCGAGCCTGCCAAGGCGGAGAAGGCCGAGAAGCCCGCCCGCCGGGCCAAGGCCGACGCGCCGAAGGCGGAGGCGGCTGCCAAGACCGAGGCGCCGAAGGCGGAGCCGGTCCAGGCGGAGGCTCCCAAGGCCGAGGCCCCGAAGGCGGAGACCGCGCAGGACGGCAAGCCCGCCGCGCAGGAGCGCCCGGAGCGCCACGACCGTTCCGAGGGCCAGTCCGACGGCCAGTCCGAGGAAGGCGGCCGCAACCGCCGCCGCCGCGGCGGCGCGAACCGGGGCGACGGCCAGCGCGACCAGCGCGGCGACCGCCAGGGCGGCAACCGCGACAACAACCGCGACAACCGCGATAACCGGGACAACGGCCGCGACAACCGCGACAACAACCGCGACGGCAACCGGGACAACCGCGGCGGCCAGGACAACCGTCAGGACCGCCAGGACAACCGGCAGCGGAACCAGCAGGACAACCGCGACAACCGGAACAACGGCCCGCAGGACGACGACGAGGAAGGCGGCCGCCGCGGGCGCCGCTTCCGCGACCGTCGCCGCCGGGGCAGCGGGGGCGGCCAGCGCGAGGGCGGCGCTCCCGACACCGAGATCCGCGAGGACGACGTCCTGCTGCCGGTCGCCGGCATCCTGGACGTGCTCGACAACTACGCGTTCGTGCGCACCTCGGGCTACCTGGCCGGGCCGAACGACGTGTACGTGTCGCTGTCGCTGGTCCGCAAGTTCGGCCTGCGCCGCGGCGACGCGATCACCGGTGTCGTGCGCCAGCCGCGCGAGGGCGAGCAGCAGCGGCAGAAGTTCAACCCGCTGGTGCGCGTCGACTCGATCAACGGCCTGGAGCCGGACGAGGCCAAGCGCCGTCCCGACTTCACGAAGCTGACCCCGCTGTACCCGAACGAGCGGCTGCGCCTCGAGACCGAGCCGCACAAGCTCACGACCCGCGTGATCGACCTGATCATGCCGGTCGGCAAGGGCCAGCGTGCGCTGATCGTGTCCCCGCCGAAGGCCGGCAAGACCACGATCATGCAGGACATCGCGAACGCGATCACGACCAACAACCCTGAGGCCCACCTCATGGTCGTGCTGGTCGACGAGCGTCCGGAAGAGGTCACCGACATGCAGCGGTCGGTGAAGGGCGAGGTCATCGCCTCCACCTTCGACCGCCCGCCGTCCGATCACACCTCGGTCGCCGAGCTGTCCATCGAACGGGCCAAGCGCCTGGTCGAAATGGGCCACGACGTGGTCGTCCTGCTCGACTCGATCACCCGTCTCGGCCGCGCCTACAACCTGGCCGCGCCCGCGTCCGGCCGGATCCTGTCCGGTGGTGTCGACTCGACCGCGCTGTACCCGCCGAAGCGTTTCCTCGGCGCCGCGCGCAACATCGAGAACGGCGGCTCGCTCACCATCTTCGCGACCGCGATGGTGGAGACCGGGTCCACGATGGACACGGTGATCTTCGAGGAGTTCAAGGGCACCGGCAACGCGGAGCTCAAGCTCGACCGCAAGATCTCCGAGCGCCGCGTGTTCCCGGCGGTGGACGTCAACCCGTCCGGCACCCGCAAGGAAGAGCTGCTGCTCTCGCCGGACGAGCTGGCCGTCACGCACAAGCTGCACCGCGTGCTGCACGCGCTGGACTCGCAGCAGGCCATCGACCTGCTGATCTCGCGGCTGCGCAAGACGAAGACCAACATCGAATTCCTGATGCAGGTCTCGAAGACCGCCCTCGGCGGCGGAGACGACGACTGAGTTCCCGCTTCACGCACCACGGCCCGCCCCCATCGCTTCCGGGGGCGGGCCGTGGTGCGTGTGGAGGTCCGTGAAGGACTCCTTGAGGGAATCAGATTCCCCCAAGGAG